>CAZWSX010000005.1:0-311782 GCA_964636985.1 uncultured Pirellulaceae bacterium | reverse complement strand
AGATTCCGTTGGCCGTAGATTACGATGTGAAGAGAATTTTTCAACGGGCTGCTAGGTGGATTTAGCGGTGTATCCGGGTTGTAGGGCTCTGGGGGAAGCGGACGCTGGTTGTCCATATGCGCATCCCACATTTTCTGGTATGTTTCATCTCGGTGCCAATCTGTATCTTTGTCATACCACCATTGTATTTGTTCGTACTTTCTCTGAATTATTTGAGCTTCTTTTTTTAGCCTTTCTTCGTATGCAGCTTTTGCCCTTTCTTTCATCTCCTCATCTTCTTGTCGAGTTAGCTTTTCATCCTTTTCAAGAAGGCGAAAGTACGACCACTGATACTTCGCTATTTTGGCGCGCAGCTCGTCAGCAGCCTTTTGTTGAATGTAATAGTGCATTCGCTCATGTCTCAATAAATCATCGTCTGTCGCTTCCTTTTGTTTCTTTGAATTGGATGGTGAAAACACTGCGAATACATCGTTTGTACCTACTACTCTATATTCAACGTTGCTTCCGGTCTTAGATTTAATTACGCTGATCTTATTGGTCTTTCCAACCCATTTGTTTCCGACATATGACGTGGCGCCTACTGCCGAACCTCCTGTAATTGTCCCTTTGAAGTGTTCCCACGTGATCTCATAAGGCGATTCAAAAACTATTCCATCGGCAAGTTTGTCATCATCTAATCCAGCGGAATCCCTTAGTCGTAGTGCATCGTTGTGGACATAACGTCGCAAGTTCGCGTCCGCTGCGTCGAACTCAATTGGATCTTCGCTCATCCACTGGCCAAGGGCGGGGTCGTACCAGCGGTTGAGATTATTCTGTAGACCAGTGACGTCGTCGAGCATTCGTCCAGTGAAGGCGAAGACTTCGCCCGCAGCGCTGTTTGTTTCACTTGTCAATGAACCGAAGGCGTTGAAAACACGATGGTTAGTCACCGTGGTGGCATACGTGCTTTCATTTTGGTCGGCGATATCTTTTATTGTCCCCACGTGATCGGCCAATGTCCAGAGAATGTTTCCGGCGGATCCCAAGCTGCTGACATTTTCATCAGCCAAGAGTTGATCGGTCTGCGGCCCCCACAGATAGCGGTGACTGAGGGTACTGGCAGCGGCTCCCTCCAATTGCAGCTGAACTTGGCCGTCGAAGTGGCTAAAGAACCGGTCAACCGCCGCCCCTGCACCAGGACCATCTGCATCGTACGTCCTTCGAACAAATTGGTTGTAGACGTCGTTGGCGTACGTAACCGTCTTGAGAACTGCGCCGCCGGAGTTCTTGTAGGTCACCCCAGTGAGCCGATTGCGATGATCCCAGGTGTATTCTTCCTTGGAGCTATCGCTGATTTTGGTGCGGGTCAGCCTGTTTCCTTCGTCGTCGTAGGTGTAGTTGTAGGTCCCGTCGGTGCTGATCCGATTGTTGGACGTGACCGTGGTGCTCGTACCGTTTCTCGCCGTCCGGTTGCCATTGGCGTCGTAGGTGAAGGTGTCATCGGTCTGGTTGTCGTAGTCGGCCCCTGTCAGTTGGTTGTTCTTGTCGTGCGTGAAGTCGTCGCTCGAGTTCCAGGCCGAGGTTCCATTCGTATACGCGATCTGGGTGAACCGACTCGCGTTGTCGTAGGTGTAGGCATAGGTTCCTAGGTTCGTCGAACTTTGCGTATGCGCGATTCCCGTAACGCGATTGTTCGTGTCGTACGTGAATGCCGTGCCCGCCACTTCATTCGTCCGCCCCGTGTTCTGGTAGCGGTCGATCTGCGTGAACTGGTTCAGTTTGTTGTAGGCGAAGTCGACCAGTTTCGTCGCTAGTGTGTTGCCACCCCCTTGGCCTTCCTGCTTCACCGTCGTCAGCCGATTGAGATTGTCGAAGGTGTACGTGTTCTTGAAGTCGGCCGTGGAGCCAAGCGTCGTCGCCAACTGCGTGCGATTGCTTGCAGCATCGAAGGTGCTGGCGTACGTGACGGTGGGCGTTAGCCCAGCGATGGTTTGCGTTGTGCTCGTGACGCGTCCAAGGTTATCGTACGTGTACGTGTAGTTGGCCGCCGGATCGTCGACGCTAGAGAGTCGGCTCGCGGCATCATAGGCGTAAGTCAAGGTTCGGTTGAGCGTGCCTGCGATCAGCTTGGAAGGGTCGCTCCCGAGTGACAGCACATTCGTTCCGGCGAGCGCCCCTTGGAACGTGATCGTGTAGTTCCCCGCGCTCCCCGTGACGGCGACATTGCCGCTGCCGATGTTCGAGAGAGCTTGCAGTGCCGATTGCACGGTACTTGTCGAAGCGTTGTAGGCGAGGTCGGTCGTCGAGACACTGTCGTAGGCGAGCCGGAACGTTCCGCCCGTCGCATTGGCAATCGTGATCGTCTGGACTTCATTCCCTGGTGCAGCACCTTGGGTTACCGTGCTCGTGCTGGCCGAGGCCGACGGCATGGCCGCCAAGCCGCCCGTGTTGACGGTGACTTGCGCGACGTTGGTTTGAGCCAACGCGCCTTGGAATGTGATTTCCCAAAGCCAGGGATTAGTTCCGCCGACTTTGGTCACCGCTACGTCGCCGACCCCGATATTCGAGAGGGCTTCCAACGCCGACAACACTACCGCCGCGCTGGCGTCGTGAGCGATGGTCCCCGTCGTCTGGCCATTAAACGTCAGCGTGAAGCTCCCCCCAAAGACGGAACCAGAATAGCCGACTCGCTGCACTTCATTCGTGGCGCCAGTCGCACCTTGCACCGTCGTCACATCGGTAGCGGTTGGAGGGGACGAAGCACTGTCATACCACTGCTCGTAGATGCGACGATCGAGATCGTCGTAGAAGTACTGGATGGCCTTCCCGTTGCGGTTGATCGTCCGGGCGACATTCCCCGCCATGTCGTAGAAGGTGTACCGGGTCTTACCCAGTTCGTTTGTGTCGGTGATCTTGCGCCCTAGGCCGTCGTACGTCCAGGTCGTCGTATTGCCGTCGGGATCGTCGTAGGAGGTAACGTTCCCCATCGCGTCGTACGTGGTCGTCGTGACGCCATTGAGCGCATCCGTCATGGTCGCCGCGTGACCGAAGATGTCGTAGGTGTAACTGGTTACCGATGCCGTCACTCCTCCGGCCCCATCGGGGTCGGGAGTCGTCACGCTGGTGACTTGGTCCTTGTCGTTGTAGGCCGTTGTCGTGACGTTCCCCGCGTTGTCCGTCATGGTCGTCACACGTCCCCGAGTGTCGTAGGCGTACGTCGTGGTATGGCTCATCGGGTCGGTGACCTGGTAGAGCAACCCATCGGAGTTGTATACATTGGTCGTGACGGGCGAAGTGAGCGCTCCGGCGCCATCAGGGTCAGCTAGCGTCACGGATGTTTGGCGGTAGATGTTGTCGTAAGCATATGTCGTGACGTGGCTGAGGGGATCCGTCACCGTCAGGATATTCCCTACCGCGTCGTAAGTCCATGATGTGACGGGAGATGTAAGTGCTCCGCCACCATCAGGGTCGGGCGCTGTCACGCTTGTCTTGCGGTCGAGGTTGTCGTAGGCGTAGGTCGTAACGTGACTGAGCGGATCGGTCACCGTGCTCAATAAGCCATTATTCAGATAGGTATAGCTTGTGACCGGCGCTGATGCTCCCCCCGCCCCGTCGGGGTCGGGTCTCGTCACGCTGCTCACCCACCCGCGCGAATTGTAGGCGGTGGTCGTGACCCGCCCCAATGGATCGGTTTCGGTGGTTTTGCGGCCGATATAGTCGTAACCGTATTGGAGGATCGACGAGTACGCGCTGCCGCTGCTGCCATCGGGATCTGGGAGTATCGTTTTGATGAGCTGACCAATCGAATCGTAGGAGTAGGTCGTCGTGTAGCCGCGGAAGTCGGTTGATGTGAGGACTTGCCCCGCCGCATCGTAGGTATACGTCGATTCCGCCGCAGATCCCGATACTGGCTTGTTGTTGATATATTTGGTGACCTGGTCGCGGTTGTTGTAATCCCAAGTTTCCACGCGGCCTAACTTGTCTGTATGCTTGGTTTTGCGGCCGATTTTGTCGAACTCGGTAGAATCCGTCCACTTGCTAAACGTTGAAACTTTCCAGTCCGTCGCGGTCAAGCGACCGTATGCATCGTAAGTCATGATCAGCGAACCACTCATCATGTCGGGGCTGGTTTTGCCGGTCCGATTCCCCATCGCGTCGACGGTATAGGTTGTCGTGAGACGACCGAGACTTCCGGCTCCGTCAGGGTCCGCGCCTTGTTGCTGGGTCAGGTAGTTCAGGGAGTTGTAGGTGTAGTCGGTCGCATTCCCCAGCGCGTCGGTGACCTTCGTTCGGTTGCCGTTGGCGTCATACTGGAAGCTCGTGACGGGAGCGCTGAGAGCTCCGCCACCGTCAGGGTCCGCGCCCGTGATGCTCGTCAATCGGTCGAGATTGTCGTAAGCGTTTGTCGTGACGTGACTTAGTTCATCCGTGATCGTCGCCACCTGGTCGCTGGTCGTGTAGGTGTAGGTCTTGGTCGTGCTATCGGGATTCGTGAGCGTTACCAACCGGCCATACGAATCGTAGGCATAGCTCGTCACCAGAGCCGAAAGACCTCCCCCTCCATCGGGGTCTGGGGTCGTCTCGGTTAAGACTTGGCCGCGCGAATTGTAGGTGTAGGTCCAGGTTTTGCTGGCGTTGTTGGTCTTGGTCAGCATGTTACCGTACGAATCGATCGTCATCGTCGTCACCCGGCCGAGTTCATCAGTCGCTGTGAGCATGCGATGGAGCGTCGAATCGTAGGTGTACGACCGGGACGTCCCATCGGCATTGATCGCCTTGAGGAGGTCCTCCTTGCTGTTGTAGCCGAACTTCGTCGTCGAGCTGGTAAGTGCGCCGGCTCCGTCCGGATCGGCAGCTTCCAGCTTGTAAAGCATGCCATTGGGATCGAGATACGACGTGTTAATGGCGTCGTAAACGTCCTTCGTTTGTCGGACATTTCCAAAGCGGTCCAATTGAAAGTACCAGGTGTTGCCCAACTGATCGATGAAGTACGGCTTCACGTCCTCGATCTTGACGATGCTATTGCTAGTGCCCGTCTTGAGACCGAACGGGAGATGCGCGCGCAGCTGGTACGTCGATCCGCCCGGATACGTGATCGTCTCCAGGCGCTTGCTCGTGCTGTTGTACGAGTACGTGATGTCGTTGTTGCGAGCATCGGTCTGTTTATTGGCCAGCCCGGTCGTGCCGTCGTAAGTGTATTTCCACTGGGGAGAAGTAAGTGCTCCGCCGGCATCGGGGTCCGGAAGATCGACCTGCGTCAGCTTGCCGCTGGAAATCGTGACCGCGGTTGAGCGGCTGGCAATATCGCTGACAGAGGAGAGCTTGCTGCTGGTGTACGTGAGCGACGTGGTGCGGCTGAACGGGTCGGTGATCGTGGTCAGTCGACCACTTGAGTAGGTAAACGTCGTGGCCGTGTTGTTGGAATCCTCGACGCTTGTGAGATAGCCCGAGGAATCGAAGAACTCTTGTTCGCCAGTTTTACTGGTCAGCGTGTAGACGCTCGAAGCGTAAGTGAGCGTTGAGAAATTCTTGTCGCCTGCAGCGGCGTTGTACCCTCCCGCACCATTGCTGGCGAACCACAGAACGTCACCGTTGCCCTTGACCAACAACGCGCCAGAACCACTCGTGTAAAGCCGATCGAGCCCATCAAGCCACCAGCCGTCGCCGAATTCGCTGGAGGAACGATTCACGATCGCTTGCTGGCCGGTGAATGTCACATCATGGTCGACGCCGCTGTAAGTAGCCGTGATTTTCATCGACCAGCTATACATCCCCGTCGACAAGCCCGTTCCATCTGCTGCCAGAGCAAAGCGCAGTGGCGTTCCAGCCGTGAGACCGGTATTCGTGTACGTAACGACGCCTTGGGAAACGCCGTTGAACGTCAATTCCGCCTTCATGCTGTCGGGAACGCTCGCGCCCGAGAGAAGCGTCGTTTCGACCGCAATGATAGGTTTAATCAGGCTCGTGTCGCTTCGATAGATGAGATTGAGATCCTTTCCCAAACTCTGCGTGATCACATTGGCGCCGTCGAGCAAGGTGGCGTTTTGGGAGATATTATCGGCATTGGTGCGGGCGCTAATGTCGGTGCCGACGGCAATGCTGACCGTCACGGTGTTCCCTTGATCGCTTCCGCTGTCCACGCGATAAGTGAAAGAATCGATCCCCTTGTAACCGGTCGTTGGCACGTAGGTGAACGAGCCGTTGCTGTTGAAGCTGGACAGCGAACCGTGGCTCGGTCCGGCAATTTGTGTCGCCGTAAGTGAATTGCTATCTACTTGAAAATCGTTGGCCAGCACACCGCTTCCTGAACTGACAGTCAGGGTCGTGTCCAGCGCGGTGGAGTACGTGAGGTCGTCGATCCCGACCGGAAGGGCAGCAAAGACTTCCCGCCGTTCCAAGCTTTCCAAGAACAGCTTTCGCTCAACTTTGCTGCGACGGGCCTTCGTTCGTTTGTTCCACAACTGGCGCATATTTCGGGCGAGCGTTAGCATGGGACACCTCACAGGCGCGCACGCTCTCCGCAGCCGAACATGGTGTGTTCAAGAAACACAAGCCACGCGCAGGAGGAGGAATGCGCCAGGACTTGGAAACGAAGTCTTAGTTAGAACAAAACAACGGCGAGAAACGATTTAAGAACCCCACCCAAGACAGGCATCACTGCCCGCACTTCGGCAATGCCGAGTATGCCACCTACCGATGGCACCAACCCGATCGGTCAATCCTGCGGCGAATCCACTTCGCCCCTTATTGAGAAGTTGCCTTCTCCATTGCGAGGCGTATCCTAGCCTGCTTTTGGGCTGCGTAAATAACCTCCAATGTGAGAATTTTTCGAGCGGCGGCAATTCAGCCACAGCGCGCGATTGAGAGCCACGAGAAAACCTCGACGAAACTACGACGATAATGCAGCGAGTAACGTTCTATTGCTAGTGATGGATTGGTTGAAAAGACGCCACAGAAAGTTTCAAGGATTCTTATCGCGAGTAATATCGGTTCCGTGGCCATTCTCGAATTTGGAAGCGATCGATCGAAATTGCTGACGACCGGAGCTCACAGAAATGTGGGTTTTTTGCCGCTTTTGTCGATGAACTCGGACTCGAATCGCTTTACTGGTGTTGATAACCGTTCTGGTGTTGAGCTGATCGGTTGTGAAATGGTTCTTGTTACCAGGGGAGCAGCATAGCCTCCTTCCTTTCTTCCTGAACCATATTTTCAGGCTCTAGCGCTAAAGATGAGGTGCAGCGACTGCGCTAGCACCATCCTGCTAAGAGATCCATCTTCATGATGGCTTCATAGTCCGAGTTGCGATCAGTCGTTCACCCTACTGGATGGATAAAAATCCCCGCGATGTTGCACAGCAGTTCTACTTCTGCAGAGAGAGTTAAGTACTTGTGTTAGATAGGAGTTACGCTGTGGACGACGGCGCGCAAGCTATTGAAGTGCCGACGCTTTTGGGAACGCCCGGTGGGTGAAATGTCGAAACAGGGTGGGTAAACCATCGAACGGCGGTGTGTGAAATATCGAAAAACGGCCCCAGGTGGGTGAAACATCGAAAGGGTGGGTGATCTATCGAAACTACTTGACTCGGTGGGTGAAATGTCGAATGGTCCCTTCATGACCCTTCCTCTTTTGGAGTTCCATTCACCGACGCCTACCTGTGACAGTAATACGGAGGTAGCGCCTGCCGTTCCGCCTGCTCGCTCACCTCTTCTCCCGGACCGGCGGTCGCAGCCCGACTTCTTCGTCTGCGACATCTTCGACGCTGCCATCAAGTCAGACGTGGCCCCGATGGAGCATCCCATCTTCTCGCTTTCGACGAAGCCGGATCTCAGTGTCCGTCGCTACGAACATGGAGACGTGTACGTCGAGATTAAGCCCTCGGCGGACGGCTTGGCCACCGTTCATGACCGTGACATTTTGATCTACTGCATTAGCCAGTTGATGGCCGGCATCAATGCCGGCAAGCAGGTATCTCAGATCGTCCGGTTCAAGGCCCACGATTTGCTATTGGCCACCAACCGAATGACCAATGGTCAGGGATACGAAGCCGTTAAGGCGGCAATGGAGCGCCTGGCCGGAACACGGATCAGCACGAACATCGTCACGGGTGGCAAGGAAATCTTCGAGACCTTCGGCCTGATTGAATCGGCCAAGATCGTTAAAGAAGAGCGCGACGGAAGAATGCAGGAAGTTGAAATCAAACTCTCCGATTGGGTCTTCAACGCGATCGAACGGAGCGAAGTGCTCACCCTTCATCGGGACTATTTTCGCCTCCGAAAACCGCTCGAAAGACGCATGTACGAGCTTGCCCGGAAGCATTGTGGGCGGCAGCCCGAATGGCGCATCTCCTTGGAAAAGCTCCAAAAGAAGTGTGGCTCTTTCTCGACCTCCAAGGAGTTCAGGCGGCTCATCTCAACGATCATTGAGGAGGATATGGCCCACTCCCACATGCCGGATTACTCCATCCGCTGGGAATCAGACGAAATGATTATCTTCGGTAACCGAGGTACCATGTTCTGCAAGTTGCCGTCCGTTAATTCAACGATCCGTTTGTCGTCCGAGACTTATGAGGAGGCTCGAACACTAGCTCCTGGCTGGGATGTGAACTATTTGGAACGCGAGTGGCTTGATTGGATCACGGAAGCACCACGCAATCGCGATGCGGCATTCCTGGGCTTCTGCCGAAAGTGGTACGAACGGCGGGGCAGTCCTAGGTGAGGACATCAAGGCTATTTCACGTATCCATTGCTCTGCAGCCAGGTTACAAGCGCTTCCTCCATAATCTCCTGGACATGATACGGCTCCTGGCCGTCGAGCTGGCGCGTGAGCGACGCACGTTTGACCGACGAAGCGACCTCCGGCGAAACACGGGTGGTAAGTGGGACTCGGCCAAAGAACTGCGGCAAGATACCTGTTGATTCCAGTGCGGCGGGCTGCGCGCGCGGCTTGGACTTGGGTCCGTACACGAAGGCGTCGATCTCCTCACGGGGCGGTTCTTGATCGACAACTCCTTGGACTAAAGTGCGACGTTCGGCCATGATACGACCTCCTCATTCACTTGGGTTTTGGTGTTCCCTTCGCGCGAACGGCCTGCGGCACCAATTCGCGGAAGAGATATTGGATTTCCTTGGCGGCTTTAGAAGCGCGGGCTCCCATCTTCCAGACGACCGTTCCTTGGCCCGGCGCATCGGCGTAGGCTTGACGCAATGTCAAGGCGGTCGACGCCAACGGCAGTTGCAATGCGTGGGCGGCGTCCTTCATGTCCTGCGTGAGCCTGTGGGTTTTGCCAATCATGCTCAGAACAATCACGGCTGGCGGAACACCTTTGCGCACATCCTGGGCCTGGCGAAGAACCTTGGTCGCGATCGACAGTGCGCGGACTTCCAGCATGGACGCCTTGGCAGGCACAATCGCTAGATCTGCCCGCATCAGCAGCGCGCGGCTCGTTTCGTTTTGGCTGCCAGGGCCATCGGCCACGACATAATCGAATTCGGCGCCGAGGCCCGGTAAGTCCTCAATGATCTCGTCGGGACTATTGAGTCGAACGGCTTTGATTTGGGGATAGGCTTCGCGAATCCATGCGCTGCTGCTGGACTGGGTATCGCAGTCGGCCAGGCAAACGGAGTGCCCCTGCTCGCACAGCCAGGCCGCCAGATGCGCGGCGACCGTGCTCTTTCCGACTCCTCCCTTGCTGTTGGCGACGACAATGATCATGGGACGAGCCGTAGCACGGTTCGCACCATGTTGGCAAGTAGAAAATCTTGCCGACTGCGCAGCCAGTTGCTCAGCCTGTCAGAAAGCCTCGCATCACAATTGCCAGCCGACAAGAAAGTTTGTTCGAAAACAAGCTTGTAAGCATGTAAACATGCTGACATGTCAGCAAGCAAACATGTCAGCCGGACATGCAACAGCGCGGCTATTCAGCCTGCCAGTTGGCCATCCGGAAAGACTGCTGAGCGGCAGTTTTACCGTAAAACTATCCTTAGCACTGCTAAGGGAAGACGTCTGATACTCCGAGAACGCTGGTGGCAATTCAGAATCGCCATGAGGGGGGTGAGGCGACGACGCGCCGCCCGCTCACGCAAGCGATGCCGATTGGCCACAGTCGGGCAACTGACCGAAGGTCAGTTTGGCGTCGCGTTTGGCGACGACAAAAACAGTCGGCTAGCTTCAAAAGTCATCAAAGAATGAACGAGCCGACTGCGGCCGAGCCAATGGTTGGAGCCAGCGTGCGGTGACGACACTTGGAATCATATACGGCGCCAGTCCCACATCCAAGCCGTCACCGCCGCGACGATGCTCATAGCGATGCGGGACGACCGCGAGACGCGGCATCGCTGGTTAAAGAGAGGGCGACACTTCCGCCATTTACTGCACTCGACTTTGGCAAAAGTGCCATTTTCTGAAGAGGACTTTGGGCACAACTGAAGTCGACTTTGGAAAACGAGGATACTGAAGCCCACTTTGAGAGACCATGGCGGCGTTTCTGTTATCAAAGCGGGCGGGTGCAAACCACGCCCAAGGTAAAGAGTGGCGGGAGTCGTTCGGATCAAAAGACTCCCGCAGAGCTCCGCCGCATTCACGCGGTCTTGTTCAGTAGCTCTTCGTAACGGCATAGCAATGAATAGTCATCCAGCGAGGAATCGACTTGGTCGTATCCGACACGATGAAAAAACGCGAGGATCTCTGGTTCCGACAGGGTGGGATAGTTTCTCCGCATGTACTCGACTCCGTGAACGATTCGCCAGTGAAGAACTTCTCGATTCAGTTGGCGGAGGTCGAGGTAGATGCTATTGTTTGCGATCAATTCCAGGAACTGGGCGACCAAGCGTGCGTGACGTTTAGCTCGCCGCTCCGCTTCGGGCGGCATGTCGTACTTCCAGTACGCAGTCCAAGCGATCCGGCCTCCTTCGATCTTGGACTCGACCTCGAACGTATCGTCGACACCGTCTTGGTCCGGCCAAACGCGGTAGCGAATCTTGGTGTGTTCGATAGGTGGTTCGTCCGCGTGGCTTGTGTCGTCGCGAAGGTGTTGGTCGTTCGGTTGGTTCGTCATAACGTCGTCCTTTCTTGGTTGTGATTCAGGTCGCCTCGTGCGGCCTGATGCTCGCGACCAAAAGCCGCCAAGCCGGAGCGACAGCGTTTTGGGCAAGCTGAAAATTGGGGGCTCTTACCTTTAGGGGGAGCCAATTTTCTGCTTGCCCGAACCGGCTGCGGCTTTAAGCGAAGGCATCTCAGGCTGCAAATGGCGACCCTGTTCATCCAAGGAAAGGAATCGCCGTGTGAACAAAGATCACGCCACTCCATGCCGACCAATCGGCAATATGCGGAACAACCGCGGTCACACATCGAAAGGATTTGACTTTGGCCGCAACTTGTGTCGGCTAGGCGACGTTGGCGGACATCGGTTCGCCGAACAGCTCATGAGCGACAGCACTGAGCGTATTCCAGCAGATTCCCATGCCCGACGCGTGATCCTGCCGGATAGCTTGCAGCACTTGCCTAGCCTGGACTATCGAAAGGTCAGGACGCACCTCCCGAACGTCGGCGATACGCCACACAATGGCGATTGCGCCAACCTCGGCGAGTTGCTGGTTGAACGCGGCAAGTCGAGAGTGAAGATTGAGCATCGCGAGTCCTTTTCTGTTGCGAGTGAATTATCAACGATGATTGCACCAAGCAATTCAAGAAGACAAGGGAAATCAACGACCACGACAATCAATGAATGGGAATCCGGCAACAGGAATCGTCAAACGCCGCAGACGCCGAGACACTCTCCGGTAGTCATCGGATCGAGGGTGTCGGAAGCAAGGGCCTCGAAGTCGATCACATCCAGCGGCTGACAACTGCGATGCAAATAGAGCTGTTGCCGAAGACCGCGATTAACGACGCTCCCCGGCATTCGCAACAAAGCGTCCACCTCCACCGCTCGCCGCCACCTTGAGCGTCGTGTCGCTTCAGATGGAGCCACGATTGGTTCGTGCGGAATGGACAAAAGACGCACGACGACTTGGGAACTTCGTAGGACAAACGCCGGCGCAGAAATGCAACACAATCGGCACGAGTCCAACCTAGGTCGAGCAGAGGATAGACGGGCTGCGAGTGCTTGACCGATTCGAACCGTTTCTTGGCCCGCTGGGCGCGGCCGGCTTCATCGAGGCTGATCCCGAAATACTGATAGACCGTGACGCCTGCCGGAATACGCTGACGAGGCTTGAGATGCAGCAAGTCCCGGCGGATCGCCCGCTCGACCACTTCCACTTTGTACTCTTTGGTACATTGGCGCCGAATTCTGCCGATCTTTCCCGCCGCGTCTTGGGTGAAGGCCGGGATGGAAGCGAACCGCTTGCCATGTTCGCCTCGTCCATACACAAGATCATCTCCGATCTTCCCTTTGGAGCGAATCCAGATCGGCGGGCCGGCGAGGGTTTTCAGATGGTCCAAATGGTGGTAGACGGCTTGCGGTTCTTCGCCCGTGTCGGCGAAGATCGCTACGTCGCAAGGAATCACTCCGTCGCAGGCCATGAGATAGAGCACCGTCGATTGGACTCCGGCACCGAGGTTGAGGACGTGAAAGATTCGCTCCATCGGTTCGGCGACATTAGCCGCGTTCATTTCGCGGTACAACGGCGAGCCGCCTCGGAAGCGTGAGCGGTTCCTAAAGTCTCGTCGTCGAAAGATGAATTGGCTGTTAAATCAAACATGACTTACCTCCCTGCGGCCACACGGTGCCACAGTCTCGCCGGTCGAGTAAAGCGTTTTTTGTGGGCCGGACGTTGGAAGAGTTTTCGCAGCGGATTGGTTAACCCCCACTGGCGTTCGACCTCAGTGTCGCACCCAATTCATGGAACATTCAAGAAGATCCACTCTTCGATCGCCTCTTTGGCGAGCCGTGAAAAGCGAAAGCATGTTGCAGGATTGAGATCTCCCGATTGGGCATGCGGATAGTGTTCGACAACGGTGCCCCAAAACGCATCCAGGGCTGCTTCAACGACGTCATCTAAGTTTGAGTTGGACATACTCGATACTCCTCTAACGGATGGACAAAGCGGGCGGACCGAAATCCGCCCGGAGTGGTTACTAGTCTTTACTTTCTTCGACGGTGCGAAGCGACAGAAAGCCATCGAGCGGCACCATGTCGAGTTGGATGCTGTAGCCCTTGCCGTCATGGTGTGGCCAGGCAGCCCCGATCTTGGTGAAGAATCCCGATTTTCCTTCGCGTTGGCGAACGTGATAGGCATAGTGGCTGGGAGTTTTGGAAGTAGTTTGAGTGTCGGACATAAAGTTCTCCTTGGTTTTTGAGTGATTCAGGTCGCCCTGTGCGGCCCGATGCCCAGCGACCCAAAGCCGCCTCAGACGGGGCGAAGCGCATCGGGCAAGCTGAAAATTGGGGGCTCTTACCTTTAGGGGGAGCCGATTTTCTGCTTGCCCGACCCGGCGGCGGCTTTAAGCAGGGGCATCATGCAGCCCGCATTGGCGACCGATGCTGCAATCAACCCAAGTGGAGAACGTCAGCGACACGAAACTTCAAACTCCCCCGCAATACTGGCCAACAATCCGCGAATGCTCGAAAAGAACAGGCGACACCAAGCAAGAGTCCTGAGCGCATCGAGGAGAGAGGGCAAACAGGTCACTTCTTCTTGCTCGGACGGCGTAGCTGAGTCCCCGGCCGATACCGATTGAGCAATTGGGCCAGCGATTGCTTGCCGCGCAATCCCCGAGAGCCTTTGTGGAGCGCCTTGTCGACCGCCAGCCACGTTTCGCCCGGCGCTTCGGCAATGGGGCCGGCTTTCGCGACGGGACGGCGCCCGGTGCGGGCAATGTGGGCGTCCGCCCAGGCGAGAATTTGTTTGACGGTGAACTTAGGAAGCTCGCTCAGGTTTCGCACTCCAAACCGCCGCATGAGAAACTTGGCCAGCGAACTTCCTTTTTCAAGGCCCCGTTTGCCTTTTCGCAGCGCCATGTCGATCGCCATCCACGTTTCGCCCGGGACTCCGTCGATCTCTCCGTAGTTGGCGCGCGGCCACTTGCCGGTTTTCAGAAAGTGCTGGTGTGCCCACTTGGCGATCTTGTCGGGCACAAGCTTGGGAGGAAACTCCGAATTCCGCACGCCACGGTGTTTTTCCAAGAGTTGGGCCAGAGAGGATCGGGGCTTCTTGGGTAATTCCCGATGGCCTTGGCACAAGCCCTCGTCCAGCCGACGCCATACCTCATCGAAGGTACCGGTCACGACGCCTGAATTGACATTGGGATAGCGGCCATGTTCCTCAAAGTGCTGGTCCGCCCACTTGAGAATCTGTTCGATCGTGAGGGGAGGACGGATGCGGGATTTGCGAAGCCCTTTGCGACGGGCCATGGCTCACTCCTATCGTCGCATCCGGCGAATTGTAAGGGCCGTGGGAGATATTAGAAGAAGGTTGCAATAAGACATAACGAGAATGACACCGCCTGAGGACCCACTCTGATTGGTGGGCAGATTTAGATTTCGAGATATTTCTTGACGAGGCGAGAGGGAGCGATACATTGAGGCCATTGAGACCGCCCGCTGACTCGACGTGAGACCCTGCCCCCCACGTCCTGGCGCGGGCGGTTTCGTTTCTTGGCCAAGCAATTTGGCTCAATATGTCTTGGATAAGGTCATTTGTGGGGCCTTTCAGCAATCCTGGTCGTGCCGGCAACAAGGTTGCTGAATTCAGCTTTCCAATCCGCAACTTGTTCCCAGGCCATCGGCTGTCGGCTTCGCTTGGGGCTGCATATCAGCCGAACCGGGAGGTTCAGACGGCCGCTCTGTCGTTTGAGCCTCCGTCTCAGTCTTGGTACGAACTGCACTCAGTACCAAAACGATATGCAGCAACCGCTGCGCCGCGGCCTGTGTGAAACTCGCAGCCGGAATGAGCCCGTGGCACGTATGGTTGCGGAGGTTCCATCCCCGACGGTCGGTGAGCACGACTCGTAAATAGGTCACAATATCCTCGCCGAGGAATGCCGCGACCGCTTCATCTGCGAGAAAATCGCCGAGATTCTTCAGGTCGAAACCGCCCATGCGGTTTTGCCTTTGCGTCGCCAGTCCAAGTCCATCGGCAATAATTCGGATCGCGCTCTCAATCTCGGTGACAAGAATATGGACAGCGGCAATCGCGTCACCCGCGAAGCACGCTTCGATTCCTCGCCGCAGGATGGCATGTCGGTGCGGGTGCCAAACGGGCGACTCGGTAACCCACGTAAATACTTCGTCCGGTCCGATTGAATGCTTCTCAAACAAACGGTCCAGTCCGAACCCGAGGAATGGGTTGCGAAACTGAGTATCCTGATAAATATGCTGAATTAGCTTGCCTTCGGCGTCATCGGATGCCGTCTCTGCGATGGCTCTCCCGTTGTGGTCGACGGAAGCCGTCGCGAACATCTGGCTCAATGGATAGTCGTTCGCTAGGACTTCGAACTGGCGACGTAGTTCGGCGACATTTGGTAAAAAATGCCCCGTCAAATTCACAACGCTCTCATCGGCGTCGTCGGTGATGAGCCAGTCGAGCCATTCTTCAAGCTCCTCCTTGGAAATGTGCTGCGAAACGGAAATCGGCAATAGGTCGTGCGGCACGCGTGGTTGCAGCTCCTCGATACCGTTGAGGACCTGCTTCGCCTCGTCGTGCATTTCATAGCGAACGTAGAGCTTGTGAAGCCGCCTCAGCCAGCCGACGCCGAGTATCGCCATCGGGGTCTTTTCGACCATGCGTCTTACCGCGGCACCATACATTCGCATGACGGTCTTCGCGTCCTCGCGCTGCTGTGACGACCAATAGTAGTCAGCCAATGGGAAGGCATATCGATCGATTCTAAATTGGTCAGCCTCTTTGGCATTGAGTGAATCAAGCCGATCGCGGAGCTTGTCAACGACCGCTTGAAACTCGACCTGGGGTCGCCGCTTGGGTGGAATGGTCTTGAGAATCTCGAACAAGGATCGGAGGCGGAAATCGCCTTCCTCGGTATCCACTTTTACGTTTGCATACGCGACGTTTGCTGCAACTGCCTGCCGCAAGCAATCCTCGTCCCCGATGGATATGGCCAAATCGATGACGCGCTTCCGAATGTCGCCCCAACTATCGGGTGGCGTTTCCGGATGCGCGGTCAGGGTCTCCACGTATCCGTCGATCGCAATACGAGCCGCAACGATCGGCGGCTTCTTACCAGTCGCCTTGTCGCTCAGGTCCCAAACCAGGTCCGCATAGCGGGCGCGCAGTGCCGGATAGCGGGCCGCGTGCATGCGCTCGGTCCAGTAGCCAATGCACTCCGGCGTGATCGACTCCATCGGCGGGATATCGATCCGCTTACCGTCCTTGTCAATCGTCCCCATCTCCGGTCCGTAACAGGTGCCCCAAACCCTGGACCTTTCGTAGAGAGCGAGGCACGCGGCTGCCAGCTCGAATCGCAACTCGTCGACGTTCTCTCCGGACTCCTTGGCAGCCTTGCCGACCGTCTCAAGAGCATGGAGTACTTCGTGGCGTTCCAGCGTTGAGGCAACATCGAGTGCCGCAAGAGCTTCAGTGAGTAACTGTCGGACGGTGGCCATCGCACGTCTCACTTCGTTGAAAATTGCCTGATGCGGGCAACATAGGCAGATGGGTTTTCCTGGGATTCGCGATTCTACAGACGGAGGAGAGGGCGTTGAGGTTCGGGCGGCGCTGAATTCACTTGTGCCAAATCGTTGACGCTTGCGCGCAATCATCGGTCGTGCTACGCCGGTTCCTTTCTGAACCACTATCCTCACGGAGAAGTCCCGCATGTCCTTGACCCAGAAGCCAAAACCCAGCTGCCGAGCGATTGGCCAACGACGCCGTCCGATCGCGACGGTCTTTGGCTGACGATGGCCAAGCACGTTTCCCATTGGCGGCAACGCCGGCTGTTCGATTTCGACGGCAATGCCGATGCCAGTTTTCTCACACCTAGCTCATCAACAGGAGAACCCGATGCTGTACAAGACAATCGTTCTGGAACTCTTGCAACAGTGGGCGAAGCGATTTCCCAAGGAGAATCGCCCACCGCTCTTGCCTCTGATGGAAAAACTGGCACTCGAACTGCGAGATCGTCACCTGACATTGATCGAGGAACTCAAGAGTGCCGATCCGGGGCTCGACTCCTACCAAGTCTCGACGATGGCGAGCGAGATCGCCCTCAAGGAGATGGAGGAACGCATCCAGCAGGCCGTGTCGTTCGAGGAAATGTCGTTCGAAACGGAGTCGCCTCCCGACCAGTCGTCTGGGGACACGTTGAACGACTAAAGCATGAGCGAAACCGTCAGACTCTTTTCGATCTTGTTCCGGCCGACCAGCTCGACAACCGTCCCAGCCCACCCGTCACTCATCAACCTGTCATCGATAGGGCGACTCCGGTTCGCGAGACCCTTGCTGCGGGTGAAAAAGCCAAAGCCCGCGACATTCTGGCGGCGATTCGCACGCAAAAAACGATCGAACAAGAAGGCCGTCCGGCGACCGACGATGAACGGCGCGTCCTAGCCCGATTCTCCGGCTTCGGTCCCGTTGCTCTGTCGATTTTTCCCCATCCGGTCACGGATGAATATAAGGACGACGGCTGGCGAACTCTCGGCGAGGAACTTAAGTCGCTCTTAACTGAGATCGAGTACGAAAGTGCAAAGCGGACCACGTTCAATGCCTTCTACACATCGCCGACAGTGATCGAAGCAATTCATCAGGCGATCGGCCAGCTCGGCGTACCCGATTCGGCCACGATTCTTGAACCAGGCTGCGGAACGGGGAATTTTCTCAGCTATGCCAAGCCCGATGCGCATTTTATTGGCGTGGAACTCGATTCGATCTCCGGACGCATTGCCAAGGCTTTGCACCCAAGCCACGACATTCGGATCGAGAACTTCCGGGACACGCGTTTGCCCGAAGGACGCATTGATGCGGTCGTCGGCAACGTCCCGTTCGCGGATGTGAAGCTAGAGTACCAAGGCCAGCGGCTTTCGCTGCACGATTTCTTCCTGGCCAAGTCGATCGATGCGTTGAAGCCTGGCGGTGTGCTGGCCGTGGTGACGACCCATTTCACACTTGATAAGCAAAACGCCGCCATCCGTGAGTATCTTGGCGAGCGGGCCGACTTCGTGGGAGCGATCCGGCTTCCTTCCGACGCCTTCAAGCGGGAGGGAACGGCGGTCGTGACCGACATCGTCTTCTTCCGCAAGCGTCCGTCCGGCGAACCTGCACAGCATGTTGATGACAATTGGCTTAGCCTTGCTCCCATCAACTTCGAGGGGACCGAGGTTCCGGTGAACCGCTACTTCGTGAATCACCCCGAAATGGTCCTCGGTACTTGGAGCCGCAAAAACACGCTCTACGGCGGCGACGGCCTGAGCGTCGAATCCAACGGCGATCTCGCTGGGCAATTGCACCAGACAATCGAGCGATTACCGACCTTCGCCAAGCTCCAGTCCTCTCGTGAAAACACTCCCTCGTCGCCACCATCCTTCACGCCGCCACCGGCGGAGCCGCACATCGACGAAGGAAGCTTCTTTGTCGGCGACGATCGCACCATCTATCAGTCGCAGGGAGGCCAAGGAATTCCCGTCGTCTATGGCGGAGTCACATTGCGGTCCGACAGTTCGATGACCGGGCGTCGGTTGGCCGCGCTGATCGGCCTGCGAGACCGGGCGCGCCGCGTCCTCCAGTCCCAAAACGAAGACTGGCCGCAAGACCACCGTGACAACGCCCGGCGGGAACTGAACCGGGCCTACGATCAGTTCGTCACGGCCTATGGCCCCATCAATAAAACGACATTTGGCGTTACGAGCGACGGGGCAACGATTCGCCGGATGCCGAACGTCGTCAAATTCAAGGAAGATCCCGATGCGATGCTCGTCCTGTCGCTGGAAGAGTACGACGAGACGACGGGAAAGGCGGAAAAGGCCGCGATCCTGTTGCGGGATGTCGTCGGCAAGACGCCGCCGGTCACGCAGGTGCGCAGTGCCGAGGAAGGCCTGCTTGTTTCTCTGAACCAACGGGGCGTTGTCGACGTTCCCTATATTGCGTCCCTCTACAGCAAGCCCGAGTCGCAAGTCGTCGACGAACTGGGCGATCTCCTCTTCCGCGACCCGGAGTCCAGTGGGTGGCAAACTGCCGACGCCTATCTCTCGGGGAATGTCCGCACTAAGCTCGCCCGGGCCGAACAAGCAGGGCCGGAGTATGCCCGCAACGTCGAAGCACTCCGAGAGGTGCAACCCGAGGATGTGCTGCCGGGAGACATTGACGCCAACCTCGGTGCACCGTGGATTCCCGCCAGCGACATTCAGGCCTTCGCCGCGCAGTTGTTTCGCGTCGATCCTTCGGACGTCTCGGTTGCCTACCTCAAGAGTGACGCCTTGTGGAGCTTGGATGCTCAGTATGCCGCCAAGTCCTCGGTTGCCGCGACGTCCGACTACGGCACCTCAAGGGCGAATGGTACATGGTTGCTTGAGCTGGCCCTCAACATGAAGTCGCCGACGATCTACGACACGATGGAAGATGACCAAAAAATCATCAACCAAGAAGAGACCGTCGCCGCCCGCGAAAAGCAAAAGCTCATCAAGGAACGCTTTCGCGCGTGGGTCTTTGCCGATCCCGATCGGACCGAACGGCTCGTGCGGATCTACAACGACACCTACAACAACTTGCGGCCGCGGCTCTTTGACGGTTCGCACTTGGATTTTCCGGGGATGAACCAGGCGGTTCACCTCCGGCCTCACCAGGCCGATGCTGTATGGCGGGGAATGACTGCTGGCAACACCTTGCTCGCCCATGTGGTCGGTGCCGGCAAGACGTTCACGATGGCGGCGACCGGCATGAAGATGAAGCAAGCCGGGCTCATCAAGAAGCCGATGTATGTCGTCCCGAATCATTTGCTGGAGCAGTTCGCCCGCGAGTTCATGCAGCTCTATCCCAATGCCCGGCTGCTGGTGGCTTCCAAAGAAGATTTTACGAGGGACCGCCGCAAGTTCCTAACCGCCAAGATCGCCAGTGGTGAGTGGGACGGGATCATCGTCACGCACAGCAGTTTCGAGCGGATCGGCATGTCGCGGGAGTACCAGGAGAAGTTCCTCCGCGACCAAATCGCCGAGTACGACCAGTTGCTGAGGGAACACGCCGCCGACCGGCGCGGCAATCGCAATCTCATCAAGACGATCGAAAAGCAAAAAGCCGCCCGGGCCGAGCGACTCAAGGATCTCCTGGCCCAAGCTAAAAAAGACGACGGCTTGGTGTTCGACGAACTGGGTGTCGATCATGTCTTCATCGACGAGGCGCACTACTTCAAGAACCTGGAGACGCCCACCAAGATGGAACGCGTCGCCGGGATTCAGACCGGCGGGAGCGAACGGGCTTTCGATGTCTACATGAAGGCGCAGTATCTCGACGGGCTTCGGCCTGGACACGGAGTCACCTTCGCCACGGGAACGCCGATCAGCAACACGATGGTCGAGATGTTCACGATGCAGCGATTTCTCTCTCCGCATGGGCTCAAGAGCCGGGGCATCGAGCACTTCGATGCCTGGGCGGCGACGTTCGGCGAGGTCGTCGACACGATGGAACTCTCACCCGATGGCGCGGGATTGCGTCCCCGCAGCCGATTTGCCCGGTTCACGAACCTGCCGGAACTCCAGCAGATGTTCCGGGCGTTCTCCGACGTTCAAACCGCCGACATGCTGAATTTGCCAAGGCCGCGACTCAAGGGAGGCAAGCCGATCATTGTCGCTTGCCCGATGTCGGAAGAGCAGAAGGAGTTGCAGCAACAGCTCGTCAAACGCTATGAGCGGATTCGCAATGAAAAAATCGACCCGCGGATCGACAATGCCCTGGCCATTACGACCGACGGCCGGAAATTAGCCACGGACGCTCGGATGTTGATGGGGAAGGCGGAAGAGTTCCCGGACTCGAAAGTGAACCGCTTGGTCGAGAATGTCGTTTCCATTTGGAACGAGACGGCGCCGACACGCGGTACACAGTTGATTTTCGCCGACATGGGCGTCCATCCGACTGACTGGGGCTATTCTCCCTATCGTGAGATCATCCAAAAGCTCACTGCCGCCGGAGTTCCGCGCTCACAAATCGCCGTCATTGGCGACGCGGAGACCGACGCCAAGAAACAGGCGATGTTCGAGAAAGTGCGCAATGGAGCGGTACGCGTCCTCCTGGGGAGCACTCAAAAAATGGGAACCGGCACCAATGTGCAAAAGCGTCTGATTGCCTTGCATCACCTCGATGCTCCTTGGAAACCCGCCGAAGTCGAGCAGCGTGACGGCCGCATTCTTCGCCAGGGGAACGAGAACCCGGAAGTAGCGATTTATCGCTACGTGACGGAGGGCTCGTTTGACGCCTATATGTGGCAGGCTTTGGAGACCAAGGCCCGTTTCATCAGCCAGGTCATGACCGGCGACAACGCGGCGCGTCGGGCCGAAGACATTGGCGGCCAGGAGTTGTCATATGCCGAAGTCAAGGCGATCGCCTCGGGCAATCCCGCAGTGCTGACGCTCGCGGAGGCCGATGCGGAGTTGCAGCGGCTGGCCGTCCTCAAGAAAAACCATCTCGACGAGCAGTATGTCGCGCGGCGGAGTGTTCGCGATCTGCCGAAACAAATCGAAGGCCTATCCAAGCGTCTGGGAAAACTCCGGGCGGATCAAAGCGTCTTGGCTGAGCACGTAAGTGATCGGGTGGTAGTGGGGAGTCATCCCTGCCACCACGACGAAGCCGTAGACGTTCTTGGCCGCAGGCTTGCCGCACTTCCTGAGTTCGCAAGCGAAGAAACGAAGATCCACCTCGGGAAGTATCGAGGACTCAGCTTTGGCATGATCGTTCACCCTGCCATGCCAACGGATGTCTATCTCGAAGGGGCTACGATTCGTTGCTCCCGGTTGTCGCGAGAGCATCAGGGACCGCGAGCGATCCTGAACGCGCTCCAGCGGCTTGCCGAATCGCACGGCTTCGACCTGGAACGGGTCGAAAAAGACTTGGCCATCGCCGAGACGCAGCTTCGCGATTACCAAGCGAGGTTGGGACAAGCGTTTCCCCATGACGGCTATTTGTCGGAACTGGCTCGGCTTCGCGACGCGCTCAAGGCAAAGCTTTCGGCATCAACCAACGAACAAAAAAGCGACGACGGCCCCAGCGTGGAAAGCCTCGCGGCAGATATCAAAACCCTACGAGCGGCCAACAGTGTCGAGGCCATTCCTCAACGAACCGATCGCAAAACCATTGCGGCCGAGGAGCCCGTCACGGCGAGGATTCGCAGGTTGGCGGCATCCGACGCCTTGAGCGTCGATGCGCAACATGAGTCTGTGCCGCCGAAGGCGAACGACGTTGAAATTGAGAATGGAAAAGATGGACTACCGGCGTTTCAACTCCGCGCCGCGCGAAAGACCTCGCCCAATCATCGCGAGATCGCTTTTTGATCGCTCGCTTCTTGGCTTGCGGTTGGTTCCGCATGCGCCTCGTGGCTCCCTCTTGCAATGAAATGGAAAGAGCCCCCGCGCTCATTCCACTGAGCGTGGGGGGCGAAAGCTCACGATCCGAGGGGGAAGGGAGTCAAGGTTGGAAGGGTGGAGGGGGCCCCGGTCTGCACAAGCGACGGGCGTTCAGCCCTGAGCGCGGAAGATCGGGGAGGAGCCGGCCTTCCACCCGAAGGGCTTGACCTTGGACACCCTGGGGGAGCCGCTCCCCACTTGGCTTCGATGGCTTATCGGGCTGCAAGGGGCAAAAGAGGCTCGAAGAGCGTGTTCCGTTGCCGATGGCTTTTCGAGATGGCTTTTGGGCGCGAAGCGCCCCTGATCGCTACATGGAAGATTTCAAGCCGACGACACCGGCTACGACCAAGGCGATCGAACCGATCTTCAGCGCCGTGGCCGGCTCATCGAATAGGAAGATGCCGATTAGCGCTACGAGCGTCGTGCCGACGCCCGCCCAGATCGTGTAGGCGATACTGAGCGGGATTTCCCGCAAAGCCAGGTTCACGAACCCGAGCGCGAAAACATAACAGACGATCATCACCAGCGAGGGAATTGGCTTGGTGAATCCCGCCGAAACTTTCATCGCGATCGTGCCCGGCACCTCGCACCCAATCGCCAACGTCAGCCATACCCACGACATAAAGAAACACTCGCATTCGTAGCCAGAATGCCCTAATCCATAGTCCATGACGAAGATCAGCGCAACTGCCTACATCATCGCTGCGGGGCTCGCCAAGCTTGCCGAGATGCCGCGATGGAAAAAGTATTTTTCCGAGGATGTGCTTTCCGAGGAGAGCGTTTCTCTCAACCGCGTTTTCATGCGGCAAGGAAGGGACTCCTTGGTGAAACGCCTCATCTACGGGCTGCCGCCACGGCTTATGATCGGCTTGATGGACAGGCTTTACGTCCCCGGAATGACGCAGCACTATCTCTTTCGCAAGCGCTGGATCGAAAGTCACCTCAGCGCCGGACTGGATCGCGGCGTAAGGCAGATCATCCTTCTGGGAGCGGGGCTGGATACTTTGGCACTGCGGACGGCGAAGCGATGGCCGGCCGCGCGCTTCCTCGAAATCGATCTGTCGGCAACGCAGCGCACCAAACTTGCGATCCTGCGACGGGAAGGCTACGCCTTGCCCGGCAACTGCCGTTTCGAGGTGGCCGATTTGGGCAAGACGCCACTGGCTGCGGTACTCGGTACCGATGCGCACTTCGACCCGGCGGCGCCGACGATAGTCATCTTGGAAGGAGTGCTCATGTACCTCACGGAGGCCCAGGTCAAGCGGCTTTTTGCGGAGCTTGAGAGCCTGTTTACGGGTTCCCTGCAGATTGTGTACGGGGCGCTGTCCGCGCCGGACTGTGACCGGGATCTGTTGAGACGTTTCACTCGCTTCATATTGGAGCGCGGCGCGGAGGAGACAAAGTGGTATCGTCCGCCCTCGGCGATGCCGGGATTCATGGAGCGGCTGGGGTTTCGAATTGTCGCAACCATCTCCTACAAAGCCTTGCAGCGCCATTACCGAAGCGCGACCGAAATAGCCCAAGTGCCTGAACACGATGAGGATTACTATATCGTGGCCAAACTGGCACAAGGGAAATCGAACGATGCCGGATCGTCAAAAAGCCAACACTCTTAAGGATTGTTTTAACTATTTACTGGTACGGTTACCCCACTTGGCAGGACTTCTTCCTGCCGACTGGGGGAATCATGCGAAAAACACTCTCATGCGCGATGCTCGGCATTCTCTGGTTGCCTGCGGCCGCGCTGGCAACGGCCGCCCCGGACTTAGGAGCGGCGGGTTTAGGAGACCTGGACGATCTCTCTTTGGAGAGCCTCGGCAAGATCGTCACGTCCGTCTCGCGCAAGCCGGAAGATTCTTTTCGCTCGGCGGCGGCCGTCTTCGTGATTTCCAACGATGATATCAAGGCCTCCGGCGCGACCCACATCGCCGAAGTGCTGCGGGGCGTTCCCGGACTGGAGGTGGCCCGCTTCGATTCGAGCAACTGGGCCATTTCATCGCGCGGTGGAAATGCCTTCTTCTCCAACAAGCTGTTGGTGCAAGTGGATGGGCGGACCATTTACACGCCGCTGTTCTCCGGCGTCTATTGGGATGTCCAAAACCTCCCGCTGGAGGATATCGACCGCATCGAAATCATTCGCGGTCCCGGCGCGGCCCAATGGGGAGCGAATGCGGTCAACGGCATCATCAACATCATCACGAAAAGGTCGGACGCGACCCAAGGGGGTTATGCCGCCCAAACCGTCGGCAGCTTCGATCATTCGCTGACGGATGTTCGCTACGGCGGGAAGGTTAGCGAAACTGCCTACTACCGCGCTTATGGCCAGTTCACCGCGCGCGGCGCGACCGATACGGTCGCCGGGCCGAGCGGCCACAACGATTGGACGCAAGGAAAGGCGGGATTCCGCTCGGATGTGAAAATCTCCGAGGCCCGTACGATGACATTGCAAGGAGACGTCTACGACGCCGACATTGATTTGGATTTGGGCATTCCTTCATTGACCGATCCCAACGGCATCGAATCGTTCCATGACCAGATCCATTCCAAGGGCTTGAATCTGCTGGGGCGGTGGGAAGAAAAACATAGTCCTACCCTGCAATCGACCTTTCAAGCCTATTTCGATTTCCAAAGCCCCGACTATTCGTCCTTGAAACAGGATATCGCCACGCTCGATTTCGACTATCAGACGGCCTGGAAGGCAAATGAGCGTAACGACGTGATGTGGGGTGCCGGAGCGCGTTATGTCAGCGCCGAACTGACGGGCTCCAATACGATTTTTGCCAATGACGCGAGCGTGAGGCAGAGTATTTTTAGCGCCTTCCTGCAAGACCAGGTGGCCCTTGTTCCGAAGGAACTCTATCTGACGCTGGGCTCGAAGTTCGAGCACAACCGCTTCAGCAGATTCAACATGCAGCCGAGCGCACGGCTGGCCTGGTATCCCGATAATAGGCAGACCCTTTGGGCGGCGGTGTCCCGCGCCGTGCGCACGCCGAGCATTACCGAACACAGCGATATGGCGCTCAACGTCCTGGCTCTTCCGCCGGACATGGTGCAACTGCGGAGCAGCCGGGATTTCGATTCCGAAGAGTTGGTAGCCTATGAAATCGGTTACCGTGTCAAACCCACGGATGCGATCACGCTGGATAGCACGGCTTTCCTCAACGATTACGACAAGCTCGCCACGCTGGAGCCCGGCGCGCCCGATGGGGTCTATCTGCCGTATTACTACTCCAATCTGGGCCAGGGCAAAGCGTATGGATTCGAGACGAGCGCGAATTGGGACGTCACGTCCCAATGGAGTTTGCTGGCCAACTACAGCTACATCAACCTGATGCTGGAGCAAGACGCGTCGAGTGGGGATACCACCTTCCAAGGGAAAGAGAGGGACGTCGCGCATCATCGCTTCATGCTCCGCTCACAGCTTTATCTACCGCACGACATCCGGCTCGTGAACACCGGCTATTACGTCGGGCGGGTTCCCAATCAAAATGTCGACGCATATTTCCGCTTCGATACGCAAGTGCTCTGGAAGGCCAGTGAAACGATCGAATTGTCCGTGGCGGGCCAGAATCTGCTCGACACGAAGCACCAGGAATTCGGTGCGCCGCCAGACGGCACCGCCAACGAAATTCCGCGCGCCGTGTATGGTCGCGTGAGCGTTCGCTTCTGAAAAAGACCACGAATGAGGAATCTCAGCAGGATGGACAGAAAAAAGAACGTTCGGATCGCGTGGTGGTTCCTTCTCCCGTGGCTCGCATTGCCCGCTACTGCTGGGACGACCGCCGAGCCTACCAAGTCGCCTGAACAAGTGCGGGCGGCCTTTCTCCTCAATATGTACCGGTACGTGTCGGTCGGCTCGCCGCCACGCAGCGCACGGCAATTCTGCTATTACGAAAAGCGGGACACTCCGTTCGACGAAAGTGCGGGGCAGATGCTTGAGCATTACGTCGCCGAGCAATTAAAAGGCCAACTCCCGCCGGTGCGGCGGTATCAGGCCATCCGTGACCTCAAGGAGTGCGATGTCTTCTTCATTCCGGCCGGAGAGGATACCGAGGTCGACAACATCCTGGCCGCGCTCGGGACCGAGCCGACCGTGACCGTCAGTTCCGCCAAGCGTTTCATCTATCGCGGCGGCATGATCGGCTTCGTCATGGAAGAAGGGAGAGTAGCGATGGAAGGGGATCTGACCAACATCGGCAAAAGAGATGTCCACGTCGATCCCCAGTTGCTCGAAGTCATGGTGCGGGTCAACGGCAACCGCGCGCCTCAATCGGGTCACTGAACGACCAACGCAGAGTCCAACGTCCGAAATCATGGCGAACGAAGACGAGACTGCGTTACGATTGAGCCTTGCGTGCCACGGCCACGAGCCGTTGCGCTTGTGGGCCGTAGGGGGTCATTCCTAGACTTCCATAAAGGGACACTTCCGCAAATCCCACACTACTCAGCAACCCGCGAATCTCCTGACCGGAATACAGCCAGTGGCGGTTGTGAAAAGAGGATCTGCCATTCTCTCCCACCACGATCCATTCCCCCTCGATCCGAGACCAGTCATCAATCACTGAAACCCGCTGAACGAGAAGGCGACCGTCGGGTAATGCCTCGGAGAGTGTCGGTTGTAACTTTGCTGCGAGGACTTCTTTGCCCAGATGGTCGAAGACGAACACTCCGCCGGGCTTGAGACTGGCATAGAGGTTTTCCAGAACACGTCGATTGTCCGCCTCCTCGTCGAAATATCCGAACGACGTGAACAGGTTGATCGCCAGGTCGAACGTGGCGGGGCGGAGAAACTCGCGCATGTCTTGCTCCACCCATTCAACGCTGACTTCCGCACGCATCGCTAGATCACGAGCTTTCCGCAGCAGATAACTCGTACAATCCACCCCGGTCACGCTGTAACCGGCCCGTGCGAACGGGATCGCGTATCGTCCGGGTCCACAGGCAAGATCGAGGAGGCTTCCGGTAGAAATTCCGCTTAGGGCGGCAATCTTCGGGACGTCGTCGACGGCCGCAACGAATCTCGTCTCCGAGAACATGAATGGGTACATCTCCTCCCAGAACTTCTCGCAATGAAACCATTCTTCGTTGCTTCGATCCACGTCTCGTCCCTTGCTAAATGAACTGCGGGTCGGCGGACAGGACACAAACCATCGCGAATGGTTCACAGGCCTTCCTAGCCGAGCCCCTCTTCGAAAGCTCTGCTTGTCGAGATCCGTTGTCATTTGTCTGGTCCGCTGCACCAAGGCTGGAGACCTGGCCAACATGTAAAAGGCACGTCCGTGTCGATCCAGTTGCTCGAAGTGATGGTGCGGGCCAGCAGCAGCACGCCTCAATCGGGTTACTGAATGGCCAACGCGGACTCGAAACCGCTCAGTGGCTCCAGCAGAATCTTCGCCTCCGGGTCGCTCTCCGTCGTATGAAAGCCCTTCATGTCACCCCACAGGAGTTGCATTTTTAGCCCTTCGTATTCGTCCCGGATCGGAATATCGACGTCGTCGCGAATTTTGCAATCCATGCCAGCGTTAGTGTAAATCTGCCGGTAGAGCCGAATCCGGACCTTGTCCCCGATGCCAAACAGGTAGCGGACGCGGTAATCGATGCAGCGATCCAGGACCGCGCGGAAGATTCGTCGCGTCGCTTCTCCCTTACGCAAGGCCGGATGCAAGGCGATCCGATTGAATTCGGCGTAGGCGTAGCGATCGAGTTCCATCTCAGGAAAACGCTCGCGGAGGGAGAAATAGTAGCGGCCCGGATCGGGCAGGATATCGTTCTCCAAATCGAGGATGGTCGGCTGGGAGGGCGTGGAAATCCGCAGGCAAGCGCCGCCGTAGCAGCGGTTGCCGTTGTGAAGGATCAGCATCTGGTGATCAGGATCTTCGTAGTCCTCGGCGCCGATCTGCGTGAACCTGCGAAATCCCTGGAAGCGGCGATCGCGCTCGTAGAGGGTCTCGCGCAGCCGCTTGTACTGCCCGATCAGATTGGGATCGCGCGTAAAACGCATCTCGTAGTCGATGTCGGCACCACCTGTATTCATCACCGTGTGCCGCGTGCCGCAGGATGTCTTAGCATCTTCGATCATGGAGCGCCACCGATCCTTCCTATCGACCGAATCGCACTCAACGAGGTGCGATCAGGTCATTGAAAAACGGCTGATATGTATTAACGCTTGGGCCGTCCGTCAAGCCTTACCTTGGGCCTCAGTGGCCCAATGGGCCTCGATCGTGGCGCCCTTCATTGCCTTCTGGCTTCTTCGGCCGGGCGTGCGCGAAACGCTTTCCCCACTTCGTGCTTGCCATAGAACAGACGGAGCGCTAAGTGTCGCCCTGTTCAACCACAAGCAACGAGGAGTTATGGCCAAACGCAAAAAGAAAGAACCCGCCTCTCAAGCGGAAACACCCGTCGATTCCGACGTTCCGACGGCGCCCGTCGAGAAACTCGCTCCGGCCGCGCCGGTTGGAGAACCGGCGTCCACGGTATCGATCGACGCGCCGCCAGCGAGAGACGTTTCGCATGGCGACCAAGCGGAACGACAAGACGGCGCAGCGGGAACGTGGCGCAGCGGTTTGTCCGACGAAGTGCTCGATCGTCGCCCGTCTTATCCCGATCCGAACGTGCCGTTCTCCCTGGCCCACAACAACCAAGTCGGCCTGCGGTTCCTCAAATATGATCGCTTTAAACAGGTGCAACTTGCGTTCAACAATCCGCCGTCGGACGAAATCCACAACCAACTCACGTCCGAGGGTTGGACCTATCGCCAGGAAGAAGACGTCTATACCAGACAGTACGGGGAGCGTGGTGAAGCCGCCGCCTTGATCGACGGCAAACGTACCTACAACGCACTTGTAGACCAGTTACTAGCCGAGACCGGTGCAAAACGCAGCCGAGATCGGTAACGAGGAGGCTAACGCGCGTCCCGGCGAATTTCGTTGCGACTTTTCAAAATCCTTCACATCCACTTCAATGAGGAGTGCAGCGAATTGAAGAGGAGGAGCGAATGACGGTCGAAGCGGAATCAACCGAACAAACAGCCCCCAAATGGGGCCTCGGCTGCGTTTGTTCTTGCGGATGCGTGGCGATCCTTTTCTTAATCGGCATTGGTCTCGTTGGTGCTTGGTATTTGACGCAAGGAGAGGTGATGGTTCGTCCCGATGCAAACGGCAATGACCAAAAGCTCGATCCAATGTCTCGCTCCCTAAAGCGACTGGAGAAGCCCCTTGTTGCCGAACAAGACGACGATGGTTTCCTCGCTGGACTGGTGCTCGCCGAGCTAAGTTTGCATGTCTACGACCCTCCCGAAACCGCCGACACCAAGGCGCGGGAACTGGGCTTTGCCTCCGGCCGCGCTATCGTCCACGACAATCTGGTTGCGTGGATATGCCGACGGCCTGGCGTTATCGTGATCGCCTTTCAAGGAACGACGGACGATTTGGCCGACTGGTTCGCCAACGGCCAGATCCGTCGGGAGCTGGTACGTGGCGGCGCAATGCACCATGGCTTCCAAAGGGCGTACCAGACCTTCAAGGCCGATATCGACGGTGAACTGGCGAAGACGCCGAATGACCGTGTCTGGATCACCGGCCATAGCCTCGGTGGCGCACTGGCAATGTCGTGCGGACATGACCAGGCTCTTGTTGAACAGCGATCCTTGGCTGGCATCATCACGTTCGGACAGCCGCGTCTGCTTGGGCCAAAGCTCCGGAAAAATCTACGGCCTGTACTTGAAAGCCAGACCCTTCGCTTTGTCCACGGCCAAGATATTGTGCCCCGGGTGCCGCCAAACTACCGCCATTTTGCGGACGAAATTCACTTCTTGGATGGCGGCTACCGGCGAAACCCTGATCCCGAGTCGCGAACCGGCGAGGCAAACACAACAAGCCAGGGGGAGGAAGATGATAGCGGTACGGTCGAAGACCATCGAACGGAACTCAAAGGCGTGCGCGTTGGACGGCGCGGCCGCGCCGCGGGAATTACGGCCGCCAATCCGCGTATCGAAGACCATTCGATGGAACACTACCTCGATCGGCTGAGGGAGCAGGTTGGACCCTAGGCCCATTCTGCACCCGTTAGTTGCCGGCCAGAAGTCGAAATTACCGAACCGTCTCCAGCAACTGATTCAGTTGCAGAAGCGGTGGCGTACCGCTCGGTCGAGATGGACCTTCGTCGACCGGTGTCGGTGTCAATTGGATGCGGTTGGCCTCGATTTCCGAACCGCCGTCGAGACTTGTACCGTTCGCCTTGAAGCTCTTGACCGACTCCTCTGGCAAGTAACCGGCACGATGCAGGAGCTCAACCAGGGCAACCGCGTCGTTAGGATTTGCCGCGGCAATTTGGGCTACGATTTCGTTTAGTGGGCGGCGATCAAGATCTGCCGAAGGGATGCCGTGTTTCTGTAGAATGGCGTTGATTTTGGAGGCGTAGGGTGCAGCAAGGACGGATTGATTCGTGTCTGTAATTGCCACGGTTGCCGTAACACGAGTTGCGGCGTGGTGCATGTCGGAGAATCGACCTTCCCCATCCAGGTAATGGACGACCTCCTTGGTATTGGGCTTCTTGGGATCGTTGAGAGCAAAATCTAAGATGACCAACGTCAACTTGCTGAGCTGGTCCCGGCCTTCCGGCGGCACCCAAACATAGGTGTCGCAGTATTTTCCCACGAAAGAGTCGCAGCAGCGGGGCACATCGCACTTGCGACCCACGCAGAACCAATCGCAAGAGCAGGCCAGGCACGTGGTCGTGATATTAAGCGTGCTGGGGGCCGTGTCCTTGTCACCGGTGTAGAAGCGGTTGAAACGCTGTTGGCAATCGGGGCAACCTCCTGGCATTCCTTGGTCAACGCATCCCGACACGGCATGCTGGTAGGCGCATCGCATCAGTTCAAGTTTTCGGGGATCGTTGATCGGATTCAGCGTCCAGTTTTGTTTCGCGGCGCGTTCGGCGGTTAAAGTCGTTTGCGCCGTGTTGAGTAGGACGTCGCCAACAAAGGGGGCCGTAGCAAAACGCGACCACGTGAAAACTGGCGAGAAGTTGCCGCGATCGTTGATTTCCGACGTGCCTTGCGTGGGAAGAGCGAAGAACGGCAGTGAATCGGGATTTGTGGAAAACATCGCCAGATTGTCCAGCACTTGCTGCTGGTGCAATTCGTTGATCGTCACGGCCTGACCGACCGTATTTTTGCGGAGTTGGTGGTACGTGCAACGGGATGAGGAGAACGCGATGAAGAGGACAATCGCGAAAGCCCGGTAGTGAAGCCGTTCGAAGATGAGGCGGATCATGGCAAGAGTCCTAGATTGCGGTACGACCACAACTCAGTATCGACCGTATCAAGATCGATCTCCGACCACGCTTGGACCTCCCGGCAATTCTTCGCTGGCTTCTCAGCCTTTGCATTTCCCCCCGCTGACGATCAATGGCTGTAGCAGTGCTAGCCTCGGCATGCCGCTGCCCTGTGTGAATTCGTGCGAGATTCGGAGCGTTGCGAAGCAATCAGATCTCATTCCGGCCGTGCGCCATTAAGGAATCTGCAACGAATGATGCGTAACAATGCACGGCATGTTACGCATCATCCAAAACCAATCGTCCGCCGGTGCCAAGAATTACTACAGCCACAGCGATTACCTGAGCGAAGGCCAGGAACTGGCCGGGCTCTGGCACGGCAAAGGCGCAGAACTGCTAGGTCTTACCGGTGTTGTCGAAAAGAAAGACTTCGACGCGCTATGTGACAATCTCGATCCGCGCACCGGCAAGCAGTTGACGCCGCGCAACAAGAGCGATCGCACGGTGGGGTACGATTTCAATTTCAATGTCCCCAAGGGACTTTCGATTGCCTATGCCTTGGGCGGCGACGACCGCATTCTCAGCGCCGTCCGCAAGGCCGCCGCCGAAACGATGGAAGAAGTCGAGAAGGACACCAAGACCCGCGTCCGCAAGCTCGGCAGGCAAGAGGAACGCGAGACGGGTAACTTGGTGGTCGCTTCGTATCTCCACACCACGGCGCGGCCAGTCAACGGTGTCCCAGATCCCAACCTTCACATCCACGCGTTCACGTTCAACGCCACGTTCGATCCCGTCGAGCAGCGTTGGAAAGCGGCGCAGTTCCGCGACCAGAAGCGGGACGCCGGATACTATGAGGCGCTGTTTCACTCGAAACTTTCCAAGCACGCGAAAAGCCTCGGCTACGGGATTGAGCGCAAGGGGAAATTCTGGGACGTCACAAGTGTTCCCAATTCAATCCGCAGCAAATTCCAGCGGCGGACCGATCAGATCGAAAAATTGGCCTATGAAAAAGGGGTCCAAGACCCCGACGCCAAGGGGGACTTGGGAGCCAAGTCGCGCGAGGCCAAGGCCAAGACGACGACTTGGCCCGAGTTGCAGGAGGATTGGCGATCGCGGATCACTGCGGATGAAGTCGCGAGCCTCAGCGTTTGCCCGATTCCAACCCCAAATGGTCCAACGATCGAAACAACGCCGGTTCAGGCGATGTCCCATGCGGTCGAGCATTGTTTTGAAAGAGAAGCTGTGGTTCCTGAGCGAAACTTGCTCGCCACGGCGCTGCGTCGGGGCTTGGGAGATGTGACGATCAACGATGTCGAGCTTCAGCTTGAGCCACACGGCGTCCTCAATCGCGACTTATTGGGCCGTAAAATGGTCACCACCAAGGGAGTGCTTAAAGAGGAGCAAGCGGTCCTGGAATTCGCGAGGGCAGGGCGCGGTACGCAGAAACCGTTGCAACCCCATTGGAAATGTACTCGCGAATGGTTCTCCGACGAACAAAAAGAGGCCATTGCCCAACTGGTGGGAAGCGGAGACCGCGTCCAGATCCTTCGCGGCGGGTCCGGTACCGGAAAAACGACCCTCATGCAGGAGGCTGTAGCGGCCATGGAATCGGGTGGCCACCAAGTGTTCCCCTTTGCCCCCAGCGCCGAAGCCAGCCGCAAAGTTCTCCGCGACGAAGGTTTTAAGAACGCGACCACCGTCGCCGAATTGCTGGTCAACAAGAAGCTGCAAGATCAAGTGGCCGGGCAGGTGATTTGGATCGACGAAGCATCGCTGTTATCCACCAAGCAACTTCGACAAGTCTTCGATCTGGCGGGCGAGAAAGGCGCCCGCGTGATTCTATCCGGTGACTACCGCCAACACGGCAGCGTCCATCGCGGCGGAATCCTCCGACTGTTGGAAACCTACGCGGGATTGCGCCCCGCGCAGGTTCACACCATCCAACGGCAGTCCGGGGACTACAAAAAGGCTGTCGCCGCATTGGCGGACGGGGATCTGGAAGAAGGCTTCGACCGGCTCGATGCCCTCAAGTGGATTAAGGAGATACCCGACGAAGCAAAACGGGATGCCGAAATTGCCCGCGACTTCGTGCATGCCTTGGCGCAGCCCGGCAACGAAAAAGACCTGGCTCTTGTCATTGCACCGACCCACCGCGAAGCCGAGCATCTCACGGAAGCCATTCGGAGCAAACTCCGAGAAAGGGACGTCCTCCAAGAAGAGTTCCGGACCGTTAGCCGCTTGATTCCACTTCACATGACCGAAGCGGACAAGGCCGACACAGCGGCCTATGAACCGGGCATGGTGATCGTGTTTCACCAAAACGCGCCCGGTCATCAAAAAGGGGAAAGGATTGTCGTCGGCGAAACTCTTCCCAATTCACTGCTGAAAGCCTCCGCGCGCTTTTCGGTGTACCGTCAAGCGACGCTTGATATCGCGATCGGCGAACAGATCAGGTTCACGGCTGGAGGAACGAGTTCCGACCGCAAGCACCGCATCAACAACGGCATGATCGCCCGCGTGACCGGATTTGAAACCAACGGCGATCTCCTGCTTGACAATGGCTGGCGAGTCAAGCACGACTTTGGCCACGTGTCGCATGGATATGTTCAGACAAGTATCGGTAGCCAAGGTCGCAGCGTGCAACGCGTCTTTGTCGCCGAGAGTTCGGAGAGCTTCGGCGCGGCAAGTCGTCAGCAATGGTATGTGTCGGTTAGCCGGGGAAAGAAGGAAGGTCGAATTTATACGGATTCTAAGGCGGCGCTGCGGCAGGCGGTCATGCAATCGGCCGATAAGCTAACCGCGTTTGAGTTCGTCGGGCAGCGCCGCCGGATCAAGGAGCAGGTCCGCCGGATCACAGCCCGCGCCAAGACATTGGCTGCCAGCATCGGACCAGAGAAAACGCGTGTAAAGGAAATGACCTATGCGAAATAACGTCTCCAGCCTGAACTCGATTCTCCAGAACGGAGCTAGATCGGCATCAGTCGATTCAGCCGAAGGTAGCGAAGCTGTCGAATACGAAGCACTCGCTAGTGGTCGAATCGGCAGCCGGCCGCAGTTGATGCTCGTGTTTCGCAAGGCAAGCCGCGAAGTGATCGCATTTTCCTACATCTCGCTAACGGAGATTCGCTCCCCAGATCCAGAAAAGGGTTTCACGGTCGATTTTTCGGGCGTGAAGGTCGTTGTTGCCGGAGAACGCTTGGGAAAACTCTTCCAGATGGTTTGCGTCCATCGGGCGGCCGAAATTGTCGAGGCAGATCGGGTCATGGCGTTTCAGACCGACGCACAGGACCCAGTGGTCACATCGTTGCTGGTTTCTAAAGAGCAGGCCCCAGGCCGACCGCCGGGCATGGCAAGCGACTCTTAACTATTTAAGCAATCGCTCTATCAAAGCGATTGCCGCCTTCGCCTCGGCGGCGCCTCCCATCAGCGCCATCAATTCTTTGGCCTTTACCAGTTTCTTGTGGTCGAGAGAACCGGCTCGTCCGGCGGCTCTACCTGGCCGGCGTCCCGGTCCCACTTTGCCACTTCTTTTCTTGGCGGTTGCTAATACCGTGCTGACATATTGTGGCGAGACCTTGATCCCATGATCGGCCAGCATTACTTCGGAAATAGCCTTGGGGCCGATTTCGGCATCAGCTTTTTTGTAATCGCGGATCAGCTGCGAACGATTGACGCCGCCGGCGTTCTTGCGGGCCATAGACACTCTCCAATGTGTAGTAAGTAGTGAGAGAGAGGACGATCAATGTCACCGATCAATGATGAATTCGGCGGCCGACGAGCCTCATTATAAGTGCTAACGTTGCCCGCAAGGGCAATCCGTCAAAGGTTAGGGCTAACAACTAATCGTTGAAAGAGTTTTCCACGTCACCTCATGTGAGGACGCAAAGAGTCGGCGTAAAGACACAGAGATCGTCGCGAGTCAGTGCGCCGTTCTAGCCCGCCTCGAAGGAGGCCACTGTTCTGGCGCAGACTACAACGTCGATCGGCCCCTGTTAACCGATAAGAGAACCCGCCCCGCCAACTGGGCGGAGCGGGCGTGATGGCCGCTACTCGCCGATCGCGAAGAAAGAATGGCCGCAGTCGCAATGGTAGCGGCAGCTCTTCGTCGCGGTGAAGGCGGTCATGCCAGCGCCGATCGCAGCCGTCGCCATGCCGAGTAGCCCAGGCAAATGCCTTCCGTGCGTCAGCAGGTGTGCGCCATGCATGGCATGGTGCGGGTCGAAGGTGGTGGCGACCGTATCGCCGCACTTGGGACACGTGGCGTAGCACGTTTTCTTACTTCCGGACATAGAAACAGCCTCCTGTGAAGGTGACTGTCAGCGCCACCGCGTGTCGTCGCAGCGGACCGTTGACCGTCTGCCGTCAACTTAGCATTGCCGAAGGTGAGCCCATGCGCCTTGCGCACGCGAGCCGACGAAGTTCATTCGACGAACTCGGTCAGGTCAGCGCGTGCGCAGTTGAAGAAGTGTCTTCTCTTTGTCGTGTATCAAGAGCTACGTCACTTAATGCGGCCGTCGTCGCCGTCTTTCGACGAAGGCGACGAGCTGATTTTGTTCACGGCATTTAAGGGAGCGCGCCAGTGAAACGCGAAACGGGGAACGACGTGGTACTGCAATGGCTGGGTTGGTCGGAGGTAGCCCTTCAAAGGACCATTGTGGGTTGTCTCCATTTATTGGTTGTGGTTGTTCCAGAATGGATTCGGCAACGTCTATGCGAAACTGTCGGCGTTGTCTTCTCGTTCGTTTGTGAAACCGGCCAGGCGGCTACACGCCTTAGCATCTACGTCCTCCGTGTCGCATACATGCTGATACGGGTTTCGCTCTTTGCACTGGGCTGGGGGCTGGTGCTGTTTTCACCTGTCGCGGTTGCGGTCATCGCGGACGCTAACTGGTGCGTGTGGCCGTCGATTGCCTGGTCACTCGTGCTCGCCTTCGGATCGCTATCGGCCTTTCTCCGGTGGAGGGCCTTGGAGGATCGGGCCAGAGATGAATGGCGGGACAAGGTCGTCAAAGGACAAACCGTTCGAGAATGGATCGACCTTATCTCTACCGAAGGTGTTCTGCCAATCGAACGCCAAACTGCTGTCCTCATCCTCCTTGAGAGCGGAACGAGTGGCCAAGTGGCTTTGATGGCGGCATTAACCGCTGACGAGGCGGTTGTGATGAACGTAATCATGAAGCAGTGGATTCTGGCTGTGGTCCGCGAGCAAGGGAGAAGCGGAAATCGATTTGAACTGACGATCGAGAATCTCTATCGAACCACCAGAATCGAGCGACTCCGGCGTGCCGCGCACAGCACCTTGAGGAAGATTTGCTCGCAGTCGACCCATTGGCGCCGAATTGGGAAACCGACGCAGCCGAGGTCCATTTGAGAAATGAGTCACGTTCCGGCGATCAAACATGGTCATCGTGCTCCCTTTTCGTTGCCGCCTGGAAGCAACGAAAGGGAGCGCTAGCATGGGACGACGCGGTCCTCGCCTTGAATCGGTTTCTATCTAAGGAACGAGCAGTGGCCCGTGGGCCTTCGCACGAACCAGGGGCCGAGCCAGCCCTTTGCGAACTTTTTGCTGGCCGTTATTTCGCCCAAGAGCCGAAGCGCCGCCGAGACAGTGAGTTGATAGCGATTGATCGCCGTAACAATGCGGTCGCGCCAAACATCGATCGGGATCGTCGTCGTGTCGAACTCGTAACTGGGAACGAACCCGCAACATGCTTGTCTTGCCCTTCGCACGACTGCCCGAACGGTGGACTCCGCCTCTTCGAGGCGAGCCGTCGCCGCATCCGACAGGGAACGATGGACATCGGCGAGCAGCGCGATGTCATCGAGCGGGGCTAAAGTGAGTGCAATGTCGATCGTCGGGTCGGGAGCGGGAGACCGCGCCATTCCAAGAAGTGGGCCTCGGTCGCTCACGGCCACACGACGAACGGCGCGGCCGATCAATTGGATGTCGATCCAAGGAAAGGGGACTTTTGTTTGGACTTCGTCAGGTGTGATGTTCATCGCCTCCAGGGCGGGGGCCAGTTTTCTAGGTGGAATCCAGCCTGCGTCGAGTTGCCGGTGTGCCGCGGAGCGCGTTTGATAGTAACCTTCGTCGCACGCAAACTCAGCGAAACGCTGCCGATCCAGGCAATGACGAATCAAGTAGGGAACGAAGGTCGACACGACGTCGCCCGGTGTGACCAGTGCTTGCTTACGAAATAGCCTCACGGCAACATCGAGTTCGCGGGACTCGGACATGCCTCTGCCCGTGATGGGATGCGGATTGGTTCTAAAAATCATGCTTGCTCCTCTAACGATAGGTGGAATGGATGACGTCTTGTTCCAGCATGCGGAGTTCGAACAGCAGGAAGCCACGCAGTCGCAAACGAGGTCGCTCGTCACGGTCCTGCGTGAGGGATTCCTTGGGCGAAGTTCCGATCATCGATCGCACTCCGCGCTCAAGCTGGTTCACGGTCACATGGACAGGCATTGGTTCCGACATGGCTGTTGCTCCGCCGTAGGCTGGTGGGATGGCGTCAAGACAACCGTCCGCGCGAACGAGTTTGTCGCGACACGGTTCCAGTTGATTGGCCGCTTGCTAACGGTACGTAATGCCAGGCAGGGCAAGAAGTTAGGCCGTGCCGGTTGTGGAAGTTTTGGAATTCTTTGGAGATTTAGAATTCGCTCGCAGCCGTGGCGTGCCCCCGAAACGGGGCGTTCATGTGCGCATGCGGGACTTGAGATGGTTCGTTCGTTCCGCGCTCGGTTCCAAGGCAACACCGATCGCCGTTACGCGTCGTAGCACACCGCATAATTCGTCGATTGCATGGCGCTTCGGAGGTGGAATCTGTTCGTAGGTTGTTTCGGGACTGGCGAAGAGTGAAAGCACTTCGATGATGCACTCCCGAATGCGCCGCCCCTCCCGGCAGTCGCGGCCGTTCGCAACGGCAAGGAGAAGCCCTCGCGACTCTTCGATCAGACCAAGTTGGCGCGGAGTGAGGAGCGTTTTGTCGATCTCACCGAGATGTCCGGCCATGCCGTTGACCTCGGTTTGAAGGTCGAACTTGGGTGGGCTAAACTCACCATCAAGAGGTTGATCGGGATCGGTCATACGGTGAGACTGCCAGGATCGTGGCGCGATTGTCAAGAAAACAATACGGCCAGGAAACAATGGGGGCGACGTGGGGAAGGCGAAACAGAAATTTCATCTTGCGCAATGGGTTCTGGACATCCTGGGCCAACGTCAAATCAGCCCGGCGGACCTTGAACGGAAGGCCAAAGCAGCGCATCTCAAATTCGACCACAACTCTGTCTACAACCTTTCCAGCCCACAGGGCGCGACGGCCAAGACATTCGCGAAAGTTTGCCGGGCCATCAATCTCATTCTCGGTTCGCAGTTCAAGTACGAAGAGTTTTGTTTGCCGGCCGAGGCCGACTTTCTTCCGGCGGAGTATCGTGGAGTCGCCGTCCTTGTTCTCGGTCCGAACAAGAGTTCGTCGAGCGCACAGTCCAAGGTGATGCCTCCACCGACGGCCAGTCCCCCGGAGGAAACAATATCTCATGAGAAAGCGGTATCCCCTGAAAAAACCTTGTCGGCCGGAGAAACAGCCGGTGACCACCCAAATGCCGCCAAGGCGCTGCGCCATTGCGAGGGTTACAAAAGCCTCTTTCAAGACATTAGCGGGTTCGACGACGGAGATATTCTCCCACGCACGACGTGCGGCATTAGTAGGCATATCTGCGATCTTGAGTCCGAAAAAGAACGGCAACGCGGAGAAAATCCCCTGGCTGTGCCGAAGCTCGTTCCCGAAAACGAAGTAGCCGACCAGTTCGCGTCGCGCTCTCGACGTCGACTGTGGGTGCTTGGGAGCGGTGGTCTGGGCAAGACGGAGTTCTCTAAACTCTTCGCACTCAGGCTGGCCGAGCAATTCTGCGCGAATCCTGTCGACGGCGTGTTGCCGATCCGCGTCGACTTGAAGTCCTTGGACCCGCAGACTTCATGCAATGGCGCCCTCGGCCTCTTGAAAAACCATCTTGTTCCCGACGAATTCGATTGGATTCAGGAGTATCTGGAAGCAGGTCGGGTCGCCTTTATTCTCGATGGAATGGATGAATTGAGGTTGGACCTTCATTCGTTCAACGGCGCTTTATGGAAGTTGATGCTTCAGTACCAGACGTGCGGGTTCATCGTGACCGGACGGGGCGATACGATCGAGCCGGAACTCGCGAGGCCCGTTTGCTTTGGCAAGGAATCGGTCTACGTGCTGAAGCCGTTGACGATCGAACAAGCGAAATCGTACGTGAACGCCTACTTCGGCCACAATCATTGGGAAAAGCAGGCGGCTGGGTTTGTAAAGCGGCTAGAAACCGACCGCAATCTTCAGGAGATGGTTTGCAACTCGCCGCTTCTGTTGGCAATGGCGTGTCAAGTCTATGGAGCGGACAGCCGGATCGCGTCGCATCCCGTCGACCTCATCGAACGAGGACTCGCCGTGATGTGGGAACGCCGACGATCGCGGCGCAGCGTTCCAGTCGATGGATTGCCGGAAGACACGATTTGCTTCAAGGCAATTTCGTGCCTGGCCGCCCATTCGTGCGTGAGTGCTGCGGGCACCTTCCGCTTCTCGTTAACGCTTTCGCGACAAGAAGGACTGGAGTGCCTGCGCGCGAATCGAAGCGAATTGGAGACTGTCGGTGTTGTCCTCCACTCGGATGACGACGCCAGGCGATTGATACTGCGGTTGACGCCGGGGTCAGGCGTCTTGGAATGGACTTCTCGCGACACGATGATCTTCGGTCACCGCGTGTTGGCCGAATTCCTCGCGGCCAGATGGGTCGTCGAAGTCGGGTATCCCCATTGGCCCCACCGGCACAAAGCCTATACGACGCTGGTCGATATTCGCGATCGTCAAATTACCGACTTTTTCGGCGACTGTTACTGGTCGCGTGAGCTTCAGGGCGTGCGTTATTGGCTGATTTACCTGCTGCATCGTCGCAACCCTTCACTGCTGGCGACGCTTGTTCGTTGGCAGCAGCTCGCTGTGGAGCGGCATGGAGCGACGGTACCGGAAGAGGTGCGGGACGCGGACGATCTCCATCGCACGGTCGTTCTACGATTGTTTAATCTGGTACAAATTCTCCGAAACGTCGACTCCCATGCCCTGGCTGATGAGACCTTCGATCGCCTCGTCGCCGAGGTGGGGCTGCAACGCGTTGCCAGGCGCGCCTCCTTTTTTAAGACGCTCGACGGATGTTCTCAACGGCACCTTGGCGAGCTTCTTCGGCTGTGCTACTTAGGAACGATTCGCGATTCTCAACACGAGTTGCCCGAGTTGATTTTCGCGAGTCTGCTGGGGAAATTGGATGGCTGCCTCGACAAAAAGGGAAATCCGATCTCGACGGCACTTACGTTCGAGATTTGCCAGGATGCGGCATATCGTTACCTCTATGCGGTCCTCTCGGGAACCGATACATGGCCGCAGCGAACCTTGTCTTTCTGGCACATGCGCTTTCCTTGGTCGGATGGTCTAAGACGTCTTTTAGCTGGCTGTCTTGCCGATGCCCATTCGCCCTTTTCCGCACCTCGCCAGTGGGACTGCTTGTTTTTTCTGGTGGCCAACCCGCCTGACCACGATAGCGTCGAACTTTTGCTCGACGGCTTGCGAGCGCGGTTGGCAACGGAATGTTCGGTCGCCTCCAGCATCGTTGACACGGCGGCGCTGTTGCATAAGGCGAGCCAGCCTGAGGCGGACGTTGTCGCCGAGATTGCCCGTCTTTACGAGAAGAGCATTCGAGACAATCAACCTTCCTATTTGGACAGGATCTTGCACGTCTTCTTCGCCATTCGGCGACCGCCCACGACCCTGTTGTCGAAGCTTTGCGACCTGCCCCAACAGCTTGCGCAGCGTAGCGGCCAGAACACGAATGTGCTGGCCGCGGTGATCGCAAAACGCATTGCATCGGCGAAGAATCTCGATGATCCCATTGTCGAACCTTTTCTCATGCACTTGCATGAGAAATACCCATGCGCCGAAGCGCTTGCTCTCCGCTTGACCACGTGGCGAAAGGACAGCGCCCTTTTTGGTATCGCGCGGGACGCGGCAATTGGCTCGTTGGTAAGTGGATTTTGGGAAAGCGAAGATACGACCTTGAATCGTCTGAACGCCCTGAAGTCTGTGAATGGCGCTGCCTACGAAAATGTTCTGGACCGCGTCCGAAGTCACATCGAAGACCAGTGCCGGACGCAACAACTATCGAGTCTGCAAGCGGGCCGCCTCTTGCGAGCGGAAAAACTGCGAGCTCTTATCGGATTGTCCGATGAACTCAGCTCCTTCGCCGAAACACGAATCGCGGAACTGGTTTTAGACTTCGGGCAAGCGCTTGCTCGCAATGACCTATGGGAACGATGTCATCGGGCCGCGCCGGGATGGCCTCGTGATCGGCATTTTCTGGCGGCAGCATCCTCTTTCTCCAAGCCTCACGATCCCAAAGAAGAAGCCGCGTTTCTGGCGGCACTCCTCGGGTGCTTTCGCAAGCACGCCAGCGGTGACCAGGAATTGGCAGATCGAGTGATCGAGCGACTGTCCGAAATCGGTACCCAGTTCGGAGTTGAATGGGTCAAGAGCGAACCAGTGAGCAACGCCGTCAAGCGATTCATGTTAGCGGCAATCCAAGTGAGACGAGAAACGTCTTTGGCCGATGCACACGACGTCATCAAGGTGGCGGCGGCGAGCCTTTCTGAAGATGCTGACGTTCGCCACGCCTGCATCGCGCTGATGCGTGAGCGCGCGAAAAGCGAAGCCAACGGAATATTGCGGGACTTGGTGGGGAGAACACTCCTGGAAGGATGGCCAGGCGATGCCGAGGTGCTACAGGGAATTATGGAAGCGGGGCTAAACAAGTTGATGTACTCCACCAATTCGTGGGACCGCTGGTTGATTCGGTGGAAAGGGGAGGGAGAGTCCGCCTGGATTCCCAAGACGCCCAATGATTTCCAAGGACCGCCCATTCAAGTGGGCACCAGTCGCGGCGCACTCCTGCTCGGAATCCGCGATTCGGCGTGTCAAGGCCTTCCGGGGGATTTGGCGATCGAAGCTCGTGTCGGCACAGCGCTATCGATCCCAGATGTCCAGAGCCATCCGATGACTGAAAGCAAATCACCGTGAGGCGCGATGGTGGTCCACCTCACCTGTACTAGGTGCGCACGGTGAAACAGTTTGGAATAGGTCAATACCTCAGCAAATACGCCGGGCTGTCCTTCAACCGGTCCCGATTGCGGATGTAACTAAGCGTCGTTCGGGGATCGGCGTGCCCTGCGAAGTCCTGCAAATCGACAATGTCGCTGCCCCGTTCGCGCGCTGTCGTCAGCGCCGTGACGCGAAAGGAGTGGACCGTGACGTGGGGATCGAGGCCCAGACGATCCACAACGGTGTTGACGAGTTTCTGGATGGCTCGGCGGGTGAGGGGCTTTGTCTTGAAACCACTCCAGCCTTCGTTCCTGGGTTTGGCCAGCGGACGAAAGAGCGGGGCCGCGAGATCGCCACGCAGGTTTCCAGCGTCGAGCCACAACTCAATCCGCTCGATCGCTTCGGGATGGAGCGGCACTCGCCGTTCTTTTCCTCCCTTGCCCAGGACGTTCAAAACGCGGTGACCGCCGTGCTGCTGATAGTCGCCGACTCGCAAGCGGGTAACTTCGCCAACGCGACAGCCGGTGTAAGCGAGAACCGACAGCAACGCCCGGTCACGCATTCCCTGCGGCGTGAAGTGGGACGGGTAATCGAGCATCTTTCGGCAATCGGCGGGTGAGAGTGCAACCGTCTTGCCATCGCGCGGCGCCGCCGGTGCTTGCACAAAATTCGAGTGGGCCGGGTTCTCGCCCACATAGCCGTAAGTTTGCAAATACGAAAAGAGGGATCTGATCGCAGTGAGCTTGCGGAGGACCGAGCTATTGGAACGTCCCGCCATCAGCAGCGCATCTCGCCACTTAGCGACATCAAGCGGCCGAATCTTTGCATAGCGCGCGTAGTCATTTTCACCGATCTTGCAATGGACCAGGAATTGTTTCAGGTCGCGGGCGTAGTTGTCGCGTGTGTCCTTGGAAGGGGACTTGGCCAGCCAAGCCTGGGTCGCTTCGGCAATCTGCCGTGCCAGCAAACTTTCGGCAGGCGACAGCGTTGTGACAGAGTTGGCTTCGAACGGCAACGATTGGATGGTTGCCGGAAGAAGCGGGGGTGTGTCAGCGCTTGTCGTCATGGTTCGCCTACAGTGGGTTATGCTCCCTTAGCACACCTTGATCCGGCGCGCAAGAGAAATCTGTCATGGCCACGCTTTCTGCCAGCTAAGAGCCGCACGCAGAAGAAACTTGTTGACCGAAGACTCGTTTTGTGGCAGAGATGGAAGAGAACACAGGCAACAAGGAGGTTGTCCATGAATGTCGTCTCGCAGGAACCCAAGACCTGGCACGCGACGGTCGATACGTCGGGCCGCGTCTTGCTGCCGGCCGAACTGCGGCACGAGCGTGGCATCGTCCCTGGGGCCGAGATCGTTTGGGTCGAGGGGGACAAAGGGTTGGAACTGCGAACGTTCGATAGCCTGCTGGGGGAAATCCAAGAGTATTTCGCAACGCTTGGGCCAAGCGAGGAACTTTGGTCGGAAGAACTCCTCCGCGAACGTCGGGAAGAAGCCGCCCGCGAAGACGCCGAGGAGGGGCGTCCTGCGTGACTAGCTGTGTCCTCGACGCATCCGCGGTGATCGCTCTGTTTCGCAAAGAGCCCGGTTGGGAAAACGTGCTTTCACGAATGCACAACGCGGCGATTTCGACGGTGAACGTGAGTGAGGCCATTCACAAGATGGTCGAAAAAGGAACGCCGATCGAGAAGGCCATCTACTTTCTCCGCAAGCTGCCTGTGGCACGAATTGTTTTTGACGAGGATCTTGCGATCGTCACGGCTTCGCTTCGCTCGCCAACGCGGCAAAAAGGAGTCTCTCTGGGCGATCGCGCCTGCTTGGCCCTGGCGCTGGTACGCAATTGCCCGGCGGTGACGAGTGACTCCAAATGGAAAGAATTGGACATTGACGTGAGTATCGAATTGTTTCGGTGAAGTTGCAAAAGAAGACTTCGAGAAGGGCTCCCGGACAGGGGACGCGGCGCTTCGCGCCGACTGCGATTTCTCTTCGTCTATCCAGGAGCCGGGATTCAAGGCGCGTCGTCGGAGATGGCGTCGAGAAGGAAAGGGGAGGGGCAGGTATGTTCGATTATGTAAGGTGCGATTTTCCGGTACCGGATGGCCGGTTTAGGCCGGGGACCGAGTTTCAAACGAAATCCCTCTACTGCACAATGGAGCGGTTTACGATCACGGCGCGCGGCCGATTGATTCTTCACGTGCCTGCTGAGTGTCCATTGGGCCGACTGAAGCAAAGTGACGATCTCGTGACTGCATCGCCAGTCACACAGCGCATGGATGTGGACTTGGAGTTTCACGGAGATATCCGGATGTGCGAAGTGCTTCCCGGTGAGGGGCTGGTGGAATTCGTCGTTCGGTTTACACACGGTATCGTAGAGTGGATTCGACCTTACGAATCTTTGACCGACGTTCACCAAAGCTGGTTTTGGTCCAAGGACTAGTTGCGCCATGCCATGTCATCGCGATGCAGCAGGCCGACGCGTTGGTTGGACAGGCTTGGTTGCCGGACGTTCAACGTCCTTGCCGGTCGTGACGGTTCGAGTAATCCTAACCACCAAGTCTTGCGCTTCTTGAACAGCTATTGCCGGATCGCCAACAGCGGCAAAACGAATAGAGAGGGCTAAAAAGGGGCATCCCAGCAAGGCAAACATCATTCGTCCCGCTGATTGGCAGAGCCGCCACAAGGTTGATGGCGGTTGGGCCAAGGCGAGGTAATAGGGTGTCTTCTCAAACAACACTGGCCGCAGACCTGGCAGCAAACCAATCGCCATCGAAGAGGGAAGTTGCAATACTTCCTCAGGCTGAATCAGCGCGCGTCCGACCTGGGCATAGGTCGTCGACGTACCGCCCCCGTAATTGCCGCCTTGCGAATGATCTTGGTAGCTGTGATTCCAACTGCGGCCCCAGTTGTCGTTGGTTTGAAAAGACTGGCTTTCAACCGTCGTTTGCCCGATCCACTGCGAAACCTCCTGGGCCGTTCGATAGTCGTTGACTCCGGTGAACACGGATGCAACCGTCGCCTGAAAGTCGGCCGCCTTCGACTCGGGAAAACATTGCTGCACCTGGCTGGTGCTTTGGTAGAAAAACATCAGCCGCATTCCAAAGGACCGGCCGTAAACCATGGCGTTGTAGAGGGCGTCGATTTCTCCCAAACTGACGGCCTCATCCAAGTAAAACCGGATGCGACGCTCCCGCGATTCCCCCGCTTGAAAGATGAGATTGATAAGGCTCGTAAGCATGATCCGTTGCAAGCCGCGCAGTTCTTGAATCCGGTCCACCGGAAGGCAAAGGTAAATGGTCATCTTCCCGTCGATGAGCTTTTGGGGATCAAAACTCGTGCAAGACAAGGTTTCGGCGATGGGCTGGCTATCGAGGAATTCCAGGTGGGTGTTGGCGACGGCGTAGACGCTTGCTTCGGTTTGGCCTTGGTACCATCGAACATTGCCGGCCAACCGCTGCAAGATGCCGCCGCATGCCTCACTTTTTTCCAAGTATTCGAGGAGTTCACGCATCACCTTGGGATTGGCCGCGATATCGCGAAGCCGGTTCAGCGTCGAGTCTTCGGGTTTCGCTTCCGCCAGCAGAAACCCCAAAACCGTTTGCAAGACCACTTGAGCCGCACTGTTGAAGAAAGGTTCACGTTCGTCTTTCGAGCGAATCACCAGCGCATTGGCGAGTCGGCGACAATCGTCAACAAGCGTTCCATGGTTATCGCGATACAGAGTCAACGGATTGAATCGCGACGCGTGTTCGGGCTTCACCGCGATCCCAAACGGGTCGATGACGACGATGTCGTGCCCGAAGTGCTTCTTTCGGTACGCGGCGGTGAGCCTGGTCAAGTCTCCTTTCGCATCGAGGGCGACTACCGAGGAAGGATCGTTCAAGAGGTTGGGGACGGCAAAGCATGTGGTCTTGCCACCTCCAGAAGGTGAAAAGACCGCCACATGGGGCGGTCCTGGATCGGGGAGGTAGATGTAGGGGACGGGCGGTTTACTGGATCGCGTGTTGAGCACGGCCAATGCTTCCTGGGTGCGCCAGGGCGGATAGAGCAGGGCCGCAAAAACCCGCAACAAGCCCGGCGTCTCGCCCGACAGCGTACGGCCAAGTCGGACGTTGCCGGTTCTTTGCAAGCATCCGGCCGCTCGTAAGTCCCGCGCATCCGCCCAGCGGGCGGAGCCGAACGTGTCACCCGACGTCTTTCGTCCGGACGATGTGCGCCAAATGCCGACGGCCAATAGGGCCACCGTAACAATGGGGAACTGGAGGAAGCCAAACAGGGCCAAACCAGCGATCGCCAGCCATGTGATGGTGTGGCTGGCGCGCTCGATCTGATCCACCGGCCGCATCCAAGAGAAGAATCGCATGCTGAAACCTCTGAACGAAAGAGACTTGGGGGCCACAGGTTGCATTAGCTTTCGATAAGGTCGCGTTTCTTGCGTTCCGCCCAGGCGGATTTGGCCGCGGCAATGGCTCCGATGAGGTAGCCGATGTCGTCCCCCCATCCCGCGACCGGGATGACGTCGGGCAGGATGTCGATTGGGCTTAGCACGAGTGCCAGGCAGAACAAGGCGACCATCCATTTGCCCACTTCCATGGCCACGCTTCTCAAACGCGATTCGGGAAACGAGACCAGCACGATGAACGTCAAAAGGATCAACGTGCCACAGAACATTCCAGCAATGACGACCGATTCCATAGCCTGACCTCCGAAACGGAAAAGGATTCGCTTCGCGATGGTCGCTGTGCGGACCAACGTCGCGAAGCATGTTCGAAGGTTAGCAAGAGTCGAAGCGCGCTCTTCCGAGCTGCGCACAGGGAAGAAGAAGCCGAGCCATCTGCCGATCAATGCGCCAAAACGAGTTCGCCTTCTCCGCTTGAGATAGAACGAAAGTCGTGGACTACGGCTCGTTTTATCCAAGGAGCAAGAAGTGATGCGTGTCGAACAGGTTTTGATGGAGTTGATCGATCCCGATCCAAGTCAACCCAGACAAGCGATCGACCCGATGGAGGTGGAACAATTGGCCGGGAGCATCAACTCGCACGGGCAATTGCAACCCGCGATCGTCGCGCGGATGGAGAAACGGTTTCAACTCGTCGACGGGTTTCGACGATACTCGGCGGCGAAATTGCTTGGTCGCAAGTTCCTGGCCGCTATCGTTCTGGATGAAGTGCCGACCGAAGACAAGCGATTGATATTGCAAGTGACGGCCAATTGTCTGCGAAGCGATCTGCGGCCGGTCGAGAAGGCGCGTGCCTTCGATCGCCTGAAGTCGATGAACAAGTGGAACAATGCTGAGCTGGCGCAGCATCTCTATATCAGCAAGTCACAGGTCACATTGTGTCTTTCGCACCTCACCCACTCACCGGAGATTCAGGCCAAGATCGATGCCGGCGAAATCTCGCCGAGTACCGCTTACGCGATTTCGCGTGCGCCGGATGAAACCAGCCGCCAGGCCATGCTTCATGCTGTATCGGAGGGCGGACTATCGCGGGGTGACGCGGTCAATCACGTGAAGCGTCGCAACAATTTCGAAGGAAACCCGACCCGCATGGTCTGCCAGTTACCCTTGGCGAGGGTAACCATTGAGGCAACTGACAAACGATCGCTCGATGCCATCGGTGTCCTGTTGCGGAAGCTAGGTCAACAATGCCGTTCGGCGGCTAAGCAAGGCTACGACATCAAAACCCTGGAGCGCATCTTGGCCGACAAGTGCCGCAGCCAGTCGGATTCGACGGCGAGCAGTTCGTAGTCGGTCAATTAGGAACTCAAAAACGAAGGGAAAGTCACATGGCGAAAGAAATCCACAAACCGAAGATTGGGGAAGGGCACGCTCAGGCAATGAGACGGGCTGGCCTGAAAGAACTGGCTCAGATCCTGCCCGCGTTTCCCGATTCCGTGAAGCCCGTCGAAGAACCGGGGCTCGTTGGTAACCCTGTAAGCCACGAGGTTTACCAACAGCGGCACCAATCGAAGGATGGGCCGACGAAAGAAATGGAAATGGGGATGTAGTCAAAACCTGACCACTGAAAGGTGATGCCGCGATTCGGGCATCACGTTGGCGACAACGAATCTTTTTGAGGGCGCAATCGTGACTGTTGATGAGCGCCTCGACCGGATTGAAGCTCTGCTGTTGGCCTTGGTTGAGCGGCAAACGGTCAAGGAATACTACACGGTGGAAGAATTCTCACGGATCGTTGGTAAATCATGCTTCACATGCCGCGAATGGGCGCGGCTTGGCCGAGTCCGCGCCGAGAAACGGCAATCGGGCCGCGGCGCCCATCAGGAATGGGTGTTCAGCCATGGGGAACTTGAGCGTTATCAACGACAAGGGCTCCTTCCTCTACGCCGACCTGCTATCGAAGACGCTCGCTAAGGCTTGCTGCTGGGCACTCGGGTAGAGGTGCGCATAGCGGCGGCTCATTTCGGGGCTCATGTGCCCCGCCCAGGCCTCGACAAGACGTTGGTCAACTCCCTTGCTGGCGCAAGCGGAAACGAACGTGTGCCGCAATGTGTGCCAACCCTTCACGACTTGCCATTTGCTATTGGCAAGAGTCTTTTTGAAGTGATGATTGCACTCGTCAATGGTGAGGGAGGACGGTGCAGCTTCACTTCGAATGCTTAGGGCCGCTCGTCGGCCAGCATTCGTTGTTGGCCGTTTCTTTCCTCCGACGTAGCCGGTTTCTCGGCTTCGTTTCCGACTCCTCTCAACGACCCGGCGATGGCAAAACAGCGACGGCCCGCCGGGGTGCTTGGCGAGCCATTCGGTGAGCACCTGGATCAAAAAGGCCGACATCGGCACGCGTCGCGAAGTCGACATTCCGGGCACGCGCTTCTTTTCCTTAATGGTAATTGTCTTGCCGACGAAGTCGATGTCCGCGATCTTCATCCGGATCAATTCGGACCTTCGAGCGCCGGTGTGAACTGCACAACAAAACATTGGGTAGACGAATCCGTGCGAGGCATTTCTTTGTACGAACTCCAGAAGTTCTGTTGCCTCATTGAGTTGAAGATAAAGACTCTCGTACAAGTCGGCAATTTCGGCAGTGGTCGCACCCGCGTTGATTTGGCGATCGATCTCGCGGAGCGTTTGAAAAGGTGGCTTCTCCGTTGACTTTGGATACCTCAAGCCGTCGTAAGGGTAGGGGCCTGTGAGTAGCTTCATTTTGACGGCCCAGTTCCAGGCCGTGCGCAAAGTAACAACCTCCTTGCGGATCGTCGTTGCCGACAGCTTGCGACCTTTAGTGCCAGCGGCCTTTGAACGATGATTGACGTAGTCCTGGAGGCCTGCAAGTGACAGTTTAGAAACGGAAAATGCTTCGCCGAACCATTTCACAAGATGGCGAAAGTGCATTTGGGCGGTAGCCAAAGTGTTACGTTCGAGAGAACCCTCGTGGGTTGAAACGTATCGATCACGAAGTTGCGAAAGTGAAACGGCCTCGACGACCTCTTTAGGGTTTGGCTTCGGTTTGACTTTGCCATCGTGTTGCAGGAACAGGACGATATCGACGCCGTCTGGCAACACAATCAAGCCTTGCTTGAGACGCATGAGCAAGTATTCGATTTGCGCGACCTTGGACTCCGCTTCTTCCTTGGACACTTGGCCAAGCGAGAAGAAGAGTTGTTTGCCTTGGTAACGGAAATGGACGCGGTAGCTTTCACCGCGTAGTTGAAGACCAGCCATCGCAATGTGACTCCAAAGTCACCGCAACGCTGTTGCCAATTTGTTGCCAAGGGCCAATCAGAGGGGGCTTTCTGGAGCGTTGCGGTCTCCTACTCAATCGTAGGAAACCGCGAAGAAAAGCCAGAATGCGGACGACTGGACTTGAACCAGCACGGTATTGCTACCACCAGCCCCTCAAGCTGGCGCGTCTGCCAATTTCGCCACGTCCGCGTTTGATTGTTGATCGGGGAAGCGTTCGACTTTCCCCGTACTGACTATAGCTCGCGATCTCGATTCGCCAATTGAATTAGGCCAATTGGCTTCCAACGATCGCGATTGCCCCAAAAACTACTTCTTGGCGGCCGGCTTCGCGGCGCCAGCAGCGGGCTTGGCGGCTGCACCACCGGCGGCTGGCTTCGCGGCTCCGCCTGCGGCAGCTTCTTCGGGGCCCTTGGCCTTCTTCTTTTTCTTGAGCGAGACCTTGAACACTCGCGTCTTGGGGAGGCCGTACACGCTGTCTCCGTCCTTCCAGCGCTCCGCCTCTTTGAGCTTTTGCAAACGCTCGGCGCGAGAGAGGACGTTCCGGTTCGAGATCGAACCCATCTTCACTTTAAGGCTTTTATCGATCGTCATGATTGCGGCCGCAAACCAAAACTGGGGAACTCGTTCGCCGGCGTTCCATTCGCCCTGCGAAGGACTGTGAGCTAGGGGCACGGGAACCTCGCCTCAGCCAAGCTGGGGCCGGCGACCCGTGCCGAATCCCCAAATCTAGCAATCCACCCGCCTTTCGGCAACGGGTATCCGATCGGCTCAAAAGGCCCCCGTCGCAGGCTTCGTCTGCACAAATCCCCGAAAAATTAGAGTTTTCGCGCCACGAGTACGGCGTCATGCCGGCCATCGGCCAGCCATCCTTCTTCGTAGTGCACCACGGCAAGTGGTCCGGCCAGCGCTCGCAGTTCGCCAAGCTCGAGCAGAAAATCCCTCGGCGGGCGATCGTTTCTTTCCAAATTGACGATCGTCGGTTGAACGACGATCACAGTGCCGCCCGGCATCAGATGCTCGCCGAACCAAGGGAACAACTGCCGCGGCAGAAAGCAGACCGAAACGATCACGTCCCATGGACCGAGGACATCTCGCTTGGCCGCATCATCGAGCATGTCGACGACCATCGTCTCGACCACAACGCCTTGCTCCGCCGCGCGCTCCTTTGCAATCGTCAGGCCCACCGACGAAACATCTGCCAGCGTGACATCCAGTCCGCGCCGGGCGAGCCAAATGCCGTGCCGCCCTCCACCGGCGGCAACATCGAGTGCGCGTCCCTTGCTCGGCAAGAATCGTTCCAGGCCTGTCAGAACACCCGAAGGCTCACGAGGGACTTTAAAATCGGACGCGTACTTGGCATTCCACTTCTGCCGATCGAATTCCGACACGCCTGCACCCTCTCGTTTGTTGACTCGCTAGCTCAGTTCGCGAAGGATTCGCCCTTCGCTCAAGCGGTGCTCCAGACCCTGCGATTCAGAAAGATACGCGTGCGAGGGATTCACGCCCAGATGATGCAGGATGGTCGTCGTGAGGTCGGCCGGGGAGACGGGGTTGTCGGCGACAAAGGCGGCATGCCGATCGGACGCGCCGTAAACTTGCCCGCCGCGAATACCTCCCCCCGCGAGAATTGCGGTGAACGCGCCCGGCCAATGGTCGCGCCCTGTCTTACGGGTATTGGAACTTTGAGTGAACTGCCCCAGCCGCGGTGTGCGGCCGAATTCGCCTATTGCCACCACGAGCGTTGTTTCGAGCAGCCCGCGCTCGTGCAAATCGGCAATGAACGTCGGGAACGCTTGATCGAAGATCGGGCACAGGAGCGTCTTGAGCTTGTTGAAATTGTCTTCGTGCGTATCCCAGCAGGTATTCGTTCCGGAGATTTTTGTTTCGTCTTCCCAATTGACGGTGACCAGCGAGACACCCGCCTCGACCAACCGCCGCGCCATCAGCAGGCTTTGGCCGACCATCGTACGGCCGTAAGCATCACGAACGTTGCTTGGCTCGCGGCGCAGGTCGAATGTCTCTCCGGCGCGGCTTCGCAACAGCGAGTGGGCGCTTTCGCGGTGGCGTTCGATCGCTTCGGGAATCTTGCCGCGGATATCGCTCACGAACGGGGCGTCGCGCAAGCGGTGCAGCAAGTCTCGACGGTAGTCGAGGCGTTCGGTCGGCAGCGATTCGCTCAGCTCGAATCCGGAGAGCTGGAACTCGTTGCTGGCCGAGTCGCCGCGCACGAGCAGCGCGCTATGGCGCTCCCCCATGCGGCCGCCTGTTTGCCCGGCGATGGGCTTGGCTTGTCCAGGAAACTGCAAGTACCAAGGGAGTACAATCGACGAAGGCAACCCGCTGCCGGCGGTGCCGTACCGCATGGTCATGGCACTGAGGGACGGCCAGTCGTCAGGCAACGCCTGATCGGTGATGGGGGCCGATTGGTAGGGCCGGCCGCTAAAGATCTCGCTGCAAGCTGGTCCGTGCACATTCATGTTGTGCGCCATCGAACGCACCAGGCACAGCTTATCGAGTTGTCCGGCCAATCGCGGTAAGTGCTCGCAAACATGGACGCCAGGAACGTTCGTCGCGATGGGTGAAAAGTCGCCGCGGATCTCGACGGGCGCCTGCGGCTTCATGTCCCACAAGTCGATCTGACTGGGACCGCCAAAAAGAAACAGGAATACGCACGAGTTGCGGCGCCGTTTGGTGCTATCCGGCGTTTGCGGCTCGGCGGCGCGAAGTTGCGCGAGTTGCGATTCTGTTAGACCAAGTAGGCTGAGCGCGCCTGCCTGAAGAACCTCCCGGCGGCCCCATCCTTGTGTCGCCGGAGCTTTTGTCTCAGCCATCGGAACCATCTCCGCACCGAGCGATCTGGTTACTTGAAGTTTTCGAGCTTCGCCGCTTCGTCGCTGTAAATGGGGAGGTGCCGGTAGTATACCTCAAGGATCATCGTCGCCAGAGATGTGTGGTACAGTCGTCCGCCGCGGTCGGCGAAGGGGTCTCCTTTGAAGTACCAGCTTCCGAAGGAGTGCTTCACCTCGTTGGTTTCCTGCGCGTCGGTCAGGAAGCTGCGCATTTCGCGATTCCACTTGGGCCATTGGTCCTGGTCGTCGAGATGCCGCATCACCTGCGTGGCATAGTAGTTGTAGTACATCGACGTCTTCGAAGGGCCGCGATCGGAGATCCACTTGGCGCCGGCCTTGAGCGGCGGATGGTCCTTTGCCCAACCGGTGTACATGCGGCAGAGGAGGCCCACGGCGGTTGTCGCTTCTCCTTCGCCTGGCTTGTCGTAGCCGTAGTTGGCTCCTTGTTTTGTGGCCTTCGAATCGAGAAATTTCCCCGCATTGATGAAAGCCGAGTTAGGCACGTTCAAGAAGCCCATGCGGCCGCTCTTGAGGGCCATCAACTGCCAGCCCACCGCCGACGTATCACCCGGTTGTTTGGGCGCATAGCGCCATCCGCCATCAGACGCTTGCGCGTAGACGGTGTGATTGAGCGCGAGCTGCGCCGGTTCTTTCAGAGTGTTGTCCTGGGTCATGGCGTAGGCTTCGCACAGCGCGATGGCGGCCAGCCCGTGCGAGTACATGTTGCCGCCGCCTTGCGCGAGGTTTCCTCGGGTTCCGTCCTCAACCTTCACTTGGGAAACGAGGTACTGCAGCCCCTTCTCGACATTTTGCTTGTAAGGACCGCCCTGCGGCGTATGCCCGGCGCCCAAAAAAGGGAGCAAGGCCATTGCCGTCGCGCCGGTGCGGCAGTCAACCAAATCTCCAGGTTTGGAACAGATGCATTTTTTGCCCGTGTTGTCGAGCTTGTGGTCGAAGTTCCAGCTCCCGTCTTGCGCCTGATGGTTGGCTAGCCACTTGAGTGCATTGTCGACGGCTTTTTCGGTAACAGATGAACCGCCCGACTTCTTCAGCAGCTCCTTTTTTTTCTCCTGCGAACGGCTGGCGAAGATCGTTCCGTCAAAGCCGCCTGTCAGGCTGACCACGGTTTCGCTGCCCCCTTTGAAGTCGCCTCCTTCGTCGAGGATGGATGCCTGCGAGACCTCGAACTTCGCGAATGCTTCGGTCGCGGCAGCGTCGGAGTGATCCGCGCCAAAATTGTCGTCCAGCTTCAACTCGTTGATCTCGGGATCGAGGAGAGTCTCCATGTCGGGAATCTCTTCCACCGTCTCGTCTTTTGCCTCGATGACCACTTCTTGAGAAGGTTCGGCGCTGGGAAGCGTGAAAAAGGCCAACACGATCACCACAACTGCGTGGAACAAGCCGCTGGTGGTGACAGCCGGCAGCGACCGCGACATCTGTTGTCCGGCGTGATCGTCGGCGGCGGACGGCGGTTTCGCAGCAGGTGAAGCCAGCGGATCGAGGTCAGCAGTGGAAAGTGGATCGAGCACACTCGAAAGCGAATCGAGCGCTGCCCCGGGCGGCCCGTTCAGCGGAGTCAATCCGGCCAGCGGATCGGCGGCAGGAGCTTTTGGCGCGGGTGCCGGAGCGCCGCGGAAAGACTTTTTTGGTTTCGAAGTGGTCGTTTTGGGCGATGGTTTCGTTGGCGGTGATAACGGTGTTAAGCCATCGATCGATGTTGGAACCGCCGCAGCGGGACGAGTCGGTGGCGCCAACGGCGTCAAACCATTAATCGCCTGCGGCGCACCAAGCGGCGTGAGTCCAGCAAGCGGATCGCTGTTTCCTAGCGGCGTCAATCCAGCCAATGGATCGTTACTGGGGAGGGGCGTTAAGCCATCGAGCGGCGAGCTGGTTGGTAGTGGCGTGAGGCCTGGAAAGGCCGTGGCCCCAGCACGTTGCGCCGGCGCAGAGACTGGCTTCTTGTTTTCCATCGATCTTGCCTTCTTGGAAAACGGAAAGTCTGAGAAATGTCGAATTTGGCCGAAAAAAAGTGACACTCCTAGGGTGGCAGTATAACGACAACCCAAAGTCTTTTGCCAGCAATGATTTCGAACTCGCAAGAAAGGGTTATCGACAATATGGTTATCTGGGGCCTAAATTCGGCGGTAGTTCTGGTAGATGCCCGGTCCGTCATGCCGCCGGGGTATGCCGTCCGGGTTCGCGGCCCGTCGCTTAACCGCGTGTTTTCTTAGGTTTTGTCCACAATGATTGCTCCTCCTAAGCCCACGCTCGAAACGATCCGCCGCAAAGTCGAAGCCGGTGAGCGGCTGAACTTCGAAGACGGGCTGTTCCTCTATCAGCCCGAAGTTCCGCTGCACGAAGTGGGGGCCTTGGCCAACATCGTTCGCGAACGGATCAACGGGAATCGCGCCTACTACAACATCAACACCCACCTGAATCCCACGAACGTGTGCGTCTATCGCTGCACGTTCTGCGCGTTCCGCAGCGACCTTCGCGACCCCAAGGGGTACGCGATGAGCGACGAGCAAGTCCTGGCGCGGGGACAAGAAGCGGTCGACAACGGCTGCACCGAGATGCACATTGTCGGTGGACTCCACCACCAACGGAAATACGAGTGGTACGTCCACCTTGTGAAGATTCTTCACGACGCCTATCCGGAACTCCACCTCAAGGCGTGGACCGCCGTTGAGATCAACTGGTTCGAGTTCCTGGCGCGCAAGCCGATCGAGGCCATTCTGGAAGACATGCTCGAGGCCGGCCTCGGCAGCATGCCCGGGGGCGGCGCCGAGATCTTCCACCCCGAAGTTCGGCCGCTGATCTGTGAACACAAGGCCGACGCAACCAAGTGGTTCGAAGTCCATCGCGCGGCGCACAAGCTAGGCATTCGCACCAATTGCACGATGCTTTACGGCTGCATCGAAAACGCTTACCACCGCGTCGACCACCTGTTGCGGCTTCGCGAGCTGCAAGACGAGACCCGCGGATTCCAAACGTTCATCCCACTCGCCTTCCATCCCGAAAACACGCAACTGGCCCACATCAAAAAGCCATCGGCGATCATGGACCTGCGAACGATCGCCGTAAGCCGATTGCTGCTCGATAACGTGCCGCACATCAAGGCGTACTGGATCATGCTGGGAATCGGCACGGCTCAGACGGCGCTTGCCTACGGCGCCGACGACATCGACGGCACGGTCCGGCATGAACTGATTTACCACGATGCCGGCGCGACGACGCCGGAACTTCTCACGACCGAACAGCTTCGCCGATTGATCGTCGAAGCGGGCCGCGAACCGGTCGAGCGCGATACGCTCTACCGCCGTATCGTCCGCGACCCAGCGACGCCGGCCAAGTGGACGGTCGGCGAAGCGATCGGGGCCGGGAAGTAGAGCCCTTCGTCTTCTCCCCTACACAAGACCCCGGCGCGTCTTTCTGTCGGCACGCGCGCGCGAACCGCCTCTGCGGCGGTGTGTCTTGCTTGAAACGCAGGCGTCTCAGGAGTCCTTCTTTGCGGTGGGCAAATCTTGGCTCACTGATTGCGCGCCGCGTGCATCTGGCATCAAGGCCTTGAGACATGGGACAGGCAACATTAATCCGTCGAAGGTCTGGTCGCGGGGGAAAGCCTAATCCCCGGCGATTGCTGCGACGATTCTTGCGCAATCGTGTCGCCGATCCAACTGGCTTCACCGAGAAGGGAATGGAGGACTGGCTCGATCAGCATGGGAAGGTCTGGCGTGATTACGACGAGGAACTCGCGCATCGATGGTACTGGCAAGAAATGTACGAGGACGCCAATCCCACTCTGGCGGCCAAGCACTTTGAAATCCGGCAATTCTTAAGAACCACTCGCTCCCGTGCCGGCCACAAACTGTTTGACGCCTGGCCGATGTTCCAGACGCACTCGGACGAGCAACAAGTTGAGGAGTCGTGGTTACCTATCGAAGAGCGCTTGCTGTTGCATGTCGAGAGCCTCTTTAACCATCCGGAAGAGTCGGTTTTGCTTCGCGAGTCCTTCCAGAACTCGCCGTTTCGCATTTCAGATGTCGACTTCATCGATCGGGAGGAAAGGAGTTCCGACTTTCGCGACATGCTGGCGGCGTTTTTGCCGTTTTGGATTCGCAGTCCGCGGACATGCCGAGGTCGAATCGACCGGGCGAGAATTCTGGCACATGTCTTCGCAAAGTTCCCTGAAGAGATGCCGCGATTTGCGGATGCGTTCCAGGACTGCAGTTGGTCGGATTTAAAAGCGTTTGTCTGGTTGATCGTCGTCGGTTATCGGGGGAGTCTGCAGCGAACGGCCGACGCGTTTGGTTGGCGGATTCCCAACAAGTTTCAGTTCGCGCTTGAGACGATCGACCCTTTTCCTTTGCCTGGCATCGACATGCCCACCGTTTCTCTACTTAAACAGGCAACGATTTTGGCAGAAGTTACTCGCCTGGGTGGAAACGTCCTGGATGCTTGCCGATTGCTTCAACACACCGCTTATGCGATCGATACGTCGGACTTGGCGATCGACGACTCGCTGATCGCGTTCTGGTCCGAAACGGTTCAATGGATGGCCACGCACCGCGATCAAATGGGCGAACAGGTTTGTTGGCAGATCCTCGATTGGGCGATGCATGAGTTCACCGAGCGTGGCAGGCAAGGTGATCCAAAGCGAATGTTTCGCTGGAAGGGGCGAACCGTCGCCTCGGCTGCTCAAATGGCTGCGCGTTACCGAGCCAAACTCGCCGCCAAGGAAAGTGAAAACAAAACCTGGCCGGCTAGGAACCTGTCTTGGTTCTGCGAAACGGAAGCGGCCATTCCCGGTTCTGAAAGTGAGGGCGAAGCGCTCCAGCAAATCGTCACGAAATGGCAATTTGTCGAGTTGACGTCGGGCAAATTGCTAAACGAAGAGGGGGAGGCACTCCGCCATTGCGTCGGTACCTATTGGGACATGTGCATGGGTGCCGCCTCGGCCATCGTTTCCTTACGCAAGAACGGTCAGCGATGCCTGACCATTGACGTTGATCCTTCCACGATGGAAGTAGATGGTGCGTTGGGCTATTGCAACCGGGAGGCAACGGCTCGAGAAAGGAAAATCATCGAACGTTGGGTCCAAGAGTGGGTAATTTCCAACGGCATCCGCCATGAAGTTGCCCAAGACGCACCGGTGAGCTAATCGCCATCTTTCCCGCTCACGACGCGACGGTCTTGATCGCGTCGACAACACCTTCCATCGTGTACGTTGTCGCTTCAATGGCCGGCGGAATGCCCAGTTCGACCAGCGTCGCCGTCGTCACGGGGCTGATGCTCACCAGCCGCGTTTGTTTCAGCTTTTCGCCGAACAGTCGGTGAAGCGAGCGGGCAATCGCACTACTGGTTACTGTGACGAGGTCAATCTCGCCAGCGGCCAATCGCTTGGCAATCTCGGGATCGGCCACCTCAACATCGACGCTTTGGTAGGCGACCACCTGCTCGATCTTTGCCCCGGCAGCGACCAGCATTTCCGCCAAAACTTCCCGTCCGCGACTAGCGCGAATCAGTAAGCAGCTCTTTCCCGCCGCGTGCGGCGCCAGTGACTTTGCGAGTTCTTCGGCTCGATATTCTGTCGACGGAACGAGGTCACATCGCAAGTGGTATTTGGCAAGTTCGTCCGCCGTACCAGGACCTACTGCGGCGAGGCTACACTGAGCTAGTGCTCGCAAATCGTATCCGTTCGCTGAGAGTCGCTCGAGAAAGTAGTGAACTCCGTTGCGGCTCGAAAAGACGAGCCAATCGAATTCGTGCAGCCGTTTGATGGCGGCGTCGAGCGGTTGGGGATCCCGCGCCGGTTCGATTGCGATGGCCGGTTGGTAAAGAACGTCGGCACCGAGTTCCAGCAAGGGCTTGGCGAGGTCATCGATTTGATCACCGGCGCGGGTGATCAGAATGGATTGCCCAAAGAGTGGACGTTGTTCGAACCAGGGCGGGATGCGACCTTCTTCGACCGCGGCACCTACGATCACAATCACCGGCGGACGCATGATGCGAGGGCGATGCAGCCTGTCGACCACTTCATCCAGCCGGCAACGAATCGTCAATTGATCGGGATGAGAAGATCGCCGCACGATCGCAGCAGGCGTTGACGGTGATAGCCCATGAGCGATCAATTGCCCAATCCAACTTTCAGCTGTGGTCACTCCCATGTAAAAAACGAGCGAGCCGGGAAACCGAGCGAGCGCCGCGAAATCGAGCTGCGGCTCTCCTTTGGATGGGTTCTCGCGGCCGGTGATGAAGGCCACGGCCGAAGCGACATCGCGGTGCGTAATCGGAATCTCCGAGCAGGCGGCGACCGAAACGGCCGCCGTGATGCCGGGGACAATTTCGTACGGGATGCCTGCTCGGCGGAGAGCCGCGAGTTCCTCCGCGATGCGACCGAAAACAGCCGGGTCGCCCGACTTGAGGCGAACGACGGTTTTCCCTTGTTGTGCGTACGAGACGAGCTGCTCGCAGATTTCGTCCTGCGTCCACAGCTTGCCCCGGCCGTGCTGGCCCAGACATTGCTTTTGCGCGGTGGGGGCGGCGTGTCTGAGGATTGCCGGACCGACCAGGTAGTCGTACAGGATCACATCGGCTCGCCGCAAGCACTCGATGCCGCGCAGCGTGATCAGTTCCGGATCGCCGGGGCCGGCCCCTACTAAATAGACCTTTCCCTTTGTTTTCCGATCGAAAGCGCTCGTTTCAACGTTGCTATCCATCGGAAAATGCGCAGGAAAGTAGTAGGGGATTAGGTGCCAATCGGTGGCGCCTTTTTGATGCCCGCTGGATAGAATCGTACAGTGAGGTAGTGGCCGGCTGGTGGGTGTGAGCGGCCGACCCATTTCATCATGATCGAGAGTCGTCGTTTGAGCGAGCCCGCTCCCTTTCGCAATGCGTCAGGTTCTCAACCCGGCAGGTCTGCCGCGGGCGAAAAGCCGACGACGGCGGCCAGCGAGGGTGGCCCACGGCCGCTATCGGTCGGCGAACGGCGAAAGCTGCAATCGGCGTACGAATCGGCCAACGGCATGATCCGGCAAGGCGCCACCGACCGGCGGCGGATTCACGGCCTTTTCTCCCTTTGTGTTTCAGGCGACCGCTGCAACACCCTTTACGTGTTGGCGTTTCTCGACAACCTCGACCAGATGGCAAAAGCGGCCGGCCTGTGCGGCTGGGTCGCACAATGGCAGACGCCACGCGGCGCACTTCGCGACGCACTCGCTCGCCAGAGCTGGACCGATGCGACCCGAGTCGCGCTGAGCATTTTGGATCGGGTTGGCCCCGATGTCGAAGCGCTTTCGGCTCTCGCCACGATCGCCGAAGCCGACGAGGCCTCCGAACTCGCTTGGATCTATTGGCACTTCGTCGCGAACAAGTTTCCTGATTGCGGTGACGCCATCGACCGCGGGGCCGCAGCGCTCGACCAATTGGGACGTTTTGATGAGGCTACCGCTTGGCGCCAGCGGACGGTGTCTCTGCCTACACTCGCCAAGAGCGCGCCGGCCGACGAATCGGAAGCGAACAGAGACACGGTCCGGGAAGTCGGTGTTTGGGACGCTCGCGAAGTGGTTCGCCGCGCCAACGCCCTGATTGCCACGGGGGCGCTAGACGAGGCGGAAAAGATTCTCTCCACATCGATGATGTCGCTGGGAAACGACTTCCGCGTCCGCGAAGCATGGGAGGAATTGCAACTCGCCCGGGCGCGAGCGCGAGCCCAGGAAGCGGCCGATCGCTTTGCTGCTGCAGATACAGCCGAGAATGCAAAACTCGCGAAGTCGCTCGAGGATGAGCGCCGCCGGCTGGAGATTCACATTCTCGATTCCCGCTCTCAGCGGTATCCCGCGCGAATCGATCTGCGGGTGGAGTTAATCGACCGTCTTCGCCAAGCGGCGCGTTTTCCCGAAGTGCTGCGCCAGATCGAAACGGTTCGTAAACTCGTCTTTAGTGCGGCCAAAGATCGGGGCGAACAGCCGACTGAGGTTCCAGCCGAACTTTTCTGGCAACTTGCCCTTTGGGAAGGAGAAACCTGGCAGACGCTCAAGGTCTTCGCCAAGGCCCAAAAGGCCTATCGGACGGGGCTCGACACAGCGCCGCCAGAAACCGTGCAAAACACCGAAGCTTGGCTCGGTTTGCTCTACCGGGCGGCAGTTTTGTCGGTGGCGACAGGCGACGAACAAGCCGCAAAGCGGGATTTACAAGCCTTGGTGGCGATTCGCCCCGACTACAAGGATGCCCGGCAACGTCTGGACAAACTCCCCTGAATTCGCAATATTATGCGATTCGCTTGGCGACGCGGCTCGTCGTTAGGCATTTCCGGCCCGCGAAACGCCATGGTTGGCAAATTCGCTTGCCCGACGTGTAGTTCAGATTTGTAGGATTTGGATTCGGTCCATGCACACTAAGAGCGCCAAGAAGCGTCACCGTCAAAGTCTCGAAAATCGCGAAAAGAACCGCTCCACGCGGGCAGCGCTCAAGACCCAGATCAAGAAGATCCGTGAGGCGGTCAAGGTCGGCGATTTTGCGAAGGCAGACGCCGAAGCGAAGGCTGCCCAAGTGAAATTCGATAAGGCCGCCGCCAAGAAGATCGTTCACAAGAACGCCGCTTCGCGCAGCAAGTCGCGAATCTCGGCCTACGTGAAGACGGCTAAAGCCGCCAAGAAGTAGTAAACGAAGGCTTCAGGCCTGCCCCATTCTCCCTATAGCCTGGGGCCTGAAGCCTGGAGCCTCTGAAATCGTCAATTGACCGCTGGCACATAATGGAACATGCTTGAAAGCATGTGGCCCGAAGGCGAAAAAACCCAGCAACTTCTCAATGGTGCCCGCGACGGAAATACCGACGCGGTGAACGACCTGCTGCAGCGGCATCGCGATGCTTTGCATCGGATGATCCAGCTCCGACTCGATGCCAAGGTGCGGCAACGAGTCGACGTGAGCGACGTTCTGCAGGACGTCATGGTCGAAGCCAATCGCCGGTTGCAGAACTACCTGGAACAGCCCCAGATGGCGTTCCATCTGTGGCTCCGGCAAATCGCCAAGGATCGGATCATCGACGCTCACCGCCGCCACCGCGTGTCGGCCAAGCGGAGCGTTGATAAGGAACAACCGCTCGGGGCTCCCTCAGGCGATCACGAATCGGCGATGCTGCTGGCGCAAAACCTGCGCGATCCGGAAATGACGCCTGCCGCGGCGGTGGCTCAACAGGAAATGGTCCGTTGCGTGGAAGACGCGATCGGCCAACTCGATGAGCAGGACTGCGAAATCATCGTCATGCGGCACTACGAGCACCTCAGCAATCAGGATGTCGCCCAGGCGTTGGGCCTCAGCGAGCCCGCCGCCAGCATGCGTTATCTCCGCGCGATGCGGCGTTTGCGGGAATTGCTGGCGAAGAACGAAGGCAATTCTGCCGGCTAGATGATCTTGTCCCTGGGACGGTTTGGGCCCGTCGAAAGCAGCACGACGATGCAACCCGAGGTGGACTCCACGATCGATTCGCCAGGCCACGACGACGAAAAGCTGGCCAAGGTGCTGAGCGATCTGACCGAGCGGGCGCAGCGCGGCGAGCACATCGACCTGGAAGCCGTCTGCCGCGAAAATCCAACGATGGCCTCCGACTTGCGCCATCTATGGGGCGCGGTCATGGTCGCCGAAGTCGCCGGCAAAAGTTCCTCCTCCGATCCACTTCGTGGGCGAACGATTTCTGGTGTGTCCGAACTGACTTCGGCAGCCCTCTCGCTCCCGTGCCGGCTAGGCGACTACGAACTGCTTGAGGAGTTGGGCCGCGGCGGCATGGGCGTCGTCTTTCGGGCGCGGCAAATCAGTCTCAACCGCGAAGTCGCGGTGAAGATGATCCTTCGCGACATGCTGGCCTCAGCGGCCGATCGAACGCGGTTCCAGGCCGAAGCCGAAGCCGCCGCGCGATTGGAACATCCGGGGATCGTGCCCGTCTACCAGGTAGGCGAATTCGACGGACGGCCTTACTTCAGCATGAAGTTCGTCCGCGGGCAGACGCTGCTCCAGCGATTGAACGGCGAACCGATGCCGCCACGCGAAATCGCCATGATGCTGGCGAAAGTCGCGCGGGCGATCGAGTTTGCTCATCGCCGCGGCGTGTTTCACCGGGACATCAAGCCGTCGAACATCTTGATCGACGAACAAGGAGAACCACACGTTACGGACTTTGGCCTCGCGAAGCAGTCGGACCGCGAAGCGAGCGTCACTCGATCGGGCGCCATTGTCGGTACGCCCGCGTATATGGCCCCGGAACAGGCCAACGGCGCGCGCGGAATTGTCGGACCTCACAGCGATGTCTACAGCTTGGGGGCTGTTCTCTACCACATGCTGACGGGGCGTCCGCCGTTTCAAGCCGCTTCGCCCGTCGACACCGTGTTGCTCGTGTTGGAACAGGATCCGGTCCCGCCGCGGATTGTGCGGCCGTTAGCCGATCCCGACCTGGAGATGATTTGCCTCCAGTGCCTCCAAAAGCCAACCGACTTGCGATATGCCAGTGCCGGCGCGCTTGCTGACGATCTTGAGGCCTATCTCAAGAACGAACCGATTTCGGCCCGGAGCGGACGGATCACGCAAGTGGTCGCCTGGTGGCTGCGCGAAACGCATCACGCCGTCGTACTGCAAAATTGGGGCCTGCTCTGGATGTGGCACAGTTTGGTGCTGGCAGGTGTTTCGTTCGCCACCAACCTGTTGTTTTTGATTGGCGTGCGCGATCGTATTCAGTACTCGCTGATGTGGACGCTCGGCTTAGGGACGTGGGCGGCGGTCTTCTGGATGCTGCGGCGCCGGATGGGGCCGGTGACGTTCGTCGAACGACAAATCGCCCACGTCTGGGCGGCGAGTATGGTGGGAACGGCGCTGCTGTTTCCCTTGGAGGCCTTGCTGGGCCTCGACGTTCTCAAACTTTCGCCCGTGCTTGCCATCATCAGCGGGATGGTCTTCATGGTGAAAGCGGGCATCCTGTCGGGCGAATTCTACGTTCAAGCGATCGTGCTATTTGCAACGACTGCTGTCATGGCTGTCTTCCCGAACGAGAGCCATTTCATCTTTGGTGTCGTGGCAGCCCTGTGCTTCTTTCTTCCAGGGCTCAAATACTATCGCCAACGACTTTCGCTTGAAGGTCGATGATCGCCTTCCACGCGCTCTCAACCTTCCACAGCCTCTCTCAGGAAGAATTGGAAGATTAATTCAGAGGAAGTACGCGTAATTGAATTTTCTGCAACGGTGATTCGGGTGGTTCATAAGACGGAGACTTGACCGTCTGGGAAACTTGAACCGGTTTTCCGCACAGAATCGAGCGCGACGAGGCTGCCTTTTTGGGGCATAGCTTGGCGAAAAGTAATCGTGACGTGTCAAACTGTGCAGCCTGGCAAGACTTTGACTTGTCGGCGACCTCGATAAGCCTCGGACCGATAGCGCCGACGAATAAAGAAGGGAATGAGGTCGGCCACGAGGACTGCCTGGAAGGGATGCCAGCACGACTCATCGAACCGTCGCCCCATTGCGCCACCGATGGCCCAATGCGGTGTTGGGGATAGTCGTAAAGGCGGATGCTGTCACCCTCGGTAGTGGGTAGGTCCGGTCGACGAAGGGAGTCGTCGTCATGCGTAAGCGCCTTTCCGCGATCGTCGCGGCCGTGTGCTTGGGCTTAGGTTTAAGCCAGGCAAACGCCATGGATCGTTTTTTGACTTTGGAGAACGAGCCGGTTGCTAAGGAGCAAAGCACCTCCATCCTGTCGTTGCCGGAGTGGAAGCCGAGCCGCAAGCCAATGTCGCCGGTTGAATTCATCTCCTGTACCGATGACTGCAATTCGTGCTGCGACGCGAATGGCGGTTGCGGCACCTGCTGCGACGATGGTTGTGGCGATGGGTGCGGTTGCGGATGCGGCTTGAACAGCTGCTGCGATCCGTGCTGGAACGAATTCGAAAGCTGCCCGGCCATCACGGGTTACGGCTTGCTCGGATACGACTCGTTCCACCAGTTTCCCGATAGCGACTACACGAGCAACTACGGCGCCTCGGGCGGTGGCAACCTCGGTGGTCCGATCATGGGGTTGGAAGATCGCGGTATCGGCTGGCAAGCCGGTGCGACCTTCGGCATCTACGACTGGAAGGGGCGTTCTTCCCCCACGGCGCTGCAGGACCAAACCCAAAACATGTTCTACTCGACGCTGGGGGTCTTCCGTCGGGCCGATGCATGCAATCCGATTAGCTGGAGCGTTGGGTTCGACCAACTTTCGGCCACGCGGTTTGGCGTTATCGCACAGTCCCCCTATTTGCAACAGATCCGCACGCAAATTGGCTACGCCCTGAGCTCGCGCAATGAGATTGGCGTGTGGGGAACTGTGGCAACGAATAAGTCGACCCGCGCGATCGCTGCTGGCCGGATCAACGTCGAGTATCGCGCAATCAACCAGCTCAACACTTATTGGCACCACAAGTACGATTTCGGTGGTGACACCTGGTTGTATGTGGGCGTGCCGATGGGGAATCGGTTGGCCCCCGGAACAGGCACGCTGGGCAGCTGGATCATCGGTGGTACGGGGCTTGCCCCTTTGAGCGACAACCTGTCGCTGTACACGAACTTCGCCTACATGAGCCCCTCGGCCAGCGCAGGGTCTCCGGGATCGTTCGACGAAAACATGTACGTAGGTGTTGGATTTGTTTGGTATCCCGGCTGCAACGCCCGCAGCTGCACGGTGGGTGGCCGCACGTGGATGCCGCAACTCCCTGTCGTGAACGCCGGTACCATGCTGGTCGACCGAGGTATTCAGATACAGTAGGTTCGCACCAGGTTGCTAAGAACGAATAGTCCAGGCACGCCGCCAGCAGAAATGCTGGCGGCGTTTTTTCGTGGAGGGCTATCGGTTCCGGGCTCGCAGGCCGCGGCGTTCGATTCCCCCAACGCCCTTTAAGGCTGGTGGACCACTGGCGCCCTGATATGCCGGGAGTGCCGATTCTCAGGGTCCGCACGCCTCGGACTGCTCCATTTCCGCACTCGCATCGAGTAATTCTTGGCGCAAATGCGTCGGCAAACCCTGCCAGCGACGTAGTTTCTCATTGGACCCGCACACTCCGTTCGCGCAATCGCTCATGCCACGAGTTTTGGTTATCGAAGACAACGAGCTGAACCAGGAACTGGTCGCCCGCTATTTGGAACTGTTCGGCTACGAAGTCGACCTCGCCGCCGACGGTTGCACCGGGATTCAGTTGGCCAGCGACCGCGATCGGAATTATGTCGCCGCGCTCCTCGATATGAATTTGCCCGATATCGATGGGTGGGAAGTTGCGCGGCGTTTGAAAGCCAGCTCACTCACGGCTGATCTGTTCATCATCGCGGTGACGGCTCATGCGATGATTGGCGATCGTGAAAAAGTTCTCGCTGCGGGTTGTGACGAATACGTCACCAAACCCATCGACTTCGCCACGTTGCTCCAGAAACTTCTAACCATAGCTCCGAAGATAGAACTCGTATGACCACATCGCTTGGCTTGCTGCTGATTGTCGACGATGAGGAAATGAATCGCGACATGCTCAGCCGTCGTCTGCAAATTGAAGGCTACGACGCGATGACCGCACCCAGCGGCGCCGTCGCCCTCGAAATGATCGCCGAGCACGATTTCGATGCGATCTTGCTCGACGCCATGATGCCGATCATGAGCGGGCCGGAGGCGCTCGCCGAAATCCGCAAAACGAAGAGCGCCATCGAGCTGCCGGTGCTGATGGTGACGGCACGCAGTCAGAACGAAGACATGGTGCAGGCCTTTGACGCCGGCGCCAACGACTATATCACCAAGCCAATCAACTTTCCGGTTGCGATGGCGCGCATTCAATGCCACGTCAACAGCAAGAGAATGGCAACGCGACTCCGCGAAAGCGAAATGCGCTACTCGCTTTCGGCCCAAGGAGCCAATGATGGCCTGTGGGATTGGGATCTGGTCGCGAACCGCCTTCATTTGTCGGACCGCTGGAAATCGATGCTCGGCTTCGACCCGCACGAGATCAGCGATGATCCCCAAGAGTGGTTTCTGCGAATTCACCCCGACGATATTGCGCACGTCCGGGCAGCGATCGCGGCGCACCGCGCCGGGGAAACCTCGCAGTTCGAAAGCGAACACCGGATGTTGCACCGCGATCAAAGCTATCGCTGGTTCCTCTCGCGCGGGATGGCAGTGCGCGATCCCTCCGGCCGCGAAACACGAATGGCAGGTTCGCAGACCGACATTACTCGAGGCAAAGCAGCCGATCCATTGACCGGCCTGCCAAACCGGGTCCTGTTCATGGACCATCTGGCGGCGACCGTACAAGCTGCAAAAACCCAAACGTCCGGCTTCTACGCGGTGCTATTTATCGACCTGGATCGCTTCAAAGTGGTCAACGACAGCCTGGGCCATCTGGCCGGCGACGAGTTGCTGGTCAATGTGGCCCGCCGACTGGAAAGCTGCCTGCGGCGAACCGATGTGGTTGCCCATGCGCACGATCGCTGCACCGTTTCGCGTTTCGGCGGCGACGAGTTTGTCATCCTGCTCAAGGGCATGAATGCCGCGGAAAATGCAACGCTCGTTGCCGACCGAATTCTGGAAGTGCTCGAACAGCCGCTGCAACTGCAAGGTCACGAGGTCGCCGTCTCCGGCAGCATCGGAATTGCCGTGGGGAACCTCGGGCTCGAACCGGCCGAGGATCTCCTCCGCGATGCCGATACCGCGATGTACCAAGCCAAGACGGCCGGCAAATCGCAGTGGAGTTTGTTCGATCAGACGATGCGCAGACAAGCACTCCAACGGCTGGAACTGGAAGCCGAACTCCTCAAAGGAATCGAGCGCGGCGAATTCCACATCCATTACCAGCCGATCGTCGAAATGCCCTCGAAGCAGATTAAAGGCTTCGAAGCGCTCCTCCGCTGGTGCCATCCGACTCGCGGCATCGTTTCGCCTGTGGACTTCATACCGATCGCTGAGGAGATCGGCTTCATTGTGGATCTCGGAGCCTGGGTGTTAGAGCAAGCTTGCCGCCAAACCCGCAAATGGCAAGTTCAATACCCAGAACATGCGTCACTGTTTATCAGCGTGAATGTCTCCGCAAAGCAGTTTGCATCGGCGAGCCTGGTTGACCACGTCCAGGAATGCCTGCGGACCACGGGACTCGACGGTCGTCACCTCAAGTTGGAAATCACCGAGAGCGCCATCATGGGCGACACGCAGATGGCGGCCGAACGGCTGACGCAGTTGCGTGCACTGGGTGCGACCATCAGCCTTGATGATTTTGGAACAGGATACTCGTCGCTTAGTTATTTGCAGAGCTTCAAGATCGACAATCTCAAGATCGATCGCTCGTTCATTTCGCAGCTGGGCGCGTCGGTCGAATCCGACGAAATCGTTCGCACGATCATCAACCTGGCCCACAACCTGGGAATGAAAGTCACCGCCGAAGGGATCGAGCGGGTTGCTCAGCATTCGCAACTTCATGAAATGACTTGCGAAACGGCGCAGGGTTATCACTATTCACGCCCCTTGGCCAACGCCGACGCGGAAGCACTTTTGCGGCGATCTTCGGAAGCAACCAGTGCTGCTTCACGGGGCGTCGGGTTGTCGCACGCTTCCATCGCTTTGCCTATCAACGCCGCGGAAGCGGTCCTGCAATCCACATGAGCACGTCACGAATTGTCCTCGGCACCGCGCTGGTCGTATGGCTCACGGCGGTTGGCGCCGGCATGGCTTATTTGGCCCACTACGATCGGCAGCCGGGTGAATTTCTGGCGGCGCCGGCCGTGATTTCGTCTCTGACGAACGATCCGCCGCAGAAACAACGATTGCTCATGTTCGTTCATCCACGTTGTCCTTGCAGCACTGCGAGCCTGCGCGAGTTGGAACGATTGATGTCGCGATGCATTCCCGAATTGGACGCGACGATTTACTTCATTCGTCCTGACAACGAACCCGATACCTGGGCACACGGCGCCTTATGGGACATGGCCTGCCATATGCCGGGAGTCACAACCAAGATCGACGCGGGCGGAAAAGTCGCCAGGCAGTTCGCGGCGACGACGTCGGGGTCGATCGTCGTCTACGACCCCTTTGGAAACTTGCAATTCCAGGGTGGTATTACCGAGACGCGGGGCCACGAAGGAGACAGTCGCGGCAAGGCAGCCCTCTTTGCCATCGCCCGCGGCGAACCGCGCGAAGATCGGCAATGCCCCGTGTACGGTTGCCCTCTGCACAGCAAGTCCTCTTCCGCCCTATCGAGAGCTGGTGACCGGCCATGACAAACTCGACGACAAACTCGACCGAGCCCGCAAACGAACTCACGCCAGCCGATGCACTGTATCGCAAGATCATGCGCGATACCTACATCGACACGGATCGACTGTTTGCGATCCTGATGCTGCTGCAGTGGATCGTCGCCATTGCGCTCGCGCTCGTCGTTTCGCCGCGGACCTGGATCGGCGACGAGTCGGCGGTGCATATTCATGTCTACGCGGCCGTTTTTCTCGGTGCCGCACTCAGCGGGCTGCCGATCGTCCTGGCCTGGAAACTCCCCGGACGTACCATTACCCGCCACACCATCGCCATCGCCCAGATGCTTTGGTCGGCGTTGCTGATTCACCTGACGGGCGGCCGCATCGAGACTCACTTCCACGTCTTTGGTTCACTCGCCTTCTTGGCGTTTTATCGCGACTGGCGGGTCCTGGTCACGGCTACGGTTGTGGTCGCAGCGGATCACTTTCTACGCGGTGTGTGGTGGCCGCAGTCTGTGTTCGGCGTGCTCGTCGAAAGTCCATTTCGCTGGATCGAACATGCGGTATGGGTTGTGTTTGAAGACGTGATTCTGGTCTGGTCCTGTCTGCGAGGGTGCCGCGAAGCTCGCACGATCGCCGAGCGAGAAGCGGGGTTGTCGGTCGCCAACGAAGTCCTCGCCGAGCAAAATGCCGAACGGCGACGCGCGGAACAAGAAGTTCGACGCTTATACGACACCTTGACCGTCGCCCACGAACAAGCGTTGGCGGCGAGCCGCGTGAAAAGTCAGTTTCTGGCCAACATGAGCCACGAATTGCGCACGCCTTTGAATGCGATCATCGGGTACAGCGAACTGCTGCAATTGCTTGCCGCAAAGAAAAAGAATCTCACGTACACGGGCGATCTCGAAAAGATTCAAAAGGCAGGCAAACATTTGCTGGCTCTCATCAACGATATTCTCGACATCTCAAAGATCGAAGCGGGCCGCACGGAGCTCGAATTGCAGGTGTTCGACGTCAACCAGATCATTGACGAGATTCGCGAAACGATCACGCCTTTGGCCGCCCAAAACGCCAATCAGCTGGAAATCAACATCGAGCAGGGGCTGCTCCCGGTAAACGCCGACCCGACTCGGCTGAAGCAATGCCTGCTCAACTTGCTGAGCAACGCGTGTAAGTTCACCAACCAAGGCCGCGTGAGCCTGTCGGTTGACAAGCAACCGGCACCGGCGGGCGAAAATCTCGTCTTTCAAGTGGCCGACACCGGGATCGGCCTGACGCCGGAACAAATCGCGAAACTGTTCCAGCCATTCACCCAGGCCGACGCGTCGACCACTCGGAAGTTCGGTGGCACGGGGCTTGGCCTCGCGATCACCAAGAAACTGTGCGAAGCGATGGGCGGCCAGGTCTCAGTCAAAAGCACGGTCAGCGTTGGCTCGGTCTTCCGAATCCAAATGCCGGCCCATGGTGCAATCGAACAATCGGCGATAGCGGAGATGACGTTGGCTTAGGTTTTGGCCCGTCGCTTTCCGCGAACCGTTGCGTTCGCGCTGCCAATCTTCGGTTCCGAAGTCCCGAATCCCTGAGGCCTTGCTACTTCCCGTGGTGCTTCCGGTTGAAGATTTCCGGATCGAACGGGTCCTTGGGCACAAAAGGCTTGTTCGATGTCTTCTTCTTGGCGCCGCGAATCGATTCCAGCGTCGGCGCGTCGCTGATGTCGATTTCTTCGTCATCAGGCGGACCCGCCGTATCCGACTCGTCCGGCGCGGTTCGCACCTGCCGCAGCGTTGAATCTTGCGGGCGAATGGTCGCCGGTCGTTGCGCAGCGGGAGAGGCTGCCAGTTTTTCGATCCACGCCGCCAAGACGTGAAACTGCTTGTCGCGGGCGTCGACAATCGGCGCCTTCGTCGAACCACCATGAGCCTCGATCGCCATGGTCAACAGTGGGCTCGCCTCGGGGTCGCGAAAATCGATGTGGGCCAGCGTCGCCCGCAGATTGCGATGGGTTGCCTGGGATGAAAAGCCCTTCACCATCGTCGAGTACGTCAAAAGATAATTCTTCGACTCACCGCCGTGGCAGCGGACCGATGCGCAACTGCGAACCAATAGAGGTTGGATGGTCTTGTTGAACGTCTCCATCGTCTCATCGGGAAGTTCGCGAAGCCGCTGGCCGCTGAATTCTTCAGGCAGCGCTTTTTCGACCGGCAAGAGCGGGTTCGGCGATGTGGGCCCTGTGCTCTCCGGTTCACTCTCTTGAAATTCGATTTGTTTGCGCATCTCGGCGACACGCTTGCTGCGGGGGTGAATTTCGCTGAACGCGTCGAGTTCCTCTTTGGCCTCTTCGAACATCCGGTAGCGAATGCACCAGGCGATGAACTTAAGCCAGTTCTCGGCGCCGTTCTTACGCGCGTTAGGTTGCTTGCGTTGGAAGGCCTCGGCGAGTGTTTCGCACAACATCTCGACCTGATTGCGATGGAATCGCATCTCCACCCGTTTCCCGGCCTTGCCCGAGGTCACTTCATAGAAGTCGCCTGTCTCTTCGATGTCGCCGAACACGACATTGCCGTTTTTCAAAACGAGCAGCGGACCTTTCGGAGTCGCAGTGTCGGAATCGTCCGCCGGCTCCTTGGGCACGATTTCTTCTTCCGGCGATCCGATCTGCTCCATATCGTCTTCGGGCAGCGGAGTGGGCGGACGCTTGGCGGCGGACTTTCCCACAGGGCGAGGCTCACCGATCTTGGTGATCTGCCCCAAGGCGGGGCGATTGCCGGCGACGATCGAAATCGACGCGACTGCGATCGCCACAACGGCGCGGAGCGAACCCCAGTCACGATAGAATGCGATAGAGTTTTTCATAATGGCGAACCCTAACGGCCGCCACACAATGCCGCAATTGAATTTCTTACATCAGGATTGGCAGCAAGGCTTGCGATGAGTTCTTCATCTTCGCGGAAGCACGTTTTCTACAGCGGTCGCGTGCAAGGAGTTGGTTTCCGCTACACCGTCAACACGATTGCCCGCAACTACCAAGTCACGGGTTGGGTAAGAAATCTCCACGACGGACGCGTGGAGCTGCTTGTCGAAGGAGCGGCCAACGACCTGCAAGCAATGCTCGCGGACATCGCGGCCGCGATGGGGGGCAACATCAAAGGAGCCGACCTCCGCGATAGCGAAGCGACCGGAGAATTCGATCGCTTCCGCGTGACGGACACGGTTTGAACAACTGCAACTGAAGCGGCCCTTGCCAGAGCGTCGTTTCCTCGCGAGCTTCGTCGACCTATCGCGTCCTAGCGAACGCGGCTACTCCGAAATCAGTCCGCTTACTACTTGGCTTTGCCCGACCAAAGTTCTCGCGCGCCAAGCCATCGCAAAGCCGCGTTCGACCAGTCGCCCGAGGCGGGGAAGGTCTTCCCCAGGCCAATTCCATGTTGACCCTTCTCGTAGATGTGCAGTTCGCCTGGGACTTTGTTGGCGACCATGGCCTGATAGAAGGCGATGCTGTTCATCGGCGGAACGCCAGTGTCCTCGAACGTGTGCCAAAGAAACGTGGGCGGCGTCTTGGCCGTGACGCGTTTTTCGGTCGACCACTGCGCGATCAAGTCGGCCGAGGCATCTTTGCCCACCAAATTCTCCTGCGACCCCTTGTGGGTGTAACTTTGTTCAAAGGCGATCACCGGGTAGCAAAGGATGCCGAAGTCGGGGCGGCTCGAGACTTTCTCGATCGGGTCGGTGGCGTCGGCCTTGCCATCGTCAAACATCGTGACGGCGGTCGAAGCCAAGTGTCCACCGGCTGAAAACCCAAGCACGCCGATTTTTTTCGGGTCGACGCCAAGCTCCTTCGCGTGAGCGCGAACCGTGCGGATGGCTCGTTGCACGTCTTGGAGCGGTGCCGGCTGGCCGTACCCTTTGCCGCGATGGCGATAGTCGCAGATGAAGCCGGCAATGCCGTTGTCGTTGAGCCAGCGTCCGATTTGATGCCCCTCGTGATCCATCGCGAGCCCGCCGTATCCGCCGCCGGGGCAAATCACGATCGCGGTGCGCCCCGAGGCTGGGGCCTCACCGTCGGGCATGTAGGTGATGAGCGTCGGTTTGTCGGCCGGAGCTTCTCCTTTGGCTCCTGGGGCGCCGTTAGGCCAAAGGAGTTCCGTCTTGGGTTCGGCTGCATTCAGGGAAGCGGCATTCAAAGAAATTGCAGAGGAAAAAATGGCAAATGCTCCTGCGATCATCAGGGCGATGCGGACCGTTTTCATGGGATTCTCGAGAGGTTGGAGGGGCGCCAAGGGCGGAAAATCGAAGAGGCGTCTAACGGGGAAGGCTCTGCCAAATTAACTCCCCGCCGCGGTCGTCGCAAACGCCGCCGGCCACCCTAGGCGAAATCGTCATTTTCCGCCGATAATGCCGCCTTCATACGATCTAGTCCGTTCGCCAGTGAGTCTCCCCATGATCGACTACGCCTCGCGCCACGAACGAGTGAGCGACCTGTTTCCTTGGCCCCAGTCACGCGGCGAGTGGGACAAGTACGCGTTGTCCCGCGACCAAATCGATTTCTACAAGGAAGAAGGCTACCTTGCCGGAGTTCGGATTCTAGACGCGAAACAGATCGAGGCCCTGCGGGCGGAACTGGCCGAGTTCTTTCAGCCTAAGCACGAGGGCTCGGAGCTCTGGTACGAGTACCACAGCAACGAGTCGGGCGACCCCAACAACGTTCTGTTTCACGCGCTAGGCGCATGGCGGCTTCGACCGGCAATGCACGATATTTTGTGGGCGCCGGCCTGGGTCAAAGCGGCCAGCCAACTGCTCGACGGGGTGGTCCGTTTTTGGCACGACCAGCTCTTTTGTAAGCCGGCAAAACATGGTGGCGTGGTCGCCTGGCATCAGGACTACTCGTACTGGACCCGCACGAAGCCGATGGCTCACATCACATGCTGGATCGGCCTCGACGATAGCACCATCGACAACGGGTGCCTGCACTACGTGCCGCGCAGCCACACCTGGGATTTGCTGCCCATCACCGGTTTGGCCGGCAACATGGAAGCCATCAAAGAAGTGCTGACGCCCGATCAATGGGAGCGTTTCAGCAAGCCGGTCGCCATCGAACTCAAGGCGGGCGAGTGCTCGTTCCATCACCCGCTGCTCATTCACGGCAGTTTCGCAAACCGCACCGAGCGGCCACGACGAGCCGTCGTGATCAACGCCTTTCGCGACGGCGTTTGTTCCGACGCCGACGTGGAATTGCTGAAAGGCGTTCCTCCCATCCCCAAAGGCCACAAGATGGAAGGCAAATTCTTTCCAATTCTTTTTGACCCAAAAAAGTAGCGCCGCAACTGTGGGCCAGACAATCCTGTCTGGCCGGATGCGATCTCTCCATTTTCGAGCGATTCGAGAGCGGCCAAGTCGCTTGAGCACCCACGTTTCCTCCAACCGCATACGGCACCGCGCACAAACAGGATTGTCTGTACGACTTAGCGAGTCACTCTCGCGATGGAAATGCCACCGCTAAGGTGCTGTTTCGGTTGTCCGAAAATCGCGCGAGTTTGTTTCCATTCCTGCGCGCAAACGGATAAACTTTGTCAAGGTCCATTTCACGGAAGGAAACGTTTTTTAGGATTTGTCCCTCATGCTCGTCTTGTCCCGCAAGCGCGACGAATCGATCGTGATCGGCGATGGCATCGTCGTGACCATCGTCGACATTCGCGGCGATAAAGTTCGTCTCGGAATTCAAGCCCCGCCTAACGTTCCGGTACATCGCCAAGAAGTACTCGAGGCCATTCGCCGCGTGAGTACGGTTGATAACTCAAGCGAAAGCACGTCCCACGACTGATTCATGGCCCGGGTGATTCTCGTGTCAGGTTCGGACGTTCGTCCTTGTGCGCTTGAGATTGAGACATTTTCTACACAGGCGACTTTCTGCGCCTTACTTGATTTTGCGTTCGGCTCGCGAACTCGATAACTTTCGTTACACTACATCGCGCGGTCTGTCAGTCTGTAGCTGAGGCCTGCCTCCGTACGAAGCGGTTCACAGAGCGAGTAGGAAACGAATGTCCACAGCGAACGAGTCATCGGCAGTCGAGCATGTCTTGGTGGTCCCCACTTCGTTGTTGCACGACTTGGGTTACTTTCAGGGATTCACCCGCAACATCGAGAAGTACTTCCCTCGGTTGCTGGACGCCGATCTGGGTTCCTATCGCCCTCGTCCGGAAATGGAAAAGGACCCGTCGTTCAAGCAACTGATTCCGTACGTGATCTTCCAGCACCGCGACGCCAGCGGAAACGTTTCGGTCTTCGCCTACACGCGCGGCAAAGGGCAGGGCGAGTCGCGGCTGCACAGCAAACGAAGCATCGGCGTCGGCGGCCACATCAGCAGCTTAGATGCCAGCGCTGCGAACATTTACGAACAAGGGATGCAGCGGGAACTCGACGAAGAAATTGCAATCGATACGCCTTACCGGATGCGTGTGATCGGTCTGATCAACGACGATCTCACCGAAGTCGGCAAGGTCCACCTCGGCGTGGTTCATTTGTGCGAAGTCGAAAGCCCCTCCGTTCGCCCGCGAGAAGACGAAATGCACGAGGCCAAGTTCTTCCCGTTAGAGGAACTGCGCAGCGATCTCGATCGCTTCGAAACGTGGTCGAAGATCTCGTTCGAGGCAATCTACGGATAGCCAACTTACGGGTAGACTTCGCCGCTCGCACCGAACGAGACGTCTTTGCCGATCGCCTCGGCGTGCCGCGCGAGGAACTCATCGCGCGGGATTTCGATTGCCCCCATTTCTCGCATGTGGGGCGATTGCTGTTGGATGTCGAACAGCGTGAAGCCTTGTTGCCGCAGCCTTGCGACCAATCCCGCGAGCGCCGCCTTCGAAGCATCGGCCTGGAAGTGGAACATCGATTCCCCGGCGAAGTAGCTCCCAAAGCCCACGCCGTAAATGCCGCCGACGAGTTGCCCGTCGCTCCACGCTTCGACACTGTGCGCGATCCCATCGCGATGCAATTGCCCGTAGGCCCGCGCCAAGGTCGGCGTAATCCAGGTGCCGCTGGCGTTCGCCCGTTCGACCGTCGCACAGTGCGTAATCACTTTGGCAAAGGCGGTGTCGCAGGTGATCTGCCATTGCTTTTGCCGCAGCCGGCGGACAAGCCGGCGCGGAATGTGAAACCGCTCCAGTGGTAGCACCGCCCGCGGATCAGGCGAGAACCAGGCCAGCGTGATGCCTCGCCGCGTGCCAAACGGCCAAGGAAAGGCCCCGCGATGATACGCGGCCAACAGCCACGGCCGTGAGAGTTTGCCGCCGGCGAAAACAAGCCCCGTGGCATCGGCATGAGCTGGATCGAGCCGTCGCAAGGCTTCTTGATAAACCTGGTCCTCGGTTTGGCCGAACTCCTCCATCGCCGGGTCGTCAGCCGGCGCGGCGATTTTGAGAAGCAGCGCCCTGGCCAGCCATTCGAACACGCGACAACCCCTCAAACCCAGATTTGCGACCGTCGATTCGATTGTTCGAGAGCGGACTCCCGTTCGTCCAGCGGCCCCTATTGGGCCGGTAATTCACACAAACGCGGATTTCCGCGATCCTAAGCCATGGTAAGGCATCGCTTGCCGCCCTACACTAAGGGATTCGTTTGTGGCGATCGGCCACCGCTATGCCGGTGGCGAGCGATCTGCCCAGGAGTTTGTGGATGCCGCCCGCCAGTACCGACAAATACCAGCACCAGCCCCCGGCTAGTCAATCAACGAGCCGCTGTCATGAGGTGTGCTTAAGACTCCAAGAAGCTAGTAGCTGATGCCACGAGTGAATTTTTACTACGCCGCCAACTCAACAGCGGAATTGGGAAGAGTTTGCAAGCAACTTGAGCGAGTCTTCGATTTGCCTTCGTTTACGTTTGACACGCACGACCATTGGGAATACGGCGTCTCGGAAGGGCCGAGATTGGGAATGAATGTCACGAAGACAGATGACGACCGAACCATTGAGACTTGGATACCTGGCTGCCCAACGCCTACGAACTATCAGATCATTTTGACGGCGGATGCGGAGCCGCTGAACTTCCTCCAACAAATGGTTGCGATTTTGGGGACGGACGTTACTCGGTACGCCCAAGTGCCCGCAGTGAAGTACTGAACGATTATGAAACCAACACCATACATCCCGCAAAAGCCCCCGGAGTCTAAAGGCCGGTATGCCTTCGTGAGCTTGGGCTGCCCCAAGAATCTGGTCGACAGCGAGCGGATGCTGGGCTTGCTCCAGATCGATGGCTACGACCTGGTCGACGATCCCAAGGGCTCCGATTTCGTTGTCGTGAACACCTGCGGCTTCATCGAACGCGCGCGGACGGAATCGTTTTCGGCCATCGACGAAATGATCGCCCTTAAGAAACTGGGCGGAACAAAGGGCGTCATTGTTTCTGGCTGCCTGGCCGAGCGGCAAAAGGAAGAGCTGCTCATCGAGCGTCCTGAGATCGATTTTCTAGTCGGTGTGTTCGGCCGCGAAGAGATTACTAAGGTTGCCGACCGCTTGGTGGGACGGCAGGCCGAACAGCGATCCGTTTTTCAACCGGCGCCGATTCGTGCCCTCAACGACCAGAACCGCCTGCGGATTACCCCTAAGCACTTCGCCTATCTCAAGATTAGCGAAGGTTGCGATCGGCTGTGCACGTTCTGCGCGATCCCCAAGATGCGCGGTAAGCACGCGTCCAAGCAAATGGACGACATCGTCGCCGAAGCCTCGCAACTCGCGCAAGACGGCGTCCGCGAGTTGATCATTGTCGCCCAGGACACCACCTACTACGGCATCGACATCGACGGCAAGCCGATGCTGGCCGAACTGCTGCGGCGGCTCGAAGGGGTCATCGGCATCGAATGGATTCGGCTGATGTACTTCTATCCGATGTACATCACCGATGAGCTGGTCGAGGTCCTCGGCAAGAGCCGCAAGATCGTCCCGTACCTCGACATGCCGCTGCAGCACATCAACGACACGATGCTGCGAAGGATGGCCCGCCGCGTCACGCGCGCCGAAACGGAAGCCTTGATCGCGAAGTTGCGAGCCGGCATTCCCAATCTCACGATGCGGACGACGTTCATCACGGGCTTCCCTGGCGAGACGGAAGAGCAGTTCGCCGAGCTTGTCGAGTTCGTTAAGCAGCAACGCTTCGAGCACATGGGCGTCTTCACCTACTCGCTCGAACCCGGAACACCGGCGGTGAATCTGGACGAGCATTTGTCCGACGAGATCAAAGAATCGCGCCGCGCGAGGCTGATGGAAGTCCAGCAGCAAATCGCATTCGAACGCAATGCCGCGATGGTCGGCAAGCAGATCGATGTGATTCTCGACCAACCGGTCGCTGGACAGCGGGATGCTTGGGTCGGCCGCTCGACGGCCGATGCTCCCGATGTGGACAGCGCGGTGTTTGTCAGCGGCCCGCGGCTCGCCGCCGGAAAAATCGTGACATGCGAAGTCGTGGGCGTGAACGACTACGACTTAATCGCCTACGCCACCAGTAAACCGCGATAGACCCATAGGGCACGCCCATGAACGCGCCGCCCACCAAGGCGAATTCAGCAGAGGCAAAATCAACCGAGGCCTCGAACGTTGTCGTCAACGTCCCCAACACGTTGTCGCTGATCCGGTTGATTCTGTCGTTTCTCGTCTTTGCGTTGATCCCGTGGCGAACGCCGACCATGGACGTCGCGGCGCTCGTCGCCTTTCTGGTGGCCGTGTCGACCGATTGGATCGACGGCTGGTGGGCCCGCACTTTCAATCAGATCACGAAGGTCGGCCGAGTGCTCGACCCCTTCGTCGACAAGATCATCATCTGCGGGACGTTTATCATTCTTGCCGCCGAGCAACGGCACGCCAACCAAGATGGATTCGGAATTGCTGGTTGGATGGCTGTCGTCGTCGTGGGGCGTGAAATGCTGGTTACCGCGCTGCGAAGCGCGATCGAGCAAGGTGGCGGCGACTTCTCCGCCAAATGGTCGGGCAAGTGGAAGATGGTTTTTCAGTGTGCCGCCGTTGTCGCGGCCATGCTGTGCCTCTACTACGCCGATACCAAGCAAGCGATTCCCGATTGGCTCAAGTACTCCACGATCGGTTGCGTCTGGCTGGCCGTCGTCAGCACGGTTTACTCGGGCGTCGAATACATTATCGCCGCCTGGAAGCTGATGCGCCATAACGCCTCTATTGGCAAATAGGCAGCGCGAAGTCGAACACGATCCGAACTGGTTCGTTGTCGGATCGGCATAACCTCGCGGCGTTGGCCGCTACCGAATGGGCGAGTTTTGCGACGGTATCCCACGCGACGCCAAATCGCTGCGGGTGTTCGATCGCGTATTTCGAAGATGCCAGTTCTTCGCAACGTGCGGCGTGTTTTCGCACTCCTTCGGCGTTATTCTCTCTCGCCTTCACCCCTGCGGCGGCGAGCTTGATGAGCGATTTGACGAGGTGTGCGTCGTCGCTGTTTCGCCCGAGCGCCTGCCAGACGGCTTCCCAGGACTCATGAGCCTCCCAGTAGAAGCCATGGTGAAAAAGGTCGATACCGTACAGCCACTCCGCACACTGGTGCGGGGCGTTCATGCAGTTTGGTTCCAGAGGCGGAGGCCGGTGTCCAAAGCTGTGGCCGTTTGATTCGCGAATAGGATGCGGCCATCGCCCCGGCACGTAGCTATACGGCGGCAGTTCGCGTTGGGGCAGCAGTCGGTTCATGGTTTTCATTCGCGGCGGCAGGCGATACGATCGAACATTGTAAAGCATCCGAGAACAACAAAACTCTCCCGATTAGGCACATGCGATGGCTGAAGAAAAGCAACGAACGATTGTCTTGACTGGAGTGGCACGCGGACTGGGATACGCGATGTGCGAAGCGTTTATCGACCGCGGGCACACGGTTGTCGGTTGCAGCCGAAACGCCAGTGCGATCGAGGAACTTTCCCGCCGCCACCATGGCCCCAGCCGGTTCAGCGTAGTCGACGTTACGGATGAGACGGCGGTTTCGCAGTGGGCCCACGATGTGATCTCGAGCGTTGGCCCGCCTGATCTGTTAATCAACAACGCCGCGATGATGAACGATCCGGCCAAGCTGTGGGAAATCCCCTCGGCGGACTTTCGCCGGCTGATCGAGGCCAACGTGATCGGCGTTTTTCACGTTTGTAAGCACTTCCTCCCAGCGATGGTGCGGCAACAGCAAGGCGTCATCGTCAACTTCAGCTCGGGCTGGGGCCGCTCGACGGCACCCGAAGTTGCGCCGTACTGTGCCAGCAAATATGCCGTCGAAGGGCTGACGCTGGCCCTGGCCATGGAATTGCCCAAGGGCATGGCGGCCGTGCCGCTCAACCCCGGCGTCATCAACACCGATATGCTGCGGCAATGCTTCAGCAGCGATGCGGATCATTACCCGTCGCCACAAAAATGGGCCGTCCAAGCAGTGCCGTTCATCCTGAAATTGTCGGCGGCCGACAACGGCAAACCGCTGTCGGTTCCACAGTAGGACAACAGAAAAGTAGCACGGACTTTCCAGTCCGTGCGGAGTGAGGTGTCCAACCTAGAACGCGCTACTTTTAAGAGGAAGGTTATTAATCACGATATCTGAGGAGCCGCACCTCGCACGGACAAGAATGTCCATGCTACTTCTCACTTACTCGGCCGTTTATTCTTGTAGCGTTGGCTCACGCGGCGAAGTGTTTCTTGCTCATCGATAGAAAGCGCGCTCATGCCGCGCTCGTGCAGTTTGGCCAGAATATTGTCCATCCGCTCGTCGTCTTGGCGCGCTTGTTCTTCGGCCGACAGCACCGTGGCGGCTTCGGAGACACGACGAAGCGCGGTCGAAAGGCCATCGCCCGTTCCACCGCCGGGCGACTCGGATCGCGACGGCGAAACCCGCGCCGCGCTCATGCCGATGTTGGTTTGAATGCGCGCCGATTCGGAAATCGTGGTCCACAGCGGATCGGATTCGCCCGGGCAAAAACAAAGGACCAGGCCGAGCGCCGCCAAAAGCCAAGCCGGCGCCACGATGTACGAGGTGTTGGCAAACGAAGTAAGCGACGCGATGCAAAGGCAGGCAACGCCCGCCAGCCGCCCCACAAACGAAACCACCTTCTGCCATCGCACGCGATCGACTTGCGGGTCGACCCATTGGACGATTCGCAGGGCGCCGTAAGCGGCGTCGAACGGAAAAAACGGAATCAGGTTGAGCACCGCGAGGGAAAGGTTGATCAGGATCGTCCACTTGCAGGCAAACAACAGACGCGATCCTTCTACGAGGCCCGTCTTCTCCAGCAAGCCCAGCAGAGTTGCAGGTTGGAAATTGGGAATCTGGGAAATGGCCAGAATCGCGCCGACGCACAGAACCAGGTTTGCCGCGAGCCCGGCGATCAATACATGGAGCGCGTGCTCGTGATCGCGGGGAAGCTCGAGCGCATCGATCTCGCCCCAGGGGCCGATGACAATTCCGTTGATCTTGGTGCCGCAGCGTCGAGCGGCCGCCACGTGTGTCACGATGTGCAGCACCACCGAGAAGAAATAAATCGCAACCGCCAAACCCGATTTAACGAGGATGTCTGAGTTCGCGCTAGGCAACTGGGCACTAGGAAGCACTGCCGCAGGCGGATCGGTCGCAGGTGTACCGGCGTTTTCGGCAACAACTGGTGCTGGCGAAGGGAGCGCGACAGCCGGCGCGATGATGGCCAGGATCAGCAGACCCACCAGCGCGATGCTGATGTGGCCGCGAACGGAAACGCCGCCCCAGTGGCCAAGGAAAAGGCTCCAATTCCGTGCCGACGACATACCAGTCAACCTCGAAGCCTGGCGTAAGCCCTGTGGCGCGAACTTCCATCGAGACGAGCACACAATCTGGGAAGTTTCGGGCGCGGTCCAATATTCCCCGAACCTCGTATTTCCGCATCTTAACGACCTGGACACAGATAATGCCACGCGATTTAACAGAATCGCGAGTTTTGCCCAATTTCCACGTTTTGACTGCGGTTTTGGCGTTGCAAGAGGCACCCACGCTATCTGTGCAAAATCCGCCAAAGTGCATGCCTGCAGTCGGCGAAATGTGCCGTCAACGATATCGCGCCATGCGTTTCCATTGACACTGATCGCGACCTTGCTTTACAAGCGTCCAAGATTTTTCTCGGATTCGCTCAAGTTATAGAGGCGAGCGCTCGCTCCCACATGCAACCGGCCGCAGAGTCACCGGCACCCGCTCCGCGCGTTACGCTATCGTCGCGCGCGATCGCGGCGTTTGGTGAACTGCGCAAACGGCTGGGTGCGCGCGGCACGACGGTTCTCATTGTCGCCGGTTTCGTGACGGGGACGATGCTCGCGGGCGGCTTCTTTATGTGGATGCTGTCGCCCAAGGCGCATGTCGATAAAGAAGAAAAAGGGGATCCGAGCGAGCTAGTGCTCGAAGCACTCGATGCCGGCGACGCATCCGAAGTGCGGAAGCAAGCGCTCTTGGTTCCGGCCGAACAAAATGAAGACGACGAGGCTCAGGCCCGAGTTTGCCTGGCCCTAGGCGTCACGCTCGAGCGGGAAGCCACGCACGCTCGTTCCGATTCGCAACGCGCCAATTTCGATATTCTTGCTTCCGAGTTCCTCTCCGAATCACACATCCGTGGCGGCGTTCCCGAGCGCGCGTACGAACTTCTCAGCCACTGGGCGCGTTCGTTGTACCGCAACAGCCGTTTTGGCGAGGCGCTGGCGATTGCCAGTCAGGCCCTCGATCAAGAAGAGCCCGCCGACTCGTCGCATGAAGCCGTGCCGCCGCCAGAAATCGCGCGGATGGAAGTTGAGCACATCGCGGCCGAGTCGGCTCTTCGCGTTGAGCCGCCGCGGCTCGACATCGCGCTCGCGCACATCGACAAGATTCTGGCCGAGCCGGAAATCAGCGCCGAGGACCGCAGCGCCACGACGCTGCTGCAAGTGGAAGCCCATGTGTTGAAACAGGACTTCGACGACGCTCAAAAAATCCTTGATGGCCTGGAGATCAACAGCCCCGAATTGGCGCTGTTGTCGTTCCGCACGCAGGAGGGCAAGGTCGCCGAGGACCCCGCGAGCGTCTCGGTGGAGGGGTGGCAACAACTCCTGCAACGTATGCGCAAAGTAAGTGCCGAGGAAATCGGCTCCAGAACCGATGCCGAACTGCGCTACGCCATGGCGATGTGCCAGCGCTTCATGGGAGACCAGGACGCCGCCTTGTTGGAACTATCGCGCACGCGGCAGCTCTTTGCCTACACACCCGCTGGAATCTTAGCCGCGCTGGCGGAAGCCGAGATGTTAACGGCGCAGGGAAACGACGATGCCTCGGCGAAGGCGGTCCTTCGCACGGCGTCCGAATTCGTCGCCTCCGGCGCCACCTTGGGGCCGGGCCAAATCGCGGGATTTCGCCGCCGCGTGGAAGACCTGCAAGGACTCTACGCGGCCCACGGCAACTTTGAGACGGCCTTGTCGTTTTGTGATATGCCCACCGGATTGATCGATGCCGCGCAGCTCCTCCGATGGAAAGCGACCATTCACAAGGCCTCTGCACGCCATGCCGAAGAGCAGGCTCGCTCGCAAAAGAGTGCCGAAGCCAAAAAGTTTCAAATTGCCGCTCGGCAGCAGTGGCGTTTGGCGGCACAGGCGACGCGCGAATTGGCTTGGAACTCCTTTGGGGAGCGGCGTTTTTTGCTCGAATTGCAGGAATCGGCCGAGTTCTTTCTTAAAGGACATGATTTCGTTCGCACGCTGGAAGTGGTTGCCGAGCACAACAAGTACGATTCTGCACAAAGCAGCATCGCGATCGCACTGGCTCGCTGTGAGGCGGAACTCTCGCTGGGACACAGCAAAACAGCGCTCGAAACGCTGAAGAGTTTCATCGAGCGTTTCCCCGCCGACCCCAACATCTACCGGGCAAGAGTGCTGGCCGCCAAAGCGGCACGCGAATCGGGCGATCTCTCGGGAGCAAGAGATCTGTTGTTGGTGAACCTCACGCACGACGCGCTATCGCCCCGCAGTACGGAATGGCGAGATTCGCAGTTCCTGTTAGGCGAACTCTGGTTCGAAGAAGCCCGGCAACGTGAAGCCAAGGCCAAGCGAACGCAGTTCGATGCCGCCAATTTCGACGGCTCGCCCGCGCTCACAACGTCGTGGTCGGACGCTTACGAGGGATTCGATAAGGCCTCGGAATCGCTCGAAGCGGCACTCAATCGGTATCCCGAAGCGCCGCAAGCGGAGTTGGCTCTCTTCCTGCTGGGTGAGTCCCACCGGCGAGCCGCCGAACGAGCTCGCCGCCGGCTCACGGTGGAAAGCCTGGAAACAGGCCGCGCGGCACGACTCCGCGAAATGCGGGCGCGCCTGGAGTCGGCGATTCTCGCGTACGATCGGTTCATCAGCTTGTTGCACGCGCGGAACGATGCCGATTCGATCCAGTCCATCGAGCAGCTGATGATTCGCAATAGCTACTTCGCGAAAGCGGGTTGCTTGTACGACCTGGAAAAGTGGGAAGACGCGATCAAGGTCTATTCCACAACGGCGTCGCGTTGGCAGCAGGAGCCCGAGGCGCTGGAAGCCTACGTGCAACTCGCGGCCTGTCACCGGAAGTTGGGGCGGCACGATGCCGCGCGCAGTGCACTAGAGCAGGCCAAAGTGGTTCTCGAGCGGATCCCCGCCGAGCGGAACTTCCAGACCACCACGCGATTCTCCCGTGACGAGTGGAAAGACACGCTCAACTGGCTATCCAAGGGTTAGTGGAAATTCCAATGGACACTCCTTTCAATCCTCAGATTGCCGCCGCCCTGCTTGGCGAAAAGCAGCGGGCCGTCGAGCAGCTTTTGGCCCTCACTCGCAAGCAGTCGGCCGTGATCGACGCCATGGAGTGGTCGGGACTTCTCGCCCTGCTCCAAACGAAGCGATCGGTGATCGAGCATATCGATCGGATCGACGCCGTGTTAAATCCATGGTGGCGATTGTCCCCGTCGCAGCGGAATTTCCCATCCGACGCCGATCGCCAGGCGTGCCAAAATCGGGTCGATCGATGCCGCGCCATGTTGGAAGAATCGCTCGATTTGGAACGTGACTGCGACGAACGCGTTCACCATCACCGGCAACAAACGGTCGAAACGTTGCAATCGATTGAAGCCGTCTCGTCTGCTGAGGGGTCCTACGTAGAGCGTGGGTTTGAAACGGGCACAACTCACCACGGCCAACTCGATCTTTCGTCGGAGGAATAACCGTGAGTGACCAAGAGCTTGCGACGACGATGGGGCCGGCCGATCAAACCATCTCCGACATCGATTTGCGAACCATCCTCGATGCCTGGAACGAAGCCACGTCGCGGCTCCAGGCGACGCACGAACTGCTCCGCGCGGAAGTCCGCCGGTTGACGGACGAACTCGAGGTGAAAAATAAAGAACTCGCGAGACGCAATCGACTCGCCGACTTGGGGCAAATGTCGTCCCACGTAGCACACGAGGTTCGTAACGGTTTGGTGCCAATCCGCTTGTATGCCGGCCTGTTGCGGCGGAAGACAGCCGATAACACCGGGCTGACCGATCTCCACGGTCAGATGGCGTCGGGCATCACGGCCCTGGAAACTGTTGTCAACGACTTATTGCAATTCGCCGCCGATCGTCGTCCCGCCCGGCAGAGACTAGATGTCACGAGCATTCTGCGAGAAGTAGCCGAGCAACTCGCGCCCCAATGTGCCGCGCAGGGCGTCGCTTGCGACTTGGGAAGCGAGCCCATCTTTTGCGACGCAGATGGCGACATGTTGCGGCGCGCTTGCCTCAACTTGGCGCTCAATGCGATGGACGTGATGCCGCAGGGGGGCAGTTTGCAAATGGTGGCGGTTGCTTGCGAGGACGGCTGCGAGATTCGCATCTGCGACTCGGGGCCCGGAATTCCAGACGAAGTGCAGGCCAGAATCTTCGAGCCATTCTTCACGACCAAGAACACGGGGACGGGGCTGGGACTGGCAATCGTCTCCCATATTGTCGAATTGCACGGCGGCGTGGTCGTAGTCGAGGGGAATCAACCCCGTGGCTCGATCTTCCGCTTGTTGATTCCCCACGTCACGAGCGGGATTCAACCTCACGAAAGGGCAGCCTGATGGATATCGCGAACAAAACACGCGGGGACAATCAAAACGCGCGCGACGTCGCAACCGGACGCATTCTGGTGGTGGACGATCACCCGCGCGCTCGCGAATCGATTGCCGCCACGCTCCGCCATTGCGGCCACGAAGTCGAAGGGCGCGGTAGCGCCATCGAGGCCCTGGCCGACTTGGAACAAACGGCTCCCGACTTGGTCGTGACCGACTTGCAAATGCCAGGCATGGATGGCCTGGAGTTCATCCGCCGCCTGGTTCGCCGGCGCCGCGATTGCCGGGTCGTGATGATTACCGCCCACGCTTCCGTGGCGACGGCCGTCGAAGCGATGCGCTGCGGAGCATTTGATTACATCGAAAAGCCGTTCGATCCCGAGGCGCTGGAACGGGTGGTGGTGCGCGCCCTGCAACACGGCGATCAGAATGGTCCGCGTTCCACGGTGGCAACTGATGACGGCGCGCTCATGATCGGCCGCAGCCCGGCCATGACGCGGTTGCGGCGGCAAATTGCGCAAGCCGGGCTGTCCGATGAGACCGTCCTCGTCACAGGCGAAAGTGGCTCGGGGAAAGAGCTGGTGGCGCGCGGGTTGCATGCCGCGAGCCTGCGGCGCGATGCCGCCTTTGTGGCAGTCAACTGCGCGGCTCTCTCGCCGACACTCATGGAAAGCGAGCTCTTCGGGCACGAGCGAGGCGCCTTTACCAACGCCGATGCGCCGCGCGTCGGCCGATTCGAACTCGCCGAGCGAGGCACGCTGTTCTTGGACGAAGTCGCCGAAATCGACATGTCGCTGCAAGCCAAGTTGCTGCGAGTGATTCAGGAACGCGTCTTTGAGCGCGTGGGATCGAACGACAGTCGTAAAGCGAACGTCCGAATTATCGCCGCCACTAATCGGCAACTCACCGAAGATGTTCGCCAGGGAAAGTTCCGCAGCGATTTCTTTTTTCGCTTGAACGTCCTGCCCATCTGCGTTCCGCCGCTGCGCGATCGGCGTGAGGACGTGCCAGAGCTGTTTGCCCATTTCGCCGCGCTGGCTGCCGCTCGATTAGGGCGAGCTCCCCTATCGCCAGACGCCGCCGCGATCCAGCTGATGATCGATTACTCTTGGCCAGGCAATGTGCGGGAGTTCGAGAACCTGGTGACCCGGCTGAGCGTGGTCACCGACGGCGACTCTATTGGTGCCGAGGATATTCGACCTGCGCTTCTAGAAGGCGCGCCCTCGTCAATCGACGCCACCGAGCCAAACGTTGCTAGCTCCTCTCCAGGTGCGACGTCCACGAGGTTGGAAGATATGGAGCGTTCGCTCATCGAAGCGACGCTCGAAAAGTTCGGCGGTTTGCGAGAACCAACGGCCAAGGCGCTGGGGATTGGCGTGCGTACCCTGGCGAACAAGCTCAAGCAATATGGCTACGCGCCGCGGACCAAAGTCTTCAGCCCGCGGAATGTCGCCTGATGGTTTGGCTTTCGTTGCTGGCACTTCTAGGCAAAACGTGTCGGCAATTTGCCTTTCTGACTTGAAAACTTCTCTTCCGCTATCGCCGCTTTTTGGCGAACATTCGCGCAGCCGGGGTTGCGCCGTCAGGTACGGCGAGCCATCGGCTGGTAGCGGAGAATCGCATCGTGCTCAACCGCCTGTTTGATCGAACGCCCGTTCCACTGCTGCAAGAAGTGGCTGCCTTCGCGCAGGCGCGCCAAGAAATGCTGGCCGGGAACCTCGCAAACGTTCACACGCCGGGGTACAAGACCCGCGACATCTCTGTGGACGACTTTCAAACCAAGTTGAAGGCCTATGCGCAGTCGTTGAAACAGCGCCCCGTCGAAGCCGAAAAGCCCGCCGCGTTGTTCAACCTATCGAACATGCCAACCGGAATGGCAGAACTGTTAGCCGCTCGCGGGGGCGCGGGAGCAAAAGCGGCAACTAGCACCAAGGTCGAAGAGAAACCCACGCAGCAGGCTCTAGCCGAAGTGCAGGCCTCCATGCGAAACGTGTTGTACCACGACCGCACCGATATCGACCTCGAAAAGCAAGTCGCCGAGGTCACCAAGAATCAATACATGCACAACATGGCGGTGGCTCTTATGACAAACCAATTTCAACTTATGCAAACAGCTATTAGCGAACGCGTTTAGCATCGAACTCGAACCGTTTTGGAGGGCATGGAATGTTCACCACGTTGAATATCGCCACGAGTGGCATGGTCGCCCAGCGAACGCGCTTGGATGCGATCAGCGCGAACATCGCCAATATGTCGACCACCCGCGACGAGAACGGCAATCTCGCTCCCTACCAATCGCGCTTTGTCGTTCTGAACACCGACGAGTCGATTGGAACGAGTACCGGCGCCGTTGGCGTTCGCGTGGCCTCGGTCGAGCGGGAAAACGTCGAACCGATTTACAAGTATGAACCCAATCATCCGCACGCGATCCAAAACGGCGACCGCAAGGGCTGGGTGGCGTACCCGAACGTCGATATGAACGCCGAGTTCGTCGACGCCATGCTCGCCACGCGGGCGTACGAAGCCAACGTCGGTCTTGTTGAAATTGCCAAAGGGATGGGGCAGCAACTACTGCGGCTGATCGGCTAGTCGAGACGTTGAAGCGAGTGTCGACGAGTAAGAGGAGCAAGTTATGAATCCAATTTCGCGACTGGGGATTTCGCCGGCGGCCGCGATGGGCGGCGGCGCGAGTTCGGTTGCCGCGCCGGGCGCCTCTGATTCGGCGTTCAAAAACTTGATGCTCGATTCGATCGATCAGGTCAACTCGATGCAAATCAACGCCAATACGGCCGTCGAAAGTTTGATGACCGGTGGCGCCGTCAATCCGGCCGAGGTCCTGTCGGCGGTGCAGAAGGCCGATATGTCGTTTCGCCTGATGATGCAGATTCGCAATAAGCTCGTGGCGGCGTATCAGGAAGTTAAAGATATCCGGGTTTAGCATGCGGCTTCGCACGACGCGATGATCCGCAACTTTTGAACGATAGGCTTCGCGCATGGATGCGTGGAACAAGTTTGTCAACCAGCTCATTGACGTCTTTCGGTCGATGTCGCCGGGAGCGCGCGTCACAGCGGCAATGCTGTTCGCGGCCATCATCTTGGGCGCCGCCTTTCTCTTCCGGATGCCGACCGGCACCACGAACGACTACTTGCTGGCCGGGCGATCGTTTTCTCCCAGCGAACTGATGGCTGCCCAGGCTGCCTTTGCCGAGGCCGGCTTGTCGGACTACGACGTCGACTCGACCAAGATTCGCGTACCCCGGAGCAAGCGGGCTGCCTATGTCGCGGCGATGGCCGAACATAACGCCATTCCGCCTGACTTCTTCAGTCACTTTCAAAAGGCCTTGGCGAGCGACAATCCATTCGTCTCGCAGAAGGTGATGGACGAAAAGATCCGCATGGCGAAGCAGCAGATGCTGTCGCAGTGCATCATGGGCTTCCGCGGCGTGAGCGAGGCCGCGGTCGTTTACAGTGAGGCAGACAAGCCGGGATTCAGGCGGGAAAAAGAAAAGAGCGCAGTCGTCGTTGTGACCACCAACGGCGGCGGACTCGATGAGAATCAAGTCAAGGCGATCCGCAACCTCGTTGCTTTCGCCTACGCGGGACTCGATCGCAACAAGATCTCGATCTCCGACGGCAACCGCTCGTACGACCCCGAAGGGGGCATCGACGGCGAGATGGGAGCGAATGCCTACGCCACGCACAAAGCGAAGTTCGAAGCCGATTGGAAGCGAAAGATCGAGGCCGGTCTCTCCTACATTCCTGGAGTGATTGTCGGCGTCAACGTCGAGTTGAATCCCGAAACTAAGAACCAGACCGCCACGATCAAGTACAACGATAAGCCCGTAACCGCGCGTTCGAGTGAGGCGACCACCGAGTCGACCAGCACGGCACCCGATGTCGGAGGAGCCGCAGGAGCGAGGGCCAATGGCGTCGGCGATGGATTTCGCGGCAATCAAGCGGCGCAGGTCTCAGGTACTTCTCAAGGCGCGCAGTCCCAGCAATCGACCTCGAAAAACGAGACGATTAACGCCCTGGGGCAAGAGCAGCGATTGTCGCAGCAGGCAGCCCTCGTTCCGAAATATGTGTCGGCTTCGATCGGCATTCCGCGCGGGTATCTCATGAAGATGTGGAAAGAGGTACAGCCTCCGCCTGCTGCGGGAGAGAAGACACCCACCGTACCAGATGCCGACACGATCAAACGCCTTGAGGTTGAAACCAAGACGCTTGTTGAAAATGCAGTGACGCGTCTCCTGCCTGAACGGCCGGCTGGTGTCGACAAGTATGAGCCGATCAATGTCACCTATTACTACGACATACCTGCCGAGGCCCGCCCACTTCCAACGTTCGCGGCTCAGGCCACTCAGTGGGCTGGCGATTATTGGCAATCGGTGGTGGCGGTTGTGTTGGCCTTGTTTGCGATGATGATGGTCCGGTCGATGGTCGGCAAAGCGGTCCCTGCACCCATCGCACCCATGATTGCCGGTGCTAGGCCTGCCGAAGCGAAAAAAGAAGAAGCAGCGGTTGCGGCCGCCGCCGGTGCCGAGCAGCCTCCGACCGAGACCATGCTCAAGCAACGCCGACGGTTGAATTCCAGTGGGCCCAATTTGAAGGAAGAACTGCGAGATCTCGTCCGCGAAGATCCAGACGCGGCCGCCAACGTCCTGAAGGTATGGATTGGTGACGCTGCTTAGGCAACGGTCGCTAGTCACCTTCCACGCCTGTTCCTGAGAGCCACTTTCGAAAGTCACTATGGCATCCATGGCCTCCGCCATCCGAAAAGCCGCCATCCTGGTATCGAGCCTCGATATCCAGTCGGCCGATCGTTTGCTCGATCAGATGGGCGAAACGCTCGCAGCGCAGGTCCGTGCCGCCGTGATGTCGCTGGGAGAAGTTCCACCTGAGGTTCAGCAAGCGGTTGTTGAAGAATTCTTCAAAGCCCAAGGCCGCAGCGGCGGACCGCCGATCGCACAAAGAGCGGCACATAGCGTTGCCGATTCCGATGTGGAACTCGTTCTGAGCAGCCGCGGCTCGCAATCGTCGCCAGTGACTGAGCCCGCCGCCAGATCTCAAGTCCCTTTGGCTCCATCTGCCGAGATCGCCAAGAAGTCCCACTTCGACTTCCTGGCTGGTACGCCCATTGCGACGCTCGCCACCTACTTGCAGCGCGAACACGTTCAAACCATCGCTGTGGTGGTCGATCAACTATCGGCCGACCGCGCGGCAAAGGTGCTGGAATACTTTGCCCCCGCGCTGCAATCGCAAGTGGTGCAACGGATCGCCACGCTCGACGAAATGGATGCCGATGCGCTGTCGGACATCTCCGCCGCTCTCCAAAGCAGTATTGGCCCGCTACCGCCGCCCCCTGTTCGCCAGGGTTCGCGGATTCAATCGTTGAAGGCCGTCCTGGCTCGGATCGAAGAAGGAAAGCGTTCGCTACTTCTCGACCGCGTGGGCGAAAGCGATTACGACCTTGCCACGGCCCTGGTGTCATCGCCAGATGTCACGTCTGGGCAGCAATCCACTCCCAATGAACGCATTGCGGTCGAAAACCAACCTCGCCCGCAACAAGCCGCAGCGCCGCGTCCCGTTCGCTTGGCCGACCTGAGTAGCGTGTCGGATGCCGTCCTTGCGACGGTGTTGCGCGAGGCTCCCGCGCACTGGGTTTTGCTCGCACTAGCCGGAGCCGAGCCCCCTTTGCTTGCACGTCTCAAGGGAATGATGCCGGCAAAACAGTGGGCCGGGCTGCAACAACGCTTGCGCGGACTGGGGCCCTATCGGCTCTCTGATATCGCGGCGGCGAACCGGGCACTGGCCGAAATTGCCGGTCGACTGGCAAAACCTGCCGATCGAAAAACGCCCCGCGCGGAGAAGATTGCGGCCTAGGGGCAGAGCGACGGACCAATTGCCAACAAGCAAAGTCTCCAGTCGTCGCGGTACGAAACCTAAACGACGAGACGTCCTCGACGAAAGCGAAGCAAAGATGGGCAGCGTAATCAAAGCCAACCCGAACGATAGCAGCAGTCCGCTTCACCGGCCGCATGGCGCCTCGTTTCAATTCGAAGATCTGTCGCGCAAGGCTGAAGCGTACCTGGCCGAGGTCCGTCAAAAGGCGGCTAAGCTGGTCGAAGAAGCGCAAGCCGATGCCATCCGCATTCGTTCCGAGGCCATGGATCAGGGGCGCAAAGCAGCACAAGCTGCGGCCGAGAAGTCCCTCAAGGCCCAGTTCGATCAGCAAGTGAAAAGTGCCTTGCCCGCGGTCGCCGGCATCGCCAAAGAAATCTCCGGCGCCCGCCATGTGTGGGCCAAGGGCTGGGAAGCCAACCTGGTCAAGCTATCGCTCGCGATCGCGCAGCGCGTCATCCGTCGCGAGTTATCCCAACATCCCGAAATCACAGTCGCCTTCATTCGCGAAGCCATCGACCTGGCCAGCGGCGCCGCGCGTGTCCGCGTTTCACTTCACCCAGCCGATTTCGAAGCCCTTAAGTCCCACTGCGATGCGATTAAGGATGCGATGAAAGACGTCGCCAAAGTCGACATCGTCGCCAATCCCGCCATCGCGGCCGGGGGATGCAAGCTCGAAACCGAATACGGCGAAGTCGATCAGCAGATTTCCACGCAACTGGGCCGCATCGAAAAGGAGTTGCTGGCCTAAGTGCGCCGCAAGTTGTCATGACAACGTTAATAGACCAGGTCGAAGAAATCTTTCCCACAATGCTGACGGGGAGCGTCGTCCGCACCGAAGGATTGATGGCCGCGATCGCCGGCTTTCCCGCGCCCGTCGGAGCGATGGTGGAAATCGAACGCCAATCGGGGCCGCCTGTTCCGGCCGAAGTCATCGGTTTTCGCGAGTCGGCCACGCTGGTGTATCCCTATGCCGATATGTCGGGCGTGCGCCACGGTAATCGCGTTCGCTTGGTGCGGACTTCAAAATACGTCCGCTGCGGCGCCAACTTGTTAGGCCGCGTCGTCGACGCCAATGGCATCGTGGTCGACGGGCGCGAGGCTCCCTCGTTGACCGATCGCGTTCCCCTGATGCGCCGTCCGCCGCCTGCTTGCGATCGTCCGCGCATCGAGCAACCGTTGACCACCGGCGTCCGAATTCTGGACGGCTTGCTTACGATTGGCGTCGGCCAGCGGATGGGCATCTTCGCCGGCTCAGGCGTCGGCAAGAGCGTAACGATCGGCATGATGGCTCGTGGCACGTCGGCCGACGTGAACGTGATCGGCCTCATTGGTGAACGTGGCCGCGAAGTGAACGAGTTTCTGGAACGCGACCTGGGACCCGAAGGAATGGCCCGCAGTGTGGTGGTCGTCGCTACCAGTGACGAACCCGCACTGATGCGTATTCAAGCCGCCAACACGGCCACGGCAGTCGCCGAATACTTCCGCGACCAAGGGAAGAACGTCCTCCTAATCATGGACTCGGTCACGCGTTTCGCCATGGCCCAGCGCGAAGTCGGACTCGCAGCCGGCGAACCACCCACAACCAAAGGCTATCCCCCGTCGGTCTTCGCGCTTCTGCCTCGCTTGGTCGAACGTGCTGGTCGCGGCAAAGTGGGCAGCATCACGGCTTTCTATTCGGTGCTCGTCGAAGGGGACGACACCAACGATCCCGTCGCCGACACGGTCCGCGGCCTCATCGATGGTCACACCGTGCTCTCGCGAAAGATCGCCGGCCGCGGGCACTATCCCGCCGTGGACATCCTTCAAAGCATCAGCCGTTTAATGAACGACATCGTCTCCAAAGACCATCGCGAATCGGCCCAGTTGGTGCGGGAATTAATTGCCGTTTACCGAGACCACGAAGACTTGATTTCCATCGGCGCCTACCGTCAAGGCGCCAATCCGATGGTCGACACGGCAATCGCCATGCGGGACGAAATTTCCAAATACATGCGGCAGGCCATCACCGACCAAACCAACGCCGCACAGGCGAAAGCGGAGTTGCTCGCCTTGGCGCAGAAATGCCAAACCGCCCGCGCCTCCTACAGTAACCCTGGCGCGAAACGCGCTTAAGCTGGCTAACGATCCACAGGCAGCAATAGATGTTTCAGTTTCGACTCGCACCCGTCCAGCGCCTTCGCGAAAATGCCCGCGATCAGCGGCGGCGCGAGCTGGCGGACGCACTCGAAGCCGAGCGAACTATCGAGCAACGCCAGCGTGAACTGGAGGCCGAAATTGAAGTGACGGTTTCGCAGCGCCGCGAGGCCAGCGCCGTCGGACCAGTGAATGTGGAGGATTTGGCGAACAGCCGTCGTTATGAACTGACGCTGCAAGCAATGAAGTACGACTTGCTATCGAAGTTGCAAATGGTTCGAAGCGAAATCGAACGCCGCCGCCAGGCGTTGGTCTATGCGGACCAGCAGGTGCGCGTGATGGAGAAGCTGGCCGAGACGCAGCTCAGCGAGTACGAGACGATCCAAAGCAAATTGGAAGACCGGGAAATCGATGGCGCCGCACTGACCGGTTGGTTGCGTCGGAATAAGGAACCTAGCTGATGATGGCGAAGCTGGCGGGCCTGGTTTGGGACATGATCGTCCTCGTCTGCGTCGGTACGGTGCTGGCGTCCTTGGTGGCTGTGGGAGTCGTTTGGAGCAAAGGGTGGCTCGCCGGTCCGCGCCTCGAAGCAGCACTCGCGGGTTTTTACGGCTTGCCTTCTTCCGCAGGCGCGGCGGAATCCAAGAGTCATTCTCCCAGTTCGGAGCAACCTTCGTACGAGACCCTCGTCGAACAACGATTGATGGCCACGCTCGATCAAAGCCTTCGCGAAGGAGCAATCGAAAAAGGACTCGGCGAGATGCGGATCCTCGAATCGCGCATCAAGACCGAGCGCGGGCGCTTCGAGGAGTTTCAAGTCTCGTTCGATAAGAGGCTCAAGGACCTTCAGGAAAACGCGGAAGACGCGGCAATTCGGGAAGTTCAGAAAACCCTGGAAACCATGTCGCCAAAGCAAGCGAAGGAGCAGCTTCTGAAGATGCTGGGCGAAAAGGAGAAGCCAGGCGAGCGTCCCACGTTGCTATCCGTGGTGGCCATTGTGAAAGCGATGCAGCAAGACAAGCTGAAGAAGCTGCTGCAAGAGTTCAAGACTGAGTCCGACCAAAATTACCTTGCCGATATTCTACGAGAGATTCGTGAAGGGTCACCTAATTTGCCGATGTTAAAGGAGGCTCGTGACAAGCTCGATCGCGAAAAGACTCAAGCGCAGTAGCATCTACCGCTTGCAGGAACGATCGGCATCGCGAGGTGCGGAGCGTTCCGATGAGCGGATTGCCGATCGACATCAACACCAGTGCGACGTCCGCGGATAGCACCGCCTCGCGCCCGAATCGCTCTCGCCGCGATGGCGATCTTCGCGGCCAACAGTTCGAACAACTCCTTCTGGCCCTCACGTCCAAAGCAAAGCAGCTGCCGCGCGGCACCAGCGCTGCTTCAACATCGCAGCCGACGACGAAGACCTCATCCTCAGACCAGTCCAGTGGGCCCGCCGCCAATCCAACGCGCTATGCGGCGCGCGGCGATTCATCAACTGCCGTCTCCCAAGACGACAGCAACGAAGTGACCGCCGAAGTCGACGAGTTAACCGACGAAGAAACCAAGCCGGACGATGAGACCAGGCTCAGCGGACAGGACACGAATCAAGCCGATCCCTCCGGTCGTTTGATCGTCTGCTCCTTCGATCACCACGCGGTCAACAATAAGGCCGTCCCAAAGTCCGATGAAGAACCTGCGCAAGATGCGTTGGCCCGAGGCGTCGAAGGGGAGCGAAAGCAGCTTCTGGCAAAGCCAGCCAGCAACCTTCCATCGGTGACGGAGTCTGCCACCGATGCACCAGCACCAACCGCGGTCGATGCTCAGCCAGCAACGGCCGCGAAAACGGACCAGTCCGGCGAGTTGCCAGAAGTACCGACCGATTTAACCGTAGTCGCCGCGGATCGAGTCCGTAAGGCAAATCGGGGCCGCCCCACAAAGGCCGTCATCGACGAACAGTCGACCAAGACCGAGTCGGCTGGCCCGCAGGCTACCGAGGTAACGGCCGCCACCTCCGGCGACAGCGCGCAAAAAGGGGCCTCTCGCGGCGACAAGGAAAAACGTTCGCCGTCAAACGACGTCCAACAAACGGCGGAATCCAAGCCGGAATTAGCGGCCATCGCCCGCACGCAGGCGGCGAATCAAGTTGCCGAAGATCGACCGCAATCGCAAACGTCTCAGGAGCCAACCGCAAAAGAGGGCCTCAAGGAAAGTCGAACGGCGACGCCCGACGATGCCCCCAAGGCTCTCGCCCCGCTCAACCCAGCCGTAACAGGGCCCCCGCCAGTCGCGGCGCCGACGCTTGTTACGCCACCCGTTACCGTCCCACCACCCCAACAACAAGCCGCACCAGCGACCAGCAATACCGGAACGACGAGTTCTAAAACGGACGGCACCGGCGGCGTCACCAACAACCCGACCAATCGGCTTCCCCAGCGGGCCATTGCAACCACGCGTCCTAGCGGACCAGTAGGTTCGTCGCAAATCGATACCGTCAAGTTCATTCAGCGGATCGCCCGTGCCATGCAGACGGCTCGCGAGGCCGGTGGCGAGATCCGCTTGCGGCTGAGTCCGCCCGAACTGGGCTCGATGAAGATGGAAGTCAAAGTGCAGGACGGCACGCTCGTCGCAAAAGTCGAAACCGAAACCGCGCAAGCGCAGTCGACGTTGGTCGACAACTTGCCGGCATTGAAAGAACGTCTGGCAGAGCAGGGGGTTCGCATCGAACGATTCGACGTCGACGTATCACGCGATGGCAGCGGGCAAAGCGGGTTCACGGATCGCGATAGCAGTTCTGATCGCGGTTCCCAGCAACGGACGGAAAGGCGCGAGGCGTTTCACCGCCAAGTCAGCGATCCCGTCGAGCTTGGAGCGACTTCCAGTCCGATAACCACACCGCAAAGCATCAACGTGGTCGCCTGAGCGTCACGGCAGATTGAGGAGTAACGAGTATGGCTACCACTACCGCCACGACGGGCACTAGCAGCACGTCGAGTACGTCGACCACAACGGCCAAGCGTACCAACGACATCAACAAGATGGATGCCAACGACTTCCTGAAGTTGATGCTCGCGCAGATGCAGCAACAAGACCCGCTGCAACCCACCGACACGAATCAAATGATTCAGCAAATCAATACGATTCGCGAGATCGCAGCTTCGACCAGTTTGTCATCGACACTCGACTCGATGCGGGTCGGTCAGGACTTGACGACCGCGAGTAGTCTGCTTGGAAAGAGCGTGACGGCGCTGGGAGACGATGGGAAAGATGTCACCGGTGTCGTGTCGAAGGTATTCGTAATCACCGATCCCAGTAACGAAGCCACCCGGACGTTGCGCGTCCAAATCGGCGACAGTAGCGTGAAGCTCACCAACGTGCGCTCTGTAGTTCCCACCGGCACGACCAGCGACACGTCCGCCGCCTCAACCTAATCGCATTCTCCCCCAGGAGCCTAGACCATGGGCTTGGCATCATCCATCACGACTGCCCTTACCGGCATGCAGGCCGCTGAGTCGCAGATCGACGTCATCGGCAACAACCTCGCCAACTCGCAGACCAACGGCTTCAAGCAGTCGAGCATCCAATTCGCAACGCAGTTCTTGCAAACCCGATCGCTGGGTTCTTCGCCCACAACCAACAACGGCGGTACCAATCCCCGGCAAGTCGGCCTCGGTGTGAAGGTGAACGGCATCACGCCCGAGTTCACGCAAGGAACCATCGAAGGGAGTGCCAACCCGTCTGACCTGGCGATCGAAGGCGACGGGTTCTTCATCGTGGAAGGCTCTCAAGGCCAGCGTCTCTACACGCGCAACGGCCAATTCCGCACGAACGCCAACAACGAGTTGGTGACGGCCGATGGGAACCGCGTCGTCGGCTTCGGCGTCGACCAGAACTACACCATTCAAACGACGACGCTGCGCCCCATCAGCATTCCGCTGGGTGCGGCAGCCGTCGCTCAAGCAACACGCAACGTCACGCTCGAAGGTGTGCTAAGCCCCTCGGGTGACATTGCCGACACGGCCGAAGTCATCCAGAGCGCCACCTTGGGCGACTCGGCAGTGCCCCGTCCCGATCAGACCAATATCGGCGCCGTGGTCTCGGCCACGGCCAGTACGACGGGCGTAACCGCGACAACAACGGAAGGCGCCGGTGGCACTCACGCTGAAGGTGCCGTCTACAAGTATCGCTTTGCCTTCGTTGACGCATCGGGTCACGAAGGGCCTCCCTCGAGTGAAATGACGGTCACCGTTCCCGCAGGCGACAGCAACCCCAACGAAACGATCACGCTCAACAATCTTCCCACGGCCGGCAGCGAATACTCGCAAGTTCGCATCTACCGCACCGCCGCGGGCGGCAACAACTTCTTCCAACTCGGGACAGTGGCCACAGGGGGATCGTTCGTCGACGACAATGCGACCCCGCTGTCGACCACGCCTTTGGATACCGGCACCATTAACGGGAACTACACCTACTTGGTGACATGGGCCCGCACAGGTGAAGAAGAAAGCCGTCCGTCGCTGCCAATCGGCCCGGTGAACGTAGTAAACGGTCGGCCCCACTTGACTAATATTCCGGCTCCGCCCGCCAGCGATGGAACGTTTCCTTCGTACGACAAGGTTCGGATCTATCGCAACCTGGCGACCGACTCCACTAGCTTCTACCTTGTGGACGAAATCAATCCCGGCCAAGATTACACCGACAACAAATCAGATGCGGCTATTTCCGATCTGTCGATCACGGGAAACAAGACGGTCGACCTAGATGGTCCGCGGATCGACTCGAACACACTCCTCACCAGAGTCGTCCGCCGAAGCGATCTCGACTACGAAAACGTCTTCACGGAAGGGACGCTCGACTTCACGGCGCGAAAGGGTGGACGTGAACTCGCCGACAAGCAATTCACGATCACTTCGACGACCACCGTTCAGGATTTGCTTAGCTTCATGAACGAAGCGATGGGTATTCAAACATCGCTCAACGATCCCCAGCACCCCCTTCCGCCGTCGTTGAATACGATTGTCGGCGAGACGACTCCGCTGGCCCCGGGGGCCACCATCGTCGACGGAAAAATCCGGTTCGTCAGCAACACCGGCGTGGACAACGCACTGGAAATTGGCCTCTCGGGCTTTAAGATCACCGACGCGTCGAACAACATCTCGACGCCGAACCTCGGCTTCGGATCGGTTCAAAAGGCCAAAGGGAACACGGCGGTCGCCGACTTTATCGCCTACGACTCGCTCGGTTTGCCGTTGAACGTGCGGATCACCACCTCGCTTGAAGGCGTTTCGGGCACGCAGACCACCTATCGCTGGTTTGCCGACTCGCCGCAGAACGACCCCACTAGCGGCTCGGCGATTGCCGTCGGGACCGGCTTGGTGACCTTCGACGGCGAAGGCAAGCTGATTGGTACCAGCAACGACACCGTCTCGATCAAACGGCGCAACGTTCCCTCGAACGACCCGCTCGAGTTCAAGCTCAACTTCGACAACGTCTCAGGCCTCGCCGCCGACAAATCGACACTGGCTGCCTCGCGGCAGGACGGTTCTGCCGCCGGTACGTTGACCAGCTACATCATTGGCGAAGACGGAGCGATCCGCGGCGTGTTCTCGAACGGCGTGAGCCGCGACCTGGGACAATTGCGGCTCGCCCGGTTCTCAAACCCAACCGGCTTGCGGCAGGTTGGTCAAACGATGTTCTCGCAAGGGGTGAACTCGGGCTTGCCGATCGAAGGCAATCCGAACGACAACGGTAACGGGAAGATCGTTGCCGGTGCCCGCGAACTTTCGAACACCGACATCGGTAAAAACCTCACCGACCTGGTGTTGGCCAGTACGACCTATCGCAGTAACTCGCGGGTCATCACGACGGCCCAACAGATGCTCGACGAACTGCTCAACCTCCGCCGTTAGTCGGCTGGCGGCAGGCCGGAGTGAATTCGCAAGGAGCTCGCCATGATCAAACTGACCCGCTTGGACGGCGAGCTCTTCATTTTGAATGCCGACATGATTCGCTATGTGGAGTCCAAGCCCGACACGTTTGTCACGCTGACCTCCGGAGACAAGATCGTCGTTCGCGAATCGATGGACGACGTCGTCGAGCGGGCCATCCGCTACCAGCAAATGAAGAACCTGGTGCCGCGACCTCCTCTGCGCAGTACCGACAGCACATTGGAGCGATAAATCATGGACATCGCGACAATCGCCGGTTTGCTCATCGCCTTCGGCATGATGGCCATCTCCGTCGTCATGGCAGGCGGAAGCTTCTCCTCGATGTGGGATACCGCCAGCGCGCTGATGGTCTTCGGCGGTGCGATCGGTATCTTGCTGGTCTGCTATCCCATCAATAACGTCCTTAAAGCATTCGCCGTCGTCAGAAAGACGATGATGAATACGCCGCCCGACGTCCAAAAGATCATCAAGCAGCTGGTTAGCCTTGCGGAAACCGCGCGCCGGGATGGGCTGCTGGCTCTCGAGCCGCGGTTGAACGAAATCAACGACCCGTTCATCAAGCTCGGCATCCAGATGTCGGTCGACGGGCAACGCCCCGAGGTGATCGAAGACATTCTTCGGACCGACATCGATTCGATGGCCCTTCGCCACAAAGAAGGGAAGGCCGTCATCGATAGCATCGGCAAGTACGCGCCGGCGCTCGGTTTGATTGGCACGCTGCTCGGTCTGATCATCATGCTTGGCCAAATGTCGGACCCGTCGAAAATCGGTCCTGCGATGGCTGTGGCGCTCGTCACGACTCTTTACGGCGCTGTTCTTTCCAACGGCAGCTTTTTACCCTTCGCTGATAAGCTGGCCTTCATCAGCCGGCAGGAAATTGTGGCTCGCGAAATTGTGGTGCGCGGCATCATGGCGATCCAGTCGGGCGAGAACCCGCGGGTCATCGAGCAAAAGCTAAGCACGTTCCTCCCGCCCAGCCAGCGGAAGGCGTAGGGGAGCGTCGCCATGGCCCTCGAAGAAGATCCGCCAGCGAGCGCACCGGCCTGGGTTCTCACCTACGCCGATATGATGACGCTGTTGCTCACGTTCTTCGTCATGATCGTGTCGATGAGCGAGATCCGAAAGGACGACCGCTTCCAAGGCGCGGCCGATTCGCTGGAGCAACACTTCGGCGGCGATACCAGCCAGAACTCCCTATCCACAGGCGGCTTCAAGCCGCGCAACACGACGACGGCCGCCCTGATGACGGCGGGACGCTGGCGACGAAAACAAGTCGTCAACGGCAGCCCCAGAACCAAGACTCCTCACCCAGTCACGCGGCGCGACGAGGCAACCCACCCCGCGGAAAGCGGCTCCCTCGGCGTGGTGCTACCCTTTACCGACGACTCGACGACGCTCGATTCCATCGCGATGGAACGCCTTCATCAAGCCGCGGAACGATTCCGCGGCAAACCACAAATCATCGAGATTTGCGGTCGCGCGTCGTACCCGACAGCGGCCTCCAACGGCGAGGGAGACCCCTGGGATTTGTCGTACGCGCGAGCTCGGGAAGTAATGCGGCTTTTGATCGAAGAATATGAGCTCGAACCCGATCGCATGCGGATCTCGATGGTTGGGCCCAACGATCCCACGCCCCATCTCGAATCGGCCGCCACTGCGCGATCGCGAGTGGAAGTCTATCTGCGGAAAGAAATCGCCAACACGGCCGAGTAAGCTACGGTTCCGATGAATCGCCCTGTGGCGAATCAGGTGGCGGCGTCTGCTGCTTCGCCAAAGGTTTGCCGGCCCAGTCGTCTTCGCGGACCTGCGTCGCCTTGGTCGGTTGCGGCCGCCCGGATGGCCCGAACATATAGCGCCGCGTCACCCGAGCGCCCAGCCAAGTCAAGCCGACCATCGCGAAGCCTAGGATGATCAGCGCCGCAAGTGCGGCCGAGCCTTTCGCCCGCGCCAGCCTTCTTTTCCTCGATCGCTTGTCATCGGGGTCGGTGTCGTGTTCTTTCGAAGATGACTCCACCCCAGGCTGCGCGGTCCCGGGTGCGACCTCAGGAGCCTTTTCCCCTTCTGTCGAGGCTTCGGACTCGCCGTGGGTTGCCTCCGACTCGGTCGCAGTTTCTGCTTTCTGTGTCACGGAGTCTGATACCGCTGGTGAGGTTTCTTCCTCAGCGTTGACGCGCGCCAATCCAATCGCAAATAACCCAAGCACCAGGCAAACGACGCGAACCGCGCGCGGCAGGTCGGCGAACAGCATCACCATTGCAACCCCTTCCGCGGCTCCAGAGGCTCGGCCTTATCGAATTGACGGACTGCTTCTTCCGCATCTCCGCTCAGCGACGTGGGAAGCTTGATCTGGAGCACGGCGAACAGATCCCCCTTCTCGCCGTTTGCCGGTCGGACCCCATAGCCGCGAATTCGCAGTCGCTCGCCGCTCGAAGTGCCCGGCTTGATCTTCATGGCGATGACACCGTGCGGCGTTGGGACGTCGACCTTCGAACCCAGCGCTGCTTCGGCCAGCGTGACGGGCAACGTCAACTCCAAATCGTTGCCGCGACGAACGAACGTGCTGTGCGGCGTTACGCGCACGACCAGGATCAAATCGCCCGCCGGCCCGCCGTTGGGCGATTCTCCCCCTTGGCCGCGGAGCCGGATCGGTTGATTGTCTTGGATGCCCGCTGGAATCTTGACGGTGATGTGTTCGCTCTTCCCCTGGGCGCGACCGACTCGCAGCTCAATCTCGCCGCCAAGCACGGCCGTCGTGAAGGGGATTTCGATCGCTTGCCGGATGTCTTCGCCCGGCGAGGCACCTCGCCGACCGGAGGCCCGTCGTCGTCCACCGCCTGCTCCGGTGAATTGCCCCAAGATCTCTTCGATGCTGGTGCCTCCTCCGCCGAACAGGTCGGAGAGATCGATCTGCCCCTGGTTGAATCCACCCCCCTGGTTGAACCCACCGCCGAATGGATTGCCGCCCCCTGGGAACGGGCCTGCGCCTGCCCCGAACTGTTCGAAGTCGGGCCCGAACTGGTCGTACTTCTTTCTCTTTTCAGGATCGTTCAGGACGTCGTAAGCGGACTGGACTTGCTTGAACTTGTCCTGCGCCTTCTTGTCGTTCGGATTCAGGTCGGGGTGGTGTTTGCGGGCCAACGCCCGGTACGCCTTTTGGATATCGGCGGCCGAAGCGCCGCGGGCAACTCCCAAAACGTCGTAATAGTCCTCAGCCATAGTGGTGTCAAAGGTGCCGATTGCGAGACGGGAAATTCGGTGGAAAAGGAGACTCTCCGCATCATACCTGTGCGCCCCCGTCTGTCACGGCGCACGAAGCATCGATCCGATTGGAAAAACCGTCACGCCCCATTCTACCGGAATCGGCCCCGGCGTCCTGACGTACGTTTTCCCAGCGATTCATCACGCGGGAGCCCCAGCCGAACATGACCAGCCCACCATTCATCCGGCAAATATGCCCGGCCTTGCTCGTCCTATCGCAGTTGCTCGTTTTCGCCTCGCGGGACGTTCCGGCGGCCGATATGGGCGCCATCACCCTCCGCGTCCTCGACAGCCAGTCGAACTTGCCGATTGCCGCGAGAATGCACTTGAAGGACAAGCAGGGAAATCGAGTCGTTCCCAAAAATGTTCCGCATTGGGGCGACCACTTTGCCATCGACGGTGAAATCACGCTCGAACTCCGGCCTGGCGAGTACGACTTCGAACTTGAATGCGGCCCCGAGTACAAATTTCGCGACGGCAATTTCACGATCAAAGAGGGGACCGAAGGCTCGAACGATCTGGTGATGGAACGCTTCTTCGAGATGGCCAAGCAAGGATGGTTTGCAGGCGACGTGACGACGTTCCGCCGCCGCAATGATCTAGCTCTGTGGATGCGCGTCGAAGGCTTGCACGCTGTGTTGTCGGCGGGATTGGAACACAAGACGGCGGCCAACAGTTACAACCCCACGCACGACAAGTCTGAACCATTAGCCGTCGAAGGATTCTTGAAGCACGGTACCAGCTTTTCTGCCCCGGCCCACGTGTCCGAATTCGCTGGCGGCAAGATGCTCACCTGGTTCGACCGCGGGCCGCGCAAGCCAGACGAAGCTGCCGCTGACGATGCGCTCGGATTGAGCACGCTAGAAACGCTGGCGGGCGAGCGCGGATCGTTTGCGGCGGCCGCATCGCCTATGGAATGGGATCTTCCCATCTGGCTTGCGAACAAGGGACTGGAAGGAGTCGTTCTCGCCAATCACCAAGTGACGCGCGATGGTACCTTGAAACTAGAACCAACGCAAAAGCCTCGTCCGGCAAAGAAGTATTCCGGCCCGCAAGCAAATGGCCTCTATGCGCTCGATACCTATTTCATGCTGCTCAATGCTGGCGCAAGGCTGGTCCCGCTGGGGGGAAGCGGCTCCGGAACCAACGACAGCCCGCTTGGATATTGCCGCACGTACGTTTTCTGTGCGCCGAAGTACACGCCCGAGATCTGGTATGCCAACCTCCGCGCGGGGCACGTGCTCGTCACCAACGGACCGCTGATGACGCCGAAAGTGAACGGCCACCTTCCCGGCCACGTCTTCAAATCAACGGCCAAAAAGCCGCTCGCCCTTCGCGCAGAACTGAACCTGGGAACGCGAGAGAAGATTGAGTACCTGGAGCTGATCAAAGACGGCAAAGTGGTCGAATCGGTGCAGCTCGACAAATGGGCGGAAGCGAACGGCAAGCTGCCCGAGATCACTTTCAATCACAGCGGCTGGATGGCCATTCGCGCGGTAACCAACCATCCCGGCCAACTACGATTTGCCCTTTCCGGGCCGTTCTACGTGGAGATCGGAAATGAATCAGGTGCAAAGAAAGACGCCGTGAAGGCCGTGATCGAATGGATGGACCAACGGCCTAAGTACGACAAGATCGCCCCCGAGGTTTACAGCGAGGCGGCGAAGCACGCCAAGGAGTACTGGGAAAAGCAACTCGACAAGGCACGTGCCGAGTAAGCCAGCATCTACTCGTAGCCGCACTCGCCAAGAGTGCGGTAGCCCACAGGAATGTCCGCGCTACGCTAGAACTTCATCCGCCACTCGACACGACTACCCGCAATGTCGCGAGGGCCATCGGGCAAGAATCCGTACATGCCGTCCAGTCGGATTAGCGAGGCGTTCGTCAAATTGCGCTGATAGCGAATGCCGAGGCCATATTCTTGTCCTTGGGCGAGTCGCGAGTTCACGCCCCCCATCGTTTGAAGTACGGCCGTCTCGAGCACCAGCTGTTGCGAGAAATCGAGCTTCAGGATGTTGATCCCCAGCGCCGCGCCGTAGGTGTTTTGGCCCGAGGGATCGAGTGTGGGATAGCCCGTCAGGTTGTCTGATTCAAATAGGATGCCGGTGTTTCGCAGGATGCCTCCCGCCGTTGCCGCTCGCGCGAGCGATTGCGGCCGGCCAAAGCCGCCCCACAAATTGAAGTAGGGAACCCAGTTCGACGGTTCTTGTGTGATCAGGGAGTTCTCGATCAAGACGATCGAGCCATGGGCCGTGCGATCGATTCCGGTGGGGTCTTGCCCGATGTTGCCGATCCAGCGGACGGAGTTCGACAGCCACTTGCCATACCGTCGGGTCCAACCGACGCCAAGGTTGTGGTAACTCCGATCGAGCGTGGCACGGTCGTCGAGGAACGCGTAATCGAGTTCCAGATATCCACCCCATGCTTCCACCCACGAGCCAACACCGTAGATGCTCGCCGCGCTGTTGTTGAACTGCACGGCAGGGCTCGATACCCCATCCCATGCGGTGAAAAACGTCACGTCCATATTCGAAATCTTGAGCAGCGGGCTGTTGCGCGCCGGGATCGTAACGGCGGCACCCGTCACAATGTCTTCCATCCAGACGCCGTTCTGAAAGACCAATGGCATCGCCCCAACCGCGAACGGGAGATCGAACGGCAGCACATAGTTCGTCATCCCGCCGACGATCGCCCCAGCGTCCCCTTCGAAGTAGCCGGCCAGCAGGTTGAAGTTCCCTTCGCCGGTGAAGCCGTTGTCGTTGTTGCCGAAGTTGTACCGCGTGAAGCTTCCGTTACGGGCCAGCGGCGTTGCGAAGGCGTGCAATCGCTCGGTCGATGTGAGGCGCAAGTCCATGTCGAGGTTGATCGTCGTGGCCGCGACATTGAAGTCGTTCACCGTGTTGCGATTCGACGCCATCCCAACCCGCACATCGCCAAAACCCATGAACTGCGGCAGCAGGAGATTCGAGCGGCCAAAAAAAGTAGGAGCCGATGCATATGGCCCGTAGTCGTAGAACGAGCGGCCGAACAGCCAAAACGGTTGAGCTCGCGGAACAGGCCGCTTTCCGTAGTAGGGGAGACCCTGTTCGCACTCGTCGTACGGAGCATCGATAAACGGATCGTTCGAGAAGTCCCCCTCCTGCGTCTCGATCAAATTCGCCGCGCAATCGACTGTGGGATCGCACGTGGGCCAGTGATCGCCAAGCTTGGGTTTATCCGCCCAAACGAGCGTTGAGGATGCCGAGGCTTCACCGGGCGCGATGGGCAATGTACCAATCGCCGATGGCTGCCCCGGCAAGAATCCAGGTGGAGGTGGCAATAAGGGGGAGCCCGTGCCTGGCGCGCCGGCGTTCTCGCTGCCTAATCCAAAAGATGGATTCGCGCTTGGCAATGGTGGAAGGCCCGAGGGAGCCGCTGGCAGGCGTCGATTGCGCGATGGGACCGCTGGCGGTCGCGGGAGCGTTTCCTTGACACTCGGTTCACTGGATTCAAGGGGTTCAATCGCTGGCGGCGGCGTATCCTCAACAGGTTCTGGATCGGCAGGTCGCGGAGCGTCCGACGGCTCTTCGGACGTATTGTCGGGAGGAGGAAGCTTGTCCGCTTGGGCAACGTAGACCGGAACCTCTTTTTGAACGGGTGCTTTCGTCGCAGGCGTGCGCGGAAGTGCGGCCACCCTCGGCACGATGGCTGCGTGGACTTCCGGCTTGGGCGCGTCAACAACCTTAGGCGCGACTGCGGGCGGTTCCGGTGCGACATTCACCGAGGGCGCCACAGCCGGAACTGGTGCGGTCTTCGGTCGTGCCGGCGGCGGGCTATTTTTGTCGACCGATGCGTTCACCATTTCCCGAGCACGGTCGATCGGAGCCCGCGGGTAACGCGAAAGCCGCGACTCAGAAACGGCACTTTGATAGTCGACCAGCGCCGAATCGCCAGTGTCCGTTTGCCGTGAGACTGGCGCAGCGTCCCGCGTAGCCCGCGAAGCGATTTTCTTCGGTCGCGCGGAAGCCCGCGAAGCTGAAATCCCGTTTGAAATCGCCACCAGCGATACGCCGGTCACGATCGCGAGAACAATCGCGATCGTGTAGCGGGCGGCAGTGGCGGAAAGGTGAGTCATGGGGGCGATAGCTGGGGGCGTGCGATCGTGGCGTCGTGTGGCGTTAGCGAACCTCGAAGGCGACTGTGTGTTCGTGGAAGTCGAGGATCTGTTCGTTCATCGAGCGAATCATGTCGGGCGTCGATTCGCAAAACAGCATGAAGTAAATCGGTTCGGCTCGCATCCGCATCCGTACGGCGATTCGGTACGTCCCCGGCTGCTCGAGCAAATTGCCTGGCACGTGGTACCGCGCCTTCTTGTGGCCCAGCGGCGGCAACGAGTGGGCTTCCATGCGAATGAACGGCGGGTGATTGATCACCGTGTTAGGAGTTGCACCCGGGCGGATGAACGGCAGCTGATCGAAGTCGAAGTTGACCGGCAGATACATTTCGCGATCTGTTCCTTTCACGTTGGTCGTGAGAAACTTGGTTTGCAGGTTGAACAGTTGCTCGTCGAACGGCGCCTTGTGATGCCGGACATCGATCGAGTGGATGTCGCACAAGTCCCCGCGCGAATCGAGATAACCCGATTCCCATAGGCCTTTTCCATCGGGGCCGATCAGCCGGACGTTGATCCAGATTTGCGGCTGTGCACCAAGCGAGCCGCTCGGCATGTTGTGGCCGTTGTTGGTGTTCGTCGCAACGATGCAGAAATGCAGCGGCGAACACGCCTTGATTGTTTTGCCGTCGGCTTGAAGCGACGCGGGATCGAAGAACGGGCCATCGAGCCGCGATCCATTTTCCATCACCTGCCGCCGCAAATCGCGTTTGTAGCGGAGCCGCTCGAAGTTCTTATTGAGGATCTCGCGCGCATCGGCCCGGTCGTCGGCTTCCCGCCACTCGGGTGGAAAATCGTCGGCCGATAGTTGGCGCCCGATGCCGTCTTCGAACTCCTTCGTTCCCCAGCCTGCGCGCCAATCGAATTTGAGCCAGTCGCGGGCGGTGAACTTATCGTTCTCGACGCTCGGCGGATAGAGGCCCGGGTGGGCAATTGAATAGCCAGGGCCGTAGAAGACGTGGTTCGAGTGTTTTCGATCGGGCCCCGATGCTTTGCCGTTGATGATGGCCACGGGGCCGATGGAAAAGCCCTCGTTCATGCCTGGGACTTTCCCCATGTGGCAGTCCTGGCAGCGAATCCCCTGCCGGAACGCGGGCGATGCCCGATACTGGTCCCAAACGACTTCGAGCTTGATCCCGGGAACCACCGCCACCTGGTGGCACGAAACGCAAAAGCTGCTTTGATTCAGTTGCTTGAATTGAATCGCCCGACGGTGCATGAGTATGCCCGGGCTCTTGTTATCCGGATCAGTCTTCACCTTGAAGTGCTCGGCGCTACGGAGTACATGCTCGACCCCCTCGCCATTGCTCGAACCGTAGACGGGCGCCTCGAGTGGTCCCGGTTCCAAGCGACGCTCGCCGTTGACCTTGCCGTATTCTTCAGCGACTCGGTGGCAAGCGACGCACGTCACGCCTTCGCGATAGACGCGCGGCCCTTCCAACAGCGATTCGTGCCGCGGATACGATTCCGTGGTCGCGACGGGAGCATGGCAACGAATGCAGAACGTTCCAATCGTCCCGCGCGTCAACTGATTGATTTTTTGTTCGAAGCGATGGAACATCGGCGAGATCCCGGCGTTAGCGTGGCTCGAAATGGCCCATTCCTCATAGATCTGCTCGTGGCACTTTTTGCAGTCCGCCGCCGATGGAAAGCAGCTCTTCGCAAACACCTCGGCATGTGGGTCGGTTGCGTCCGACTCTATTTTCTCTGGCGAGTCATCTAACGGCGGTGGTAGGTCGTACGAGGCAAGGCGCGTACCGCTGTCGCCTTTCGGGCCAGCGAGCTTCTGTTCCTTGCGGTGAGGATTCGGAAGGCCTGGAGTCGTCTCGAAGCGATAGGATGGGCGGCGCGCCTCAGCGGCTTGAAGAACCTCGTCGGGCGGCGGCAGTTCTTCGGGCGCGTCTTCGCTTGGGGGCTCGGTCAAGCAAACCGGCGGAAGCCGCATCAACTCTTTTTGCAAGTCAGGCGGCGTATCGGCCATCCATTTTGGTGGCGGCGTCTTCGCGCGTTCGGTGGCGAATTCCAAGCCCTGGCATTGGGGAACCTCCACGCGCTGGCTGGGCCGCAGCCCAGCGTTCCGGGCCGGCGCTGCCGTGGCCTTTTGGGCTTTTGGCGCGTCGCCGAAATCAGGTGGCGGAAGCTCTAATCGTTTCTTTTCGCTTGGTTCCGAGGCATTGGCGCGACGACTCGGCTGCGCGGGGTATTGCGCAGTGGCCCGCGCGACGAGCCCGCACAAGGTCACGCCCCAAACCAGCCCCAGCGCCAAGGCGATCCGCCTTCGCGACTGGTTTGCCGCGACGATAGAATCGCCAGCATTCGAGTTCATGACATAACCCCTACGAGCGATACGACATCTATGGAAGGATCGGCCCTTCCTAACGGAATAGCTAGAAGAAGACGCACGCGCGGACGGGGCTACGTCGCCGACATCTTCGGAATCGCGGAGCAACTTTCCGCGACCGCTACAGCTTGGTAAAGAAATGCCGGCTTGAGAGACTTTGCCGGCTACTTGCTCATCAAGGCGCGCGACGAAGGTTGCTTTGAACAACGAATGCGCGATGAATTCGCGCGAAAGACAGAATGAATCGAACCCTCGCGGCGTGCGCTGTGTTTCCGCTAGCAGATGCGAACGATTGCCAGACTACAGCCCAGCAATACGTCCCACGCGGGCCTGCGACAGGACCTTGCCTGTCCCTTCGTAGCCTTCGATAGGAGTTCTCTCGCAGTCGATCAGGAATCCAATCGCCACGATCGCGTCGTCGGCTTGGGCCGTTGAGTCGTCGTCACGAGCTACCACTAAGACCAATTCGCGTGCATCCTTCGTTGCGAGGTTGATCTTGATTTCAGTCACCGGCCCCGACTTCTTGGTGGACATCACTTTGCCGGCGACGACCAATGGCTTACCGATGGTCTCGGCCTTATCCAGGAAAGAAGCCGCTCCCCGCGCGATGATCTGCGCGTGAAGTGGATCGCTTGCGGTCTTCACCAGCGTCTCGATCGCTGCAGGCCCACGTACTTCGGAGAGATCGCAAATCGCTGAGTAAAATGACTGCGCCGCCTCGCGCTGTTGGACGACCGGAAGTTCCTTGTCTCCCAGCACGCGCGCCAACGCTTCCGATGCCGTAAGAGCCTTGGCCAAAGCGGCCGACTCGTCGCTGTCAGCAGCGTCTGCTGGCGACTCGGTCGGCTTTACCGGTTCGTCCGCTACGGCAGGGACGACTTCGGATGGTTCACTCGTTGTTTCATCCGCCTTAGTTTCATCGGCTTTCGCTTCGTCGGTCTTGGCTTTGTCTTCAGCCCCGTCGGCCGCTACATCGACCGTGGCTTCTTCGGTTGTGGCTGTCGGTTCATCGTTGTCAGCCTGTATCGTTTCGCTTACGGCTTCCTCTTCCGCATCAGCATCGTTGTCACTGGCCTTGGCGGCCGATTCTTCGTCGGACTTGTCAGCGTCTTTCGCGTCGGCGTCCAACGCGTCTGTGTCAGGCAACTCAGCTAACGGACCTTCGTCCATCTCGGAATCGTCGCCAGAGTTGTCCGGTGCAAGGATCAATTCCTCGGAATCGCCCGACGTCTTTTCGTGGTCGCTCGCTTTTTGGTTGAGCCTCTTGTCCAATCGGCGATCCAACTCGCCGCTGGGTAGATCGGCGACGCCGTCGTTTTCACTGCTATCCTCCGTCGCGGTCTTATTTTTGGACGACGGCTTCCCTTGGTTCGCCTGTTTCGTGCTAGCTTCGCCTCCCGAATCGCTTGCAATCGGGGAGGGCCGAAAGTGCGCTGGCACAATCCAGGGCGCAATTTTGCCGATCGAGTAGCCCACGTCGAACGGATCGCGCCGCAGCGAACCTGGCAACCACAGCAGCCCCAGAACGGTCCCGCCAATTCCAACCAGACCACCCGCCACCACCTGCACTAAAAAGAAGAGTGCGTTGGGTTCCTTCTTGCGGCGTCGCCTTGGTGTTGGAGCGACCTCCGGTTTGGCCGGTGCTACTCCATCGTCGGGCGCCACGTCGCGGTCGACTGCGATTTGCAGACCGAACTCGCCCGCTTCCGCTCTCGATTCCGTTTGCTCATCCGTCGCGAAAGTCAGCTCTCCCGAATCCTCATTCACACCCGCGCGAATGGCCGCGGAGTCAGGCTCTCTGCGATCAAAATCGAGCGGCCCCCTGAGTTCTCCGTCCTCACCAAGCGGTTGATCGTCTAATGCGTCGTCAGATGCCTTGTCGTTGGAAACCTGCTCGTCAGAAAGCTGGCCGACAGGAATAGGGTGACTAGAAACCGGATCGTCCGGCACTTCCACCGCCGGCATTTCGAGAACAACAGCCACCGGCAAGCGAGATGCTGCCATGTTGGCCACGGCATGGTGGGCTTGGCAAAACGGGCACTGAATCGTCGCGGCGGCGGGAACAAAATCCTCCACCGCAATGTTTTGTTCGCAACTCGGGCAACCAACGACGCGCATTGTGGACATCCTGGAAAGGGTCACCCGAAATCGGAAAGCCGGGCAGCTCTATTATTGCCCAGTAGGTTGCGGCGATCCAAATCCTGGCGCGGGTGGAGCAGGATTCGACGGCATGGGCCTAGGTGGTCCACCAGGCGGCGGACCGTTGGCGGGAGCACCGCCCGGAGGGGCGTTCCCTGGCGGTCCGCCCGGCGGTGGACCTGTCTGCGGACCACCTGGAGGCAAATTACCAGAAGGTGGCCCGGCCGCTGCCGGCATCGGTGAATTGCCTTGCGGCATCGGCCCGCCAGGTCCACCTGGATTGCCGGGGGCACCGCCGCCACCATTTGGCGGACCAGCACCTGGCGGTCCACCATTTTGCGGTCCCGCGTTTGCCACCGGTGCGTTGCCCGCACCCGGCGGGCCGCCCTGTGGAGGACCAGCCGGAGATCCGGCTGGCATTGGTCCAGCGCCAGGTGCCCCAGGGCCAAATGCTCCAGCGCCAGGTCCTCCCGGCCCAAATCCGCCAGCGCCTGGTGGCCCGCCCGGACCTGCGAAACTCGGCCGCTTGCCACCATTCACCGAGGCGAGCGCCTCCGCCACCGTGACAAACCCGTCTTCATTGGTGTCGAGTTTTGCGAACTCCTGTGCCTTGGCTTCAGTCCATGTCACCGAATACTCGGCCATGCTCACTTGCCCGTCGCCATCGGCATCGCTGCGAGCAAACCAGTCGGGCAAGCCTTTGGGGAAACGTTCGGTCGCGGATCTGACGCGGAATGATTTGCGTTGTCCGGGCATACCTTCCGGACCAGCTTCGCCAGGGCGTTTCATCTTTCCACCGGGGCCGCCAAAAGAAGGTGGACCGCCACCTGGTCCGCCAGGACCACCGCCACCCGGGCCGCCCCCACCAGGACGCTCCCATCGCTTCCCGCCAGGTCCTCCACCACCAGGACCGCCGCCCCCCGGACCGCCACCGGGGCTACCACCACCAGGGCGTCCACCCGAGGCATCCGGCCCGCCGCCAAAACTAGGCGCTGGTGCAGGTGCGACAGCGCTCGAGACATTGCCCAGCTTCGCATTGATGTCGGAAATCTTCGCCACGATTTCGTCGCGCGTCAGCGTTCCGTCGCCGTTGAGGTCGGCCCCTTTGTATTTCGAGGGGACGGCGTTCACTTCCGCCCCATCCAGCACGCCGTTGTTGTTTTTGTCGTTCTCTTTGATGAGCTTTTCGGCTCGTTCGATGTAATCCAGCGAAGCCGTCCCTGCGCCGCCGCCAAAACTAGGCGCACCTGCCGCTGGCGCGGCTCCACCTGGCTTCGACTCCGTTTTTCCGCCAGCGCCCGTTAACGCCGCAATCGACAATGCACCGTCCGGATTGAGATTGGCCTTTTGGGCCAGACTCCGAACCATTCGCGCGGCGCGGCTGTTGGCGTACTCATCCGGCGTGAGTTGCCCGTCGCCATTCTTATCGAGGCTTCGCAGGAACTGGGCGGCCTTGGTGGGGTCGCGCGGGTCGCCCTCTTGCGCCAACGACAATCGATATCCGCAAAACGCGGCGGCAATTGATACGGCAACAGCCCAAGTGTGCAACCACACCTTGGATCGCGGTCCAAATCCATGATTCATAGGAATGACTCCTTGATCTGTCACCGATGGTTTCCTTCCAGCGAGGCCGGCGGGAAACAAAGGCGATATTCGTTACCAGTATAAATTGAAGTGGCTAAAGCGACCAACCAGATTGGCCTCTCCCGCCCGGGAATACGGCTATGAAGCAGTTGCCGAGGGGAAAACCTCGAATAGGTGGTTTTCCTGTTCCAGGCGTCACGGCGTCTGTCCTAAAATGCGTTTACTTCGCACTTGTGACGAATGCGCCGCCCTCCCCGTTCTCGAAAGAGGCTTTACCTATGACAACCCCGTCTTTAGGCCGACGTTTCGGATCGAATCCACTCCTGTTTCGAGTTTTGGCGGCCGCCATGGCCGTTGGCGCGGTGGCGTTTCTAACGCTGCCGCCAGCAACCGCCCAAACAGGGGCAAAAAACAAGACCAAGGCCAAAAACGGCAACGGCGCTGGCACCGCGGGCTACAAACCTTCGCCTGAGGCGGTCGAGGAAGCGGAAAAAGGAGATTGGAGCCGTTGGCGAGGTCCAGCCGGTGATGCCATTTCGGCCGAAGCCAATCTCCTGACCGAGTGGCCCGCCGACGGCCCACCCAAGTCGTGGGAGGTTAGCGGAATTGGCGGCGGCATGTCGTCGGTGGCGGTTTCGAACGGCCATATCTTCACCATGGGCAAAAAGGGGGACGATGTTTGCGTGATCGCGCGCAACGTCTCCGACGGCCAAGAGCTCTGGTCGACCCCCATCGCCGAAGACGCCGATCCCAATTGCACGCCGACGGTCGATGGCGATCGTGTCTACGCGATTTCGCATGGCGGAACACTCGCGTGTTGCAGCGTGAAAGATGGCAAGATCCTCTGGAAGAAGTCGTTCACCCAGGACTTCGGCGGCAAGATGCATTCCGGCTGGGGGTACAGCGAGTCCCCGTTGGTCGACGGCGACAAGTTGATCTGCACGCCGGGGGGACCCAAAGCGATGTTGGCGGCGCTCAACAAGATGACGGGCAAGACGATCTGGCAGACGCCCCTCGCTGATGGCGCCGGACAGAAAGGGAGCGATGGTGCCGGCTATGCTTCGCCGGTCATCTCACATGCCGGCGGTGTCAAGCAATACATCACACTGGTGGGGCGTGGAATCATCTCAGCCGATGCCAAGACAGGCGAATTGCTGTGGGGCTACAACCAGGTCGCCAACGGAACAGCGAACATCCCCACACCGCTGGTTAGCGGCGACTACGTCTTCTGCTCCAGTGGCTATGACGACGGCGGTACAGCCCTGCTCAAGATCACCAAGAAGGGAAAAAAACTCAACGCCGACGAAGTCTACTGGAAGCGTAACAACGAATTGCAGAACCACCACGGTGGGATGGTGATGCTTGGGGATTACGTTTACTTCGGCGAAGGTCACAATCAGGGGTTGCCGGTGTGCGTTGAATGGAAGACCGGCAAACAACTCTGGGGAAAGCAACGCGGCGCCGGGGCCGACTCGGCGGCGGTCGCGTTTGCGGACAATCACCTTTACTTCCGTTACCAAAACGGTGTGATAGCCCTCCTCAACACCAACCCGGAAAAGTACGAACTCGTTTCCAAGTTCAAAATCCCCGGTGACGATGGCCCCTCGTGGCCTCACCCGGTGATCGCGGGTGGAAAACTTTACTTGCGAGCAGGCGATCGCTTGCTTTGCTACGACATCCACAAGTAGCGAAGTTCGAGTCGTAAGTTACGGCGGCAACGGCTCGCCATGTGAAGTGCGCCGCGCGACCGTATCGGCCGGGCAAACGCGGTCGCGCAGATTGCTCAGAATCCGCGCCTCTAAATCGGAGTCGCGGCCGCCGCCGATCCAGCCCTTGGTCGTAGAAAATCGCCCCGGCCGGCCTTGTTGGCCGTTGAGTGTGCTGTCGAGTTTCGGCAGGGTTCCAGCTGCGGTGGCGTGCTGTGGCTTATCGAGGTCTTCAATCTCTTTGTTGACTAACAAGTCGACCAGGTAACCGCCTTGCGTAGGAATGACGCGCGTCTTGGCGGTCCGGCGAATGGTTTGGAATGTTGCCAGCCAGGTGGGATATCCTCGCTGCGAATCGCTTCGCCACGGTTCAAGAATCGTCGACCCGATCTTGGGCTTGGTTTCGAGGTATCCCTCCGTCAGCACTCCGTTGACAACTTGCACCCGCTCTTCGCGAATGATGTCGAAGTAGTTGTCGACTTCATCGACAAGCTGGCTCCACAGGAACTCGCGGTCGGTCACGGGGACAAACAGCGGGTTCTGCACCGCGTTAGGATCAAACGCGACGTCCTCCATCGAATCGTGTTGCCGCGACCACATACCGCAGCCGCACCAAGCGGGCATCATGAAGACAACGAACACGCCAATCGCGCGAGCTAGCGATAGCCGCCCAGCGCAGCCGCGTCCGCAGAAATGCCATGGAGCGGTGATCGGGTCGACCGATGTCATAGAAAGGTGACACGAGGGCTAACTGAAGCGGAATGGTGGCGGGGAGTGTCCCTAGGCACGCAAATTGCCGCAAGGTCACTGTCAAAACAGAGGGTATCGCCGCTCGAACAAGCGCATTGCCGCGTGGTCGAAACGGCAATTTCCGGGTAAATTGACCAAGTTACGTAAACAAACGGAGTTGGAAAAACTGTGCGGCGCCCCGTTGTTCCGCAGTAACAGCCCCGTTCCCCTTTCCGCTCGACCACAAAATGGGGGTTGTCCGATGAAAGAAGCGGCGGTCCCTGCGTAATCGCCACGTTCGCTAGCACCCTTTCACTTCTCACCTGCGAATTCGCTCGAACGCACCTTAGGAGTTCGGACGCCGTGAATATTGATCAACTTCTTGCCCCTTTCACGCCTCCGAAGACGAATTTCGTCGACGTGCTCCGTTACTGGACCAAGATCCAGCCCAACGATCTCGCCTACGGCTTCACCGATGTCGAGACGTTCGAAGAGAAGTGGACCTATGCCGAGCTCGATCGCCGTGCGCGGGCCGTTGCCGCGCAGATTCAAAAGCTTGGCCTCGTCGGCGAACGCGCACTGCTGCTTTACCCACCCGGCCTCGAATTCATGGCCGGCTTTTTCGGCTGCTTGTATGCCGGCTGCACCGCCGTTCCGGCGTATCCGCCGAAACGCAATCGCAATACGCTTCGCATCCAAGCCATTTCCGACGACGCCGAAGCCAAACTCGTTTTGACTTCCGGCGAAGTCTTCGACAAGAAGACGTCGCTAGGCGAAGAATCTCCCCGCTTGGCTTCGCTCGAGTGGATCTCGACCGATCGGACCCCATTGGAACTGGCCGACGAGTTTCGCCCCGTCGAAATCAAAGGCGACGATCTGGCCGTCCTGCAGTACACGTCGGGTTCGACCGGAACGCCCAAAGGCGTCATGTTGGCGCATCGCAATTTGATGGCCAACGTCTTGATGATCGGCGAGTATTTCGAGCCCACGCGAAACGGCGTCGGCGTCTCGTGGCTTCCTACTTATCACGATATGGGCCTGATCGGCGGCGTGTTGAAGCCTTTGTACTTCGGCCGGCCGACTTACCTGTTGTCGCCGATGGTCTTCCTGCAACGGCCCATTCGCTGGCTGCAAGCGATTACCAAATACAAGGTCACCATTACAGGCGGCCCCAATTTCGCCTACGACTTGTGCGTGCAGAAGGTTTCGGAAGATCAACTCGCCGGACTCGACCTAAGCACATGGGAAGTTGCCTTCAATGGCGCCGAGCCAATTCGCGCTGAAACGCTCGACGCGTTCGCCAAAAAGTTCGGTCGCGTCGGATTCCGCAAGGAAGCGTTTTATCCATGCTATGGAATGGCGGAAACAACTCTCATTGTCACGGGGCATAAAAAGCTCGCGCCAACGGTTCTGCACAACTTCAATGGCAAGTTGCTTGACCAGCGGATCGTGGAAGACGGCGATCCCAAAGACCCGGCAACGCGCGAGCTTGTTGGTTCCGGAACCGTTCACGCGTGGGAGCAAGTGAAAATCGTCGATGCCGACAACGCCACAGAGCTTCCGCCCGGCCGCGTCGGCGAGATTTGGGTCGATAGCCCATCGGTTGGCTTGGGCTATTGGAAGAAGCCCGAATCGACCGAACAGATTTTCAAAGCCAAACTCGCCAACGATCCGACTCGCAATTACTTGCGAACAGGCGACCTTGGCTTTTTGCACAACGGCCAGATTTATATTACCGGCCGTCTCAAGGATCTGATCATCGTTCGCGGCGTCAACCGCTATCCGCAAGACATCGAGCGAACGGTCGAACGGGCGAGCGACAAAGTCGTGCAAAGTGCTGTTGCCGCCTTCGCCGTCGACCTGCAAGGCCGCGAGCGGTTGATTGTGGTCGCCGAAGGAGATCGCAGCCGAAACATCGACTGGGATGAAGTGATTTCGATGATCCGACGCGACGTAACCACCGAACACGAACTGCCGCCCGATGGCGTGGTGATCGTTCGCTTCGGGTCGATTCCCAAGACGTCCAGCGGCAAAATTCAGCGGCACGCGGCCAAGCAAGAGTTCATGGACGGAACTTTGCAAGTCCAAGGCCAGTGGCTCGGTTGGGCCTCGACGGCCGAGTCAGGCGACGTGCCTCCGCGCGAGTTGCTCGAATCCAATCCCAAGGCAGCGCCGGTCCCCGAGGCGACCGTCAACATGCGGATCGCGGAAATTGTGATGGATCACGTCCGCGCGGTCGCCAAAGAACGCGCCAAAAAGCTCGACCTCGATACGAACATCGTTTCCGATCTGGGGCTCGATTCGCTCGAGCGAATGACGATCGTCAACATTCTCGAAGAGCACTTTGGCGGTCGCTTCCCCGAGTCGGTGCTCGGCGACCTCGAAACGGTCCGTCAGGTGGTTGAGGCGATTGAGAAACACCTCAACGTAGGAAAGTCGGCGGCATCCGGCGAAAAGGACATCCCGCGCGAGTGCTACGATTTCGCGGCAACCCCAGAGTATCGCCGCCTTAAGGCAACGATGAACATGCTGGCGATGCCGGGAATCCAAAACCCCTATTTCAGCGTCCACGAGCGCGTCACCAACGACACCACCATGATCGGCGGCCGCGAGCTGGTGAGCTTCTCCAGCTACAACTACCTGGGCATGTCGGGCGATCCCGTCGTTGCCCAAGCGGCCAAGGATGCCATCGATCGCTTTGGAACGAGTGTTTCGGCGAGCCGCCTCGTCTCCGGCGAGAAGACGCTGCACCGCGAGCTCGAAAAGGGTCTCGCGGCCTGGGTCGGCGCACAAGATGCCATCGTCTACGTCGGCGGGCACGCCACGAACGAGACCACCATCGGCCACTTGTTCTCGCCAGGCGACTTGATTGCCCACGACGCGCTGGCCCACAACAGCATCATCCAAGGTGCGATTCTGTCCGGTGCCCGTCGCCGTCCGTTCCCGCACAACGACTGGCGGGCCCTCGACGAACTGTTGACCGAAGTTCGCGGCGAATACCGCCGCGTGCTCGTCGTCGTCGAAGGGGTCTATAGCATGGATGGCGATTACCCCGACTTGCCGAAGTTCATCGAAGTCAAGAAGAAGCACAAGACCTTCTTGATGGTGGACGAGGCGCACTCGATCGGCACGATGGGTGCCCACGGCCGCGGCATCGGCGAACACTTCAAGATCAACCCGCTCGACGTCGACCTGTGGATGGGCACGCTCAGCAAATCGTTCGGCAGCTGCGGTGGCTACATCGCCGGCTGCAACGAAGTTGTCGAGTACCTTAAGTACACGGCCCCGGGCTTTGTCTACAGCGTCGGCCTGGCACCTTCCAATTGTGCGGCCGCCCTGGCGTCCCTCGAACTCATGCAAAAAGAGCCGCAGCGGGTGGCCAAGCTCCTTCACAACTCGTCGCTATTCTTGAAGCTCGCCAAAGAACGCGGCCTGAACACCGGCTGGAGCAACAACACGCCCGTGGTTCCGGTGATCATCGGAAACTCCCTGCACGCGTTGCAACTCTCGCGATCGCTCTTCAACCGCGGGATCAACGTCCAGCCGATCTTGTATCCGGCCGTCGAAGAAGAAAAAGCCCGCCTGCGCTTTTTCATCACGGCCCGCCACACCGACGAGCAGATCCGAACCACCGTCGACGCCGTGGCCGAGGAACTCGCCCGGATCGACCCACGCTACCTGCAACCCGTCGCGGCAGCCTAGAAGAAGGCCGCCATCGCAACTTTCGACGCGCGAACCCAAAGATCGTTTGCACGTCCTTGCAGAAAGAAAAACCAGATAAAATCGCGGCAGCCCCGCTCGTTCCGCCAACCCTGGCAAGATCGGGCTGCCGACATTAGAATCAACAAACCATCAAACGAGATCGCCTCAGCGGCCCAACCAAACCGCCGATCGTAACAAGCATCTCGGGCGTTTAGCTCAGTTGGTTAGAGCGCCATGCTCACACCGTGGAGGTCACAGGTTCGAGTCCTGTAACGCCCATTCCCCGCTCCTGCATGCTCTTGCAGGTTGATGCATTCAGTGGCATCGAATCAGCGTCATTTGCCGTGTTTTCACGGCAATTCATCTCAGCGACATACGCTTGCGGGGGCGCCTGTGGTGCCACCGCTTTTTCACCCGTTTCGGCAGCCATAGTGCCACCTGTAGTGACGCAGTTTTCGGATAAAACCTCGGGTTCGATCGCCCGCATGAAATCGTCGTCTGTCACCTGCCAGTAGTGCTTTTGGGCGACTAACTGGCTGTGCCCCAACCACTCCGCCGCGACATGCGCCGGGTGAATTGCTGCGAGCTCGGTTGCCCTGGATGCTCGCAGATTCGCGAACAATTTCGGCCAAGGCTTCACGCCTGCCTTTTTCAGGATTCTTTCGAGCTGCGTGCGAAGGTTTGCGTTTGGGTCACGGTAGCGTGCGATGACGAACTCCCTCTCGCCGCCGCATTGATCAAAAACGTCCTGGAGGTATTTTTTCAGACTCGAAAAGATTGGAATCGTGCGCGAAGCACCCCCTTTGTGGTGCTCTGTTTTCGGCGAGGTAACGACTATCTTGTTATTTTTCCAATCGATGTCGCGCCAACGCAGCGCCAAGTGCTCCGACGGGCACCGAAAACCTCCGAAACGGCTCAACGCAAACAAAAGTCGCCATTCGGCGTCAGGGCACGCGTTCAGGATCTTTTCAGCGAGTTGACGCGAGACGAAAAAGTCGCGTTCGTCGTTTACCTGTGAGCCTGATTTCAGTTCCGAAAAGGGGTTGGTTGTCAGGAGCCGGCGTTTCACGGCATCTCGGAAAAACTGCTTCGCGATCCCACAGCGGCGCATTACCGTCGCTTCAGACAGTTGTTCCTTCACAATCAGATAACGGCGCCAGTCGTCCGCGTCTCCTTGGTGCAGCGATGTCAAAAGTTTCTCCTTGCCGAAAAAGTCCAACAGGTTGCGCCTGACGTTTCCGTAGACGATCAGCGTGGCCGGTTTGGCATCGAGTTTTCTGCGTTCGATGAATTCGTCGCAAAACTCGACGATCTTTTTGCCCGTGAAAGACTCACTCAAGAGCCCCGCTGTGACGAGCTTCTCTCGCAGCGACTTGTCGATTCGGTTGGACCATTCCAGCAGCGGACCGGTAAGCCCAGTTCCAGCGGCCATGCAATCGACTAGTTCTTGAATGCGAACGAGAACTGACTCTGCGTTCCGCTTACTCATCGAACCAAGCCGGAGAAAGAATCGCTTTTCATTTCGATAAAAACTGATGCGCCACTGCGAATCACCGTTGCGGTTTACTGACTTGTGCAGACTTGCCATGGTTCAATCTCTTTTAGAAACTGGATTCACGAATTCAAGGTTAAGTGCTGGATACCCCAAATGGCGAGGGGGAAACGCACAACGCGTTTCCCCCTTCACAATTGGTTTCGTTGACGAGGCGTTTAGACACCGTCAAGTGGGCCGAGGTAGCGCCAAAACTGTCGCCTTTCCCTTTTTTCCGGACGTTCCGCGCTCTACTTCCACTGGGACGAGCTGATAATCAGAGTTATCACCAAACCACTCTCGAATTTGCGATTCGGAAGCACGTTCTTTTTGGTATCTCTGCCAGGGTACGGCCGGCTTCTTTGATCCTCGGTTGAGGGGAAAAACGCTCGACCCAAGTCGTAGCAGGTGAAGAGCCGCAGACAGCGTGTTGGCAAGTTTTCTTGTCATTTGTCTTCTCGACGTAAAAGGGAACCGATGTTTGAGGTCTCAATGCGATTGATTGGATCAGTTGGGACGTTCACAAAGTTGCTGCTTTCGGGACTGCCAAGTTTCACGATCTGGTGCGCCCGCGGCCAACCACTGGCGCACCTCCTCGCGACTCCACCGGCGACTCTTTCCGAGGTACACAGGTGAGGGGCCGATCTTGCCGTTACGATCTAGATTCCAGATGTGCCGCGGCGACACTCCTAGTAGCTGAGCCAATTCGGAGTCAGTTGCGACGAGCGGATCAGTTTCACTCACTTCCATTTCATGCGTCTCCAAAAAGATTTTTCTGATCCAAAGCAAAAACAGCTTCGCTCTGGATACCATTACTATCGATTTGTCTTGGAACACTCGATCGAAAACGCGTTTGCAGCCACCGCGCGAGTGAGTTTCACGCTCAAAAAAGCGGCCCGAAAGTGGAATCGAGCGAGACGCTGAGAATCGTCGCAAAGAATCCCGGAAATTTATTTCCGGTGAAAAGCTCGTTTAAGGCCCCTAGCAGGCCGGTGGCGCCGTTCACGCCAAGACACGACTCGGAAAATGATCGGAGTTGCCATCTTGTGCCGAAATGCTCGCCTCGGAGGCGCGGTCTGTTGCTTCAGGGGCTCCAAGTCGAATTCGAGAAGTTCAAATGCAACGACTAGTTTTTAGAGTTTTGAAACTCGGTTGATCTGGTCCAACTCAACTTCGGTTGAGAGGCAACTTTTCCTCTTTGATCGCTTTGCTGAGCAAATGGAGTTGTTTGGTTGCCGTGCGTAGGTTTCGCCACGAGAGGGAAGCAAAACCTAGCGGCACGGGAAGGGAGCATTTCGAGGAAATCATCAAACTTCCGCGACAGACGCGGTTCCACTAGACGCATCCGGAATACAAGTGCGTTTTAACGTCCTAGGAACGCAGTAGGACCGTTTTGGGTGACGGTTCGATCCTTGGGTCGTCCCCGACTATCAGTTGATGATTAGGGGGCCTTTGGATCTCGTGACCTTTGTGGTCCCTTGTATCGGAATCGATTCGCTTTCCCGTTTGGGTTTCCTTTGTCACCGCGCCGCGTGCACTCGAGAACTTCCCAGTGTTCGAGCAACCGCAACAATTTGTTGGCTTTATCAAACTTGATTCCAAGCGCGTCCGCCGCTTTACGGCAGGACAGAAAAAACGACTTTTGGTGAGTCTTGTGTTGCAGGTCACGGCATATCCCGCAGAGCAGCGATATAACCGGGGAATCTGTGGCGACAACGACCTTTGGATACGGTCCACGAGCCGCGCGCTTCATGAATTTCTTAGTGAAAGGCGATTTTCCAAACGGCGTGTGGGCTTCGGCCCACCCCCGGGCAAACTCCGCTACAACCTCATGATAGGGCGTGGTCGAGTGAACTCTTATCTTTCTGTGCCACCTTTTCACAATCTCGACCAACGCTGCGCTGTTTAGCTTCGCGAGTTCTGGAATCGCTAACAGTCGTCGCGCCAGTTCGAATGATTTGCCGTTTCGCTGTCGTTTTCCGGTGGTCAGCGAAAGCTCGATGGCCGCTTTGACTCGTTTTCGCAGATCTGGGGGCATCTCATCCCATTTCAGCAGTCCGACCTTTCGCACCTTCCCTTGGTTCTTGTTTTTTGTTATCCGTTTGCCGGGTTTTACGCTTCGCTCTGCAAACCTTTCGGGGACCCATCCGATAGCTTCGAGATCCACTACCGGCAGGTCATCGATCGTTGGCGGCAGAGGCTTGATCCATTTGTACTTTGCTCCATTGGGATGAATGGAGGGTGGCGCAACGATAATGCATTTCTGTAGGCGTACTTCCCCCGTGAACTTCGAATCAGGAGGAAATTTGACGTACGCCCTACCTCCGAAGAGCTTTTTAACTTGCGCAGCTTCAGCTCGCGCATATACATGAAAGCCATTTCCGCTCTGGGCGACTGGCAGCGAACGAAATTCAGGGTGGGCGTTGCGCCACTTTTCATAGCTCTCTCGTGAATCGAAATCTCGAACGATTACCCACTGGGAAACTGGACCGAGCACAATCGCGATTTGGCAACCAGGTTTGCGTTTGAACAACGTCCGAACTTCCTGGCGGGTGAGTCGCTTTTTTTGACGATTCTTCCACCCCATTCCCTTAAGAGGTTCTTTAGTGCCCTTCGCAACGGGAATGACGCTTAGTCCGTAGTCGAAATAAGCCAATGCGGCCTTCAACATGAAATTTTTCTTTGGCATTTTCGTAGCTCGTGGTGTGGTGGTTAAAAACTGTTCCAAAACAATATCGTCAGCCCATTTCGACGCTCACTGACGGAACGATTTCCGACTTGGTTCGTCGGAGATTCCCCTAGTTAGCGAGGACGAAGACGTCGATCTCGCGCGTGCCAAGTAACGCGATCTGGCGCGCCCGCGGCAATCCACTCACGCACCTCTTGGAGATTCCAGCGACGACTTCGTCCTAGGTACAGAGGTAGCGGCCCGAGTTTGCCGTCCCGATCCAGATTCCAAAGGTGCCGTGGCGAGACTTCGAGCAAGCGAGCCAACTCAATGTCTGGCACCAACAGCGGTTCAAGTTCATTCACTTTCATGTGCATCTCCAACAAATCGTTCTTGAGTCGAAAGCAATCGCTCGGCACATGCGCCGGCAAGATAATATCGATGGATCGAAAAACGCTCAGCGAAAGCGCTATCGCGACAGAGTTGAATCGCGGTTGTGAACGCACTTGGTACGGTGGAAAAGTGCGTCGTGAAAACGTTCGCGATGAGAACCGTGGTCCACTAAGACGTTATGGCGCAGAACACAAACCACTTTTAAGGGGTCTAGCAGCCCCAGGGCGCGACCCGCTGCGCGAAAACGACCCCAAGGTCGAGTTTGACCGAAGCATCGCAATTAAAGAGGGTTTTAGAGGGTGACGCGAACGACCAACTTCTTCCGAAGAGTTGCAGAGTGACGAGAGGTTGAACGTGCAGATCGACTTCAAGGTGTGAAGTAGTGCGCACGCATGTTGAAGTCGATTCGTTCTTGCGGAAAAAATTTTCTCGCGCTAGAGACAGCATTTCCGTATCCACGCGACGAAGATGAGTTACTTAGCTGGTGAAAAGTCACGACGCGAGAGTGCGTGGAACAATTGCGTTTGCTTCAGCGACGAGCCAAGCTCACGCGCCGCTGGACGATTGTGTCGGACTTTTGAAAAAGTGGCGAAGGCGTTGGCGCTGATTCGGTTGGCAATTCAGATTCTGCCTTGGCACCCGCAAAGTCGCTTTTTAGGATACGACGAAAGTTCAAGTAGGTAGGTAATGACGGAGTACTACAGAGTCAACAGAGTACACAGAGACGACGTGTGTAAGGCAATTGAACGCTTTCGGGATCGCGGCAACGCACCGCTCCCGATCGTGAAGTCGATTTCTTGTATGAACATGACCTCACTCTTAGGTACAGCCTCGCCTAAACCTCGTGCCTCATGTTTGGCTGCGGGATCTCCGACGTTTTTCAGTTTCGTGGGGCAGATATGAAATCTGTCGGTTCAGTCGTGTAGGCGTGCAACAGGGAACGACGGTTTAAGCCTCCCAGAAAGCGCCTGCCGCGGTTCCGCTGACAGAACCGACCCCGGGAGCCCGGTGTCCCCGAAAATCGCTTTTCGGACCATGTGCCGATCGAACCCAGATTGCGTCCAGCGTTTCTTGCTGAGTACGATGGTGTCGTCCCTGAGTCACCAAGGAGATTGATCACATTTTGTGGCTGTCGCAGCCACTTCACAATTCGTTGAGCAAGTTCGGCTCTGCTTTCTTACAAACCGCCAAACGAGGGCGCAAGCTCTCGGAACATACGAAGCAGTGCATTGGACCGCGCTCCCCGAAAGGGGAGCGTCGGCCATGCGCTATTCGTGTGGCCCTTGGCGGGGCTGTAAGGAGTGGCCGTGGTGCGGACGCTCCTTTTTTCGTTTCTTGAGCTCGCACCTCGCTTCAACACTTTTTTGCGAGGGCAATCACATGGCAAGCTGGTTCGTTAGCAATGACGGGAAAGAGCATGGTCCGTTCACTTCAGAGCAGCTGAAGCAATTGGCGACTTCGGGCCAAGTTCGACCCGAGACGCCGATTCGAAGAGACGACAAGCAAATCGCGATACGCGCCTCAGAGATCAAGGGCCTGTTCGCCGTCGAACCGACGTCTCAAGCGGCACCTCTCCCGCCGCCGCGAACTGCCCCTTCTCGGCAGGAAGTTCAATCCCCGTTGAGCCCCCTTCCGTTTGGTGTCTACAACCAACATCCCAACGCCCCTTCGCCGCAGTACGCTTATCCTCAGCCAACCGCTCACATTCCGCACCGGCCAGCAGGCGGAATACCCGCATGGCTCTGGATCGTTCTCGGAGTATTTGGCTCACTGATCTTTTGTTGTTGCGGCTTTCCGACGTTTCTCGCTCTCATTTCTCCAGAACCTGTCGTCCCACCAGGAGAGCGCGTCGGTGACACAACCAAGGTCGAAGCTCCCCCCAAACCAGTCGACAATCGCTCCCGTTGGATCAATGAGTCGTACAACAGTACTATCAGTCACGTTCAAGGAGGTGAGTGGTCGGAAGTTGATGACAAGACGCAGCAGGTTAGATGGTCCCTCAAGGAAACTGCTCGGACACCTGAGTACATCGAACTCGTCAACGAAAAACAAAACCAGACCTGGCGGCTTTCCGACTCTCGTATGACACTTCAAAGCGGGACCGATTGGACATGGCTGGCGAATGGTCGCTGGGAAGTGGCCACACCAAAAGAATTGGTGGTCGCGAAGCCTGAACAGAAATCGCCGCAATCACCCGGACAGACGGCATCCAGCAATAGAGTTGCAGAGAGCGGGTTTAAGTTGGGAGACACCTTCAAGCTCGGTGACTACCGGTACCAGATCACGAGTGTCGAACGCAAGTCGGAAATTGGGCGTGAAATCGCAGGCAATTTTGTCGGTCAACGAGCAACTCCAGGCGGAACGTTCATCGTGGTAACGTATCTGATCGTCAACGACACTCAGGAAAGCAAAACCGTACTGGCTGACGACTTCAAGATCATCGACGCGAAGGGAAGGACCTATCAACACTCCGCCAGGGCAACAACGGCTCTAGTGATGAACCGCGAAGACAAAGAGTTTTTGTTGAGCCAACTTCAACCCGGCCTGACGAAGGAAATGCAACAAGGATTTGAAATTCCGTTAGATGCGGCCGAAGGTGCCGTGACAATCGTCGTTCCTAAGAAAGGCGCGTTTTCGCGAGGTGAAGCGAAAGTATCCGCTACCATTAAATAGGTGCTCCATGACCGTCCGTCCGCTCAAAATCCCGACCCGACACAACCGCGTAGTTCGCTTGGCGAGTCCTCCTCCGCCCTCAGTGCCACCGCCATTGATCGAGCCGGCGTTACTCGACATTGCGAATGTCGCACGGTATCTGGCCGTCAGCCAAGGCTGGGTCCGCGACGCCGCCAGGAAGGGACTGCTTCCTCCAATAAAACTCGGCCGGCTGGCGCGTTGGGCGAAGGTGGACCTCGACACGTTCATCGAGCGAATGAAGAACAAGGGTGACAACAAGCCGGGCGACGAGATTCGATAGTTCGGCTGCCGATGGCGCAAACTCGACGCGGCGAAGATCCTCTTGCTTCGGTAAAAACGTCGTGCCAAGCAATGTCGTGAACGCTTGACTTTCGCGTCACAGACTAGGTTCGAATGACTCGGTATGGCCGCATATTCATCTACACCCCAACTCTTTTGGGGGTCTCCAGGAATCCCGAACCAATACGCACGCCGTGCGTCACTCTTTTAACCGATTGGCCGAGATTGAGGATTGACGGCGAGTTCTTGTCGCAACGTTCGGCAAGGAATGGGACCTGCAAACTCTGCACCGTGACGGATCGCAATCTCACAAAGGATCTCTGAGCTATTTGCGCACCATTCCTAATGCGCAACACTTGCATATTTCGCTTTTGCCTGAGATAAGTATCCCTTCACCGTGCGTTGGCAAGAGCACTTCGTTTCGAGAGGGGCTAAGATGCCGTTCAAATTGCCGGAACATAGCGCCACGTGCCCGGAAGATCCGGAGGCGCTCTTTCGTGATCTTCGTAAGCGGACGGTGCCTGGCCTGTTATCCCACCAAGCGGACATACTGCGCAGTTACATCGCTGTTCACAAGAAACACACAGACGTCGCAATCCAACTACCGACTGGAAGCGGGAAGACTCTCGTAGGCCTGCTAATCGCCGAATGGCGTCGGCGCAAATACGGTGAGCGCGTGGTCTATTTGTGCCCCACTCGGCAGTTAGTGAATCAGGTATCGGATCAAGCGAGATCTAAGTATGGGATCGACATCCACGCGTTTACAGGCAAAAAGGCCGACTACCCTCCAGCCGCATCGGCAGATTGGAAGAGCGCCGACGCGGTAGCAGTGACTACCTACAATAGCCTCTTCAACACAAATCCGTTTTTCTCCGATGCCAACCTCATTATCCTGGACGACGCTCACTCCGCAGAAAACTACGTTTCCACCTTTTGGTCCATGCAGATTGATCGGTTTGAGGAGACGCACAAGGCAGCTTTTTCTGCCATAAGTGGGCTCGTAATCGATGTACTCCCGCATGCTGACAAGTCACGACTTGCAGCTGAGGCAAAGAAGAGCGCGGATGACGACTACCAATGGGTCGAGAAGCTCCCGACCCCGACTTTTCAGCAGTTGGTGCCAGAGTTGGTCTCACTACTGGACGAGCACACGCAAGACACAGACCTTTACTATCCTTGGAGTGTCTTGAGGGAGTCATTACATGCGTGTCATTTCTACGTGTCGCGACGAGCAATTCTAATCAGACCGCTAATCCCCCCATCCACAACTCATGCCCCATTCGCGCATGCGAAACAGCGAATCTACATGTCCGCCACGCTCGGAGCAGGAGGCGATCTGGAAAGAGTGACAGGTCGATACCCCATTCACAGAATTCCAGTTCCAAGTGGTTGGGACAAACAGGGAATCGGTCGAAGGTTCTTTCTCTTTCCAAAACGGTCTCTTGAGGACGACGATACTGATACTTTCGTCGCGGAAGCAATCAAACTGGGCGGGCGCGCACTATTTCTGGTTCCGGACGAAGCAACAGCACAAAGGGTTCGCGGTGCGCTTTCATCGCGTGTCTCATGCGACGTCTTCAACGCCAAGCAGCTCGAACAGTCGAAGCAACCTTTTGTGGAAAGTGCAAACGCTGTCGCCGTTGTGGCGAATCGTTACGACGGTATCGACTTAGTCGACGATGATTGCCGGCTTCTACTTGCTGATGGTTTGCCACGCGGCGCAAACTTGCAGGAACGATTTCTAGTTAATCGCGTAGGCGCGCATCTGCTCCTTGATGACCGCGTTTTGACAAGACTCGTTCAAGGCTTTGGAAGATGCACCCGGTCCCCAAACGACTACGCAGCGGTCTTAATCTTAGGAGAGACCCTGAACAACTACCTGTTCAAGAAAGAAAATAAAGAATTGTTCCATCCCGAGATCCAGGCCGAGATGGACTTCGGTCTGCTGCAATCGCGAGATGCGACAATCCAGGGTTTTCTCACGAATCTTGAACATTTCTTCGCTCGTGACTCTGAATGGGAACTGGCGGACCAGGCCATCGTGTCGATGCGAGAGAAACTCAGTCAGCGCACACTTACTTCCACAAGCGACCTATCAGATGCTGTTGCCGCCGAGATTAGCTATCAGAGCGCAATTTGGAACGGTGATTTTTCAAGCGCGCTCGAACACTGTCGTACGGTGTTGGGTAAGCTCAACCACCCCGACTTACGCGGCTACCGCGCTCTATGGATGTACTTGGCTGGCTCGGCTGCCTGGTTGGCGCATCGCAACGGAACCCTCCCTGATATTGAATTGGCGAAGGATTTTTTTCGAAAGGCGCAGGCCGCAGCACCGGTCTTGCGCTGGTTAGTGGCGTTGCGCACCAATCAGTCGGCGCCCTCAGAATCTCCAACCGAGACTGACGCCGGAATCACAGCACTGGTGGAACGGCTAGAGATCGTGCTTGACAACCTGGGGATGATGCACGACAGAAAGTACGATGCTGAGGAACGATTTATTCTTGGCGCAATCCTTCAAACAGACGACGGCAAGCTGTTTGAACAAGGGCGTGAGCGACTCGGAAAGATGCTTGGATACGAGACTGGACACTCGTCGGATGATGCGGCACCAGACCCGTGGTGGGTCGCCGACGACGAAACGTGTTTCGTTTTCGAGGATAATGCGGAGGGCGATCGCGACACGGTTTTTTCGGCAACAAAGGCGCGCCAAGCAGCCTCACATCCAGCCTGGATTCGTGAGAATGCCGGCCTGTGCCCCACCATCGAGATCATCCCGATAGTCATCACGCCTCGAACCAAAACCACTCGCGGAGCGATTCCATCACTTCGAAATGTTAGATATTGGTCGCTGGACGCTTTTTGCACTTGGGCTCAAACTGCGTTGCAAGTGATTCGAGACCTGAGGCGAGATTTTTCCGGGATGGGCAATCTCGCTTGGCGTACATCCGCTGCAGCTCGCCTTCAGGCGGCGCATATTGGTCCGGACGAACTCAGACGCATGTTGAAACGTTCAGCTGCCGACGCGATGACCGTAGACGGGGCACCGGACGAGGAGAGCAATTAGGATGTCGGCAGACGTTCTTCCCCTTGATGCATTTGTAAGAACGATAGGCGCGGCCCGATTCACGCCACATTCCCTATTCCTTGGCGCGGGCGCTTCGATTTCGTCGGGGATGCCCTCGGCGCAGATGTGCATCTGGGAATGGAAACGCGACATTTTTCTTACGAACAATATCGGCTTGGAGTCGCAATTTGCGGAACTCACGCTTGAGAGTGTTCGAGCGAGAATTCAACAATGGCTGGACAGACAAGGTTTGTATCCACCCTCTGGCCACCCGAGCGAATACAGCGTTTTCATCGAATCGTGCTATCCGGTTTCGGAAAGCCGGCGCAGATTCTTTCACGAGAAAATTCGCGCATCTCAGCCCCATGTGGGCTATCGCATCATCGGCGCACTAGCCGCGAAACAACTCATACGTTCTGTTTGGACAACCAACTTCGATCAGTTGGCTACACGTTCATTGGGCGCCCACGGCATAACGCCAGTCGAAGTTGGAATCGACTGCACGCATCGCGTCGTTCGTACAGCTCACTCAGGCGAACTGATCGTGGTGGCATTGCACGGGGACTATCGTTACGACGCGCTAAAAAACACCGCTGACGAGCTGCAACGCCAAGAACAACAGCTAGAAGACGCCCTAATCCACGAATTGACGAACACTCCAATGATTGTCTGTGGCTACAGTGGACGGGACGATTCAATAATGCAGGCGTTCCACCAAGGACTATCCCGCCCAGGAACTGCACCGATTTATTGGTGTGTTCAGGACCCATCCAATGTAGCACCGACTGTTCGGACGCTCCTAACACACGCCAGAGCGCACGGGCGAACGGCCTTCATTGTCCCCTCACAGGGCTTCGATGATTTGATGGTTCGACTCGCTCTTCATTGCCTCGATGGTACTGGCCGCGAACAAGTCGTAAAACTCCTATCGGATAACGCAGGCGGCGCGCCTGATGGCCGTCGGCGTTTCGAAGTCACGGGTGACCACCCAACCGCAGTTATCAAAAGTAACGCATTTGAAATTGAATGCCCTTCCGAGGCAATCTCGTTTGAATTGAAGTCGTGGCCTGGAGAGTACGTTTGGTCTTGGATTCGCGACCAAACACGGAACAAGAATGTCGTGGCAGTTCCGTTTAAAGGGCAGGTCCTTGCACTTGGAGCTGTCGACGAAATAGCGAGTTGCTTTGGCGACAATATAAAAGACCGGCCGAAGCGAACTCCACTGTTCAGTGACGATCGACGAGAGGACGGCGCAATCACTTCTCTTTTTCGTTCGTCGCTCCTAAAAAGCATGGCAAATGCACATGGCCTCGCCACCGACGATTGGCGAGAGTTATGGAGCGTTGATCGTGCGCAAATCGAGCATCACCAAGGCAGTTCGTACCTCGCGTGCAATTCCGTGCAATTGTCATTTCGTCAGTTGGACGGTCGGCTCAATCTAATTCTCAAGCCTTCAGTGAAGATTCTGGATCACGATAAGAATCCCGTCGATCGATCAGTTGCCGATGCAATTAAACTTCGAACTCTTGGATACCAACACAATCGCGAATTCAACGACGCCGTGAATTACTGGCGTCAGACGCTACTGGCAACGGACTCCCCGCAAAGACTCTACGAGTTCCCTCCAAATTGCGCGTCAACTTTTCGTTTCTTGGTCCGGAAGGCCCCATTGTTCGCTGAGATCCTCGGCAACCGCGGTGCTCCCATCGTTCGAGTCCAGCCGAAACTGCAACCATTTCTAAAGCAACGCGGCATGGAGATTAGCGAACCGCAACTTCTATTCTCAAACAAAGCAGGGAAAGGGGATGCGCGAGACCCGCATCCAGTTCGCGGAATTCTTCGGAATCGGCCATTTGACTATCCTCTAACGCAACAACAAATCGGTCCGGAAGTTCGAATTGGAGTAGTTTGCCCCAAAGTAGAAACACGGATTCTGCAAAATTATCTCGGCACGGCTGAAAGACAGATCACTCCCGGCAAATCGGAGGCAGATTACCTCCCGACGTTTCCAGGGTTTACGAATGCCTTCGGCCTTCCTTTAGCGATAGCAGAACCTGGTTCAGCGGGGTGGTCAGTGTGTCCGGAACCGCTTGGAAGCGATGAACGTGCGCAGTGTCTGGAGGTTGCGAGAAACATCAACCGCTGCATCGACATGCTTCAAGCAGTTCATGCGCCTCACGTCGTGCTCATTTTCTTTCCCGAACGATGGACGCGACTGAGAGGTTACTCGACTGAGACCGAACGTTTCGACGTACATGATTTTGTCAAAGCGAGCAGTGTTCAACGCGGCATCGGCACACAATTCCTAGAACAGAACACGCTGGCGGATACTCTCCAGTGCCGAGTGTGGTGGTGGCTCTCCCTCGCCTTCTACGTCAAGGCAATGCGGACCCCCTGGGTGCTAGATGGCCTGGATCGCAACAGCGCTTATGTCGGTTTGGGAATCAGCAACGACTCCACGAGGGAACAAGGCAAACAAGTCGTGATGGGTTGCAGTCACATCTATAGTTCTCGTGGGGAAGGCTTGCAGTATCGATTGAGCCAAGTCGAGAATCCGATCTTCTATGGCAGAAACCCTTTCCTCTCACGCGACGATGCTCGTCGCATTGGCGAACAGATACGGGAGCTGTTTTTCGAATCTCGGTCTCGCTTGCCTGATCGCGTGGTGATTCATAAACGCACACGATTTACTCGCGATGAACAGCTTGGATTGCGCGAAGGATTGAGTGGCGTGTCTCAGATCGACATGCTCGAAGTCGTTATTGATGACTCGCTCCGCTATATCGCGTCGCAGTTTGATTCGAACGGTAATCTCCAGCAGGACAGCTATCCAGTTCGACGGGGTAGCGTGGTTCGTCTGGATGATTTTACGGCGCTTCTTTGGGTTCATGGCGGGACCTCGGCTGTCGGACGGGGCAGACCTTACTACCAGGGCAAACGTCGCATTCCTGCTCCGCTTACCCTACGACGCCATTGTGGCGCATCGGATCTAAGGCAATTAGCGGAAGAGATCTTAGGGCTATCCAAGATGAACTGGAATACATTCGATCTTTACACGAAACTTCCTGCAACTGTTCAATCATCGAACGAGATAGCGCGTATTGGCTCGCTGCTGAATTCATTCCGGCCAAAGACGTACGACTTCAGGCTCTTCATTTAAAGTCTGAATGCGCCGCGATGCTCTTTAACGCCTTCGGCCGTGGCTTCTCGTCGCAGGAAACGTGCTGCTCATTACAACGCAACAAACAATGCCCAATAAGTTGAAAACAGTCTGTATAATTCGGGCCAATCTCGACAACCAACGGATGGCAGCAAGTGGCTGAGCTTGACCTATCAGACGTCGATTATGGCATTCTTACGGCGCTTCCTGAAGAATACGCAGCTTGCCGCGGCGTGATAGACCCGCGGTTGAATGGACAAGAATTGACGCGCCCAGCAGCAGCTGGAATGCTTACTTGCCATGTATGTGAGGTTCCCGCCAAGGGGAGCGGAAGCCATGTAGTTGCCATAACGCTACTCTCCGATGCAGGAAACAATGCGGCCGCTCTCGGCGGCGCAAGCATGCTCGAGCATTGTCACCGAATACGAGGACTGATTATGTGTGGAATCGCGGGGGCCGTTCCACATCCGGAGTCTCCCGAAAGCCACGTGAGGCTTGGCGACATCGTAGTTTGTGATCGGACTGGTGTGATCCAATATGATCGAGGCAAACAAAGAGATCCTCGCCTAACGAGGCCTAAGCCTTCATCCCGCGGAATCGCTTCTAGGATGTTTTGGGGGGTGCTTCGCATGCTTGGGATCGATCACCCGCGAATGACTCGTGACAGCGCGGAGGTTAACTCGCTCGAAGGTTTTGAGTGTCGTGGATCTCCACGTCCACCCTGTCCACAGCTTCTCGCCGCAGTTCGACGCATAGACGCGGATCAGCGTACTCTCAGCAATAGTAGATTACGGTTGTGGGAGTCATTTGTGGATAAGTTTCTGGAAATGGTCGGGAATCCAGAACAGTGGAAGCGACCAGACGACGCACTAGACCTTCTGATAGACGATAAGAATGAGCTCCCAATTCCTCATCCTAAGGATGATCAAAGAAGATCGGGCCGTCCGCGAGTATTTTATGGTCCGATCGGTGCGGCTAATGTTGTACAGGCAGATCCGCGTAGACGAAATGAATTGCGACGCCGGCACGCGTTAAAGGCTATAGAAATGGAGAGCTCGGGAGTTGCAGATTTGTCTTGGCTGTCGCAGGTGGGCTACATTGTCGTTCGTGGCACGTGCGATTACTGCAACTCGGAAAAGGGCGACGCTTGGCACAACTACGCCGCTCTGGCGGCAGCCGCCTATACGCGAACGATTTTGGCGTATCTTCCTCGTCAACCTGGTTCGCAGGATCGGCGTTTACTTCTCCCGAGTTCTCCTGCATTCCCGATTGAAAATCATACACTGTCGAGCATAGAGGGACACGACGCGTTGACACAAGGCGAACGCAAAAGCGAAACCATACCCCGAGCGACGGTAATGCGACAACATTTCACTTCCGTGGAACTTGGCTCCCCAGCGACTGGCCTAGGTATCCCTGCGGCGGCCGGTCTTACTAACGAGCAAGAACTCCTATTGCGCCGGCACGGGCAGGTCGAAGACCTAACCAAGGTGATTCAACAGTTGTTAAAGGAGCACGCCGACCTCGAGAAATTTCAGCCGCACTGCATGCAGTTGGAAAAAGAACTTGAGTTGCTCCCGAGGGCTGGGGCAGTCGCTCTTGCTGGATGGACAATGCTCGCTCAGGTTGAATCACGAACCCAGCTCGAACGGCGCCAGTTGGGCTTAGTTACAGATCCGACGAGGCTGCGATACTTACGAGGAGAGGCCGAAAAGTGTCTTTAGGTAGCGTTACCGCTGAGCAAATTTCCCGTCTTGCCGTTTTGGCAGCAAATGAGGCCGAACTCGTCGAGGGGACTGATGCTGCGCTTGCGGTTCTTGGAGTGCCGACGGATTCCATCAAGTTGCGAGGTGCACTTCTTATTCTCATGCGAGCTCGTCGTTTCGACGAAGCCAATGCATTGATATGTGATCGACGCCTTGACGAAAGATGGGTTGATCTGGCCGCTCAGGTGTTTGCCTACCAGCGAGATTTGACGAATGCAAAAAGGTGCATAGACGCGGCGGACGAATCGAGCGACGCCACGGTGGTTCGTCGCGCCCGGGTGGCGCTAGCAGAAGGAATTGTTGATCGTCTCCGGGATACTTACGCGAAGGAGTCGCTCCTCAGCAAGACCGAGTGGACACCCGCGGAAAAAGATACCGCCAGATACACTTTAACCGCTCTTGATCCAATCCTTTCGCTTGTTCGAGCCAATCGCTCGATGCAGACAAGCCTTGAAGTTGCCGCGGTAACTTATGCGATCTACGTTGCGCACATCAACAACATAAAAGACGCCGTTGATAAGTGTGGGAAGTTGTTGCTAAACCATACCCCAATTCCCTTGCTCGTGGCAGAACTTTGCCTTCGCTCAATAATGAAGTGTCCCGACTCGATTCCGACTCGGTTGCGTCGTGATCATCCGAGTGACTTTCAGGCAGCCTACTTAGCGGCTCTGCTTGAGCGAGATCTGTTCGATCGTCACAGAGACGCCTTTGCTGCACTGGTTGCTCTGTCCGAGAAGGCGACTAGTGAATCTGAGAAGGATGCTGCAGCACTAGCGCTTTTCGAAACAGCCGGACGTTGCGGTTCTATAGAGCTGAAGAGAACTGCAGAGATACTGCGGTTGCTACAGCCTCAAAATACTTTGTGGATCGGTGTCTTAGAATCCGCACAGTTCCTAGCTGGCGATGATCTCACTAGTTCAAGAAGACGGCTAGAGGAGGTTCGAGAGGAAAAGGACGCTGTATGGTGGCAAGCGCATGCACAGTTGTGCGAACGTGAAAAACGCGATGACGAAGCCCAGCTTGCCTGGGAGAAGGCTAGTGAGCTACTGCCGCATCCAGATGTAATGAGGCGATGTGTGCAAGCGTCACTTGCGCGAAAACGCTACGGCAGTGCGGTTCGCAGCTTACTCGCACTTCTTGCCAAAAAGCCCGATAGTGGGCCAGAGCTGAACAACCTCGCTTGGGCTTATATGCAATTGGGCGACTTTGCGCAAGCAACGCCACATCTGCAGCGCCTAGTTCGGTTGTTTCCCGGCCATGCAGAACATCGACTAGCACTTGCTCACTGCCTTACGAACACCGCTCATATTGGCGAAGCTATAGATGTCCTGAAGCCCTTGTGTGAGGTAGCCGCTCCTCGCCTTAATGTAATTCTCTACCAATCGCAGCTCTTGCAGGCAGCGTCAAGAGTGAGTGAGGCGTTTAGGCTCCTTGAGTCGGTCGCCAGTAACCATTGGGACGAACCACGTTTTGTTGTCGAATACATGCATGCAAGCCACGCCGCCGGCCAAGATGCGCTTGCGAGTAAGGCCTTCGCACGACTAGTCGATTTGCGACAGCAGGGCCAGGTACCGAAGGAGTTGATGCAAGAAGGGACGCTCGAGCAGTTATTGGAACGTGGACGGGCGTTTCAATCTCGGAGAGAGCTTTTGCATGGCAAGATTGTGAACGGACAGATGCCTTGGTTATTCGCGGAAGAAGTCCTAAACAATGCCCCCGTGTGGGCATGGACGCTTCATACTCAGGAGTTGGCCTGGCTGTCGGAGGAATCCTTAACTCGTGCTGCCTTTTCGATCTACTCGACCAACGGGTTTATGGTGCGACCTGGCGGCGTAGAGCGACCGTTGCGCAGGATTGAGTGTTCGAAACCTGGTTTACCTGTGGTCGTCGATTTATCAGCGTTGATCACGTTACATCAATTGGGCATTCTTGAAGATGTGACGAAGTATGCCGGAACTATTGTCCTACCGCAATCGTACGGCGGAATTAGAGTGCGTGATGCGGATAAGTTTGGGCAACACCAACCTTCAAGAGAGGAAGAACTAAAGGCGATCGACAAAGAAGTGCGCAAGGGACGGATTCGAGCGATATCTTTCACTGGCAGTAGCGGCTTGTTGATCGACGAGTACGGCGAGCACAGCGATGAGGCTCTTAAGTTTCGCGACTTGTTAGAGGAGCTACAGCGTATCCAGCGGGTCTCCCCCGAGGCGTCGAACGAACTCCTTGATATTGCACACAAGCCAAAAAATGCAACAAAGACATTGAGAGCAGGTGATTGTGTTCGTATCGCGTTAAGCAGCCTTCGAAGCCTTGCAAATCGAAAGATATTCGACTCGACTCTTTCTGCCTTCGACGTGTGTATCGCGCAGGAAGATGTGACTGAGGTAGCAAGAGAGTTAAACGCCTACGATGTAGCCCGTGGGGCAAAAGCGGCACACGACTCGCTTTGGTCTTGCGTGGCTTCGCTCGCTGACCGCGGTGAGGTGTCGTGGCAGCCGCTTGGCGAGGAACATCTCAGTAAGAATGATGATTTGTCGGATTTTGAAGCAGCCTCACTTTATTTCGATTCACTGAAGGTGGCGAAGTCACGATCGTTACCGCTGTTGGTTGACGACCGGGTTCTTCAAGTACTTTCGTTGCAAGAAGAGCTAGACACTGTGCCGGTCGTCTTCGGTACGGATGCGCTCATCGAGCAAATGTGGCGAACGAGGAGCTTCGCCGTCGCAAAGGGGGCGTCTTTATTCCGAACTCTAATGAGATGGCGGTATCGATTCATCATTCCGTCGTCGGAAATGATGCGTGCTTGGGCCATCGAAAGTATGCCTGATCTACCTGGAGACGCGCTTCTCGACGTCTCGTTTTATTTACATGACTGCTTGCGCGATCCGGGACTACATTGCGGTCTGGAACAGTCAGACCCTCCGATGCCTATGGCGGCAAGACTTGTTACAAGCTGGACTGAAGAAATTGTCGGCTTCTTAGCGGCCGTGTGGAGTGATGCTGCGTTCTCCGACAGTGCCGCGACCTTCCTTACGAAGTGGGCCGGTGAAGAGCTCCTTCCTTCATGCCCTAAGGGTCTTTGGCTGTCAGACATCGGCGGAAATGTGCCAACTGCCGTTGCCCAGGGGGCCATTCAAATGGCCATCGTTCAATTCACTTGTATTGAAGACGTTCGCAGAGCGAATGCTGCGATACGTGCGTTGACGAAGGCCATCGGAAAAACTGATGAAGATTTGCTCAAGATAGGAGTGGAGGCGATAAATGCCGTCGATTGACGATTCACAAGTGCCTGCAGAATTCCGCACAAGGATGATGCAAATCGCTGCTTTGCATACCGCCGACACGGGCGTTGATCCAATTGACGTCAGTCGTTTTCAACACTTAGGTTTTTTTGAGGACGCAAATGCACCAACACTACCCCCTGACACGGTCGCAGTACTTGGCAGGAATGTCACGTTCGATGAGTTTGGGCCTTTGGGACCTTTGATCTTTGTCGAAGATCGCAAGAGTGTGTCTGTACTTGAAGTCAACACACTGCTTCTTCGACCTGAGAATGAGATACGGCGGGCCGCGGCGGGTTACATTCGACGGATAATCGCGTCCAAAGATCCTTGGCTAACCGAAAGGTCTATAGGCCTGTTCAATGATTCCTTTGACAGCATCAACGCTGATGAGGTTGAGCAGTGGCGGATGGCGGCAGTTCAAGTTGCGGATGCAATGCGACAGGATATTAAGTTGCAATTTGCTGCGTTTTCTCAATGCGTAGTGCGAGGTTACAAAGACGGGAGTGGATTTTACAGTCGTGCTGTGTTGCAACCGCGATTTGAATCACTCAGCTTCTTCCGCCCTTCAATTTGGAGTGCGAGTCAACAGGCCGCCGAACTCGGTGAGCTGATCGAACGGATCGCGAGTAACTCCACGGTAGAGGCTGCTCTAACCGAATACCTTTGGACAATGGGTTACGTGCCTTTGCGTGGGGCAGCGAGTGCAGCGGGGGTGTTGAAGGCGTGGCGGACTCGATTTCCGACAGCAACGGTCACTTGGAAACAAGTGTGGACGTGGGCCCAAGAGGCAGGAACTCCAATTGCTGAATTCCACGCGTTGGTTATCGCGATGGAGTCGCCATCGTTCTTAGTCGACGACTCACCCAATGAGTTCGCAAGAAAGTTGATGTCAGTACTTGGCGTCACACGATCTAATGTCGAGGAAGGCGAATCCAGTCGATGGCAGCTTTTGTGCGAAGCGGCCACCCATTATACGCAACATATTGATGCTCTTCATCCTGGTCAGCCTGGCGAAAGAGTGGCTTGTTATGGCTGGTGGCTGGCGGGGCAGTTTTGCCGCACATTTAAGGCCGGCAACACACAGGCGGTAGCGGTCATCAAGGGAGTGATCCGTCCTCAGACGGAACTTTCCTATCGCCGTTGGATCGTTGCACGGTGCTTTTCCGTTCCGTCGTCGTTTCATCACTTAACGCTCAACGTCGCTTCAGTTTGGGCGATGTCACTCTTGAACGTGATCAATGAGCACGCCGGGGATTCGTTGCTTAGTGAATGCGATGACGAACACATCACCAAGATCGGTGAGATTCTTAGCGGCTACCTGGTTGCAAGTTGTATTAGTCAGGGATGGAAGGACTATTACGATGCATATGGGATATCTAGCACGGGTCACGGTGCCCAACTAAAAACGTGGGCCAATTTGCTTCCGACGGGTGAGCAGGATGCCTTCAGAGAGCTGATTTCTTTCAGGCAGGCATTCGACGACCCGCAAGAAGTGCGTATGCGGCTCGATAAATTTCTCGACCTCCCAAACCACGAACAGTTGTTTCTTTCTCACTTTCTTCAAGAGGCAGTGGCATCGACAGAACGATTCGATGAAATGTTGATTGCATGGGCGACCAAGGCGTCGGAAGGACGCACGTTGCTGGAGCGTATACCGATTCTAGTGTTAGACGAGATGTTAGATGTCTTTGCTGAAGTACAGCAGCGTCAGCGGCAGGAGACAGCTGTTTCGCTGGCGCATGTACTTGCCTCTGCTCTGGAACGCGTTAGCGAAAATGACCGAGCCGCGAAGCTTATTGTTCATCTTTGCCTGATGTCAATTAACTGCGGTCTGGCCAGTCCGATACAGCGCGCATCCGCAGGGCCTTGGCGAAAAGAGACGGTAAGTGCATTGTTGACGTGGCGTGAGACCATCGACGACATCGCTCTGACCTCAGAACCCTGGGTCATCGCCAGGATTCGCGCTTTTAAGTCGGTCATCTCTCGCTTGTCAGGTCCTCAAATAAAAATCAAGTAAAGTTCATTCGCGGTCGCGGTTGAGTCGCGCGATGGACCCGCAAGTTGGTGCCGCGGTATCTCTGTCCGATTACTCGCCAAGTAGCTTTCACGAGAATGGCTGACAAACGGAGGGCCGCTGGTAGTGCCACGATTCAGCGATCGTTCGGCAAGTACAAAAGAATCTGCGGGCCGTTCGAGGCGTATGCCGCCCACTAGAACTCAAATCGTCACCCGCCAATTCTTCGACAATTACGGGCATCGGGCGGTTTTCTCCGGGTTCCTCATCTTCCTGCCCTTGCTCGCCAATACTCCCCATTAAACCGGACTGGTGGGCATGGTGGCGGGCAACATCGGCGGCCGTTGATTGCTTGGTGCCCGCAGGTTGTTTGGCTGGAGCGGGCTCGCTCGATGGTGGACTCGCCGGGGTCGCGGCGCTGAGCACTGCTTGTACGTCTTCGGCCGACACGGTTACGTAGTGCTTCGCGCCAATCTTCGGACTGTGCCCCAGGATCGCGGCGGCGATGTGAATCGGGACCGCCTTCCACAAGTCGGTCTCGAAACTCGCTCGCAGATTGTTCATGAGTCGCGGCCAGGGCACAAAGGAGACATTTCCGTACACTACGACGTCGCTCATGTAAACAACATTCACGACGAAGAAGGTAAAGCCAACGCTCGCCTGATCGTTGAAGGGCCGAAGATGTTCAACTTATTGACGACGGTCCTGAAAGAGGACGTCGAGCGGCGGATTCGCAGTGTGCTAGATAACGTGGCCGGAAAATCTTAATCGCAAAACCAGAGAAGCTACCTTTATGGCCTGGCCCTAATGGATAACGAACTCGTCTGCGTGATCCATCGTGCCGCCCTTCTACGGCGGCGAGATTAATCTTTCGCCTTCTCGTCAGCCACCGGCTGTTGCCCGAATCGCGTCAGCATTCCTGAACTCACTCCCAGCACCAATATTGCCACAAGCACCGCCACAATCACCGAGACCAAAACCAACATGTAAGGCGGGACAATTTTGTGACGAGTCGACATGTCATCTTGCGAAATGGTCGGTCCTGACATGACAACTTCTCCACGTACAAGTAGACGAGTGAGACCGTTGAATGGTAAGTCTTAACGCATGGGCACGCCAGCAGGGAGATTGAAAGCTGGTAGCGCGGGCGACGGGATGGCCGCGCCCCTGCTGCTCGGTTTCGCCGCATTGCGGCCGACAAGCGACCATTCTCTGCGCTCGTGACGGTTTCATTAAAACCAGTCAACTCTTCTTAGCCGCTTATTTTCTTTGGCGTGATAATCGCATTTGTTGTTCGTCACCCAATATCGGTCCGGTGAGGTGCTTCCTTGCAACAGAATCAACTCGTCCATTATCTGGCAAATGCAGGATCTACACGTCTCGTCAGTCGGGAAGAAGATCTCACCCCTGGGATGTTCGAATTCTGCCTACCCATGGCATCTCACGGGCGGCACTTATTGCCGCTGCTTGGATATCACTTGATTGTTGCGGCAACTCGCTCACAGCAAGGCCGGCTTGACGGCGCACACGGCGCGTTGGTTCACGAATCGCGAGTTGTTGGAATATTCACTACGTGCCTAGTGGCGACCGCGGCCAAGCAATACTGGACCCAGTTCGAAGTCTACTACCTTGGCGCCACAGACCGCGGCGCCCTCGCTTGCGCAAACTGGCCCTTGCCGAGAATGCCAAAGGTTGCACCTTGGGTTACGTCGTTCCCTCTTCATTGCACCCACTTGGAATCTAAGTTTGTTCCCGACTTCGTAGCTGCATGGGCATGGGCGTTTGTGACGGTTGCGGCAAACGAAATGCAACAGCCCGTGGAATGAATAAGAGAAAGAAGCGGGATTTGCCTGCCTTTCGGCCGTGCCCAACCTCTGTGATTCCGCCGATCTCGTTCAACTTTCGGTTAAATCGCGTTACGTCCTGTCCCACCACAGATGGAGCATTCCATGACCGACACACGACCTCTTCCACTGCATGGTATGCAAGCCAGACTCCAGAGCTGATTGCCGACACATCCTTCACTGATCGTCATCGTCCCCGTGCCATCGCAGGCTTTGCAATGTTCTCCTGTGGACCCAGTACCTTCGCACTTCTTGCAAACGTCGAATGTCGTGATATTCCCACTCACGGCAACCTCCTGAGTCTTCGGAAACTTAGTAGAAGGATAGTCGTGCGAGCACGACGTCGTATTGTGTTTGTTGTTCAGGGCGGTGCAGCGCTCATCCTGGGCTTCGAAACGAACGACGCAACATGCAGACATGCGCGTTTCGAGCATCCACACTCCTTAAGCCGCAAGCTTTTCTACATTGGCACGCCGTGGCTCAGCGATAGTGACGGAACTCGCTCGAAGGTACGTTGCGACCTCAAGTTCGTATTCAACGGATTGACCGACCCTCAGTTCATCGAATCCAAAACGGCTTCTTACCACTTCGTGTGAAAAGTAGACTTCGCGTCCATCGATGCCGACGAGAATGCCGTATCCCTTGTCGTTGTGACTTGGCACCAAGCAAGCGTTTTCGACCGTTTTTTGTTGCGAAAGATGTACGAGCTTTTTGAGCTTTCCGAGTGGCATAAAGCTGCCTTATTTTTTGAAATTCGCGTTCGGGGACGATGTAAGGAATGTCGAGAGTACTTCGCCGATTTACTTGGCTGGGCTTGCTGGCGTGTCCCGCGTAAAGTCGACGTCCTTCTTGATCTTGTCGCCATCGATATTGAGGTTGACGTTGATCGAGTTATCCGGCGAAGGAACTCTGCTCCGAGATAACGTGAACCATCCGCGATAAACGCCCACGGCAGCGATCAGCACGAGAACTACGGCAACGGCCGTTAACCATCGGTACATGTCTAGATCCAGTTCAGAAAGTGAGAATTCATTTGCGCGCCACTAGAGAGGTCCAGTGCTTGCGAAGTGAGAAGTGTTGTCGGACTATTGAGCCTCGGTTGCGCGAAGTTGGTCGCGCATGTAACGCTTAAACTCGGTCTCGGTCATTTTGTCGGCGGCTGCGACCGAGCCAATTTGGACATGTGGGCAAGTCGCAATGATGCGTTTGACGAATTCGCCTTTGGCCTCACCTGGGCCAATCACAGCCACCAATTGGATGTCCTTAAGCGATCGGATCACGTCGTCATAAAACGTCTGGTATCGGCTCGCCTGTTTGCGTTCCAGATGGTTCTCCGCGACGTAATCGTGTCGCGTGTACGTGCGAGGAGTTCGATCACCTGCGAGCGTTCGGGTTCCTTCGTCGCCTTCTCGCTCCAGGTGATTCAACTCCTCTTGCTGCTCAATGAGCAGCAGGATCAATGCGCGGGAATGATCAATCCACACGCCGGCCTTGCGTTCCATAAAGGAGTCTCCCGGAAAGTTACTTTGGACGGGATAGTTTGACTGTGGCTGGATGAGCGCCCCCGCTTTGGCTGTCATTCCATGCGGCAAGTGCTACGAGCAGCATCAGGACCACAATCACTAACTGAACGCTGAGCATTTGCCGTTTCCTTGTGCTAATCAGATTGCGACGGATCTTCGTCCTTCGGATTCAGGCGAAAGCCGTCGTCGTCGGCTTTTTCCTGCGCTAGCTCCTCGGCGGATGGCGGCATAAGCGCGCCATTGGATAGAAGGAACACCTGAATCATCGTGCCCGACGTGAAAACATGAACGACTGCACCTGTTTCTGGCTCGATCTCCACCATTGCTTCTCGGACATCGCGCCCTGTGAGTCGCTTGATCTCGAGCCGCATCGCTTCGGTCGAATTTGCGAAGAGTTCTCGATGGTATTCCTGGACTTTCGCGGCCCCTTCGGCTGTGCGCGACAAGTCCTTTTCCGCCGGAGTTAAAGCGTCATGCAACGTGACGACCAGGGTATCGTCGCTTAAAACCACGGTGGCAGCGGTGGGAATGTGACCAGTTCGCTGCAATTGGAACCGGGTCGCCGCACTAGCCAGTTCGCGGGCCATCTCCGAATTTGCGTCCGTCATCATGTTTCACTCCGCCCATCGTTCAAGTTGCGTTAGAAGCAGTCTTTTTGGACATGATCGCGAATCATTGCCTTCAAGCGGCCGATATTTTCGCGTTCCTGCACAATGGCCCCACGCCAAAACCTTTCGGCGTCGGGGTGCCCTGCGGCATTGACGAGGTATTGATCGTAGCGCCACAAGCTGTCGAGGCGGCGGCTGAGTTCGTGAATCAAATCGTGATCGTGATTCGAGATTCCGCTGCTCTTGCCCTGCAAGTCGAACTGCGGGTCGGCTGGATGTGACATGGTCGAACACTCCTCTCTTGTGAAGACTCTGCGAACGAAGAATCGCTTGCTGCTAGCGCAAAAAAAAGACCGACGTGATCGCGCGCCTAAAAGCACGCACTCACGTCGGTCGACTATTTAACGAGCCTTCCTCGAAGCGGAATGCTCTTTATCTCGTAATCCGACAGTGCCTCGAACCAAAACAACTCGCCGCCGCATTACGCAAGTCGCGACTTTCGAGGCATAACCAATCCTATCGGCTCATAGCCGATAAACAAGGGCGCAGCAGGAGCCAGACGTCGGAACACCTTTGATAACGGAGGTTTGACGGATGCTTGGCGAGTGAGCTAGCCTGTGATGGATGAACGCTAAGCAAACAACTGCACCCTATTCTGTGCACTTGTGGCAATACGGGAGAGTAGCGATGAAGACACTCGGTGAAATCGAAGCAGCCATAAGCCACGGCATCTCCCGGTTTAAGCAAGAATACATGGGCCGCGGCCCCAAGGACGTGCGAAGTCATCTTTTGGGGGACCTGCTGGTGATCCGTTTGCAAGGTGCGCTCACCGTGGCGGAGCAACACTTGGTTAAAACCATGCCACCCGACAAGGGGCGTGATTTGTTGAAGCAAGTCCGCTCACAACTGATCGAAATCGCACGCCCCGCCCTGGAAGCGTTAATTAAGGATATCACGGGCGCTCAAATAGTCAGCCTTCACCACGACATGAGCACCGTCACTGGTGAAGAGATCATCGTGTTTTCTTTGGACAGCGCGCCCGACTTTCGAGAGCTTCGCAAAACGTAACGTTAGCTCCGCATGGCGTGGCGGAATCTTTTATTAATCCCTTGCGTTCACTTGTATTCAATCCGCTCGGGCGTAGGATGAGAGGGAATTGGATGATAAGTCGAAGAGCAGTTCCGCATCTGGAACGGCTCGTCACCGAATAAGCCGATGGGTTCAGATCTCCGATAAGGAGTCCGAACCCATCGGCTTTTTTCGTTTCGAGATTGGACGTTGAGTTCGGTTTCGAAGTGATTCTTTGCGAACAGTGCTATGTATTTGCACCGCGAGTCCACGACTTGCGGCGGTCGCTATTGGATCGCCAAGATCGTCGCACGTTCGGAGCGATTCGACTTGAATCGCTCCGTCGCTCGATACTTAGTCTGTTAACGAACTGTTCAGAAATCATGTCTTCAAGGATGGACCCGTGAACGCTCTCTTGAGTCCTGCTAGATCGACCGGCGATGACCACGACAAAACGCTAAAAAGTCAACAAAAGCGTCGAAGTGCCGCATCGCGCGCAATTGAAAAAACAGGCAGATACCTCCGCTTGATGGTCGGGCGACAAGGCCTGCGCATCATGGTGACCGACAGCGATCAGGAATCCGCAGACGACATCGCGTGGCGACTCCATTGCTGGGGGCACGATTCGATCGCCACTTACAAGGGTGCGTCGGCGCTTGGTAGTGCGGCCGTACAGCGCCCGCAAGTCGTCCTGCTTAACCTGGACACGGCTTGCATCGACAGGTTCAAAGTCGCCCACCAACTACGCCTGGACTTTCACAAGGACGAGTGTTTTATCATCGGCATGACGTACCGATCGGATGAAATGCAAAAGGAAGCTTCTGTTCAGGCGGGCGTCGACCTCTTGCTCATCAAACCTGTGAAAATGATGGTCCTTGAAACGCTGCTCATGTTGGAATGTGATCGAGTGCATCGAATGCAGGTGGAGAAGAACGCTCGGACCTGTGAAAAACGCAGTGCAAGCGCGTCTGAGGCCGAAGACCCGCGGAGAAGTTGATTCGCATTCCGTTTCGTTGCGTTTTCCTAAGAAAGGGGTTCTGAAAGATGAATAATGACATGGAAAACCACTTATTGGAGGCGGTGGGCTCGCCTCGCGTCGATCGAACCGGGCTTGTTCAGCTTCTCAACGAAGACTTGGCCCGGGAGTATCAAGCGATCATTTCGTACGTTGTGTATTCCAAGGTGATCAAAGGGCCGCAGTACATGACCATCGCGGCGGAATTGGAAAAACACGCCGTAGAAGAGCTAGCGCACGCCCTGTTGTTGGCGGAACAGATTGACTATCTCGGCGGTATGCCCACGACAAAGCCCAATCCCGTGAATACCTCAACGGTCGCCGACGACATGATCCGATTCGATTTAACCGCGGAAACAGAGACCATTTATCACTACCGTCAACGCGTGAGACAGTGCGAAGCTCTCGGCGAGTACGCGATCGCCGAACATATTCGAGGCATCCTGGTTCAAGAGCAAGACCATCAAATGGCGCTCGCAACAGCACTTGGAATTGATGTACCCAACGCGGCACTTCTGGCACCTCCAATCGACGACCACTCCCGAATCAATGCGGGCGTGAATCGATAGCCAGCAGCAAATGCCTTTGCGCCGTCACCTCGGCGACAAAAATGCTTGTGAGAGATACAGGTTACGACATCGAAACGCGGCGCCTCGTAATAGAGGCTTGCGATCGACAACTTCGGACGACCCAACGAGGAGCACCCCGGCGAAGGTCGGTTGGCTCAGCACCAAGTAGGCCGACGTGGTGGAATGCCCATTTGGGGATTCGACCGCGTCGGCCTTTTTCGTGGGTATAGCAGCGATAGCGGGACTTAGTTCAACAGCGTCGGCGTTTCGACAACGGTTCGTTTTATTGCCGAGCCGTAAAACCGATTTATTGCGATCAGATTTTTGAATGAAATCCCTCTGATGATTAGGAGAAACGATTATGGGAGTACTTTTGTGGATAGCGTTCGGCGTTGTGGCAGGCAGTATGGCAAGGTGGGTCATGCCCGGCCCTAGGGCGGGTGGCCTGGCGATCGCAATTCCGCTTGGCGTTGGAGGAGCGATTATTGGCGGCGGAATTGGCCTTCTACTCGGTCCAAGCCCAGGGGTCATTGATTTTCGGGCGTTGCTTTTGGCAATCGCTGTGTCGCTAGGAGTATTGCTCTGCTATCGAAGTTTTGCGTTGCGCGCCGAGTTCTGAAGATCTCGCATCTTAGGTGCAGCCTCGCGATGGTCTCAATCACATCGATTGAACGTCCGCTTCGTCCAAAATAGGTTTTCCCGAGTGGACGACATACTCACGCGGAAGACGCATCGTGAAGGCCGTGCCTTCTTCTTCAGAAGACGTCACGTCGATCGAGCCACCGTGCGATTCGGCGATTGCTCGCGCGATGTAAAGCCCGAGTCCAATGCTTCCCGGGCGGTTCGCCTTGGGATGTTCGGCACTGGAACCCCGCACAAGCGGATTAAAGATTTTTGCCAGTTCCCCAGGCGGAATCGGTGGGCCGCCGTTGTGCACCACTAAAACGACCTGATGCGTGTCCCCACTTAGCTTCAACTTGACTGACGCGGTTTCGGGGCTGTGTTGGATGGCGTTGCCCAACAAATTAGAAATCGCCTGCCGGAGACGATCTGCGTCCCAGTTTCCACGTAAATCGCCCTCTGAGTGGAAGTGAATCTTCCGTTTTGGGTGAGCCGTGCGAAATTCGTCGTACAATTCTTGGCCTAGGACACTCAAATCCAGGGGCGCTGGGGACACCGGCATTCCCGCGCCCAACCTTGTCCGCGTGTAGTCGAGTAGGTCCCTGATCATCCTTCCCATTACTCCGGCGTCGGTAGTGATCTGCGAAGCCATCTCGCTCACTTGGTCGGACTGTAGCAAGTGCGGAAGCAGCGAGGCCGACATCGCGATGGAGTTCAGGGGATTGCGAAGGTCGTGGCTGAGGATCGCGAGAAAGAGGTCGCGGGATTGGTCGACGCGCCTGGTGTAGCTGCTGACCGCCTTGGAAAGCGATTGATCGAGGGACTCGTTGAAACGGGTCACATCGTCAACGTCGGCATCGTGGGTTGGAGGTCCACTCTCGTGCCATAGTCGCAGCACACTCGCGCGCAACGCGCGATACTCTGAAACGAGTTCCATCAAATCAAAACCCGAACCCAATCGGCCAATGGCGTGCTGCTCCGATGCGCCGTTCAGGGGCGCATCGACCCCGTCGCGGCGATGTCCCTGAGATCGAGCCCGACGCTCGGCGGAACTTTGGGCAGATCGCATATCTGCCACAGTGGCGAGGAGAATTCCGTCGGCATGGTCGCGCAAAGCCAACGCGTCCATTCTTTCTCCGGGAGCCGTGCTGCGAGCGAACGCGTCCCACTCCAAAAGAATCGGTTCGATATTCTCCGCGATGAAATCGGCGAGCCGCATGCGTTACCTCATTTCCGGCTATATGGCGATCGCCACGATTCGCGGCGCATGTGTCTGACCGACGAGCGCTAGCGCCAGCCTATTGGTTCGTTCCTACATAAGCAATTGCCGTCTTAGCTAAGGCCGATGTCTCATATCGCGTCACGCGATGATGGTGCCAAGCGCAAATCGTCCACGCGACGTAGACTTGCGGAGTCGTAATTCTTCAGGAGGGGAGAGAGGGTTTTTGTGATGGCGAAGCTTGCCCGCCGTCTTTATGGCATGAAGGGCACCCTCTGGCGGGTGTCGCTCGATTGGTTGTCCTCTTGTTGCATAAACCGGCCTCATTTCGCCGGTTGTGAGTGGTATTTCAGCCGATGGCATCGTCGACAACCGAACACACCCCATTTCAAGAACAGTATGCCCACGCGTCGTTTACAGGGCACGCCAAGCAGTTCCAACGGGCACAAAAACCACTTGCGGCGAGGGCCAGTTCGGCAACGGGAAGAGGTGATGGGAATTCGTAGACTGACCCCACGGCAGTCGTAAACGTAACTCACACTCAACAATTGCCCATTGCTCGACAAGCCAAGGCGGACAGTCGATCCGTCGTCCCACGTGGCGGTCCAGGAGTGGCCGGGCAGCCAGTGCAGGCGGGAAACATCCTGAACGGATAAAGAGGCGAGATCATCGGCGAGTACTTTCGACATAGCGCGGCCATCCGTGAGAAACTAATTGGAAACTTTTGGGGACTGTTCAGCGCTTTGAAAAAAAGTGTGCGCAGAATCAAACACGGTCTCCAATCAGAAGCCTATGAATTGAGACGTCCCCACCCTAAGCCATTATACGGGGACAGGCTGAGTGCCTCTGGCGATGCGCATCAATCTCGCTCGGGGAAGACGGATAACGCCATTCACAAAAACGGAGGCTTCAAGAGAAGTTTGTCGGCAGGCTAATCTTTTCTGGTCACTTTATCTAGCACACTGCGAATTCGCTGCTCGAGGTCGTCGCTCAGGCCCCCGTTGTCCACGGCCAGTGCCAGCAAGTTGAACATCTCGGGCGCTTCAACGATCAGTCGGGCATTGGCTTTGCCTTCATCGTCGTGAATGTTATTCACATGAGCGATGTCGTAATGAACCGAGATGTCCCCTTGACCCATCGGCGCATAAATGTTTGATCCAGTACTTTGCCAAGGTCCGGTCGAAAATCCAGCCATGTCGATTGACTCCTTAAAGTAGCCCCCGGCGTGAAATGAGGTCGCCTCAAGGTGGCGACGACGCACGCGGCGAGACCTAAGTGTCGTCAATTTCCTCAAGTTGGTAGATGTAGTCGGGGTCCAGCGAAAGCGGCTTACCGGAATCGACTTCCACGAATTCGTATTTTCCCTGGTTCATCTTCACGAAGCGAGCCTTTATTTTTTCCGGCCCGAGCGTCGGTACATAGTATATCTGGCCAACTGTTAGATCCATGGCGCAGGGCACCTTTTGTGAAAGGCAACATTCCCCCAAAATCAGCAAGTGCAAATAATTTCGATACCTCAACTCGCTCTCTCGCATCGGCCCGGTTTGGTCCGCAAGTCGGGTCGTGTGTTCGTCACATTCCCGCCCGGCTCAACGCTCCGCCAATAACCCCGGTGTTCTCACTTCTTATGGGCGTCGCGATCACGCTAAATCGTGAGCGGACTCAACGTAGTCACCGAGGGCAAATCGTGGGAGAGAGACCAGAATACTGGTGCCTTGATCATCGTTGCTTTGCAATTCGACTTCGCCACAACATTGCTGCACCAAAAACTGAACGACAGCGAGCCCAAAACTCGAGTTCAGCGGATGTCCTTGTGCCGCGCGGTGGGGAAGATCAATGAGCGAGGTGGCCAGGGCTGTCGAAATGCCGACCCCATTGTCGCTGACTCGCAATGCAAATCGTCCATCAGTCGCTTGGACGGCAACGCTCACGCGATTTTCTCCTTTGGTTGGATCACGAAATCGAAGAGCGTTACCCAAAAGATTGTGAAGGATGTGACGCAGTCGGTCAGGGAACCACAAAATCGATTCGGTTTGAAGCGACAGGTGCAATACCGCGTCGGCTGCGCCATGCACGCGCTGTTGTGTTGTGAAGACGTGTTCAATTAATTCTTCCAAATTGATGTTGGCTACATCGTCGCGGGGCGACACACGCGTCGCTTGATCGTTAAGGTGAAGAAGTAATGCGCGAAATATGTCCGTCAACCGGCAGATTTCAGTTCGAGCGGGACTACCTTCGGCCAAGTCGACATTCGAATCAATCAGCCGAGAAACTGAGGCCAGGAATTCCGTAGCCTCGTTGCGAACCAGATCCTCCCGGATGCGCAATCGGTCGACATCGACTTCTAATTCCGCGGCGTAGGTCGAAACCAAGTCGTCCGCACTATGTTCCATTTTGTCGATCACGGAAGAGCATCCTTTGTTAACAGTGGCAGTGGGGCTTCCCTCGCCCCACGTTTCGACTGAACTCTCCGACAAGATGAAACTTGCGAAGTTGACGAGTTTTCAAGCAGACACGACTCAGGCGCACGAAGAGCTTGAGTGCGCATAAAAAAACCGACAGGGTAATGCCTTCGCACTACCGTATCGGTCTACAAATCAACGAGCCACCTCTATGGTGAGGGTGCCCTTTATATCGTCAGCCGACGATCGCCTTCAAGACGAAAAGCGATTCATGGCCTCTCTAGGCCTCATGCATTGTACCCCTATTGTTGTGCCGGACAAGTGCGATGAAGCGATTGCGTTCTATCGCAGTGCATCGATCTCGTTCCTAATGCGATCCATTGGAATGCCGATCTTGGCGAGTAGAAATCGTTACGACTTCTTTCGAACTTTGCGACACTCGGGGGGCTGCGCGTCAGGAGCCAACTTAGGCTCATTGTGTCGTCCGAGTGGTGAGCTATAGTTGCAATAAGGCACTGCCGACTTCAGAGAAGGCGTGTCCATCGGGTGACGACATAAAGGGCCTCCTCGCCATCGAGGAGGCTTGTTAACGCGTGAATCGGCGAAGCATCGATCCGTTTCTCCGGTTTTTTTGCGCGCTCGACCGTTGATTCCAAAATGGTGGACTGCCTCCCAACCCCATTTGCTAAGGAAAACCAAAGGCACACCACGGTACGAACGACGAGGACGGTCTTACCGCGAAGGAGCTTGCGGTCACAGCAAGTCGATTGTAACGAGATCGCCGTGGGCTTGGCCCCAAGTCCTTACGGTCGTGCTTGGCGATGACGCGCTGGCAGTGACCTTGCATGATGCGCAATCCGCACCGGCGCGATGGTGCAGATGTCCTTATTGCCGTTTCACTAAAAGAGATCCGGCGAGGCAACTGCTGTAGCTGAGAACGATGGAATAGGTATTCCGTCCCGTAGTGACTTGGCCTTGCGCTGTCGTCTAGACATTGGTTTTTGAGCCACCGCCCTTAACGGAGACCTTTGGTGTTTGGAGCCGTGCTGGTCGTCTTGTTGGTACTGATGTTGGTGGTTGTTTGTTGAATTGCAACCAAAACCCAGTCTGATTTTTTATTCGCCTCTTTTCGCTATCCCAGCCCCAATCTCTGATCGGGCGGCGCCCGACGAAAGCATGCCGTACATGACCATTCAAGCAGGCGTTTGGATCGACCATAGCCAAGCCGTTGTCGTTCGACTCGACAAGGGTAAGGAGGAAGTTCGCCATATTGACTGCGAGGGGAGTTCGCACGAGTCGAGTAGCGAACAAGCAAACCACTCTTACTCGTCGAGAGACATTGTCCCCAAAGGCCGCCTAGAGCGGAAACAGGCGCTAAGTCTGGCGCATTACTACGACGAAGTGATTACCTGCCTCCACGACGCGGATGCGATTGTGATTATGGGTCCGGGCGAGGCCAAAGGAGAGTTCGTGAAACGAATCACCAATAAGAAACTCGACGGACGCGTCAAGCACATTGGAGTCGTCGACAAAATGACGACCCCGCAAATCGTCGCCTACATCAAGAAGCACACCGGGAAATGACCGGGGCGCCAATCGCTATGGCTCCTGAAAAGTCCTCTTGGAACCACTCGAAAGTATGAATGAGCGATCGTCTTAGTTGGCTCACCTCTTGGCGAAAACCAGCCGACCAAGACGAACCGCCACGGATGGCTCCAGATGAATTGCCACTACGAGGCGAGTTGTATAGCGTCGATCAACTCGAACGGCATGCCCGCGCGATCGCGGGGACGCATCAACTCGCCGAGGGAAAGGCGACCGATAGGCTCTTGCCGAGACTGGCGGACAACGAAAGGGTGCTCGTCGAGGCCTACGATCTCGTCACAAAAGCGTCGGAACTCAGCCGACGCATTTCGCCCGCCGCCGAGTGGTTGCTCGACAATTTCTATCTGATTGAAGAACAGATTCGCGCTACGCGCCGGCTTCTGCCACGGTCATTTAGCGGCGAGTTGCCGCGACTTTCAAATGGCCCGTCGGCGAACTATCCCAGAGCTTACGCGATATCTCTGGAGCTTATTTCCCACACTGACGGACGCGTTGACGCGACGACCTTGGATGGGTTCGTGGCGGCCTATCAAACGGTGGTTCCCTTGAAACTGGGGGAGCTGTGGGCCTTGCCTCTGATGTTGCGATTAGCGTTGGTTGAGAACCTTCGTCGTGTCGCGGCCAGGATTGCGCAAAGCCGGCGCGATCGCGATTTAGCAGCCGAGTGGGCTCAGCGAATGATTCAGGTGGTCGAGCAAAGCCCCACCGACCTGGTGCTCGTGTTGGCCGACCTGGCACGCGCGAAGCCCAGTTTGTCGGGGGCCTTTGTGGCGGAACTGACACGCCATCTGCAGGGACAGAATCCGAGCACGGCCTTTGCGAATAGTTGGCTGGAGCACCGCCTAGGCGATCAGGGCCAAACAACGGAGCTTCTGGTATCTGCCGAAGGGCAGGCACAAGCGGCCGATCAGGCATCGGTGGGCAATAGCATCGCCGGCCTGAGATTTCTGAGCGTTCACGATTGGCCTAAATTCGTCAGCGAACAAAGCCTCGTCGAAAAGACGCTGTGCGGCGACCCCGCCGGAATTTACGTGGCGATGGATTTCACAACGCGTGATCGCTATCGCCATGCCGTCGAAGCCATCGCCAAGCGTTCGCAACGATCGGAGTACGACGTTGCTCACCGTGCCGTGCAATTAGCACAAGCCGAGGCAATTGACGGGACAACAAGTCGTACGGCGCACGTTGGCTACTTCTTGATCGATCGTGGTCGGCCAGCGCTCGAGCGCATGGTGGAAATGCGGCTGACACCATGGGTCGTTATCGAAAAAGTCCGCCGAGCCTATCCGCTGTCCATCTACTTGTCGGTCGCCTTTGCGATCACCACCGTGACGATAACGGTGGCCCTACTGGGAAGTTGGGAGTCGCTCAATCCTTGGCTTTGGCTGTTAATGGCGTTACCCGGATTATTATGCGCCGCCCAATTGGGACTCGCCGTAACGAACTGGCTGACATCGACTCTGATGCACCCGCAGCCCTTGCCGCGGATGGACTTTCGCAAAGAAATTCCGCCCGATTGCCGCACGCTGGTGGTGATCCCGACGATGCTCTCTAGTCTCGCAAGTATCGATCGCCTACTCGAAGGTATTGAGATTCGTTTTCTCTCCAACCGAGAAGGAGGCTTGCACTTTGCGCTGCTGACGGACTTTGAGGACGCCAGCGAACAAACAACTCCGCACGACGAAGCGTTGGTTCGCGCTGTCGTCGAGGGAATCGAGCGGCTTAACCAAACGTACAGCGCCGAGCGAGAAGACATTTTTTTCCTGCTGCATCGCGATCGCCGATGGAACCAGCATGAAAACACGTGGATGGGCTACGAACGAAAGCGGGGCAAACTCGCAGATCTGAACGCGACATTGCGCGGTGCAGCGGGCCGATTTGCCGTCGTCGTCGGTCGACTCCCTATTCTGGCGACGACCCGCTACGTGATCACGCTCGACACCGACACACAGTTGCCGCCCGATTCGGCTCGCGAAATGATTGAAGCGATGGCGCATCCGCTCAATCGGCCGGTACTGGATGCTAATGCTCGCCGAGTGGTTGCCGGATACACCATCTTGCAGCCGCGTGTCGGCGTCAGCTTGCCGAGTTCCAGACGGTCTTGGTTCGTTCGCTTGTTTGGCGGCGATCCGGGCGTCGATCCCTACACGCGCGTCGTCTCCGATGTCTATCAGGACATGTTCGGCGAGGGTTCCTTCATCGGCAAAGGTATTTACGACGTCGATTCATTCGAGCAACGTTGCGGCAACTTCCCTGAAAACGCCATTCTGAGCCACGACTTGTTGGAAAGCTGTTATTGTCGCTCTGCCCTGTTGAGCGATGTGATTCTGTACGAAGACTACCCCTCCAGCTATCTTTCCGACGTGGGTCGGCGACATCGCTGGATGCGCGGCGATTGGCAGATTGCGGCATGGCTGTTTCCTCGAGTCCGCGGACTGGTTGGAGCTAATGTTGGCAATCCGATCTCGGCGCTTTCGTGGTGGAAGATTTTCGACAATCTCCGTCGCAGTCTCGTTCCGCCTGCCATGCTGGCATTACTGGTCATCTCTTGGCTGATTGGTTCCGAAGCGACCGTGTACGCGGCCACGGCTTTGATCCTTGCCGTCGTTTTCTTACCATCCCTGTTGTCGGCATCGAATGCTCTCGTATCCAAGCCTATCGACTTGCCGGTATGGACTCACGTGTCAACCACTTTGCTAGGGCTGGGAGGGCCTTTGGCTCAGGGCCTGTTTTCGCTCGTGATGATTCCGTTTGAGGCTTATTTGTCCGTCGATGCGATCGTTCGTACGCTCATACGCGTGCATTGGACGAAACGAAAGTTACTTGAGTGGAAGACGTCGAGCGACGCCGATAGGACGGCTCGGAGCGATCTGGTCGGTTTTTGCCGGTCGATGGCGATTGCGCCAACGATTGCGCTGGCAGTCACGGGCTACTTACTGGTGATACGCCCCAATCTCCTCCTTCCAGCGATCCCTCTGCTCGCGTTGTGGTTCTTGTCTCCCGCGATCGCGTGGTATCTGAGCCGCTCGATCACTAAGCGTGCTGATCGACTCACCGATGCCCAGCATCTGTTTCTGCGGCAAATGTCCCGCAAGTCCTGGCGATACTTCGAAACGTACGTTTCGTCCGCGGAAAACTGGTTGCCACCCGACAATGTGCAATTCAACAGCGCTGAAACGATCGCTCCCCGCACGAGCCCAACTAACATCGGGATGGCCCTCCTTTCCGATTTGGCCGCTTACGACTTCGGCTACCTTCCTGCGGCGCAGTTGATTGAGCGAACGCGCAACACGTTTGCCACCTTGGCACAGATGGAACGTTATCGAGGGCATTTCTACAACTGGTACGACACCCACACCTTGGCACCTCTCTGGCCACGGTATGTTTCGACTGTCGATAGCGGCAATCTTGCCGCGCAACTAAGGGTTCTTGCGAGCGGCTTCCGGTCATTCGTCGACACGGCCATCCTGCCGCGTGACATCTACGCAGGCTTGCGCGACACGCTGGCCGTGCTCGCCGACGAGGCCAAGGTCAACGGCCGCGGGTCGGGCGACCACCATATCGGTGGAGACATCCTGCGAAGAATCGACCGCCAAATCGAGGAGCTCGAGCGGCAGTCGTACGCCCTCGCACCAGCGGCGGCCGTCTTGCCGCGGCTGATCGCGCTTGGCGGCGAGTTGCAGGTGGCATTGGCGCGACACCCTGAGATGGTTTGGTGGGCCAGAGCGGTCGAACGAGCAGCCACCGATCACTTGGACGATTTGCGACGCCTTGCCGCCTGGACAACGCTCCCGACGCCTCCCAAGGGGATGTGGGTGCAAGGTTCACCTGAACAGATTCAACGGTTCGCACAGCTCAATGACCGACTTACGCAACTTGACGCAAGTCCGACGCTGGGCGAAATCGCTCGCTTGCCCGAGACACTCTCCCCACTCATCGATGCGATCGCGACTGATCTGGTCACCACGGACAGTGTACCTTCAACGGAATGGCTGGGGCAACTTCGTAGCGCGGTGATGGACTCGTCAAGCGACGCCGCGGAACGGATTCGCGCACTCGAACAACTTGCTTTGCAGTGCCACGAATTCAGTGAAATGGACTTTGAGTTCTTGTACCGCCCGTCACGAGAATTATTCGCAATCGGCTACAACGTCAGTGAAAATCGTTTGGACGCGGGGTGCTACGATCTGCTGGCGTCGGAGGCTCGTCTCGCGAGCTACTTGCTGATCGCCCAAGGCGATCTTGGCCAAAAGCACTGGTTCGCACTAGGCCGCTTGCTCACCAGCACTGGCGGGGCACCAGCGCTGTTGAGCTGGAGCGGATCGATGTTCGAGTACCTGATGCCTTTGTTGGTGATGCCAACGTATGAAGGAACGCTGCTCGACCAAACGTATCAGGCCGTTGTTCGACGCCAAATGATCTACGGCCGGCAGCGAGCCGTGCCGTGGGGAATCTCCGAGTCGGGCTTCAGTTCGGTCGATGTGCAGTCGAATTACCAATACCGCGCTTTTGGCGTTCCCGGTCTTGGACTCAAGCGAGGTTTGGCCGAGGATTTGGTCATTGCGCCCTATGCTTCCGCGATGGCCTTGATGGTGGCGCCCACCGCGGCGTGCCGCAACCTGGAACGGCTGGCGAGCGACGGATACGTTGGTGCCTTCGGTTTTTACGAAGCGATCGACTACACGCCTTCACGCGTTCCGCCTGGCGCCACGAGCTCTACCGTTCGACAATTCATGGCCCACCACGTTGGCATGAGCCTATTGTCGCTCGCATACGTGTTGCTCAATAAGCCGATGCAGCGACGGTTCGCTGCCGATCCAATGCTCAAAGCGGCCGACTTGCTGTTGCACGAACGCGTTCCCAAGGCGACGGTACCTGTTTTTCCACACGCTGCAGAGGCCAACGCAAAACGGACTGTCACGCCAGAACAGGCAGGCACCATGCGGGTCTATTCAGATCCAAGTGGGCCTGTTCCCGAAGTTCACTTGCTCTCCAACGGCAAGTACCACTTGATGGTGACGAGTGCAGGGGGTGGTTACAGTAGATGGGGCGATGTATCCGTTACCCGCTGGCGCGAGGACCCCACCCGCGATTGTTGGGGGGCGTTTTGCTATCTGAGAGATTTGGATAACGGTGCCTTGTGGTCGACGACCTGGCATCCAACGGCCAAAGCACCGCAATCCTATGCGGTCACCTTCTCGCAATCGCGAGCCGCCTACCGCCGCCGCGACGAGCAGATCGAGACGCACACGCAAGTCAGCGTATCGTCGGAAGACGATCTCGAACTCAGACGCATCACGCTTACCAACTGGTCCGACCGACCACGTCGGATCGAGATTACTAGTTACGCGGAAGTAGTACTCACGACCCAACCGCAAGACGAATCGCATCCCGCCTTCAGTAACTTGTTTGTGCAAACGGAGATTCTCAAGCAACGTAACGCAATCCTCTGCACGCGGCGGGCTCGATCGGCGGAAGAACAGCCACCGTGGTTGTTGCACATGATGACCACGACGGGCAAGGTGCTTGGTGAAGTCTCGTTTGAATCAGATCGCACGAAGTTTGTGGGCCGCGGCCGCGATCTAACGTTCCCGATGGCGTTCGACAAAACGGGATCGCTGTCCAATAGTGATGGTTCGACGCTCGATCCGGTAGTGAGCGTTCGTTGCTCGCTTTTGATCCAACCCAACGAATCGGTTCAAGTCGACGTCGTATCGGGGATGGCCGAGACAAGAGCCGCGGTCGTGGCGATGGGGGAGAAGTATCGTGACCCAACTCTTGCCGACCGGGTGTTTGAGCTCGCCTGGACGCGTGGCTTGATCATGTTGCAACAGCTCAACGCCTCGGAAACCGATGCCCAAGCGTACGGGCGATTGGCCGGCTCGATCGTCTTCGCTTCGGCTCTTCGACGTGCGAAGGCGAGTCTGCTCGTTCGCAATCGCCGCGGCCAATCGGGGTTGTGGGGGTATGGGATCTCTGGCGATCTCCCGATCGTGTTGGTCCGGATTCGCGACTCGGAAAAGATCGACTTGATCAGGCAAACAGTGAAAGCACATGCCTATTGGCGGATGCAAGGACTTCACGTCGACTTGGTTATCTGGAACGAGGACGACTCGGTCTATCGGCAGTCGCTGCAAGATTCGATCATGGATATTGTCGCCACGAGTCCGGAGGCGACATTGGTTGATCGGCCAGGTGGAATCTTCGTCCGCCGCGGCGAACAGATGTCCGAGGAGGATCGCTGGCTCCTGCAAACCGTAGCCAGGGTTGTTTTGCTCGACGACGGGGGAACACTGATCGAGCAAGTGGAGCGTCGCGGTCGCTCCGAGGTCACCATTCCCTCGCTGAAACCTTTAAAACGCCGTCACGATACAATCATTCCCGCCGAGCCTCCGTCTCGCGATCTTGCCTATTTCAACGGCCTGGGCGGCTTCAGCCGGGATGGCCGTGAGTACGTATCCATTCTTGGCGACAAGAAAGTCACACCCGCTCCGTGGGTGAACGTGATCGCTAACGCGCAGATTGGCACCGTGGTATCTGAAAGCGGCAATGCCTATACGTGGGTCGATAATAGCCACGAGTTCAGACTGACACCGTGGCACAACGATCCGGTATCCGACACTTGCGGAGAGGCGATCTACATCCGCGACGAGGAGACGGGGAGATTTTGGTCTCCTTCGCCTTCACCGGCGCGGGGCTCCAATACCTATATCGCGCGGCATGGCTTCGGGTACAGCATCTTCGACTATTCCGATGATGGGATCGTCACCGAACTATGCGTCTACGTCGCCATCGACTCACCCGTCAAATTCGCTCGGCTCAAAATCACTAATCATTCCGGACGTCCAAGGCAGCTTTCGGTTACCGGTTACTGGGAATGGGTGCTGGGCGAACTGCGAACCAAAACGGCGATGCACGTAACGACGGAATTGGACTCGGTTACTGGCGCGATCTTCGCCCGCAATCCTTACAGTCCCGACTTCGCGCAAAAGGTTGCCTTTGTCGACTGTAGCGAGACGACGCGCACGTATACCGGCGATCGCACCGAGTTCTTAGGGCGAAACGGCAATCTCGCGCAACCGGCCGCAATGCGACGCGTGCGACTCTCCAATCGCACGGGTGCTGGTCTCGATCCCTGCGCGGCAATGCAAACTCAAGTTCCGCTTGACGTCGGACAAGAGCGAGTGGTTGTCTTCAGCATCGGTGCGGCATCCAGTGAAGTGGAAGCAAGGCAACTTGTGCAAAGCACACACGGCGAGGGCAAGGCCCAGCGAGCGCTAGAAGGCGTTTGGCATTATTGGAGCCAAACGCTCGGCGCGGTTCATTTCGAAACGCCCGACCCCACGGTCAACTTCCTCGCTAACGGTTGGTTGATCTATCAGACGTTGGCCTGCCGGATGTGGGCTCGCACTGGGTTCTATCAATCGGGCGGTGCGTACGGCTTCCGCGATCAACTCCAAGATGCGATGGCGCTCATACACGCCGATCCCGGCCTATTCCGTAAGCATCTGCTATGCGCCGCTGGGCATCAGTTTCGAGAAGGCGACGTGCAGCACTGGTGGCATCCGCCTGGCAGTCGCGGTGTGCGAACCCACTTTTCCGACGACTATCTGTGGCTCCCATTGGCGATATGTCGATACGTGCAGACGACTGGCGACACGGGCGTGCTCGAAGAGCGGATCCCCTTTCTCGATTCCCGCCCGCTGCATCAAGACGAAGAAGCAAACTACGACCAACCGCGGATTTCGGACGATGTCGCGTCGCTGTACCAACATGCCATTCGAGCCATTGACCACGGGCTTACCTTTGGCGCTCATGGCTTGCCGCTCATGGGATGCGGCGATTGGAATGACGGAATGAACCGTGTTGGCCAACATGGCCAAGGCGAAAGTGTCTGGCTGGCGTTCTTCCTGTACGACGTCTTGATGCAGTTCTCACGTCTTGCGCAGAAGCAAGGCGACGACGCCACAGCCGACCGTTACACAATTGAGGCCGGGCGATTACGCGGACACATTGAACAAAACGGCTGGGACGGCGAGTGGTATCGGCGAGCCTATTTCGACGATGGTACGCCGTTGGGGTCGCATGAGAACCCGGAGTGTCGGATCGACTCGATCTCTCAAAGTTGGTCGGTTCTTTCCGGTGCTGGAACCAATGAGCGATCGGCTCTAGCGATGGAAAATGTCGATCGACACTTGGTTCGTCGCAAGGCGAGGTTGATCCAGTTGCTCGATCCCCCCTTCGACAAATCGCAACTCAACCCTGGCTACATCAAAGGTTACGTTCCGGGCGTGCGCGAGAATGGCGGTCAATACACGCATGCGGCCATTTGGACCGCGATGGCCTTCGCCGCGTTGGGGGATATGAAGCGGGCGTGGGAGTTGTTCGAGCTCATCAATCCGATCAATCACGGGTCCACTTCGCAATCGATTGCGACCTATCGCGTCGAACCATACGTCATGGCCGCCGACGTTTACGGTGTGGAACCCCACATCGGTCGCGGAGGGTGGACTTGGTACACCGGGTCTTCTGGATGGATGTATCGTCTCCTTACGGAATCGCTTTTGGGGCTTCGGCTCGAGGTCGACACGCTCCATTTCACGCCGCGACTGCCAAGCAAATGGCCGTCGTTCAAGGTCCACTACCGCTTTCACGAAAGCGTCTACCACATCACGATCCACAACAGTGGGTCTGGGGACGCGATCCAACGATTGACGCTCGATGGCATCGATCTCGCCGAGCAATGCTTGCGAATGGTCAGCGATGGTCGCAGTCATCAAGTCGAGATTGTTTTGGCCGAGGCAGTCGGCATGCCAGACAAAGTACTCCTGCCTGCCGACTAATTCGGCTTAGAAATCTCCTCGCAGATCACTTTAAACCCTGCCAGCGTATTGGGTCCGAAAGTGGTGCTGATCGCTACATCGACCGCGTCTCGTCCGCTCGCGATTAGGACTCGTCCTGCCCGTGGGGTATTGTTGCGTGGATCAAAAACGTGCCACTGCCCGCCTAGAAAAACTTCCATCCACCCACAAAAATCCATCGGCGCATTTTGCGGTGGCACGCCGATATCCCCTAGATACCCAGTGCAGTAACGGGCCGGGATATTGAGACATCGGCAAAACGCAATCGCGAGATGGGCGTAGTCCCGGCATACACCAACTCTTTCGCGATAGGCCTCGAAGGCCGTCCGCGTTGCACGTGCCTGCATGTAGTCGAACTGAATATGGTTATGCACAAAATCGCAGATCGCCTGAACGCGAGCCCATCCCAGCGGCGTATGCCCAAAAGTCGTCCAAGCAACTTCCGTTAGCAGGTCGGTCTCGCAGTAGCGGCTCGCCAAAAGATAAATCAGTGTCTCCGACGGCAATTCCCACACCGGGTGCTGCCGTGCTGCGAGCGACACCGGATCCACAATTCCGGTCGATTTCACCACGGCCGAGGTACTGACTCTGATCCGGCCGACGGGCGATTCGATCCGGCTGCACCAATTGCCGAAGCCATCTCGGTAGGGCGTGATCATGACCGCCGGATTTGTGACGAGATTGTCCGGGCGCACAATTTCGTAGGCATGACTGTAGTGGATGTTGAGCATCAGCAACATCGGCGTCGGTTGCGGGCAGTCGTAAGTCAGTTCATAACCAACATGAATGTAGATGTTGCGCTCACTTTCCTGGAGTCTGATATCTTCGGCGGCAGCTTCGTTTAGAGGTCAATGATGATTCGAGAAGACTATCATCGTACTCTTTTATTCGAACCGTAACGTTCCTCTCTTTGAAAGCGATCGAAACTAGGTACGGTCCCGAATCAATGGCTTTGCTCTTTTGCGGGACGTAGGCAGAGTTTGTGTGGCTTTGGGGCACGATTGGAGGGAAAAATTTGGCGCCGCAACTTCAACCGACGACGATCTCATTGGTAATCCCGTTTCTGGAGCGACGGACAATGCCCAACAGAAAATCGCGAACTGTCTGAGGTAGCGAGGCCCACGCGTTGATGACTTCGCACAGCTCTGCGTCCTGGGCGGCGATGTTGAGGAACATCGTTGGCAAAGCAGGGCCGCTGGTGGTGCCACAATTCAGCATCTTTGTGCCACGTACTAGCGAATTTGCAGCTAGTTCGAGTCCTGTAACGCCCATCTTCGCGCTAGAGGCTAAGGTTACAAAGAACCGTATTTGCAGAGTAATGGCCATCCGAAGGGGTGGCCATTACTCTTTCTTGGTCCTCAGTGTTGGCCGAAGTACCACCCGCTAGCCCACCATGGCGCCCATCGTTGGACCGTTCTCCGGTACCCGACTGACCTGTTTTGCCGCTCCCCGTCGAGAGCAACATATATATGGATTATGGCGGGGTAAATGCAACTTTTCGCGGCTTTCTGCTAGATTCTTCGCATCCGACGGACTTGTTTGCGTGCAAGATTGTGCATACAATCCTGCGCTCCGGTGCGAACTGAATACTAGACTTATCTCGAAAGACCACGAGGACTGTTCGCAATGGCGAAGAAGAATGCCCTAGATCGTATTTGGCAAGACTACCCCCATCTCCGCTTTGTGCGCTGCTGGAACGTGCTGGACAACGTTTCTCGCAAGTTAGGTCAATGCGAGTCGCTTTCCCGTTGCCTCGGCGATTTACCGATCGACCCGGACGTTCAACACCAAATGCGTCGCGTTTCGTTTGAACGTGGAGCCGTAGCAACGACGGCGATTGAGGGGAACACGCTCACAGAAGCAGAATTGCGACTGAGGCTTGAAGGGAAAGAACTTCCTGAGAGCCGCCAGTACCAAGGCACGGAAGTAATGAACGTGCTCAATTTGATGCACGAAGTGCACAACAACGTTGTCAACAAGGGCTACTCCGAACCGATCTCCCCTTCGATGATCTGCGACTTTAACCGGCAGATTGGTAAGGACCTTGGCCCACTTTATGACGGCGTACCTGGGAGGACCCGTAGGGATTCCCGCCATGTTGGATCTTACCTTGCCCCGCCTTGTGAATACGTTGACGATTTGCTGAGCGAGTACTGCGATTGGCTTCGGCGTGAGTTTCAGTTCCATTCGGGAAAGCAAGCGTTCGCCGACGCCATTATTCAGGCAATAGTCGCCCATGTCTTTTTTGAGTGGATTCACCCATTTGCGGATGGCAATGGGCGGACCGGGCGAATGATTGAGTTCTACGTTTTGCTTCGCGCCGGCATGCCGGACGTTGCCGCCCACATCTTGGCGAACCATTACAGCAAAACGCGCTCGGAGTACACGGCGCATTTTGATCGCGCGCGAAAAAGCCGAGACCTCACGGAATTCGTCGCCTATGCGGTAACGGGACTGATTGATGGCCTTTGGGACTCTTGGAACCTGATTCAAGCCAGCACATTTAAGGTGTGCTGGGAAGCCTACGTCTATCGCGTGTTCGCGTCGTACGACAACTACCACAAGCGATCGATCTTTAAGCGACGAAGGAACCTCGCCCTGGCGATGCCGATTGGAAAGTCGTTTACGCTAATCGATGTCGCAATCTCGTCGAATGAGTTAGCGAAAGAGTATATGGAAAAAGACATGCGGACCATCAAGGCGGATTTCGAGGTTGTCTTGAATCTTGGGCTCGCGAAAAAGGTTGGGCCTGACACGTACATTACGACATCGGAAGACCTGCGAATGCTTCACTCGTCGAAACGGGCGAGGATCGTAGCCGCGACGGCGGCCAAGGCGTCGAAGGACTAGGCGCAATCTCGAAAGGCGATCATGTCCCGGCCCGAATGGCGCTCAGCTTGTCCGGGGCGATGAGGGGGTTTGGGGGATTCTAGGGCGCGATTCCTCGTAAATCGGCACCGTGGTTTGCTGTTCGGCCTACCTCATGGGTAGTCTAAGCTAAAACCTCGGGAGCCACGCGTTTTCCGGGGTTTTTTCGTGCGATGTCTTTGGGGATGTCAGCTATGGGAAACCATTTCTTTGCCCCGTGACCAGCGCCGGCTAAACGCCGCTTGTTCCATAAAGACAATGTGTCTATAACTGCCGCGAGGTCTCATCCGGTGGGACTTTTGACGTGCGCCAACATTCTGGAGCCGGCTGGTGGTCGATGAACCCGATGCGAAGAGTGCCTGCCGTAGGTTGGTTACATGTCGCCGCTCGATTTGGCTTCCGGCAGCAGGTGTTGTTGCGCTCGGCGTGATTGTGTGGGGGAGTTACTTTCTTCTAACGGCACGCGCTGCCAGGCAGCAAAGTGTCATCCCCGCGGCCGCGTTGCCTGCACTGCCGGACCCGCCTGCCGACTTGGACCTCATTGCGACGCTGCACGATCTTGAACAAGTGAGGGAGTTGGAATCCCGGTGCATCAAGGTGGTTTCCCAGATGCAACCTGCCATCATCGGTGTGATGCCTCCTTCGAAGGCGGCTCTTCCGCGAACCTATCCCCACTCGCGCGGTGCTTGCGGAGTCTTCATCAGCGCGGATGGGCTGATTCTGTCTCAGTGGCACGTCAGTCACATGCGCGTCCGTAGTCAAGATGCTTCCGACACGCATGTGGCCGGCGAACTGACAACCGTAATTCTGAGCGACGGACAAGAGGCTCAAGCCAGGCTGTTGCGTGCGGATGCCGACTTCGACATTTCGCTCCTCCAGATGGTGGAGCCGGGGCCTTATCCGTTCGTACCACTGCTCGCGGACTCGCGCGTTCAAGTGGGTGATTGGGTTGTGAAGCTTGGTCACCCGCTTGGTTTTCGGAAGGACCGGCCGGCGCCGCCGAGGCTGGGAAGAGTTCTCGCGGCGAGTGGGCAGGCGTTCGCCTGAAAAACCCAAGCGGGATCTTGATATTCAGCACCTCGAGTTTGACATCATCTTGATGCACCACTCCCTAGAATCACTTCGATAGATCGCTCAAAGGGGCGATTCCGCGGCGGGTACGGTCGTTGAACTGGCAAGTTGCCGTCAGCGTCGGCTCACGCGAGTCCATCGGAGAACAGATGCCATGAGCTACGTAGAGACTAAGTCGATGAGATTGATCGTTGCAATCATCCGTCCTGAAAAGCTGAGTGCACTAGAGAACGTGCTGCGGAGGCGCGGCGCCAACACGCTGTCAATCAGTCGCATCCACGGCGAATCGATGGAGGGAGCGATGTATCGTGGCACTCCCATGCGCGTCCATCGCCCGAAGCTGCGTTTGGAGATCGTGGCAGATGAATCGTCATCGGCAGAGACGGTTGACGAGATTGTCGACGTTCTCGATATCGGAGATTCAAGCGACAACAACGACTTTGTCTTCGCCATGACGTTGGACGAATGCTTTGCCGCCGTCAAGCAACGTCACAAAGTGGCGGATCATGAAGACAAGTACCTGCTTCTGACCCGTCATGCCGCATCGGTCTAATCAAAAACAAACCCGGCCTGGACACCGCACAAGGCAACATCCAGGCCGGGCGTCCTTTCCGGCAGGCAGTGCCGGATACAAATGAACCGGCACCAGGCTGATTGTGGTCTGCCGATCTTATTTGTCGTGCAACACGAAGTCGGGATAGCCGTAGGTTCCCATTTCGGGACCGTCCAAGCCTTCTTCTTCCTCGGCTTCGGTGACTCGCAACGGCACGATCAGGTTGCTGAGTTTGAACCATACCAGCGACATCACAGCGCCGAACACCAAAACGGTAGCTGCGCTGGCCAGTTGCGCCCACAATTGCGTGGCGTCGCCGTACAGCAAACCCCGAACGCCGTCGGAACCATACTTGGTCACGAATTCATCTCGCACCACACCGTTCCAGCCGGCGCCATACTTGCCATTAGCGAACAAGCCCAACGCGATCACGCCGAACGTGCCGCATACACCGTGGACCGACACAGCACCGACGACATCGTCGATACCGATCGAATCCCAAAAGAAGACGCTGAACACGACTAACACACCCGCGATAGCTCCAATGAGCAGGGCAATGTGCGAATCTACAAACGCACACGGCGCCGTGATCGCAACCAGGCCGGCGAGGAAGCCATTGCAAAGCATCGTGGGATCGGACTTAAGTCCCTTGGCCCAGAGCGTGAACATGCACGAGATCGCGGCAGCGACGCTCGCGAGCATCGTGTTCACAACTACGGTTGCCATGCGAAGATCGGTCCCCGACAGCGTCGATCCCGCATTGAACCCGAACCAACCGAACGCCAGCACGAACGTGCCAAAAACCACCATTGGAACGTGGTGGCCTGGAATAGCTTGCGACTTTCCGTTGACGTACTTCCCCTTGCGTGGGCCAATACACCAAGCTCCCACCAGTGCGATGATGCCGCCCATGGCATGCACCACCCCCGAGCCGGCGAAATCGACGGCACCGTGACCCAGACCCGCCTTGGGCCCAAGTTGAGCGAGCCAACCACCGCCCCAAACCCAGTTGGCGTACAGGCAGTAAGGAAGCGCGACCCAGAAGCCGTAAAGGCAGAAGCTCTTCCAACTCCAACGTTCGCACATCGATCCAGTCGGGATGGTGGCCGTGGTATCCATGAACACCATCATGAAGAAGAACAGCGCCATGACGCTGACATCGTCCATACCAGCCAGGCAAAAACCTTTCGTTCCAAACAAGCACCAGCCATCCAAAACCGTAAACCCGCCATTTAGCACGGACGTGCCGGGGCCAAGTGAGGAATACCAACCGGGAGCAACAGGCGCGTTGAACCAGTTTCCCCATCCAAGGCCGAAGCCGTAAACGTAGAACGCCAAGCATCCCAACGGATAGATCATGAAGTTCATGGCCGCCGTGTGGGCCGAGTTCTTGGCACGGGCGAGGCCCGTTTCGACGGCCGCGAACCCGAACTGCATGAACATCACCAAGGCGCCCGCGATCAGCACCCACACCATATTGATCGAGTACAGGTTGTGATTGACGCGGTCATACACGTCGGGGAGCGTCAGCTTGGAGGGGTCATCCCCTTTGCCGTCGCCAGCAGGCGTTGACCATACACCCGCGGCACCTCCGGTTGGGTCTGGCCATACTTCCTTCTCTTTCCCGGTCTCATCTTTTGGATTCGCACCTGAAAAGTAGGGGGGCAAGACAGGTGGTGCGGGGGCATCAGTCGTCGCTGTAGCGACTTCTGGCGCTGCGGCCGCCTTTTCTTCGGTCGCTGTATCTTGAGACCAAGTGGCCTTAGCAGCAACTCCAACCAAAAGTAGGGTAAACAACGATAGGCGTACAAAGTCTCTCAACGGTATTCTCACAGATTCTGCCTTCGGTTAGGACCTTTACACGCGAAGGCTGAGCGCAGGACGACGCTCAGTTGGCGCGGGTAGAAACAAAGTCCAAACGGGAAAGCAAGCATCATGCCACTGATGGCACTTGGGTTGAGTTGGCGACCTTGGGAGCTAAAAATGCCGCCGTTTTGATGTCTTTTTTACTCTTGCGCCCTGCAGGATATATTCAAGATGGAAATGATAAGTGCGCGCATCTTAAGCAGCGAGTGATAGCACTTTCAGCACTTTACCAAGCTGAAGCCGTCTAAAGATCCTTTAATCAAGACAAGTTCTGCGTCGTTTCCTGGGCATTATTTGCTTTCTAGATATTGACCTATACGAATTTTTTACTTGGGCGCATGCATTGCTGAGAATAATGGAGTGCGCCCTGATCTAAGCGATGTTGCGCGCACCTGAGAGCCTTGGGGTCATTTCGCGGCCGGTTACCTGGAGTGGTACGCGACGAAAAACAGAATTCTGGCCTCACACCATGAGCCAGAAGGATCACCAGAGCCTGGCGGGACACCCACGTTCTTGCCAGGCTTTGGGCTTTGTTGACGTTCTAACAAGCTTGTCTAGCAGGAGTAAGAGAGTGAAGAAGATCGAAGCAATTGTTCGCCACTTCAAGTTGGAGGACATCAAGAATGTCCTCACCGAAAAGGGGATTCAAGGCATGACGATCACCGAGGTACGTGGGTTCGGCCGTCAAAAGGGCCACACCGAAATGTACCGCGGAACCGAGTACAAGGTCGATTTCGTTCCCAAGGTGAAGATCGAAATCGTTTGCGCCGATAGCGCCATGCAGAGCGTCGTCGACACGATCCTCAAGACTGCTTCGACAGGGCAGATTGGCGACGGAAAGATCTTCGTCTCCGACCTGGCGAACGTGATCCGGATTCGAACCGGCGAATCAGGCGACGGCGCCCTCTGACGTCGAGCGATTCTTTTCTGTCTGAGTCAACAAAAATGTAACGGCGCCGCGCTGGTTCATTTGGCCGGCCGTTTCTGTGACAACGCGTTGGGCCTGGTTGTCAGACCCGCGCGAAGGGCTTGCTCCGTTGATGATGAACTAGGACGCGTCTCTGCTCTTCACGCTGGCGCCAAAGATTGATTGCTCTCATTCGCTACGTAGCTATGCTTGATACGTTTTGAAACGAATGAGAGCTAAGGATGACTGTGACAACCACCGAGATTCTTGCGACCGTACTTTTTGTTCTGGCCGTGCTCCACACGTTTTGCGTCAAACAGTTTGCCCGGTGGGCGCACCGATTTCCCGAGGGCTCGATTGCCGAGAACGTGCTGCACTTTTTGGCCGAAACGGAAGTCGTCTTTGGTTTATGGGCGGCATTGCTCTTTGTGGGGATTGGCGTTGTTGAGGGGTCTGTTGAGAAAGCAGTGCATTACGTCGAAGGGCTGAACTTCACGGAAGCGAAATTCGTTTTTGTCGTGATGGTGGTGGCCGCCACCCGCCCTGTCGTGGTCCTTGCCGAACAGGCGCTCACCTCGATTGCGCGTTGCTTGCCGTTCAACGGGAACCTGTCGTTTTATGTCGTGGCCCTTTCGATTGGCCCGCTGTTGGGCTCGTTTATTACGGAACCGGCCGCAATGACGTTGCTGGCGATTCTGCTCAAGCGGCGCTTCTTCGATCAGGGAATTTCCAAACCACTGGCCTACGCGACGCTGGGGTTGTTGTTCGTCAATGTTTCGATTGGCGGAACGCTCACCAACTTCGCAGCCCCTCCTGTGCTGATGGTGGCGACAAAGTGGGATTGGAGTAGCCTCTTCATGCTGCAGCATTTTGGCTGGCGCTCGGCGCTGAGCGCCCTGGTATCGACTATCTGCGTGGCCTTGATCTTCCGACGCCAAATACAAGCGGTCACGTCAGAGGAACCTGATAAACGTCCCGTTCCGATGTGGTTGACGGCGCTTCATCTTGTGTTTCTAGCCGCAGTGGTCTTTTTCGCGCATCATCCCGAGGTGTTCTTTGGTGTCATGATGCTGTTCCTTGGGCTCGTGGTCGTCACAAGCGAGTATCAGGATGAACTGAAGTTACGAGAAGGATTATTGGTGGGGTTCTTCCTGGCGGGGCTGGTAACCCTGGGCTCGCCGCAAGCCTATTGGCTCAAGCCGTTGATCACCAACCTGGGCGGCTCGATGTTGTACTTCGGAGCGACCGCTCTCACGGCCATCACCGATAACGCCGCCCTCACGTATCTTGGTTCCCTCGTCGAAGGAATCAGCGACCAATTGAAGTACGCACTGGTGGCAGGCGCCGTTACTGGCGGCGGGCTGACGGTCATCGCCAACGCGCCCAATCCCGCGGGAGCCGGGATTCTGCAATCGGCAAAAGTGTTTAACGCCGAAGGAATTAGTCCAGGCGGCCTCTTTCTAGGAGCTTTGGGGCCAACGATCGTTGCGATCGTGTTCTTTTGGTTCGTGTAATCGCACGGTCAATTGCGTGCAATTTTCTGGGCCGATCGAAATCCCTTCGCTCGCCCCAGTTGAGGGCGTTGGGAACGTGTGCGGCTGATGACACGCGGAGTTAATGCTTCGCGTCGATGATGCCGCCATCCCATTCGATGGCGCAACCAGGGACGGATGCTTGGAAGTCGCGCAAACCTTTTTCGGTGACGCGTGTTCTTTGCATCGCGATCCGCGAGAGGCCGGAGAGGCCCTTCAAATGCACCAGACCTTCGTCGGTGATGGAAGTGTCGTGCAGCCAAAGCATGCGAATGTTGTTCAGCTTTCCGACGTGAAGCAGCCCCGCGTCTGTCACGCCGGTTGCGTCGAGCCCGAGCTCGCGCAGCTGTTTACATTCTGCCAACTCGGTCAGCCCGGCATCGGTGATTTTGGTATTGGCCAAAGTGAGCCACCAAAGTCCTTTGATGGCTCTAAGCTGCCTCATCCCCGCGTCATTGAACGGCGTGCCTTTCAGCCACAGTTCGACTCGCCCTTCAACTTGCGATAGGTGAACCAGCCCTTCGCCCGATATGGCTGTATTCGTCAGAATGAGCGTATTTACGGACGAAAGTTTTTTGAGATGCATCAATCCAGCATCAGTGACGCCCGTGCCTTGCAAATTGAGCTGAGTCAGTTTTTCAACGCCGTCGAGGTTCGCCAGCGAGGCGTCGTTGATGGATCGGTTTGCCAGGTTCACGCTGGTCAACCGATACGATGCCTTCGGCAGATCGGCAATGCTGCCGATGTCGCGTCCCTCGCCATTGACTCGCACGACTCCGCCGGCCGTCACGGCCCACCGCGCCGCTCTGCGATTGGGGTTCGGCTTTGTCGCAAGCAGCACGTCAACATCCCGCCAAAATGCTTCCCAAGCCTCTCGATCGGCCGAGTCCATTTCTGCCAGAGAGTCTGCGCATCGCACGGGAGCCAGGTCCGCCAACTCTTTCCAACTCGACAACCACTTGCCTCTCTTTTCCATGGTTTCAGCGTCGTCGGCTTGGGCCCCCATCTGGGCGAGATCGGCTCTTAGCCAGGCCATCGCCAAGCGAAGTAGTCGCTGCCGTTCCGGTGGTTCGACGCGTGGCATGGTTTTGTCCTTGCCCGTTGCGGCCATCACCGCGCAGAGGGCCGCGTCGCGACGAAGCCCCTCGTCGATATTGTTGACCAGCGCGGGATCTCGTTCGAACGCCCACAAGTACAGTTCCACCGCTCGGGCGAATTGTCGCTTGGACGGGTGCCGGGCCAACCGACTAACGCCGATCGCCGCCGTTGGATTGGGTGGCTCGATTTGGCCACTGGCCACCTGCTCCTGCCACTCGCGGACGTGCCTTGAATCGTTATAGATAGTTCGGTAGTAGTCACGGGTGGGATGCGATTCCGGGGCAGACTCCAGGGCCCTCCGAAACCAATCCTCGGCGCCGAGGATATCGTTTCGCTTTTGAGAGATCATCCCCAGCTTGTGGTACGTGCCCGGTTTCGGATTCGTTTTTAGGGCGGCAAGGTAGATCTCCTCGGCTCCGTCTAAATCGCCTTTGTCCATCAAAACATTTCCTAGAACGATATCGCCAGGGAAATTGGGGTATTTTCGCCCGAGCTCAATGGCGAGGCGGGCGCTTGCTTCCGCCTCGTCCCAATTGCGCTTCGCCTGCCATGCCATGACGAGCGCCGAGTGAGCCGATGCCCTTTTTGGTTGGAGGGCGACTGCGACCTTGGCCCAAGCCAGCATCTCGTCCAACCGCTGCGTTCCCCACAAGCGTCGGCAGCACCGATAGGCCAACATGTAATCGGAAGGATGAGTTCGCCACGTGGCCGACATAAGTCGGACACCATCTTCTTGCGGCACAAGCGGGTGAAAGCCAATCGACGCCGCGAACCAGGCCGGCACGTCGGACGCATCCAGCGCGCCAACCAGCGAGCGGAGGCGCGGTTCGTCTTTTGCCTGAATGGCGCTGCGGATCGCCACGCGATCCGTTTCTGGGTCCAGGTAATCCAGCAACTCGCACAAGTGCGCTGACTTCGGTTCAGTGCAAAACCATTCTCCCAGGCCTGAATGCAGCGCCGCGGAGACGCGAGAGCTTCGCACGGAACGGGCCAAGTTAGCAGGCTCAGCAGTTCCGACATTGAGTCCGTAGTTGGCAAACAAGTCCTCATATCGCTTCGCCATTTCGGCGGGCAAAGGCGAACTGACGGCGCCTGGAAAATATCCGATATCTTCGATTTCGCGCAGGCCGCGCACAAAATCTCGATCCTTTTTTGCGGCCGCGAGCCGCTTCGTAATTCCAGGCGGGCTATTCTCATCCAACCGCTCTTGGGTGAGCGCGAGGGCTAAGTCCGTTGCTTCCAAGTCGCCAAAAACCAGAGCTTCTTCGGCTTGGGATAGTGCGGCGGCTGCCTCGCGCAGATTTCGTTCGGCCTCGACGGCGCGCTGTTTTTCGAATCGGGCCGACTGACGGTCCAGCAACCACCCACTACCTCCGATGAGCAGGAGGATCATCGCGACGGTCACGGCGGCCGCTCGCTGCCGGCGACGTTTTGCCTTTTGCTCGGCAGTTTTTACGACTGTATCGGCACGCTCCTTTTCGGCCTCTCTGGCGCGTTCTTCGCTGGCCGCGCGGAGACGGGCTACTTCTTTGGTAACGGCGCCAGCATCGTGAGGCCGATCCTCTGGGGCGAACGCCAGGCATCGCTGGCACAGCGCCACGAGTTCTGGTGCCGCGCCGCAAGTTTTTATCCTCGCCAGACAGTCGGTCAGATCGCCACGGATGGCACTTACACGAAGGCCTTCAACTTCGGCGCCCGTATAGGGTGGTTCACCCGTCAAAATTACGGCCAGGATTCCTCCCAAGCTAAACACATCGCTGGCCGTTCCGATCTTATTAATCTCACCAGCCGCCTGCTCGGGCGGCATAAAAGGGAGCGTCCCGAGAATGCTTCCCATTTGCGTGAGGGAAACGTCACCGCCGCCACTTTCGGAGCCGCGGATGATCGTTGCGTCCAATCTCTCGTCAGGCGGTGCCTCCGTAACGGGAAATACCTCGCCCGTTAGCACCTTAGCCAGGCCCCAATCCATGACTTGCACTTCGCCAAAGCTTCCCACCATAACATTCGACGGCTTGAGATCGCGATGAACCACATGGTGGGCATGCGCATAAGCGACGGCTTGGCAAGTCTGCTCGAAGATGGCCACGAAGCGGCCACGATCAAAAGAAGGATCGGGACGACGCTCCAGCAAATCGGATAGCGTTTGTCCCTTGATCAGCTTCATCGCCAGGAAGGGACGGCCATTCTCCAAGATGCCCAAGTCGTGCACGGGCGGAATTCCTGGGTGTTGCAGTTGCGCCGTGATCCGCGCCTCGTCGGTAAATCGCCGCGCACCGCCCGAGCCGATCGCATACCGCTCGGACAGCGTTTTGACGGCGACCTCGCGCCCGAGCGCAGTATCCGTCGCGCGATAGATTACGCCCATACCGCCGTGCGCAATCTCGTCGATGATCTGGTAGCGGCCCGAACCGTCAGGGATATGCGCCTCTGGTTCGCTCAGATCGATGGGCGGAGAAACACTAAAGCTGGAATGATCCGCCGTGAATTCAACAGGGTCGGAAGCACGCGTCAGCTTGCCTTGGTCCGCGTGGACGTCCGTGGGATGGTAAGTGGACATCGCTGTTCAAACTCCCCGGAGATGACCTGCCCGAGGAGACCGCTCGCCGCATTATAGCGAGCGCACCAATAACGCTAGGGTAAATTGCTGAACTCGCATTGTTTCTCTTCTCTTTTTCTCAAGTGTTCGAGTTCCCGATGCTTTTGGGGGGTGATGGTCTTCGTATTAGCTGCGAGTAACTTGGCGCCGCTTTTAGAATTCGCCAACACCAGACCGCTAGCATGCCGTTGCGGCGACGAATGTCGAAAAGGTGTTCCGTTAGGGGCGACGCCAAATCACTTCGCCAGAGTGCTTAAGAGGCTCGACAAAACATAGCACCGGCTTCAACATCGGAATGGCGCCCCAATACCGTCCGATGGGCCGGCTACTGACCCATTGCGCCACGTGCTGTTGGGGTGCGACCTCGCGCGCGAAGTAACGGACGGGGCTCGATGAGCGACGCAAAAAGCCTGCCTGTTTCTTAGGCAGCCGACACGTTGCGCCACTGCGAGGTATCCTGGATTTCTCACGGCAACTGCTTATGGCGCTTGATATTGCGGTACGGCGTTAGATTGCCCATCCATTGGGAACGGCGTTTGCCCCATAGCGGCGGTTTCCACTTTTTCATTGTCGGACTAATTCATGGCGACGGTAAGTAACGATCTCTTGCGGCGTGACGTGCGGATGTTGGGGGATATGCTGGGCGACGTAATCACCAAATCGGTGGGGAACGACGCTCTCACGCTCGTGGAATCGATTCGCCAACTTGCGCGGCGCCGTCGCAGCGGTGACCACGAGGCCGAAGGCGAACTGGCCAAGCGCATCGCCAAGCTCACGCTCGCAGAGTCCCGCGTGGTAGCGCGGGCGTTCAGCGTCTTCTTCGATCTTGCCAATCTCGCCGAGGACCGCCACCGCATCCGCGTGTTGCGGGCCCGCGTCCAGGAAGCCACGCCGAATCCAATCAGCGAAACCATCGCCGCGGGCATTGCCAAGCTCCGCGATGCCGGCTTTACCGCGGCCCAAGTGCAAACGGCGCTCGACGCCGTGAGGATCGAGTTGGTGTTCACGGCACATCCTAGCGAAGCCAAGCGGCGATCCATCCGCGCCAAGCTGCGGCGGATGCGGCATAGCTTGCAAGAACTCGATCGCCAGGATTTGCTCCCCCGCGAGCGCGAGCGTTTGGAGACGCAGATTCGCTCCGACCTGACCGTCCTCTGGCAGACCGATTTCCTTCGCCCCGCCAAGCCGACCGTGCTCGAAGAAGTGGAGCGGGGACTCTCGATTACGCCACGGTTGATGGAGGTTGTGCCGCAGGTCTACGACTCCCTGCGGCGCGCTTTGGAAACGTATTATCCCGACGACAAGTTTCAGATTCCGCTGTTTTTGCGTTTCGGATCGTGGATGGGCGGCGACCGCGATGGCAACCCGCACGTCACGGCGGCCGTAACGCGTCAAACTTTGCTGTGGCTGCGCGAATCGGCGATCGCCCAGCATTTGACAATCTGCAAGCGGATGTACGATTTCCTCAGTCTCTCCACCCACGAGATTCCCGCGGAGGAGGCGCTCCATCAACAACTCGTCGATTGTTCCACGCGCTGGCCAGAGTTAAGAACGGTGCTCGAGAGAGTGGCGCCGCTCGAGGTCTATCGCCGCTGGGTGCGGATGATCCAGTGGCGGCTGCAAAAATCGATGCCAGCTGACGCCGGGGCGGAGATTCCCTCCGGCGGCTATGGCACTGGCGCGGAGCTCGTCGCCGATTTACAGGTGTTGCAAACCAGCCTGGCGTTGCACCATACCAAGCTGATCTCCGATACCGAGGTGCAAAGCTGGCTCGACTTGGCGAACGTCTTCGGCCTGCATTTAACGCGGCTCGATATCCGGCAAGATGCGCGGCGACTTCGCGAGATCATGACCGAGATCATGTCGGCCCTCGGCATCGCGGAAGGCTATGGCAACCTGCCGGAGGAGCGGCGCTGCGAAATCCTGTCGCAATCGCTCCCCTTCAAGGGGCCGATACCCACCGAAAACTTTGCTCCTCTCACGCTCGATACGTTGGAGTTGTTCCGGCTGCTGCACCAGGCGATCCGCTCGTTTGGGCCCGAGTGCATCGGCGGCCACGTGATCAGTTTGACGCAATGCCCCAGCGACGTGCTCAACGTCCTCTGGTTGTGGCGTTGGGCTCAGGCGACCGCGAGCGAGCCTTGCTCGGAGGAATTACGGATCGCGCCTCTCTTTGAAAAGATTGACGATCTGAAGTCTGCTTCGCAAACACTCGATGCGATTCTCAGCCATCCTCTTTACCGTGAGCACGTGTCACGGCAGGGGAACCGGCAGATCATTATGGTCGGTTACTCCGACAGTACCAAAGACGGCGGATACCTCGCGGCCTGCTGGGGTTTGTATCGCGCTCAGAGTCAATTGCAGGCCGTGGCCGATAAGCACGGCGTGACGCTCACGTTCTTCCACGGCCGGGGTGGGTCGCTCGGGCGAGGCGGTGGTCCCGCCGCACGGGGCATTCTGTCGCTGCCGCCTGAAGCTCTCGACGGGAGCCTGCGACTCACCGAGCAAGGCGAAGTCCTGGCCGAGCGGTACGACGACACTCAAGTGGCGTTCCGGCATCTGGAGCAAGTCGCCTGGGCAGTGCTCACCGCTTCGGCTTTGCCCGGTGTGGAGGTGAAGCCGGCGTGGCGGGACATGATCGAGGAACTCTCGGAACGTTCGCACCAGGTTTATCGCACGCTGGTCGATCAACCCGGCTTCATCCAGTTTTTCGGATCGGCCACGCCGATCGACGAAATCGAAAACCTGCCGATCGGCTCTCGCCCCGCGCGTCGCCGCGGCGAGCGCTCACTTGGCGATCTACGGGCGATTCCGTGGGTCTTCTCTTGGACCCAAAACCGCTGCCTGATCCCGGCCTGGTATGGCCTAGGGACGGCCCTCGCAGAAGTGAAGTATCGCGACCGTTCCAATTGGAACACCATCTGCGAGATGTACCGCTCGTGGCCGTTCATGCAAGCGACCATCGACAACGCCGTACTGGCGCTGGCCAAGGCCGACATGTACATCGCCCATCACTACGCGGACCTGGAGGAGGATGCCGACATTCGCCAACGATGCTGGAGCCTGATCGCTTCCGAACGCGATCGCACTCGGCAAGCGCTGCTCGATATCGTCGGCGGTAACGAACTACTGGCCACGAATCCTTGGTTCGCCAACTCGATCGAAGCCCGCAATCCCTACATTGATCCGCTCAACCTGATCCAGGTCGATCTACTCCGCCGTCGCCGCACGCTCCCAGCAGAAGCAACCGACGCCGACCGTGAGCAACTCCGCGACTTACTGCGACTCACCGTGCAAGGAGTGGCTGCGGGGATGAGAACGACGGGGTGATTGAGCTGGCGGGCAGAAACGAAAAGAGCCGCCCCGGTGTGGAGCGGCTCGCTGTCAGCGATCGGTCGCTAGCTGGGGTCCTTAGTGAAGTGAAACCCACGCCGTTCCGTTCATCCCGGCTCGCAGGAGTCGTTGGGATTGATCGGCTTGAGCCAGTGGATTCGACACATCGACGCGGGCCGTGATCGTGCATGTCGCCGGATCAAGGTTCGAATCAATCCAGCAAATTGGCCCAGCGACGACGTCTCGCCCGTCGCCCGACTGAAACTCGACCCGCATCCCGTGCTTCAACCTGGCCACGTCGTCCTGGTGGATATGGAGATAGACGGACATGCTCCCCATGTCGGCCAGTTCGTAAACTTCGCTGCGGGTCTCGACCGATTCGCCTTGAACCAGATCGCAGCGCGTGATTGTGCCGTTGAACGGAGCGATAAGGGGGATCAAGTTGTACGATGCTCCTTCAAAACCATCGCCTTCGGGCATACCGAGGCACTGCAATCTGTTAGCGAGTTGCTGCTCGGAAAGTCCATCGATTTCCATCAGGCTCAGCGAGAAGCCGAGGTTGACAAGTCTTTGGTAGGCGCTGAACCTGGCCGACTTTGCCAGCCGGTAGGCAGCCTCCGCCTCTATCAGTTCTTTGCCTGCGAGAATGTCGGTAAGGTGCTTGAGACGATCGCGCCTTTCCGACTTAAGCTGAAAGGCGACGCTCGCTTGCAGCAGGTCCAGTTTGGCATCGCCCACCTCCGCGGAGTCGACAATCGCCAGTACCTCTCCGCGTTTGACCGTTTCACCAAGGCGATGTCGGACTTGCCACACGGTCCCGGCGACGCGCGATGCAATTTGAGCGTGGACGGTTTCGTCGTAGCCGACATCGGCACTCACCGAAAGCAAGTCGTGAAGTTTCGGTTCGCTACCTATTTCCGCGGCGAGAGCAGACGCTGTCCCACGTTCGTCATGGTCGCACTCACTCTGCGAGCTGCCCGCGGACGCATAACCTTCGTCCCAGTAAAACGCATGCCCGAACCAGGCCGCCCCGCCTAGTCCAACCAGAATCAGAAACGTTCGCGCCGTTCCAAGCCCTGCTTCGGCGACGGACTTCATACCCCTCGTGGTGCTCGACATAGTTGATCCCGCCCTTATGCCCTACTGCCATCAACCGCTAATTGAAACCCTACTACAAGAAGCGACTAAAGACCGTCATTGAAGGGGCACTTGGAGCAAGTCGTAAGCCCGCGAAGCGGCACGAAAAATCCCAGCAAGTGGCTGAGGTTTTGAAATGACAACAGATGCGGACAATGTTCCACTGAGTCCACGCGGAGCCCAGAGCAGCAATCTCCAAAGGAGCAGTCGGCGGGCGATCTGCAAGGCGCGATTGTGCCGGTTACACCGGATTCTTCGGCAGCAGGAAGCATTCGCCCGAATCAAGCCAACGATATTGGCGAGATCAAAAACAAGCTGTCAAAGTGACTTCTTGTCCCCGAAGTCTTGCTGTCATTCGCTATCGATTTCGCGTTGCAACCACGCTCGCGCAAAAGCCCACTGGCGTTTCGCCGTGCGAGGCGACACCCCCATCGCGGCTGCCGCTTCATCAACTGTGAGCCCGCCGAAGTAACGCAGCATCACCAGCTGATAGCAGTCGGGATCGTCCTGCTGCAACCGCTTGAGCGCCTCGTCCAGCGCGAGAAGTGTTTCCGGCGAGGTGAACTCTTCCTGCGGAGGCTCGTCCGTGAGTTCGACGCGCGGAAGATTTTTGCCGCGCTTCAGCGTTTCCTTGCGGCGGGCGGCCTCAATCAGAATGCGCCGCATCGCTTCGGCAGCGGCAGCGTAGAAATGGCCGCGACTGTCCCACTGGCCGGCGCCGTCGCCGACTAGTCGCAAATAGGCTTCGTGAACCAGTGCAGTCGGCTGTAGCGTGTGCTGCGGCGACTCTCGTGTCATCTTCTGCGCCGCGAGCCGGCGCAGTTCGTCGTACACCAGGGGCAATAGCTTTTCCGAGGCCGACTTATCGCCGTTCTTGAGCGCTTCGAGAATTTTGGTTGTGTCCGCGTCTGACATGAAACGTCAACCGCCTGTCGCTAACGATTTCGAGCGATGGACCAGCGGCCCATCGCTCGTTGAAATCACCAAAACTCGAAACGGCTAGGTGCTACTAGACCTTCCACTCCGTCTCGGTGGTCACGCCTGGCTGCGGAACGGCGTAATGGCCATTCGCATCGGGCATGATTGGGGCCGGACCGTCGTTGGTCAGCTTGTCCACGTTCGGCGCGAACTCGTGCGGGCAGTTCATCATTTCTTCGAACGTGATTTCCCGACCCGTGTGAGCCGCCATGCGTCCCATGCTGGTGGCGATGCTGGCATCGACGCCCCGCGGGACTTCGTTGTAGGGCTTGTTGTTCTTGATCGCGTCGACGAGATCGTCCCATTCCAGTTGGTAGGGATTTTTCTCGGGTTGGGGATAGGCCCAAACAATCTCGTTGCGATCCTGGTTCTGACCCTTGAAGGTTCGGACCTTGCCTGGCGTGTGACCCGAGTCGCTCACGATCGCCGATCCCTTGCTGCCGTGCACAACACTCGACATGTTGTTCATGCAGCCGGTCATGGTGCGACCGTCGAAGAAGAGCTTCGAGCCGTCGGCGTACGTGTACTCGACAGCATAGGCATCAAAGTTCTGGTCGATGTAGTCTTCGCCCGCTTCGTTCTTGCGGAAGTGGCGACCACCCAGAGCTTGCGCCTTCACGGGGAAAGCGTTCTTCATCCACGACGTTTCGTCGATCTGGTGAATGTAGAAGTCGCTGAACAAGCCACCGCTGGCCCAGATGAAGCTGTGGAAGCGTTCGATTTGGTACATCACTTCCTGCTTGCCGGCCGGCTTCTTCGTCGAGAAGCACGTGGCCACAGGGCCGTGCATGCGGTACGCACGCATGGCGATGATGTCGCCGATCTCACCATCTTGAATCCGCTTGTGCAATTCTTGACGGCCACGGCAGTGACGGACCATCAATCCGACGGCCGACTTGAGGCCCTTCGCATCCGCCTTCTTGGCCAGTTCGAGCATCCGCTTGGCGCTCGGGCCGTCGGCGATGACCGGCTTTTCCATGAAAACGTTCAGCCCGCGATCGATCGCGTATTGATAGTGCACCCAGCGGAAAGCGAGCGGCGTTGCGAGGATGCAGATGTCGCCGGGCTTCAGCGCGTCCATCGCTTGCTTGTAGGCTTCGAACCCGTTGAAGCGAGTCTCGGGCGTGACGGCGACCTTTTCAGGCGAGTTCGCGAAGTTGCTTTTGAGCGCCTTGAAGCTGTCGTACGATTTGTTTTCGAAGACGTCGGCCATCGCCACGAGCTTCATCTTCGAGCCCGACACGTTCAGAGCGTCGGCGGCGGCACCGGTGCCGCGTCCACCGCAGCCAACGAGGGCGACTTGAATGGTGTCGTCGTTTTGAACGCCGTGGACGTACGGGACGACCATGCTGCTTACGGCGGCGACTGCGCCGGCCGCACCCGCGCTCTTTAGGAAGTCGCGGCGATTAGGTTGATTGTCTGTGGATGGATTCATGTTGAACGTACCTTGGAGGGAGTGAAGGTCGGCAGGCTATTTTTTGGTTTCGCCACAGTTCCAGTAAAAGTACATCTCTTCCGGCGAAGGGATTTTCTCCGGACGAACGATACGGAACCCCAGCCAGCGGGCGTCGGTATGATACCAGATGCTTTTCGGCAGCTGGGGGTCTTGTTGCTTCCATAAGGGGTCCGACCCGCGACGAGCTGCGGAACGGAGCTTGTCTGGATCGTCGTCCCATCCGCCACCCCGCACGCTGTGCGGATAAGGTTTATCGGCCTTGATGGTCGGATTGTTCGGATGGTCTTTGATAATTGCGAAATAATCGGGCACGTATTGGTCGATGGTCCACTCCATCACGTTCCCATGCATATCGTGCAGGCCCCACGGATTGGGCTTCTTCAGGCCGATCTTCTGATACTTTTCGTTTGCGTTTTTGTAGTACCACGCGTATTCCGCGATTTTGGCCGGGTCGTCGCCGAACGAGTAAGCCGTCGTCGTCCCCGCACGGCAGGCGTACTCCCACTCGGCTTCGGTGGGCAGGCGATAGAAGTGCCCCGTTTGAGCGCTCAGCCACTGGCAATACTTGTTCGCGGCATGGAACGTCATGCTGATCGCAGGGTATCCCTTTTGCCCCATGCCGAAACTCATCTCGGTGTACGGTTTGGTGGGTTGGCTGACGGCGTCAACTAGCGTGTGGACCTGCGGATCATAATCGGTACGTGAGCCATTCTTCCGCCGGTCAGCGCGGGTGATCATATAAGGCTCGTACTCGTCCCAACTCACTTCGAACTTGCCGATCCAAAATGAATCGACTTGAACGTTCACCTGCGGTCCTTCATCCTGGCCTCGTTTGGGTTCCGTGAGAGGACTTCCCATCAGGAACTCGCCCCCCTTAACGGCGACCATGTGATAGTTTGCGCCGGTGAGCGGGACCTTCGACGAGTAGTCCTCCGGTTTGGCTTTCTCTTCAGCCGCCTTTTTGACGATCAAGGCATGAATCTGCTTCACCACGTCGAGCGTGTCGCTCGTGTCGTCGGAAGAACTAGGACGCTCGCGCTGCTTAAGCGTGAGGCCTTCCGGCCACTTGGCGCCTTCCTTGATCCACTGGCGAAGGTCGGCGATCGCCTCTTCTTTCAATGGCCCGCCGTTGCGCGCAGGCGGCATCAGCTCATCTGAATTCTTATCCGCCGTGATCCGCTGGAAGAGGACGCTTTCCTCGGGGTTGCCTGCCACGATGGCTTTTCCTGAGCCACCCCCTTCGAAGGCCAAAGCGGCGACATCGAGTCGCAGTTCACCGTCGTGCCGTTTTTCGTTGTGGCAACCGACGCAGTAGGCTTCGATGACGGGCTGAACCTTGGCGGCGAAATCGACAGGCTCGGCCACCAACGCCCGGCTGAGAAGACTGATTGCTATGCACGCCGCAACCGTCGAAGCGAAAGTACCTTGGCCGACAAATCGAGAGCAAAACCGCTGCATCGTGAATTAACTATTTCGGGGAAGGAAAGGCGACTTGCGTCCAAGCGACAAACATCCAGGCCAAGGTGGGATTGCCCAGTCCGTCGCAGCGCCAAATTTCACAAGCCCAAACGGCAGTTTGGGCCGTTCGCGCAGTCCAGTATGATAATCTGTCGGCTGCCTTTGGGCCACAATCCTTCCGGCGATGTCACCCAGCCGGAGTCGATTTTGCCTGTGAACGGCGCCGCGTAAAGATCGGCGCAGCTTGATCTTCCGTCGACTAGCGGCCGCGAAACCGGCCCCAGTCGATCTCGAGCTTCCGCATTCGAGCGCGGAGCGTATGCGGGTTGATGCCCAGAATTACCGCCGCGCCATTGTCCCCTTCAATCTGGCCGCGGGTCACGGATAGCGCCCGCTCGATGTGCTGCTTCTGTGCCTCGTCGAGCGTCGTCAGTTCACCGCTAGGCGGTTCGACACGACGCTCCTGCACAAGGGGATGCGTCGATTCGGGGATCACTTCATAAAAAACAGGCTCGTTGTTGGGAACTGCAGGAACCGCCGGCAGAGGCTGACTCAACCCGAGCGCCGTTGCGACTTCCAACGTCTTGCCGTGACCTAGAATCGCCGCCCGATCAATAACGGCACCCAGCTCGCGAATATTCCCCGGCCAAGAGTAGTTCATCAGCTGCCGCAAATCGGCCGAGGTCGGCTCGACCGGCGACAGCCCCAAGCGATGCGCGGCGCGCTGAGCAAAGTGAATAACCAGCGCCGGAATATCTTCCACCCGCTCGCGCAACCGCGGCAGCAGAATGGGAAACACGTTGATCCGATACCACAGGTCCTCGCGGAACGTCTTGGCCTTCACCATCGTGGCCAGATCGCGATGAGTCGCCGCAATGATTCGCACGTCGACGTGAATCGGATCGCGGCCGCCAATGCGTTCGACCTGGTGATCTTGCAAAACGCGCAATAGTCGCACCTGAGCTGGCAACGGCAGTTCGCCGATCTCGTCGAGAAACAGCGTCCCGCCATTGGCTCGTTCAAACCATCCTTGATGTTGCGACGAGGCGCCCGTGAAGCTTCCCTTTTCGTGGCCGAAGAGTTGGCTATCGATCAATTCCGATGGAATGGCACCGCAATTGACGCGAATAAACGGCCCATCAGCTCGTTTCGAACGCGTATGAATTGCTCGCGAAACAACTTCCTTGCCGGTTCCCGTTTCGCCCAGAATCAGCACCGGTACGTCGTTACGCGCCACGAGAGTAGCGCGTTCCATCACGTGCCGCAGGCCGGTCTCGGCGCCGACGACTGCTTCATTGATGTCCTGGCGTCCCAATCGCGTCAAAAGCGATTGGCGATCCGCCTCTGCCGCTTCGCGAAGCGTCGCCAACTCGTGAAGGCGATGATCGTTCTCCAGAGCCACCGAAATCGGTTCGAGTAGCAATTCAACCATCTTGCGATGTCGGTGATCGAACTGCTCGCCCGGCAACGCCTGAATCAGGAGCACGCCGCTGGGGCGCTCGTCCACTCCCAGTGGCCCGGCCAAAACGTCGCCGTGCAGTTCGGCGGGAATCACGCTGCCTGCGATGCCGGAGCGCGGCTCGTCGACCGAGTGAATCACCTCGCCCGACTTGGCCCATGCTTGTACCCGGTTCCAGGCCGTTCCCAGCGGCCCAGTGGGAGAAGCTTCGGAATCGCCACCTTTGGGCCGGCCCACGGCGACCGTATCGAGCGACTTGTGTTCGGTGTTGAATCGGCGAACAACAAGCCGCGTGAGTGGAAAGTCGTTCGAGAGAATCCGCGCGAGCGTCGCCCCGGACTCGCGAATTTCCAGGTGACGGCATACTTCCCGCCAGATTTCGAGCAGCACTTCGCGAAAGGCATCCATGTGGAACCGGAGCATTGTCCATGAAATGTGACGGGAGTCCGTGTTATATAACGGAATTCGTCCATCATATTTAACGGTGTTCATCGTTGACACCTCGAAATCGGCCAGAATCGGGAGCTTCTTGCTACTTCGAGCGCTTGGCTGATAATCAGCCAACTCACTGCAACGCAAAGAGTGTTCCCAAAGCCGCAGATATCACGGGCAAGGGCTCACGGCCGTGGAATTCGTCCATCAGTGAGCAGAGGACTCGCCGTCATTTTCCAATCGCAAGCAGCAACATCCCAGGTCGATCGAGCACTCGCCCGCGGTCGGCAAAGAAACGCCAACCTCCGGGTGAATGGAGTACTCCACAAATCGCCCGCGTTTGGTAGCTAGCAGGACCTTGGCCCGGCGTAAGACCGCTAAATGGTGCGAGACGTTGACAACCGTTTCGCCTAGCGACTCGGCCAACTCGGTTACCGTCCTAGACCCCGCAAAAAGCTGCGTAATAATGCGCAGCCGATCCGCATCCGCGAGTGCCTTCAGACGGTCGGCGCAGGCCTCGAATTCTTGTTCCTTCTTCATCGGTCTCGCCCGCTGCCCGCTCGAATGGATTGGTCGACCATCTAACGCTCTGTAGAGTGTTACATTGTCAGCTGATGCATAAGTCTAGGGTTTTTCCCTGATTTTCTCTATGCCTGCCGCGCGACGATCTCGGCGAGAGCCGGGGAAATGTTGCGATCGACTACGCCAGGTTCGAACTCAGCTCAGCCAGGGAAGATTTCCAGCGGCGGATCGCGGAGTTGTTCCGCATCCTCAAGCCGGGCGGGAAGGTACAAATCCGCAATCTGACGAGCGAGAGCGATCTCGGCGATGCGCCGATCAAGTTGCCGGGCCCCGCCGCGCCCGTGAGCTTCGTGCCCGCCCACGAGGCTTTGCTTGATGCGTTCAAGGAAGCAGGCTTTACCAAGGCCGAGATCACTTTTCACGGCACGAGTTGCTGCTTTCAAGTCGGCGACGTGGGGCTGCGCGACACGCGGATCGAGGCCGTCAAGTAAGGGGTTGGAACTTCTCAGGTCGAATGACATCCACCGTTTCGACGCATGCCGTAAAGTGAACGTTGCGGCCGGCTTCACGGCGCAGGTGGTCGAGCAGCTTGTCGCAGACTTCGTTGGTAACCACGACTTCGATGCGGACCAGTTCCGCGATCGCTGCGCCGCCGTTGGAGAGAATTCGGCGTCCCGCTCCCATGCACGGCAGGATCGTGTAGCCGCTGGCTCCCAACCGAACAAAATCGCTTAGCAAGCTCTCTCTGAGATTTTCCTCGGCCACAATGGTGAGCCGGCGCAGCGGCTGCAGCTTTCGCGTCGCGTATTTGTGGTGCGAGCCGGCGCTGTGCGTGTCGAGGCCTGTGATCGTTAGCGTGAGTCCTTGCTGCTCAAAATCGCGCTGCATTTCGTGCAGTTTTTCCATGACGCTGCTGTCGACCAGCTTGGTGTCGGACAGGTCGATCACCAGATTGTTCATTTGAACCAAACCAATCTCTTCGATCTGCCGCTTAAACGGGATCCAGTTGCTGAAGATCGCCGATCCCTTCGCGTGAATCAGGTAGGTCTTTTCGCCAAGCTCTTCGACGTCGAGGAACGGCTTAAAGAGCGACGTCAGGGGAACGCCGTTGATGATGTGCAGCGCGAACTTGACGGCGACGCCGATTGCCAGGCCCCACAGAAGGTCGATCGCCAGCACGCCCAACAGCGTGCAGACGAAAATCAGCAATTGTTCCTTGCCGATGTGGTAAACGTGCAGGAATTCGCGGGGATGGGCCAGGCGAAAGCCCGTGTACACAAGGATCGCTGCAAGTGCAGCCAGCGGTATCCGGTGGATCAGGCCGGGAAGCAAGGAGATGAAGGCCAATAAACAGATGCCGTGCCAGAAATTGGCGAATCGGGTTCGCGCCCCATTGTCGATGTTCGCTTTGCTGCGAACGATTTCGGAAATCATGGGCAACCCGCCGATCGCCGCCACGATGGTGTTCGCGACGCCCACGCCCAGGATGTCGCTGTTGAAATTGGTCTTCCGCTTCCAGGGGTCGATCAAGTCGATCGCTTTGGCGCTGAGCAAACTCTCGAGGCTTCCCACTAGCGCGAACAACACAATCCACTTCCACGCAGCGGGATGCAGCAACGCATTGAAATCGGGATAGGTGATCGCCTTCAGCAAATTGGCCGGCACGTCCACGAGAAATCGCTCGCTCAGTGGGAAATCGTGTCCCATCAGCGAGTAGGAGTGCTCGTGGGTGAGATCGAACCACATGCCCAGCGGAATGGAGACTAGAATCACGACGAGTTGCCCCGGAATCATCTTGAGCCATTTGATTTTGATCAACGGCCACCAAAACAGGATGAACAGGCTGAGCATTCCGATTAGCGCGATCTCCGGATTCATGTTCACAATCGACGAGGGGATCGCCGCCAGCAGGTGGAGCGGTTCACCACTGACGTTCATCACGCCAAGGGCGATGTGAATCTGCTTGGCCATGATGATGACGCCAATCGCCGCCAACATGCCGTGGACCGTCGAACTGGGAAAGAACTCGCTGAGAAAGCCGAGCCGAAAGACACCAAATCCGATCTGGATGAGTCCCCCAACGACTCCGACGGCAAGCATCATTTGGTAGGCGCGTTGCGCCGCGACGGGATCGTCGCCGAAAATCGCCTTGAAGTCGGTGACCGCTCCCAAGACGATAACGATCATCCCCGCGGCCGGGCCCTTGATCGTCAACTCCGAATTGCTAATAAACGCCGTAACAATCGCGCCGACAATTGCCGTCAGGACTCCGGCGGTGGCGGGAGTGCCACTGGCCAGCGAAATCCCAAGGCATAGCGGAATCGCTGTCAAGAAGACGAGAAATCCCGCTAGGAAGTCTCGATTGAAGTATTTGACGAAGCCCTCCGCGTTGCCGCATGGAACCTCGTTCGAGTCGATCGCCACCTCAGATTTGAGCTCGGGCTTGTCGGACAAAGCGCTTCTCCCAATGCAAAATAGGCCAAGGCAAGTAATTTAGGCAGGCAATCGCTTTGAAGATGCGCCGAACTGGAGGATGGACGAAATTTAACAAATGGTCGGCACGCTCGAGAAAAAAGGGCGGTCTGCGCCCTCTTAAGGCTACTTTATGGGTTGAGAAAATCGAAACTGCGGACCGGAGAAATACAGCATGGATATCGCCACCGTTTTCATGGCCGCGATCGTCAACGCCTTCGACGCCAACAAGCGGCTGGCTGACCGCGCGATCGAGCAACTGCCCGACGCCAAGCTTCACCTTCCGCTCGACGAGAACACCAACTCCATCGCCGTCATCATGAAGCACGTCGCCGGCAACCTGACTTCGCGCTGGACCGACTTTCTTACCAGCGATGGCGAGAAGCCGAATCGCAATCGGGACGAGGAATTCGTCGACACGTTCGCCACACGCGCGGAACTGCTCGATTGCTGGGAGCGGGGCTGGTCGTGCTTGATGACGACGCTCAAGTCGCTCAAAGCGGAAGACTGCACCAGGACCGTCACCATTCGTGGCGAACCGCATTCCGTACCGCTCGCGTTGGAGCGATCGCTAGGCCACACCTGCTACCACATCGGGCAAATCGTCCAAATCGCACGCATCCACGCCGGAGAGAAGTGGAATACGCTCACGATTCCAAAGGGAGGTTCAGCCCAGTTCAACCAAGGCAAGTGGGACCAACGCAAAACGCAATAACCGCGCTCGACTCAGCCATCACAGCCGCGGCGGCCGGTTCGTCGAACGAACACGATATCTTACGCGCTGTGAACTACAATCGTGACCATCGAAGCAAGCCTTCGTTCATGACCAGCGAGTCGTACCCATGCATCGCATCTTTGCTTACACGAATCGTACTCGCCCGGGCCTGCACGTGTGGCGCAAAGGGACCAACGTTCGTCTCTATTTACATCCGGTGCGTCCACCTGACGGCTCGGGCTGGGTGGAGTTTGAGTTTTTACTCAACCCCGCGATCAGCAACCCAGTCCGGTTCATGCTGTTCTCGTTCGACGATCAGGGATCGCCTTCGGACTTCGAAAGCAACGCCTTCCAACGCGAGCTTCCACCGCTCCCCGCCAACGGGTTTCCGCCCGAGGCGTGGTGTGCCAGCGAAACGCATCGCGTGGTGTTCACCGACCCTCGGCAGCGGGCCGAGACGCAAGTGCGCGTCCATCTCATTTCGCTAAGTCGCTTCCGCCCCGGCGAAATGTATCTGTGGGACCCTGTAAAAGACTCCGCGCGGCGCATCTCTCAATCGGGCACCGACGCGCTCGGGCCGTTCTTCGACGTCACGCTGCAAGGACATGAAAAGGCGTTCTTCAACTTCAAATTCATTCGTCAGGAGAATGGCGAGTTCAAAATATTCGAGGACGATCAGGCTAACCGTTGGTGGGTTGCCGACGACGGCACCGAGTTGTGGACCCACAGCGGCACGCCTGCCCACACGCCAGCAATCCCGGAGACGCGAACGCTCACGGTTCACTATCGACAGGAATTCGGCACCCCGGCTCTGATGCATCTTTGGGCGAAAAATGGTGACTTCATCACCGATGTTGCGGGAACATCGGATGGCGATTTCTGGACCACGTTCAGCACCAACGTCTTCACTCAACTCCCCTACGGGTTTCTTTTTCGCAATCCGGGTTTCCAACCCGAATGGGAGCACGAGGAAGCCAAGCGAGTCGACGTCACAATCAAGAGCGATACGGAATTCTGGACGCTCGAAGGAGACGATACGCTCTTCGATGCGAAGCCCGTTGCCGACCGTCAACTCGATTTGTCGATAGCCAGCACAGCGTTGACCTCGCTCGTGAGTCCGCTAACCGTTGACGTTCGCATCAACCGTGCTCGCGCCAACTTGCGGCAAGGGGTCAAGGTCTCAAACGCAGGCAATGTGACGCTGCAGGTCTACCCGAAGGTTACCACGTCGATTCAGTTTCGGGATGGCAACGGAAGAAGCGAGCATTTTCGCCACGCGATCCGAGTCGAGGAAGGATCGGCACCGCTTCAACGCTTTGTCGTCCTGGAACGGCCGCCTTTACTTCCCACCAAGCCGCCGGTCGATCTGGTCGCCGACCCGCCGTTTCTGATTCGCCGGCCTGGCGCTTACGAGGAACGGGGCGAACTCCGTTTCGTCGTGCACATGCCGCATTCCGCCGACGTGAAGCTGATTGGCGAGTGGACCGCGTGGCTCAGCAATCCTGTTCAAATGCGATCGACGCGCGATGGCACCTACTGGTGGGCCAGCGTCAAAGCCGCGGATCTTCTGGCCGGGCTCGCCGACGGGCGAACCGACTATCACGGCGTGAAATACCAATTCCTGGTCAACGAGGTCGATCGCTTTCAAGACCCAGCGGCCGGTTGGGTGGAAACCTCCAACACCCGTGGCTTTTCTCGCTTGGTCAACCACGGCCGTTTCAATTGGCGAAACCAGCCGTGGAATCGGCCGACGGCGGATTACTACATCATCTACCAACTTCACCCCAACCGCTTCACGAATCGCTTTCAAGACGAGCGGCCTTTGCGACGTGTCGCCAAGGAGATTTCGGAGAACTCGGGTTACTTTCGCGAGCTAGGTGTCACGGCCATTCAACTCTTGCCCGTGAACGAAGTAAGCAGCAAGAACTCCTGGGGTTACGACCCGGCCTACTTTTACGCGATCGAAGACGACTATTGCGGCGACGATGGGCCGGACGATCTCAAGCATTTGGTGCACACCTGCCACGAGCACGGACTCGCGGTGATTCTCGATGTCGTGTTCAATCACGCCGGCGGCGATAACATCCTGTGGGAAGTATCGCGCGACAGCTTCTTCGATGGCGATACGCAGTGGGGAGCGCTGGTTAACTTCGACCATCCGCAGTGCTTGCACTTCTTCGCTCAGAACCTGGTCTATCTGGCCAACGAGTTTCGCATCGATGCCTTTCGGCTCGATCACACGGCGACCATCGTCCACTCGGCCGCGTGGGACTCATGGAGCGGCTCGGTGCGGCAACTCGGCTCCGGCGGCGGGTGGCAATTTCTCCACGGGCTGCGCAGCGCCGTTCAAACTCAAGTGGGCCAGAACTGCCTTCTGATCGCAGAACATCTTCCCAACGAATGGAGCATGACGAACTTCGGCGGCCCCATGGATTCCCAGTGGGGAGACGACTTTCACGACCGCCTTGTCGACGCTTGCCGTCGTCAATTCGGCATGTCGCGATTGGCTAATGCTTTCAAGCTAACGCAAACCGCCAGCGACGATTGGTACAAGATCGTCAACTACCCTGAGAGCCACGACGAGGTAGGCAACGTTCCCGATCGTGTTGCTCACGTGGCTGGTTTCGGTCAAGGTTGGCGAATGTCGAAAGTAGCCGCAGCGGCCACCCTCCTTTCGCGAGGGATGCCGCTCTTCTTCATGGGCGCCGAGTCCGCCGAAGACAAACAGTTCCAATTCGGCAAAGATACGTCGCTCGATCTGACCGGTTATCTTGCCAACGACGATCGGCGCCGCATCCGCTTGTGGTGGCGCGAACTCGGACGCTTGCGAGGCAACCCCAGTATCAAAGGTCCGTCGCCCCTCGACGTCCGTTTCGTCGACGATCAAGTCCTTGCGTTCTCACGTGGCCAAGGCGGCGACTTCTTCATCGTCCTCAATTTCGGCGGTTGGTCGGGCCAAAAGTATCTGGGCGCGATGAACGTGCCTCCAGGCACCTATCGCGAACTCTGGAACTCGACGTGGCCCGCCTTCGCAATTCGTGCTGAAAACGAAGGCGAACACACCAACGGCGGCCGCGATGCCCGATTGCATGGCGGCGATGTCTTAAATATTCCCGATTACGGTGTCGTGATTCTCGAAAAGACTTAAACGAGATGAACGACTCGCATGCGATCATTGCGGTTGCCGCTCGCGTGCCACGTTCCGCTGCGCGATTGGCAAGTTCTGTTTGTTCCAACGGTCCCAGGTCGCTTTCAGCCGTTCGACGATCTCGGGATGTTCCGCGCTCAGATCGCGATCTTCCGCAACGTCGGTTGATAGATCAAAAAGCTGGACATTCTCGCCTCGCTCCGGGAGTGTCAGTTTCCATTGCTGCTCACGAATAGCCCAGAATTGGTTGTTGCGCCAAAACAGGGGCCGGCTTTGGATCGCTTCCGATGTTCCGCCTTCAAGCACGGAAAGCAAGCTAACACCCTCCAGGTTCTTTCCCTCGGGCGCTTGCAGGCCCGCGGCCGCGACCAGTGTCGGAAAAATGTCGAGGCTGATGACAGGAGCATCAATCGTTTTGCCCGCGGCGAGGCGGCCCTTCCAACTCACGAAGGACGGGACACGTATACCTCCCTCCCATAGCGAGAACTTGGCGCCGCTCAACGGAGTGTTGTTGGCCGCGATGTCTTCGATAGGGCCGCCGTTGTCGTTGGTGTAGTAGAAGAGAGTGTTCTCTTCCAGGTCCAACTCGCGCACTTTGTCGACAACTCGACCGACGGCCTCGTCTAAAGCGGCAGTGGTAGCCGCATAGGCTTTTCGTTTCCCTTCGAGATGAGCGAACTTTTCGAGAAAGCGATTAGGCGGCTGTAATGGTGAGTGGCTCGCATTGAAGGCGACATAAAGGAAGAAAGGTCTTTCGGCGTTCCGTCCAACGAAGTCTACCGCTTCACGCGCAAAGGCGTCGGTCAGGTACTCAGGTTCGTCCACCTCAGCATCGCCACGGATGATTTTGCCGGGTGCCGCACCCTCGAAGGCAGACGATCCTCCTTCGCCACCGTTTCCGGCGAATGTCCCGGCAGGACGCGCGCCTGCTCCAGTTGACGCTGGAGTAACATCGGTCGCCGCCACACGACGCGGTTTTTCAAAGCGCATCCGTGCTTCGGGTGCGATGGCCCCAGGAACGTAGCTGTGCCTCGCGCCGTAAAAACCAAAAAACTCGTCAAAGCCGCGCTTCAGCGGACGATACTCGGCGTTTTGGCCCAGATGCCACTTGCCGATCGCCATGGTTCTGTAGCCGCCGGCATGAAAAGCGTCCGCCAACGTTTTCTCTTCCAGATTCAATCCCTGGTTGGGACCAGGGTTTCCGTCGTAGCTATGACGTTGCTGATACCGTCCGGAAAACAAGCCCGCGCGCGTCGGACCGCAGATGCAGCCCGTGACATAAGCGTTGGTAAAACGCACACCGCTCGCGGCCAGCGCATCGAGCCGCGGAGTCGGAATGTCTTTGCAGCCCTGAAAGCCGAGGTCGCCATAACCGAGATCGTCGGTCACGATGAGGACGACATTGAGCCGCTTGTGTTTGCTGGGGCTGGACGGTTCGTTTCCCTTTACAGTTCCAAACAGGCCAGTTCCAAACAGGCTGGTTACCAACACCAGGCTGAGAAACGAGAGACGTCGCATGATCCACTCCTTAAGATGTGCGACGACAGCCAGTCGCGGCAGGGATCACAAGCAAATCAGGCGCCATTTGGACACAAGGCGCCACTGGCGACTACGCCGCCCTTGCCAAACCTGATGCGTTGACCGCGCCTTCTCGGAGTTCGTTAAGAATTACGCTCAACAGCGTCTCTTCCAACGCTTCAAGGCCGCGCGCCACTTGGGCGCCGTCGAGTACGCGATGGTCGTAGACAAGACGAACGTCGAGCTCGCCCTTGGAGTCGAAGACGCCGTAGTTCAAGGCGGTCGTTAGCGGCGACAGAATGTGCAGACTCGATGCTCCAAGCGACGCGGTGGAACTCACGCCAAACGTTCCGAAGTATTGCGCACGCGTGGGGCCATGCGCGTCCAAACCGAGCCACCATGCCAGGCGACGCAAGGGAGTTGGCACTCCCGAAACCCAGAGTGTCCGCTTGAACGACTCGATCTGTCCGATGGCCAGCGTTTTATGTGCGCGCACGAACCGATCGAGCGTCGCCAGGGGAATGTTTTCAGGGGACGCGATTTTTGCGAAGAACACCGCTGGCTCGCCCCGATATCGCCGTTCAATGGTGAAGGTTGCTATGTTTTGGGGATGTTCGTACAGCCTTCCCCAAGGAAGTGCAAGGAAAGCGCGGCGAAACTCCGGTTTCGCTGCGGCTATCTGCGAGAACGCCTTCGTAAAGATAGCGCACCAACTGGGGCGATTTTCCCATTTTGATCGGGCCTCAATGATGGGGCCGAGTCGCATCCGGCGCTGCATCGGAACGCCGGGAATCCGTTTGGCGAAATGGACCAAGTCACCAACGGTGCGGCGCGGCAACGAAAGCGCAATCGTCTTACCCTTTACGTGCGGAATCTGCGACGCGAGATTCAAATCAAACGGGCTCACTGCGGTTGCTCCACTGTTCTTTATTCATGAGCGCCAGTTCGCAACGAGTCGTGGAAACTTATCCGCATCGTGCGTTTGCAGGACACTTTTTAGAGACGCAGCGCAATCGCCATGCCGCGGTAAAGTGAAATCTTAGCGACTGCTGACCAGCGTATTTCATGGAACTGGCCAGCACCTGGCACGGAACCCAGTACCCAGCACGGCCCATTGACCACTCTAAATGCCGGCGCCATTGTCGAAATGGTCGCTTCTGGCTCGGGCTTGCGTCACCTTACTTTCTGGAGGAACGTTGTTGGTGATCCAAACGTTACCACCGATTACCGAACCGCGTCCGATCGTCACGCGCCCCAAGATCGTCGCGCCGGCATAGATAACCACGTCATCTTCGACAATAGGGTGCCGTGGTTCCCCCTTGATGAGCACGCCACGCTCGTCGGCCGGCAAACGCTTGGCACCGAGCGTGACCGCCTGATACAGTCGCACCCGCTCACCAATGATGCAGGTCTCGCCAATCACCACGCCCGTTCCGTGGTCGATAAAAAAGCGCTCGCCGATCTGTGCGCCGGGATGGATGTCAATACCTGTGTTGGAGTGGGCAAGCTCGGCAACAATTCGAGCCAAAAGGGGCAAATTCAATTGGTGCAGCAAGTGCGCCAAGCGGTGATGAATCATGGCTGTGGCGCCAGGATAACAGACGAGGATGTCGTCGACGCTGCGGGCGGCCGGGTCACCATCGAAGGCGGCTCCGATGTCCGTGTCCAGGAGTTTGCGAACCTCTGGCAGCCCCGCGGCAAACGCCTGGACGATTTCGATCGCTTCCAGCCGATAGCCAATAGCCGGGCGGCATGAAGTCGTACTATCGTCTTCTGCCAATCGCAGTTCCAAAACGACTTGCTCGCAAAGTTCCCGCAATGCGGAGTCGAGTTGGTGGGCGACGTAGTAGTCGATACCGGAGATCACCCGGTCCGTTACCCCCAGGCGATTCGGGAACATTCCGGCGCTGATGCCGGCCACAATCTCCGCCATAACGGTTCGAGAAGGCATGCGAGCGGGGCGATTACGCCGGTTACGAGCTGCAAGCGAGCGTTCGCGAATTTGCCGCAGTTCTCCAACCACTGCGTCGATGTCCCAACTCCATTCTTCCCGCGATTCAAGCGAGGCGACCTGCTCGTTCGTGTTGGACATTCCACTTCGCCTTCCAGACTTGTGCGACATCTAAAGCGACGTACGAATCAAGCGAATCACGTGCCAAATCTTCGGTTCGACGAACCAGCGGGAACACCAGACCGCACAACCGCGGTAGTCCGATTGGACTATGGCTGCCGTTCGCGGCGGGCCCCATCTTGAGTTCGCTGGCACCGCGTTGTCACCCGCAGCCCAGCAACTCGCAATCCGCATAAGGAGTCAAACATGTCCGGCGGCGTCATGCCTCAGCCGATTCGTCAATGGATGGACCAAAGGAATTGGGGGGAGCGCTGTCAGGTGTGGCACGCCGTCCGGCAATGGGACCGTCGAACTGCGAGCGATCAGGCCACCATGGAAGCCCGAGGCTGGCAACGGGCCTGCCATCAGCAAGGCGCTCCCGGGAGTGGCCGCGAGTTCCTGATGATCCACCGCGCCATGATTCAAGTGCTGCGAGAAAAATTTGCTGGAAACACCGCCTTGTTCCTCGGGTGGGAAACTCCGCCAATCGACCCGACCGATCTTATTGATCCCGTGCCTGTAACAAGTCCCGCGCCTGGGGCATTCTCGCAAACCATGCAAAATGCGATCGCGCGCTTGGCCGACGATGCTCAGTTGCGCGCCTTTGCGACCGAGGACGAACTGGGATTGTTCATCGAGTCGCGAATCCGCCCGCGTCCCGGAGCGCCGGCGGCGTTCTCACCGGATCCTCAGGCAGGCATCTGCGCCTATTTGCAAAATCGCTTTTCGGACCCGTCGAGTTCGATCAACATCGGCGAGCCTCTCAAGAGCCTCGCCAACGCCAGATGGTGGCGCTTGCATGGCTGGATCGACGAGCGTTGGACCGCCTATCGTCGCTTGAAGGAACTTTCCGACACCGATCCGCAATATCTGGCCGACTTGCAGCAACAAAAGACGTTGCTGTCGTCGATGGGCGACGGACGAACGAGCGCCGCGGAAGTCGCAATAAATGCCGCCGGACGGCGGGTAGCGATCGAGCCATTGCCAGCGGAAATTCGATCGCCGTTTCAACCAACGGTAGCTTCGCGAATGCAAGAGCTAATGGCCGAGGTGCCGGTGATCACCACCCGCGCGGAACTCGTCGACTACCTGCAACTCGCCATTCAAATCGAACATGCAACGCTGCCGTTGTACCTGACAGCGCTGTGGTCGCTTAAGGACGCGCCGAACCATTTTGCGGATCTGCACACGATCGCCATGCAGGAAATGGTTCATTTCGGCATCGTCTGCAATCTGCTTACGGCGATCGGTGCTACGCCGGCGATCGCTCCACCAACGGCCGTGCTGCCGTCGTTTCCGGGGAAAATCCCAGGACTCGATCTGACGGCCGAGTTCCCAGGCGACATCTCCTTGGAACCCTTGTCGACATTCGGTGCCGACAAGTTTGCCCGCGCGAAACTCTTCATGCGGATCGAGCAGCCAGAGAATCCACCACCGTTGCAAATCAGCCTCGAAACGATCATCCCGCCGTTTAAGACCATCGGCGAGTTCTACGACGTGGTGATTCAAGGCGTCAGAGATCTGGCCGCGTCGGGCGCCATTACCTTTGATCGAACGTGGCAGGTCAGTGTGGAGTTTTTTGAGTTGCCCCCCTTGGAGCCAATCACCAACTTCGACCAGGCGCTCACTCAGTTGACATTGATCAAAGAGCAAGGGGAGGGGGCCGTGCCGGCTGGTGGCCCGATCACAGGCGTGTATGGTGAACTCCCGCACTACTATCGTTTCAAGCAGTTTGTTGAACAGCGCGAGTACTCGGTGGGCCCCGCTGGAATCGTACCCGGACCCGACAACAGCTACCCGTTTCCCCCAGCGAGCGAGATCTATCAATTCGCCCAGGCGGACAATGCCGATCCACGCGCCGACAGCTTCGACAAGGCTTATTCGAAAATGCTCGACGCTCTCCAGGCTGCATGGAATCGCCACCCCGAAAAATTCGCAACGGCAAAAGCCCAAATGTTCAAGCTGACGACGCTTGCCACGGCCCTTATCTCGAACCATGCGATCGGCCCGCGTTTCCACTACATAAGTCAGCCAGCACCTCCTGTCGCGTTGGAAACGCTGGTGACCCGCGGCCCAGACTTGGAAATCGCCGAATCGCTGCGCGAAACTTCAGCGGAGGACACGCCTCCTGCGATCCCCGGTTATGCTCGCATCCGCGAAATTCTCGACGAGTCGGTGCAAGGAAATGACATCGGCGCACACGGCCCTTTTTGGCGATCGGCCACCCGCGACCAGTTTGTTGATTTGAAGATCTTCGGTCGCCCTCTGCTCGCGAAGAAACCCGATGGAACATTCGATCCAGACGAATCGAATCTCATCAAGGCCTTGGAGGGGCGCCCGCCTTTCGGCAGCGACGTCGAACCACGGCCGCCTGGCGCCGTACTGCGGCGGATGCCTGCCGGATTCCCACCGGTGGAGACATCGAAGATTGCCGAAATGCGCGCCTGGATTGCGGCCGGGGCTCCCGCCATCGCCCCGGCCAGCGTGAGCGCGGTCGATGAAGCGGCGCCCGCGGCAATGTCGCCGGAGGACTGTGTTCGTTTCTGGCGCGCATTCGACAACGTCACGCTATTTCAAGCGACGCGGCAAACACAAGAAGACGTTGGCCAGGTCTTCACCGTGTTCGATGTGTGGAGCGCTTTCGCCCGCTGTGCCGGCAAGGAATCCGAGTGGCTAGCGGCGATCGCTACTCCCGATGTCGCCGCGGCGCTCCGCCGGCTCGAATTGTTACAGCGAGAAACAATCCAGCAGTCCTTCGGTATGCCGGTTTGCCTGGCGGACCTCCTATCCTGCTGGGAACGTTTCGGTGATGACTCGTTGCCCGAGGACGCACTCCGCCCTGCGAACCCGCGGCACCGCATGAACGGCGAAACGATGTGGTTCATGTGGGCGGCATTTGTCGATGCCGCCATCAGGCATAGCGCCAGCAACGCGACAATTCCCACCGACTTTTGGATCGCAGTCAGCCGCGCGACGCTGCTCGGCTGCCTGAACGACGGAGTCTTTCGGGGGCGATTTCCCGTTCAGGGCTTCGCCGCCACGCTCGACGGCAAAGACCAGATGCGGACGTTTGTCGAAACGCTTCCAGCACCGAAACTCGGAGCCGAGTTCCGCAAACGCTTCGTCGAATCGGGTTTGGGCTAACGACCACCCGCATTGGAACAGCGCATCGCAGTGTCGAACCTTGTAGCACAGCGCACATCGCAGCATGTCTTCGTGAACAGGAACATAGGAGAACCGCCATGGGAAATCTTCGATCGTCGCCGATTGTCTCTGCTTTCGTTATCAGCCTGCTGCTTAGTCCCATAGCCAGCGCTCAAACCCAGTTCCTGCAGCAGAATTGGGATGATGCGACACGGCAACTGTTCTACACAACCAGCCAAGGTTCGCGTTTGATTCCCTACGACTGGTTCATGGCGCTCGAAGTAAGCGATGGCACCGATTTGTTCGTTCGGACGCGTTTGTTGCAACTGGGCTATCTGCCTAACCCGAACTCCTTAGGCAATCCAGATCGATTGCCCGTCGGTTTCGTCGCCGATACCGATTTCGCAGGGCGAAAGTATTTGGGCCTTAATTGCGCCGCCTGTCACACCAGCCAGATTCTCTTCAAAGGCAAGACCTACCAAATCGACGGCGCACCGACGCTTGCCGATATGTGGGGCTTGCTCACAGGAATTCGCGATTCCCTCAACGCAACAGCCGCCGACGAAGCAAAGTTCCGCCGCTTTGCGCATAAGGTCCTAGGACCGGAAGCAGTCGCAAGCGACGTCGCCGACCTGCGGCACGATCTCGAACAATTTCGCAACGATTACAAAAGGTTCGTCGACGACAGCAACCCCGATCCCACCGGCAGGCTGACCTGGGGCCGAGCCCGTCTCGACGCCTTCGGCATGATCTTCAATCGCGCGTCGTCCATCGACCTGGATATTCCAGGCAACAGCGCGGCGCCGAACGCACCCGTCAGCTACCCACATCTGTGGGGATCGTCCTGGCAAGATCGCGTCCAGTGGAATGGCTCGGCTCCCAACCGTAACGACATCGAGCGACTCGGACGCAACGTGGGCGAAGTCCTCGGGGTATTTGGCCAAACCGACCTGCAGCGGGCTTCGATTCTTCGCCCCTATTACCGTACGAGCGCGCGTCGACTTAATCAGGTCCTGATGGAGAACTGGCTCAAACGCCTCGCGCCGCCGGCATGGCCTGGCGAAATCGACGCAGCCAAGCGAGACAAAGGGAAAGTCCTTTTCGAGCGGCATTGCGCGGATTGTCACCAGCCTGCAAAACCCCAATCGACGCCGATCAAAATGACGCCGGTCGGCGACGTTGGGACCGACAACCGCATGGCGTTGAATGCCATTGAGCGCAAAGCAAAAACGGGACGTCTCGAAGGGTCCGTCCTTCCCTCCGATCTCGACCCGCTTCCTCAAGAAATGCCCACGGGCGCCTTGTTGGTGAACATCGTCCACGGTGCCATCATCAGTCCCTTTCACGACGTTGGAGGACGGCTAGGCGTCCTCCACTCGCTCAAAGCGCGCCTTGTCGAACTGCAAAACGGGCGCCTTGAACTCGCCGCCGATGATATCGCGGAGTTCATGCGGCAAGCAAACATCGACAACGAGGCGCAGCTGCGCAAGCTCCTTTCCGAATATCAAGAATTCATCGTCAGCTACAAAAAACAACTCGACGACTTCTCCAGCCAACTCACCGCCGACGCCAGGCCCGAGGCGGTCGTCATGGCAAACAATCCCTACGTCTACAAGGCCAGATCGCTCGACGGAATTTGGGCCACAGCTCCCTACCTTCACAACGGTTCCGTGCCAAATCTTTACGAGTTACTACTTCCCGCCAACATGCGCACACCGAGTTTTCACGTTGGCAATCCCGAATTCGATCCCGATCGCGTTGGGTTTCGAACCACCTCGGGTGCCACCACCACAGAGTTCGATACGCTGATTCCCGGCAATCTGAACACCGGCCACGACCAGTACGGCAATCAAGATTTCACCGAGGAAGACCGGATGAATTTGGTCGAGTACATGAAGTCCCTATGACATGCCTTGCCGCTCAGGGAAGTCGCAACCGTCCGTGGGAGGCCTCCTTTCCCCCCAGATCATTACATTCGGCTTGGGGTGGAATCGCAGAAACGTGACTTTTGGATCGGAGGAAACTAGTTTATCTGAGTACCTCGCATTTGGTCGGAAAATGCGGAGGAGCGACTTACTCACAAAAATGGCCGATTGATCTATGAACGCAACGCTGCTTATTGCGCTCAGTCTGCTCGGGGCCGACGAGCCCGATCTTCCTCGGCAAGCGCGCGACATCTTGGTGAAGCACTGCGCGGAATGCCACGGTCCCTCCGGTTCCGAAAAGGACTGGGGCGACTTTGCATCCGACCTGGGAGAGCTTGCCAGGCGCAAACGCCTCGTACCAGGCGAACCCAACGCATCGCGGATTATCAGTCGCGTGACTGATCCGATCGAAGCCAATCGGATGCCTCCACCCGATGCCCGCAATCCCGTTGTGTCGAAAGGGGATATCGAGATCGTTCGCAAGTGGATCGCGGCAGGGGCAAAGCCGGTTGAAGATAACAGCATCGCACCCGAGCCCGACCGAGAGCGCCACGACTTTACCTATGTGATCGATCACGTCCATCGCTACCTCAAGCAACTCGATGCCGAAGATCGCACGTACCAACGCTTCTTCATTCTGATCAACCTGCACAATCAACCCAACAAAGCGGTTAAGCAGGCGGACCTCCGCTCGGCACGTGCCGGTTTGTCCAAGGCACTCAACAGCCTTTCCTGGCAATCGCAGATGGTGATCCCAGCGGCCATCGACGTCGATCAAACCATCTTCGCGATCGACATCCGCGACCTGCAATGGGAACGCAATAGCGCCGTCGGCCGGCGAGATCTCTGGCAGCATATCGCCGCGCGATATCCCTACGGCCTCAAGCACGATTCCTTCCCGGATCAGCGAGCCTCGCGCGAGCAATGGCTCGAAATCGAGAACTGGACGGGCACATCGATTCCTTGGATGCGCGTCGACTGGTTCGCTACTAACGCAACGCAGCCGCCCCTTTACCACGAATTGTTGTACGACCTGGTCATTCCCGAGATCGCCAAGCGTGATCTCGTCGAGGTCGAATTGGCCGACAAACGCAAAGTGAAGGAACGCAAGTTCAACGCCACTGATATCGAGAAGGTGCTCGGCGTCGACGTCGCTCGTAATCTGCGGATGCGCCGCGTGGTCCGGAGCGGCGATTCGGACAGCGATGTCTCCACCGGGCCGCGCGTCCTGGAGCGACACCAGGCTGCCTATGGCGGCTACTGGAAAAGTTACGACTTCCGCGCCGGAACCGACGTCGGCGTGATTCAACAGCATCCTCTCGGTCCGCCGGGCGCTTTTCCCGGCCTGGAGCGTTTCGAGTTCAAGCACGACGGCGGCGAGATCATTTTCAATTTGCCGAACGGCCTGCAGGGTTACTTGTTGGTGAACGGGCAGGGGGGCCGCATTGCCTACGGCCCCGACGATCTCGTCGGCGACAAAGCCCGTACCCAAGGGAGTTTTCAAATCGTCAACGGCATCTCGTGCATGTCGTGCCACGTTGACGGCATGAAGTTCGAGCATACGCAGGATCTTGTCCGCACCGGCCTAGCCGCTTTGCCGGTGATTGCCCGCGACGTCGTCCGCCGGCTCTACGTCGACCCAGCCGACTTCAAGGCGAAGCTGGTCGAAGACAAAGACCGTTTTCAAAGCGCCATGGAACGCTGCACATCGAAGTTCCTCCAGCCCGGCGAGACAGGCGAACCCGTTCGCGGACTGTCGTTCCGGCACGCCGCGGTCTCGATTGGCTTGACCGAAGTCGCAGCCGAATTGGGCGAAAACCCCGAGCGTTTAAAGGCCACGATCGAAGCCAGTTTGGAACTGCAACGGCTCGGCCTCCTAACACTTGCAGGGGGCGGTACGATCAAACGCAACTCGTGGGAGAGTCGCGGCGAGGACGCGGACAAAGATGGCATCGGTGATGGCAATAGCTTGTTCCAACGCACAGCGACCGCACTGCGCCGAATCGGCACGCCCGCGAATGTGTTACCCTAATGGCTGCAACCGAGAAGTCGGCGTGCCAACTCGAGTGTCGTTTCAACCGCGGGGATGAACCCATGCGAACCGTAACCCGAATTGCGATGGTTCTGATGGCACTCGGCTTCTGGGGCACAGTGTCCGCCGAAGACGCCCTCCGGCAAGGTGTGGAAGGGGCGGCCAAAAAAATCGCGGCCGTTGCCAAGCAAGCGGGGGCCGAATCGGTCACCGTGATCGCCGTCGAAGACGGAACGACGCTCGGCGCCACGGCCACAGGCGGAGTGGAGCGTCTGTTGAAAGACGCCTTAGCGAAAAACATCACCGTTAAGGACGCCCGCGGCGCGATAGGCATCAAGGCCAGGCTGTTAGCGGCCAAAGGCGAGTTCGGCGATCGCGCGTTGCGGATCGAATTCCGTTTGACCGACGCCTTCGGCGACGAGGTCTCCAGCTTCGACGGCGACTACCTCGTCCCCAAAGTACCCGACAGCCCGGTCGACGACAAAACGGTGTTAGGCAAAGATGGCAAGCTCAAGGAAAAGGTCGACGTAAAAAAGGGAACCTTGCCGTACGACATCAACGACCCTGCCGCGCTCTGGACCGCCTTTGGCATCAACGGGCAAACGTCGGTCATCGGCGGAGACTTTAAGTCGAACGAAGATCTTCTCAAAAACCCCGACGTCTTCATCGCAGGCGGCAACACCGCCAAGACATCGCAAAAGAGTCCTTTCGGCCTCCGCATTCTGGTTGATGGTGCGCCCAAGCCGCTCCGCATCGTCGATGGACAACCCTTTGTCGATCTCAAACACGGCGAACGCTTCAGCGTCGACGTCGTTAACGAAGGCGATCAGTTCGTCGCTGTGCAGGTAATGATCGACGGGCTCAACTCGTTCTACTTCAGCGAAACGCCCAAGGCCCACGGCGATACTTGGATCCTTCCCGCCTCCCATCGCGAGGGTATCAGCCGGCTGCAAATGGAAGGGTGGTACAAACGCCGCGGAGTTGCCGACAAGTTCGTGGCCACCAGTTACAACGAAAGCAAACGCAAGCAAACGGGACTTGATGCCGCCCCGATTGGGGGCATAACGGTCCTCTTTCGAGGCGCCCAGTTGCGGCAACCGAAACCCAAGGATTACGGAACGCAGCCGATGCAGTTCGAAGTACCTCGCGAGGGAGGTGGCACCGCAACCATCACCGTGCAAGTCCCTCAAGTCGGCGCCGGCGCACCCGACGTTTTCATTGGCGGCGGAGGCAACGTCGCCCAACGCGAAGGCGACCCCAGCAAGTACGAGCCCATTCCCTACGACCTGCGGGCCTCGATCACCATCCGCTACCGCCATCCGAAGCAGTAGCGAACGTCACGCCGTACCGAACATCACCTTTCTGCCATCGGGATCAATCACGGTCACTACCACTTCGTCGGTGCAAAGTGGAGCGACGTTCAAGTCTCTCAGGCGTTCCAGAAATAGCTGCTGACTGGACACCTTGAAATAGAGGTGCGTCAGGTTCGAATCGGCCCGCGCCGGGTAAGCGTAGTCGGCAAATTTCTGCGCGTCGTGGATGGCTAGTTGGAAGCCGTCTTTGTCGACTTTCCAGTAGCGGTACGTGTTCGCGCTCCCTATTTCCTCCAGGTCGAGTCCCGCGACCGTTCGGTAGAACGTTGCCGTCTTTTCCGGATTTTCGGACGTGAGGAAAATCCCTCGCAGGATCGTCTGCATAGAATGCTCACGTAGGGCAGGGGGCGTTGCGTGGCACTGGCGTCCCAACGACGCCAGTGTGCGTACCGACGAGCCTCATCCTACACGGCTTTTCCTCTCTTATGACATTTTGATCGCGCGCTGCGAAAGGCCGCGCGCGAAGGCTCTCTAGTTTCGATGGTCCGCCATGGCTCAGGCATCTTTTCGATTCTCACTTGGCGTTCGCCTGGGCGATCCCTCGACCTTCTTTGGACGGCGAGACGGGGACGAACCCGCCTTGATGGAGCGATCGAGATGGCTGGCGGAAGATCGTAGCCCTTACTTGCAATGGATGCCAACCGCTGTGCCCGTCGTACAAGCCGCCGCAAGCGCCCTGCGAGCGTGGGGCATCGAAGTTCCGGCAACCGGCGATCCGGAATCGACTCTCTTATCGATCGGACGCGCGACTGCTGCCGACGTGTTGCTGTTGCATAAGCCGGAGAACGAGCCAGGCTTTGCTGTTGTCGCCGGATGCGTTTGCTTTCCCACGCGCTGGCGTTTGACCGACAAGCTGGGAAGGTCTTTGCAGCACGCTCATGCGCCGCCGCCCGGCCTGAATGATGCCTTGGGTAGCGCCATCGATCGATTGGCCGCGCATCTCACATTCGAACGTCCGGTGACCCGCTGGAACTGGGGCCTCGTGGCCGTCCCGGAACTGAATCACCATCCCGATCGCGAGCTTCGTTCGCTCACGACTCCGTTGACGCCCACGGATGCCTGGCTGCGCCGCGAGGAACAACTGCTGGCCAGACTCCCTCACCCAAACACCATTGTCTTCGGCATTCGCGTAACCCACACGCCGTGGCCCCAGGTCGCCGCGGACGCGGCCCTCGCGGAAACGATCGCTCAGGAATTGGCGACCATGCCAGAAGAAGTCGCTCGCTACAAACGGATCGACCATGTGCGGCTGGAATTGATCGAGACGCTACGGCATCATAGGCGAATCGCGTAAGGATATCTGCTTTGCAACATGCAGAATGCCATGGAGACGCCCGACAATCCTTTTGCTGCATCCAAGACCGCGCCGCCCGAATTCGACTGGGAGGAGCTTCGCGCGCCCGGAACGGTTTGCTTTCGTTTCCGTAAGGCCTACTGGATGACGACTTTGATCTGCGCCGGCCTTTCCGCAGTCTTTGGCGTGTCCGAGTTGATCGAGGCCTCTCTGCACATCGCTGCGAGCCGACCTATCAACGACGAGATTGGCCTTGCGGTGATGTGCTTCGTCTATGCAATTCTCTCTATCATCCCGATTGCCTGGTTCCTTCGCGTTCGGCTTTGGTTCACACCTCGCTCGATTGTGTACCGAGGCGTGGCTACTCAGGCCATTCCCGTGGTCGATATCAACCGCATTGTTTGGCGGATCAATCGGTTCGGTGCCGTCATTGAAGTTCACGGCCCGCATCGTTGCATCAACATTCGCCTTGAGAGCTTCGAATGGAGGGATCAAAACGCGATGATCTCCGCCATGCGCTCCATGTTCCCCCGCGAGATTCAGACGGGATGGAGCGAAGAATTTGAAATGCGACTGGCCTATGTCAAATAGGGCAAACAACAAGAGCGACCGATTTCAGAACGCATCTCTCACTCGAGATCCTGCAACAGCGCGCCCCTTAAGTGGGGGGGGCTAATGCAAGCAAGTACCGGAATCAACCGTAAAGTGTGGCGGCAGGGTGAAATGCGCTGCACGTGATTTGCCTCGCTACTTGAGCCTTTTCTTTACAAAGTGACCGGCCTGCGAATCGCCTTTCATGTCCGCCCGTGGCGGGTGCCGATTTAATAACAAGGAAAACGCAGCCCCGCGTTTTTCAAATGGATTGCGCAAGGATGCTGGCATGTCGCGCGCGTTGCTTGGTGCCCTGGCTGGGTGTTGCTTGGCAACCTTTTCGGTTGGCCTTCTTTCGGCGCAACCGCCGGGCCACGCCCTACCGCCTGGCGACCCTATCGTGGGTGAGCCAATTGCGGGTGAGGCAGTTCCTTCTGAAGCAACTCCTTCCCAAGCAATCGCAACCGACGACGGCCTGATCCACGTTTGCATCGAGGAAGGAAAGAAGCGCCCCGTCATCGATGGCATCGGTTGGGTCATCGGCATCCCCCGAAAACTGTTGCTGTGGGACCACCGCGCCGACAATCATCACGTCTCCGATGGCACGGTCGCTGAGATCACCAACTACCTCGAAGATCGTGGCCTCGACGACACCGTGGTCCGCGTCAATCAATACGCGCCGCTCAAAGAGTGGAACCGATTGGTGCAGAACCGCAAAGTCGGGCCGGGCTGGCGATACACGATCGGCACCCTTCACTTGATCAAGTACACCGTTTTGCCAGGACGAATCTTCGGCCACGACGAATACAATCCCTACTCCGATTCGCTCTACGTTTACTCCGATATGCCGTCGCTCGGCTTGGTCGAAGCGGCCTATGCCAAGGACGTGCAGGGGCGAAATCTTCCCGGCACCTATGCCGCGATCCAGGACCTGCCCGGCGTCGCACTATGGCACGAAACGCTGGCCACGCGCGAAGTGATCACTTACGTGCGAATCCACGGCAGCAAAGAAGAGATCGAAAAGGTCCGCCACGATTTGTACGCCCGCTATGGGATGGAAACCGCCGGCGTCGTCGGACAATTCGCACCCGATGGCGCCGGCTTGTTTACAGTGGTCGGCGCCGTTGGGGGCCATGCCGTTGCCGCTGGGCAGAATTCAAGAACGGAGCGCTGAGCTTCCACGTGCCGCTGCAATCGTTCTAACCCCTCCAACCCGGTTGAAAGCGGCTCTCTGCAGACGCATATTTAGCCGTCACATCTCCCAGGGAAATTATAGTGGGGCTTCCTATCCGTTCCTGGGGAAAGCTGGATGAAGCGTTTGTTGGCGACTATCGGACCGGCGGCTCTGCTCGTCGTCGCCATTCTCTTGAGCTATCGTCTGGCGACGATTGTGGTCGATCCGGCTGATCCTAAGGGGAGCCTCGCTGCCGGCCGCGAGGGGCTCGGCGATTTCCGCGATGTGGTCTACTTTCCGCTTCGCGCCGTTCGCGAAGGCGTGAACCCCTACGACTGCGGAAAGGAACCGTTGCCCGATGGTTCCCCGCGATATCTGCAACGTTACCCCGTCCTCAACCTGTTCCCGCTATATTCGCCGCTGCTGTTTCCACTCTACTGGCCTTTCTCTTGGTTCGATTTCCACACTAGCGCAATCATTTACGTCGTGGCCAATTTTCTATTGGTTGTGCTGCTCTCCTATGTGATGGTGCGGATGTGTCGAATTGATCTCGATGCCAGCGGCCGCGCCCGCTGGGGCATCGTCTGCGCCCTTGCGGCATTGATCCTCGTAACCCAGGCGGGCCGTTCCAATTTCATGGGGGGCGAAAACGCGTTGCCGTTAACGCTTGCCTCGCTTGGCGCGATCGCTTGGGGCCGCGACCGTCCTTGGCTCGCTGGCGCCGCGCTAGCCCTCACTTCGATGAAGCCAACCTATGGATTGCCGCTCGGCTTTTTCATGTTGTGCCGCGGCGATTGGAAGGCGGTCACCATCGGCTGGGCGGCAGGCTTTCTGATTGGGGTCAGCGGGCTCTTGTTGGTCTTCGGCCAGTCGGGCGACATTCCGCGGATGGCCGATATCTTGTGGGAAAACCAGGCGGTTCTCGAATCCGATCCGGAAGCCGACGCCCGATCGACCACCAGTCGCATCGACGCCGCCGGGATGTTGGTCAAGCTCATCCCCGGCGATTTGCCAGGCGAATCCGTTGCGACCGCGCTGTTCCTCAGCGCGCTAACGGCAATGGTGATCATCGGTGCGAGACAACTCCCCGATCCGCAAACTCGCGACATGATTCAACAGTCGGCCATGGCCGTTGGAACCGTGGGCTGTCTGTACCGTCTGCCGTACGACGCACTGCTGCTGTGGCTTCCCATCGGCTTGGCACTCTTCGGCCCTTCTCAACGTTGGACCGGGATCGCGCCGCGCAGTCGATTCATCTTCGGATTGCTGGCCCTTGCGCCGATGTTCAACGTGCTAACAAGTTCGACCGCCGTGAACGTCTGCCGCCGCTTGGGCTTGGAACGAAGCTTGCCCCCCGCCGTTTCCGACATCGCATGGACGGCGGCCTGCGCAGCGAGTGGTTCATTTTTGTTGGCATCCTTGCTGATGCTCGCGCTCATGGTGTTGCGATCCAGCTTAACCAAATCAACACAACTGGAACGTGCGGCCTGATTTTCTGGCTTTAATGTGAAAAACTTGGCCCTAGCGACGAATCAACTTGAAATCGAGCCGGGCGGAATCAAGAATCGGCGATCACCTAGTTGGTCAAATAGCATTGCATCGTCTAAGGAATGTTTCGTGAGTCTCGAATCCGCCCTCTGTGCCAACTGCGGTATCGACGATTGCACACCGATCGCGGTGGGCCAGGATTTCGAGTACGAAACGTCCGCCGAAGAATACCTCGCCGTCCTTTGCCGTCGCTGCTCACTGGTTTACCTCAATCCCAGACCCGACGACGCCAGCCTCGCCAAAGCCTATCCAGATACCTACCACGCTTTCGCGTTCGACCCCAAAGGCTTCGGCCTGATCTATCGCGTCCGTGAACGATTGGAAGCATCGCGGCTCCTCAAATGGTGTCGGGGGCTTCCCGATAATGCCAGGATTCTCGATATCGGTTGCGGCGATGGCTTCCATGTCGACCTGCTTAAACGGTTCGGCAAATCGACGTGGCAGGTGGAAGGGATCGACTCCGATCCTCGCGCCGCCGAAGGTGCGAAACGCCGAGGCGTCGAAATCCGTTGCGGTCGCATCGAGGACGCCGATCTGGAAACGCAAAGCTACGACCTCATCCTGATGGTCATGACGCTTGAGCATCTGCCCGATCCGCTGCGTTACGTTCAACGAGCCGCGCGACTTCTTCGCCCCGGCGGGCGACTTGTCATCGTCACCGACAACACCGGCTCGCCCGACTTTTGGATGTTCGGCAACCGCCACTGGGGCGGTTACCACTTCCCGCGGCACGAGTATCTTTTCAACAAGAAGAACCTCGCAAAGCTGTGCCAAAAAGCCGGGCTCGAGCCGCTAAGCGTGAAGACGGCAGTGAGCCCCGTGAACTGGACCTATTCCTTCCGCAACTGGATTCAAGATTGGGGCGGGCCGAAGTGGCTCTACGGCTTCTTCTCGCTCAAGTCACTGCTCGCGTTGGCTTTCTTCACGTTGCTCGATATGCCACTGTCCTGGATTGGCCGCGGCGCCATTCTGCACGGCACCTTCGAAAAGCCTCACGAGGCAACTCATCAGGCGGCTAGCCAGGCACCTAGTCAGGCGGGCGTATCATGATTGCTCAAGCAAGTCGCCCGATCGCTATTCTCGGGGGCGGCCTCGCCGGCCTCACGGCCGCGGCGCACCTGGCCAACCACCGCGTTCCGTTCGTGTTGTTCGAAGGAGGCAAAGCACTTGCCGGGCTTTGCAAAAGCGATCGCGACGAAGAAGGTTTTACTTACGATTGCGGCGTTCACTTCATTACCAACCGGCTTGCGGCGGCCGTGGGAATCGCGACCCAATGCCGGCAAATGGCCAGGTACGGCGAAACCGTCCACATCCGCGGCCGCAATTACGCCTATCCCATCGGACTCCTGTCGTCGCCGCGCTATGTTGGAAGCGCCGTCGCTGCCAAGGTGCAAGGGCTGTTCGGCCGACCCGCGGTCACGGCTCGCGATCATTACCGCGGCCAGTATGGAAAGCTCTTAGCCGACGAAATTGCGGTTCCGCTGACCGAGGCCTGGTCGGGCGTTGACGGCGACAACATCGGCGCCGCCGTCGGGCAAAAGTTCGCCACCAGTTTGCCTCGCATCTTGATGCTCCGCGCCGCCGCGGGCATGACCAAGCGGGTGATTGGCATCGGCTACTCCGGGACGATTACCGAATCATCCAACGCCTGGCACGTGTATCCCAACCGTGGCATCGCCGCGGTCTGCGACAAACTGGCCGAAGGGATCTCGGATCACATTCGCTTAGACAGCAAAGTCGAGGAGATCCGCGTCGAAGATGGCGCCGTCAAATCGGTGGTGGTCCGCGGAGAAGAGGTCCCCGTCTCAGGCGTGATTTCGACCGCTCCCGTGAACATCCTGGCAACCTTGGTGCGTGGAACCGACGTTCTCGAAGGCTTGAAGGCGTTCCGCTACCGCGCCATGGTCTTCATCAATCTGAAGTTGCAAGGCCCTTCCGGCCTTGCCGACGTTGTGAACTGGTTTCCCGAAAAGAAGTACCCCTTCTTCCGCGTGAGTGACATCGGCATGGGCCTGCCGTGGCTTGTTCCGGAAGGCAAGTCGCAAATCACCTGCGACATCGGTTGCAAGATCGGCGACGACAACTGGAAAGCCGCCGACGAGGAACTGACGGAAAGATGCCTTCGCGGCTTAAGCGATGTTATTCCCAGCATTCGCGAGCGATTCTTAGGCAGCCGCGTCGTCCGCGTGCCCCTCGCCTACCCGATCTACGATATCGAGTACGAACCGCGGCGCAAGCAATTCGAAAAAGGAACCGGCGTAAAGGGCCTGATCAGCGTCGGCCGAAACGGCGAGTTCGCCCACATCCTGATGGAAGACGTCTTCTGGCGAACCCGCTGGGCCGTATCGAAGTTGTTGGACCAGATCGCCAACTAGTTCGCCGCCACCGGTTCCCAGATCAAAATCTCCCCCTTGTCGGAGACCGACAAGTCGCCGCTGAAATGCCGATAGACTCCGGCGCTGGGACTCGGCAACCGCACGCCAAATGGCTTGAGGTGATTCGCTAAGAGCTGCACGAACGTCGGATTCGCATCGGACGAGGGGGCAAACGTCGGCATCATGTGAAGCGGTTTGTACGAGATGATCGTGCCGCGATTCATCCAGGCGCCAGTGCGAATCTCGGCGCCGCTCAAAAGGAGGATTGTGCCCCCCTTCATTTGGAGTCCCGTGAAATCTCTTGCCGGCCCGCCAATCACAATTGTGCCGCGTCGCATTCGCATGCCGACTTCCAAGCCAGCCGAGCCATCAACAATGATCGTGCCGTTGCTCATCCCGCGCATCGAACCGCGATAAGCGGCGCCCACTTGCCCGCCGGCGTTGCCGTGGACATGGATGAAGCCATTCTTCATTTCGGCGCCAATCCAGTCGCTGGCGTTGCCGTGGACTTCGATTCGCCCGCCGCTCATGTAGGCGCCCAGGTGCATCCCAACGTTGCCGTGAACGGTGATGCTGCCGCGCGACATCTTGCGGCCGATCCAGCGAACTTTGGCGAGTTGCCCGTGCAGCACGAGTTCGTCGCTGCCGTCTCCCTCGACATCGAAAAATTCTTCCACCGGCAGTTGCCGCTTGCCGTGGTAAATCGTCAGCGCCCGAATCTCGCTGTTGGAGAGTCCCGACACCACGTCAGGCGTAATCGCCTCCGCTTCCAGCGGGACGGACGGTTGGCGTTTGAGATGAAAGACGACGGCCATGGGCTACTTCTTGAAGGGCACGCAATCTTGCAAGTGCGGGTGCTCGATCCGCTCGAGTTCGACCGGGTAATTCTCGAACGACATCGTGTAGCAATCCTCGAACAGCGGCCGCATGAACGCGTCGGTCTCGGGGTCCATCTGCGGTCGCACCAGGTACTCGCGCCCCTGCGGCGCTTCGCGGATCTCGCCGTCTTCCAGGATGATCTCTCCCGCTTTGATCACATAGCGCGGGTGGCTGAACATCTTGGCGATGTTTTCGTCGTGATCGTAAATCACCACGTCCGCATCGCTGCCGACGCTCAGGTTCCCCTTCTGCGTCAGCCCCAGCGCCTTGGCCGGACCAGCCGACATCGCCGTGGCCACGTCGAGCAGCGTGTACTCGCGATCGATCTCCGGCAGCGAGATCTTCCCTTTGATGGCGGCAGGCAGTTTTTTCATCGCTTCCTTGCGAATATCGGCCCGCATCAACAGCTCAATGATCTCCGGATAACGCCAGAAACATCCGCCGTTGGGATGGTCGGTCGAAAGGAATACCTGCCACGGGTTTTTGATCAACAGCAGTAGTTCTAAGCCCGCCGCCCATTGCACGGCATTCACCAGGTTGCTGGGGCGATAGGTGTAGGGAACGATGCCGCAGCCCGTCTCGTTTTCGACGTCCAAGTTGCCCCACTTGCGCCCTGTCAGCTTATAGAGCAAGTGCTGCCAGGGGCCGTCGGCCGTGATGGTGACGGTGTCGCCAAACACCACCGCGCCGGCATCGGTCGTAATGGTCGGATGCGAATTGAAATAGTCGGCCAGTTGCCCCGTCTCGGAGCACATCGTCTCCCAGCCATCGCCGCCGTACGCGTGGTACTGCGAGTGCGCGATGTGAGCGCGGCTTCCTTCCAGATGCTTGAGCGTGTCGAGCGTCGTCGTAATGTTGCCCGGCGCGCCCAAGTTGTTGCAGTGCAAGTGGATCGGGTGCGGCAAGCCCAAGTCGTCGCAGATCCGGGCCAACTGGGTGACGATGGCGCCTGGCGTGAGATTGCTGTACCCTTCGATCGGCGAACTCAGTTGCTTGGCGTCTTTGCCCCACTTCCAAGCCGCGACGCCGCCGGGGTTCACCGCTTTGATGCCGTACGACTTGGCCGCCCATAGGTACCATGCGACGACTTGCTTGGCTCGCTCGTACTCTCCTTTTTGGAGTTGATCGAGCATGATCTCGTTGTTCGCCATCAACGTCAGCGAGGACTTGTCGACGATCGGAACGTCGGCCAGCTCCTCGTGCGTGTGGCGAGCCGAGAGAACAGGCACCGCCGCTTCGTTAAGCGTGGTGAAACCCATCCCGGCGTAGAGATAGCCGGTGGCGAAAGTCGTCGGTGCCATCCCACCCAAGCCGCTGCGACGCGTTTTGGTGCGAATGAACGCCTGGGTGCGACGATGATCTTCCGGCGTCATCGCGCGGGCAAAGTTGATCGCCCCACCCGCCACGTGCGTGTGAACGTCGACACCGCCTGGAAAGACGATCATCCCGGCGGCGTCAATGGTCCGCGCGCCATCGGCCGATGCGGCAAAGCGGCCGTCATCGCCAATGAAGATGTCTTTAACTACGCCGTCGATCCCGTTGGCCGGATCGTAGACTTTTCCGCCTGTGATTCGCAGCATGATGCGGATTCTAGCCTACGGCGGTTAGCATTTGGGGTTGGCTTCCCTCGGGGAGCCAGAACGGCAACTTGGCAAGTTCTTGGTTGATCCGCCGGACTACCTCTTCGTCGCTTGGGTAAGGCGATTTCAGCGCAGGCTTGAGCGGCATCGGCAACTCGTCCATCCGATAGGCCGTGCCAGGCGCGGCAATTCCCTGCGGTGCCGTCGTGATGTGCACGCGCGCCAGCTTGCTCGTATGGGTAATATGCGGGTCGAGGACGATCGTCGGAATCCGGGCCAGGTGATCGATAGCTGGTTGCGGCATTGTTCCGCCCGGGTCGGCGCCGATAATGAAAGCAGCATCGCAGTCGCCACGAACCAGCACGTCGACCGTCGAGAACTCGCCTGGATTGTAGCGCGGATAGCCGCGATTGAACGAGATGCCAAACGGGTAACCCGTTTGCCAGCGCATGATCACGTCGGCACCCGTGACGTTGCCGTGGCCGCGCATCGGCATGGCGACGAATTTGGTGAAAGCGTTCATTTCGGCCGCCAACGTCAGTAATGCCGCGCTGTTCATGTGTTTGCCGCGGGTCATCGAAAGACCCATGCCAAAGAACATGCAGCCGAACTTGGCGCCTTTCATGCGCTTGATCAGGTCCTCGAGCGTCGCGCGGGTGAGCCCCGTCTCGGCAATCGCCGAATCCTCCACGTGTTGGTCTTTGACCATCGCACGCAAAATCGTAATCAACTCAAAATCCTTGCCGGGTCGAACCTGCAAGAAAATGTCGGCGGCTTTGGCGCTTTTGGTCTCACGAATGTCGACCAGCACCATCGTGCGGTCCTTGCGGCCGCGGGGCAGAAATTTGCTTTTCTGCATGATCGTGTACTTGGTGAAATGGCGAGGATGGCACTCGGCCGGATTTCCACCCCAATAGATGATGAAGTCAGCTCTTTGCTTGACTTCGCCTAGCGTGCATGTAACTTTGCCACCCAACTGGGCGGCGATCTCAGTAGGACCGTGTCACAACGACGTGTGACTATCGAGCAGTCCTCCGAGCAAGTCCGCCATCGCGACGCATTCTTTTTGTGCCTCGCAGGTCGTGTTACTCATGCCGTACACCAGCGGCATGTCGGCCGCATGGAGTAACTCAGCGGCCGTCTTAATGGCTTCGTCGAGGGTGGCTTCTTTTCCGTCAACGAGCGCAACGGGGTATTTCTTTTCCGCCGTGTGGTTCAAGAACCAAGACGTTCCCAGTACACAGGCATGGTGCGCCTTGTGGATGCGGACTTCGTCGTGGTGCAACTCAATATCGTCGCAAACGCAGCCGCAAAAAGTGCAGGTCGCGTTCTCTATGACTTTCAAATCCACAGGGCTCTCTCCAGGTCGCTCGCCGACGGTACTCGAAAGGTCGTTGCGTTATTGCTTCTCTCGGCATTCTTGATCGCCCGAACCGGACGACACGAGTTTGAACACTCAGCCAAGGGCCCGGCCCTGGAAACTTCCCCGGATCCGCCGAGGCATGAACCGGCCTTCCTCAATCTCCGTCCAGGGTGCGACGTTTTCGCTGTCGACCTCGGCGGAGAAGTGGGGGCCAGTAGGCCCCGTCATCTCGTCGTTATTGTTTTGGTGTGACATTCCTTCACCTTGTATCTACTGAGGCACCATTGCTTTGTCTCAGCGAGCTTTTGGGTGGCACTGGCGTCCTAAAGACGCCGGTGTGCGTACGACAAAACATTCCCTACTGAGGCACTACTTCGACTTCCCAACCCTTGGAGGTCGGCATGCCGGTGCCATCGGTGTCTCCGCCCATCAGTTTACATGTGGGAGGGCCGTAGGCGATAAAAATCATCCCGTCCGGTATCTTCCCCGCCTCGCACTTGAACTGGGCCTCGCCAAACTCGGTGCGGACGATGGCCATCTGCCCCTCGACCAGGCCGATTTCCTTCATGTCGGCAGGCGACATCGTCATGGCATTCGTCAGCTCTACATACTCTTCGGAATCTTTGCCGACGTTGATCAGCGTACCCTGCTTCGACGAGCGGGCAGCGTTGAGGATAAATCGTTTGGTGGGCATAACTTTAGCGATTTTAGGAGGGAGCCCACATTTTACGTGGGATGGGCGTCGACAGCAACGTCGGCAAGCCGTAGCCGCACGCCAAGAGTGCTGGGGCCCCGCCAACAGATGGTCCACTTTTCGCGTTCTGGCGAACGCAGCGACACTCAGGACCCGCGATCGACAACAATCCGACCCGCAGGCGACGCTTCGATTTTGCCTATGATTGCGGCATCGGTCACGCCGCGAGCGTGCAGCGACGCCAGCAGTTTCTCGGCTTGTTCCGGCGGAACGCACGCCAAAAGGCCACCCGACGTTTGGGCGTCGCACAGCAGAAGCTGCTCTTCTTTCGTCACATCGGCCGAGTAATCGACCCAGTTCGCCAAAAACTTGTGATTGGCATTGCTCCCGCCAGGGTAAATCCCCGTGTGCACATATTCGCGCGCCGCCGGAAGGATCGGAACGCGATCCACTAACACTCGAGCACCAACGCCGCTCGCCGCCACAATATTGCGCAAGTGTCCCAGCAAGCCAAAGCCCGTGATATCGGTCAAGGCATGCGTCCCAGCCGCAACGACCTCTTCCCCCGCAACGCGATTGAGCGTCTTCATGATGCCGATCGCTTCACCGATCGCGCCGAGCCTGTCTTCGCTATTCTTGGCCGCCGTCGTGATGATGCCGAGGCCGATGCGCTTGGTGAGAATTAGTACGTCCCCTGGCTGAGCCTTGTCGTTCGAGAGGACGTGCTTCGGGTCGATCTTGCCGACCACCGCCAGACCAAAGATCGGCTCTTCCGACTTGATCGTATGGCCGCCCACAATCGCGATCCCAGCTTCGGCAGCTTTCTCCGCAGCGCCCCGAAGGATCTCAACCAGCACCTCGGGCGGCAGTAGCGCATCAGGAAAACCAACAATGCTCAGCGCCGTCAACGGCGTCCCCCCCATCGCGTAGACGTCGCTCAATGCGTTCGCAGCGGCGATGGCGCCAAAGTCGTACGGCAAATCGACAATGGGCGTGAAGAAGTCGGTCGTCAGCACGAGTCCCAGTTCGTCGGAGAGCTTGTAAACGGCGGCGTCGTCGGCCGTCGCATTCCCGACCAGCACGTTGGGATCGGTAATCGGCGGCAGTGATCCCAACATCGACAACAAATAGCCAGGCGGTTGCTTGGCCGCGCAGCCTGCGCGTTTGGCCAACTGGGTAAGGCGAATAGGAGTCGTCATGAAGTACTCTTCTCTGGTCTTAGTGGAGATACGATTCTATCCCCGCTGTAGTAAAATGAGCAGATAGGAGCCAACCTCAGTTCATGTCCTCTTCCGATCAGTCCATCTCGCCGCAGCGAGCACAATTCGTCATTTGCCTGGCAGGGCACATCGACCACGGCAAGTCAGCGCTGGTGCACGCTCTCACCGGCAGCAAGATGGACCGCTTGCCCGAGGAAAAACGCCGTGGGATCACGATCGATCTCGGGTTTGCCCACTTCGACGCCGAAGGTGCCCGCTTCGCATTGATCGATGTGCCGGGCCACGAAAAATTCATCCACGCCATGGTCGCCGGTGCCTCAGGCGTCGACGCGGCATTGCTGGTTGTCGCCGCAGACGACTCGGTGATGCCGCAAACTCGCGAGCACTTGGCAGTGCTGGAATTGCTCGGCATTCGCCGCGGCGTCGTGGCGATCACGAAATGCGACTTAGCCGACGAGGAAGCCCTGAATCTGGTCGAATTGGAAATCGCCGAACTCGTTTCGCCGACCTCTCTGCGAGACTCGCCACGCTTGCGAATCTCGGTCCACAAGGACGAAGGAATTGCCCAACTAAAGCAGGCGTTGATCGCTTGCGCTCGGTCGTCGCCGCCGCGTCCGGTTCACGACGCGCGATTTCGTCTTCCAATCGATCGAACCTTCTCACCGGAGGGGCAGGGGGCGGTCGTTACGGGGACCGTCTGGCGAGGGACGGCGCGGGTGGGCGATACCCTCCATCTCTTGCCAGCTAAAGATGCCGTGCGCATCCGCCGCTTGCAGTCGCAGGGAAAAGACGTCGAGAGCGTCGCTGCCGGCGAACGAGCGGCGGTCAATCTGGTGGGGATCAAGGCGTCCGAAATCCACCGGGGCGACGAACTCGCCACCCCTGGCGCCTTTGCTCCGGGAAAACGCCACGTCGTGCAACTGCGGGTGCTAAGCGATGCGAAGCATCCACTCAAGCATCGGCAATACGTCCGGTTGCATCTGGGCGCCAATCAGGTGACAGCTCAAGTGCTAATGGACGAGCGCGAGCTTTCGCCCGGGCAATCCGCCTTCGCGATCCTGCGTTGCAAAGAATCGGTGGTCGCCGATCACGGCCAACCTTTTGTGCTGCGGCAACTTTCACCGGCCGAAACAATCGGCGGCGGAACGATGTTGTTACCAGCACTGCGGACCGACGACCGGCTACGGCGAGCGCTCACAGTCGCCGGCGGCATGGCTTCGGCCGATTCTGCAACAAGACTTGCGGCATTCATTGCACTGCGTCGCGAAGCAACCGCGGCGGATGCGACAGAATCCCTGGTAGGGCTCGATGCCGCAACGCGCGACGCAGCAATCGCCAGGCTAATCGCCGGCAAGCAAGTCATTAGTTCGGGCGGGGCTCAACCCTCTTATGTCACGGCCGAACGGTTCGGACAGCTCAAACAAAAGTTGCTGCGAGTTTGCTGCCAGGAACTCGAGCGGCGCAAGCCGGCATCGCAGGTTCCCTTGGCGACAATCCTAGCCGCCATGAGCCACGATGCGAGCGAGAATCTGCTCACGGCGATGCTCACCGACATGGTGGCTAAGCGCGACGTGGTCCGCCGCGGCGACCGAATTGGTTTGCCGAGCGGCGCCCAACTTTCGCAGCGCCAACGACAGCTGCTCACCCAATTGCTCAGCGAGTTTTCAACCGCCGGCCGCGCTCCTCCCACCGATAAGGAGCTCGCAGAGAAACTTCGATTACCGCCTCGTGACTTGGCGGCGCTCTTGCAGGTCGCGCTCGACGATGGTCACCTTGTGCGGGTTTCTCCGCAAATGTCGATCGATCGTGACGCTTTGGAGGGCTTGCGGTCGAGTTTGGCCGAGCATTTTCATCGCCAGCCGACTGCCAAGGTGGGCGAACTCCGTGAACAATGGGGTATAACCCGCAAACACGCCGTGCCGATTTTCGAGTACTTCGATCTGTGTCGAATTACCTTGCGCAACGGCGACGTGCGTTCGGCAGGACCGCAACTATCCATCCCCATCGGCGAGAGTCGCGCGTGAGCAGTTCGGACCGATCCAACCTGCGATTGCTGCCGGCGGTCGAGCGCGTCCTCCAATCGCGCCAGGTCCTCGCGCTGTGCCAACACCACGGCCGCGCCGCCGTGACCACCTGGGTCCGCGAAGTGCTGGCAAGTCTCCGCAACGGCGAGGCAGAAAGCCTGCCGGCTGATGCAGCTGCAGTCGAATCGCTCGTCATCCAGCGTGTCGAAGAGTGTGCCGGCGAGGTCGCTTCGCGCCGTTTGCGAAAAGTCATCAACGGCACGGGCATCGTCATCCACACCAACCTCGGCCGCGCGCCGCTGCCGCAAGCAGCCATCGACGCCATCTCACAAGCGGCGCAGTGCACCAACGTCGAAGTTGATCTCGGCAGCGGGCATCGCGGTCGCCGCGGCGCAGCGGTCGAACGGCTGTGCCAGGAAGTCACGGGCGCAGAAGGCGCGCTGATCGTCAACAACTGCGCCGCCGCGACGCTGCTCACTCTGCAAACTTTAGCAGCCAAACGAAAGGTGATCATCTCGCGCGGGCAACTGATCGAAATCGGCGGCTCCTTTCGATTGCCGGACGTCTTTCGCCAGGCCGGCGTCGAACTGCAAGAAGTCGGAACCACCAATCGCACGCGCGCATCCGATTACGCCTGCGCGATCGGCCCTGAAACCGCCGCGATCCTTCGCGTCCATCCCAGCAACTACCGGATTTCCGGCTTTTGCGAATCCGCCGGCATCGACGAATTAGCAAAGCTCGGAAAAAAGCACGGACTTCCCCTCGTCGACGACGTGGGAAGCGGTTGTCTTTACGATCTGTCGGCCTATGGACTGCGCGACGAACCCATCATCAGCGAAAGCATCGCCAGTGGCGCCGACCTCGTCCTGTTCAGCGGCGATAAGTTGCTCGGTGGCCCGCAATGCGGGATCATTGTGGGGCGCGCCGAGTTGGTCGATCGACTGCGATCAAATCCTTTGACACGAACCCTCCGCGTCGACAAACTCACGCTGGCCGCGTTGCAAGCGACGATGGAAATCCATCGGGCCGGACGCGCGTTCCAAGAAATTCCCGTCCTGCGCCAATTATCGATGGCTGCCGAAGAGATTCGCTCGCGAGCGGCGCATTTGGTCGAACGATTGCTGACCCAGTCACAGTCTTCCTCGTTCTCCCTCGAAGCCGTGGACTCGGCCAGCGGCGGCGGAGCGCTCCCGGAACTGACGCTCCCTAGCTGGGCGATTGGTATTTCATCGCCCGAGTTGGAAAAACACGCGCAGCGCTTGCGACTCGGCAGCCCGGCCGTCTTTTCGCGGATTCAAGACGGCAAAATATTAATCGACTTGCGGACAGTAATGCCACAGGACGAAGAAATGCTTGTCGATCGCCTCCTGGCCTGCCAAAATCCGGCACGCCAAGGATAATGAAACACTTGGGAGTGAATGCGGCTCTGGTGACCGTCCCGGTCTTCAAAACCGGTGAAACGTCGTTACGCGATGTTTGGTGGGTTCGATTCCCATCCACTCCCGTTTGAAACTTGAAAGCAAGGTTTGAAAGCGGTTGCCGAGGCGACCGCTTCACCCCTTTCTCATTCGGTAAATATCGCGTTCTTTCGACTCTGGCCTCCCCTGGTTCGCCGCTTCCTGGGAGCCTTTCTTCGAAGTTCACTTTGCGTCTGCGGAACCGTCCAGCCCCTCCGAAACAGAATCGCAAGCTTTCTCGCTTCTCTCATCGCCGGCGTGCTGAACTTATGGCCAAAAGCAACAGACGCAAGTGCCGTTAGTGGGGCGATCTGAACAAAAACAGTGTCAACCGATTCACACGACTCTCCTAGTTAGCGCTCACGTTGTAACAAAGAAGCACTCCTTGATCGCGAACGTACAGTTTTCCATTTGCGACGATCGGATGCGCCCACGCAGGAGCACTGCTGCGATTGGGTTGCTCAAAGCGACCTTGTAGGACGAGCTTCTCGCGCGAGGGTTCGATCAGGAGCATCGTCCCCGACTCGGCTCGCAGATAGAGCCGACCGTCGGCAAAGAGGAGAGCGCCCTTCGGAGCTTTTCGATCCCTCCACAGGACCTTGCCGGTTTGAAAATCCATGCAGGTCAGAAACCCGCCTTCATTTCCGCCGTTGGCTCCATAGAGACAACCATCAACGACGATCATGCCTCCATGATGGTTCTGCATACTGGAGGAGAAATAAACTTCTTCGGGTGTGATTTCGCCTTTGTCGTTCTTCACTAGCTTTACGGCGCCGCCACCGTTTCCATAGGCTGATGCCGCGAAGATCAAACCATCCTGATACAGCGGCGTCGAGCAATTGATGCCCATTCGGTTAGCGGGTCGATCGTATTTCCACAACGGTTGACCATCCTTCGCAGCCACGCCAATCAGTGCAGTGGCCGTTAGTTGCACGTACTGTCGCTGCCCATCAAATTCGATAGCAATCACCGAGGAATAGGCCGCCCCCGAGCGTGGACCACCGAAACCGCCGAATCCGCCCCCGCGCCCCCCTGGTGCTCCACCGCGACCGCCCGGGCTCCCACCGAATTGAGCAGTCCCCGCGCTCACCTGGCCTCCCTCAAAACCTTGCTCCGCCAACCACTCCTGCCCGCTTGAGTCTTTGAAAGGAGTCGATTGGCCAGCCTTGATACGAATGGCCTTCGCGTCCTTGTCGTCCGGAATGATCTCGATTGCCTTGATAGCCGGGTTGTCGACTTTGCGCGTGAATGTGATTCGCAGCTCGCCGTCAGTCACTTCGACGGGCACGGACTCGATGTAGGCGCGGCGGAACCCTCCGGCCTTTCCCCAGACATCAAAGTCCTTGAACTCTTTTCCCTGAACATCAAAGCTAAAAACCCGTTGGCCAGCGCCAGTGATGCCTTGATACGTTTCCGCGAAGTAGAGTTTCACGAGATACTTTCCGGCGGGAACTTTCCGCTTGAAGGCAGTCATCCCCCAGTGTTCACTTTCGAACAATCCGGGTTCCTTGGTCCCCGCGATGCTCGATGCCGGGTCTGCTGCTTTGCCTGGGGCGGCTTTTGCTCGATCTGAACCCTTCGCTGTGTCTCGACGATCCGGGCGGCTCTCTGTTGAGCTTTCGGGAGTGCCCGGTGTTCGGCTCTTCCAAATCGTCTCGCCCGTTGCCTTATTGAGCGCGACTAGCACCGCGTCCGCGGCGCCTGGCGTGCAAACGACTACATCGCCATCGACCAACGGCGATTCTCGAAAGTTCCACATGGGTGGGATGCCCCCGAAATCTTCGGTAAGGCTTCGCTCCCATAGAACCTTCCCTTTTTCAGTACTAAGACATGCGACTCTTCCACCCACGCCGATGACGTACAAGCGATCGCCATCGACGGACGGAGTACACCCTGGCCCTTCTTTCGACTGAGGCACGTTTTGTTGGACTGCATCTCCCAACGGCGTTGCCCAGATCTCGTTGCCGTCCTTTTCGGAAAGTGCCCAGACGATTTCCTTGCCGTCCCGATTGGCCATGCCAAGAATCTTTCCATCGACGATGGCTGGGGCGCTATCCCCGCCACCAAGTCCTTTCGCTTCCCAGGCGAGCGCCGGGCCCTCGGACGGCCATTTCTGCAAAAGGCCCTTTTCCGTCGACACCGCATTCCGGTTTGGTCCTTGCCATTGGGGCCAATCCTCGGCATGCGTCGAATTGAATCCAACGCAAAGGGTCAGCGCTGATGCGTTCGCCACGAGAAAGCGACGGAGGGATAGCCTGGCAGCCAAAAGTCGATTTAGAGGGTTCATCATTTTCAGTTCCATGTAGAAGCCGATGGTTTGCCGGCCTTCCTTCGTAGAATGGGGCTAATCGAATAGGTGCGCTCGCAGTGGAAATGGAGCGCACTGAAGAACAGATTTTCAAAATCTGACCGCTAAGACTGTGCTTAACCGCAGATTGCTAGCGGCGCAAACCCGGCAAGGGCGTGCCAGTCAGCTCTCGCCACGCAATTTGCTGCTCGGCCGTGAGTACCTGCAAAATGCGCTCGTTTTTGTCTAGCGTTGGTGTTGATTCGGAAGCCGCGTCTTCTTTGGCCTGGGGCTGCTTGAACTCGTGCTTTGCTCGCCAAAGAGCCATTTCTTGCTGCTCGATGGTTCGAATCTGGTCGCGCTGTTTGTCAGTAAGTTTCACCTTGGCGACGACCTCCGGCTCTCGCAATGCGGCCACAATGTCGGCTTGTAGGTCGAGTTGGTAGAGCCGTCGCAGTTGATCCGGCGACAGCATCGCCTTGAGATCGGCTTCGTTGAGACGTGACCGCTCAATGAAGCGGCGATCCAGTTCGGCAGCAGAGACCTGCCCGATGTCGCGGAACATGCTGTGCCAGAGTTCTTCCGCCCGACGCAGCAGTTCGCGAGCCTTCGATTGTTGCGCCTCATTGAGTTGCAATTCCACTATCACGGATGGGTTGCTCAGCAACTTGATCTGTCCTTTGGCGCGCAGTGCCATCAACCCGTTGAGAATTGTCTCGACACGAGAACTCGCTTCTTCCAGACTCTTTTGAGCGCGGGGATCTGCCCGACGTTGTTCGATGAACTCCTGATAATAGGAAAGCACGGAAGTCAACAAACGCCGGCGCACCGATTCGGCTTGCGGGTTGTATGCCAGTTCCTCTTCGCTGACGCGAACGAGCTCGTCAACGCTCCTCCGGGCCAATTGGAATTGTGCCTCGGCTTCGTCGGCTCGGAGCCGCTCACGGCGATAGGCGCCGTCAATTAAGACGATGGAGGTGATGGAGATCGCCGAAACCAAAACTAGCACTAAAAGGCTGGCAACTACCGCGATGGGATGCCTCAGTGCCCACTTCCGAGCACGGTCTACAAGTGAGGGCCGCTTGGCAAGGATCGGTTCGTTATCGAGATAACGCCGCAAGTCGGCGGCCAACTCACCGGCGGTGTGATAACGGTCATCTGGGCTCTTGTTTGTCGATTTGAGGACAATGGTCTCGAGTTCCACAGGAATCGACCTGTCAAGATTTCTAAGCGGCCGTGGCTCGCTATCGAAAACCTGCGACAGCAATTCTTGGACATCGTGCCCTTCGAAGATTGGTGCCAGGGTTAGCAATTCGTAAAACGTGGCGCCCAGCGAGTAGACATCGGTCCGATGGTCGACAATCGACCTTTTACCCCCGGCCTGCTCGGGACTCATGTAACGCAGGGTTCCAGGCGTGTCACCGGTACGCGTCAGCCCCACTTCGGAGCGGATTTGCGCCAAACCAAAGTCCGTGATATGAATCTGGCCGCTCATGTCCACCAGCAAATTGGCAGGCTTGATGTCTCGGTGGACGATGCCGGACTCATGCGCGTGCTGCAGTGCGTCGGCGGCTTGCTCCATCAACCGGGCAACGGTCCTATAGAAACGATCGTCACGGCGCGCGTGCTGGCCGGATAGTTCCCGCTGGAATTGAACATCCGTCTTGCGATGGCTGCCGGCCGCGCCGTCGGTCTGGACCAGTTCGGGAGCCATCGTGCGAGGATGATCGACTTCACCCGGACTGTCGAGCGAGGTCTTCGCAAAGACATCTACTTCACGCTCACCAGGTGTTCCCGCCGGCTGCTGGCGGAGTCCTGCAATCAACGCCGACAAAGATTGCCCCTCAATCAACTGCATCGAATAGAAGTGGACGCCGCGTTCGTTCCCCACGGAGTACACAGGAACGATATGGGCATGGTTGAGCATCCCGGCCGCGAGGGCCTCGTTTTTGAACCGCACCACGTGCTTCGCATCGATGGCGGCGGCAAACGGTAATACCTTGAGGGCGACGCGTCGCTGCAACGAAAGTTGTTCGGCTTCGTAAACAACCCCCATGCCGCCGCGGCCAATCTCTCGCAGCAAACGAAATTCGCCCAGCTGTCCTAGAGGACGATGCGACGAGCCCTCATCCAAAGCCGCCGCCGTGCGCATGGGAGTAGCAACGCGCTCAACCTGATCGCGACTCGCGAAATACTGTTCCAGTTCCGTACGAAACTCGGAATTTGCAGCAATGAATTGCTTTCGATCGACCCGCTTTCCCGCCTCGATCGCGTCCATGTACTGCAGGATCAGTTCGGACAGCCGCTCGTCACGGATGGATGCGTCGGAATCGTCGCTGTTCATGATTCAACCTCATTCTCGCCCGTCATCAACTCACGTAATTTCGTCAGGCCGCGATAGAGCAGCCCGGCAATAGCGGGACGCGTACGCCCCATCAATTCCGCCACTTCCGTCACGGACAGCCCCTGCAAATGGTGCAATTCGATGACACTGCGTTGATCTTCGGGAAGCTGATGTAGCGACTGGGCCAGGCCATTCAGTTCCTCGTCCCGCACGGCCTGCCCGCTGGGTGAAGTCTGATCGGCAGCCAGAACGCACTGGAGCCGAGATGAGGAGAAGTCCAATGCGGCGTTCAGCGAACGTTCTTTCTGGACGTCTCGTCCTTCCGTCGAGAAGTGTCGCCCGAAGTTGGCCAGTACGTTGGCGAGAATTTGACGTAGCCAGGCGAGGCGATCCCCCTCAGTACTACCGCGAAATTGGCCCTGGCAGCGATGGACTTCAAGAACCGCCTGCTGGACGACGTCCGATTCGTCCAGCTTGCTGCGCAAACGCGGGTTCAGCTGCATGCGAGTAAGCAGTCGGAGATAGTCGCGGTATTCCTCGACTTCGATCGGCTTTTTCGGTGGTTCGTCCATAGTTCTCGCCCATCTTTCCCCAGCTAATCACCATAGGTGCGCTGGAGGGGAAAATGGAGCGCGAAAAAACATGGGCGCTCCCAGCCACCAGATGAATTCCAGGCATTCCATGCCGTTACGCTTGCGAAAACGCAGCGAAACGGCCCAATAAGCAGGCCGAGAGTTTTAACGTGGTTCTGCGCAAGCTTGGGCGCCGAACGCGTGGGACTCAGTAGCTCGTCCTTCCACCAACACTTCAAGGGCATTACGGCGATGAGTCCGCTGCAGTACCAAAAGCGCCTTCGCCTCCAGGAAGCTCGACGCCTATTGCTTGGCGAGGTGATCGATGCCGCCGATGCTGCCTACCGCGTCGGATACGAAAGCCCGTCACAGTTCAGTCGTGAGTATCGCCGCACGTTCGGCGCGCCGCCGAGACAGCACGTCACGGCGGTTAAAGTCAGGGCTTAAACCCTTTCCGCACGAGGCAACGAACGTCTGGCCGATGGTTGTAGCCAGCAATGAGCGCAGTCAAAGGGACTGCGATTCAAGATGATTCCAAAAACTTGGGTTATTTGTGCTAGTCAGGATCGCCTGCGACCTCTACGATGAAGCTGAGTAGGTCTGACGACTAAAGCGCTGCGACTCTTTTTGCCAAGTTCGCCGCTCCTTTGATTCGCTCTCCAACTTGGCAGATCACCACGCTGGTCTCTTTCTCTTGGTCCGGAAAGTCTCGCTAGGGCCTGCGCCTTTGGTTTCAGGAACGTTCGGTATGCGCTTGTATGTAGGAAATCTCAGTTTCGACACGTCTTCTCAAGATTTGGAGACGATGTTTGGAGCGTTTGGACGCGTCAAATCCGCACAGGTCGTCATGGATCGCGACACAGGTCGGAGTAAGGGCTTTGGATTCGTGGAAATGGCTGAGCGAGGCGAGGCCATGGCCGCCATCGAGGGGCTCCACGAAAAGGAAGCGGGCGGTCGCAGGCTGACCGTGAACGAAGCACGACCGCGCGAAGAACGCGGTTCCGGCGGCGGCGGCCGCGGCGGATACGGCGGCGGACGGCGCTACTAAGCCCACTGCCGCGAATTGATCACTCGAAAACGAGGGGCGCACTGTGCGCCCTTCCGGCCAATTCTTTTCTCAGGATCATTCATGCCTCCCAATCGACGTCCCGCACGACCTAATAAGCGTCAACAAGCGAGCCGCGGCCAGTCCGAAACCCGGCGGGCCGGCGCGTCTATCGATTATGGCGAGCCGGTCAGTGCCGTCGTCTATGGCAAGGCTTTTATTGTCGCGGAAGATTCGGCCAAAAACACATTCGTGTTCAACGGCGCGGAATGGGCGCCCTATTCCGAATCCATCGCGGAATGCAAAAAGACCTGCCTCGTCAAAGAACTGCCGCAAAAACTGAAGAATATGACGCGCTACGAAGTTCGCCGACCCGAGTAATCGCATCGGCGATTTGGGGAAGAACTTTGCCGCCTCTTCGCTCGGCCCTTGGTGCCTTCCAGCCGATATGTTCAGCGAGCCTATTGCTTTCAGTGGCTGGTCGCTCGGTCTTGCGCGTTGCGAGTGAAGTGCGCTCGCCGTAAATGGCCGCAGTTTGCCGCGAATACATCGAAAATGCGGCGTTAACGCGACGCGGAAATGCTAGACTGCGCGGTTCATTCACTAACACGCAACATCCTAGAAATAACTATGTACGCTTATAAGGATTGCCTTGTCGAGGAAGAAATTGAACCTCTGGTTACGCTCGTGGGCGATGGGCCAGGCGAAGACCGTTCGTGCCAACACATGGACGGCGACACGCCTCGTTGGGAAACAAAGTTGATGCAAACCAAACAGCGGACAACCGCTCGGGTGCGCATGTGTTGCGATTGTTACCAGCTACTCCGGCGATCGGGTGTGGCGCCCATCAAAGGGACGTGGGAGGGCCGCTAAGGGCCCCATCGCATGTCTACTCTCGCCCAGGTGCAGTTTGCGGATGGTCTGATTCTCTTTGCCGAATTCGACAAAACGGACGGCTACTACTGCACTCGCCTTCATGGTGAGAGACACGGCGTTTACCGGCATTGGCAATCGAATAACCACCACGATTGTTTGTGCGGGAAAGACGAACCAGTTCTGCTGGCAACGTTGGCTGATGGCGGACACGCGATCGAGGGAAGGGCGTGCCGGCATTGCCTCGCCATCACCTACGACCCGCTAGCCACAGTCGGAGCCATCCATCCCATGCTGAGTGTTGGGCCGCCCGATTGGTGGGCCAGGCGTTGGCTTGACGGAAGCTGACTCGCGAAACCCTGTTCGTATGCAAGGAGCCGCAAATGCCATTCTTTCTGCTTATTTCCAAATCCGAGTGCGTGGCTTTGAGCGACTTCGAGCATCACACAGAGAGAAGCGACCAAGGTTTGCAGCAAGTGTTTTCGATGACTGCGAAACGCGGAATCGAAATCGAACAGCAATGCACGGTCATTGAACGTCGCGGCAGCGAACTCACCGGGCGTGATTGCCTCCCGCGTTCTGCCAAAGAAACAGACGATGGCGACTATCACGTAACGGGAGAGGTATTAAGTCAATATCCAATAAGAGCCGAGGACGGGCGCGCCATCGACGAGGCTTTGAATCGAGCGGGGATGTGACCTGCTGCCGGATACCGACCTGCTGACTGGATACCTTTGAGAATTCGCCCCTTTACCGCGTACGCTTGCAAAGCCGCGATCCTTTCGACCCAGTACCCACGATCAAACACAAATGGCCAACTATTCGGCGGATGTCAGTAACGACCAACTCAGACTTGCCAGCGAAAATACCGGCCTCCGCGTGGCATTTCACGGCCAGTGGTACGCGGTTGCGCACCTCTTTGGCTCCAGTACTACAGAAGGCCTCACGCGAACGGTGTTGCTGTCATCTTGCTCGATGGAAACGCCGCCCGCTTCGATCGGCTGTCAAAAGTTCATCGACAAGATTAACGGCCGCTTTAAGGAAGTGTGACGCAAGTGCCCAAAGAGTCATATTCAGGTGCATAAGGGCCATTGGCCCCGAGGCGATGCTGGTAAATCGTCTTCCGATTTAATCAGGTTCGGCTTACATCGATCTCGAACATCAGTTACTGTGAATAGGGAGAGCCTGTGTCCTAGAGCGTTTTGCGACCCGATCGCTAAAACGTCGATCCACACTGGCAAAAATGCGAGGCTGCACGGCAGTCCCGCTTCTTTGAATGAGAATCGAGTTGGCCTTGGCGCCAACCTGCACTGCGTCCAGGAGACGCCCGGTGCAACGACAGTATTCTCAGTTTCTCGCATGTTCGCTCACGGCAAACCTGGCCGGAGCGCTAGTTTCGTCCAACCTTAGCAAGTGCTGCGCAGTCGCGCGGGTGATTGGAGTTCCTTTTGACGCTTTTTTCGATCGTGGTTTCGGTAACGTTGGTGGCTGTGTTGGCGAGGTGGCTTTAAGACTTATTGGACTTCAACTGAGGCCCGCAACCGCGCGTTTGAGGGCGCCGTCAATGCTTCGCTTTCCAGCAGACGAAACCCTCCGACACAAGAGAAGCGTAATGTCCCCCGAAACTGTTCGATCGCCCGTTCCTGACCCCCAAGTTGAACCTTTGCCTTTGGAGTCGGAAGTTCGCCTGCCGGTACATATCCGCCTCGTAAATCTTGCGGCCATCGTCATTCCGTTTATCGCCCTCGTGTCCGGACCATTCTTCGTTTGGGGCTGGGGATTCAACTGGGTCGACCTTGGCCTGCTGTTGGGAATGTACTTGGTCACCGTGCTCGGGATCACGGTTGGATTTCACCGCCTGTTTACGCACCATTCCTTTGAGACGAACACTGTCGTTAAGTTCATTCTCGCGGTGATTGGGTCGATGGCCGTTCAAGGTCCGCTGTTGAAGTGGGTGGCCACTCATCGCCGACATCACCAACACAGCGATACGCCCGACGATCCGCACTCCCCCGTTCACGGCGGCCGGGGCGCATGGGGCATTCTGCGCGGCGTATGGCACGCGCACATCGGTTGGATGTTTGCCGGCGATCCTCCCAATCTGTACTCGTACGTTAAAGACTTGCAGAAAAGTCGCGCCCTTCGAGTGGCAAATGCGTTATTTCCGCTGTGGGTCGCCCTGGGCTTGCTGATTCCAACACTGCTTGGGGGGCTGCTGACGGGAAATTGGATCGGTGCTGTGACGGGCCTGATTTGGGGTGGGCTCGTTCGCGTTTTCCTGGTTCATCACGTGACCTGGAGCATCAATTCCGCGTGTCACCTGTGGGGACGGCGGCCTTTTCGAAGCGACGACGCGAGCCGAAACAACGCTCTATTCGGTCTCTTGGCATTGGGCGAGGGATGGCACAACACGCATCACGCCTTTCCAACGTCCGCTCGACATGGGCTGAAGTGGTGGCAGTTCGACCTGAGCTACTGGGTGATCCGGGCCCTCGCGGCAAGCGGCCTTGCGTGGGACGTGCGGGTGCCGACTGAGGTCATGATTGAGCAGAAACGAAGATAAACGAAGGTCCCCAAAATTGACGCTGAAGAAACCATCATTTGCTTAAGACACAGCTTGCAGTGAACGCACTCGCCTCTGTTCAGCTGGCGGCTCGCACGCATTCCCGCGAAAGGGTTCCTCGCTCGCCGAGGAAAAGTTTTTTCCGGAGGAGTTTGTGAACACGTTCCGTCAGTTACTCGGATGGTTGTTGCACTACGATGCCTACCGCATCTATGCGAAAGACACCAAGGATATCTACGTCGTAGCAACAGAGGAAGTTCCAGTCATTGCCAGCAAACGGATTGGCCTCGAGATCGATGAGGCCACTAGTGCCAGCGCATTCGATAAAGCCCCCGACCCTGGCGTTCAAAAGCTGGCCGAGTACGCCGGCAAAGACGCGATCGGACTTCGCGCCAAGCTCAACGGCGAGGTCGTGGGCGGCTGCTGGTTTTGGTTCGGCGACCGATACCGAACGGAACGAGAGTTCGTGATCCTGGCGAACGACGAGGCTAAGTTAGTGCAGATCACCGTTGCCGAGAAGTATCGACGGCAGGGCATTGCTCAGGCTCTTTTAGAAGCTGCCGCGAAGACTGCTGCCGCGCGTGGATTTCGGCGAGTGCTGTGCCGCATCTGGCATTCTCAAACCGCTTCGATTCGGGCCTTTGAGAAAGCGGGATGGAAGTATCAGTACACCGCTGTCGTTGCGCGGCCGTTTGGTTTGCCTTGGCCGATCAGGTTCAAGTTGGCGCTGCCCTTAGGCGCGGGTAGTTGACGCCAACGTAAGCCGTCGGCAGTGGCGACCCCGTTTCTGGCCGCTCGTCTAGAGAGACCTCACTGGCAAGGTGATCGGTCGCATCGATGCTGCGGCCGCCGTTCCCACAACATCTACCATCGAGGTCGCTTATCACAATCGCGCCCGATTGTTCGATGAAACAGTCTAAACCATTTCTTAGGAACCAATTTCACTTTGCTTTGCATCCGTAGCGCCGTAGAATGAAGCAGCTCTAAACGGAATACCGTTCTCGCAATTCTTCCGAGTGCATCGTTCCTCGCCGACCTTAAGGAATCGGGGGAACATCATCTTTGAATGCCCGGTTAGCACGTCGGCCCTGTGGTGGTCGATGCCATTTCATTCAGAGTTCTCCGCACGACGACGCAGTAATGTCTGCGAGACAAGTTCGATCTCCTGTGCAAGGGGCTCGTTGCCCTCGGTCAAAGTTGCGATCCCAGTTAGCACGACGTACAGCGCCTGCGACTTGGGTCTCGCACCGATCGTAAAGCACGTTTTAACTGAATTTCAAAGTAGGGACCGACTCATGCATCCGGCAAAAATGGGCGATCGCGTAAGAATCCGATATGGATGGCGCCGTAAGGCGAATTTATTGACAAAGGACGAAGCGGTCTGGGAATTTACAATTGGCAGCGCAGACGTGCGTCCCCGGCTTAGTGCCGCTGTCGTCGGGATGTCGCAGGGCGATCGCAAACAGTACATGATCTCAGCACGAGAGGCGGACATTATGGGATGCCCGCCGAGGCAAGAGCGCATCGCCCTCAAAACGGCACCGCAACTGGCCAAGCTCGCCCCGGGAAGTCGCTTTATGATCTTCGACGGCAAGTCGCGTAGACGCCGCTCGGCGACATTTGTGGCCGTCAACAAAAATGAGATCCTGTTCCACTTTCACAAGCCGCTGAGAACCGAAACGGTGCTGTTGGACGTGCTGATGATGACGGTTGATGGCTCATCGTATTCCAACGACAATCGGCGCCAGTTTGATTGTGGTGGCGAAGGGTAGCCTGCTGGGTTTCCTCGGCAATCGCGTCGGCGTCTTTCCCAGTTCCGCGCGCAAGCGTGCAAACAGTGGCTGCTTGAAGGAAAAAGAAATATCGCCCGTCCATCGGAACTTAAACCAAGGCGCACTCGCAAATGTGAAAGCTCCTTGTGGGACCGTTCTATCGGCTTCTATTCCGCCGAACTGGTGTTCGAAAGGTTCCCCCTGCTTGCAGAGCCGCTCAGTCACCGCTTGATTCTAAAAAGTCGCCAGTGGCGTACCGTGGAAGATGCACGACGATACTCGTTCCCTGGTGCTCATCGCTCTGCAATTTGACGCTGCCGCAGCATTGATTGACCAGAGATTGGACGACCGCAAGTCCGAGACTCGAGTGCATCGGCCGTTTTTCTGCGGCGCGATGAGGAAGATCGACAAGCGATGTAGCAAGAGCCGCAGAGATGCCGGTGCCATTGTCGCTGACTCGTAGCTCAAACTGCCCGTCGGCCGCCTTTGCCGCGACGCTGACACGGGTTTCGCCTTTGGTTGGTTCTCGAAATCGTAGCGCATTCCCTATTAAGTTGTGAAGGATGTGACGCAGTCGATTGGGAAACCACAAGATCGTTTCGCTTTGAAGCGATAGATGCAGCACTACGTCGCTCGCGCGATGTACTCGCTGTTCCGTGTTAAAAACTTGCTCGATCAAGCTTTGTAAATCGATGGTGGCAACGTCATCGCGTTCCGGCACCGGCCCCGCTTGATCGTTCAAGTGCTGGAGTAGTTCGCGAAAGGCTTGCATCGCTTCGCTTATCTTTGTTCGAGCCGCTCTCCCCTCTGCTAAATCAGTGCCAGAGGCCGTCAAAAGCGAAAGCAGGCTCAAAAACTCGTTCGCCTCATTGCGGACAATCTCCTCGCGGATTCGCAACCGGTCGACTTCAACCTCCAACTCCGCAGCGTAAGTCGAAACCAAATCGTCGGTAACTTCGCTATCGGTTTCCTTGTCGAACTTGTCGGGGGATGCCATTTTGAACACTCCTTGTTTGGAAGACCGCGTCGGCTCATCAAACCGCCGAATCGAAAAACCTGCAAATCGCCCTGGCAACGGTGATCGAGTCTTCGGATCGAAAACAGTCGCTTCTCTCAAGTCGGCGGCGATATTCGGTCACGCGCATGGCCTCGGAGTAGTAATTGCGATTTTCATCTTGAGGACGTTTTCGACTTCGAACGTTTCCCAGAACTTCTTGCGGGTCCGGATCGATCCAAAACGACTTCACGCCCTTGATTGTCGCGCCCGTAGCAGTAACACCTTGAAGGAATGCCGCTTGCCATGCTGGATAACTCAAAAAATCTCCTTGCGCGAGAATCCACCTGCAATCCTCGGGAATTGGGTATCGCTCCCGAATGGAGTCGGCAAACAGATCTTTCGAATTGGGAAGGTTGGCCCATTTTTCGCCCAAGCTGGGGTCCATCGCCCTTCCCGCTTTGAGCGACGGAGCAACGATTCCCGCAATGTGCTGCTGAATCAGATCGCTGGCGATCACGTGAAGTGGGCTCACCTTCTTGAGCAGCATTTTGGCGATGTGGCCCTTGCCGGCGCCGGAGACACCGAACAACAAAGCAAGACGCGACATGGAGACGGTTCCTCAGCTAACAGCTTGCGGAAGGCAGCTTGAACTCGAACCCGCGAGCAAGTTCGTCAAGGCCCAGTACGCAACGCAAAACTTCGATAACACAGCAGTACCCCCAGTGATACGGCGATTGCCAATAGCAGCGCACGAACGTCGATGGCTGCTGTACTTGGACCGAGCAGAAGACCGATCCCGCCGCCGACAATCGCTCCTCCAACCCCAAGTGGAATCGCCATCGCCAAGCCACCCGCGCTCGGACCAGGCAAGACCCGCCTCGCCATGCTGCCCGCTACAACGCCAAACGCTACCCACAAAAGAAATCCCATGAATCATCGCTCTCCATCACGAACGCCAGCTTTCAGAAATCCAAATTGCAAAGAAGTGGCTTCCACGGCCCCAGATACCGCGCAGTGCCAGCCGATTCGACCGGAGACTGTCGTCCCCCTGGTGATTCAATCGCCTGTTATCCAGAACGAGCGACGCGAAGTTCGCCCCTCGCCTTGCCGGCCCCGGACCGTCCGAACGCCTAGGCGCGGCCTGGAAGCATTTCTTGAATCTGCAACGCGTGGAGGCTCCAGTTCCGGGGCCTCGCGCGGCGCGAGTAACTGGTTCGCGTGATTCAGGGCTTGTACGACTGCGTCAAGAGTTTTTGCAAACACGCGATCATTTCGACTGCGGCCGCGGCAGCGACTTCAGCTTTTTGAAGCGAGTCGGTACTCTGCACCAAACTCTGATTCGTCCAGTCAATGACGCGCTCGACTTCGTCCCTCATGGCTCACCTCGCAAAAGAATTCGAGGCGAGGAGCCAACCGTTGAGCGGCTCGCGATGAATAGATTTGTTCTTACAGCATGGCAGCGAACGGGGTCGCCGTCTACCACGAGGACGGGGACCCCCCCCTTTTTAAAGTTGATGATGTCGACGAACGACATGAGGATGTCCGAGTCGAGCTTCGTGTACACGCTCGACAACGACGCTCAGCGGAACAGAGTGGCCTCGGTTTTCCGGCCCTGGCCGTGCCAGGCCAATTCCTCATCAAGGACGTCGTCCTATTGGGCGCTGCTCTTTGGACCACCGGCGAAGCGCTTCGCGCTGTTCAATGCAAGAAGATGTGATCACCGTTTGCGTTGTCTCACGGAACTTCAGGTCGGATCACCACGACACGTCAATTCCCCGGAGCAATGCGCGCGAGCGCTAGCCACGAACGGGTCAGCCTGTGTATCTTGTTCCAATACCTCCTTGCGAATACTCCACCTGTTTGGTGCATCGATGTTTCGAGACTTGCGAATCTTGCTTTTCATTTTCCTCAGTTTCGCGTCGCTCGCGGTAGCCGATGATCGCAACACGGGGCCATGGAATATGGCCGAACTCAAGAAGCCGCCGGAAGCGAAATGGTCGGAGCCAACTTCCGGAGTGCAGGAAGTTTACTTCGCTGGCGAGCCCCTGGAAGGCAAACCGACGCGTGTGTTCGCTTACTTCGCCAAGCCCGATGGCGCGGGGCCGTTTCCTGCCATGGTCCTCGTGCATGGCGGTGGCGGCAAGGCGTTCAAGGATTGGGCCATTCATTGGCAGAAGCATGGTTACGCCGCCATCGCGATGGACCTCGCTGGCAATGGTCCCGATGGTCGGCTCGCGGATGGTGCGCCGGACCAGTCCGACGACGTGAAGTTCAAAGCGTTCGACGATGCCAGCGCAAAAAGCCTGTGGACCTACCATGCCGTCGCGGACGTCGTTCGCGCGCATTCATTGATTGCCGCCCGCGAAGATGTCGATGCGAAGCGAATCGGCATCACAGGCATTAGCTGGGGCGGGTATCTGACAAACATCGTCGCCGGCATCGACGACCGATTTAAAGTCGCTGTGCCCGTTTACGGCTGCGGGTTTCTGGATGACAACAGCGCCTGGACCGATCGTATCCGCGCGATGCCTGCCGAACAGCGCGAGCGTTGGACCCAGTATTGGGACCCAGCGAAGTATGTCGGCGGAGTCCGTTGTCCGATCTTGTACCTTAACGGGACCAACGATTTTGCCTATCCGCTCGATAGCTACAAGAAGACTTACAGTCTCGTCAAAAACAACAACGAAGCCAAAGACAACGTGACGCTCTCGGTCGTGCCGCGACTCCCTCACGGGCACATTTGGAGTTTTCGCGTCGTCGATGACTTTGTCGACAGTGTGCTGCGCGATGGCCCTTCGCTGCCCAAGCTGTCGGCATTGACGGTCGCGGATGGAATGGCGACGTGTACGGTCGACAAAAGCGAAAAGCTCGCTCGTCCTGAACTGCATTACACGACCGACCAAGGGCCTTGGCAAAAACGCGAATGGAAAAGTGTCCCCGGCGAACTAAGCGGCAACAAGCTTACGGCAAAAGTTCCCGAAGGTCGCCCCATCGTCGTATACCTTTCGATCCAAAACGAGGACGAAGTGATGATCTCCACGCAGCACGAAGAGATCAAAGAGTAAGCACAATCACAAATTGGCCCGGGCGTGGTTTGGTTTCGCCCGAGCCCTCGCAAAACAATCGCTCAGCGCGCGATGCAACAGGGCGCGATCCGTTTTGTGCCTATTTCGCTTGCTTGGGCGCTTCGGCGGGCGGAGCCTTGCCGCCTAGCAACCGAATCAGCGAGGCGTGCTCGGCCAGCGCCTTGTCGAGTTCGGTCATGAGGTTGTCGCAGCAATCCGCGACGGCCTCGCCGTCCACTTTTTCCTTGCAGCACTCCATGTTCATCATCTGGTGGTGCTCGGCGGCCTTGGCCAAATGCGCGTCGATCAACTCGAGCTTCTTGAGGACAGCCTTGTCGCTGGTCTTCTCGGCATCCTTCTTGACCACCGCCAAATTCTGTTTTGCTGCGTCCAACGTTTGGCCGATGTGCTCCGTCTCCACCTTCGTTACGACGGTGGGTATCGATTGCGCCGGCGCAGGGCGCGCGTATTCATAAAACTGCTGCGAGTACTCTCTCGCTTGGTAGATCCGTTGCCCTGCGGCTCGTGCCGAGTAGCCGGCCGGGCCATGCATCAGGCCGCGCGCTCGCACTCAGATATCTACGTCCAACGTGGGAGGTCGCACGGACCGGTTGTCGCCGAGAAGCTCAATTTGCTGGCGCACGCACTTTTTGGGAACGTCTCTTGACTCTGTAGTATGGTACGGCCTGTAGAATCGGATCGGAGAGGAAAACATGCCGTCGTTAACCATCGGAAAGATCGCACGCGATGCAGGCGTCGGCGTAGAAACCGTGCGTTTCTACGAACGCGAAGGCCTGCTCGAGCACCCCACCCGCCTCGGCTCGGGCTATCGCGTTTACGAACCGGACGCCGTGGATCGACTTCGCTTCATCAAACAGGCGCAGCGCTTGGGCTTTACGTTGCGTGAAATCAAAGAGCTTTTTGCGCTGAAATTGGACCCCGCCGCTACGCGGTCGCAGATTCGCGAGCGGGCCGAGGCCAAGATCGCGGATATCGACCAACGAATTGGCGAGCTCAAACGAATGAAAAAAGCGCTGGCACCTTTGATCCTTGCATGTGACGGCAAAGGAACGTTGGAAGGATGTCCAATCTTGGACGCCATCGAATCGCCGTGCCATCAGGACCACAGCTCAGGCCACGTGGCCAAATCAAGGCGAAAGGAATAAGCCATGCCTCACGAACACGTCCATCACGATGTGCCGGCGACTTCGGTAATCGATCCCGTCTGCGGCATGAAGGTCAACCCCAGCAAGGCCGCAGGCCATTTCACATTTGCCGGAACTGAGTACCACTTTTGCAGCACCCATTGCCTTGAGAAATTCCGAGCGAATCCAAAACAATTTGTCTCCGCGCCCGGAGCCGACAATCTCATGCAGTTGCAGATAGTGAGCGAACAGGTCCCCGCCTGCTGTGCACATCACGATCACAAGGCCGCTGCGCCTCAACCTTCGGCGACGGCTAAGTATTACTGCCCAATGTGCCCCGGCGTGGAATCGGACAAGCCCGGTGACTGCCCCATGTGCGGGATGGCGCTCGAACGCAATCCCGCGTGGACTCCATCAGCTTCGGCCAAAACGATCTACACCTGCCCCATGCACCCTGAAGTGCAGCAGGATCATCCTGGCGATTGCCCAAAATGCGGCATGGCATTGGAGCCAAAGACGGTCCAAGCGACAACCGACGAAGATGACGATGCCGAACTACGCGACATGACGACGCGTTTCTGGATCGCGGCCGCATTGACAATTCCCGTCTTTGTCCTGGCGATGGCCCACCTGTTTCCTGGTACCGCCGTGCGATCGTGGGCCGATAGCTCCGCTTCGCGCTGGATTCAATTTGGGCTTTCGACTCCTGTGATTGGGTGGGCAGCGTGGCCGTTTTTTCGCCGTGGGTGGCGCTCGCTGATCACCGGCCACCTGAACATGTTCACCTTGATCGCCATCGGTGTCGGCGCTGCCTACGCCTACAGCGTCGTGGCCCTATTCTTGCCGGGCGTTTTTCCCCACGCGATGCAGCACGGTGGAAAAGTCGCGATCTATTTCGAGGCAGCTGCCGTCATCGTTGTGCTAGTGCTGCTAGGGCAGGTGCTCGAATTGCGTGCTCGCAGTCGCACAGGAAGCGCCATCAAGGCCCTGCTGAACCTTGCACCCCCTGTCGCGCGGCGCGTTGTGCCCGGGGGCGATCAAGAGATCCCACTCGATCAGGTAAAGGTCGGCGATAAGCTGCGAGTTGTTCCAGGCGACAAGGTTCCCGTCGACGGAAAAATCCTGGAAGGTCACTCGAGTGTCGACGAGTCCATGATCACCGGCGAGTCCTTGCCTGTGGAAAAGAACCTGGGCGACAAAGTGACCGGCGGGACCGTGAACGGTACCGGCAGTTTCATCATGACTGCCGAACGAATCGGTAGCGAAACGTTGCTGGGGCAAATCGTCAACATGGTGGCCGAGGCGCAGCGCAGCCGTGCACCAATTCAGGGAATCGCGGACGCCGTCGCCGGCATCTTCGTCCCCACGGTACTTGCCGTGTCCACGCTGACGTTTGTGCTTTGGATGTGGCTCGGGCCGGAGCCGAAGCTTGCCTATGCCATCGTCAACGCCGTCGCCGTGCTCATCATCGCCTGCCCGTGCGCACTCGGCCTGGCGACGCCCATGTCCATCATGGTGGGTGTCGGCCGTGGAACGCAGGACGGTGTGCTCGTAAAAAACGCCGAGGCCCTGGAACGGCTGGAAAAAGTCACCACTCTGGTCGTCGACAAAACGGGCACCCTCACCGAAGGCAATCCAAAACTGATGGACGTGCTGCCAACCGGCGGATTCGATTCCAAAGAGTTCTTGCGATTGGTGGCCTCGCTGGAACAGGGAAGCGAGCATCCCCTAGCCGCATCGATCGTGAAAGGGGCCAAGTCCCAGGGGTTGGTGCTCGAAACAGCGAAGGATTTCCGATCGGTCACGGCGGGCGGAGTCATCGGTTCAGTCGGCGGCCGCCGCGTCCTCATTGGCAAACCTGCGTTTCTTCGGTCGGAGAACATCGCCGACTTGGAACCACTGGAAGCGGCCGCGGCAAAGCTTCAGGAAGAAGGAAAGACCGCCATGTTCGTAGCGATCGACGGCAAGGCGGCCGGCATTGTCGCTGTAGCGGACCCCATCAAGTCGACAACGAGTCAGGCGATCACCGAGCTTCACGAACTCGGTCTACGCATCGCCATGCTGACCGGCGACAACAAGCGAACGGCCGCGGCGGTTGCCAGGTTGCTTGGCATTGATGCGTTCGAAGCGGAAATCGAACCGGCCGGAAAAGTCGCCCACGTGAAAAGCCTGCGAGCCAAGGGGGAACACGTTGCCATGGCCGGTGATGGCATCAACGATGCACCGGCACTTAGCGAGGCCGAGGTCGGGATCGCGATGGGAACAGGCACCGATGTAGCCATGCAGAGCGCCGGGATCACCCTCGTGAAGGGGGACCTGCGCGGGATCGCAAAGGCGATTCGCCTGAGCCGCGCCACCATGTGGAACATCCGGCAGAACCTGTTTTTCGCCTTTGTTTACAACGTGCTTGGCATTCCGATCGCAGCGGGCCTCCTTTATCCGTTTTTCGGAATCCTCCTCAGTCCCATCATTGCAGGAGCAGCCATGAGCCTGAGTTCTGTCTCTGTCATCGGTAACGCTTTGCGGTTACGGAATGTCCACCTTTAGGAACCGGGACGAAATGGCATTGGCCACCAGATGTTCGGTGGGGTAAAATCAACCTAAGTCTTCAATAACTCTTTGAGCAGTTTATGTTCCGTATTGGACTTATCGCCTATCTCAGTTTGGCAACGGTATTCGGGCCGTTTGTCTGCTGTTGCAGTGCGCATCGTCTCACGGGACATTCCCTTGGTCGCCAGCTGTCTGCAACGGCGGGGAGTTCCTCAACATCCCGCGGAAATGGGCGACTCGCGAAAAACGTCCTCTCTGGGGGAGCCAGTTGCTGTCACAAGCAATCTTCCGTACGTGCCGGCTCGCAGCAGAAGGACATTCCTTCCTCGAGCGAAGGCAATGGGTCGCCTTGCCCTTGCGGGAACCGTCATGCGACGGTTGTAGCGGCGACGGCGAATGACACCAGTTTGAAGATCGTCGAATTATCGGATCATCTCTGGTCGGCACCTGTTGGCATCCTCTCGTCCGATTTCGATCGTGATTTACTGACGAATTCAGTCGTCCTCTGCGAGAGCCCCGCCGGACTGTACGGCCGGCAGATGCTCCGCGCGTATCAGATCATGCGCTGCTAAGTCAGCCTCTTCCAGGTGAGCGATTCAGTCGCTTCGCCTGCTCATTGCTCCTCAATAGCTGCGATTAGGTTCGCACGTGCGCATAAGTTGCGGCGCGCGTTACCTCCTTCGCAGATCTTGCCGACCTTGGAATTTCGAAGTTTTAAGGAGAACGTTTTATGTTGCGCCCATTTTCCTTAGTCACTGGAGGCATTTTCGTCCTGGGAACGTTGTTGCTGGTCTTTGGATGCGGTCCTCCAACTCCTACCGCATCTCGCGCACCCGCCAAAGAACCTGACAAGGCTCCTGCTGTAACGACGCCGGGAACCAGCGCCGCAACGTCAACCGACGAACAGCACGGCCATAAGGCCGGCGCGCATGGCGGGATCATGGTTTCCCTTGGCCGCGACAGTTACCACGTCGAGGCGGTGTTCGAGAAAGACGGCGTTGTTCGCCTTTACACACTCGGCAAGGATGAAACGCGCGTTATCGATGTCGATCAACAAACCCTCAAGGGATTTGTGAAGATCGAAGGCGACTCCTCGTCCCAGCCGATCACGTTCGAAGCCGAACCCGTCGAGTCGGATGCACCCGGCCGCACTTCGCAATTTGTAGGAAAGCTACCCGCGGAAATGTGGGGAAAGAGTCTCGAGGTCACCGTCCCCAACATCGTCATTTCAGGGGAGCGATTCCGCCTCGGATTCACTTCAGCGGCTAGCCCGCACGACGACAGCATGCCTGCCAAAGTCAGCGACCAGAAAGAGCAAGAACTCTATCTGATGCCAGGCGGGCAATATACCGAAGCCGACATTGTCGCCAACGGCAGCGTTACAGCCAGCCAGAAATTTAAAGGCTTGCGCTCGTCTCACGATATGTCCCCCAAGGTTGGGGACAAAATTTGCCCCGTCACCGAGACCAAAGCCAATCCCGCATTCACGTGGGTCGTTGGCGGACAGCGCTACGAGTTCTGCTGCCCGCCATGCGTGGATGAGTTTGTCAAAGCCGCCAAGGCCGAGACCGCGCAACTGAAGCCGCCGACCGAGTACGTCAAAAAATAGCCGAATCCATTGATCCCTCTTTTTCTCCGGAGTTGTTATGAAGACCTTTTTGCATGGCTTGTTGGGAACCTTAGCGTTGGTCGTGATTGGGTGCGGATCGCAAACCCCGTCCGCGCAAACACAGCACGGGACCGCGGAGCATTCCCACGATGGGGACGATCAGGAGCGCGAAGAAAGCCTGGCAAAGCTCAGTCCCGAGGATCGCGCTCTCGCCGAAGCGCAAGGCTATTGCGCCGTCACATCCGAACCGCTCGGGTCGATGGGGCCGCCGTTGAAACTGGTCGTCAATGATCAGGCGGTTTTCATCTGCTGCAAAGGGTGCGAGTCCGGCGCGAAATCGGACCCCGATAAGACGTTGGCCAAAGTTGCAGAACTAAAAGCCAAGGTTCAAGCGGAACACAAGCATTGATCGATCGCTGGCTTACGCCGGCAGCGTCATTTGTTGTTGAGCAAGCCTTGTCCTATTGAGATGGCCGAGGAGGAAAGCATGACCTTTCGAACTAGCAGCCGCCTAGAGCTTCCACTAGTCGGATGGTTGGTCCTGATTGCGGCTGTGGCATCGGCGCACGAAGGCCATCAGCCTCTGCCGACAAAGGGTGTCCAGGTAGATATCAAGACGGGACACCTAACGTTAAGTCGAGCGGCTCGAGAACTGCTCGATGTGCAATCCGTCGAAGTCCGAACCGACCCGGTTGCCGGTGCGGTTCGGACCTACGTGAGCACGGTCGCTCCGTGGAACGATCGTGCGTTTATTTCCTCGCGATTGGGCGGCAGGATCGCCTTGCTGAACATCCGGCCAGGCGATCATGTCACCAAGGGGCAAATCGTCGCCGAGTTGGATAGCCTGGCCCTTCAGACGCTTCGGTTCGATTACCAGAAGACTCGCAACGATATCGAGTTGTCCGGCAAGCTGTTGGCTTCGCTCAAACTGGCCGCGGTCTCGGGGGCCGTTCCAGGACAGCGCGTTTCCGAAGCCGAGAACACCCACCAACAAAATCAAAATGCTCTGGACGTCCTTCGCGCTAAGGCAGGAGGGCTCGGAGTTGACGAGAACGCCTTAGAAACGCCGTTGTCGAACGAAGCCGCGACGCTGCGCCTGCCGCTTCACAGTCCCATCACCGGCGTCGTCGTCCACGCTGATGTGGCCATCGGCAAGTTCGTCGAGCCCAATGAGCACTTATTCGAGATCGTCGACAACACGCGAGTCTGGTTGAAAATCGGAGTTCTGGAGCAGGATTTGAAGCAAGTGCGGCAGGGCCAACACGTCCAAGCCAGATTCAATATCTTCCAAGGCCATGTCTTTCGCACGCAAATTGACAGCCCAGGAATGTGGCTGGATCCTTTGACGCATCAAGCGACCGCCTGGGCCGAGATTCAGAACGTCGCCGGAGCGCCCCAGCTGTTGCCTGGCATGAATGGTCAGGCAGAACTCATTCTTCCCGGCGACAGTAAAAACATCTCCGTACCATCCTCCTCCATATTCAGCGACGGCTTAGAGCGTTACGTCTTTGTGGAGGAAACGTCGACGAAGTCGAATTCCGAATACCGAAAGAAATCGGTCGGAATTGGCAGGCGTTCGGGCGGCCTCGTCGAAATCGTCTCGGGCGACGTGTTTCCCGGCGACCGCGTTGTTACCCGCGGAGGACACGAACTATCGAGTCTGTTTTTTCTGGGAGTGCTTCGCCTTAGTCCTGAATCCGCCAGAGCGATTGGTCTCAAGATGGAGCCGGTGCAGCCCCGTTCGGTCGAAACCATTCTGCAACTCGAGGGCACTGTGGAGATTCCACCACAGCGCCGAACATCCGCTTCATCCCAGCTGCCGGGCACGCTTCAGTCGATCCACGTGACGCTCGGGCAAGCGGTTCGCGCAGGAGACGTGCTTGCGGACGTCGCAAGTTTGGAGTTGCAAGACCTGCAACTCGATTATCTCAAAGCGAGGTTGGACGGCGCACTGTGGCGCGACACCTGGACGCGGCTGGCCAAGGCAAGCGATGCCGTCGCAAAGCGGACTCTCTTGGAATTGGAAAGCCGCGTGAAATCGCTGGAGACACAAGTCGCCAGTAATCGTGAGAAGCTGTTGACCGTGGGGCTTACCGCTCGGCAGATCGACGAAATCGTTCAAACAAAACGTGTAGTACGCGCCTCTCCAGTGCGAGCGCCCATGGATGGCGTTGTGGTCCGCTTCGATCGTGTCCTCGGCCAGGTCGTCCGAGCGGACGAGCCTCTCTTCGAAATCCATGACCCGTCGAGCGCCTGGATTCAGGCCTTTGTCGGCGAACGAGATTCAAGCCGTATTCGCGTCGGCCAGAATGCTCGTATTCGTTTCGTCGCCGATCCTGATAACGAAGTGCTGGGCAAGGTGGCACGGACCGGTCCCGTTGTCGGTGAGGAAAGCCGAACCCAAGCGGTCTGGATCGAGTTGACGCAATCGCCGCATCTTCAGCTTCAGCACAACATGCTGACTCGCGTTTCACTCACCTTGGAACAGCCACCCGAAGTTCTCGCGGTTCCCTTGGCGGCAGTGGTCCGTGATGGGCTGCGAAGCTTTCTTTTCGTTCAGAAAGAAGACGGAACGTTCGAGCGACGGCGGGTGGAGTTGGGCCGGTCCGACGATCGTTTCGTCGAGATCAAAAGCGGCGTCACTTCCGGCGAGAGCGTCGCCACCGGGGGCGTGCCTCAACTTCAAACGGCGTTTGCCGGCCTACGTTAAACCTCGGCCAAGGTGTTCTTGGGTCGAACGCAAGTAAGAGAGCGAGTTGGGCACCATGTTGAATTGGATCATTTCGTACTCGCTGAACAATCGCGCGCTGGTTTTGATTGGCTCCCTTGTCATCATGGTCGTGGGAGTTGTTCAACTCCAGCAGATGCCCGTCGACGTTTTTCCCGATTTGAATCGCCCCACGGTCACGATCATGACCGAGGCGCCCGGGCTCGCTCCCGAGGAAGTCGAAGTCCTGGTTACGCGACCGATCGAGTACCTGCTCAACGGTGCAACGGACGTTCGGCGGGTCCGGTCGGCATCAGGAATCGGCCTTTCCATCGTATGGATCGAGTTCGACTGGGGAACCGACATCTTCCGCGACCGACAGATTGTGTCGGAGAAGCTCCAGATCGCGCGCGATCGATTGCCGGCCGGGGCCAATCCCGTGATGGCGCCCATCTCGTCAATCATGGGCGAAATCATGTTGCTGGGATTGCGCTCCACGGCACCACTCGCTACCCCAGAGGAACAGGCCGCGAAGGCCATGGAACTGCGCACTCTCGGCGAATTCACCGTGAGAAATCGACTCCTCGCCGCCGAGGGCGTTTCTCAAGTCACGGTCATGGGAGGCGTCTTAAAGCAGTATCAAATAGTGACGTCGCCGGCACGCCTGGCGGCTCAGAATGTGACCCTGCAACAGCTCACTCAAGCGGCTCAGGATGCCAATGTCATCGCGGGGGGCGGCATCATGGTCCGCTCTCCCAGAGAATCGCTTCTTCGGATCAGCGGACAAAGTCTCACTCTGGAAGAACTCGAGAACACGCCCGTACTGTGGCGTGAACCCGTTCCGGTGCGGATCAAGGATGTCGCAGACGTCGGCTTTGGCGGCCCCGTAAAACGAGGTGATGCCAGCGTCTGGGTCAAGCTGAACCCGGACGTAAATGCCTTGATACACGAACCGCCGCACCACGAACATGCGGACGAGTCATCTTCGTCCCACGGTGAGTCTTCCGATGACGCTGTTGCTGAAACGGCGTCGCCCGCATCTGGCTCCTTGAGCCTTGAAGGGGGACCCGCCGTAATCATGACGATTCAGAAGCAGCCCAACGCCAACACGCTGACGATCGATCGTCGCATTGACGAAGTCTTGGATTCCTTGCAAGGAGAGCTTCCCTCCGACGTCGTCATCGAGCGCCGGATCTTCAAGCAATCCGATTTCATCGAGTCGGCCGTGGAAAATGTGATCGATGCCGTTCGCGATGGCGCCCTTTGGGTGGTGGTCGTTCTGTTCCTCTTGATGGGAAACTTTCGCACAAGCATCAGCTCATTGACGTCGATGCCGCTTTCGATCCTCCTCACCGTAATTGTGTTCCACTGGTTCGGCGTGTCGATCAACACGATGACTCTGGGCGGTATCGCCGTTGCTATCGGCGATCTGGTCGACGACTCTATTGTCGACATCGAGAATATCTATCGGCGACTTAAAGAGAACCGTCAGTTGCCCCTCGAACTCCAGCGGCCGGCGCTGGCGGTGGTGTACGACGCTTCCTGCGAAGTCCGGAACTCCATCGTTTACGCAACTTTGATCGTCATTCTGGTGATGGTGCCTCTTTTTTCGATGGCCGGACTCGAGGGGCGGATGTTCGCCCCGTTGGGAATCGCGTACATCACGTCGCTGCTGTGCTCGCTGGTCGTCTCTCTGACTTTCACGCCGGCACTTGGATCGGTTCTATTGTCCAACGCGAAGCTACTCGACGAAGGCGACGATCCGTTTCTTCTTCGCTGGCTCAAAAAGATCGACGAGAAAGTTTTGCGATTCACCTTGCGCCATGCCACGACGGTTCTGAGTGCGGTTGCCCTCTTGGTGATCTTGTCGTGCGTCAGCATTTTCTGGATGGGGGGCGAGTTCTTGCCCCCCTTTAACGAGGGAACGCTCACGATCAATCTGCGACTGGAACCTGGAACGAGCTTGGACGAAAGCCAGCGGATCGCGACCCGCGCCGAGCGGCTCATCTTGGAGGTTCCCGAGGTTCTCGCCGTTTCGCGCCGCACGGGCCGGGCCGAACTCGATGAACACGCCGAAGGAGTTAATTCGTCCGAAATCGATGTCCGGGTTGTGGAACATCGATCTCCCAAAAAGGGCTTCGCCTACGCGGCACTCCGTCTCATTCCAATTGCTCACCTGTGGGGTTTTGATGTCAACGGCCGCCCTCGCGAAGAAGTGATTGCCGACGTCCGAGAGCGCATCTCGAGCATTCCAGGTGCGGCCGTCAACATTGGTCAGCCGATTTCGCATCGGCTCGATCACATGATGTCGGGCATTCGCGCGCAAATCGCGGTTAAGGTTTTTGGCCAGGATCTCCAAGAGCTCCGCAAAGCCGCGTACGACATTCAGGAACGGATTCAGCCGATTCCAGGCGTGGTCGACCTGCAAATCGAGCCCCAAACGGAAATCTCGCAAGTGCGACTGAAGGTCAAACGCGACGAGGCCACGCGCTACGGTCTAACGCCGGGCAACGTTGCCCAACTGCTGGAGACGGCCTACAAGGGACGAGTCGTCTCCCAGGTCCTCGACGAGGATCGCTACTTCGGGCTGGTTGTCTGGTACGACGAAGCCTCGCGGACAGATCCGGCGGTCATCAATGAAACAATCCTTGAAACTCCATCCGGCCGCCGCGTTGCGTTGGGCCAGGTGGTGGAGGTTCTGGATACGACCGGGCCAAATACGCTCAATCGTGAGCATGTGCAGCGACGAATCGTGGTGTTTTGCAACGTGCAGGGTCGTGACCTGGCCAGTGTCGTAACCGATATCAAACGAGCGGTCGCCCCTGTTGAAGAATCGCTTCGAAAGGTGCCCGGCAGCTACTACGTGGAGTTCAGCGGTCAGTTCGAGGCTCAACAGGACGCCAATCGCCGTCTGATGGTCCTCGGCGCGCTCAGCATCCTTGGAGTGTTCTATCTTCTGTGCAAGGCCCTCGAATCGTGGCGCGCGGCACTACAAGTCCTTGCCAACATCCCCCTGGCGGCCTTCGGTTCGATCCTCACGCTTTTTATAGTGAATCGTCCCACCGCGGCAGCACTCGCAGCCGTCCCATGGTGGGAATGGCCCCATCTCTGGGTAAGTACGACAACCCTCTCGGTTGCCCATTGGGTCGGCTTCATCACTTTGATCGGGATTGTCAGCCGCAACGGGATCATGATGATCTCGCACTACATCCACTTGATGCAGCACGAAGGCGAGGAGTTCTCCGAGCACATGATCATCCGAGGCAGCCTCGAACGCCTCGGCCCGGTGACGATGACGGCCATGACCAGCTTTATCGGCCTGCTTCCCTTGCTGTTTGGCGCTGGTCAAACCGGAAAAGAGATCCTCTACCCCTTGGCCTTGGTCGTCTTTGGCGGGATGCTCACATCAACGATCCTGGATCAAGTGGTCACGCCGGCCTTGTTCTTTAAGTTCGGTCGCGAAGTGTATAGGCGGCCAGCCATCTGAGCTGTCCGGTAAAGAACCAGCCGTTCGATGCCATTCTTTTTACAGGGGCCTGCGAGAGCGGCTCGATACCCCTCCGCCGGCCAGGCCGGGTGTAAGAGTCTTGATTGGCCCCTCACCGTCGCTTAAAGTCGTGCGTATACACACGGTTTTTGATTCGGCGAATTTATCGGACTCCGGACACGATTGATGGAAACGAAGGATCAATTGCCGCTTGGGCTGAGGGCCGCCTATCTGGCGCTCCACCGCTGTTCGGACAACGAGTTCAAGAAACTCGGCGTCACCGCGGACCAGTTCGTCCTGTTGGCGACGCTCGCCAAGGGACATGCACTCACGCAGCGTGAATTGGCCGCTCGCATGCCATCCGATCCCAGCACCGTGCGCGCGATGTTGGTCCTGCTGGAAGAGCGAGGCTTGGTCGCCCGCGACACGCACCCAACTGATGGGCGCGCAAGAACGGTCGCTCTCACGGCGTCAGGGCTGCGGAAATACCGGCAGGTCTTCAAGTCTGGCGAGGCCATCAGAGACCAGATGGTGAGTTCTTTGAGCACCGCAGAGATGAAGTTGCTCGCAAAACTGCTGCGGCGCGTCTCCAAATCACTGGCGGACCCCACGACGGTCGTGGCGGCCGAACCTACGGCGAAGGGAAACTAAAGGGCCTATCATGCAAAAGCTTATCTTCACGTGCGTGTTGCTTCTCGGCGCGGTCTCGATTCCAGCCCAAGAGCCTGGGGACGCCGGCCAAAAGGCCGCGGCTCAGCCATCGGGGCAGCAGCAACCCAACCGCCCCCAACGTCGTCCTGGCGGTTTCGGGGGGCCGATCGAACTTGGTCCCAACGACAAGCAGGTGTACCCTGATCCGGCCGATAGCATTGTCGCCAATCGCGACGACATTCCGCACGGCAAGCTGGAAATGATCGAGTACGACTCGAAGACAGTCGGCACAACGCGCAAGCTCAACGTCTATACGCCGCCGGGCTATACCTCGGACAAGAAGTACCCAGTGCTCTACCTGCTGCACGGAATCGGCGGGAACGAAGGCGAGTGGCAGCATTTCGCCAAGCCGAGTGTCCTCCTCGACAACCTCATCGCCGACAAAAAAGCCGTGCCGATGATTATCGTCATGCCCAATGGCCGAGCCCAGAAGAATGATCGTGCCGAAGGTAACGTCTTCGAATCGGCGCCGGCATTCGCCGTCTTTGAGCGCGACTTGCTGGATGATGTGATCCCAGCGATCGAGTCCCGCTATTCGGTGGAGAAAGATCGAGCCCACAGGGCACTCGCCGGACTTTCGATGGGGGGCGGCCAGTCACTCAACTTCGGCCTCGGGCACCTCGATACCTTCGCCTGGATCGGTGGTTTTTCCTCCGCTCCGAATACCAAGGCGCCGGAAGAGTTGGTCCCGGATCCCGCGAAAGCCAAGGAGCAATTGAAATTGCTTTGGCTCTCGTGCGGCAACAAAGACGGCCTCATCAACATCAGCCAGCGCACGCAGCGATTTTTGAAGGACAAGGAAGTTCCGCACGTCTGGAATGTCGATTCGTACGGTCACGACGCGACACACTGGCGGAACAATCTCTACCACTTCGCGCAATTGATCTTTAACGAAGATGCCGCCAAAGCCGCCCTGAGTAAGTCCGCCGAGCCGGTAAAGGAAACTCCCGCTTCTCCAGACAACAAACCGTCGAGCAAGACGCCCGAGGGAATCAAGGACGATTTTCAGCCGGCTTCAACCAATCAACCCGGTCGCAATTTTCCGCAGGTCAATTCCCAGGGCCGAATCAAGTTTCGGATCGTGGCGCCGGAAGCAAAAAGCGTCGGCGTGACTTTCCGCGACAGCACCGAGTTCGTCAAAGGCGAGGATGGTGCCTGGATTGGGTACACGCGGCCACTCGATGAAGGGTTTCACTATTACGCCATCAAGATCGACGGGGCCGAAGTGCCCGACCCAAATAGCATGATGTTCTTCGGAGCCAATCGCTGGGGGAGCGGTGTGGAAGTCCCCGCTGAGGATCGCGACTTCTACGCAGCCAAGACGGTCCCACACGGCCAGATTCGAGAAGTCCTGTTCCACTCCAAGAGCACCGATAAGCACCGGCGAGCGTTCGTCTACACGCCGCCCGGCTATGACGAGGCGACCGACACACGCTATCCCGTTTTGTATCTGCAGCACGGCTACGGAGAAAACGAATACGGCTGGAGCGTTCAGGGGCACGCCGGATTGATCATGGACAATCTCATCGCCGAGCAAAAGATGAAGCCGTTCATCATTGTGATGACGTACGGCATGACCAACGATATCCGCATGGGTGGGCTCCGTGATTTTGACATTCGGCCGTTTCAAACGGTGCTCTGCGATGAGCTGATTCCCTACGTCGACGCCCACTTTCGCACGATCGCCGATCAACCGCATCGCGCCATGGCAGGGCTATCGATGGGCAGCATGGAAACCAAGGCCATTACACTGAGCAAGCCAGATCTCTTTTCCCACATTGGGCTATTCAGCGGCGCCACGATCGCGCTCGGGGACATTAAAGAGATCGAGGAGTTCAAAAAACAAAACCGCCTGGTCTTTGTCAGTTACGGTGGTCACGAAGTCGGCGACGGAAATTCCCGACGAGGTGGCGACCCTAAGGGAAGCGTCGAGGCCCTGAAGACTGCCGGGATCAACGCTCACTACTACGTCTCGCCTAAGACCGGTCACGAGTGGCAATCGTGGCGACGTAGTCTGCGCGAATTCGCACCGCTCCTGTTCCAAAAGTAAGACTCCCACTGGCTTCGCTCTGAAATGCATGGACGTTCAAACAGTGAGACTGTAATTATGCAACGCAGCATTCTTCCCGCCTCGGGTTTGATCATCCTCATGTTCCTCTGCCGCCTGGTAGCGGCGGAGGAGATAGCGGGCCAATGGCATGCTCGATACGAGACTCCTGTCGGCGTGCAAACCTATCACTTCGACTTCGTCACCAAGGATGGCGAGTCCACGGCAAAAGCGGTAGTCGAGTCAAGTGAAGAAAAACGGGACGTTCGTTTTTCTGATGTAAAAATCGATGGCGACTCGATTTCGTTCGTCGAGGTGAGAAAGATTCAGGATCGGGAAATCCGGATCGAGCACACCGGCAAATTGGCGGGCGACCAGATCACGTTTGTCCGCAAGGTGACCGGCTTCGGCAGCATCGAAGCGACAGCAACTCGCCAACTTCCGAAGGAGCCAGAGCCCGAACCGCAACCCGATCCTGCGCCAGCCGTCGAGGTCAAGATCGATCGCGTGATCAAGGATGCGTTCCAAGACGCGTTCCGCATCGGGATGGCAGGCGACGTGCCAACTGGCTACTCCGACGGGGAATTGAGTCTGGCGACCACGCACTTTAGTGCGGTCACTCCCGAAAATTGCATGAAGCCTGAGCCCATTCATCCGGAAGAAGGGCGTTGGCGCTTCGAGAGGGCCGACGCACTGGTCGATTGGGCGACGACTAACAAATTATCCGTTCATGGCCACACATTGGTCTGGCATGCACAGACTCCCGACTGGTTCTTCCGCGACGGCGAAAAGGCAGCGATCATTCAGCGGTTGAAGGAACACATCCACACCCTGGTTGGGCGATACAAAGACAAGGTTCAAAGCTGGGATGTCGTCAACGAAGCCATCCATGATGGCGGCAACGCGGAGACTGCGACCACGGAAGCCCTCCGCAACTCGAAGTGGGTGCAGTCCCTTGGACCGGAGTATCTGACGCTAGCGTTCAAGTTCGCGCACGAAGCCGACCCCAACGCGACGCTGTACTACAACGACTACAACATCGAATCAGGACCGAAGCATGCCAGCTCCATGGTGTTGTTAAAACGGTTGCTCAAGGACGAGGCTCCCGTTCACGCCGTCGGCATACAGGGGCACTGGAGATCGGGAAGCGTTCCCTTTGAAGACATCGACAAGGCCATCTCCGACTATGCGTCGCTCGGCCTGAAAGTCAGCATTACCGAACTCGACGTTACGATTCGTGGAGCCTCGGGAGGTCAACTCGGTGGAGGCTTTGGACGGCCTGGGGCTCGAACCTCGACACCCGCCTCGGCTGAGGATTTGAAACGGCAGGCGAACGATTACGCGAAACTCTTCGCCATCTTCGAGAAGCACAAGGACGTCATCGAGCGAGTCACCTTCTGGGGCCTGCACGACCGCCGCACTTGGCGTGCGGGACAACATCCGCTGATCCTCGATGCTAACGGCCGGCCAAAACCAGCCTACGCTGCGATCGTTGAGCCAGTCTCGCCGTTGCCGAAGCAAGACGCCGATTAGCACCGACCGCTGCTGTTAAGGCCACAGCTTTAAGTCACTCTCCCCGCTCGCACACTCCGTGGCAACCCGAGGCCCCCGGCGTCGATTCGGCCTGCCATTTTGGCGATGTCTTCGTTCAACCATCGGAAAAATCGGCTTTTTCCGATGGTTGGCTCCCACGTCGCAAATTCTTGTGCGTTTTGGATTTGTGAACATCCGGTCGTTGTTTCGGCGATTGACTTCTGAATTGGCACGGCCGTTGCTTTCCGAATTTTTTGTCGAGTTAGCCGCCATTTGCGGCACTGGTCGAAACCGTTGCTCTTTCCTGAAAGGAGGTTCTTTATGTTGACCACTCGATGGCAGCCCATTGTCGGAGCGTTCTCGGAACTGAATCGTCTTCACGACGAGATGGACCGTTTCTTCCAAGACGGAAATTCAGGCCGTCGGTCTCTTTCACCGACCGCCTTTCCGCCCATCAACGCTTGGGAGGATGATGCCCATCTGTTCGTTGAAACGGAATTGCCTGGTTTGGACCTTGAAGATCTGGAGATCCTTGTCGTCGGCAACAAGCTGACCATCAAGGGGGAACGAAGGTTCCCCTCTATGGAGGGCTTGAAATGGCTGCGGCAGGAGCGGGGCTTTGGTTCCTTCCAGCGTGAGCTATCGCTGCCTGATCAGGTCGATAGCGAGAGCGTCTCTGCCGAGTTGACCGGCGGCGTGCTGACAATCACGTTGCCGAAGCGGGCAGAGGAAAAACCTCGGCGGATCGCGGTTCGAGCCAGCTGAGGTATCTACAGGTTGAATTCAGTCCATTCTTTGCTGGAGAAAGAAGATGAACTCGATGATTTCAACTCGCACTGATGGAATTTCGACGGGCGAAAGCAAGCCTTCGCCCGTGACCTTTGCTCCCCGTTTTGATATCGCGGAATCGACCGAAGAGATCTTGTTGTGGGGCGATATGCCTGGCGTCACGAGAGAGTCTCTGGACGTTCACTGCGAGAAGGGTGAACTCGTCATCCACGGACGCGTGCCTGCGCGACACGCGGACAAGCGATTTCGACAAGGGGAATACGGCATCGGTGACTACTATCGCGCCTTCCCCATCGCCGAGACGATCGATGTCGATAACGTCACTGCCGAACTAAAGAACGGTGTTCTTTCGGTGCGACTGCCGAAGCGAGCGTCTGCTAAGCCGCGCCGCATTACAGTGAAATCGGCGTGATCGTGTGATTGTGAGGCGGGGACCGGCATCAACCCGGTCCTTGCCTCGATATCACGCGGGTCCTTCAAGATTCAGCTTGGGTAATCGGAGGCGGGCTGAAGGTTTGCGCTCGTTGTTGCCATGGAACCAATACATCAAGAAAAGAGTTGCAGTTCGTCGTTTTCGCAATTTCAAGCGGCCGTTCTATTTCCTCGCGGCGATACTGCGATTTCGGACGGCCAACCCTTGTCGGTGCTTGTTGAGCCGCGCTCGTTTGGGGATTTCACTATTCGTCACGATAGGCCGCTCCCAATCCGGCAGGCTTCGCTCGCCTTTGAGGGGTCGTCGCAAGCAATTGACGTACGACTAGGGGCGACGAGATTTCGACGTCGCGGCGAGTACGAAACGATTGCGTGGGAACCAACTTGGCGGCGATTCCTTAAGACACGGCAGCCTTCGATGAGAAATGAAAAGAATGTTCCTGCCTGAGTAGGCGTTCACTCCGTCGAAAAACGAGGACTACCTCAAGGATTTTCCACACTAACTGATGCCACACGGATGTACGACTACGAGATCACCCACTCTTGTGGCCATATTCAGTCGCACAAGTTGTTCTGCGACCCGAACAAGGATCGGGCCATGCTCCTGCGTTTTTCCAAGATGCCGTGTTCGCTGTGTCGCCAGGCGGGGAAGGACGTGGAGAAAGAGCCCCGCAAATCCAATCGCATACGTACAACACTTAGCAAGATCCGCGAACACTTTGCGCCTCGTAACGAACCAACGAGGCCGGGTTCCAGTGGCGACGACTAACGCGCTTGCCCGCCTCGCTGAATGCAATTGCTGGAGCTGCCACGCGTCCATACAAGCAGGGTTAGACCTGACGGCGGAGTTAAGCGACGGCCAGCTAAGGGGCGCCCACTGAACGGGCGTCCGAAGTCAGCGCGGCCGTGGTGAGAACGATCTTCCCAATGTGCTTGCTGGACTCCATCAACTCGTGGGCTTTCGACGCTTCCTCGAGCCGAAACGTCTGGAAGATTCTGGGCCTGAGCTTTCCTCCTTTCAGCAGCGGCCACACCTGTTGTTCGAGGTCCCGCGCAATCGCCGCCTTTTCAGCGACGCTACGGGAACGCAGCGTCGAACCTGTGTGAGTCAGCCGCTTGACCAACATGGTCATCAGGTTGAGCTCCTTGGCCGGGCCGTTCTGAACGCCAACCTGGACGATGCGCCCATTCATGGCCGCCGCTTCATAATTTCTGGCGACGTAGTCTCCGGCAATCAGGTCAACAATGACGTCCGCGCCCGCGCCATTGGTGGCCCGCTTCGTTTCGGCCACGAAGTCGTGCGTGCGATAGTTGATGGCGACATCCGCTCCCAGCGCGAGGCAAGCTTCGCGCTTTTCTTCCGATCCGACTGTCACAATCACCTTTGCCCCGAAGGCCTTGGCGAGCATCGTCGCGGCCGTGCCGATGCCGGAAGAACCGCCGTGGATCAGAACGGTTTCACCCGCCTGAAGCTTTCCTCGCTGAAACACATTGGTCCAAACGGTGAAGAAGGTCTCCGGCAACGCGGCCGCCTCGACCATGCTCAAGCTTTCAGGAGCAGGCAAAGCATTCGTTTCGTGGACCGTGCAATACTCCGCATAACCGCCGCCGGCCACGAGCGCGCAGACTCTGTCGCCCACTTTGAACCGCGTCACCCCTTCGCCCAATGCCACCACCTCGCCGGCGAACTCAAGTCCGGGAATTTCAGAAGCGCCGGGCGGCGGCGGATAGCGCCCGCGTCGCTGGTGGAGGTCCGGGCCGTTCACGCCGGCGGCGTGAATCTTGACCAGCAGATGTCCCGCTGCCGGTGTCGTCGGCGTGGGTTGCGAGAGCGGAACCAGCACTTCCGGCCCGCCGAAGTGTTGGATGGAGATGGTTAACAACGCTTCACGCTCCTACTTCGTTCAAAAGCGCATCAGCCGCGAGTATGCCGAGATTGTTCGATGCCAGCGGGCTGTCACCGGTGAGCAGCTTTCGATCCTGATGGACCTGGCCGGTGATCCTCGTGTTCAGCACCTCAATACCTAACGCCTGCAACTTCTCACCGACCAGCCAAGGCATCGGACCGGGTATGTAGCCAATCGCCACATTCGCTCCACGATCCAACGCATCGGGAAAGACGCAGATCTTGTAGCCCTGATAGATAAACTTTTCAGGCGGCTCTCCCACGGCAGCGGCAAGCAGGCAACAGGGGCCGTGGCAGAGGGTGATGACGAACTTATCGTTCTTCATCGCCCAGTGCAAAACCTGTTTGACCTCCTCGCTGTGCGGAATTCCACACAGCGCACCGTGCCCGCCGGGAACGAACACTGCGATGTAGGGAGAATCCGGTCCCAAGGACGACTTCAGCACATCGGACAGCTTACGTGGCTGCTTGAGTTGCGGCGCATATTTCTGGTAGACGCCGCGCACGGCCTCATCTTCCTTCGGCATGGCCCACATTTCGAGCTTGGCCGGATTGCCGGACAGCGTCGCCACGTCGATCGGAAACCCCGCCTGATCCATGTGATGCATCGGCAGCAGCATCTCGACGGGATGATTGCCGGTCGAGAAGAACGTGCCGTTCTGCATCAGCAGGTAACGCTCGTCCGTGGCAATCATCAGCACTTTCCACTTGCCACCGCGATACGGCGCCTTGAACTTCAACCCATCGAAATCGGTCTTGGCTGAGGTGTACTGCGACAACGAATACGCGGACGGGAAGAAGGCGTTGTCTTCGGCGGGATCGACCGTTGGTTGCTTGTCCATCACGTGGCTCCTTAAATTATGTAGCGCTGATCGATTCGATGAGAACGGCCGGCCATCACTTCATCGTGATGATAGGCGGGAACTGGCCGCGAATGGGTAACTAAGCCAACCGCTCCGAGTAGCATTTGTGTTGCGTACGCGAATTCTACGGCACCTAGTTTCCCGAGAGCAGTTTGAGTCTCGCCGCGAAGCCTCCCGAGGCAGGTATCGACACCCGCAGCTTTTCCTTAGCGGACAACTTTCGCTTCGAATGATCGAGCGCGGTGGGGCCAGCGGATGGCTGATCCAGATAAATCTCCGCCTCGTAAGAGCCGTCGGGCAGAAAAACGAGGGGCAACTCTAGTTCCTGCTCTTTGCCGGCCGCCATCCCTCCCACAAACCACTCGTCGCCTCGACGACGGGCGATCACCAGGCAACGGCCCAGGTCCGCGTGAAGCACGCGCGTTTCGTCCCAAGTTGCCGGAACCCGAGTGAGAAAGTCAAAACCCGGTTGATCCCGATACGCTTCGGGATAGTCGGCAAGCATCGGCAAGTGGTTCTGATACACCACGTACATCGCAAGCTGATGGCCGCGCGTTCCTTGCACAGGCGGCGCGATATCGCGGAACCGATAGTTTTCCGGAAGCACGTTCCGCATCCCGCCTTGGTGATAGTCGAGCGGTCCGGCCAACATCCGCACGAACGCGATATCCAGATTGTGTTCCGGAGGAGTTCCCTTAATTCCCGGCGGCTGCCATTTGTTGTACTCCTGATTCAACGCCGCTTCGTAAGTCAGCACATTGGGCCAGGTCCTTTCCATTCCAGTTGGCTTGTAAGCGCCATGCAGCGTCAACGTGAGATGGTGCTTGGCAGCTTTGCTCGCCATCTCGTGATAGAACCGCACCATTTCCTGATCGTCACGGTCCATGAAATCGACCATCACGCCTTCGATGCCCCATTTCTCGTACGTGGCAAAAGCCTCGTCGATTTGCGGCTTGAGCGCCTTCCAGTGCATCCACAACCGCAGACGCACGCCCTTTTCTTTCGCATACCGGAGGACCTCGGGAAGATCGATCGAGGGCGCGGCTTTGGTTACATCCGTAGGCCCATTCGGAGCGATCGGCCCACCGTACCAGGCAATGTCCAATCCGTCGAGCGAGTGGTAAGGAATGCCGTTGGCGGCGCAAAAGTCGATGTAGCGCTTCATGGTCGCCGTGTTGACGCCCGGCTCAAAATCAACGCCTTCCAGAACGTAGTGGTTCCACCACGGAAAGGTCGTCGCCCCCGGCTTAATCCACGACGTGTCGCCAAACGCAGGCGGCTCGCTGAGATTGAAAACGAGATTGGACTCGATCAATCGACCGGGATCGTCGGCGATCATCAGAACCCGCCAGGGAGAGGAGAACGGCGTGGCGCCCACCACCTTCTTTTCGGACTGCCCAGGCAGAGGCGACAGCCTGGCTGCAAAGGTGCCTGCTTTCGCTTCGAGTGGCGAAAGGTACATACCGGCGTAGTCGGTCAGGTTCGCCTCGGTAACGGCGAGCCATACCTTGTTCGGATGTTGCAGCAACATCGGCAGCCCGAACAACTTGCCCGCCTTCAACTCGGAGACGTTTTTCGTCTCGTAGTAAGCTTCGTACGATGTGGTGAAGTTCGCCAGCGGCAGCGCTTTAGCGAGAGGATCATCCAAGAACGTGATCTCAGTCAGTTCTTCGCGCAAGGCAAACTTGTCGAGCGATTGTTGTTTGGGCAGTTCGTAGCGGAATGCGATGCCATCGTCGAACGCGCGAAACTCGAGTCGCAAGAGTCGATGCGATGGCTGCGACTCTGCCAACTCGACGACGACGCCGTTGTAGCTGTTTTCGGCCGCCGCCGCTTTGCCCACGGGGATCTCGTATTTGCCCCGCGACGAAGACCGGTGCGAGTCGACGATCTTCAGGCCCTCGGCTATCGGAGGAGCATCGACAAAATCCAGTCCCAGCGCCCCCTGTGCTACGCGGAGATCGCGGCAAGAAACATCAAACGTCGGCCGGCCGTCGCCGTCGACTTGGAGCGCCAATTGGATCGCCCCGTTGGGAGAAAGCAGCGTGACGCTATCGTCGCTTAGGGCTTCAAATGAAGAAGCCGTCCAGAAGACGATCAGCACGGCTAGCGCGGAACGGATAGACATGGTCGACGCAAGATGGAGAGCGTGGTGAAATCAGCCCCAGACTTCCACTCCCTTGACTCAAAGGGACTCGGGGCCGAATACATGCTGATCCCGTTGAAGTTTAACATCACCAGCCGAAGCCACGGCTGGGGTAGGGAAAAAACGCGCTGGTTGTCTTCTGGTACTCGCGGTAAGCCTCTCCACGCTTCGCAAGCGCCTGTGCTTCGGCGGGTGGGATGCCCGTGACATAGTTCAGAAAGTAGTACATCGCCAAAGGCGCTCCCAAAGTCAGCCACCACCAGGGCGAAGTTGCTGCCAGGAACACGTAGCTCCACCAATGGAGCCACTCAAAAAAATAGTTCGGATGCCGTGAGTATTTCCACAGTCCAACGCGGCACACTTCATCGCGACTTTTGGCGGTCCTGCGAAACCGCGAGAGCTGGAAGTCCGCTAACCACTCTCCAGCGATTGAAACGATCGCCAGCAGCGCGCCCGTCAGATCGGTCAGTTCTAGCGGTGCCGTAGTATGGCCGGCAATAAGCATGGGCGACGCGAACAGCGGAGCCACAAGTGCTTGTGACTGGAAAAAGAGAAAGAACCGAAGCGATGCCCAGCGGCCCCATGCTTCCCTCATCTGTCGATAGCGTTGGTCCTCGGAATTGTCCCAAACTCGCGCCAGCAGATGAAGGCCGAGCCGCGCCGACCAAATTGCAACAATGACGCCAATCAGAAATCGCCTCAGCGGTAAGCCTTCCGCCAGAAATGCATAAGTCACTCCAAGGCCACCAGTCCCCAAAGTCCATGCGACGTCGACAATGCTCGCATTTTGGCTGCGCCGCTGCCAGAGCCAAGCGGCCGTCATGACCAGCGACATTGCAAGCCAGCCCCACGCTAACGGAAGCGTTCCAGCCACTGCAAAGTTCCTTCTCGGCGAGTAAACGGCATCGTCGCCGCGTGATCCGCATCGACGCGTTTTTGCTCGTTGGCTTGCAAGCCAAACTCCGGTTTCGCCAAAACTACCTGCACGACATTCACTTGCCGCTCTTCAAAGGCTGCGATGCAGTATTGAAGGTAGTAGTCCCACATGCGAACGAAACGCTCGTCGAAACCAAGCCTCCGGACGTCGGCTATATTTCGCCAGAATTGGGATCGCCAGGACTGCAGGGTCAGGACGTAGTGGTGCGACATTTCCTCCAAGGCGTACAGCCTGAAATCGGTTACGCGCGAGATCGCGTCGTTGATCACGGCAATCGAAGGCAGAAATCCGCCAGGAAAGATGTACTTGTTGATGAAGTCGACGCTGCTGGCATAGCGGCTCAGCACCTGGTCCTTGATGACAATCGCCTGCAACAACATCAGTCCATCCGGACGAAGCAGGTTGCTGCACTGCCGAAAATACGCATCGAGATACCTTTGCCCCACGGCTTCAATCATTTCGATCGACACCAGCTTGTCGAACGTCCCGCGCAAGTCCCGGTAGTCTTCCACGTCGACCGTCACGAGGTGATCGACGCCGCATTCGCGGACGCGTTCTCGGGCCAGCTTGGCTTGCTCTTGGGAGATCGTTGTTGTTCTGACTCGGCAGCCTAATTCGCTAGCCATGTGAATCGCCAGCGATCCCCATCCAGTTCCGATCTCGAGCACCTCGTCGGTGGGTTGAAGCCGCAGCTTGCGACACACCTGCCGGATCTTGGCAAGAGACGCATCGCGCATACTGGCATGCGAGCTTTCGAAGTAACCGCTGGAGTAGCTCAGCGTGTCGTCGAGGAATAAGCGAAAGAAGTTATTCCCCAAATCGTAGTGGGAGTGAATATTCTTTCGCGCAGTGGAGCGCGAATTATGCCACCACCACTGTTTCACACGAGCCAAGAACTGCGATGGCCACGCCGAGCCGAAATCCAGCCCGGCGGTCACCTTGGGGTTGCGAATGAAAAGTCGGATGAGCGAAGCGAGGTCATCGCTTGACCATTCGCCGTCCAGGTAGGATTCAGCCGCTCCCAAGCCGCCGCCGCGAACCACCCGCCCGTAAAAGGCAGGGTCCAGCACTTGGATTGATCCCTTCAACTCGCTTACGCAACTTCCGAATGTGAACTCTTGACTCCCCTCCGCGAGGGTCAAGCAGCCCGTTTGCCATGTTCGGAGCTTTGACAAAACCACATTCCGCCAAAGCCGATTTGTCCAGTTCTGTACCATACTTCGTTTTGTCGTTCACATTGAGTCCGCAACTGCCGCGTTAGACTTCGGGTGGGCAAAGTAAGGCGTCCCCTTCAGCCAGAGGCGAAAGGCTTGCCAGTAGATCGCCGCGAAAATGCGCTGCGTCGCGAAAGGAAACCGCCACAGCGTTCTCAAGAGGTTCGAGGTACTCCACGCTCGCTGCTGGAGCTCCATCGTCGCCGAGAAGGCGCGTTCCTCGCGCGAGAAACTGTCGATCGAAACACGGAGCGACTCGCCTGGAACGTTTACGCGAAACCGGTAACGCTGTTGCATCGGCATGAAGGGCGAAACGTGAAACTGCTTGTCGATCCAGATCTCTTGGGTCGCCGATTCAATCGGCAAAACGTAGCAATGTTGTTCGCCCCACGGGGTGTTGTGCACTTCGGCAACAATCGCCGAGAGTTCGTTTCCGCGTTCATGGAAGCAGTAATAAAAGGAGACGGGGTTCATCACGAACCCCCAGTAGCGCAGTTGCGTCAGCAAAAAGACTCGGCCCGCATACCGCGCCCCAGTCGCCCGGCTAACCAACCCGCGAATCGTGTCCAGCAGCGGCGTTGTGCGAGGTCCAGCATGGTCCTCCCGGCGGAACCATCCAGCGGTGGGCCATGTGTGAGACCAAAGCCAGCGCCCGGCGAACGCCTGTGCTAAGTGGTCCAGATCCAGGTACAAATAACCGATCCGATATCGAAACGAGTGCTGACGCGGCGTCTCGCGATGATGCGATACCCACCCTTCGTAGATCGCGTGCGTGAGAGTTGGCCCGCTCATGCCGCGCCCACCCTGCTCTTGGACACCGCCTTGAGGACCTCGCAAACAGCCAAGGCGCTATTCACGCCATCTTCGTGGAAGCCGTTTCCCCAGTAAGCTCCGCAATGCGAAATCCGCTCATGGTTGATCAGCTCCCGATGTCGTCCTTGAGCTGCAAGCCGTGATGCGCCGAAAACGGGGTGGTGATACTCGATCCTCCGCAGCACCTGCTCGGCATCGATTTGCGACTGTTCATTAAGCGAGACAAAGTAGTCCGTGCGGCCCGGCAAGCCTTGCAACCGGTTCATGTGATAGGTAACGGTCGCCTTCTCGGAGCGTTCACGGGGGATGCGGTAATTCCAACTCGCCCAAGCTCTCCGCCGTCGCGGGAGAATGTTCGCATCCGTATGGAGTATCGCGACGTTCCGTTCGTAGGGAAACGCGGCTAGTAACTGCCGCTCGAGAGGCGTCGCTTGGCCGCCCAGCATCCGAAGCGATTGATCGGCATGGCTGCCCAGAATCACGTGGTCGAAGACGTCGCTTCGATCATCCAAGTTAACACGCACGCCATCACTGTGGCGAACAATCGATCTCACAGGCGACTTCAAGTGCACTTGCGCGGGCAAACTTTTAGCTAGGGCCTGCACATACTGCCAAGAACCTCCCCGAATCACGCGCCACTTCGGCGGGTCCTTAAGAGTGAGGAGGCCATGCTGTGCATAGAACTCCACAATGAAACGAATGGGAAAGTCTTCGAGCCGTTCATGGGGGCAAGACCAAATCGCCGACCCAATCGGCAAGAAGTACTGCTCCTGAAACTCTCGCGAATACGCCCCGTCACGAAGGTACTCCTTCACCGTGACCGATTCGTCGCTGCCATGTAGTAATTCAGGGGCTTCTCGACCAAATCTTCGCCAGTCGAGGAGCAGTCTCCAAAAGGCAGGCCGAAACAAGTTGCCGCGCTGCGCGAATAGTCCATTAACTCCCGTGCCGCCGTACTCCAGGTTTGTCCGGTCGCAACGGACGCCAAAGCTCATGTCACTCTCTTGCGACTCCACGCCCAGTTCGGCTAACAAGCGGCAAAAGTTGGGGTAGGTTCGTTCGTTAAACACAATGAAGCCGGTGTCGATCGCGAGCGTTCCTTCTCTGGTCTCAACCGCGACGGTATTGGCGTGGCCTCCCAGGTAGTCGTTTGCTTCAAAGAGGGTTAAGTCGTGCTGGCCGCGCAGATAGTACGCCGCGCACAGCGAAGATATTCCGGAGCCAACAATGGCGACCCGCATCGGACGACTACCCATAAAAACGTTCAAATCGTTCATCGACACATAAGATTAGCAGTGGCCCATTCGTCGTCAACCGCTCAAGAGTGCTCTTTTTAACTGATATTTGACTGGCGGCTGGCTTTCAGCCAAAATAAAAACGGTCAAAACAGTCACATGTTGTGGACGCTTCCATGGTATTGCTCAGTCCGCGCAAGGCCGCAAACGCGCTGGGGGTCAGCGAATCCTCGCTCAAACGGTGGTGCGATCAGGGAGAAATCGCCAGCGTCCGGACCGTCGGCGGACATCGCCGCCTGGAAACGGCTGCCATCATCGAATTTGCGCGTCAGACGGGCCGCCACCTGGTCAGGCCGGAACTCTTGGAGATTGGGCTACGTAAACAGCGCACGCCAGCATCGATGGTGGATGCGGAAGTGGCATTCCTGGAAGCACTGCTGGCCGGAGATGAGGTTGGTTGCCGCTTTTTAGCGCGGAATTGCATCGTCTCGGGCGTCACCGTCGCAGAGTTCGCAGATCGATACATTGCAGCGGCATTTCGTCAAATTGGCGAGCGTTGGGCCCACGGCGAGACCGAGGTGTACGAGGAACGCCGCGCGTGTCAGATTTGCCAGGGCGTGGTCGAAGAGCTGTCGTCGCTGGTTCCTGCTCCCGTTGCGAAGGCACCCTTGGCGATCGGTGGAACGCCAGCAGGCGACCCTTACACGCTGCCCACGGCCCTCGCCGCACTCGTGCTGAAACAAAACTCGTGGCGAGCCCAGTCGCTGGGAAACGACCTTCCCTGGGACACATTGCTCGCAGCCGTTCGGAACCTCAAGCCACAACTCTTCTGGTTGACCGTCTCGACGATCGCCGATCCAGCGAAGTTCATCAGCGAATACCGCCAGTTCTTCGCCAAGGTAAGTCATCAAACCGCCGTCGTCATCGGCGGACGGGCACTCACCCCGGAGGTTCGCGCGGGTATGCAATTTGCTGCCTACTGCGACAACATGCAGCAGCTCGAGTCGGTTGCATCAACGATCTTTCGAGCTTCTCGCCGAGCAACCAAAGTTCCGAAACGGACCTAACTATGGCCGCCTGGAAAGCCTACTTACTGCTCCTTCCTATTTTTGCCGTGATCGATCTCACGTACCTGGGATTCATCATGGCTTGGTTTTACGACCAAGAGCTCGGCACCCTCGCGCGTCGCAGCGGCGAGTCATTAGCGCCGCGTTGGATCGCCGCCGCGATCGTGTACCTGCTTATCCCCGCCGGCATCGTGCTTTTCGTGAGGCCGCAATTGGCTTCCGGCGAGCCGATCGCAAAGGCGCTGCTTTGGGGCGGCCTCTACGGACTGGTGGTGTACGGCGTTTACGACTTCACAAATCGAGCGACCCTGGACAAGTGGTCCTTGAGACTGACCCTGGCCGATACCGCTTGGGGAATCGTCTTGTGTGCGACTTCTGCGGGAATTCTGCACTGGCTGGCGCCGTTGAAGCGATAACTAATTCTTGAAATGCCACGCCCCCGCAAACAGCAGATTGCAAACGCATGAATCGTGATGCTGCCCAGCGTTAACTTCAACCGTGTTCCCGCGCTTAGGCATCGACTTTTCGTGTTCGCTTTCCCGCTCGAGCATGCTGTGCAGTGGCCCAGCGGTGCAGGTCTCCAAAGAGTTGCGCAAGCGCGGCGGGCTGGTAGTGAGCGTTGAGGCCGCTGGGGTTGGGGAGAACCCAAGCGAAACTGCCGCCGAAGGCCTCCTTTTGCAGGCCGACACCGGCGGTCTTGTTGCCCGAGACAATGCGGTAGGGCCCAATGCCAACGAAGGCGACCACAGTCGGTCGCCAACGTTTAACCTTGGCTTCAAGGCGTTTTCCGCCAGCGCGAAGTTCGTCGGTCGTAAGTTCATCGGCGCGCGCGGTGGCGCGTTCGACCACGTTGGTGATGCCGAACTTGAGGTCCAGCAACAGGGAATTCTCAAAGGGATTGAAGAGGCGCGGAGTAAAACCGCCGCCGTGCAAGGCGGGCCAGAAGCGGTTGCCTGGCCGGCCAAAATGCCGGCCAATGGCGGCGGTGTAGAGACCGGGGTTGATGCCGGCAAAGAGAACGACGAGGTCCTTGGCGATCAGATCCGGGACAAGCTTGTTCGCCGCCGCGAGGATTTGAGCTTTTGTAGGCTTCCAAGGGACCGGCAGTTTCCGACTCTTCATTCGCCGTCTGACAGCCGCATCAGCTGCCCCTCATTCGCCCGCAACAGGAACGCCGATCAGGAGCGCGGCCATGCGAGGCGTTTTTGACGGACCGATGAACGATCCGGTGTGGCAGGCAATGCAACCATCGGTGAGGGGAATGGCCGCGGCGCGCCAGTAATAGCCCTCCGCTTTCACTTCAACCTCGTCCTTGCCTGCCGAAAGTTCCGCGGCTGCCTTCTTTTCGAAATCCGTCTTGGGCTCGTGGTTGATGCCCATGGCCCTGGTATTCACCGAGATCCAACGAGCCTTGGTTTTGGACTTGCGCTCCACCTCCGCGAACACATCTTCCATCGCGCGGGCGGGTACCATCGCTCGTTCGCCGTGGAAGTAACGCTCGTGCATCGTCTCCAGTGTCGCTGAATAAATCTGATGCATGAGTTTCGCCCGATCGCGGGCGACTTCGATCGATACCTTGGAGTGATTATCCGTCGGATCGCTTTGCGGCTGCGTTTCCTCCGCCCAATTACGGTTCTGGGAAACGGCCCATGCAACTGCCGCACCAGCGGCGATGGCAAACGCCAAGTGCACTGTCCTCCGCGAGCGCCGAGTCGAAGAATTGCTCCTCATGAAAACGTACCTTATCTCTTTTCGGTGGGAGAGACTGTCGAGGTGGGCGGCAGGAGGGCGGGATCAGCATCTCGAATCGCCACTCCCAAGCGTACGACAAGGGAACCGATCGCGGGTCTTTTCGACAAAAGATGCCTTTCAGCCAGCTGAAGCTCCTCGCGAGAAGGATAGTCGTCAGCTTCCAGTGGGAGACGAACGGCCTTAAATACCGCAAACGGACCGCGCAGCAATTGCTGCAGTTCATCAATGCAGCATTGCACGATATTGCTTTGCCGACTCCAGTTCAGCTCGAGCAATCCAACATGGATGGGCGGAGCTCTTGTGCCGTCAGCCACAGCTGGCACGCGATATCGGTTGAACAACGCGGCCGAAAACGACTGGAGCGTCGATGTATCCCAACGCTCGCCCTCAGGCAGCAACAGCCAGCCCCTGAACCGTTTCCCAAATTCATAGACTTCCGCGGCGATCCTTAAAGGTTCGGCCGTCGCGGCAGAGTATCGCGAAATCCAACCAGGTGGAGAACGCTCGATCCAATAGCACATCGGCCTCGAGCCCGGCACGGACCTTGCGGCCTGCGCGACGGGATCGACGATAAGTCGAAGCTTTGAACAGACAACGGCCAGGTTGGCGCCTGCTTCACTACAGGCAAATTCCAGCGACTTGCCTGCGCAGCAGTAGTTGATGGAAAACTCTTCGAAGATGTGCGCCGACTGGGGGTAGTCGATCACCCAGTCGACCACAGAGGCAGCTATATCGACTTCTGGCGGAGCCACATTTTCCTCACGAAATGAGGTCTGTTGTTCAAACAATACATGTTCGAACGTGTATTGTCAACCAGAAATAGTCGTGTTTCTCGCTCGCTTGTCGGGCAGCCCGATCTACAGATCGTTGGACGACATTTACAACTCCAGCTTCTCCGGAGGCAGCATCTCTCCATCCATCGCGACGTGCGGAAAGACGAAGAAATTGAGCGGTCCGTGCATGGCCGTGAGCGTTAATGCCAAATCCCGTCCGACCGAAAACATGACGCGATCGGCAGTCAAATTGCCGAAGTATTCTTTCAGCTCGGGGTGCTTGTCGGCCTTTGACATGTCGACAGGAATCCAGCCGCGGTCCTCCAAGTGAACCCACGCCCACGCCATGATATCGATATGAACCGGATCTATTTTGACAACAACGCCACCACGCCGCTAGCGCCAGAGGCCGCGGCTGCGATGCGGCCGTTCCTGGAAGGGGAATTCGGCAATGCCTCCAGCCACCATTGGGCAGGGCACCGAGCCCGCGAGATCGTCGACAACGCGCGCCGCGATATGGCCCAGCTCCTCGGCTGCGAGCCCGACGAAGTCATTTTCACCTCAGGCGGCACCGAAGCGAACAACTCCGCGCTGCTCGGCGTTTACTTCGGAAGTCACGGCAAGACCTCGCCGCACTTTGTCATCAGCGCCGTCGAGCATCCTTCGATCGCCGCCACGTGCCATTTTCTGGAACGGCTGGGAGCGAAGGTGACACGCGTCCCCGTCGATCGCTTCGGAACAGTCAATCCCACCGACGTCCGCCGGATGATCACAGGCGATACCGTGCTCGTCTCGGTGATGCACGCCAACAACGAAGTGGGAACCATTCAACCGATCGCGGCAATCGCCGCAATCGCGCGCGAACGCGGCGTCTTGATGCATACCGATGCCGCCCAGTCGGTGGGCAAAATACCTGTGGAGGTCACGCAGCTCGGAGTCGACTTACTAACCGTCGCCGGCCACAAGATGTACGCCCCGCAGGGGGTCGGCGCACTTTACGTCCGTCGCGGCACAAAGCTGGAACCCTTTCTCCACGGCGGAGGGCACGAAGCGGGGCGCCGCGCAGGCACCGAAAACCTGATCGAGATCGCGGGGCTAGGCGCAGCCTGCCAGGCTGCTCAGCGATGGTTGCATGACAACACCATGCGCGACAACACGATGTCCAAACTGCGCGACTATTTCTGGGCCGAGCTTATGAAGCGCTTCGGCGACCGCGTCGTGCTCAACGGTCACCCCGAGCAGCGGCTTCCCAACACGCTCAACGTCTCATTCGTAAGGCAACAAGGCGGAGAGATCCTATCGAAGATCCCTCACTTGGCAGCCTCAACCGGTTCCGCCTGTCACGCCGGCGACCACCATCTCAGTCCCGTGCTGCAAGCGATGGGAGTTTCGCCCGAGGTCGGCTTCGGCGCCATTCGCTTTAGCCTTGGCCGAACATCAACGGCGAGCGAGGTCGACGCAGTGATGGAATCCCTGGCGAAAGGCCTTCGCCCTTAAACGTTCTTGCGGGAACACGGGAGCTACCAACATGTGGCGACGGCTGGTGAACGAGTGGCAGTGGCCGCAGGCTTCGTTTGTCTTCGTCCAACTCCACCGAAACGCGTGGTAACGGGACCAGACAGCACTTGTAGTGCTATGTCGCAGCTAACGTTTCGGGTGGCACTGGCGTCCAAAAGACGCCAGTGTGCGTTGCAGGTGCGCAACTTCCTATGGGCCAACTAAAATCCGCCCCCAAAAGTTCGTTTCTCAGACGAATTGCCGATTTTCTGGCACCTCTCGCCGCCCGATTTCGCATATTAAACAAAGCAGCAAAAATCGGATGTTCCATCGGGGAAGCGGCGCATGTCGATCGGACAGGAAAAGTCAATCTTTCTCTCAGCGCTCGACATCGACTCCTTGTCCGAGCGGGAAGCGTTTCTGAGCCGAGCGTGCGGGCCCGATGGCAACTTGCGCGCAGCCGTCGCCAAACTTCTCAGCGCACACAACCAATCGCTGAATGTCCTGGATGAGCGCCCCGTCCCCTGCGACCTGATGCGCGAGCAACTCGACGCCGTCGCTCCACCGGTCGATGCAACGCCTGCCTTGTTAACCCCCAAGCCCCAAAACGTTCACGATCGCACAGGCGAATCGATTGGCCATTACCGGCTGATGGAAAAGATCGGCGAAGGGGGCTTCGGCCAGGTTTACGTCGCGGAGCAGCAGCGGCCCGTCCGCCGTCGGGTGGCGCTCAAGCTCCTCAAGTCGTTCATGGATTCCAAGGAGGTCATCGCGCGGTTCGAAGCCGAGCGTCAAGCTCTGGCGCTGATGGACCACCCCAACATCGCCCGCGTGTTCGACGGCGGCACATCCACTTCGGGGCAGCCCTATTTTGTGATGGAACTGGTTCGCGGCGTTCCGATCACCGAGTTCTGCGAGCAACAGCGGCTGAGTATACGAGATCGCCTGGCCCTCTTCATCGACGTTTGCCATGCCGTTCAGCACGCGCACCAGCGCGGCGTAATTCACCGCGATTTGAAGCCCTCGAACGTCATGGTGACGCTCCACGATGTCACGCCCGTGGTGAAGGTGATCGATTTCGGTGTCGCCAAAGCGATTGGCGAGCCCCTTACCGACAAGACCATCTACACCCGCTTCGCGCAGATGATCGGGACTCCCATGTACATGAGTCCCGAACAAGCTGAGCTGAACTCGCTCGACGTCGACACCCGCAGCGACGTTTACGCGCTGGGAGTATTGCTGTACGAGTTACTCACGGGGACGACTCCGTACGACCAGAAGCGGATGCAGACGGCGACGTTCGACGAACTCCGGCGAATTATCCGCGAAGAAGAGCCACCGCGCCCGTCGACACGGCTATCGACACGCGCCGCGGCCAACGAGTCGACCAGCGCTGCCAAACGTGGCCTGCTTCCTGAAACGGTGGCCCGCACGCTGCGCGGCGAACTCGATTGGGTCGTCATGAAGGCGATGGAGAAAGATCGCCGCCGGCGGTACGAAAGCGCGGCCGATCTCGCCCGCGATGTGCAGCGTTATCTCGACCAGCAGCCCGTCGTCGCGCGCCGCCCTTCGACGTGGTATCGGCTGCAAAAGTTCGCCCAGCGAAATAAAGTCGTTTTCACGGCATCGTCGCTGGTGCTGCTGGCCCTGGTCACTGGGACCGCGGTCAGCACGTGGCAGGCGATCCGCGCTACCAACGCTTTGGCAACCGCCGAGAAGCATCGCAAAAGCGCGGAACAGTTTGCCGATCGATTGAAGAAGTCCAATGTGTTGCTCGATAGCGGGCGGGCCAACGCCGACCAGCAACAGTGGAAGGCGGCCTGGCGCGACTACACCGAGGCCACCGAGCTCCAGCCGGATCACTACCTCGCGTGGTCCGGCCGCGGATCGTTAGGCGTTCGCGTGGGTGCTTGGAAGACCGCTGCTGCCGACTTTGGAAAGGCGCTCCGACTAGATGCCCCCGCCAACAACCCCGGATGGTGGGGCGTCCCGCAATTGTGTGCCTACATGGGAGATAAGAAGGCTTACGATTTGGCACACAAGTCTCTGAAGGAGCAATTTGAATCGTCCGACAACCCGGTCTTCCTGATGTCTTCGGCCCGCGCCCTCTTGGATCTGCCGATGAGTCCAGCCGACGCGAAGCCGATTGCCCAGAAGCTCGAGAAACAGTTGGAACAACATCTCCGCGACGACCGTCCACCTCACCCCGAGGGCGAACCAAGGCCGGGCGACCGTGGCCCTAAAGGAAAGGGGCACTTTGGGGAGAGGAGACCAGGGCCACCCCCTAAAGACGGCCCTCCGCCAGAACATGGCGGACCGTTTGGCCCTGGTCTCATTGAAACCATCGGCCCCGGCTTTCGAATGGGCCCGCCCGGAGGGCCACCGGAAATCCGCCACTTTATCATGGGCCTTGCTCACTATCGCGCTGGCGACTACGGGGCGGCTGAAAAAGAGCTTCGTGGGCTCCTCGACCGCGATCAACCCCTCTCGCGAATGGCATTGCCGGTGATGGCGATGACGGAGCACGCCCTGGGCAACAAGGAACTGGCCGACCAGTACCTGACCCAGGCTGATCAGTTCATCCAAGAGTGGGTCACACTATGGGCGACATCCCTGGACGATCGAATCGCGGAGTGGCAACTCCCCGGTCCCTGGTTCGATTTGATCGAGCTGCTTTTATTACAGCGAGAAGCCCACCAGCGGATTCGCAAGGCGACGCCTATCGCGGACGAACGGCTCGACGAGATCGAAAAGCGGGCCCTCGCCCGCTTCCAAAACTCTTAATCAAAATTCTTAACGCCGACGAAAGAATTCTTGGCACTCGCGTCGCTCGGAATTCGCATCTTCAGTCGAGCTCGCCCCGCGTCGGGCCGTGCTTTTGCAAAGTGAGCAGTCAACTGCAGCGGAGCCTTTCTATGGGTCGGTCGCATCGTTGGAGATACCTTGCGGCAGCGGTCTTAGCGACCGTGCCGGGGTTCTGGTTGTTTGCCCAGGACCCCCCCGGGAAGGGTTCCACCCCCGCGTCTTCGAAATCAGACGAATACCCCCTCAAGAATCCCAAGGACGGACTCACCGTCAACAAGTCGAGCGCCTTCGTCGGCTATACCCTGGTCGCGCCCATGAATTCGACCAGCACCTACCTGATCGACATGGACGGGCGAGTCGTCAACGAATGGAAAAGCGACTACACGCCCGCTCTGAGTGCTTACCTTCTGGACAACGGGCATCTCTTCCGACCCGGTGCCGAACAGGGTGGCGGTGGACCAGGTGCCGGTGGTCGCATTCAAGAATTCACCTGGGAAGGCGAGCTGGTGTGGGACTACTCCTTCGGCGACACCAAGCTGCGGCCGCATCACGATGTTTGCCGCCTTCCCAACGGCAATGTGCTGGTGGTTGCGAGTGACCCCAAGACGAAAGAAGAAGCGATCGCCGCGGGCCGTCGCCCCGAATCGGTGCGATCGCAACTCATTCCCGACTGCATCCTCGAAATCAAACCAACCGGCAAAACGACGGGCGAGATCGTATGGCAGTGGCACGCCTGGGATCACCTGGTGCAGGACTTCGATAAACAAAAGCCCAGCTACGGCGACGTGTCGGAACACCCCGAACTGGTGGACGTCAATTTCAGCACCGAAATGATGGACCGCATGATGCAGGACCCCGAGCAAGTCGCCCGACTGCGCTCGTTAGGCTACGTCGGCGGCGGCAACGCCCCTGCGGACGCACCGAAAGACGCTCCCAAGGACGACGGCAAGATAGGCAAAGAACCCGAGAAGAAAGGTCCACCGCCAAGGCCAGCGGGCGGCCCTCCAGGGCCGGGTGGTCCAGGACGCCCTGGAGGATCAGGTGGTCCAGGTGGGGGTGGCCCACCCGGAGGTGGTCCCTTCGAAGGCGACTGGATGCACGTGAACTCGATTACGTACAACCCGAAGCTCGATCAAATCATGATCAGCATCCACGAGTTCCACGAAGTGTGGGTCATCGACCACAGCCCCACCACCGAAGAAGCCGCCTCGCATCAAGGCGGTAAGAGCGGCAAAGGGGGCGACCTCTTGTTCCGTTGGGGCAATCCCAAAGCCTATCGCAGTGGCAGCAACGCCGATCAACGCCTTTATGCTCAGCACTGCGCTCACTGGATCGCTGATGGCCTCCCGGGTGCCGGCAACATGCTCGTCTTCAACAATGGCAATAGTCGGCCCGACGGCGCCTACTCGACCGTCGACGAAGTCGTCTTGCCGACGAACAAGCAAGGCGGTTACGACCGCGAAGAATTCACCGCCTTCGCACCCGAGAAAGCAAAATGGTCCTTCGTGGCCAGCGACAAAACGAGCTTTTACTCAATGCTCATCTCCGGTGCTCAGCGGCTTCCTAACGGAAACACGTTTATCTGCTCGGGCAACTCGGCCACCTTATTCGAAGTGACGCCCGAGGGAGACATCGTGTGGATGTATAAGCATCCCGGGGCAGGCTTCGGTCCCGGTGGCCCTGGTGGTCCCGGCGGATTTCCACGACCGGGCGAGTTGATCCCAGGTTTTCTGGCGGGATTTTTGGAAGTCACCGATGCCCAGCGTGAGGAGATCAAGAAGCTTCAAGAAGATATTGATGCCAAGGTCGAAAAACTTCTCACCCAGGAACAGAACGAAAAACGCAATCAGCCCTTCTTTGGTTTCGGACCGCCAGGCGGTCCCCCTGGTGGCCCGCCCCCGGGCGGTGATCGCCCACCTCCCGGTGACGGTCCGCGCCTCTTCGGCCCACCGCGCGGATTCCGCATGCCGCGCGTTGGCGAAGTCATCCCGCAGTTCATCGCCGATCGATTGGAATTGACCGAAGAACAAACAAAGGAACTCGAGGGGATTCAAAAGCAAATTGACGAGCAACTCGGAAAGATCTGGACCGACGACCAAAAGACACGCCTCAAAGAGATGGAAGAGAACTTTGCCCGCGGCCCTGGATTTGGACCTCCAGGTGGACCTCCTGGTGGTGGTCCTCCCGGTGGCGGCCCAGGAGGACCTGGTCGTCCTGGATTCGGTCCGCCGGGGGGTGGTCCTGGCGGAGGACCTCCCGGTGGCGGTCCTCCCGGATTCGGTGGACCTCCAGGTGGTCCAGGTCGTGGACCTGGTGGCCCCGGTGGTGGCGGCCCGGGCGGAATCTTCCGCAGCTATCGGTACGGCGCTGACTTCGCAGCCTTCAAGGGACGCGAAATGAAGCCGGGCGAAAAATTGGAAGTCGTCGCCAAGCCAGCAACTGGCGGTGGCCCGGGTGGTCGGCCAGGACCCGGCGGCCCAGGCGGAAGGCCCGGTCCTGGCGGTCGGCCCGGCGGTCGTCCGCCCGAAGATAAACCTTCTGGTGACTCGCCTGATTCCAAGTCGTAACTTCCGCGAGGTGTGCTCTGAATTGCGGTGTTCTCAGCGCTCGCGGACGAGTCTCCGGAGCGCCTTCGCAACGGGCTAGTTGTATAGTGGAAGCACCGACGACTTACCCTCTCCGCGGCTCGATTTGGTTGAATCGAACTGCGAGCGTTGGCGAAAAACAAGGATCGTATTCTCGAAAGTGATGGCAGATATTTCTGGCACCAATCGTGCCCGGAATTCGCATCTGATCTGGGGCCTCGGCGCGCTGGGTCACACTTTCGGGGAGCAGACAGTCTGAGTCGGAGGGTATCGATGGTTTCGCCGAAGCGTTGGAAATTCTTAGCAGTTGTCGTCCTAGCGGCGGTCTTGCCGACCACCCCGGCGACCCCGTTGCAAGCCCAAGAGACTGCCAAGCCGGCTCACGCCTCGCTCAAGGACCCTACCGACGGAGTCACCGTCCACAAATCCTCCGCGTACATCGGCTACACGCTGGTCGCCCCGATGAACTCGACCAGGACCTATCTGATCGATATGGAGGGCCGGGTGGTTAACATTTGGAAGAGTCAATTCACGCCTGCATTGAGTGCCTATCTGCTCGAAAACGGAAACCTACTGCGTCCTGCTTCCGAGCGCGGTTTCGCAGCCGGGGGACCAGGTTCCGGCGGCCGCATCCAGGAATTCACCTGGGACGGAGACCTCGTCTGGGACTATTCCTTTGGCGAGAGCGAGTTGCGACCACATCACGATATTTGCCGGCTACCGAACGGAAACGTACTCGTGGTGGCGAGCGACCCCAAGTCGAAAGAGCAAGCCATCGCCGCTGGACGCCGGCCCGAATCGATGCGAACCCAACTTGTGCCCGACTGCATCCTCGAAATCAAACCGACCAGCAAAAAGACAGGCGAGATCGTCTGGCAATGGCACGCGTGGGATCATTTGATTCAGGACGCCGACAATCAAAAGCCGAGCTACGGCGACGTGTCGGAGCACCCTGAGCTGGTCGATGTCAATTTCAGCACCGGCATGATGGATCGCATGATGCAAGATCCCGATCAAGTCGCTCGGCTGCGCTCGCTCGGCTATGTCGGCGGAGGAACGAAGGATGGGAAGCCAGGAACCGGCGGGCCCGATGGCGGGCGTGGTGGCGGTGGGCCGATGGATGGCGACTGGATGCACGTCAACTCGGTCGCGTACAACGCGAAGCTCGATCAGATCATGATCAGCGTTCACGAGTTCCATGAGGTCTGGGTCATCGACCATAGCACGACTACCGAAGAAGCAGCCTCGCACTCCGGTGGCAAGAGCGGCAAGGGTGGCGACCTCCTGTTCCGCTGGGGCAATCCCAAAGCCTACCGCAGCGGAAGCAATGCCGATCAACGTCTCTATGCCCAGCACAACGCGCACTGGATCGAGGATGGCGCGCCCGGCGCGGGCAACATGCTGCTGTTCAATAACGGAATGGCCCGCCCCGACGGCGACTACTCGACCGTCGACGAAGTTGCGCTACCGATCAACGAGCAAGGCGGATACGACCGCGAAGAATTCATGGCCTTCGCTCCCGAAAAAGCGACATGGTCGTTCGCGGCCAGCGACAAAGCAAGCTTCTACTCAAGCCTCATTTCCGGAGCCCAGCGCCTCCCCAACGGAAACACTTTCATTTGTTCGGGAGACCAAGCGATCTTATTTGAAGTGTCGCCTGCCAACGAAATCGTGTGGCAGTACAAACATCCAGGCGGCGGCTCCGGACTTAGCGGGGCAGGGGGCCGGGGCGGCTTGCCGAGACCTGGTGAGTTGGTCCCCCGTTTCGTCGCGGGGGCCTTGGAAGTCACCACCGCGCAAATCGACGAAATCAAAAAGCTCCAGGAGGACGTCGACGCCAAGCTCGGCAAGCTGCTCACCGCGGAGCAAAACGACCGGCGCACCTCGCCCGCCTTCGCGATGGGGCTTTTGGAGGTTTCCGGCAATCCTCCGCCAGGCGCTGGTGGTTTCCGGCCCGGCGATAGTCCGCGAGACAAATTGCGTCCCGATGGGCCCCGCGCCGGATTCGGCCCCCCGCGCGTTGGTGAGATCATGCCCAAATTCATCGCCGATCGTTTGGACCTCAGCGGCAAGCAAAAAACGGAACTCGCCGCCATTCAAAAACAAGTTGATGATCGACTTGGCAAGCTATGGACCGATAAACAAAAAGCAAAGCTCAAGGACATGGCCGACAATCCCGGCCGTGGCCCCGGATTCGGTCCTCCGGGAGGACCTCCCAGTGGCGGACCTCCTGATTTAGGTCCCCCAGGCGGCAGCCCAACTCGTGGGCCAACCGGCCCGGGAGGAATCTTCCGCAGCTATCGCTACGGCGTGAACTACCCAGCCTTCAAAGGACGCGACCTCGAACCAGGCGAGAAACTGGAAGTCGTGGCCAAGCCAACTGGAGTGCCAGCGCCCGGTGGAAGCAAGTAGGAAGATCAAATGGCTCTGTCCTTAGCGCTCGTGTAATGCTCGGATTACCAATGCTCGAATTCGTGTTGCTGAATCTCGACCAAACGGCACTCCCTCAGCCGATGGTCGGATACATCGGCCCAGGTGCCGGTTTTGCGCTGGCTGGATCGTTCTTGACGGTCTTCGGCGCCATTGGATCTGCGATCTTGATGATCCTGCTGTGGCCGCTGCGGCGACTGTTCGGCTATCTCTTCCGGAAACGTCCGCCTAAGCCGCCGCGCTTCAAGCGGGTGGTCGTGCTGGGACTCGATGGTCTCGATCACGGGCTGACCAAGCGGCTGCTCGACGAAGGCAAGCTTCCCAATCTGGGTGCTCTCGCCAAGACCGGCAGCTTTGGTCCCCTTGGCAGTACGCTACCGCCCATCTCGCCGGTGGCATGGTCAACCTTTCAAACAGGTGTGAATCCCGGCAAGCACAACATCTTTGATTTTCTCACACCCGACGAAAAAACGTATCAGCCCAAGCTCAGCTCGGTCGAAATCCGCTCGGTCGAGCGCAAGTTCGGTATCGGTCCGCTGAGCATTCGTTACCGCGTGCCTGACATCCGGATGCTGCGCAAAAGCAAGCCATTTTGGAGCATCCTCAGCGACTACGGCATCTTCAACTGCATCATCCGCGTGCCGATTACGTTCCCGCCCGAGAAGCTGCACGGCGTCCAACTCTCGGCGATGTGCGTACCCGATCTGCGCGGCACGCAAGGAACGTTCAGCCTCTACACGACGCGCTCTGCCGACGAGCAAAAGAAGACTGGCGGCGAAGTCCACTACCTCACCCGCAAGGCCGATTTGCTGGAGTGCGAATTGTTGGGCCCGCCGCATCCCGCCGGCCCCGATCACGGCGACTTGAAACTGCCGTTCACCGTCCGCGTGCACAACTCGTCTGAAGCGACGCTGACGATCGGCAGCGACAAATACAAACTCAAGCTGGGCCAATACACCGATTGGATCACGGTCCGCTTCAAGATCTCGTGGAGCCAAGCGGTCAGCGGCGTTTGCCGGTTCATGCTCCTTTCGACCGACGGGCAATTCGATCTGTATGTCACGCCGATCAACATCGATCCAGAAAACCCGGCCATGGCAATTGGTTACCCCGCCGTGTACCCAATCTATCTCGCAAAGCGCCAAGGCCCCTACGCGACACTCGGGTTGGCTGAAGACACGTGGGGCTTGAGCGAACAGGTTCTCGACGACGAGCACTTTTTGCAGCAGTGCACCGACATCGATCGCGAGCGCGAAGAGATGTTCTTCGACGGGCTCGACAAGGTTCCCAACGGATTGTGCGTATGCGTCTTCGACGGAACCGACCGCATGCAGCACATGTTCTGGCGGTATCTCGACCCGTCCCACCCAGCAAGGCCCGAAGTCGTCCCGGCCAAGTTCCGCACGGCGCTAGAAGACATGTACGTCCGGATGGATCAGCTTGTTGGTCGGACGATGAAACGTTGCGACGACGACCAAACGCTCCTGATGGTCCTCTCCGATCATGGCTTCAACACATTTCGCCGCGGCATCGATTTGAACGCCTGGCTGGAAGCAAATGGCTATCTGGTTGTCGACGACACCAAACGATCGGAAGACTATCTCGCCGGCATCGACTGGTCGCGAACCAAGGCCTTCGCGATTGGTCTGACCGGAATCTTTCTCAACCTCAAGGGGAAATTCGAGCAAGGCATCGTCGATCCCGAAGGAGCGCAATCGCTGCGAGACGAGATCGCGGCGAAACTCGGCAAGCTGATCGACCCGCAAACCAATGCCTCGGCAATCAAACGCGTCTACCAGGCGGTCAAAGCCTACCGCGGCCCCTACAAGGAAAACGCTCCCGACCTGATCGTCGGCTACGCAGGCGGATATCGCATCTCGTGGGATGCCGCCGTCGGTCGGACCAGTCGCGAAGTCTTTCACGACAACAAGAAGGCCTGGTCGGGCGACCACTGCGTTGATCCGTCCGTGGTCCCCGGCATTCTTTTCAGCAATCACCAAATCACTTCGAAAGCACCACGCCTCCTCGACTTGGCGCCGACGATCCTCGAACAATTCGGTTGCCCCGTGCCTGATTACATGGACGGCCAAGCGATGACCGTCGGAGAGCGAACAGCAGCGAAACCTGTTGGCCAAGACACTGCCACGGGAGCGAAGGTCGCATGAGTACGCCAAATTCAAATAGCAAGTCATCACGACGATCGGCACTGAAAGGCGCAGCGCTCGCCGCCGCCGGAATCGGCGCGGCTGCGGCGGGCTCGTACTGGATCGGCGGCGTCAATCGCGTTTCGCAGGCCCACGGGAAAAAGGTCATCGTCATCGGCATCGATGGCATGGACCCGCGCCTCTGCCGCAGTCTCATGACGGCCGGCTTGATGCCGAACATGGCGAAGATGGCACACGCAGGCGGCTTTAGCGATCTCACCACCAGCATGCCGCCACAAAGCCCCGTCGCTTGGGCGAATTTCATCAACGGCGCCGGGCCAGGTTCACACGGGATCTTCGATTTCATCCACCGCCATCCCCACGAACAATGCGCCCCCTTCTTCTCGGCCGCTGAAACGGTGCCCGGCGATGGAGGAATCGAAATCGGCGACTACAACTTGCAACTCGATTTCTGGCCCTTCAATCATCAACCGACTAAGACGGTCCTGCGTCGGCAAGGCGTTCCGTTTTGGGATTACCTCGACGCTCAAAAAATCGCCTCGGTGTTCTACGATTTGCCGTCCAACTATCCGCCGAGCCCCTCCGAGTACGGCCACCATCGGTGCGTCTGCGGGATGGGGACGCCCGACATGATGGGGACCTATGGGACGTACCAATACTTCAGCGAGGATTCGCCTGAGGCGGGCGTCGACGAAGGGGGCGGCAAGCGATCGAAACTCACGTTCGATGGCGAAACAGCTCTCGCCAAAATCGTCGGGCCAAGTAATAGCTTGCTGAAGTCGCCGGTGCCGATCACCGTCGACATCGAGATCCACCGCGACCGGGCGACCAACGCCGCCATGATCGAAGTGCAAGGAAAGCGGATCGTCCTCAAGCCGGGCCAATGGAGCCGCTGGACCAAACTCGACTTCGCCATGTCCGCACCAATGCCGCTGCCGACTCAACATGCGGGCGGAATCTGCCGCTTCTTCCTGCAAGAGGTTGCGCCGAACTTCCGGCTGTACGTCACGCCAGTCAACGTCGATCCCTCGGCACCAGCTGTTCCGCTATCTGAGCCATCAGGCTTCATCACCGACATTTCGAACGAACTAGGCCTGTTCCACACCACCGGTTTTCAAGAAGATCACAAGGCCCGCTCCAACGGCGTCTTCAACGACGACGAATTCCGCCGCCAGGCCACCAACGTGCTCGAAGAACGCTTAGCGCTATTTGAATACGCCGTCGAGCACTACGAAGACGGGCTCCTCTTCTTCTATTTCTCCAGCAGCGACTTGCAATCGCACATGTTCTGGTGGAACGCGGACGAGAACGCCAATCACCCGACGCGTTCCACTCCCGAAGCGGCCAGTCGTTTCCAGTACGTGAAGGAGCTCTATCACCGGCTCGATCGGATCATCGGCGACATCAACGATCGCTACGGCGGCAAAGCGACCATTTTCGTGATGAGCGATCACGGGTTCGCCAACTTCGGGCGGCAATTCAACTTGAACTCGTGGCTTCGAGACTTCGGCTACCTCAACCCGCGTGAGTGCAAATCGCTGTTGGTCGACTGCGACTGGACCCGTACCCGCGCGTACGGGATGGGCATCAACGGCCTCTACCTCAACATCAAAGGTCGCGAGCGCGACGGGATCGTCGAGCCCGGCGAGGAACAGGAAAAACTCACCAAGCAATTGATCGCGAGGCTCCAGGCCGTTCGCGATGTCAACGGCGAGAAAGTGATTCGCAAGGTCTATCGCGCCAGCGAGATCTACCAAGGTAGCGCCACGGCGCTCGCGCCGGACCTGGTGATCGGCTACGCCCGCGGCTACCGCGCCTCGTGGGAAACCTGTCTCGGAGAACTGACAGACGACGTCTTGCTCGATAACACCTCCGCCTGGGCGGCCGACCACTGCGCCGACGCGCTGGAAGTCCCCGGCATTTTGTGCTGCAACAAGCCGTTTGTCGCCAAGGAGCCGTCGTTAATCGATATGGCGCCATCGATCCTGGCCGAGTTCGGCTTGCCGAAGCCTTCGACGATGACGGGGCAAAGCGTTTTCACTTCCTAAGTTACTCCGCACCTCTTCGAGTTGATTCCATGTCCAAAATCACGATCGATCCCAATCTGTACGAACGAGCCAGGCTGGCCGCGGCCAAGGCCGGCTACAGCAGCGTTGACGAGCTTGTTGCCACTGCTGTCGAGAACGAACTGAAGCGCCTCGGCGAAGAAGCCGCCGAAAGCCAGGTCGCCGATCAACTGCGTGGCCTTGGATACATCGAGTAGGCGCACATGCTCACCAGCGTTCTCGGTTTGTTGAATCGAGTGGCGACGGCCACCGGTGATGTCGTGATGGCACCCGCAGCCGGGCTGCCGGGCTGGGTGTCGATCACGCTGGTCGCGATCGTGACCGGCGTGGCCATGCTGTGGATTTTCAAGTACACGTCGAATCAAAAGGCGATCAAGCGGACCCGCGACCGGATCAAATCGAACCTGCTGGCCCTCTCGCTGTTCAAAGAAGAGATGGGCGTCAGCCTCCGCTGTCAGGCGGCGCTGATTCGCGATGCAGGCGTGATGCTGCTGTTATCGCTCGTTCCGATGCTGGTGATGCTGCTCCCAATGTGCTTGATCCTGGGGCAGTTGGCACTCTGGTATCAAAAACGGCCGCTGGGCGTCGGCGAGGAAGCGGTCGTGACCGTGGAACTGGCGCCCCTGAATTTCGGCGAGACGTCCGACGTTCAACTGGTGGGCCCTTCGACCGTTCAGGCGACTGTCGGACCCGTTCGCGTCCCCAAAAAGCAGCTTGTCTGCTGGAACATCACGGCCACCGAACCGGGTCGGCACGATTTGACGTTCATGGTCGACGGCCAACCGTTCCACAAGGAGCTCGCCGTGGGAAATGGTTTTCAGCCGACGAGCATCAAGCGTCCCGGCTTGCGAATCGACGACATGCTGCTCCACCCGCGGGAAGTTCCGTTTGCCGATAGTTCGGCGGTTCGCTCCATCGAGATCGACTTTCCCGATCGCAAGTCGTGGACATCGGGAACCGATTGGTGGCTGGTCTACTGGTTTGCCGCATCGATGGTGGCTGCCTTCGCCGCCAAGCCGTTGCTCAACGTGAATATCTAGCGACGTTTTTTCTCTAGGACCGTTTTGGAGACCTGATTGTGTCGCTTGAAAACGAGATCGTAGTTGTTTCGGGACTTCCGCGGTCCGGAACCTCATTGATGATGCAGATGATCCATCAAGGCGGAATTCCTGCGATCACCGATCAGATCCGCGCCGCCGATACCGACAACCCGCGCGGCTACTACGAGTTCGAGCAGGTCAAAAAGACCAAGGAGGACGCTTCCTGGGTGCCGAACGCTCGCGGGATGGTGGTGAAGATGGTCTCGTCCCTGCTCTACGATTTGCCGGCTAGCGAGAAATATCGCGTGATCTTCATGGAGCGCGATTTTGGCGAGATGCTCGATTCGCAAGAGAAGATGCTCAAACGACTGAACCGCCCCGTCGCGCCGCAGGCCGATATTCGCAACGCCTTCACGATCCACTTGAAGCGATTGTTCGAGTGGGTTCCTAAGCAATCGCACATCCGGCTGCTCAAAATCAACTACAACGAACTGATGGCCAATCCAGCGGCGATTGCACAGGAGGTTTCAGACTTTCTGGATGGACGTCTCAATGTTGATGCGATGCTTGCAGCGATCGATCCATCTCTGTACCGCAATCGAAAGGCGGGCGTGTAACTGGAGGCTCGCAGTTTACGGCGAGGGTGGTTCCACGCGGCACAGGTGCAGCGTCGTGATCGCCATCGCGGTGCCGTATTGCTGGTGATAGTTGTAGAGCGGGTAATCCCACCAGCTTCCGTCGGCTTCCTGCAGCGGCAGGATGATCCGGGCCAGGTGATTCTTGAAAAAGGCCCGGTCCTGCGGCGGCAACTCGTACACGATCTTCGCCGCGTAGTAGTGCCCGTAATAGTAAAAGTAGCCCGCGACGGCGAACCAGCTTTCGTGCGGGATCGGGCGCTTGCGGCCCATCGAAAGCCAACCGTTGCGAACGATCAATCGGCCGAGCCACTCGCGAATCCGGTCGTCGGTAATGTGCTCGTCGCCTAGCTTGCGCATCGCCAGGAAGCAAACCTGCGTGCGGCCCAGGCTTCCGCCCGGCTGATTCACGGGATGCTGCGGCGTGTACTTGAGGTACTCGCCGTAGATGTAAGAGTAATCGGGACGCGTCATCCGCTCGATGGCGGCCTTGCCGCGGTCGAGCAGCTTTTGCGGCACTTCGACACCAATACTCCTCGCGTCGAGCAGCGCCAACAATCCCGTTGCGGTCGTGAAGCTGGCCGGATCGCCGGCCGGTTTGCGGGTGCGAAAATCAAAATCGTAGTATCCCCAGCCGCCGTTGACCGTTTCGTACCGCGTCAGAAAGTCGATCTGGTGGGCGATCTCTTGCTTAATCTTGGTTCGCAACTCTTCGTTATTGGGAGAGCGGTCGTGCAGCTTGACAAGCGCTTCCATCCCGAACGCGTGTCCCCAGACGTTGTAGATGGCGTCGCCATTGGCCCGGCGCAAGGTAGCCAGCTTTTCCAGGAGCCAGTTTTGTCCACGTTCGATGGCTGCTGCGACTCCATCGATATTCAAATTAGGCCGCGCGGAGACATCGTTCAGCGCAGAAAGGCAAAGCGCCGAGGTCGCGCCGCGAAACGCATGATGCGATCCAGGCACCGGGGCATAGATGTTCAGACCTTTGGTCTTCTCGGCCGAGCCCCAAGAGCCGTCCTTGTTCTGATCGGCCAAGAGGAACTTGATCCCTTTGAGAATCGCCGCGTCAAGCTGCTCGACGGGGACATCCTCCACGGGCCCTGGCTTGATCGACGATTCCGCCTTTTCGCTCGGAATCGTCGCCTTATCGACTACGGAACTTGCTTCTTCCGCGAACCCCTTCGATGCCAACCACCCGCAAGCGACGACAGTGCCAAGCTGCGACAAAAGCTGTCGCCGTGCCAGCCGACTATTTCCATTTGCGTTATGCATGGTTCGTCTCACAATCCGTCGATTCGCCGTGCCGGGGGAAGAGAACTCGTTGCTACTCGGCAGGTGCCTCCAGCAGCACTTTCTCACCAGCCTTGAGTCCGGAGATGATTTCCGAATCACCTGCGTTGGTGTTGCCCACCACCACGGGACGACGTTCAGGCTTATTGCCTTCGGTCTGAACGTAAACGAACCGTGTTCCGTCGGTGTCCAAATCTCCGTGAATCACCTTCGTCGGCACCACAATCGCATCGGGTTTGTTGTAGGCGTTGACGACAACTTCGCAGTTCATTCCCGCCACCGCGCCGGTAGGCCAGGCTTCGCCGGGAATGGCGACGACGACGAACTGCCCGTCGCTTGACGGAACTTCGGCCACCGATTCCACTCGAATGCCAGTGCGCTTGCTCGGGAACGCGATGAGCGATGCCCGGCCCGTCAATCCGGCTTTGATTTGGGCGAAGTCTTTTTCCGTCACCGATCCGTGAATGCGAGGCGCACCGGGCGCGACGATCGTCAGCAAGGTCGCCTTGGCACCGGCCGTTCCGCCAGGGCGAAGGGTCTTGCCGATTTCGCTGGCCGGCGTCCATTTTCCGTGGTCGCACGATCCGTAGTAGACGGTTCCGGCGACCGGCGCTTTGATCTCCGTCTTGGCCAGATCGCCCTTGAGACGCTCCAAGGATTGTTCGGCTTTCGTCAAAGCACTTCGTTGCCGCTGCAACTCGATATCGGCTTTCTCACGAGCGATGGGCTGGGTCTTTTCGAGTTTCGAGAGCGCCATCGTGGCGCTCTTTTCGGTGTCTTCCACCGACAATCGGTGCCGCGGCAGATCGAGTTTGAGTGCCCGATCGGCCTGGCTTTTCGCCATCTCAAGCGAAAACTGGGCGCGTTCGTATTGGCTGCGCGCGCGCTTGAGGACGATTTCTTCCGTCTCTTCCGTCAACTCGTCGGCTTTGTACATTTTTTCAAGTTGTTCGAGTTCGCTCTTTTGATCGTCAACGTTATCTTCGATCGATTTCAGCTGCTGCCCGCGCGACTTCTCGGACAACGAGGCTTCGATTTCGCGATAGCGTTGCAAGTCTTCCTCGGCGTGCTTCTTGGCGCGCCGAGCGTGCTCCAGATTGATCGGGTCGGAGGCGTCCATCGCCGCGATATCGAGTTCTTCGAGCTTCACCCCCAGCTTCAAGAGCGAAAGTGCAATCTCCGCGTCGCGGACGGCCTTCTCGAGTTTGTCTTTCTTGAAACGGATCAGCGTCTCGCCCGCGGCAACTTTTTTGCCGTGCGGCACGACTTCGGCCACTTCCCATTGAGTCCACTCTTCCGAGTCAAGTTCGATCTCCTTGGTGTCGGTCGCTTCCAGAACGCCGGAAAACTTCACATCGACGCGAAAGGGAGCCGATTTGACCGTGTGCGTAGCGGGCGTCTTAGCGGGTTCGTCGGCGCCGATCCGTGTCCCGAGGAGGCCACACATGAGGAAGCAAGCCGCAAACAGTCCAAAGAGCTTTCGCATCGATCGTTTCATGAGTCGTTGCTCCCCATCGCTTAAGACTTGCCGAGTAAGATTCGTCCCTTGTGCCGCTCAAACGTTACATGATAGTTAAGGGGCAAAGCTTTGCGGTATGATTGGGGCTCCTCGATTCCACCCCACCGACACGATACCCACCCACCATGCTCACGCCCGAATCGCGATTGCGGGACTTTCCGTCCCTTGCCGGACGAGTCTATTTGAACACCGCCGCCGAAGGAATTCCACCACTGACGGTGCGCGACGCGCTGCTGCGGTACTTCGACGACAAGGCCCTTGGCATGGATGGACGCATCCCCCATGCCGCCGTTTGGCAAAGCGTCCGCGAACAGACCGGGAAACTCTACGGGCTGTCGGCCGAGGAAATCGGCATCTGTTCCTGCTCGTCGGAGGCTTACAACCTCGTCGCGTTGGCCTTGCAATTGAAGCCCGGTGACGAAGTCGTCATCAACGATCTCGATTTTCCGGCTGGTGCGACGCCGTGGTTGCAACCCATCAGCCCGGCGACCGTCAAGGTGTGGAAGCAACGCGACGGCAATCTTCGCGCCGAAGACCTGATTCCGCTCTTGGGGCCGAAAACGCGTTTTGTCACCACTTCGCTCGTCAGTTTTTTTAATGGAGCGATGATCGATCTCGCGGCGGTGCGCGACGCCGTTCGCAAGCATTCGCCCGCTCTGTTCGGCGTTGACGTCACGCAGGCCTTGGGGCGCATTCCTCTCGATTTGGACGATGTCGACATCATCGTCAGCAGCACGCACAAATGGATCTTGGCAAGTCACGGCGGCGGATTGGTCGGCATTCCCGCCAAGAGTGCCGATCGCTGGCGGGTGCCGGCCGGAGGCTGGTTTCATTTGGAAGATGCCTTTGGAGCCGAGCGTTTTTCCAAGGCTGTAAGCAAGCCGGGGGCGATCGGATTTTCGGTGGGTATGCCTAACTACCCGGCCATGTACGCCATCGACGCGGCGCTCCAATACATCCAAGGTGTTGGTGTCGACGCCATTAACGCCGCCGCTCAACCTCTGAGCGATTGGTTTCTGGATGAAGGTTCGAAGCTGCCAATGGAGCTTCTCACTCCCAACGACAAGCGGCAAATCGCCGGCATCATCGCGTTTCGTCATCCCGATGCGGAACGCATTCATAAGCATCTGCATGCCAAGAACATCCACGTGATGTTGAATGCGGGGCGACTGCGGGTCGCGATCCACGGCTACAACACGCGCAGCGATATTGAGACCGTGCTGCGAGAGCTGCGATCCGCGCTAGCGTGATTGCGGGGCGTATTCGCTGTGCCAGCGTTTCAGGCCGCTGACCGACAGATGGCCGACTACGAAATAGCGCAAAAGCAACGCTTCGGCCGATGTGACACCGATCCGCGGTGAAAAACCGACTTGTTGCCGCGAATAGCGAACGCCGTCGTCGGCCACCCACAGGCAATTGCTTGCGGCGGTGACGTCGGTCACCAAATCGACGCCGTTGTGCGTACGGTCGATCGCCATCGCCTGGCACAAACGGCTCGGCCCGCTTGTGAGCTTGGCGACCAGGCCATCGTGTGGCACGCCGCGGTATTCGGCCATCGACTGGCTGCCGGCGATCGGCTCGATCGCTCTCACGAGCACGGCCGCCGCAATCCCTTCCGGCATGGTGACAATATTAAAACACCATTTGGCGTGAATCGCGTACACGTACGAAAAACCGGGCGGGCCGAACATGACGCGGTTTCGCGGCTTCATTCCGCGGCTGGCGTGACAGGCCGGGTCGTCGATGTGGAGATAGGCTTCGGTCTCGACGATCCGCCCGACCAGCCATTCATTCTGCCAGCGCCGGACTAACAGCTTGCCGAGCAGCGAACGCGCGACGACTTCCGTCTCGCGCGCGTAGAACGACCGCTCCAGCGGCACTTGCCATTGAGAATCGAAGGAGGTCATCCGCTTGACACCGCGCGAGCGAATTCACTAAGGAACGCTGGTGGCTGTGCCGCTCAGAATGGCTCGCGTTCTCGTTTCGGTGAGTTCGGCAACAGCTTCCGCACCAATCGATTCTAGCGCACTGGTCAACCCCGCGAGGCGTCCGGGAACCGAATCCGGCTCGTGCGTATCGCTGGCGAGCAGGTAGTAGGACGATTGGCTCAGCCAATCCTGCGACAGCCGCAAAGCGTTTTCACCTTCGCCGCCTGAAAGACTGTTGAAGTTTCCTTGCAGCAGCACTCCTTTGGCCACCAGCCGCTCAGAGAGGGCCTTGAGCTCCTCGCCCGAGAGTCCCATCCGCTCCGGGTGCGCCAGAATCGGTTGGTAACCCTGCTCGAGCAAGTAATCGATTGCGTCGTCGCAGAAGTTGGGCCAGTCGTTGCCCCACCAGTCGATCAGGACCGATCGCCCATTGGCCAAGGTCGGAACGCCCCAGCGTTGCATCCACGCCATCACGCGCTCGGAAAGACGCAGCTCGGCGCCGGCCCACAAGGCGTAGTCGATTCCCGCCCGGCGAAGTTCGCGTCGCAGGTCGACCACCCAGCCGAAGATCACGTCGGGCGTGTTATCGGGGTACCAGGTCGTGCCGACGTGCGGCGTGCAAACCGACCCCACAAACCCGGCCTGTTGCCAGGCGCGAACGCATTCCAGCGATTGATCGAGCGTACGGCATCCGTCATCGATGCCGGGCAAAATGTGGCAATGAAGATCGAGACGTCCCTGCTGCGGAAACTCTGCCATTCGTCAAAAACCAACCAGATGGAGCTCAGGGTGATAAGCGAGGTCCCCCTTAGCTAAGCGAATGACAGGCAGTTCCTCAAGACGAAGGTTGACAATTCCCGCGCAGCACGGCGGCTATTGCGGAAAAATCACGTTAAGAATCGGAGAGGGCTTGCCCCCTCTCCGGGTAGTGAAACGCCTGCTTTCAGCCCGTTTAGTGGCTGGCGGCCTTCTTTTCTGGAATTCGCATGGCGTAGAACGATCGCCAGACAAAGACGAGACCAATCAGCAACATTACGACGCCGATGTAAGGCCCGTAGTCGGTTGTCTTGGCTTCTCGAGCTGCTAGCCGCATCCCGACGGCGATCTCAACCGCCAGCAACCCGAAGAGCGTGCTGAACTTGATGATCGGGTTGAGCGCGACCGAAGTCGTGTCCTTGAAGGGGTCGCCAACCGTGTCGCCCACGACGGTCGCTGCGTGAACTGGCGTTCCTTTTTCCTTGAAGTCGACTTCCACCAGCTTCTTGGCGTTGTCCCAAGAGCCGCCAGCGTTGGCCATGAAAATCGCCTGGTACAAACCGAAGATGGCGATCGATACCAAGTAGGCGACAAAGAAGTTCGGGTCGAAGAAGGCAAATGCCAGCGTCATCGCCATCAGCGCGATGAAGATGTTCCACATCCCCGCTTGGGCGTACTCGGTGCAAATGCGAACGACTGTCTTCGAGTCTTCGATGTCGGCTTCTTTCTTAGTGAGGTCCATGTTCTGCTTGATGTACTCGACGGCGCGGTAGGCACCGGTGGTCACCGCTTGCATCGATGCACCCGAGAACCAATAGATCACGGCACCGCCGCAAATCAGGCCGAGCAGCACGGGGGCGTCGGTCAATTGGACGTGTAGCAGTTTGTCGCCTGCCAATAGCAGGATGATCGAGAAGATCATCGTCGTGGCACCGACCACTGCCGTACCAATCAACACTGGTTTGGCCGTGGCTTTGAACGTGTTGCCGGCCGAGTCGTTGGCTTCGAGGTAATGCTTGCCTTGATGAAAGTCAGGCTTGAATCCGAAGTCACGTTCGATTTCGGCTTCGATGCCAGGGATGCTCTCGGTTTGAGCGAGTTCGAACACCGATTGAGCGTTGTCGGTCACTGGCCCATAGCTATCCACGGCGATGTTCACGGGGCCCATGCATAGGAAGCCGAACGCCACCAGACCGAAGGCGAAGATCGAGCCGACGCCAACCAACTTGGTTGGGTCGACCGGGTCGAGGTTCACTTGCATCACGGAGTCGAGCCCTTGAAGGCTCACAAAGTAGGCGCCAGCCATCAAGCCAGCGATGAGTAGGCCCTTCCAGAACGCACTAAAGTTGCCCGCGACCAGGCCGGACAAAATGGTGAGCGAAGCGCCCCCCTCGCGCGATGCCGTCACGATTTCGTGCACGTGCTTGGAGTGGCTGCTGGTAAAGACTTTGGTGAACTCGGGAATCAAAACAGCCGCGAGCGTGCCACAGCTAATGATCGTGGCGAGTTGCCACCACAGGGCGCCGGTTATCGCTGGGTCGACTCCCGAAACGGTGATATCGCCAATCAGCAACCAACTCATGCCGTACGAAGTGAGGATGCAAAGAATCGAGGCGATCCAAATCAATCGCGTCAATGGCTCTTCAAAGTCGAATTCCTTGAGGCCCTTGTACTTCGATTCCGAAATCCCTTGGTTGATGAAGTACGAGACGCCCGACATGAAGTCCATCAAGAACCGCATGGCGAAAATCCACACGATCAACTTGGCTTGCAGGTCGACGTCCTTCACGGCCAGCGTGATGAACGAGATCAGGGCAACCCCGGTCACGCCGTACGTTTCGAAGCCGTCCGCCGTCGGGCCAACCGAGTCGCCAGCGTTGTCGCCGGTGCAGTCGGCGATCACGCCAGGGTTGCGAGGATCGTCTTCTTTCACGTTGAAAACGATCTTCATCAAGTCGGAGCCGATGTCCGCGATTTTGGTGAAAATCCCGCCAGCGATCCGCAGCGCCGAAGCGCCCAGCGACTCGCCAATCGCAAAACCGAGGAAGCACAGCCCGACGATGTCGCGGTCGACAAACAGCAGGATGATGACCATCAACACCAGTTCGAGCGAGATCAAGAACAAGCCGATCGACATCCCTGCTTGCAGTGGAATGTTCACCACGTCCCACGGTTCGCCGCGGAGCGAGGCGAAGGCCGTTCGCGCGTTTGCGTACGTGTTGATGCGAATGCCATACCAGGCGACTGCGTACGAACCGGCCATCCCCACCACAGAGAATAACAGCACATAGATGAGCGTCACGACCTTTTTGTCAAAGGGGATCGCGACACCATCGTGTTTGTGTTCGATGCCGAGGTAGTAGTAAGCGAGTGCTGCTGCAATCAACACGAACAGCATCAAGAGGAATTTTCCCTGCTGAAGCAGGTACGTTTTGCATGTCGAGTAAATGATGTCGGCAATCGCCAACATCGATTTGTGGGCGGGAAGGCGAGCAACCCGATAAAACAGGTACAAACTGATCCCGAGCGTGCCCCAAATCACCATGGCCCCGCCGGCCAGCAGGTTCCAGCCATCAATGCCACCGATGTTTTTAAAGGTCCCCTTGTGAAGGTCAGGGATCGCGAGGTCCGCTTCGCTTGCGAACAGGTAACTCCCTGATGTAGTCACTAAGAAAAGTGCCGTGAGAAACAACAAACAAAGCCTTGGGTAGGACAGCTTGGGCAGGCGAGGCATGCGTCTGAAACTCCCTTTTGCGCGGTGGTTGAAAGCACAGAATCTAACCAGTTTGTTAAGGAATGGAAAGTGCCCGTCGCTGCCGTTTAGCGATCAATCTTGCTCCGCTGATTGTGTCTCGATCGCTCCCGGATTGCCGTGGAGACTTTCACGGAACTCGATTTCCATCCATGATGGTAGGCCCGTCTCAAGTGCAAGATCCTTCCGGAATGGGAACCATGGTTCGACGCTACATCGCACCGTTTCGCTTCGTCCTTTCTTTGATGGTCGCCGCATCTTTTTCGACTCTCGCGGGCTGGAGCGCCGCGGCGGACGAGCCCTGGAAGCTCTCCGGCACGATTGGCCCGGCACCTCACGAGGCGAGCGAGATTCTCGCTTCAGTTCCGCTCGCCGACGATAAACTTCCGCCCGCGAACGCGCAGATCGAAGTTCGCATGGGCGAAAAAAATGTTCCTGGGCAAATCGTGTCGGCCTCGCTGACCGAACGCGACGTCGAGCACAATTCGGCAAAGCGGCTCTGCTTCGTGATCCCCGCGCTCAAAGCGAACGAGACCATCACTTGGTCGGCAACGACGTCTAAGACCAGCGACGCGCCCAAGTTTTCGTGGCACGATGTCGTGATCGAGCCATCGGGCGAACAAACCTGGCGCGAACTAGGTCGCGAAGCACGTTTGGGCGATAAGCCGGTCCTGCGCTACATCCACTCGCCACTCGATAAATCGACCGACAAGTCGCAGAACGCGACGATGAAGGTTTACCATCACGTTTTCGATCCCGCGAGAAACTTGCTGCTGACCAAGGGTGCAGGGGGGCTGTTTCCCCATCACAAGGGCCTCTACTACGGATTCAACAAGATTTCGTACAACGGCGGCAAGGCAACCGCCGACACTTGGCATAACAACAACGGCGAGTCACAACAGCACGCAGAGTTCGTTTCGGAAGAAGTGGGGCCAGTCTTAGCGCGGCATGTGGTCAAGATTCTCTGGAATGGAAAAGACGGCAAGCCGTTCGCGGAGGAACTTCGCGAAATGACGGTCATCCGCGATGGCGATCGGACCATCGTCGATTTTGCCTCGAAGCTCTCGAGCCTCGTCGGCGAAGTAAAGCTCGATGGCGATCCGCAGCACGCGGGTTACCAGTTCCGTGCCACGCAACAAGTTCCCGATTTGACTCAGGACAAGACCTACTACATTCGTCCCGACGGAGTCGCCGCGCCGGGCAAATTCCGCAACTGGCCCGAGGACAAAGAACACCTTAATTTGCCTTGGCATGCGATGGTGATCTTCGTGCCGACCACGCCGGACAATGCCGATTCGGCCGCACCCTACACGGTGATGCGCTTGGAGTCACCTAGCAATCCGAAAGGAACTCGGCACAGCGAACGCAACTACGGCCGCTTCGGCGCCTACTTCGAAGCGACGGTTGATGCTAACAAGCCGCTTTACTTGCAGCATCGCGTAGTCATCTCGCCGCGAGAAGAAGGCATCCCCGCAGTGGAAGCCGCCGCAGCAGGCTACGCTCGCGAAGTCCCAGCGACGGCAAAGTAAACCCGTAGGACGGACAATCCTGTCCGTCGTAGCAAAGATCGAGGTAGCGATATACTTGAAGCACTTGCCCGACCGAGGGATGCAATGACCGAGCTTTGGCAAGAATTGAAAGTCGGAGACAGAATTCGTCTCATCGAGATGCCTCCCGAATTCCTACAGAAAGGTAGGAGCCTTCATCCCGACACCAAGCGGGTCTACGAGCGGCTAATCGATAGAAGGCAGTCGCTTCGCGTTTGCGAAGTCAGAGATGGGGGTCCGTGGATACATTGCAGATTTCGCCGCAAGAACGGACGCTTGGAACGCCACTGGCTTTTGTTCAACCACGGCGGCGTCATCAGGGTAAAACAACGCCATGTCACCTGATCGGGCAGGTGTGCGGGTATGTTGTTGCCAGAATAAAGGAAAAACAGGTCATGCAGACCAAGTTGCAATGGATGGCCGCCATCGTCCTGACGGTGGGACTTTTCGTAACGAGCGTCTTCGCGAAAGACACCGCCCCCGGCGACAAGGCGCCCGACTTCAAGGCGATCCCCGGAGTCGACGGCAAAAAGGTCGGGCTCTCCGATCTGAGTGACGCTAAGGTCGTGGTCGTCATGTTTACTTGCAACAGTTGCCCGGTGGCGGGAGCCTACCAGGAACGCTGCATCGAGTTCGCCAAAAAGTACGCGGATAAGGGCGTCAAGATCGTCGCCATCAATGTCAAGGGAACCGAAACGCTTGAAGAGATGAAGGCGCACGCCGAAGAGAAGGGCTTCAATTTCCCTTATCTGCAGGATGCCTCGCAGGCTTCGGGCAAAAGCTTTGGTGCCAAAGTGACGCCCCACTTCTTCGTGCTCGATCAAAAGCGAACTGTCCGCTACGACGGCTCGTTCGACGACGACATGGAAGAGCCGACCAAGCACTTTGTTACCGACGCCGTCGACGCCTTGCTGACGGGCAAAGATCCCGCTGTGACCACCAATCGCCCGTTCGGCTGCGCCATTAGCTACAAGAAAAACTAAATCTAGCTCGCCTACCACGGCAGCGGTTGCATAACCTTAGCCGGGCGGTCGCTATGAAACCGCTGCCGCGGTTGAGCAAGCTTCTGGGAGCCGTAGCCCGCCTTCTGAAGAAATCTAAAAACCAACTCTTGACAGCGACCGCACTGTACCGATACTGTTAGTACATATGAGGCACTGCCATGCAGTTTCAAATTGATGCTTCCAGTCGCGTTCCGATCTATCGGCAATTGGCCGATCAGATTCGGGAGGCTGTCGCCCGTGGGCAATTGGCTCAGGACGAAAGGCTCCCCAGCGTTCGCGAATTATCGAAACAGCTCACCATCAATCCCAACACGGTCGCCCGGGTTTATACGGAACTCGAACGGGAGGGCGTACTCAATACGCGTCCCGGATTGGGAGTCTTTGTCGCCGAAACAAAGAACGAACTGACGCGAAAAGTTCGCCGCGAGCGGCTGGTCCGGCTGGTCGATCAAACCCTCACCGAAGCCGTCCATCTGGGGTTTACTCGCGATGAGGCGAACGAGCTCTTCGCCGAACGATCGGACCGCTTTCAATGGTCGCAGCCAACAGGAGCTCCGTAATGGGTGCCGCGCTGCAAACGCGTGACGTCGTGCGATTCTACGGCAACCAGTGCGTGTGCCGTTCGATTAGTCTTTCGGTGCCGGAAGGAATCGTTTACGGCTTGTTGGGGCGCAATGCCGCAGGGAAGTCGACGCTCCTCAAAATGGCGATGGGGCTGGTGCGGCCCGACCGTGGCGAGATCGAAGTGCTCGGCCACGATGCCTGGGAACTCGATCCGAAAGTAAAAGCACGAATCGCCTTCACTGCCGAAGGACACCCCCTGCCGCGATGGATGAGTGTGGAAGAACTCATCCGCTTCACGTCGTCATTCTACACACGGTGGCAGAAAGAAACGGCCAACCAGTTGCTGTCCCATTTTCGATTGCCGCGAGCATCGAAGGTGAAGTCTCTCTCCAACGGCCAGCGGGCCCAGTTGTCGCTCACTTTGGCCCTGGCGATCGATCCCGATCTTCTCATTCTTGACGACCCAACATTGGGACTCGATCCGGTGGTGCGGCGTGATGTGCTCGATGCGATCGTCCGGTTTGTTCAGCGCCCTGGCCGCACCGTCGTTATCTCGACGCATCAAATGAGCGATGTCGAACGGATTGCCGACCGCATCGGCGTCCTTGTCGACGGCGTGCTGCGAGTCGACGCTCCGGTCGCGCAGTTCCGCGAGGCGGTCAAGCGGCTGGTGATCTCGTTCGAAGGTCGGCCGCCGCGTTTGCCGGTATTCGAAGGGCTGGTCAACGTCCAGCGCGATCGCGACAAGCTGATGGCGGTCGTTGTCGATTGGGACGAGCGCAAGCGGCGGATTGTCGAGGCGCTCGATCCGCAAGCGATCGAGGTCCTTGACCTGAGTATGGAAGATGCCTTTGTCGAATACGCGCGTGGGAATGGCGGCCAATTTCGCGAACAAGTAAAGGAGCCGGCCGATGAACGATTGGTCCGCAGTGAAGGCGCTGGTTTTTAAAGAGCTGCGAATGAACCGGCTCGAAACGATTGCCTGCCTTGCGGCGTGGCCGGTGTTGATCGGTTGTTACGTCTTGGCTCATGCCTCCGATAGCCGATTGAGAGAAGCAGATGGCTGGAAGGAACTGGCCGAGGCATCGCCACTCGCCACCTCGGTCATTTGCCTTGGGACGGTGCTGCTATTTGGGCTCCGCGAGCTTTTGTCGGATGCGATCACCCGCGAGCCGATCTTCTTTCAGATGTTGCCCGTCACGCGACAGACGTTTTGGGGCGTGAAGCTCGCGACCGGGCTGGCACGCTACGGGGCCGTTGCTTTGCTCGGGCTACTGGTGACTTGGGGATGGCAAAGGTGGCTCGATGGCGTTACGCAGCAAGCGTCAAGGGCCTGGTGGTGGGCGATTCTTGCTCAGATGTCGTTGGTGATTTTGTACATGGCCTGCTTCCTGGCGACCGTCCGCGTCGAGTCGCATTGGTGGTGGCGGACGATGATCGTGTTGGGTGGTCTTGGGGTCGCGGTCAGCGTTTTCAGCGTAGTGGGGGCCATGGCAGATTGGGGCGAGTTTGGTCCTGTCCTGCTGCTTCTGGCAGGAATCTCGATCTACTGTGCCGTTTGGCTTGCTTACGGTCTTGCGATCCAGCACTCCGTCCGTTTCCGCGATGTTTCTTAGCAGCGACTCAGTCATCCACAGCATCAAGGGGACTTAGAATGACTACGCCGCAAACCTTCACCAAACGCGACCCCTCCGCGGACTTAGGCGCGATCGCGACCGCCGCTGCCACGACTGTCGGCCTTCTTCTCCTGTTCGCTGGCATCTACCTGCTTGTCGTTGCGACCCTTGTCTTACCGAACTTTGAACGCTTCAACGTAGGCCGCACCCGGGATCAAACGGAGATTGTCAGACGTAGAGCCGAAGCGGAGACCCTTAACGGAGGATTTCTGCTTGCTTCACCGTTCCTGGCCGCCGCCGAGTCGGGTATGGAAATAATCGTGCCCGACCGTCGCATGGAGTTGCATTGGTATTCTCGCGTCAGCTGGTCGCTGTTGCTGATTGCCGTCACGGTGATACTCAGTCTTCCGTTCGCCGCGCTCGCGTACCTGCGACAGCAAGCCCTTCGCCTGGGATGGCCCCTTCCGTGGGCGCTTTTCGTTCTTCTATTCGGTCCGTTTGGTTGGGTAGCCTATCGCGTTCATCGCCGTTGGCCGCCAGTTTCCAAGTGCGAACAGTGCGGCAGCAGCGTGCCGCAGCATCTGGCCGATTGCCTGGTTTGCGGCGAGGGATTTCTTCCGCCGGCTCCCAATGGGACCGAAGTCTTCGCCTGAAATGCACCCGGGAGCCCAAGCGGCGGCGCGCTTGTGCCAGTTCTGCGGGAAATTCCAGCGATTTCCCGGGGATTCCAGGGAGCAAGTTCGCCCTGTCGCTCGTCTATACTTAGAGAACAGGGAAAACCACAGCGGAGGCTTGCTGGATGCCTACGGGAACAGGAACACTGCCACCCCCGGTCGAGAAACAATCTGCCGCGGAAAAACAACCGGTCGATACCCTCACCATCGACCGCGGAATCTCCGAACAACTTAAGCGGGCGCGGTTTCACGTTTGGCTGGCCGATCTCATCGGCGTTTTGGCGCTGTGGTTGGCACTTACGCTTACCACCTTCATCGTGGCCAGCGCCTGCGAACATTGGATCACGCCGTTTGGCGTCTTCGGGCGAACGGTCTTTTTGTCGGCACTCGTGGGATTGGCTGTTTATTTCATTGGGTGGAAGCTTACACCCTTGCTGCTGCGGCGGATCAACAATGTCTTTGCCGCGCGGGTGATCGAGCAGCACGATCCGACGCTGAAGAATAGCGTCGTCAATTTTCTGTACGTCAAGGACGAACCGGTCGGCGGTAATGCCGGCATGCACGAGGTGGTGGTCGAGAACTTGCGACGCCGGGCGGCAGCCGACCTGACCCGCGTGCAAGTCGATTCCGCCGTCGATCGCACCACCATGTTCCGCTATGCCTATGCGCTGGCGGGCGTCGTGGCGTTCTTGGGAGCTTACAAAGTTCTGTCTCCCAAGGATCCGTTTGTTACCGTGGCTCGGGTGCTGGCTCCGTGGGCCAAGATCGCGCCCCCTTGTCGCGTGACGATTGTTTCGGTCAAGCCCGGCGACGTCGAACTAACGCAGGGTGAGATTCTGCCGGTCGACGTCGAGATCGAAGGCCTCCGCCAAGGCGAAACGGCGCGCGTCATTTACTCCACCGTCGATGGTCGGTTGACCGACCAGGTGGTCCCGCTGGCGGCTAAGGCGGGTTTTCAATTCGAAGCGAAATTGCCTGCTTCAGCGTCGGACGACGTTGCTCAGCAAGGTTTGCAGCAAGACATTATCTACCGAGTCGAGGCGGGCGACGCCGTCGGATTCTCCTATCACGTCAAGGTGCGATCGGTTTCGACCATTGATGTCCAACGCGTTGAGCTCGTCTATCCAGATTACACAGCGCGCGGACACGAAACGCTGGAACGAACAGGCGATGTGCGGGCCGTTGAAGGAACTCGCGTAACGCTGCACGCCCGGGCGAACCGCCCCATCCGATCGGCCGAGATCGAGTTCTTCACGCCCGGAACGATTGCCGAAGAAGGGGGCGCTCGCAAGCCCGCGGCCAAGATTCCACTCACTGTGGTTCCCACGCCCGGCGAGACGGGCGAAAGCGATCGCAAGTCGGCACAGGTCTCGTTCATCTTGATGCTTCAGCCTGATGGCAAGCCGAAGTACGACAGCTACCAACTGCGCTTCGTCAGCGAAGACCAGCAGAGCAGCAGTGAACCGGTGATTCACCAACTCGAAGTGTTGCCCGACATGGCGCCCGAAGTGGAGATCATTCGCCCCGATGCCCCCGTGACAGAGGTTGCGGTCGATGAGTCGGCCGCGATTGATGTGCGAGCACTCGATCCCGATTTCGGACTGCGGCGGATCAATCTCAAGCTGCTCCGCGGCGGAAAAGAGCTGCCGCCCGTCACGCTTCTGGAGGACGCCTCCGGAAAGCGCGGTCCGGTCGTGCAATCGTGGATTTTGAAGCCGAGCGAACTGGGTTTGCAGGCCGGCGACGAGGTCCGCGTGTGGGCCGTAGCGGAAGACAATCGATATACGCCCAAGGGGAACTCGATTCTCGAGGCCAAGCTCGCGGCCAATTCGAACGTGAGCCAGAGCAACGTGAAGACGTTCTCGATCGTTCCTCCGCAACCGGGAAAAGACGAAAACGCCGACAAGCCGGAGCCGCCAGACCAACCGAAAAAGAACCGCGGCAAGAAGAAGGGGAACGATAAGGACGCGACGAAGTCGAAAGATCCAACGAACGACGACGAAGCCAAGCCAGACAGCGATCCCACGCGCGCGGACAAGAACGAATCGAAGACGGGCGACAAGGATAAATCGAAGCCCTCCAACGAAAAGACCGGCGATAAATCGGACACGGGGGACGATTCCAACCCACCCAAAAACAAGAACAAAGGTCCCGAGGAAAAGCCGGACGAGAACACGTCGAGCAAGGAAAACTCCGATTCGGGCAAGGACGACAAGCAAAAAAGCGACGAGGATAAAGGGGACAACAAGAAGCAGCCCAAGAATCGCAACGATCGCAACAAGTCGAAGGCGAGTGAGAACGAGCAACAGCAGGGGGGCGGTGGCGGCTCGGGCGGCGAGAACAGCGAGGAAGAGAAACAGTCGGATCAGGCCGGCGGGAAGTCGAAGCAAAAAGGTAGCGGCTCGTCCGGCGAAAATGATGAATCGTCGTCCGACAATGCCTCGAACGACGAAGGTGGCGAAAGCGGCACCAAGTCGGACAGCAACTCGAAGTCCAAAACTTCCGACAAACAAGGTGCCGGCGATGATGGCGGCAACGATGGCTCGGGCGAATCGAGCAAGCAAACCCAAGGCGGCGCTGGAGGGAACAAAGGTAAGTCGAAGGGGGGACAACGCTCCAGCGAACCAGGCAACGAGAATGGCGAAGAGAGCGAAGGCGACAGCACCGGCGCACCCGAGAGCGAGTCGAACGACCAACAAGGGACGGGCAGCAAAGGGAAGCCATCGCCGAAAAAGCAGCACGATGGCGACGTGATCGAAAAAGTGCTTCAGCACAAAAAGCAGAACGAAGGGAGCGACCCCAGCCAGGCTCCAGGCGGACAAGAGAAGCCCAGTGGCGATTCGAGCGGAAAGCAAAATAACGGCGCCCAGGGCGAGCCAACGCAGCCGAAGTCGGATGCACAAGGTGGCGGCAAGGAAGGGGACCCGGAAGGGAAGGGAGCCGCCAAGAGTTCGACGGGGAGCGGCGGTGCTGGCAAACAGGAACAGGGCAAAGAAGAACAGGGTAAAGAGGGAGAAGGCAAAGTCGGGCAAGGCAAAGTCGGGCAAGGCAAAGAGGGAGAAGGAAAGGAAGACAGCAACGCGTCCGACAAAGGGGCGACCCGGCCGAAGACCGGCGAGAACGCTGGCAAGGGGTCGGCGCCCAAAGATGGCAACGGCACGTTGGATAAGTCGTCCAAGGGGACCAGCGCCTCAGGCGGCCAGCAGGAAAAGAAGGATGATCCGGCGACCGAGCCCGAACACGATCCCAACGCTCCCGACAAGACCGAAGGTGCCGGCGATGCGGGGAGCGAGGGCTCGGGCAACGCCGATTCCTCCAAGGAGAAGGGCTCGAGCGCGGCCGAAGGTCAAAAAGCCAATGCCGATACGAAGAAGGACCCCGACAAGGGTGGCAAGTCTCGCGACAACTCAGATCCGGGTGCACCGACCCATAGCAACAAACAGAGCAACAGCAAAGGGGCAACTTCGGGCGATCAGTCGGGCGGCGGCGGCAGCGGTGGCGGACAACCGGGAAAACAAAAAGGAAACGATTCGCCTGGCAGCACAACCGCCGGCGACTCGGGCCAGGGGGCCGCGAACGAGGAAGGCCAGGGCGAAGACAGCAACAAAGCGGGATCGCAAAAGCAGGCTCCCGGCAAGACGGGCAAATCGTCCGACAAGACCGGCGATGGCTCGGCCAAAAAGGCGGACGAGTCAGGCAAGACCGCAGGCGAAGGGGGAACCGACGGCAATAATCCCAATTCGGCTTCGAAGAAGACTCCCAATCCGCAGTCGAAGCAAGGGAAAGGCCCCGTGACCGGCGGCGGCGCACCGACAGACGGCGATGTTGACAATTCGGCTCCACCGCCTGGCCCCAAAGGCGAGGTCCCAGAAGGGGACGAAGCCAACGAAGCGTACGCAAAGAAGGCGACCGAGATGGCGCTGCAGCACCTGCGCGATCACCAGGATAACCCCGATCCGGAACTGCTGAAGGAACTGGGCTGGACCAAGGATGACTTGCGATCGTTCCTCGACCGCTGGGAGGCCCTGAAGAAGGCAGCCGAACGTAGTCCCGAGGCGGCCGAGCGGTTGGAAGAGACGTACAAGAGCTTGGGAATTCGTCCCGCGAGCGACAAGCGCCGCAGCGGCGGCACGCGATCGGACAACAACCGCGACCTGCGCGACTCCGGCGGCCGCTCCGACCCCCCTTCGAGCTACGCCGACCAATACCGCTCGTTCAAAAAGGGAACGAAGCCACAAGGGAATGGAAAGTAGCGATTAAGGGCCGCGGTTGATGGACTTAATGCTGCGCGACAAGCCGGTGCTCATCACGGGAGCCGCCGGCACGCTGGGGCTGGCGACGTCGAAGTGTTTTCTTGATGAAGGGGCACTCGTTGCCATCACGGATCTGGCAGGCAAGGAGAGCGAGCCCGCGGTGGTGTCGCTGTTGAACGAGCATCCTAAGCGGGCGGTGTTTGTCCCGCTCGATTTGTCGAGCGATGGTTCCATTGTGAAAGCGGTCGAGAGCATTCAAAACGCTTTCGGCGGCGTCCACACGATGGTCCACAACGCGGCCTCGTTCCATTTTTCGCCGATGCGGCAGTGGCCCGACAACGCGCCCCTCGATCGGCACTATGTGGTGGGGCTGCAAGGACCGGTGCAGTTGACGCGGGAAGTTTGGAATCGTTGCCCGGCGGCGCTGTCGGGGAGCGTGGTCGTCGTCTCGTCGGTGGCTGGACATGTGAGCGAGCCCGATGCTTTCGCTTACACGCCGATCAAAGCGGCGCAGAAGGGGCTGGTTCTATCTTGCGCGCAGGAGATGGCCGCTCATGGCGGCTGGGCGGTGGCAATCTCGCCGGGCCACATCTGGGGGCCGAATCACAAAGTTCGCGTGGATGCCGCAGGGATGACGCGGGAGGAGTACGAGCTATCGAGCGCCAGCATCCAAAGCACGATGCACGGCCGGTTTCTCGAACCGGAAGAAATTGCGAAGTGGATTGTGCTGGCGGCCTCGCCACTAGGAAAAGCGATGACCGGCCAGGACCTGCACGTGACGCTCGGCATCGAGCCAGGCGGTTTCAACCGGCGCTATAACACGTCTGTGTAGATCGCTGACTCCGCCTATTTCGGTTTCTTCTTGCGAAGAGGCGTGGAGTCGGGCGTTTCGGTTTGCGGGACCTCGGCTGGTGCAGCTTCGGGGGCTGCTGCGGCCTTTTTTGGGGCCCGCTTCTTCCTGGTGACTTCGCCGTCGGGCGTCACCAGCTGCGGTACTGGTTCGGGAACGGCAACATCGGTTGCGGCAGCGACGGTTGGTGCGGCTGCTGGTTGTGTCGGGGGCTGGCCGAAGGGATTCCAACCCTTGGTGATGTTTTCGGTCTTGAGTTGCTCGAACAGCTGCTGGATTTGTTCGAAGCTGTTCGAGACGCGGATTTCGCGGGCCAGCGGGTCTTTACGGTTGGGGCTGAAGTCGGTCAGCATCGCGGCATAGGCGGTGTAGTCGTCGACGAGTTGTTCTTTGTTGGTCTTCCACAACAGGAGCTTGCGAACCATCGTTTCGCCTTTGAGTTCCTTGGTGTAGACCTCGCGGCGGAGGACTTCGCTCTTGGGGAGAGCCAGCTGCCGTGAGTCCTTGTCGTGCAACGGCAATTCCACCAAATCGGCAAGTTGGCCGATACGGACGTCGGTGGGATGAATTTGCTTGTCGTCGCGGCGGCGAACGAACTGCGGCGAGATCACGCTCGCCAGCGGCATCCGACGCAGCGTTCGATAAAGCGAATGTCCGTTGTTGGCGTGCCAGTCGAGGACCATCCGATTCACGGAGCCGCCCCGCGTGGTTTGCGAAAGCAAATCGAGGCAACTGATCTCGACCACCCACTCGGGACGCACCATCTGATAGGCGACGTGGTCGGAACTGACCTCGGCGTACTCGCTGTCGACGGTCATGTCCTTCAGGTCGCTCAGCATTTCCTTGCGTTGGTCGTCGGTAAAGCCTCCGCCCACGCGCCCCAGCACGTGGTAGGTTCCCTCGGGCCGCATCACTGCCAGGAGCATGTCGTGCAGCAGTCCCGTGCGGTCGCCTGTCGATTCGGAGTAGCCGATCACGGCGACGTCCAAATTGTGTCGCGGCTTGATCTTGAAACACCCGGCGCTATCGCTGCGGGCGACCAATCCTTCGGCCCCTTCGCTCTCGACCCACATGGCATAAAGGTCGCGAACCTCCGCGGCCTTGGTGAGCCACTTCGACTCGACACAATGTACTAGCGTGCCGCTGTCGAGAATCTTGCTGAGCCGTTGCCACGTTTCGCGGAACAGGCCGGCGCAAGGTCCGTCGCACGAAAGAAGATCGAAGGCCGCGAAGCGTAGGCCGTCGAGTTCCTTGGTTGACGTCGGACGACCGACCGAGCTGACCACGTCGTGAACGCGAGCGCGGCGGTCGTCCCGGGCGACGTAGAGTTCGCCCGCGATCGCCGCTTCCTTAATGCCGGCCTTCGCGAGCAACCTGGCGGCCTCTTCGAGCAGCGGCAGGCCGACGCGGACGGTTCCGCCTGGGTTGATGGTGAAGACCTCGCCGCCGGAAAACACCAGGACGGTGAACTCGCCATCGATCTTGCGGCTGACGTGCAACTCGGTGGCCGGAATGCGTTCGAGGATTTCGGCCCCTTCGATCGGATAAAGTCGCGATGCAGCCGCCCGGCGGTAGTCCTGCGTTCGCATCAGGTGGGTCTGGTCGGCCAGTGCAGAGGCCGGCGCAACGCCGTAGTTGGCGAGCTTGATCTCAATGCGGGCGCGATCGAGTGTCGAGGTGCTCATGGCGTGTTGCTCGGGACGTTATTCGGCGGCGTTATTCGGCGGATGTGGGAGCGGTTGGTTTGGGGGCCTTGAGTTCCAGGTTCGAGAGGTGCAGCACAAGACGATAGGTATCGCCGCGCGTCCGCCCTTCCAGGAAACCGCGATAAGGCATGCTGTTGCGGCGGAGAATCAACGGCTGGTTCGATTTGGGACCGGCGCCCAAGAGCAAAAGGCTGTTCTTGGCTTCGAGTTCCTTTGCCATGCCGAACAGGAAGTCGAACGTGAGCCCGTTGATGTGCGCCAACTGCATCTTTTGAACGAAGACGAACCGGCGGATGGCGTCGGTCTTCGAGATCATCGTCCCCGTCCACTTGAGCGGGCTGGTGGTCGGCCCCACGTTTGGCTCGGCGATGGCTTTCAGCTTGCGTTCCCGCTCGCTCCCGTCGGGATTGCGAACGATGTCCCACTCTTGCACGCCGCGAACGATGCGGCGTTTAGGATCGACGTAAACGCGGGAGGTTTCTTGCAGCAGTCGCCCCGCGACTTCGACGTTGATTTCGGGATCGGTATCCCGGATAGCAGTTGCGATGGATCGCAAGTCACCGTGGGTTTCGAGAAGCGATTCGAGGTCGTCGCTGACGGACGACTTCACGATGCGAGCGGAACTGACTTGTCGATCCTGCGGATCGAGCCACCGAACGCGTAAAGGAGCGCCGAGCGACTTCAGTTTGACGACGGCGTCGCGTCCGGCGCTGTTGGAAAGGTTGATCTCGGCCATGGCTTACCTGTGAAAATTGCAATCCAGGATTTGGCCATTCCGTGACCCGTTGCTGCTCCTTGAACCGGCTCCGTTACATCATGTTGAAATCGATCGTCTCGGCATCTTCTTCCTCGGCGACATCTTCCTCTTCGACTGTGGAGGCTGCTTCGGCAAGGCCCAGGTACTCGATCTTCGCTGGTTTGCCGACGGCGCAAAACACCAAGCCGTCCGTATTCGCCAACATGAAGGCCAAGTCGGGTTCGAGTCCGCCACGGTAGCTGTACGAAAAGCGGTAGATCGCGCCCTTGAGAAGTTCGTCGCGGAGCGGGGCGATGTCGTCGCTCGTTTCCATCAAGTAGATGGCCCGCACGGAGCAATCGAGATAATCTTCGGCGGTGGCTTTCTCGGCGAGTGGGACGGGTGCCGAAAATGAAGAGGAGACTGGCTGAATGGTTTGGCCGTTGGTGTCGACAGGCCGCAGCGAGCCCTTCTCGATCCAGTGGCCGTCGACCGTGAGAGTTCCCAGCGCCGCTCCGCCGCGGCCGACTACCGTTTGGCCGTCTTGCGCGAGGGTGGCCAGCTGGCAGATTCCGCCTTCATCGTTGCGGACCTCGGATTCCTTAAAGCCGTAAAGCTTTGCCCGATCGACCTTAACCATGTCGAAGCTGATCGTGCGGTCGTGCCACTGGAAGACGAGTGGTTTTGCCATAATTCCCTCGGCTGAGAACATCGAGCAAAGTAGCATAGCACGCCCATTTGGAGGTGCCAGCAAAAGTCTGATGAAAATTGCGTTTGGCCCGTCGTCGCCAGCGACTCGATCGAATCAAACCGAATTGCGTCCAGTCGACCGAGGGGAGTGAGCCATGCCACGGCGGCGGGGTAACTCCAGCGAACTCACGAGCAATGAAAAAGAAGTTCTCGGCTCGGGTGTAACCTCGTCAACGCTCGTTCGTCTTCTTTCTGGGAACGCAGCCGGACCACCCGATGCTCGAATTTGATTCCATCTATCGACGCTACTGGCCCGACGTGCTGCGGTTCTCGCTGTACTTGTGTGGCAACATGGCCGAGGCCGAGGACCTGGCAGCTACGACGTTCCTGAGAGCCTTGACCTCGACGCGGCTTGTTCAACTGCCGTCAATCAAGGCCTACCTGTTCGTGGTAGCGAGAAACCTTTACCGGGATCAGCTGCGACGGATCGCAAAACATCGCGGCCACGAGTTGACCGACACTCACGCCGATCCTCGCGGCAGACCGGATAGATCCATGGAGCAGCGGGAAGAACTGGCGATGACTCTGGCGGCTCTGCAGCAGCTTCGCGAGGAAGACCGCGAAGTGTTGAGCATGGCGACGTTCGACGACTTATCGCATGCCGAAATCGCAGCCGCGCTCGGAGTATCGATATCGACGATCAAGGTGCGGATTCATCGTGCCCGGATGCGTCTGCACGAGATCCTGAAGAAAGTTAGGAGTGAGTCATGAATATCACGCGAGATGTCATCAACGACCTATGGCCCCTGTATTTGGATGGGGCCGCTAGCGCCGATTCGCGAGCACTGGTCGAAGAGTTTTTTCGGGAAGATCCAGCCTGGAAGAAGGCGCTCCAGGAATCTGCCAAAGACTTGGGTCCATTGCCTGCGCCCGCGCCCGCGCCCGATCGTGAGATCGAGATGCTTAATCGCCTCAAGAAGCATGCGTTGGTTAAACGGATCATATTCCTCCTGGCATTGAGCGCGAGCGCTCAAGCGTTTGCCCGAATCATCTCCGACACAAGTTGGGACGTCTCACCAAAAGTCTTTATCTGGTGGGTAGCCATCGCCTCGGCGATGTGGATCACGTGGGCTGTGCTCGCGTTCCGCCTGCGGCGGTTGGGGCCCTGAATAGTCCCGAATTCGAACTCCCCCTTGTTTCGTGTCGGCTTCGGTTTAGCCTAGTAAAACTGAACTCGCCGCGAAGGCGATGTGGAAGTTTCGGTCCGAGTTTCACAAAACGACTGTCATCCGTGCCCGAGCCTGTTTCCCGTCCGCTTGCCCAACGCGCCGTCTATGCGATCTCGCACGTTTTGGCGCGGTTCGTGGCGACGATCTTTTTTCGGGTCCGCGTCCATGGCCGCGACCAGGTCCCTCAAACGGGCGGAGTGTTGGTCTGCGCCAATCACCAGAGCTATTTCGACCCGGTTTTAGTCGGCCTCTCGGTCGACAGGCGGCTCAACTATCTGGCTCGCGATACTTTGTTCCGCAATCGGTGGTTCGCGTGGTTGATCCGTTATTACGACGCGATCCCCATCGACCGTGAAGGCTCGGGCCTGGGCGGCCTCAAGGAAACGATGCGGCGGCTTAAGCGGGGCGAGATGGTCCTCATTTTTCCGGAAGGGACCCGCACCACGGACGGAGAGGTTTCCCCGCTCAAGCCGGGATTCTGTTCAGTCGCGCGGCGGGCCAATGTGCCGCTCTGTCCGGTTGGATTCGATGGACCGTTTCAGGCTTGGCCCAAAGGGGCGATTGTTCCGCGCCTCAACCCCATCAGCGTTTTTATCGGCCAGCCGATCGAGCCGAGCGAAGTTGCGGCCATGAACGATGAAGAACTTGTTGCGGAACTGCAAAGGCGGATGACGGAGTGCCACCGCCAGGCCCGACTGGAGCTAGCGGCGAAGAGTTAACCCAACGCGTGTCCCTTCGCTTTCCGTCCCTTACAATGATGGATGAAACGCGAGGCCTTTGTGGTTGGGGCCGGTGTTACTTGTCCAACGAATTGCCGGTTGAAGCTGCACGTTCAAAACGGACGGTGCGCCGGGTAAAACGCCATGGGATGGATCGATTTCTTTTTTCGGCCGCTATCGCCCCACAAGTATGCGGCCGCGATGTTGGACGAACTCAAGCGGCAGGGAGACCAGCGGGAGTGGCGTTACGACGAGCCCAACTTTCGACTCCTATCGGCCAGCGAACGTGGTCCCAAAGGACAGCCGCGGGTCTGGAACCTGGGAAGCTTCTACGAAGAGTACAAAGCGACTCCGCACAAAGAACGCAAAAAGCACTTCGCCAAGATGGTGGAGCGGATTCTGGCGATTCCCAACGATGCGCCGACTGATTTTGAGGATGTCCGCGACCACTTGCGTCCCAAGCTGTGGGTTCGCGCCAGTCTCGAAAAAGCTCGCCTTCAGGGGCGACTCGATTGGCAAACGGACCACGACTGCACGAATGCTCCGATCGAGGTTGGCTCGCATTTGCGAGGGGGCCTGGTTTACGACATGCCGACGTCGGTGATGTCGCTCAACGCTGATCACCTTAAGGAGTGGGGCGTCAGTTTCTACGAAGCGTACGAGATCGCGTGTTCCAACCTTACGGCGACAGGTGCCTCAGTCGCCCCGATTGGAGACGGGCTGTACGTGTTCATTAGCGGCGACAGCTACGATTCGACGAGGATTCTGGCCCATCAAATTCTCGAACGGCTCGAAGTGAAAGGACGCCGGATTGCGATGGCTCCCAGCCGCGATTTGTTGCTGGTGACGGGCGAAGACGACGAGAAGGCGCTCGAGGCGATGCTCGAAGTGGCCACCAAATCCGAGGACGCGCCGTTGCCGATGTCGCCGGTGCCGGTGGTTTGGGATGACGATCGCTGGGTCGATTGGGTTCCGCCGAAGGGACATCGCTTGCGGCTCAAGTTTGCGGCCGTGGAACGCAAATTCTTGTGGCGCGAGTACGACGGGCAGAAGAAGTTGCTCGACGCTCTGTACCAAAAGAGCAAGATCGACCGCTTTGTCGCCTCGTACACGGTGGCCGAACATCAAGTTTCTGGCGAGCAGTTCAGCTACGCCGTGTGGACCGAAGGGGTCGAGACGCTGCTCCCCACGTGCGACCGGATTGTCTTTGCGCAAAAGCCGCCGCAAGGGGAACCAGCCAGCCAACCCATCATGTGGTGGGCCGATTGGGGCGACGTGCAACGGGTGCTCTCCTCAAGGATGAATGACGCGGGGCTCTATCCGGCCCGCTTCCTAGTCGATTGGTTTCCATCGCCGGACGAGTTGAAGGCGGTGCGGGCACATAAGAAATAAGGAATTCACCGCGGAGACCCGGAGGGAACGGAGAAGAGGAGAAAGAGTGGCCCAGACAATCTAATCTCCTCCTTAGTGGCTTCGTGACTTTGTGTGAGGAATAGTCTCACACAAAGTCACAAAGACACAAAGAGGGAGGCAAGGAAGTAGTGAATCGATGAAGTGATTGTCAATAACTATTCATCATTTACAAAGTAGTTATTGCACTCCTTCTCCGTGTCTCCGTGGTGAAATCTCCTCATGGGCCAGCCGCTGGCCATGCCCGGTCTCGCTGGCGCGGGGCGGGCGCGCGAGACCGGGTGAAATACGGATCGTTCTACCGAATTGTCAAAGACCGAATTTTGGAATGCTGGCTCGAGATCGGAGTGTGCACGGAGGGTCCGAGCCCGCGGAAGAGTTCCGCGCTGGTGTGCTACTTGAGCACGGCGCGATGGGCCGTTCCTCTCGTGCGGGAAAAATGCGCAAACGCGGAGGCGCGGGCCACTGGATGACTTCCTAGAGCGGAAGTTGTTTCGAGGCAAGAACGTTGGCGCGAGGAGGACGCGGCGAACTGGCAGATTTGTTAAGAAGATTTATCGCACGCGCGGCGAGTGCGGGTGCTGCTCGCCCGCACTGCGCCCAGACAGGATTGTCTGGGCCACTTTTAGAGGGCGATTTGGCAATTACGTGCCGAATTCGGGGCGGCGGCGGCAGAGTTGCGTTTGCAGGCGTTGCACGATGCTGCTGTGCATCTGGCTGACGCGGCTTTCGCTGAGATCGAGCGTGGCGCCGATCTCTTTCATCGTGAGTTCTTCGTAGTAGTAGAGGATGATGATCAGGCGCTCGTTGCGGTTGAGGCCCTTGGTCACCAGCCGCATCAGGTCCGCCTTTTGGATGCGGCGGGTGGGGTCTTCACCCTTTTTGTCCTCGAGAATGTCGATCTCGCGGACGTCTTTGTAGCTGTCGGTCTCGTACCACTTCTTGTTGAGGCTGATCAGGTTGACGGCGCTGGCCTCGATGAGCATCTTTTCCACGTCGGCAACGGTCATTTCGAGTTGCCCGGCGAGTTCCAACTCCGTTGGATGGCGGCCCAGTCTGGCTTCCAGCACCTTGGTCGCTTCGTTGAGCTTGCTGGCCTTCGAGCGGACCAAGCGGGGGACCCAGTCCATGGTCCGCAGTTCGTCGAGCATGGCGCCGCGGATACGCGGGACGCAGTAGGTCTCGAACTTGACGCCGCGGGTCATGTCGAACGCGTCGATGGCGTCCATCAGACCGAAAACGCCGGCCGAGATCAGGTCGTCGAGTTCGACGCCTTCGGGCAAGCGAGCCCAGATCCGTTCGCCGTTGTACTTTACCAACGGAAGATAGCGCTCAATCAACCGGTTGCGCAGTTCCTTGCGCGTGGGGTCGACTTTGTACTCCCGCCACACTTGTTCGATATCGTCGACGACGGGGGTTTCGGTCGAGATGGCCATGCAATCCTCCGTGACCTTTTTCATTGGCGCTTCGCCATCATGGCGAGGCGTCGATTTTCCTAATCAGCCCAACTCAGTTCTGGGCCGAGTCGTTTTCGTTCTTCATCAATTCCGCCAAAAACTGCGTGCGAACTCCCTCGGTAACCGTGGCTTCCGCGATGGCTCCCACCACCCATCCCAGGATGGCGAAAAAAAACATTGCGAAAACCGCCGTTGCCAGGTCGCTGGCTGGTGCCGCCGTTTGGACTGTGCTGCGAAGCACAATCGTGGCGAACGCCAGCATGCCTAGTGCGCCTGCATATTGTTTGGCCACTTTCCGGCCTCCAGCCGACTTGCCCGCGTCGACAATCCTTATCTAAGCGTTAAGGTTTATCGACGCCGAGCGCGCTCTCGCGCTTATTCATGATCGGCATGGAAGGCTATCTACGTCATTGCAAACTTTTCAAAGCTGGTAACTGTTTCAAAACTTTTAAACAATTGTTCTTAAGCCGCTGCGGCTTCGCCGTCGCCAGCGTCGGCAATATCCCGGCCGTGCAGCCAGGTGTCGGCCCAGGTGGCGATGGTTTCGGCGGCGGGGCTGGTTCGAGCACCCAGCCACAAGGGCTGACGGCGCTCGGCGACGCGCGCGAACGCTTCGTCCTCAGGAGCCCAGCCCGCTAGCGGTAGTTGCTGGTGCAAAAACCGCATGGTCGATTGTTCGATGCGGTGGTAGGCGTCCATCGCTTCGGCGTAGGACTGTGCCCGGTTGATCACGGCGGCCAGTTGTGGCCCTGGCTGCGTCGACACCCATCGCTTGATGGTGGAGTAGCCATCGATGATGGTGTATTGGGACGGGGTTCCGACCAGCAGCAGCGAGTCGGAGTTCCGCCAGAAGCGTTCGACAACGGGATCGTCGGCGCTGCCGACGTCGACCACAACCAATTCGGCATGCCGACCGAGAGCGCGAATTTGCTTGAGTAGACGGCCGATGGCCCGCTCGGATTGGCTGGCGTTGAGCGAGCGATCCCACGTGCAAGGAGCGATTTGGAGGCCGCAAGGGCCGAGGACCAGCGACTCGTGTAAATCGTCCCGGCCGATGATGGTCGAGGTCCGCAGCTCGCCTAGGCCGCATTGGTTGGCGACGTCTCCGCGGTGCGGGTCGGCATCGACAAGGACGACACGCCATCCTTGCTCGGCCACTGCCAGCGAGGCATTCACGGCAATCGTGGTGGTCCCGACGCCAGACCGCATTCCCGCGACGGTGACAACGCGGGGCGCGGCTGCATCGGCGCCGGCTTCGAGCCCGGCTCGCAGAACTATGTTTCGGAGATCGGAAGCTTGGTCGTGCACGGGTGGAAAATTCGTTGGATGATTTTGGTCGAACCGATTTCGATTCGAAGCTCTTACGTTCGTGTGATCATGGTTTTTGCGAGGCTCAGCGGGTCTGCGGCCTGGATGTCGCCAGGCACGCTTTGGCCGGTGGTCAGGTAGCTCAGCCCCAGTTTCTGTTCGGCCAAAAAGGGGTACAGCGAGGCCAGGCCTTCGGCTTCGTCGAGCTTGCTCAGGACGAGTGCCGTCGGGTGAACGCATTCATAACGAGGGAGGACGCGTTGCAGGTACTCAACGCCCGACGTGCAGCTCATAACCAGATGAACTTCGTCGGCCGAGGCTTCCGAGAGCATCGCTCGCAGTTCGTGCAGTTGGATCTCTTCGCGGGGGCTGCGGCCGGCGGTGTCGATCAGCACGCAGTCGAGGCCGCGCATCTTTTGGATCGCGGCCCGCATTTCGCGCGGCGACGAGACGACTTCCATCGGCAGGTCGATGATTTCGGCGTAGGTGCGAAGCTGTTCGACGGCGGCAATTCGATAGGTATCGACCGTTAAGAGACCGACGCGGCGGTTGTCTCGCAGTCGCATGTTGGCGGCAATCTTGGCGATGGTGGTCGTCTTGCCGACGCCGGTGGGGCCAACCATGGCGACGACGCGGCAACGGCCGGGCGTCAGTTGAATTGGACCTTGGACGTGCAATTGGTCGGACATCGCGCCGATCAGTTCGCCACGCAGGCGGGCCAGATTGACGGGCTGGCGATCGAGTGTGGTTTCATCCAGAAGCTGAATCAATTTTCGGGCGATGGGCTCGGTCACCTGATTGGCCATCAGCGAAGCGAAGAGCGGAGCAAAGCCGGCCGAAACGGAAACGCCGTGCGATTGCGACAAAAGATTGCCAATGGGGTCTTCGTCTGCATCCGAAGCGTCTTGCTTGGGGCGAGGGCGGACTTTTGCGGGCTTGGCCTCGTCGGCGACAGCCGGCTCGTGCGAGTCGAAGGCGTCCAGATTCGCTTCGCCGAGTGCGAGCCGCAAGCGATTGACGGGCAACGCGGGCTTCCTTTCTTCGCTGCGAACTTCTTCTCGCTTCGTTGGCTTGGCTTCGACAGAACCCTTCTTGTTTCGCCAGGCGTCGATGTTCACTCGGCTGGGGACGGGGACTTCGTTCGAGGCCGTTACTTCCAGCTCGGTCGAGCCGGTGAGCCATGGGAACAAGCCGGCGGGAACCTCGCGGGTGTGCAAAACCGCGGCTTCGGGGCCAAGTTCGTTGCGAATCAGGCGAATCGCCTCTTGCATCGTCTTGGCGCGGTAGGTTTTGACTTCCATGTCAGTTCTTCTGCGAACGGTTTGTTTAACTGGCGAGCGTTACGCGGGGACTTCTGCAACGTATCCAACCGACTCGATCTTGGTGTCGCGAGTGATTTCGTTGTACGAAAGGACGATTAGTCGCGGCAGCTCTGCTGTCGTCAGTTGCTTGAGCCCGGCGCGGATTTGTGGGCTCACCAGGATCACGGGTGGATTGCCTGCGCGAACGAGCTTGGGGAGTTCGCTGGCGATTTGCTGGCACGTCTTAGTGATGGCGGGTTGCGACATGCGGATGAACATGCCGCGTTCGGTGTGCTCGATGCCCTGACCGATGCGGTCTTCCATCGCGGGGTCGAGCGTGATCACGTGCAGGCGGCTTTCCTTGTCGCGATACTTCGAGCAAAGGGCGCGAGCCAGTTTGGCGCGAACGAACTCGGTCAGCAAAATTGCATCTTTGGTTCGGGGAGCGAAGTCGCCGAGCGTTTCGAGGATGGTCCCCAACTGGCGGATCGGCACTTGTTCGCGAAGCAGCATCTGGAGGACCTGCTGCACTTCGCTGAGCTTCATCATGCCGGGGATCAACTCGTCGACCACGGCCGGCGAGGTCTTCTTGAGTTCGTCGATCAGGTGCTTGGTCGCGTCGCGAGTCAACAGTTCGTCGGCGTTGCGGCGAACGACCTCTTGCAGGTGCGTGGCCAGAACCGATGCAGGCTCGATCGGAACGGCACCGAGCATTTCGGCGCGGCCACGCGAGGAGCCATCGATCCACAAGGCCGCCTGGCCGAAAGCGGGGTCGCGGGTTTCGACGCCTGGGAGCCGGCCCTTGAGGTCGCCCGAATCCATGACCAGGACGCGGTCGGGATAGACGATGCCTTCGGCGACGGGGTTGTTGGCGATCTTGATGCGGTACTGATATTCGCTCAGCCGCATGTTGTCGCGGATGCGAACCTTCGGGAGCACGATGCCGATGTCGGCGGCGACCGATTGACGGACGCCGGTGATTCGCGGCAGCAGATCGCCGCCACGCTTGGGATCGGCCAGGCGAATCAGCCCGACGCCGATCTCCATTTCCATGGGGTCGATGGCGAGGAAGTCTTCGATCCGCTCTTCGGCGGGCTTTTTCGCTTTTTGCTCGGCTTCGGTTTTGGCAGTGGCGACGGCAGCGGCTTCTTCTTGTTTCTTTTGTCGAGAGAGGACGAAGGCCAAGCCCACGCAACCACCGCCGATCGAGAGGAGCGGGACGGTGGGGAGGTTGGTCAGTGCGAGGATGCCCAGGAAGCCAGCCGCGACGTAGAGAGCTTGCGAGTTCGAAAAGAGCTGCTTTAAAAAGGCGACAGGCAAATCGATCTTGGCCGTGCTTCGGGTGGTTAACAAACCGGCGGCAAGCGAGACCAAAAAGGCTGGCACCTGGCTCACGAGGCCGTCGCCGATAGTGAGCTTGGTGTAGACCTGGGCGGCTTCGGCAATAGGCATGCCCTCTTGCAGCACGCCGATGGCAAAACCGCCGAGAACGTTGATCACGGTGATGACGATGCCTGCGATCGCGTCGCCGCGGACGAACTTGCTGGCACCGTCCATGGCTCCGTAAAAGT
>CAZWSX010000004.1:0-408555 GCA_964636985.1 uncultured Pirellulaceae bacterium | reverse complement strand
GACATTCAGTTACCGGGGATCTCAGGGATTGAAACGGTCAAGCGAATGCGGGGGCGCAGCCCTCGGTGCAAGATTGTCCTCGTGACACAGCAACCACGAACCCAGTTGATCGTCGAGGCGATGCGAGCGGGCGCGGCCACGGTTTTAGAGATTCCATGCAGCGAGGTGTCTCTCGCCACGGCCATATCGGAAGCCCAGACTTTGGCGCACAGTGATCCGCTGGTGGCGAACCACGTCTTGGAACATCGCAGGCGCCTCGCGACACTGTCGATTGGCGAGCGCGAAGTCTTGGCCAAGCTGGTCGACGGCATGCCCCACAAGAAAATCGCAAGCGAACTTGATGTCGGCCTGCGAACCGTCGAACTTCGCAAGTCGCGCGTCATGGAAAAGGTGGGGGCGACCACCGTGGCCGATTTGATCCGTATTGCCACCGTCGTGCGGCTCTTCGACTCTTCGCCTTCCTACGGCGATGGCGGACGGGCCTTCGCAGCGGCTCAATAACCCACCCGCTCAATAACTCAGCCGGACCGCGTTCCCCGCTGGCGATAACGCAATTCGCGGGAAAAACCCCACCCCCAGGACGTTAAAGCGGTCGGCGGGCCCTTTGCGGCCCATCCTCTGTTGTCGATCCATTCTTAGGGCGACTACACTATAGAGTCACGGTCTGCGATCGTGTCGCCCCTTGTGGGGTCCCGCCTGTTTTGCATTCCTACCAGCTTGGAGCTTCGGTTCATGAAGCGTGGATGCCTCTCGTTATTTGTCGTGTTGTTGGCAGTTAGCCCGTCCTCGATTCCAAGTTTCGCCGATGGCCCTACGGGGGCCCTCCCGCCGGTCGACTTCAATCGCCAGATTCGCCCCATCCTGTCGGACAAGTGCTTTAGCTGCCACGGCCCGGACACGGAAACACGGCAAGCTGGCCTGCGCCTGGATACGCAAGAGGGAGCGCTCGCGGCTCTCGAATCAGGCAAGCATGCTTTGGTCGCTGGAAAGCCCGCCGAAAGCGAAGTCATCGTTCGCATCACCAGCAATGATGAGTCTCTCAAAATGCCGCCCGAGAAGGCTGGCAAGAATCTCTCGGCGGATGAAATCGCCCTCTTCACACGCTGGGTGGAGCAGGGGGCCGCCTGGAAAACGCACTGGTCGTTCCAACCCGTTAAGCGCCCCACCGTTCCTCTGCCGAGCGATCTTTCGCATCTGCGGAACCCGATCGACTTGTTCATCCAAGCCAAGCTCGAGGCGAAAGGCCTCAAGCCATCGCGCGAAGCGGAGAAGACATCGCTGATCCGCCGACTGACGCTCGACCTGACTGGCTTGCCGCCGACGCCTGCCGAAGTCGATGCCTTCCTTGCGGACAACAGCGAGAACGCTTACGAGACGCTGGTCGATCGTTTGTTGTCGTCAAAGCGGTATGGCGAACACATGGCTCGTTACTGGCTCGATGCGGCTCGCTATGGCGATACACACGGCCTGCACCTCGACAACGAGCGGTCGATGTGGAAGTATCGCGAATGGGTGATCGAGGCCTTCAATGCCAATACGCCGTTCAATCAATTCACGATCGAGCAACTTGCAGGCGACCTTTTGCCCTCGCCCACCCAGGAGCAGTTGATCGCGACCGGCTTCAACCGCTGCAACGTGACGACCAGCGAAGGGGGCTCCATCGACGAAGAAGTGCTGGTGCGCAACACCGTCGACCGCGTCGAGACAACCGCCACGGTGTTCTTAGGATTAACCGCAGGCTGCGCGGTTTGCCACGACCACAAGTTCGACCCCGTCTCCCAAAAAGAGTTCTATAAGCTCTTCGCGTTCTTCCACAGTACGGCCGATGCGCCGCTCGACGGCAACGCCTTGGCGCCGCCGCCGATTTTGAAAACGCCGATGCCGGAGCATCTTTCCGAAATCGACGCGCTTAACAAGAAGATTGCCGAGTTGCGTACGACGATCACCGATCGCCTGGCGAAGATCGAGTACAAGGAGCCCGAGAATGCTCCGCTCCCCACCACCGAACCGAAAGAGTACGTGTGGATCGAAGACGCTCTTCCCAACGGCGCCACCGACCAGGGAGGCTGGACCTTTGTTGAAGCTCCCGAGCCTGTCCATAGCGGCAAGAAGGCGAGCAAGCGCAAGTCGACTGGCCTGAGCCAGCATTTCTTCGATAACGCCGCTCAGCCGCTACGAGTAGGCCAGGGAGACAAGTTCTTTACGTACGTCTATCTCGATCCCAACGATCCTCCCAAGGAGATCATGCTCCAGTGGAACGACGGCTCGTGGGACCATCGCGTCTACTGGGGTGAGAATGCGATTCCCTGGGGCGGCGAGAATTCCCCTGCCCGCCGCGCGATGGGCGAGCTCCCCAAGACTGGCGAATGGGTGCGATTGGAAGTGGATGCCGCGCACGTTGGCCTCAACGCCGGCGCCGCGGTTCGCGGTTGGGCCTTCACACAGCACGACGGCACCTGCTACTGGGACAAGGCGGGCATCATCTCGACATTGCCTCAAGAGAATTCCACCTTCGAGTCGCTCGCCGAATGGGAACCGGTCGGCAAAAGCGATCCGGCAGTTCCAGGCGAAGTGAAGGGCGCGCTCAACGTTGCGGCCGACCAGCGCAACGACGACCACCGCCGCCTTATTCGCAACTACTTCCTCGAGCGAGTCTATCCAAAGACACGCGACGAGTTCGCGCCGATGCGCGGCGAGATTGAAGCCGCCGAAAAACGGAAAACGGAAATCGACGGAGCCATTCCGACGACCTTAGTCATGGCCGAAATGCCGAATCGCCGCGAGACGTTCTTGCTCGTGCGTGGACAGTACGACAAGAAGGGGGACAAAGTCGAAGCGGGCACACCCGCCGCACTGCCACCGATGCCGAAGGACGCACCGGCGAATCGTTTGGGCCTTGCCCAATGGTTGACCGATCGCGAGCATCCGCTCACTTCCCGCGTGACCGTGAATCGCTTCTGGCAGCAGTTCTTCGGGACTGGCATTGTGAAAACGGCCGAAGACTTCGGCTCGCAAGGGCAGTGGCCGACCCATCCGGAACTGCTCGATTGGCTCTCGGCCGACTTCATGGAAAACGGCTGGAACCTCAAGCGGATGATCAAACAGATGGTCATGTCGCACACGTACCGGCAATCGTCGCAGGTGACGCCCGAAGTATTGGCCGTCGACCCAACGAACGAACTGTTGGCGCGGGGACCACGTTATCGCCTTGATGCCGAAGTGCTGCGCGACTCGGCTCTCTCGATTAGCGGCTTGCTGGTCGAACGTTTCGGCGGCAAGAGCGTGAAGCCCTACCAGCCTGAAGGCGTTTGGGAAGCGGTCGGCTTTATCGGCAGCAATACGCGAGACTTCAAGCGCGACGACGGCGACGCCTTGTGGCGACGCAGCCTGTACACGTTCTGGAAGCGAACCGCTCCGCCACCCTCGATGCAAATCATTGATGCTCCCACGCGCGAAACGACATGCGTGCGTCGTCCGCGCACCAACACGCCGCTCCAAGCGCTAGTGCTGCTGAACGACCCGCAGTTCGTGGAAGCCGCCCGGAAGTTCGCCGAGCGGATCGTCGCCGAAGGAGGCCCTACGGCCGAATCCCGCGTTGACTACGCGTGCAAGATGACACTGGCCCGTGTGCCGTCGCCCGACGAGAAAGCCGCCTTGCTGCAATTGCAAGCCACTCGAATGGCCAAATACGCCGCCAATCCGGAACTGGCAACCAAGCTGTTGCAAGTTGGCGACTCAAAAAAGAACGATCAAATTCCGCCGCACGAGTTGGCCAGTTGGACCCTCGTCGCCAACGTGCTGATGAATCTCGACGAGTTCATCTGCAAAGAATAGCAGTCGCCGGCCCTACAACAGCAAAACAAACTCACCCGCCGCGACCACGCGGTATCAGGAACTTGCCATGAACCTCTACAACGAACTTTTTTCTCGGCATACGCGGCGTTACTTTTTCAGCCAGACGGCAGCCGGGCTTGGTGCCGCGGCGCTGGCTTCGGTAGCGAACCCGCGTCTTCTGAGCGCGGCCCCCGATGTCGATCCGATGAAGACCTTCGGCGACGCTGCTTTAAAGTCACTCCATCACAAGCCCAAGGCCAAGCGGGTGATTTGGCTGTTTATGGCCGACGGCCCGAGCCAGATGGACTTGTTCGACTACAAGCCCAAGATGGAAGAGTACTTCGATAAGGATTTGCCCGATTCGGTCCGCAACGGACAGCGAATCACAACGATGACCAGCGGCCAGGCCCGCTTCCCCATCGCTCCCACGACGTTCAAGTTCCAACAATATGGAAAGCACGGCGCCTGGTTTAGTGAGCTGGTCCCGCAACTCGGCTCGATTGCCGACGATATCTGCATGATCAAGTCGGTCAACACCGAGGCGATCAACCACGACCCCGCCATCACGTACATCTGCACCGGGAGCCAGATTCCTGGTCGTCCCAGCCTCGGCGCTTGGCTCAGTTACGGCATTGGCAGTCCCAACGCGGACCTGCCGGCGTTTGTCGTGCTACACTCGCGGATTCCCAATGGCGCGGCGACACAAGCTTTGTTTGCCCGGCTGTGGGGCTCGGGCTTTTTGCCGACCAAGCATCAAGGCGTCGCCTTGCGTTCCGTGGGCGACCCAGTGCTCTACCTGTCGAATCCGCCAGGGGTGGATGCCGAGGCCCGCCGCGAAACGCTCGATGCCATCGGCGCCATCAACAAGCAAAAGCTCGGGGCGGTCGGCGATCCGGAAATCAATGCCCGAATCGCGCAGTACGAAATGGCCTTCCGCATGCAAACGTCGGTGCCCGACCTCACCGACATCTCGAGCGAGCCGCAACACGTGCTCGACATGTATGGTCCCGAGGTCAAACAACCGGGCTCATATGCGTACAACTGCTTGCTGGCCCGCCGGATGGCTGAGCGCGGCGTCCCCTTCGTGCAGGTCTTCCTGCGAGGCTGGGACCATCACGGCAATCTTCCGGCAAGCATCAGGGCCCTCGCACCGACCACCGACGGCGCCAGCGCCGCACTGGTTAAAGACCTCAAACAGCGCGGCATGCTCGACGACACGCTGGTGGTCTGGGGCGGCGAGTTCGGCCGCACCGTTTACAGCCAGGGAACGCTCACCAAAGAGACGCACGGACGCGACCACCATCCGCGGAACTTCTGCATGTGGATGGCCGGCGGCGGTATTAAGCCAGGGATCGTGCACGGCGAGACGGACGATTTCAGCTACAACATCACGGAAAAGCCCGTCCACATTCACGACCTGAACGCGACGATCCTGCACTGCCTAGGCATTAACCACGAGCAGTTGACCTACCGCTTCCAAGGACGCGACTTCCGTTTGACCGACGTGCACGGTAACGTGGTCAAGGACATCTTGGTGTAGAAACAGCCGCTGTTTCGCGAGTCTTTCTCAATCGCCATCGGTGTCGCCGGTGGCGATTTTTATTTGCACACGCGGCATTTGCCGCTACTGGATGGGAACCATGATCCACTCGAGACGACTCGCGCTGAAGCAATTGGCTCTTGGCGGAACCGTTGCGGCCCTCACTGGTTGGCCCAATCCGTTGTTCTCGCAGCAGGCAGCTCATGATGACTTACCCATCACAGGATCGACGGAGCCCCGACTAAAGCCGCTCGACGATTTGATGACGTCGTTCGTCATGCAGTATCAAGTTCCCGGCGCCGCTTTGACGGTGACGCGAGGCTCGGACCTAGTTTATTCGCGTGGTTTCGGATTCGCGGACGTCGACGCCAAACGCGCTGTCGAACCCGATTCTTTGTTTCGCATCGCGAGTATCTCCAAACCTCTTACGGCCGTCGCCATCCTGAAGTTGATTCAACAAGGCAAATTCAAACTCGACGATCGAGTGTTCGACGTCTTGCCGGCCGAACAATGGCTCCCTGCCAAGTACGACGAACGTTTGCGCACGATCACCATTCGACAACTCCTGCAACACACGGGCGGTTGGGATCGCGACAAGTCGTTCGATCCCATCGGCCGGGCCACCGATGCCGTGCAGACATTAGGCAAATCGCTGCCTGCGAGCGCCGTCGACATCACGCGTTACACGCTTACGCTGCCGCTCGATTTCGATCCCGGAGCGCGGTACGCGTACTCGAACGTTGGCTACTTGCTGCTAGGGCGATTGATCGAACTCGGGAGTGGTGAATCGTACGAATCCTTTGTGACCAAAACCGTTCTAGCACCCATGGGCGTAACTCGAACAAAACTCGGCCGCGCCCACGAATCGGATCTCGACAAGGACGAAGTGCACTACTACGACCGCAAGAAGCGAATGGCGACGGCGATCAACGGCGCCAAACTCGGCGAGCAAGTGCCGCACGTCTACGGTGCCGAGAACTTGGAAGCGTACGAAGCGCACGGAGGGTGGATCGCTTCCACCGTCGACATAGCAAAGTTCGCCGCGGCATTGACTCAAGCAAAGTCGGACGCACTCTTGCCGGCCGGGTGGCTGGCTGAACTCAAGGCTCGTCCACAAGGCAACCCTGGCTGGGAATCGGAAGGAAAGCCGCGCGACCCGTATTACGGTCTGGGCTTCATGATACGGCCACTCGCCAACCCGGGCGGAGTCAACATGTGGCATAGTGGCTTGATTGCCGGAACCTCAACGCTTCTGGTCAGTCGTCACGATGGCTTCTGCTGGACGGTTTTCTTTAACGTCGACCGAGCCCCCGATGGCAAAATTCTTTCGAATTTGATCGACCCTCTTGTGCATAAGGCAGTCGATGCCGTCGGTTGGTAGCGTCGCGGACGTCTGTTCCAGCGCAAGTGAAATTCGCGGGCTTTATGGATTATCCGCATGCTGCGGTCGGCCGTAGGTGAAAATGCCTCCAGCCACGTGCCACGCCCGGGGCTTAAAGACGGGTCTTGGCTATACTAGCCCCATCCAATCGGGAAACCCGACGATCTGGCGTCGGTACGGCCGGTACGATCGAATCTAGATCGCGCCAATAATAAACGCGAGAACCAAGATCTTGGGCCGGGTGATTGGGCAAAGGGGACTGACGTTGTCGCAACTGGACGTGGATACGGAGAACGGTGCTGCGAAGCGAAGCGCCGAATCTTCGGCCGACGAATCGCCGTCGAATCCTACCGATAAGTCCGCGCCGGCAACGTCCAAGCGGTCCGTCGTCAAGAACATGGTCTGGAACTGGGCTGGCGTCGCCGCCGAGGCAGGCGTCGGTCTGATCATGGCCCCCTTTCTGATTCGCAATCTGGGCCTCGACATGTACGGCGTTTGGATCGTCATCGGTTCACTCACCGGCTATTTCGGGATGCTCGATTTCGGCATGCGCGGCGCGGTGGGCCGGTTCGTCGCCATCCGCCATGCGCAGAACGATCGCCGCGGCATTGAGGAAGTCCTAGGAACCGCCGTCGCCGCCTTGGTCGCCGTGAGTGTGATTGCCACGCTCTTGCTCTTGGTAGTGGCCCAATATCCCACGCAAATTTTCAGAATTGGACCGGAACATTCGCGCGAAGCCACCACGGCGATGATGATCGTCACCGCGCAATTGGGGATTTTCTTCTTTACGCGACTTTTCGACGCCGCGCTGTGGGCGATGCAGCGATTCGACCTCCTCAACAAGATCGATATTCCGACCACGCTTTTACGAGCCGGTAGCACCTATCTCTTGGTGAAGAACGGCGGCGGGCTGGTCGCCATGGCGTGGATCACGCTGGTCTGCGTCGTGATCCCCGGTGCCCTCAAGATTTGGTTTACCTTCCACCTCATGCCGGGACTGAAGGTGAATCCGAAGTTCGCCACGCGTTCGATGCTCAAAGACCTGGTCGATTTTGGCTTTTGGAATTTTTTGATTTCGATCGCGGTCCTGGCCAGAACATCGCTGATCCCCGTTTTCTTCGGCTACGTGATGGGTCCTCCGGCGGTGGTCCCCATTTCGCTTGTCACGCGACTGATTGGCCTCTCGAATGTCCTTTCCAGCGCGCTGACGGGAGTATTCGCGCCCATCGCCATCAAGTTGTTTGCCAAGCATGACGAGCAAGGGTGCCGAAAACTGGTGGACGAAGGAGGAAGGCTTGGGCTTTGCCTGGGTCTCTACTTCGCCGCGTTATTTGTTTGCTTGGGCGGACCGCTTTTTGCCATTTGGATCAGGCCCGATTTTGCCCAGCACGGAATCATCCTATCCATCCTGGGCCTCGGCGAAGTGCTTCCCCTGACGATGGCGCTGCCCCAAGCCGTTATTCAGGCGATGGCGAAACATAAGCGGCTCGCCGTTCTCTCCATCAGCGAAGCAGTCTTGGCAATCGGCGGCGGCGGCATTTGCAGCTATTACTTCGGCCTGACGGGCGGCGCGCTTGTCATCGCTATCGTCGCGACGTTGTTTCGCGGATTGAATGTCTGGCTCACTTACAGCATCGTTACCCACACGCCCCTTTTTACGGCACTCGCGCACATCATGACGCGGCCGGCTGTTTCCGCGATCATTCCCGTGGTCATGTTGCAACTTGCCGTGATGGCCAAAACGCCCAGCAACTGGTTCGAGTTGTTTGCTTACGGGATCGGCTTCACGGCGATCTTCGGCATCTTCGCTATCTTCGTGGTCGTCGGTTGGAAGGAAGCCAAGTCGCTTCTTTCAGGCAAGAAGCCCGAGCCTCAAAACATCCCGTAGCTGCACGAATCGCCCGGCGTTATACGCGCCCGGAAAGCCAATACCAAAGGTAGCCCGTCCATTCGTGCGCGGCCTGGCAAGTTTGCGAGATGCCACGCGCCGCGGGGATGAAGCTTCGAATTTCATAGTCGTGGTGCGCGGCCTGGCGACGGCAGGGAATGGGAACCACCGCGACTCCGTACTTGGCGAAACAGTCGACCGACCGCGGCATATGCACGGCCGATGTAACCAGGAACACTTTGGCGTTCTTCTTGGCGGTCAACAACGGAGCCGAGAACTTCGCATTTTCGGCAGTGGTTGTCGATTGGTCCTCGATCGTGATGTCGTCCGCTGCCACACCTTGAGCGATGAGGAACTCGCGCATGACCTCGGCCAGCGCGGGGCACTCACTTTGCGGAGCGATCTTCCCACCCGACACAAGAATCCCGCATTTGCCTGCCTGTTTGTACCAGTGTGCACCTTCCAGGCATCGCTCCAAAGTCTCGCTTCCCAAGCGGTTCATCCGGCACGTATCGTCTTCCTGAACAAAGTTGCCGGCCAACACGACAATGACATCGTCGCGGCCCGGAACCAGCGTATTAGGCGGGTACTTCCATTCCAACGAACCTAAAGCAAAGTAACCGAACAACGGCATCGAGACGATGATCATCGTCGCCATGATGGCGAGCATGATCCAAAACGCACGGCCGCGCGACGCAGCCGCTCGATGAGCGACAAGGTGTCCGATAAGAAGCGCGAGCAAGAGCAGCGTATACGGTTCGATAAGCTGCAAGACGATGGCGTACATGACCGGATCAATGCAGAAAACATGAGCGCGAAGTTCGTCCCGCACAATCGGACGACAATGTAATCTAACCGAAGCAAGTTCGGCCGTTGTGTTGCGGCAGGGCTGCAGCTCTTAGCTTCAAAGCCACACGTCATTGGCCTAAAATGGGTTCCATGCCAACCCTCATAACCAGCAGCCGCTCGCCGTTAGCCTTTGCCAGTCTACTTGTCTGGTGCGGGATGGCTATTGCTGAGCCGCCGCCTCGCGTCACCGATGGATTGCAAGTCCTCTACACATTCCAGAAGCTCGAAAGTGGAGTCATTCCCGATCGCTCGGGCGTTGGCGAACCGCTTCCGTTGCGGATCGATAAGCCGCAGAGCGTCTTGTTTCGCTCGGGCCGGATGACGGTTCACGCGCCCGTGGCGATTGCGTCGGATGGACCGGCGACGAAAATCGTCGCGGCGACAAAGCAATCAAACGCGATCACCGTGGAAGCCTGGGTTGTCCCACGCGATGCGGATCAAAAGGGTCCCGCCCGCATTGTGACGCTCTCGGCCAATCCTTCGCAGCGCAATTTCACGCTGGGACAAGACAAAGACCGGTTCGACGCGCGGCTGCGGACCACCTCTACCGATGAGAACGGAACACCCTCCACGCCTGGTCCGGAACAAGGAGTTTCGGCCAAGCTGACACATCTGGTGTTCGCGCGGGCCGCCGATGGGCTGGCGAACCTTTACGTTGATGGAACCGCGGTTGCAGCGCGACCGGTAGCAGGCGAGTTGAGCAATTGGAAAGGCACCTTCCAACTTGCGGTCGCGAACGAACTCTCGATGGACCGACCTTGGTATGGCGAAATCGGGCTGGTAGCTGTCTACAGTCGGGCACTAAGCGCTGACGAAGTCAGACAGAACTTCGAAGCCGGTGTTCCTGCGTCGCCCAACTTCGAGGCTCGGTTGCCGCCTGTTTACGATGGCAAAGTGGACTTTGCAAAAGACATTCAACCGATTTTTCGTAAACACTGCTACGACTGCCATTCGGCTGACCACGAGGACGGCGGCGTTAATCTCGGCATCCGCCAGCGGGCACTCAGCGGTGGACACGATGGCCCCATCTTTGTCCCCGGCGATAGCACCAATAGCCGGTTGATTCATCTGGTTGCCGCCATCGAAAAAGACGAGGTAATGCCTCCCGATAGCGAAGGACTAAGCCCTCAAGAAGTTGGCCTGCTGCGGGCGTGGATCGATCAGGGCGCCGCCTGGCCCGAGGGGTTCGACATCGCCGACCCGCGCGAAGTCAAAGCAAAATCGCACTGGGCCTTTAAGCCGTTGCACCAGGTCGACGAGCCTTCCGTGAACGACGCCGGCTGGGCGCGAACACCAATCGACCGATTCATTTTGGCCCGACTCGAAAAGGAAGGTCTCAAGCCAAGACGACCAGCCGACGCACGAACGATCATTCGCCGCTTAACGATGGCGCTGATTGGCCTGCCGCCCACCCCCGAAGAAGTCAATTCGTTTTGCGCAGCAAGTGAAGCAGATCCCGAGCAAGCGATCGAAAAGCTGGTTGATCGCTTGCTTGAAAGCCCTCACTACGGTGAGCGATGGGGACGCCATTGGCTCGACGTTGCACGCTACGCCGATAGCGACGGCCAAGAGAGCGACCGGGATCGCCCGACCGCTTACTTGTTCCGCGACTTCGTTGTCAAAGCGTTCAACGACGACATGCCTTACGACCAATTCATCCGTTGGCAATTGGCAGGCGACGAGTACGAGCCGACTAATCCGGCAGCGGTTGCGGCGACCGGCTTTATTGCGGCGGGTCCATTCGCAGCCTTACCTGACAAGCTGATGGAGGACGAGCGGCTCCGCAATCGGTACAACGAACTCGATGACATCATGTCGACGATCGGCACCGGCATGCTCGGATTGACGCTGGGATGCGTCCGCTGCCACGACCACAAATACGATGCGATTCCGGCCCGTGACTACTACAGCATGCTCAGTGCGTTTCACGGAGGAGAACGCACCGAGGCTCAAGTCGACGGCCAAGGCGAGAAGCTGCTTGTCTACAAGGACACCGGATCAACACCGGCGCCGACATGGCTCTTTCAGCGTGGCAACTACTACGACCGCGATCAGCCGGTATCGCTTGGGTTCATCTCGATCTTGACCAGCGGCAAATCGGTCGACGATTACTGGAAGGCCGCTCGCGAAGCCAGCCTCAACAAGGCTTCTTCGCAACAGCGGCGAGCCATGGCCGACTGGATCACCGATCCGGAGCATGGTGGTGGCGCGCTCCTGGCAAGAGTCATCGTGAACCGCGTCTGGCAGCACCATTTCGGACAAGGTTTGGTGCGAACGCCGGGCGACTTCGGCGTCCGCGCGGAAGCTCCCTCTCACCCAGAATTGCTGGAGTGGCTGGCAAACGACTTTGTTCAGCACGGCTGGTGGATCAAACGACTCCAACGGCAGATCGCACTAAGCGCGGCATATCACCAGGGGAGTCGAGGAGCAACGGAGGGTTCCGATCCCGACAATCGACTACTCGGGAAAATGCCGATGCAGCGACTCGAGGGAGAGGTGCTGCGAGACGCGATGCTCGCCGTAAGCGGAACGCTGAATCGCGACCTTTACGGCCCCGCGGTCAAACCGCCGATTGCCGAAGAGGCAATGCTCGCCAGGAACTTGCAGGATAAATATCCCGACAAAATCGAGGATCGCCCGGAGCTCCGTCGGCGCTCGATCTACCTTTTTCACAAGCGAGTCGTTCCCTATCCACTGCTCCAGGCGTTCGATAAACCAGATGCCCAGCAAAGTTGTAGCCGCCGTGATCGAACGACAGTTGCACCGCAAGCTCTCGCGCTCCTGAACGATCCCTTTGTGCGGACGGTTTCGCTCGAATTTGCCAAACGGCTGCTGGCCGAGGCAGGGCCGGACAAGGCCAGCCGAGTGCGCCGCGCGTTTCAACTTGCCATCGCTCGGGCACCATCCGATGGCGAGCTAGCCGCCGCCGAAAAGTTCCTCGACTCCCAGTTCAGCAAACGCCAAGCGCAACATCCCACGTTGCCTGACGAGGAAATTCAGTTGCGCACGCTGGCTGATTTTTGCCAAGTTGTTTTCAGCTTGAACGAGTTTCTTTACGTGGATTGACTCGACATGTCCCCAGCACACACTCATTGTGGACGCTACGCCCGACATCTGAACCGCCGCGAACTTCTGTCGCGCGCTGGCGGCGGTTTAGGGATGTTGGCACTAAGCCAATTGTTGTCGGACCATGCTTTGCTTGGAGCGGACAGTGCCACCAATCCGCTGGCTCCGCATGCAGGGCATTTTCCGGCCAAGGCCAAGTCGGTGATTTGGCTGTTCATGGAAGGAGCGCCAAGTTCGGTCGACACCTTCGATCCCAAGCCGGAACTCACCAAGCGCGACGGCCAGACGATTGCCATCGACGTTTTCAATGGCAATCCTGGCCCGCTGATGAAGTCGCCGTTCACTTTCAAACAATACGGGGAAAGTGGGGCCTGGGTGTGCGATCGCTATCCGAACGTCGCCCGGCACGTCGACAAGTTCGCTTTTCTTAAGTCGCTGCACAGCGAATCGAACGATCACGTCCCGGCCCTTTATCAAATCAACACGGGGATCGCGCGCCCTGGTTTCCCTTCGGCCGGTGCGTGGACCACATACGGACTCGGCAGCGAGAATCAAAATCTCCCGGGCTTCATCGTTTTGGGAAACAACCAAGGGATCAAAGGCGGCCCACTCAACTGGTCGGCCGGTTTTCTTCCCGCTGCGCACCAGGGAACGCTCTTTCGTTCGCAAGGGAACCCTGTCGTCAATCTCAAGCGGCCGGCCGACGTCTCGGCGGACGATCAACGTCGGCAGCTTGATCTGCTAGGTGAACTCAACGCGAAGCACTTGGAAGAGCGGCCTGGCGAAGCCGAGTTGCTGGGTCGCATTCAATCTTTCGAACTCGCCTATCGGATGCAGTCGGAGGCCGCCGACATGATCGACTTCTCTCGTGAGACCGAAGCCACGCGAAAAGCCTACGGCCTCGACCGGAAGGAGACCCAATCGTATGGTTCGAAGTGCTTGCTCGCCCGCCGGCTTGTCGAAAGCGGCGTGCGCTTTGTGCAGGTTTACAGCGATGGCGAATGGGACGCCCACAGCAATCTGACGGCCAACCACAGCGAGCACTGCCTGGCGACCGACGTTCCTATCGCAGGCCTGCTCGATGACCTGCAACAGCGTGGCTTGCTCGAATCGACGCTGGTGATCTGGGGTGGCGAGTTCGGCCGCATGCCCGTCTCGCAAGGCAAGGACGGGCGCGATCACAACCCGCAAGGCTTCATGGCGTGGCTGGCCGGCGCAGGGGTGAAAGGCGGAACCAGCTACGGCGAAACGGACGAAATCGGCTACAAGGCGGCTGTCGACCGGGCCACCGTCCACGATCTGCATGCCACCATGCTGCACCTGCTGGGGCTAGATCACTTGCGGCTAACTTACCAGCACAACGGGCGGCCGTTTCGCCTTACCGACGTGGCAGGTGAAGTGATAACCAAGTTGCTGGCGTAATGGGCCCGTAGCCGCGTTCGCCAGAACGTGGAACGCGCGGCATTTACTCCAGGGCCACCGCACTCTTGGCGAGTGCGGCTACGGAAAACTTCGCCCTAAGCCATTTCGGGCATGGGGATTTCTCGCCCGCCTGCGTCGCGGCACTCGACTTCCAGGTGCTCAGGGTAAAGCGTATCGCTTCCCAACACCAGAACCTGCAAGTTGGCCTCATCTTCGAGGTGCGTGATCTCTTTTCGCTTGCGGTTGTTCAAGTACGCGGCCACTTCTTGGCTCACGCGAACTTTAACCGTAGCGACCTTGGGGAGTTGGCTTGCCAGCATCAGCATGCGGACGACTTCGATCGCCATGCTCTCGGGCGTCTTCACCAGTCCGCGGCCGGTGCAACAGGGGCAATCGCCGTACACGCTTCGCTTGACGCTGGGGCGAATCCGCTGACGCGTCATTTCGATCAAGCCGAACGGGCTTGTCCGCAAGATTTTGGTGCGAGCCTTGTCTCGACGGAGTGCCTCGAGCAATGCTCGTTCGACGCCGCGGCGGTGACGCTCGCGCTTCATATCGATGAAGTCGTTGACGATCACGCCACCCATGTCGCGCAGTCGAAGCTGTCGGGCGATCTCTTTGGCGGCCGCGACGTTGAGCTGGAAGGCAGTTTCCTCAGCGTTGTCTTCACGACGGAAATTGCCGCTGTTCACGTCGATCGCGACAAGCGCTTCGGTTTGGTCGATCACAATCGACCCACCCTCACGCAGCGGGACTTTTCGCTGGTAAATGGTGGCGATTTCCCGCTCCAGGCGATACTTGTGGAATAGCGGTTCGCGCCCATCGTAAAAGTGAATGCGGTCGACATAGCGCGGCATCACGAGCTTGAGAAACTCCATTGCCCGTTCGAATGCCTCGGCATTATCGATATGAATGGCATCCACGTCCGCGGTGAAAATGTCGCGGATCGTGCGGATGATCATGTCGCTTTCTTCGTAGATCGTCCCGGGGCCTTCCTGATTTTTCAGGCGACGGACGATGGCCTTCCACAGCCGCAGCAGGTACGCCATGTCGCGCGATAGGTCTTTGCGCTGCCGGCCTTGGCCGGCCGTGCGGACGATGAAGCCGAGCCCCTTAGGCGGATTCAGATCGAGCATGATTTGCCGGAGCTTGCGGCGGGCATCGTCGTCTTCGATCTTGCGCGAGACGCCCACGCGTCCCAGCGCCGGCATGAGCACCAGGTAGCGTCCGGGAATGCTGATGTAGGTCGAAAGGGTAGGGCCCTTGGTCCCGATCCCTTCTTTGATCACCTGGACGAGAACCTCGTCGCCGCGACGGAAGATCTCCTGGATCGGCGGCTTCACGCGGGGGCGAGCGCCAGGGCGCTGCCTGCGCTGGGGACGGCGATCACCTCCGCGTCCACCACCACGCCGACCCCGATCGCCACGGTCTCCTCGATCGCCTCTGTCGCCACGATCTCCGCGTTCGCTGCGCTCGGTTCGAGGTGCTTCGACTGTTTCTTCGTCGGCACCTTCATCGTCGTGGTGCTCTTCTGGTTCGTCGTCGCCGACGTCGATATCGCCGTGGCGACCGCGAACGTCGATTGGCTCGCTAGGATCGAATCCGCCTTGGCGAAAGTACTGCGGTTCCACGTCGCTGATGTGGAGGAAGCCGTTGCGACCAACGCCGAAATCGACGAACGCCGCCTGGATGCTCGGCTCAAGATTGACGATGCGACCTTTGTAGATGTTTCCGACGTAGTTGTCTTGACTCGCCCGCTCGATATAAAGTTCCTCGAGGCTGCCATCCTCAATGATGGCGATGCGGCATTCCTCGGGTTGGGCGACGTTGATCAAAATTTCCTTCTTCATGTGCTCTCTTGTTCGAGTGGTGGCGCGAAGGTTTTTGGCCAACGGCCCATCTGTTTGTGCGGCAATGTGGCATCGACTGCTTGCCGCAGGCATCCCATCGCAATCGAAGCAACCGGCTGGGGTTGCCATGCGAGGGCCTGAACGTGGCAGAGCCGAGCGTCCTCACCAGATGAGCCGCGGCGAGTGGCCAATAGGGGCCTACTTCAACGCCGGGTTGAGGGGTGGCGAAGCAATCCGGAGTGGCCATGTGCGCGGTCGAGGCCCCAAGCACCATAGGGGGTGCAAATGAGGGGGCTAAGGTTGACCGAGCGAAGTCCATGACGAGACCGGCCGTTCGCGAACAAATTCGATAAATACGGTCAGGCGGGAATTCTCGCCGCGACAACACCCAACGACGCGATCATTGACGCGGTTGGTTGGCGGCACTCACACGGAATCGCGTTCGTCGGCATCCAGCCTGAACTCACAGAGTGATCGCCGTCATAAAGGGCGACCAGCAACGGGGCGGGGCTTCGATGTACCTTTGGGGTGTACTTTTGTCGACCGAACCAATCATCCGGGGCGAGAGAGCCCACAGTCCTGCAACCAAAATGTACTGATTTCCACAGCCTTGGCTATAGCGAGGCGCCGTCCAATCGCTGTGGGGTGGGAATTTTCACAGAATTGGCAGACGCAGGGCCGGAACTTCACGCTAAATTCTACCGTTTTCCACCTGCGCGGGCTTTCCGATGTCGCTTGTGATCGATGCTCATCACCACTTCTGGCAACTGGGCCGTTTTGGGTATGAATGGCTCAACGAGCCCCCCGTCGCGGCCATTCGACGCGACTACTTGCCCGAGCATCTTGCCCCACTCCTCCAATCGACCGGCGTCGACCGCTCGGTTTTCGTCCAAACGCAGCACAACGTCGAGGAAACGCGGTGGATATTGTCGCTGGCCGCGCAGCACGATTTTATCGCCGGCGTGGTGGGATGGGTCGATTTGCAGTCGGCTGACTGCGAGCGGCAGTTGGAGGAGTTCGTTGGCAACCCAAAGTTCGTCGGCGTTCGCCATGTCGTCCAAGATGAACCAGACGACGATTGGATTGTCCGCCCAGCCGTCCTGAAGGGACTGGCGGTCCTCCAGCGCCATCGCGTTCCCTACGACTTGCTGTTTTATGTCAAGCATCTCAAGCATGCGGCGACGGTCGCGAAGCGATTCCCCGAGTTGCCGCTGGTGATCGACCACCTAGCCAAGCCGCGGATCAAGGACCAGGCCTTCGACGATTGGGAAGCTAACTTCCGCGCGGCGGCGACGTTCCCCAACGTCTGGTGCAAGCTCTCGGGCATGGTTACCGAGGCGGATCATCGGACTTGGAAACCGAGCAACTTGAAACCTTATGTCGACATCGCACTCGAGGCGTTTGGGCCCAGCCGATTAATGTACGGCAGCGATTGGCCCGTATGCGAATTGGCAGGCAGCTACGAGCGAGTCATCGGCGCGCTGAGAGAGTGCGTTGGCAATTTATCGGCTGCCGAGAAGGCCGCCATTTTCGGGGAGACGGCCGTCAAGTTTTATCAACTCAAATAGCGGTCGATCAAAGCCCTTCCAGCTTGCCCGTACTGTCGCCAAAGGCCGCGGCCTTGACGCTCATTTGCTGGAGCATGGTGACATAGAGATTCGCCAGCGGCGTTTCTTTGGGAAACCGGACGTGCCGACCGGTTCGGAAGGCACCGCCTCCGCGGCCGGCCACGACAATCGGCAAGTCGTCGTGGTTGTGCGCATCGCCATCGGAGATTCCACTGCCGTAAACCAGCATGCAATTATCTAGCAGCGTGCCGTTGCCTTCTTTCACAGCGGCGAGTTTATCGACGAGGTAGCCGAACTGGTCCATGTGAAAGCGATTGATTTTCGCGACCTTGGCTTGCTTGTCGCCGCTCTTGCCGTGATGCGATAAGTCGTGATGGCCGTCGCGAACGTCGAGGTTCGGATAACTGCGATTCGAACCTTCGTTGGTGTACATGAACGTAATGATCCGCGACGAATCGGTCTGTAGCGCGAGAGCGATCAGATCGAACATCAAGCGGATGTGTTCGGCGTAGTCGGCCGGAACGCCTGCCGGGCGGGGAAAGTCCTCGACGTTCTTTTCGATTTCCTGCAAACGATCGGTCGCGCCGAGACGCTGCTCGATGTCGCGAACAGCGTATAGATATTCGTCGACCTTTCGCTGATCTGCGGCGCCAAGTTTCTTTCGCAGCGCCGCCGCATCCTCGGCGACGAAGTCGAGAATGCTCTTGCGGCGCCGTTCTTTGCGGCTTTGGGCGATCGTTCCTTCGCGGCCGTCGGCGCCGCCGAAGAGGCGGTCGAACAAGGCCCGCGGATCGATTTCTTTTGATACGGGCGTATTCGGCGTTCGCCAACTGGCGTTGCTCGTGTAGGCGCAGCTGTAGCCCGAGTCGCAGTTTCCGGCGGTGGCACTTTGTTCGCAACCGAGTTCGAGCGACTTGAAGCGGGTGAATTTGCCGACCGCTTCGGCGGCGACCTGGTCGACCGAGACGCCAGCTTCGATGTTGGCGCCGTCGGTCTTTCGCGGATGCGAGGTTGTCAAAAACGCGGCGGCGCTACGGGCATGATCGCCCGCTCCATCCTTGTGAGCGCGAGCGCCATCGAGCGTCAGCCCCGAAAGAACAAGTAGTTTTTCTTTGTGCTTTGCCAGCGATTCCATCGTGGGTTTGAGCTGGAACTTGGCTCCTTCGACGTCGGGCGTCCAGTCGGGCATATGAGCGCCGTTGGGGACGTAGAAAAATCCCATCCGGACCGGTGGTTTTTCCTCGGCCGCGGAAGCAGTCCGCCCCGACATCGCTTCCAGCCAGGGGAGAGCAATGCCAACGCCGAGACTGCGCAAAATCGTCCGGCGAGAAAGCTGATGAGACATAGACAAACTTCACTCCGATTCCTGTTCGGCCGTTCCGCGTTTATGGAACGGCTCGCTCAAAACGATCTCGCGCACGAGTGCGTTAAACTTATATCCGTCCTTTTCGACTGCCGCGACGATCTTATCGATCGCGCACTTGTCGTAGTATTCAAGCCCACGCCCCAAGGCGTAGGTCAGCATCTTTTCGGTAACGCAGCGGACGAACTGCTCCTTCTTCTGATTGACGATCAGCCGCTTGAGCTCGCGCGGCCCCGCTACTTTTTCGCCAGTAGGCAACTCGCCGCTCGGATCGATCGGGTCTTTGCCGTCGATTGTCCGCCACGAGCCGACGCCGTCGAAGTTTTCCAGGGCAAAGCCGAGCGGGTCCATCCGCTGGTGGCAGCTGGCGCAAACTGGATTGACGCGGTGTTGCTCCATCCGCTGACGAAGCGTTCCGGCTAGCGGGCCTTTTTCTCCGTTGGCGAGTTCCGGAACATTCGGCGGGGCAGGGGGCGGAGGATCGTTGAGCAGGTTTTGCAGAATCCACTTGCCGCGTTTTACCGGCGACGTCCGCGTGGGGTTCGAAGTGATCGTTAGCACGCTGGCCTGCGTCAGAATTCCCCCGCGGTCGGTTCCATTCAGCGAGACGCGATGAAAGCCCGGTTTCGATGGTGGCGGCAAGTCGTAGAGCTTCGCCAGTCCTTCGTCGACAAACGTGAAGTCAGCGTCGATCAAGTCGAGGAGACTGCGGTTCTCGCGCATGATCGCCTCGAAGAACATTTCCGTTTCGATGCGCATCGAACGCTTGAGACTTGTTTTGTAGTTCGAGTACGTCGCCGGATCAGGCGTGCGAATTTCGAGGCTGCGGAGTTCCAGCCATTGGCCGGCGAAGTTTTTGGTGAGGGCGGACGCGCGCTCGTCGGCGATCATCCGCTCAACCTGGCGAGAAAGCTCCTCGCGGTTGCGCAGGCCGTTCTTTCGTCCGAGTTGCAACAGCGTATCGTCGGGCATGCTGCTCCAAAGGAAATATGCCAGTCGTACGGCCAACTCAAAGTCGCCCACAGGGCCAGGCCTGTCCGCTTCCATCGCAGGGCGCGGATCGATTTCGACTTTGAACAGGAAGTGAGGCGAACACAAAATCGCCTGCATGGCGTACTGGATCGACTCCTCGAAGCTGTCGCCTTCTTTGATGGCCGATTCCGAAAGTGCGACGAAGCGGGCAACCTCTTCACTGGTCGCAGGACGGCGAAATGCCCGGCTGGCCAATCGCAGCAACACCTTTTCGCCGGCTTGCTTGGTCGTCATCTTGCCATCGGGCATGGCCACGAAGATCCGTTTATGCGATTCCGGCAGCGCCTTGGGCTTGGCGTCGATCGGACCACGCACTTCGACGAAGTTGACGATCAGGTTGCGATCCTGCTTCCCCTCGGGCAACTGTTTGTTGTAGAAGTCGTTGAGGAAACCGACGCCGATTTTTCGGTTGCCTGGTTTCAGTCGCCGCTTGATGACAAACTCTTTTGGCTTGCCTCGCAAGGCTTTAACGTTGAATCGCTCGATCTCCTTGCCGTCGAGGAGCACTGACATCTTCACCGGTTCGGGCCCTGCCTGGTCGCCTTCGGCGGATATGGTTAGCTCGTACAGCCCGGCTTCGTCGACTTTGACGGTGCTGGACATGTCTCCCTTGCTCACCAGAATTCCGCCCGTCGCGCCGGCCTTTCCGTTGTTCCCTTCAAGATTGCCGCCGTAGACGCGCTTTTCGATCGCCAAAACGGCTGGCCGAATGGCGATGGCTTTTTGCGAAATCTCTTCTGCCGCGGTGAGATATTTTTCCATCAAAAGCGGCGGGAGCGAAAGCACGTCGCCGATGTTGTCGAAACCATATCCCACGTCGTCGGCTGGGAAACTGGCGGCGGGTTCGTAGTCGACTCCCAGCAGATCTTGAATCGTGTTGCGATACTCGGTGCGATTGAGCCGCCGCAGCGTCACGCGTCCCGGATTAGGCGAGCGGACGCAATCGATGTCGTTCAAGGTGGACGCGACGAACGCGGTTAACAATTCGCGCTCGTTCGCCGTGGGTTGCGGCGACTCGGGAGGGGGCATCGATCCGGCAGCAAGGTGCTGGGTCACACGCTGCCACTTCTGACGCCCGATGAGAATCTTTTTGGCGCTGTCGAAGTTGACGAGGCCCAGATCGGCTGCAGGCGATTCGTTCCCGTGACACTCGTAACAATATTTGGCTAAGAGCGGGCGAACCGTCGTTTGGAATTCGCTCTCGCGGGCCGCGGAGTCGGCAGCACGAAGAGAATGCGCAGTTAACAGTGCGGCGACGATCGCCGCAGTCGCGCAACAACGACCCCGCAACGCCATGACCACAACTTTCCCGAGCACCAAGAAGTGACACTCTTACCAGAGTACCACGAAGGTCGCGGATGTCCCATTCGCGAGCAAAAGACGAAACGTCTTTTGAAGCGGCTCACGCGGCAGTCGCGTTATTCCTGCTTCGCAATCACCAATTCGGCGAGCGGAACGCCCCACAGCCGACTTAGGATCGATCGGCTCCTCCGCAAGTTGCACCTGCTTGCCAGATTTATCTGCCTTGCGGATGCGCAATTCAAGGTGAAAACAAACTAGTCGGGCGGATCGCCAAACGGCAGCAAGATGGGAATCTCGAATCGAATCCGCGATTCAGCAGGCGCCAAGGTCTCCGACTTTCGCTTGCCGGGATTGAGAACGGCGACGCGGACCGATTCGCTTCCAGCTTCCACTGTGGACGACATCGTGACCGCGATATCAAAGGCGATCCGCTCGACAAGCGGAGCGGAAGTGCCATCTTCTTGGTAGATCGTCCGTCCCTTGGCATCCTGGATGACGCTGGCCGGATTCACGCTTCCACCTAGTTCCGCGACGTCCTTCCCGGCGGCTTTGGCCCCCTTGGCGATTTGCACCAACGTGTCGCGGATAAACTCTTCCAAATTCATAGCTTTTCTCTAGTTGGCGCGGATTCTACGTCGTCGATGGCTAATCAGCCTATGCCATTTTGACGCAAATCTAACGGGAATCGATAGGGGCAAACGCCTCTGCCCTTCCCGCCCGTAGAGCAAGCGAAAACGGGAAATCCTGCGACTGTTCGTGCAGCAGGCTGGCTCGCTGCCTACTCGCCAACGCCGCTTTGCTGCGATCCGTTCAGATTGACAAAGCAGCAACCGAAGTTCACCTGCAGGTTGGGGCTTTCCGTTTCGCTGGTGACGCAGACATCGGGATGGAGGTCGTAAAGCACGAACCGTCCTTGCTTCGTGGCACGAACAATCTGGTTGCGTCGCAAGATGCCAAGATGGTGCGAGACGTTGGCAATTTCTTGTTCCATCGCGGTCGCGATTTCCGAGACGTTGAGCGGGCCCTTGCGAAGCAAGGTGACCATGCGTAGACGATCGGGGTCGGCCATGGCCTTGAGTCGCTCGGCACACGATTCAAAGTCGTTGGAGTCCATGGTGACTTAAGCTTCTCACGAGTGGCTGGCGGACTTTCGCCAGACTGACTGACAGGCAAAACGGGACCAGTATTCATCGTATCAACGACGCGGCGAATCGACGAGTTTTTCGACACGAAGCCTAAAAAAACGCCACTCATTGCGCCGTTGGCCGAATATGGCAGGAGAAGTCCGATTATGCCAGTGGTTTGGGTGGTCTGCTAAGTTGGCAAAGACTCTTTGAACATGGCCTTACGATGCGGATCGTGGGAGCCACAGCATCACCCCGTACGCAGCCGCCGCGATCAGCCCACCGCATGGGACGGTGACTAGCCAGGCCGCCACGATCTCCAATACGTTTTTCCATTTTGCCTGGCCGGTGGTGGCCCCCATCCCTAAAAGTGAGCCAACACTGACGTGGGTGGTGCTGACCGGAAGCGAGTAGCACGTCGCTGCGGTAACGAGGCTCGCAGTCACTAAGTTGGCTGCAAAGCCCTCGCCGGGATTCATATCCGTTACTTTCTTCCCGAGCGTCTCGGCAACGCGGTCGGCGTCGAGCAGACCGCCTATCGCGATCACCACCGCGACGAGCAGGAAGCCCCAATGCGAGTCGGCGCTCAAGAGTACCGTCAGCAGCGCTGCCATCTTGGGCGTATCGTTCAGGCCGCGAGCAAAACTGGCGGCACCCGCGCTCAAGTAATGGAGTACGTCCAGCGTGCGAGTCGGCTTTTTGGGCAACAGCCCCAGTCCCTTAAGCAACAAGTAGACGATTCCGCCTAACAGTGCGGCCAGCACAGGACTGACAACCAGCGGGAAAACGAAGTTCATCCCCAGCGGCGCGAACTGCACTTTCGATCCGCTCGCCAACCCAGCTCCCAACAGCGCACCGACGAGCGCGTGCGTGGTCGATACGGGAAAACCAAACCGCGTGGCGAGAAAGCTTGTAAGAGCTGCGCCAATGGCTACGGCAGCCGCAAACTGCGGAGATTGCGCCACGCTATCTTCTACGATTCCGCGACCGCCAAACTTCTTCAGCAATCCGCCAGCGATGAAAAAGGCGGCAATCGATCCAGCGAATGTGAGGGCCGTCCCCCAGTACAGCGCTCCCTTCAACGTCGTAGTACCGCTTCCATAAAGCGATGCTACGCCTTTGAAATTGGCGTTAGCGCCGTTAGTAAAGGCGACGAAACAAACGGCGAGAACGAGAACGGCAGTCAACATACGAGGCTTCTGTGCTTGTTCTACTTGGCAGCGCTCGCTTGCGGCCCGTTCTCTTTTGTTTCGGTGGGGTATTGTTTGAGCGAGACGTACTCTTTCCACGAACCCTCGTAGAGCCGCACATTGGGATAGCCGGCCACGTGCTTCAAGTAGAACCGCAGCAAGCTCCCTTCGCGCGACGTGCCGCAGTAGACCAGGATCTCCTTGTCCTTGGTGAGTCCGGCCGCATCCAACTCCGCCTTCACCTTTTCAAACGGAAGAAAGGCGTGGGTGTTGTCTTTTTCCATGAGCCGTGCCCAGTGGAAACTGATCGCGCCGGGAATGTGCCCCTTGCGAAGCCAGATCTCGTCGTCGCCTACGTACTCGTTGTGCGGCCGGGCATCGACCAGGACCACGCCCGCTTGCCTCTTGCGTTTAAGAACATCGTCGAGCGTCAAAGCAATCTCGGGCTTTCCTTTAGAAGGCAATGTTCCAGGCGGATTGCCAAAATATTCTTGAGTTGCCTCCAGTCCGGCCTCCTTCCAGCCCGGCAAGCCGCCATCGACGATGCGAATATCCTCGACACCGAACTTCTCGAGCACGTAGGCCACCATGCTGGCGCTCAGGATCTCGTCGTTCGGCAGTTGCTCGCCCGTGGCGTAGATCAAGTGCGTCCGGGTGCGATCGACTCCCGCCCGGATCAGCAACGTCTTGGTCAAATCGTCGGGCAAGTACTGCACCGGAACGCCTTGATCGGTGCCGCGCAGCGTATCGAAATTCAGGTGATGAGCCGTCGGCAGATGGCCACGGAAATAGTCCTTGTAACCTCCGCGCGTGTCGAGCACGATCGGCCGCTTTTTGGCGTCGGGCGAATCGATGAGCTTCTTGGCTTCAATAGGCGAAATGATGCCGATCTCCGCCCACAGATTGGACGTGACCAGGCACAACGCGACGGCAATGTAAAACGGCTTCATGGGTGTAGAGACGTGAAAAGGCCTATTTGTAGCAGTCAGCAACAACAATCTTACATTCACCAGACCATCAGAATGACTATCGTAGAACGAAAACACCGGCCAATCAATCGTGGACGACGCAACAAGGGCGCATTCACCCCATGCCCATGCGGATCGTTGAGCCGAATCCACTTGCGCAGACATGGCTTCTGCGCGAGCTTGAACCCAAGACGCTTGATCTAGAACGCAACCACGGATCGACGTCCTGGACCTGATACCGAATCGCGCGAGGGCGAAACATCCGAGTTGTCTCTGAGTAGAACTCACGCGTCTCTTCGCTGTCGATGATGAACGCGCCAACCTTTCGCTCATTTGATGAAACAAAATCGCGACGGGCTACCGCAGGCGTCAGCGGCAGGCACCCCTACGCAGCGGTGAACCAATCGGCGACACTCCTAGTCGAGCCATCGCAATAGCTCAGCCACTCATCACTTCTTCCTTGGAAGCATCGCATGACGACAGGTCCGTCTCCCAATCTCTTCTTCGAAACCATTAATGCCTACCAAAGAACGGAGGCCTTGAAGGCGGCAATTCAATTGGACCTTTTTACCGCTTGCGCGGGCGGCCCCAAAACGGCGCGGGAGATTGCGGAAAAGTGCGGCGCCGCGGAACGGGGCATAAGAATCCTGGCCGATTATCTCACCATCTTAGGTTTTCTTTCCAAGCAAGGAGATCGCTACGCGGCGACGCCCGATACCGCGATGTTTCTCGACAAGAATTCGCGCGCCTACTTGGGCGGCGCCACCGGATTTCTTTTGGAACCAAGCCTGACGGCCTGCTTTGCCGACCTGGCCGGCACCGTGCGAAAGGGTGGAACCGTTGTCTCCAGCGAAGGGACCGTCTCGCACGACAATCCGATCTGGGTGCCATTCGCTCGCGCCATGGCACCGATGATGGTCATGCCGGCTCAATTAATGACGCAGCTGATCGGCGGCGAACCATCGCAGCCATTGAAAGTGCTCGACGTCGCGGCGGGGCACGGCATCTTCGGCATCACCGTGGCTCAGGCATATCCGCAAGCTCAAATCACCGCGCTCGATTGGCCCAACGTGTTGTCGGTCGCCACCGAAAACGCACAGCGGTTTGGCGTCGCTAATCGGCACGAACTTTTGCCTGGGAGCGCCTTCGACGTCGATTGGGGCGGCCCCTACGATATCGTCCTGCTAACCAACTTTTTCCACCACTTCGATCTGCCAACGTGCGAGAAAATTGCTCGCCGCACGTACGATTCGCTTGCTCCAAACGGCCGCGCGATCACTTTGGAATTCGTTCCCGACGCCAATCGTACGTCGCCACCCGCCACAGCGACGTTCGCGCTCACGATGCTCGCCACCACGGCGGCTGGCGACGCCTACACGTTCGAAGAATACGATGGCGTCTTCAATGCGGCAGGCTTCGCCAAAAGCGAGTTCCATCCGCTTCACCCGACTCCCCAACAAGCGATTGTTTCCCACAAAGGAAATTGAGCGACTAAGCGTTGGCCCGCGCGATGCTGATATCAGCTCAGTATCGCTCGCGTATGAAGGTTCTTCCTTCCAGCGACGCTGCGTCGTCGTAGGCGTGCTTTTCTTTCCGGTCGGGGATTTTTAGTTTTTCGCGTTCGATTTCCTTGTAGGGAATCAAGTGGAGCAAGTGCGCGATGCAATTGAGGCGAGCTCGGCGTTTGTCGTCCGAACGGAGGATATGCCACGGCGATTCAGGAAGATCGGTCGCCTTCAGCATCACGTCGCGAGCACGCGAATACTCGTACCACTTGCTTCGCGATGGGAGGTCCATCGGGCTCAGCTTCCACTGCCGCAGCGGGTCTTCGATGCGGGCCTCGAAGCGGCGTTTTTGCTCTTCGTCGCTGACCTCGAGCCAGATCTTGATCAGCTGAATGCCGCTGTCGATGACGTAGCGTTCGAACTGGGGGCAGACCTCCAGAAACTTCTCGTGCTGTTCCTCGGTACAAAAGCCCATTACGTACTCGACGCCGGCCCGGTTGTACCAACTGCGATCGAAAATCACCACTTCCCCCGCGGCCGGAAAGTGTGCCATGTAGCGCTGAATGTACATTTGCGACTTTTCGCGATCCGAGGGCGCTGGCAACGCCACCACGCGAAACACGCGTGGGCTAACCCGTTCGGTGATGGCGCGTATCGTCCCTCCTTTTCCAGCCGCGTCGCGCCCCTCGAAGACGATGATCACCCGCAGGCCCTTTTCCTTGACCCATGCTTGAAGCTTGCACAGTTCGCCTTGCAGCTTCTTTAACTCATCCTCGTAGTCTTTTCGCTTCAGCTTTTCAGTTGCGTCATCGGGCTTGTGCTTTGGCATATTCGACTCCGATCGTTGCTTGGGACGGGATGGTATTACTTCTTGGCCGCGAGCCAGGCCGACTGATGCTTTCGAAGGAGCGCGATGGCCTCGTCGCCTGTATTGACGCACGTCGGGATATCGAGGTCCTCGGCGTTTGCCAGGTGCAATTGGGGCGACAGGAAATTCGTCTTTCCCCAGGCGACGAAGTCAGACCACATCTTTCCGACGAGAATCAACGGCGCGCCCTGAATATGATTCACCTGAAGTAGCTGCCAGATCATGGCCAGCTCGAGTACGGTTCCGATTCCGCCTGGAACCACGACGTAGGCATCCGACGTGAGCACGAAATGATGCAGACGAGTGAAGAACGTTTTGTGTTCGAAGGCTTGCTGAACGAACGAGTTCACGTCCTGCTCGAAGGGCAGTTGCACGCGGATACCAATCGACTTGTTCCGCCCCGGATCGCCGCCAGCCGCGGCCCCCTCGTTGGCGGCCTGCATAAGCCCCGGGCCCCCGCCCGTGATGATGTCGCACCCCATTTCGGCAAGCGCGGTGGCGACTCGCTTGACTTCCTCGTAAACAAATGAACCCGGCTTCGCTCGTGCCGAGCCGAAGATGGTGACTCGGTAGTGTTCGTGTCCGGCGGGCTTGATCCTCGTCAAATTGTTGACGATGTCCCACAAATTAAAGACCGTCGTGGCAAGGATCTGCTGAACCGCTTCTTCATCGGCGATGCTGACGGCAGACGAAGACGATTGAGGTGTGTTCGAGGTCGTCATAATCTTTATGTTCTCACATAGCCAAACTTTGCTTAGGTTTTCGCCAATACCTGACGGGTCTCGCGGAGCATGGTGAGATCTTCGCGCGTTGCAATCACAAGGATGCGGCCGCGGGACAACGGCGTTGCGACATCCGCATCCGGGTGACAGGCCGCGTTGAGTGCCTCGTCCAGTTCCAGTCCGATGCACTCTAGTCCGTTGCAGATCGCTTTTCGAATCTCCGCCGAGTGTTCGCCGACTCCCGCCGTAAAGACGACGGCATCGACGCCTCCCATGGTCACGGCGCCCGCGCCAATCGTCTTTCGCACGCGATGCGTGTAGATGGCAATCGCCAATTGCGCGCGGTCGTCACCTTGCTTCGCCGCCTCGAGGACTTGCCGCATGTCGGCCGAGGTTCCGGAAACCCCCAACAACCCTGATTGGCGATTGAGGGCGGAATCGACTTGCTCCGCCGTGAGGCCATAGCGCTGCTGAACATGGAGGACAATGCTGGGATCGATCGATCCGCAGCGCGTCGCCATCATCAGTCCATCCAGCGGGGTGTAGCCCATTGTCGTATCGATGCATTTGCCATGTTGAACTATCGCCGCCGAGCAGCCGTGTCCCAAGTGGCACACAATAATCCGCACTGATCCCACAGGTCGCCCGAGCATTTCCGCGGCTCGCCCGCTGCAGTAACTGTGGCTGAGGCCGTGAAATCCGTAGCGACGAATGCCCCATTCGTTGGTCCATTGGCCAGGGACCGGGTATACGCGGGCCTCGCGAGGCAACGTGCTGTGAAATGCGGTATCAAACACGGCGACGTGCGGAACATTCGGCAGCGTGGCTTGAGCCGCGGCGAGCGCCTCCAGACTTGGCGGATTGTGAAGCGGAGCCAATTCAGCCAGCGCCGCAATCCGCTGCTGTATGGCCGGCGTGATCAAGACCGACGAACTGAATTCCCCGCCGTGGACGATACGGTGCGCCGCGGCGCTCAAAGACTGAGCGTCGAATCCCCCAGGCAAACTTGCCTTTAAATCGTCGAGAAACCTTCGAACCGCTTCGCCATGGCCGCGCCAGTTCACTTCCTCGCGCCGCGAGTTTCCATCCGTGACGGAGAACTGATACTTCGCCGGCGTACTGGCCCAGTCGGCTTGCGCCTGCGCCGCAGGCTCGTCGGAGTCGAGCTTGAACAACGAGCACTTAAGGCTACTGCTGCCGGCATTGAAAAGGACGATGTACATGACTAATCGACAAAACAAGGAACCAGGAAGGGATCGCTTGCCAGAAGGGCCGCGGCCTCGGGCAAAACGTCTCGCGTCGAGAGAAAAGTGAAATAGCCAGGCTTGATCGAAGGCGCCGTGCGAATCGCCTCGAGCCATTCTTTCCGAGAAAAGGGATCGTCGGCAATGGCTTGCCAAAATCCCGTCGTCTCGAATAGCGATGCGATCTGCTCGGAATTGGCGTTTTGAAGTTTGCTCATCAGATAGGTGGCGACTCCCACCTGCAAGCCGTGTAGCCGCGGACGTGCCGAGATCGCGTCGAGCGCGTGCGAAATCAAGTGCTCGCTGCCGCTGGCAGGGCGTGATGAACCGCAAATCTCCATCGAGATGCCATTGAGCATCAGCGACATAGCGAGGAGACGGATGCCTTCGCGATCCAGCGTCGGCCGCCCCAAGAAGGAATAGATGGAGCCATCGGAAAGGAGTGCCGCGAAGTCGTCGACTGGTTCGCCGGTTTGGTGAAACGCAAGTTTCCAGTCGTGGATCGCAGTGAACTTCGCGACCAGATCGCCAATGCCCGACAACGTGAGCGTCTTGGGTGCGCTCAGACAAATTTCGGTATCGATGACAACGCCGTAGGGAAGTGCGGAAGGAAGCGAGCGGCGATGGCTGGCGACCGTCAAACTCGATTGCGGACTGCAAAAGCCGTCGTTCGAAAGCGAAGTGGGGACGGCGTAGTAGGGAAGCCTGCCGAGGAACCCGACGTACTTTGCCACATCGAGCGCCTTTCCTCCCCCGACGCCCACGATCGCCGAAACTCCCCGGGGCAGCCTGGCGAAGAGTTTCGCGGCGCCTTCCAGGTCGTTGTCTGCGACTTCGGTCCACATCGCAGCCTCGACGTTCTCCAGCTCCAGGCCACGGCCGACGCGTTCAGGGATGGGGGAGACCAGTCCTCGGCTTACAAAAACCGCCGCCGAGCTGCGATGATCGCGACGCAGGTAGATTCCAAGCCGATCGATTGCGCCTGGCTTCACGCGAACCAGCGTCGGTATCGAAATCTGTGTGGGCCGGAGCATGTTACGGGCTCCGCTTCACGAGTTGCTCGGCAATATCCGACCAGCTGCCGTAACTTTGAAAGCCCAATTGCTCTTGCTGTAAGACATCGCGCAAGTCTGCCCGTGCGAAGCGGAGGTTCTCCGAAACAAGCTTCGCAGGCGCGACGTCGGGGAATCCATCGCCTGCATAGGCAACCGTTACTCCGGAATCTAAAAACGTCTGGACAATCGCCGTCTTGTCGATTCCCAACTCACGCGAGAAGTAAGGTGACTCAATGGGCAGTTCCATAAGCAAGCCTTGGCCGTGCACGAACTTGCCCGGATTGGCATGGCACTCCAGCGCCACCTGGGCGTGCGATAGAAGCCGCGAAATGTACCAATCGCAGCCCGCGGAGGCGACGATCACCCGCCACCTTGCGTCGCGCAGCTTCTTGACTGCCGCGGCGAGCATGGGATCGAGTTCCATCTTCCACACGACATCCAAGACCTCGTCCTCGCTCTTGCGAATCGAAGCGAAGTAGCGTCGGAGCGCTTCGAAGTGCGTGATCTTTCCCGATCGATAGGCCGCCCAATAATCGGGAACGTCTGCCGGCATGAGCGACTGAAGCGCAAGCCGATAGAAGTCGTGCGTCGTCATGGTGCCGTCGAAGTCGCTGACGAGGACACCGGCAATTTGTTCTTGAGGAATTCCTTGGCTCACGGGTTCCTGCTCCTAAACAGTCGCGATGAGCATCACCACCGATCGATCCGCGACCCGATAGGTGTTTCCCTCGATAGTCGGCGACTCATTTAAGGCTGCGATATCGTGGGGCGAGTCGAACCCCGTATCGATCCAGCGCTGCCACTTGCCCGAGGGGAGAACCGGCAGTTCGAACACAAGAGGCTCCCAGTACGCATTGAGCATGAGATGCAACTGCATCCCTTCATTCTTGAGGAAACCACTCATGGCCAGGCTGCGAGAATTGTCGCCCCAGTCGGGTTCGCCGAGCTTGACGCCGTGCCAGGCAAGCTTGGCGCTGCCAAGCAACGTGTGAATGCTCAATCGCTGCCGCTCGTGTTCGTAATCGCGGACACCTCGCCGAGCGCAAAGTATGCTCACAAAACGATGCAAGTCGGCGTGCCGGTCGGCCAGCGACCAATCGAGCCAGCTGATCTCGTTGTCCTGGCAATAGGCATTGTTGTTCCCACCCTGCGTTCGGCGCAGTTCATCTCCCATCACGAACATCGGAATGCCTAGTGAGAGCATCGTGAGGGTGAAGAAATTCTTGATCTGCCGGGCCCGTATCGATTCGATCAGCGGATCGTCGGTCGGCCCTTCCACGCCACAGTTCCAGCTTCGGTTGTCGTTGGCGCCGTCGCGATTCGATTCGCTATTGGCCTCGTTGTGCTTGTCGTTGTAAGAAACGAGATCGTTGAGCGTGAATCCATCGTGGCAGGTGGCGAAGTTGACGCTCTGTTCGACGTCGCGCCCGTCGTGACCGAATATCTCGGGACTACCGACCATGCGGTCGGCAACACTTCGTACGGCGCCCGGTATGCCACGAAGAAAGTCGCGGACATCGTCCCGGAAGCGCCCATTCCATTCCTTCCAAGCATCGCCGACGAAAGTTCCCACCTGGTAGAGTCCCGCAGCGTCCCAGGCTTCGGCGAAAAGCTTTGTGGTCGAAAGCACGGGGTCGGATTCGATATCCCAGATCACGGGCGGATTGGGGAGCGGATTCCCCTGCCCGTCACGGGAAAGAATCGACGCCAGATCGAATCGAAATCCGTCGACATGCATTTCCTGCACCCAGTAGCGCAAGCTATCGATGATCATGCGACGAACGATGGGGTGATTGCCGTTGAGCGTGTTTCCGCAGCCGGTGTAGTTGGAATAGTACTCACCGCCCTGCTCCAGGATGTAATAAGTGCGGTTATCGATGCCGCGGAAGCTGAGCGTGGGACCGCGCTCGTTCCCTTCGGCCGTGTGGTTGAAGACCACGTCGAGGATGACTTCGATCCCTGCACGGTGAAATGCCTTCACCATGTCGCGAAATTCGTTGATCGGCCCGAGCGGATCCTGGCGGGAGCTATAAGCCGTGTGCGGCGCAAAGAAGGAGATCGGCGCATAGCCCCAATAGTTGATCTTGCCATGCGGAGCGTCTTGCGGATCGAATTGAAAGACCGGCATCAACTCGACTGCGGTGATGCCAAGCTTCTGGAGATAAGGGATCTTCTCGATCACCCCGGCGTAGGTGCCGCGTTTTGATTCCGTGACTTTGGAGCTGGGATGTTTCGTGAATCCACGCACGTGCATCTCGTAGATGATGGTCTGCGCGGAGGGTCGCCCTAGCGGCTGGTCTTCTTCCCAGTCGTACGTGGATGAATCGACCACAACGCTCTTCATGGCAACGCCGGCGTTGTCGGCAGGGCCTGCCGCCGCCGAGCGATCGTAATGCTCGGGAACCACCACGCCGCGGCCGTAGGGATCGACCAGCGTCTTGGCGGAATTGAATCGCATCCCCGTTTGAGGCACATCGGGGCCCGTGACGCGGTATCCGTACAATTGGCCGGCCTTCAGACCAGGCACAAAGCGATGCCAATAGTGGTACGAGCGGTTCACGCAGGGGTCAAGCGAAATCACTTGCGATGGCTTCGCATCGTCGACGCGATTGAAAAGCAACAAGTCGACGCCCGTTGCCGTGCGCGAGAAGAGACTGAAATTGACGCCGCCGTCGAGAATCGACGCCCCTAAAGGCGAACTGCGACCGGTCGTTTTTGGTTGGATCATGGCTCCAAACTCCCAGCTGCGATTCGGGGCCGCCGGTGTTACTTCGTCACGGCAATCGACCTGCGGAAAAGCGACAAGCTGTAAATGAAGAATGCCAGGCCAATACCGCCGACGACAAGAAAATGTTCCAAGACCGCGCGCAATCCTCCGCCGCGATAAATAATGATCTGCGAAAAACTGACAAAGTGCCGCGACGGCAACAAGTAAGTCAAGTACTGAAGCCACTTCGGCTGGCTCTCGACAGGCGTCGATCCACCTGAAAGCAGTTGCAACACCATTACCACCAAGATGATGAGCAACGAAAACTGAGCCATCGATCGCGAGACGGTTCCCAGGTAGATCCCCAGTGCGGTCGCGAAGAAGAGATAGAGCACCACGCCGCAAAACCAAAGCTGCATCGAACCGGCGAAGGGGACCTGAAGGACCGCCCGCACCACCAGAAAGACCGAGGCGCCGGTCGCAACCAAGATCATGAGGCCATTGGCGAGAACTTTCGCCATCGCGATCTCAAATGCTGAGAGCGGCATCACCAGCAAGTGCTCTAGGGTGCCGTGTTCTCGCTCACGAATCACCGCAGCTCCGGTTAAGACGATCGTCAGCAGTGAAATCTGATTGATGATCGCGACGACGCTGGTGAACCAGTACGAAACCCCGTTGGGATTGAACATCTTGCGGACAACAAGGTCGACCGGCGGCGGCGGCGTTTGATCGGTCCGCGTCATGAAGTTGGCAATTCGATCGCTCACAATATTCTTGATGTAGCTGGCACCGATGCCCGCCTGCTGCATCGCGGTGGCATCGATGCTCACTTGCAGGCCAGGATTGCGGCCAGCGCGCAAGTCTTGCTCAAATTGCGGCGGAACGGTCACGACAAACATGAACCGCCCCTCGTCCATGGCATCTTCCACCTGGTGGGCCTGAATCAGCACCGGTTTCTGAAAACGCGGCGGATAGAAGGCGTTCACCAGCTCTTGCGCGAGCGCGGACCCATCCTCGTCGACGAACGCGATCGACGCGTTGTTGACTTCGTTGGACGTACCCGTCGCCTGGATGTAGATGGCCCCAGTGAACGCATACACCACAAACAGGAGCATCACGATGTCGCTCGAAAGGCTGCGCAGCTCCTTGATTCCAAGCCAGAAGATGTTGAGGGCGGAGGTCATCCCTTACTTCTCCTGCTTGGAAAGGCCAAGAATGCTGACACCCCACAAGAGCGGCCCAGCGCACCCTAAAAAGATGACGTCTGGCAGCATGAGGTCTGCCGTGAGCCCTTTCGTATAGGCCCCGACACTCGAGTGCATGTAGTACGTCGTCGGCCAGATCGAACCGACGACGCGGGCCTGCCCTTGAAGCGTCGACACCGGCTGCAACAAACCAGAAAACTGCACCGTGGGGATAATCGTAATGATCGCCGTAATGAATACCGCCGCCACCTGGCTACTGGTAAACGTGGAAATCATCATGCCGATGCCGGTCGTCGCCGTGACATAGAGCAGCGTAACGAAGGTGAGCATTAAGAAGTTTCCCTTTACGGGGACACCGAACACGATTCGCGCCATTGCAACAAGAATGAAGAAATTCAACATTCCGATGACGATGTAGGGGATTTGCTTACCCAGCAAATACTCGAACCGCCCGGTCGGCGTCACATAAAAGTTGATCATCGAGCCGAGTTCCTTTTCTCGGACAATGCTCACCGCCATCAAGATTGCCGGAATGAGCACGAGCAGCAGCGCAGGAACGCTAGGCACGATCGAATAGATGCTCTCGAAGGTCGGGTTGTACATGTACCGCTCTTCGATATCCGCCGTGTACTTTTTCTGACCCGTTTGGAGTGCGGTCGAGGGGTAATTCAACATCGTTTGATGCACGCCCTGGGTGTATTGCGAGACAGTCTCGCCGCGAAAGGTGTTGGCGCCGTCGACCTGAGCAAGAACCGTAGGCTTATTACCACGCCTTAGATCGCGGCCAAAATTGGGCGGCATGTTGATCACGAGCGAAATGTCGTCCGACTGCAACCGCTCCAACGCGTCTTCAGGTGACACGACCGCGGGTGTTTTTTCGAAATAGCGCGGCGTCGAAGCGAATTGCTCCAGATAGGCTCGGCTTTCCGGCGTCTGATCTTCGTCGAGGGCCGCGAAACGGATGTGTTCGACGTCGGTCGTGATCCCGAACCCAAAGGCGAGCATCAAGAGCGCCGAGCCCGCAAACGCGAACAAGAGCCGAATCGGATCGCGCAGAATTTGCACCGTTTCATTTCGAGTATAAGCCGCGACCCGAACCAACCCGCTCCCAAGTCCGCTTCCGCCAGCGTGTGAGGCCGCCTTCGCCTTTGCCGCGGGAGGCTCCGCGGCAGCAGGTTTTTGCTCGGGCTTCCCCTTCTTGGCCTCAGCGATGGCGTCCTCCATGTATCCGATAAAGGCCTCTTCCAGGCCGCTCGCTTTTCGATCGTCAATCAGCTTTTGGGGCTCATCACAGGCCAGCACACGTCCCGCGTGCATCAGAGAAATGCGATCACAGCGCATCCCTTCGCTCATGAAGTGAGTCGTCACGAAGATTGTTACGCCTTGGTTGCGTGACAGGTCGATCAGGAGTTCCCAAAAACTGTCGCGGGCAACGGGATCCACGCCGGACGTTGGTTCGTCAAGGATCAAGATCTGGGGATCGTGCAAAACGGCGACCGCCAACGAGAGCCGCTGCTTGAGTCCCATCGGCAAATCGTCCGCCAGCGCATCCATGTGCGGCCCGAGGCCGAATTTTTCCACGAGTTCTGTGATCCGCGCTTTCGCCTTCGCAGCCGGAATATGGTAGAGCCTGGCATCAAGTACCAGGTTTTGCCGCACGGTCAATTCGCCGTAGAGCGAAAAGGCCTGCGTCATGTAGCCCAGATTTTTGCGGACCTCCATGCTGCCCGCTTCGACCGATTTGCCGAACAACGTCGCCGTACCTTCCGTCGGCGGCAACAGCCCGGTGAGCATCTTCATCGTGGTCGACTTGCCGCAGCCATTGCTGCCGAGAAAGCCGAAGATTTCGCCCCGTTCAATGGAGAGCGTGACGTGGTCCACGGCGGTGAACGTTCCGAACCGGCGAGTGAGACCGTTCGCGTCGATCGCGATTTCGGGATTGCTCCTGTTCCGTGGCGGAATGATCAGTTCCTGGTGCCCCTGCGTTTTCGACTCCGGAAGGAGCTTGATGAAACACTTTTCCAAGTCGGTCGTGCCCGTTCGCTGCATCAGCTCTTTGGGAGTGCCGGTCGAGAGGACTTTCCCGTCGTCCATGGCGACGATCCAGTCCCACTTCTGCGCCTCATCCATGTAAGCCGTCGAAATGACGACGCTCATGCTGGGGCGACCCGCGCGAATATCGTCGATCAGCGTCCAAAACTGCTGTCGCGAAAGCGGATCGACGCCAGTGGTCGGCTCATCCAGAATCAGCAAATCGGGCTCGTGAACCAGTGCACCGCACAGCCCCACTTTTTGTTTCATGCCCCCCGACAACTTGCCGGCCGGCCGATCGGCAAACGGGCCCAGTCCGGTCGCCTCAAGTAGTTCCCGTACCTTCGCGGGGCGCTCGGCGCGCGATAGCCCGAACAGCTGCGCCATGAAATCGACGTTGTCGTAGACGCTCAGTTCCAGATAGAGATTCTTGCCGAGCCCCTGCGGCATGTAGGCGATGCGAGGGCAAACACTGCGGCGGTGGCGGACATCTCCCATGTCCCCATCCAACACCATCACCTTCCCTTTTTGCAGCTTCTTCGAGCCTGCAACGAGAGCAAGAAGGGTCGATTTGCCGACGCCGTCCGGGCCTACGACGCCCACCATGATTCCGCTGGGAATGTCGAGCGAAATGGAGTCGAGCGCGCGTGTTTTGCAATAGTGATGTGTGACGCTGTCAATCGTCACAACCGGTTTACCGCCGCCCGACGAGTCTTTCGACTCGGACGCCGTGGAATCCATGGTGTTGTGTCTCGTTGGGCTGCGGTGCTAGGGCGTTTCTGATTTCGCTTCTTCTTCATCCCCGCTCTTGGCAGGCGACGATTCCGTACTCCCTTCGTCCGTCTTTTGCTCTTCTGTCGTCGTATCGCTTGTCTTGGTCTCTTCTGTCGTCGTTTTCTTGGTGGTCGACTCTTCTGAATTTGCTTCTTTCGTTTTCGTCTCTTTTGCCTTAGCTTTGTCCGTTGCCTTTGCGTCAGGCGAATCCTTGGGCGCCTCCGCTTCTATCTGCTTCGCGAAATCTTCGGGCTTTACGACGTTCGACAGATTCGCCGGCCATGGCGTCGCGTCGTCGAGCTTGACATATCCCACGCCACGCACGCCCGTCTTGATCCGTTCGATAAAAGCTTGAACGAGTTCCTGAGGCGCCTGGATCTTGACGCGAAACATCAGCTTGTCACGTTCGCTTTTGGTCTCCACTTGCTTGGGCGTAAACTGGGCCTCGGGTGACACAAAACTGACTTTCGCTGCTGCCGATTTACCTGGCACGTGGTCTACGGTTAGCCTTGCATCGGCGCCAATCTTGATCTTGCCCGCCTGTTCCGACGGCAAAAAGATCTCCATGTAGACGTCTTCCAAATTGACAATTGTGAGCGCCTTGCCTCCAGGTTGCAGCACTTCGCCAACTTCCGTGAGGCGATAGAGTACGCGCCCGCGGACCGGAGAGGCCAACGTCGCATCATCAATCCGCGTTTTAATGGTTGCCACGTTGGCCGCTGCCACCTTCACTTCTTGTTCGGCCGTCCGAAGGGCTGCGTTCTCTTTGTCCAACGCTGCCTGGGACACTTCAAGGGCCGTCTCATGACGGTCGACGTCCTGCTGAGAGGTGGCATTCTTTTCGCGGAGTTTTTTGTAGCGAACCAGTTCTGTCTCGGCGAGCTTGACTTCGCTCTTCTTCTGCACGATCGTCGCTTTGTTGACAGCGACTTTCTCTTCCGCCGTTAACTCCTCGGCCTTGGCTTGCTCAAGTTGGGCATCGAGGGTCGAGGTGTCCATGACCACCACCACTTGGCCCGGCTGAACAATATCGCCTTCGTCGACCCGTACCTCTTTGACGCGGAGCGACTCCTTAGCCGCAATATCGACGAGCTTTGCCTCAATGCGTCCGTTACCCGACGCAATTCCAGCCGGAAGGGCGTTCTGCTGATTAAGCCAGTACTGATACGCGGCAAAGCTGGCGACACCGGCAATGGCGAGAATGACAACGAGCCGCACGACGGTCTTCGACATGGATCGATCACCCCGACAAATGACTAATCCGGCACATCAACAAAATGCCAGTCCCAGCCCGACAGTGTAACGCTTCCGCACAGCGATCAACAGGACTTTTCGAGACCTTTCAGACGCAGTTTCGCCGCTGCTGCAGGTCGCCACAATAATCACTCCGACCATCAACTGTCAGAACGCAGATCCGAAACGGCCTCGGAGGTCCGGTTATGACGCCTTTGCCGGTTGTGCGTGGCAGCGCGCTTCAACTTTACTCGAATTACCGCCTGTGCTGATATTCCTTGAGACAGCGCATGCGCCGCGGGCGCCGATCGCAACTGTTTTTCACGACCTACGAAAGTGAAATCAAGGCAGGTCGCCATGAAACGCAAACTTTCGCTCAGCGATAAAGGCGTCACATTTTCACGTTCCGCCACACCCCTCCAATGGGGACACCTGTTGGCGTTGATCCTGATGGCGTCGATTTCTTCCGGGTGTACCTCGATTGGCGATTGGTACCGCAACGGTTTTAAAGTCGGCCCCAACTACTGCAAGCCAGCCGCGCCGGTGTCGGAGCACTGGATCGATTTCAACAATCCAGCAGTCGTTTCGAACTCCGAGGACGACCGCGCGTGGTGGACTGTTTTCAACGATCCCGCTCTGAATTCGTTTGTGCAAGCGACTTATGAGTCCAACATTCCGTTACACGCGCAGGGACAAAGAATCCTTGAGTATCGAGCGATTCGCGGTGTCACCGTTGGCAACTTGTTTCCACAAGCCCAATCACTCGACGGCTCGTACAACCGCATCCAGATCAGTGAAAACGGCAACTTGCCGGGTGTTGGTAATCCCACGCGCGCCTTCGACCTCTACAACTTCGGACCACGGATGCAGTGGGAACTCGATATCTGGGGGCGATACCGCCGCTCGATCGAACAAGCCGACGCTGCACTCGATCAGCAAATCGAACTCTACGACGACATTCTGGCAATTGCCGTCGCCGACACCGCCAAAGCCTACACCACGCTCCGGGTCTCCCAAGAAATGGTTCGCCTCGCGAAGCGAAATGTGGTGATCCAGGAAGGTAGCTACAAGCTGGCCAAAGCTCGTTTTGACGAAGGCGCGACGAGCGAACTCGACGTGACGCAGGCGCAATCGACGCTCAGCGAAACGCAAGCCTTGATCCCGAAATTCGAAACTACGGTGCGGCAAGCCAACAACGAACTTTGCTTGCTGATGGGGATGCCGGCATACGATCTCCAACCGCAAGTTGGCGACGGACAGCTCCCGATCGCACCGAAATCGGTTGCGGCCGGCATTCCTGGCGAACTCCTTCGTCGCCGTCCCGACGTCCGCGCCGCGGAACGTGCGGTCGCTGGAGCCAGCGCCGAAATCGGCATCGCTACCTCCGAGCTCTATCCTCACTTTTCGATCGACGGGGTCTTTGGTTGGACCGCTTCAGATGCCTCCGATTTGTTCAGGGGCACATCCTTTGGCGGAATTGTCTCGCCGACATTCCGATGGAATCTGCTCAATTATGGCCGTCTGCGAAACAACGTTTCGCGATACGAAGCTCGCTTCCAAACGGCGGCGTTCAATTACCAGCAAACCGTTCTCAAGGCGAACAACGAAGTTGAAAATGCCTTGATCTCGTTCATCAAGTCGCAAGAGCGTGCGAACCAATTGCAGGAAGCGTCCGCGGCAACCCAGAAATCGGTCGACCTCGCCTTAACTCAATACAAGGAAGGGACGATCAGCTTCGAGCGGGTTTTTAACCTGCAAAACGTGCTGGTCCGCCAACAAATCGACCTCGCCTCCGCTCGTGGCGAAATCAACCTGGCTCTGATCGATATCCATCGAGCCTTACGCGGCGGCTGGCAGATTCGCCTTCAAGAGCAGGGGGACGTTTTCGCAGTTTCCGAAATGGCGCCGTCGGAAGGCCCGATGCCGACTCCCGTCGTGCCGGTGACCGAAGAGCTGATGCTGACGCCGCCGGTGCAACCTGCCCCGTCAAAGTAGTCCGAATTCGCAGTCGACGATTTCCTGGCTCGATCGTTCACCAGTACAGACCGCCTATATGAATAAGAAATCCAAAATCGTCAGGTGCATCAGGGGCTTGTTTGTGGTTTTCAGCTTCGCGTGCCTGAGCGTCCTTCGAGCGGACGAGCGGCGAAACGATTTTCTGTTTGGCATTTGCGTGCCTGATTGCATCCGCAAATGCTGCGACGACTATTGCCCCAAGCCGCTACCCAAAGCGCACTGCGTCAATTCGACTTGCTGCGACAACTACTGCGCCAAGCCATTGCCGTGTGCAAAGTGCGTAAAACAATGCTGCTGCGACGACTATTGCCGCAAACCCATGCCATGCCCCAAATGCCCGCCATGCACGGGCAAGCTGAAATGCTCGCCGTAGGGTAAGTCGCCGCAACGGCTTTAGACGTTGTCGCCTTCGGTCGACGTCCCGCTCCCGCGTACGCCCGACTTTTTGCCCCAAGTCCAATTTGCCACTTCGGGCATGTCGTCGCCGACGCGTTCGATGTACTGCTTGTGATCGATCAGTTTTTCGTGAATGGCCTGCTTGAAGTAAGCCGCCTTGGCGCCAAGCTGCGGCAGGCGGTCGATCACGTCTTCGCAAAGATGGAAGCGGTCCATCTCGTTCATCACGACCATGTCGAAGGGTGTCGTCGTTGTTCCCTCTTCCTTGTAGCCCCGCACGTGCAGGTTGTGATGGTTCGTCCGCCGATAGGTAAGCCGGTGAATGAGCCACGGATATCCGTGGAACGCAAAAATAACCGGCTTGTTTTTCGTGAACAACGCATCAAAGTCGCCGTCCGACAGACCGTGCGGATGCTCGCTCTGCGGTTGCAACTTCATCAAGTTCACGACGTTGATCACCCGCACTTTCAGTTCCGGCAGATGTTCGCGCAACAGGCTCACCGCCGCCAGTGTTTCCAGTGTCGGCACGTCGCCACAGCATGCCATCACGACATCCGGCTCGACTCCCTTGTCGTTCGAGGCCCACTCCCAAATCCCTATGCCCGCCGAACAGTGCTTGATGGCTTGATCCATCGTCAGCCACTGCGGCGCCGGCTGCTTGCCCGCCACCACGACGTTAACGTAGTTGCGGCTGCGCAGACAGTGATCGGTCACCGAGAGAAGGCAATTTGCGTCAGGCGGCAAGTAGACCCGCACCACCTCCGCTTTCTTGTTCACGACGTGATCAATGAAACCTGGGTCCTGGTGGCTTAGCCCGTTGTGATCCTGTCGCCACACGTGCGAACTGAGGAAGTAGTTCAGCGAGGCAATCGGCCGCCGCCACGGAATGTGGTTGCACGTCTTCAACCACTTCGCGTGCTGGTTGAACATCGAATCGATGATGTGGATGAACGCTTCGTAGCACGAGAAGAATCCGTGCCGCCCCGTCAGCAAGTAGGCTTCCAGCCACCCCTGACATTGATGCTCGCTAAGAACCTCCATCACCCGCCCGTCCGGCGAGAGATGGTCGTCGGTCGAGTAGATCTCCGCCATGTAACAGCGGTTAGTGACCTCGAGGACGTCCTGCCAACGATTAGAGTTGTTTTCGTCCGGACTGAAGAGCCGAAAGTTCTTCGTCTCCAAGTTCTCCTTCATCACGTCGCGGAGGAACGTTCCCATGACGCGCGCGGCCTCGCATGACTTGCCGCCTGGCGAGGGAACATCAACCGCATATTTACGGAAATCGGGCATTTTGAGGTCGCGCATCAAAACGCCGCCGTTGGTGTGCGGGTTGGCACTCATCCGGCGCTCACCCTTAGGCGCGAGCGCAGCCAATTCGGGCCTGAGCGTCCCATTGCCGTCGAAGAGTTCCTCAGGCTTGTAGCTCTTCATCCACCCTTCGAGGATGCGGATGTGCTCTTCCTTGTCCATATCGCCCATCGGCACTTGATGGCTGCGCCAGTAATCCTCGCACTTCTTGCCATCAATCTCGGGCGGACAGGTCCATCCCTTGGGCGTGCGGAAGACAATCATCGGCCACATCGGCCGCTTGGTGTTCCCTTTGGTTCGAGCGTCCGACCAGATCTGTCGAATCTCCGCGGTAACGGTATCGAGCACGCCCGCAAGTTGCTGGTGGACCGACTCGGGTTCGTGCCCTTCGACGAAGTAGGGCTTGTACCCCATTCCTTCGAAGAACTTTTGCAACTCGTCTTTGGGAATGCGCGCGAGGAAGCAAGGATTGGCGATCTTGTAACCATTGAGGTGCAAGATCGGCAGCACCGCGCCATCGCGCGCCGGATTGAGGAACTTGTTGCCGTGCCAACCGGTCGCGAGCGGACCCGTTTCCGCTTCGCCGTCTCCCACCACGCAAGCGACAATCAAATCGGGATTGTCGAACGCAGCACCGTACGCGTGGCTTAGCGCGTAACCCAACTCGCCACCTTCGTGGATGCTGCCGGGCGTCTCGGGCGCAACGTGGCTTGGAATGCCGCCCGGAAAACTGAATTGCTTGAAGAGCCGCTGCATCCCTTCCGCGTCTTGGCAGATGTCGGGATAGTACTCGCTGTAGGTTCCTTCCAGGTAGGCGTGCGCCACGAGCGACGGTCCGCCGTGCCCTGGGCCAATGATGTAAATCACGTCCAGGTCGTCGCGTTTGATGACCCGGTTGAGGTGGACGCACAGCATGTTGAGGCCGGGCGATGTCCCCCAGTGGCCCAGTAATCGCGGCTTAATATGAGCCCGCTGGAGCGGTTCCCGCAGGAGCGGGTTGTCCATCAAATAGATTTGCCCCACGGAGAGGTAGTTGAGTGCTCTCCAGTAAGCATGCAATTTGCGGAATTCGTCGGCGGACAACGGACCAGAGGAAGCGGGTGCCATGATGTGCTCCTTCGCGCGCATAGAGTAGTTGCATGAATTTCCACCCGGAGCAGCGAGTTTGCAAGCCAGGGTGCGGAATTTCGTCAGACGATGCCCAAGATTTCGCCACGAACCTGGGCGATGGCACGAAGTTTGGCAGTGGCGCACTCCGCGCTGGCGATCGGGTTATCGGCGAAGGTGGCAAAACCGCAGTCGGGTGTCAGCAACACTCGGTCTTCCCCGAACATTTCGATTGCCTTCAACACCTTTTCGCGGATTTCATAATTTATTTCAATGCGTTCGTGTTTTTGGTTGACCACGCCAACTCCGATACGACGATCCGGCGGCAGCGCGCGCAACACCTCCAATTCGCCGGCTCGGGGCGTACATAGTTCTAGAAAGTAGTTTCCGACGGGCAGTTCTGAAAGAAAATTGACGAGCGGAGCGTAACTGCCGGTTAATGCGACCGACTCGTCACGCGTCCAGTTCCCGCGGCAAATGTGGATCGCGATTCGCGAGCGTGGCAAGCCGTCGGTCAAATTGCGAAACAGCTCTTTGGCAAAGGCCAACTCGCCTTCGAGTGGAAGGCGTTCTCCCAGCGCACCACACATAAACGATCGGCCGCCGCGACGGTTGGCGAAGGCCACTTCGGACAGGACCGGTTCGTCGAACTGCACGAGCGACACTCCCGCCTGCAATAGTTCTTGCAGTTCCTCGCGAAGGACGCAGACCACGTCGACTGCCAGTGCCTCCCGCGAGGCGTACGCGCGGTCGGAAATGCACTCCATCCACATCGTGCGGGTCAACAAGTAGGGCCCCGGCAGGGCGATCTTGATGGGCTGGTCGGTCAATCGCGATAGAAACGCGAATTCGTGAACCGCCAGACTGCGCGACCGAGCAATCGGTCCAAATACGGCCGGGTGACGAACGTCGCTGGCTGGAACGTCGAGTGCGCGCAGTTCCTTCTCGAACTGATCGGGGTCGTCCACATAGGAAAGCAAGTCGATCAGGGGAATCAGCTGGCAATTGTCCAACAATCCACCGACAAAGCTCGCATAGCTGTCGCGACGTTGCTCGCCATCGGTGAACACATCGACGCCGGCGCTCCGCTGGTTCTCGTAGACAAGCCGCACGGCGTCGTCGGCCGTTTCCTAAAACTCATGCTCCGACAGTCGACCACGGACGTGATCGTGAATGGCTTGAAGCATCCACCTCGGGCGAGGCCAGCTACCGATCCCCATCACCGCGAGCGGTGGAATTGGCTTCGCGGCAGCATTGCTCCGATGCTCACTCGAAATCGCAACCGGTTGCGTTGGCAGCACAGAAGGGGGAGGGGACACCTTTGCAGCCGAGTTGCTTGCCTGCGAGGCCCTGTCGAAACGTCCTTTGCAAACGAGAAACCGCCGCTCGTTTTCCACGGTGATCGCGTTGACCAGGTCGTTGCCGGTCATGCGACACCACGCGGGAAGGTCTTCGTCAACCGACCTTTCGCGCGATCGAATCTCCAGCAATCCGCCTTGCGCGAGAGGATCGATGTGTTTGCGAATCAGGAGCAGCAGACCATTGCCGCAATCCAAGGTCCCGCCGTTGAAGGATGCGTCAGGCGGCCACGGATGATCGGTCGTTTGCGACATGATCGTGTGAGCTTCACATCTTTTGAATTTCAGTACGACACGCAGGGCGCGTTGTCAGAAAGAAACTCGACCAGTTTTGCTCCACCGACGATTGTGGCGCCGGCGATAAGATTCGCTTCGTTCAGGCCGCGTTTCTTAAAACAGGGAGAGCACACGAAGATCTTGCCGCCAGCCTCTACAAAGTTGTTGATTAGGTCCTTAAGCGGCGAAAAGCCTTCTTCGTGGATGTCGTCGGCATAGCCCTTCTCAGCCAGTCGGACCCCTTCGATGCTGAGAAACATCAGGGTCTCTTTGTCGCAACCAACGGCGGCATTAGCTACCACAAAGGCTACCGTGGCCTTGTCTCGGTCGTTCTTGGAGCAGGTCAGGTTGACGCAAAACTTTCCGGCCATTTCAGTTCGCCTTTCGTTCAATCCAATAGTGGGGGTGTTGTGCCGACACCATCCGATGTTGTGTCATCCGGCACCAGGCCGGGATATCTTCGACGGCCCCGGGGTCGAGCGCAATGAGGTGCAGAATCTGCCCCGGCTGGAGTGGAGATATACGGACTTTCAATTTAAGAACCAGTTCGCCGCACCCCATGGCGCCGGCATCGAACTCTTCTGCCGAAGAAGGTGCCGCACTGGGACTGGGATTCTCTTTCATATACTATGATCCTAGCGCACTGCCCCACGGCGCACAACGTGACAGCTCGACTGTTGTTGCCAAGAGCCAAAGAAAGCGATTCCATGAAGTTTTTGAGTTGGACCGTCGCCGTGCTTTGTTTAGCGGTTGGCCTCTCTCCGTTTGCTTTTGGGGACGAGCCAGCAGCGAACCGCGACCAAGTCACGCGAATCGGCGCGGTGGCCTACGCGCCATCGGCCGTCACGATTTTCGACGGGCTCACCCGGTACTTAAACAAAAACGGCCTGTCGTCCGACTACGTCCTCTATTCCAACTACGACTCGCTGGTCGCTGCGCTGGAGCGGGGCGAAATCGACATCGCTTGGAACACGCCGCTGGCCCATGCCAAGTACCACGTCCGCAATAAATGCGCGAGCCAGACGTTGGTCATGCGCGATGTGGACGTTGGAGTTCGTTCTATTCTGGTGGCTGATGCAAAATCCGAAATCAAGTCACCGGCCGATTTAGCCGGTAAAAAGCTGGTGCTGGGTAGCGAGCAAGCAGCCGAGGCAACGGTGCTCCCTTTGTACTTTCTGAAGAAGGAAGGAACGGAACTAGGCAACGTCACCGTGGTCAGTCTCGACCAAGAAGTCGATAGCCAAGGCAACCCCTGCGCGAGTCCTGGTCATGTGCTCAAAGCGCTTCGTGAAGGCCGTGGCGACGCCGGGATCATCACGTCCGACCTTTGGAACCATATCAAGGACGATCCGAAGGCACGTGGTTCGCTGGAATTGATTTGGACTTCGCCGGCGTTCAGTCACTGCGTTTTCACCGCAGCGCCGACATTCGACAAACAGCGGGGCGCGCGATTTACTAAACTGATGCAAGAGATGGACCCGAAGGACCGTGAAACAGCCGACGTCATGCGACTAGAAGGGACGAGGAAGTGGCTTTCTGGCAGTTCAGAGGGCTTCGAGGACTTGGTTGAGGCGATTCGCGCCAAGTAGTGACCAGAGAAGGGGAGACGGGGTGAGTGGGGGAACGGGAGCGAAAAAATTCTCTTCTGGCAAGGTATTCGATACTGAGAGCCGTCCTCAATGGGCGGCTTTTTTGTTGGCGCGGTGGGGCGCAGCCTTTCTCTTTTATCTCTTTGCCATCGCGCCACCTCTTGCAAGCCGCACAGTCTGAATAATCGGACCCTGCCCAACCGTAAAAAATCGCCCCGAAATGGCGGCGTGGCTCTTATTACAACGCAGAGTTACGCAGGTTCCGCGCGGATATTGGATTCAATGCTGCGCCCAGCAATCAAGGTTTGTCATGGTCACCATTGTCGGTTTCATCGTTGTTACGGGCTGCGTGCTCGGCGGCTTTACTTGGGCCGGCGGGCATGTCGGCCACCTGATTCACCCGTCGGAAATTCTGACGATCGGCGGTGCCGCGCTCGGCGCAGCCATTGTGATGTCGCCGATGAAGGTCCTCAAAGACCTGATGAAGGGTCTGCTCGCATGCTTCAAGAGCAACCCCTTCAACAAAGTGATGTACGAGGACATGTTCAAGCTGATGTACGAGCTCTTCAAAGTCGCTCGCCGCAACGGCTTGCTGGCCCTGGAGCCGCATCTGTCGAATCCACACGAAAGCCAGGTGTTCCACCACTATCCCAAGATCTCCCACAACCATCACGTTTGTGATTTCATCGTCGGTTCGCTGACGCCGATCCTGGAAGGCTCGGTAAAGCCCGAAGCCCTTGGTCCGATCCTGGAAGCGGAAATCAAGGCCATGGAAGATGAGCATCACGCTCCGATCGACGTGCTGTCCAAAACGGCCGACGGTCTACCGGGGTTCGGGATCGTGGCGGCCGTGCTCGGGATCGTGATCACGATGGCCCACATCAATGGGCCGGTCGAAGAAATCGGTCACAAGGTGGGTGCGGCTCTGGTCGGTACGTTCCTCGGGATTCTCATGTCGTACGGCTTCATCGCGCCCCTGGTGGTGAAGATGCACTTCAACGGCGTGTCCGAGGCCGCCTTCTTCCGCACAATCGCTGCCGTGGTTGAAGGCTTTGTCGCCGGATTGCCGCCGAAGATCGCCATCGAGCAAGCGCGTCGCGGACTCAACAGCGAAGTGCGGATGACCCGCGAGCAACTGGAAGAGATCTTCACAACGCTCGATAAGTCGTAGTTTCACACTGCTTTCGTAATCGTCTCTATCCGGAGTTCCTCACATGGCTGGCGGTGGCGGTGCATGGAAAGTGGCCTATGCCGACTTCGTGACGGCCATGATGGCATTCTTCATGGTGATGTGGCTGGTCGGCCAAAACGACAAGATGAAAGAAGCGGTCGCGGAACACTTCCAGCACGACCCTATCGGCGAGCTATTCGGCCACGAAAGCCTCGACCCCGAACAGAAAGCCGGTACCGGCCGCGGACACGATGGACGAGGCAGGAAGAAAGGGGACTCGGACAAAAAAGGGAACGAATCCAAGATCCCGTCCCCCACCGAACATCCCAAAGATCCCGAAGATCGCAAGCCGCGGATCCTCACGATTCACGACTCACAACGAACGACCATCGGCGCGGTGGTTCCGTTCGCCAAGCACTCCACGGAGTTGACGAGCGAAGGCGAACGCCGGCTGAACGAACTGATTCCGATCATCGATGGCAAACCCCACAAGATCGAAGTCCGCGGACACTGCTCGGCCGCGCCGTCCGAAGAGGAAGGGGACTCGCCCGACCAATTCTGGAAGCTCGCATTTGCCCGGGCGCTGGTCGTCCAAAAGTACCTGGAATCGCACGGCATTCCGTCAGAACGAATCCGGCTGAGCGTTGCTGGCCAGTATGAGCCCTTCACGCTCGAAGAGAGCCGCGATCTGCGGACGCGAAACGAGCGAGTGGAAATTCACTTGCTGAACGAGTTCACCAAGGACCTGCAAGGGACAAAGAGTGAACGGGACAAGCGGCAGGTGCCGGCAGACGCCCCGAAAGCGTCTGCCGATTAGCTTTCCTATAGGGGCTTCGCCGCTGGCCAAATCATCGGTGCCAACTCATTCTTTGCCCACATGGGAATGGCATAGAGCGAGACCGCTGTGATCAGGATAAACGCAAGCCACAGCAGCAGGTCGGACCAAAACGAGGGAGCGAGGCGCGGGTCCGTGCGGTAATAACGCAGGAACAACGCCGCGCCTGCGAGGAGGGGCAACGTCGCCGCTTGAAAGAACCCGCCGATCACGACCATCAGCTTGGGATCGCGTACGGACAAGTACAAACCCAGTCCGACAAGCGGAATCACGATGCAAATGAGTCTAATCCACCACTCTCGCTTCTTCACCGTGTCAGTTTTCGCCAGGCCCGCCAGACCCACAAAATCGGCGCCAAGCCGGCTGTGACCGGCAGTCGCGACGTACATCGTTTTGAAAAGTACCGCCCAAACGCCGATCAGGAACACGACAACCGTCCACTCGCCGAAAGCGGGCACGTACATCTGCGAGAGGGTCGCGATCATCTTCGACTTTTCCGGCACCAACCCTTGCCGGTGCAGGACCGTAGCGCCCAGCACGTAGAACGCGACTGTGGCGACGGTGAAGACCACCATGCTCACCCAAGCATCGAGATACATGACTCGAAGCCAACCTTTTGCACGCTCGGCCCAATGGGGATCTTTATCGGAACGAGGTCCGGTAAAGCGAGCGTAGCCCTTCTCCAGGCACCAATAGGGATACGCGTAGAGTTCGCTCGCTCCGACGCCAGTAATGCCGAACGTGGAGAACGAAGCCGCAATTGCCGTCGCAGGTAAGGCAAAGATGCCCAGCGAAAATCCGTCTTTGAGGTCGACCAGGCGCACCGGGTAGCCCATTGCCGGCAACAAGGCAACGCAAACCACGGTGATTAACGTGACCCCGGCGACCAAAATCGTGGTCAGGAATTCGATCCGCTTGTACCCGCCGCTCAACAAAAGTGCGATAGCGATGAATGTCGTCAACACGGCCCAGGGGTACTCTGGTTTGTCGTGCAAAGTCGAAGCGAGCCATGGCAAGCTCGATTGGCACTGTGCCTCCAACCAGGCCGATACGCCCGGCATGGCCATGTGCAGCGCTTGCCCCACTCCGCCCGCCATAGCGCCGATTTGGAAAATGGTCCCGCTGGTCATAACGAACCACCACCACACCATCCAGTGTGCGCCGAACTTCCAGCCTGGCAGTTCATTGAAAGCAGTCAGCGTCGGCTTGCCCGACGAAATGGTGTAGCGTCCCAGTTCGATCTGAACGAAGACTTTGATGACGCAACTAAAGAGGACCAGCCAGAGAAAAACAAATCCGTACTGGGCACCTAGTGCCGTCGTGAGCAGCAGTTCGCCCGAGCCGACGATGCTTCCGGCCAAGATAATTCCCGGGCCGATCTGGAAGAGGGCGGACCAGAGACTGGCTGGCGGCGATTGGATTCCGCTGGCATCAATGGCATAGGGGTCGTCCGCTTTGGCATCGGTCATGATCGTTTACCCGCTGGGAGAGTTCGCAGGCTGGTGGGAGGGTGAAAACGGAGGGGACTGCTATGAAAACGAAACGGGGTCGCAAATGCAAGCAAATGAATGAACGCGGGCAGATCATCAATCAAACATCAGCTAGCGGCTCCTGAGTCGCTCCATCGAACCTGCCCTGCGATGGAAGAGCAAGTGCGAACGCGCCGAATTGTCGCCACATGCCCGACGCGATCGTTCCGCTGGATCACACAACTGGCACTGGATGCCTAGTCTACCAGCCCCTCCGCGGGGGCATAGTCTTTTAACGGAAACGTTACGGTCACCCGATTTTTGGGCCGCTGAGTCAATTTTGGTCTGGTCGACTTCTGGACGATTGGGGATAAGCCGCCCACGCCGGCAGTTTATCCGCGTAATCACCCATGATGCACGACATTATTCATCGACTGGCAGAGCACGGGGGCGAGATCACCCTCTGCAGCCTATTTCTCCTCAGCATCATCAACCTGGGGATCGTTGGCCAATGGAGCTGGCGATTTTGGCGGCAGCAAACCGACGTTGACGCTCATACGAAAGAACTGAACCAACTGCTCCGCGCAGGCGATCTTCCCGAGGCACTGAATTTCTCACAGGAATCGACAGCCAGCATCACCGCGGTTGCGTTTGACGGACTGTTGGCCGTGGAAGCTGGATTACCAGCCGTGCAACAGGCCCTGCACACAGCGATCGAGCGCGAGCGCACGCGCATGGAAGAGAACCTGCCTGTCGTGAAGGAACTCGGACAGATCGCTTTGCTGGTTGGCTTGTTCGGTTCGCTTTGCGACCTGCTGGCGACGTTTGCGCCGGGTGCTTCGGCCAACGCGTCCCCTGTCGGCTTTGTTTCTCCGCTGATCGGCGGCCTTTTCGTCGCCATCATCGCTTGGTTTGCCCGTAGCGTGCTTAACGCTCAGGTTCGCCGCGTGATCCGCGATTGCAATTTCGTCGCCCGGCTCGTCCTGCTTTCGCCGTTGGTTCAAGACGGTGCAGTCGCGCGAGACACCGACCCCCAATCCTTCCCGATCGACAGGAGCGCGGCATGAGCCCCAAATCGAATTGGAATAAGCCCGCCGAAAGTTCCGCGCAGCCCGAGGCGGACAGCGAACAACCCGTAAACGAAGCCACCGGCAAATGGTGGACGAGTCACGTGTTCTTCGGACTCAGTGCGGTGGTCCACATTGCAGCGGCCATCGCGTTAACGACTACCTGGAACATGGACACCGAAGAAAACATGCCCGTCGAGACCGAGGCCGTGCAAGCGCCTCCGCCGCCGATGATCGCGCGCCTGCCGATCGACACCGCCCCCATTAAGTATTGCGAACTGGATATCGAGAAGATCGTCCGCCCAACACAAAAACTATCCATGGAAAAAAGTCCCGCATCGCGAAGACGCTAGCCAATCCGCGGTCATCGCGTCGCCGGGCGGACGCTCGCAAGGGCGGCAGCCACGAATCAACTGGTAGGAGTGCCGGAAATGAAACTGCTGGAAAGAATTACCGAGCGGGTGCTTTGGTCGCCGTTGCTCTGGGGCGGCGCGATGGCTTTTGCCTTTCACTCGCTGCTGGAATTCAGCTCCTTCAACTTGCCCGGTTGGGCGTTGGATCGATTGACCGGCAAGTGGGAAAGCTATGTCTGCAGCAGCTTGCTCTTTGTCGCGGTCGCGTTCCTGGCGATTCGTTGCATTTCGTTGATCAGCCAGGTTCGGGCCTGGCAGCTTTGTGCCTCTCAACAAACGGCGGACGACGCCGAGCCAGCTTCCTTTGAAATGTTGCTGGAGCCCTTAGAAGCCAACTCGTGGCTCAAGGACTCAGTGCTCGCCCGGCGTCTGCGCGACGTCTGCGACTTTTGCCAGCGAGAAGGGACGGCCGCAGCACTCGACGCACGACTGAAACAGCTTTCCGATGCCGACTACGACCGTCTCTATACCGACTACGGTTGGATGCGAACGCTGATCTGGGTCATTCCCAGCTGTGGCAGCGTGGCCACGTTGCTTGCCATCGCCGGCGTTGTCGAAAACTTCCCAACGGAGCCCGACGGCAATGTTCTCGGGCCAGCCGTGGCGGGGTTGTCTGCCGCGTTCAACGTCTTTGCATTTGCAGTCGGCTTGGGCGTGGTGCTCGTCGTAATCAAGTTCGCAGTCGAACAGGCTGAGCAGCAGATGCTCGCCGCTATCGACAAGTTGATGAATGCGACCGCCGCAACTCACGTCGGTGAGTCGGCGGTCAATCCGAAGCTTCCGGGAAATGAGCTGCTCCAGTTGACCGACGTTTTGAAGACGGTGGCGACTTCGCTTTCGCAGGCGACCCAGAATGGCTCGGGCGTCTTGGGTGCATCTATGTCCTCGGGTAAGCAGCCGCAGGACATGGAAGCGGTGATCCAAGCGGCTATCGCGGCTGCCGTTGCAAAACAACCAGCGGCCGGCCGGGGCGGCGACATCATCCCGTTCGACGGCGGGAACATGCAGGGCCTCCAGCCTATCCTGCAAAAGCTGGTGCAGGTTCTGGAGCGGCAGAACGCACGCATCGAAAGCGAAGCCGGCGTGACCACGCAGTTGAACAACATCATTGACGAAGGGCTTCAGGAACCGCACGAAGCGCCGCGGGTGCGCGAACGCGCGCGACCTGCCGCTGCTTGAGCTGGTTTTTGAATCCAGGACTTTCCGAGAACGAAGATAAGAGGCCGTGCCATGAGACCAACCAAGCTATTCATCCTGATTGCAGTCTTGGTCGCTGCGATGCTCGTCAACACCAGCATCACGTCCGCGCAGTCTCGTGCTAAATCCTCAGCGACCGCAAGCGAAGTCAAAGCAGAGGCGACGGGTGAACCTCAGCAGACCCAGTCCTATATTGCCTGGTTTCTGCACTCCTCGGGCGTCATCGGCCTCTTTATTCTGGGCCTCGCTCTTTACATGGTCTTCCTGGTGATCCGGGCGAATGGATCGCTGCAATCGCAGGTCGCCGCGCCGCCGGATCAACTGGCAGGCATTGAAGCGTTGATCGAACAAGACGACCACAAAGGCGTGATCCGCTTTGTTCGCTCGCACGATTCGTTCCTCTGCCGCGTCCTTTCATTTGGACTGGTCGAACTCCCGAACGGCCTGGAACACGCTCGCAACTACATGGAGCGGCATGGCGAGGCCGAATCCGTTGAAATGGAAAACAAAATCAGCATGCTCGCGGTGCTGGGTTCGCTTGGTCCCATGATTGGTCTGATCGGCACGCTCAAAGGGATGATCGCGAGCTTTAGCGTCATCGCAACTTCGGAATCACAGCTCCGGGCCAGCGCCGTCGCCGGCGGGATTTCGGAAGCACTCTTGCTGACGTTCGAAGGCGTTGCCTTGTCGGTGCCGGCGATTTACTTCTTCGCGGTGTTTCGCAATCGTGTTTCGTCGATCTCCGTTGGGACGATGCTGAAGGCCGATTCGCTGTTGCTGCAGTTCGCCAATACGGTTCGTCAACGATCGACTGCATCGTCCACCGTCTCCAAAAGCGCCGCCGCCTAAGTTCGGAGACTTTAGACCATGACCGCCCGAGCAAGCGCCGGCCTGTCGGCCGAACCCAACCTGACGCCGATCTTGGACATGGTGTTCCAGCTGATCACGTTCTTCATGCTGGTGATCAGCTTCAAAACGGCGGCGATGGACCCCAGCGTCAAACTGCCGATCGCGGGATCAGCGCAGCCGAAACTAGCCGAGACGGAGCGCAACTTCGTCGTGCTGAATATCGATTCCGCGGGAAACTTGCGGGTCCTTGGCGAAACTATCGACCTCGAAAAGTACCTCGCCGACGAGGCAGTGGTCTTGAAAGGCGCCGCTCGGCCCTCCGCTACCGACGAGGCTCCCATTCTGACGGCCGTGATTCGTGCCGATCAGGAAACGCCTTTCACCGAGCTCAATCGCGTGATCGCCGCTTGTAAGGCGCACGGCTTCCGCAACGTGACGTTCAAAGTGCGGGAGCCCCAAGCATGACGCGAAAAGCGCGAAAGTCGGGCGAGGTCGAGATGAACCTGGCCGCGATGCTCGATATGGCCTTTCAGCTTCTGATGTTCTTCATCTTGACGTTCAGCCCCACGCCGATCGAATCGCAGATCGCCACTCAGTTGCCGTCGGACGAGAACGTGACAGATAAGATGTTTCCCCCTGCCAGTCGCGGTGCCCGATCGGCGCGCGATAGCCAACCGGGGGACATCACGGTTACCGTCCTAGCCGCTCCAACAGGCGGTGTGGGGGACATGGCGGTCAACGACACTATCCTGACTGCACCCGAGGAATTGGGGCAACAGTTGGCGCACACGCTCGACGACCGCAAGAACTGCAGCCTGGTCCTGCAAATCGATGCAAGATTGCCGTACCAGGAACTCGTCAACGTGATGGATACCTGCATGCGAACAGGCGAATCCGTAGCATGTGCTTTTGACAAAGTCACCTTCGTCGAACTGCGGGCGAAACGATAATCGATGCCGAGAGACGCGGGGATGAGGTTCTTAAAAGGCGTAGCGCACTGGCAAACCATGGTCGCCTTGGCGGCGCCGCTGCTGATTGTCGCCATGTTGCTGTGGCAACATCCCTACCAGAACGTACCAGTTGCTGCCGAGCCACGTGGACTGCCGGTGGCACCGCCCGAGGGTGTTTCGGCGGAGGAATGGGATGAAGCGCTAACGGAACTCGATGTCGTCAACGACGGCACGATGCAGTGCGCCGCAGAAGAGATGCCGGCCTATTGGCGACTGCTGAAGTGGGCTGGCGGAGAATCGGTCGGCGATTCGAAACAGCAGGCCGCTCCCCAAATTTCGCTGCGCGATCTGTTCAAACGACCCGATGCTTCTCGCGGCAGGTCGGTGCGCGTGAACCTTCACGTTCGCCGAATCGCGGCCTGTGCCGCTCCGAAAAACTCGCTGGGGGTTGAAAACCTGTACGAAGTCTGGGGTTGGTGCGAGTCGGCTCCCGACTCCTTGGTCGCATGCATCACCGCGGAGTTACCACCAGGCATCGAACCGGGCGAATACGTCGAAGAGCGAGCGACCCTGTGCGGCTACTTCTACAAATTCCAGGGGTATCGCACGGCCGGCAGCAACGCTCAAAGCGTGGCGTCAGCGCCGCTGATCATTGGCCGGCTGTCGCCATGGCAACAGCCGATGACCGTTGTGGCCAAAGGAAACGACTGGTGGTTCGCTGCCGCTGGGCTTTTGCTGGCCGTCTCATTTGCGGGACTCCTTGTCCGCCGGTCGTTAACGCGATCGCGAGAATCTGTTGAGCAGCCTCCACTTGTTGCCACTACTAAGTTGGAGGATTGGCTTGACGCGCGCCGGCCGCCGGATCTCGCCGACGAGTCTTTCTTGTTCGAACGAGCAGGGCAGGGGACAAATGGTAGTCCCTCGACTCGCCCGCTTGCCCGACCGTCGCACCAACTGGATTACTCGGCAACAAGTTCTTGAACGCCGCGATGGGCGACCTTGTGGACAGAGCCGTCAGCGAGACGGAACCATCAGAGTCCGGCCAGGCGCGTATCGGCGTCGCCGAATTGTTTGAGTTCGACGCCCATCCGGTCCATCAAAGACAGATACAGGCTGCACAGTTTGCGATTGCCATCGCCTTGGTCCATGTAATCGAGGACGCGGCCCGTCTCGAGCGTTCCACCAAGGCCACCGACGGTGAGCAGCGGCACGCGGTTGGAATCGTGCTGGCTCCCGGACCACATATTCGAGAGGAACATCAAACAGCAGTTGTCGAGTACGGTTCCCTCCCCTTCGGGCATCGCGTCGAGTTTCGTCGCCAGGTACGCCAACTGACTGCAATAGTAGCGAGTGATCCGCTCATAGGCCTCCGAGCGATCGTTGTGGCTCGCCAAGTGATGCCCGGTGCGGACGTCGAGAAACGGATAAATCAATCCGGAAATGTCGCGGTTGAGCAGCAACGTGGCGACGCGCGTTTTATCGGTTTGAAAGCCTAAGGCCAGAATATCGCACATCAGCCGCATGTGCTCACGGATATCCTCGGGCATGCCATTGTCCGGACGAGGCATCATCTCCAACGGCTTGCCGCGGTGCTGTGCGTTGTCTTCCGCCTTCTGCTGATCGCTTCGAGCGGTGACGACCCGTTTTTCCACTTCGCGGACACTCGTCAGGTATTCATCGAGCTTGGCCTTATCGCCGGCGCTCACCTGTTGTCGCAGGCCTTGCGCATCTTCTTTCACGCGATCGAGGATGCTTTTGTTTCGTCGCGCGCCGCGATTGTCGAACAGGCTATCAAATGCCAGCGCCGGATACTGCTCCATCGGCACGGGCGACGTCGCGTTCTGCCAGGAAATGTGCGAGCTGTAAGCCATCGAGAAATTGGTCTCGTGGTAGCCGGTTACCGGCTGTTCGCACCCCAAGACCATGCTTGGTTGAACGGTCTGTTCGCCTAGGTGATTGGCGAGCACCTGGTCCATGCTGATGCCGCCGCGAAGCTCGGCACCTTTTTTCAGCGGCACGCCTGAAAGCAAGTTGCCCGTCTGTCCCGGGTGGATGCCGACGCCGGTGGCGGCCTTATTGAACAACCCCGTGATAAAGTTCATTTTTGTCTTGAGATTCGCCATTGGCTCGAGACTCTTGCCGAGTTCCATCTCGGCACCGGCTCCCTTGGCGGACCAATGATCGGAATTGATCCCATTCGCCATGAAGAGCGCGGCGAAACGCTTGGGAAATCCCGCGGCAGTCACTCCGGCAGCGGCTGGTTCGGCACCCCAGACGTTGATCGATTCCAACCAGGGCAACGACATCGCCACGCCGGCGCCGCGCAACATCGTCCGGCGCGAAAGGCGATGGTCTCTCAGTTTCTTGCGGGTGCTCATTCGTTACCCTTCCCATTATCTTCTTCGGAGATGACCTCGCCGGTGCCGCGTCCACGTTGCGTAACGAACTGCGGTGACGTGACGATCGTTTCAATCAAGCTGCCGAAGCGGTAATCGCTGGTGACCAGGCGCGTCTTCATTTCCTGGATCGTAATCTCGTCCGACAAAATCAGCGACCTGCCTAAGGCATTGGTGAGGAGTTTGCGGCAGAGGTTGTCGACGAAATCGTCCTGACGATGCTCGCGCACGTAAGTGCGCAAACCATCGAGGCCGTTTCCATTGCTGCCATCGGGAAAGACCGCAGCCGTTTGAACAGGCTTGCCGCCGAAGTCGACTTGTCGGCGTTCACCGGTGGCTCCGTAGCCTTCAAAGGCCAGCCCCACCGAATCGAAGCGCACATGGCAAACCGCGCAGTTCTTATCTTCACGATGCTTGGCCAGCATCTGCGGCAGCGTCAGATCGCCGAGTTTCGCTTCGTCGGCTGGCAACTCTGCGACATTGGGCGGAGGCGCGGGGATATGTTCGCCTAGCATGCGGCGCACGACCCAGTAACCGCGTTTGACCGGACTGGTCCGGAGGCCCGGCGCGAACTTGGTCATGAAGACCGCCATGGGCAATAAGCCGCCGCGGCCGTATTGATCGGCGTTCTCAATCTGCCGCCACTCGTCGCCCGCTACATCCCAAGACGGCATTTCATAGTGACGCGCAAGCACCGGGTTTACAAACGTATGCTTGCCGTAGAGAAAATCGAGCACCGAGCGATCGTGCTGAACGACGTCGAGCAGAAATCGAACAGGCTCTTCGAACATCGCCTGGCGTAGTTCGCTTGTAAAGTTAGGGAACCGCTCTCGATCGACAGCGTTGTGCTCTTCGAAGCGGCGAAAGTCGAGCCAGTTACCGCCGAACTCAGTCGCCAAGCCGCGAACGCGCTCGTCCCGCATCATTCGCTGTGCCTGTTGTGCCAATACTTCCGGCTTGTGAAGGTTCCCTGCCTTGGCTTCTGCCAGCAATTCGGCGTCGGGCATGCTCGACCAGAGAAAATAGCTGAGCCGGTTGGCAAGAGCGTAGTCCGACAGAGGAAAGATCCCATCGCCTGCTGTTGGAACATCGACGCGGTAGCAGAAGTGAGGCGACATCAAGATCGCCACCAGCGAATCGCGGATCGCTTCTTCGTGATCGAGGCCATCCTCGTTTCGCAAAAGGTCATAAAACTTCGTGATGCCATCGCGCTCATCAGCCGACAACGCCCGGCGATACGCGCGCTCGGCGAAATCGACAAGCGCGACCAAGTGTGTCGGTTCGGCCGCTTGCTTTTCCTGTTCAACACGACGAAGGGTGGCATCAATGATCGTGAAATGATCTTTCACCGCCTGGATCGCAGTGGCGTTATCGGTTGCGCGCTCGATCTTTTCCAGGTAAACTTCCGCCAGTTTCTTGAGCTTCTCAGGCGATGCGGAATCCTTATCCTCAGCACGGGCGAAGTCGAACTGCGGACCTCGGAGGAAACTTGATTCAGCTCGCTCGAACCAGATGAAGCCCATGTGCTGCCGGAGCGGAGCCATGGCAACGAAATCGAGTTCCTGCCAAAGGCGATCAAGTTCGCGCTGCTGATCTTCGTCGAGAATCAAGTCGTACAGCGGCGCGTCATCGCGGAAGTAGCCCATCTGGCTGTGGAATCCAGCACTGAGAAACCGCCCTACGTTGTTCTTGTCCTCATCCTTGAGAAACACTCGCGCTCGCTCCGAGACGAGAAACTTGTCCGGAAATACATCGCAGAACCTGGCGAAAGCGGCTTCGTATTCCTGCTTGGCCGCTTCTTCGGTTGGAACTGCGAGCAGCGGTGCCGCGGCCGTATCGGGAGCAAGGTCCGCCGGCGTAAGCTCGAGGGCCTTGCCGTTGTAAGCGCGGCGATGCGTCGCGTACTGGCGATTCTTCCAAAGGACGAGCGGCTGCGAGCCATCGTTGACGCCGCGAATCTTGAGATTGGGAAAGTCCGATTTCAACTTGTCGCGCAGGCCAACCACGTAGCTTTGCAGCTTCTCGAAACCGGCTGCCGCGGCATCTTCTTTTCCATCCACACTTGGCGGTAGCACTTGTCGCCACAGAGCTTGCAATCCCGCTATCGGACCGATCTTTTCGCCCGGCGACTCTTCGAGCACGCTCCAGATAGTCGCCAAGTACTTGGGACTTACATGTTCCTCTGCCGCAGACTCGGCCAACGTCTGCTCTGGCCGACCGAGGGCAACTCGATGCTGGTAGCGCCATGCGGCCCGGAAGTAGTCTTTGTAGGCGAGCGGCTGGCGGCGATAAAACGCCAGGATGCGATTGACGCAGTATTTGTCGCGATCGGTGTCCGTCATCACTGGATGCGGCGAGAAGGCAAGTCCTTTAGGCAGCAGGACCAAATGATCGGCCACCAGGCGCGCCGCTTCCAAGTACTTTTTTACGAGGGCAGGCGACATCGCTAGCGACTCGCCGCTGTTGTCGAAACCCGCCTCATTAGCCGGGTCGACTGGAAATTCCTTGGTGGGTCGCAGATCGAACCCCGTCAGGTCTCGAATGGTGTAATCGTATTCGGCATTGCTCAGACGCCGCGGCAGCACCACGCCAGGATCGCCGGCAGTGCGACGAGCTTCCAGAGCGCGTGCCTTTTCGATCCAAGCAATGATCTTCGTCCGCGATTCGTCCGTGGGACGGGAATCTGCATCGTCTGGCGGCATATCGCCCGCCTTGAGCCGGTCGAGCACCAGGGCCCAGCGAGCATGATCTTTGGCGAGCGATTCCAGCGTGGTGAAGGTACTAAGGTCGAGATCGCTTTCGGGCTTTGCGCCGCTGTGACAAGAGACGCAGTAGGCCTTAAAAAAGGGCCGCACTTCTTCGTCGAACCCATCGGCGACGATCGATTGCGTTGGTTCGGCGGCGCGAACCGCACCCACCATGAATTGCCAGAAAACCAACACGACAATCAACGAACGCAAACGTGGCATGCTCTGATGGCGGGTTAAAAGCTCTTGGTCAACCAGCGACATTATCCCCCACGCTAAGGGAGAATTCAATCGCAACGGATCAGTTCCAGGCTCGTGTGTTGCGCTTGCTGTGGCGTAGAAAGGACATTCTTGAAGCCGCCAACTTTGCGAACTAAAACGTAGACGAGACATCGAACCGATACTTGGAGCGGCTATTGAAGTCAGCCATCGACGCCGGCGTGCCGGTCATCGTCTTTATCGCCATGTTTGTGGTCGGAACCGACTTGACGATCGACGATTTTCGGCGGATCGCTCGCCAACCGCGAACCGTTCTGCTGGCCACTGCCGGGCAGATCCTTATGCTGCCGCTGTTGGGCTGGCTCCTCGTGCGCTGGCTCGACCTGCCGCCCGCGATGGCTCGCGGATTGATGCTGGTCGCTGCCTGCCCTAGTGGATCGATGGCCAATGTGTACACGCTGCTGGGTCGCGCTAATGTCGCGCTGGCGGTTACGTTGACGGCCGTCTCGTGTCTGGCGGCCGTTGTCACCACACCACTGACACTGCTCGCCTTTCAGACGCAAACGGGCGAATCAGGCACGCTCTCCGTACCACTGGCAACGCAAGCGGGGCAACTCCTGCTGATGCTGGTTTTGCCGATCCTGGTCGGCATGGGATTTCGACATCGCCGGCCCAAGACCGCCGAGCGACATCGGCGCAGCCTTCTGGCTGTAAGTATTGCGCTGCTTATAGCGCTATTGACGCTGGTCATTGCGAAAGAGGGGAAGCAGTTTGTCGGCGCCCTCAGCAATATCGCCCTCACCGTGGCCCTGCTGACTTCGCTCGCATTTGGAGCAGGTTGGGCGGTTGGTTGGATCAGCGGCGGTGCGGCGCCGGACCGCTTTACTATAGGAATGGTCTTCGTCGTGCGCAATGTGGGAGTCGCAACCGCTATCGCCGTTACCGCTTTGGGGAAAATTGAGTTCGCGGTCTTTGCAACGGCTTATTTCCTGGCACAAACTCCGGTATTACTTATTGGCGCTCTTTTGTTTCGATTCTTCCTGGTGCGCGCCGGCGCCCTTCTCGCCGAAGGCGACGGACCATGACCATTACAGTAATAACGACGAAGCTGTACCGGCCAGACTCAACCGGGGCAGTCGCAGTTCCTTGCGCGGATGACAAAGCAAACCTGGTTAGGCCTGCGCACGAGTGGGATCAGTTCGAGACGTTTCTCGCGAACCTGTCGGCCACCTTCGTCAACGTACCGGCGGCGGAGGTCGATTCGCAAATCGAGTTGGGACTTAAACAAATCGTCGAGTTCCTCGACCTCGACCGAAGCGGATTTGGCGAGTTAACCGGCGACGGAATGGTCATCACCCATTCTTATCAGGTTCCCGGCATACCGCCGGCGCCGCGCGTCATTCTGGAGGCTCAGTTCCCACATTACGCCGAGAAGGTTCGGCAAGGCGAAGTGTTTCGTCTCCCCGAGGATTTGCCGTCCGAAGCGATCCCAGAATGGGAATTTGCCCAGAAATCGGGAATCAAATCGAATCTCACCATTCCCTTAAAGGTGACCGGTTCGGTGGTAGGCGGGATTGGCTTTGCTTCGTTTCGTTGCCCCAGAGAGTGGCCAACAGAGTTAATCCAACGTCTGCGACTGGTAGGCGATATCTTCACGAACGCGCTGGCCCGCAAGCGCGCCGACGAGGCGTTGGAACGAGCGATCGAGCAAGCGCGAATGCTCCGCGAGGAGTTGGCCCATGCGACCAGGCTGGAACTGATCAGCCATCTCACGTCGTCGATTGCGCACGAGGTGAATCAACCCCTTTGCGCCATCGCGAGCAATGCCCAAACAGCGTTGGACCTGCTTGCCAGCGGCGATGCCGACGAGGCGAGAAACGCTCTCAAGGACATCTGGGACGACGCGAAACGCGGGAGCGAAGTGATTGGGCGGATCCGCGGCATGGTCAAAAAGGAGACGCCCTGCCTGTCCCAAGTTAGTCTCGTCACCGTGATCGAGGAACTTTTGCCGCTCTTGCGCCGCGAGGCCGACCGGAAGAACGTCGCCTTGAGGATCGATCTGGGCGCTAACGATGTTCTGGTGCTTTGCGACCGCGTACAACTGCAGCAAGTGGTCCTCAATTTGCATCTCAACGCGGTCGACGCCGTCAGCGATGCGAGCGTTGGTTCGCCGGAAGTCTGCATTCGCGTATCGCGGCATAATGCTCATTGGCTTCAGGCCTCCGTTGAGGACAACGGCATCGGTCTTTCAGAAGAGGATTGCGAGCGGGTGTTTGAGCCCCTGTTCACAACCAAGACCAAGGGCCTCGGGATGGGGCTGTGCATCAGCCGTTCGATCATCGAAGCGCACGGGGGAAAACTTTGGGCAAGCGCGGGGGCAAAACACGGGACGACCTTTCATGTTCGGCTTCCAGGCCTCGCCGAGACCCGCGATGCAAGGTGAACCTATTGTCTATGTCGTCGATGACGACATATCGGTCTCCAAGGCGCTGGGCCGGCTGTTTCGTGTTGCCGGCCTCCGGCTGGAAGCATTTGCGACGGCACAAGACTTTCTCGACTACGAGGATTTCGAGTCCCCTTCGTGCCTCGTTCTCGATGTCCAGCTCCCCGATCGCAACGGGCTTGATCTGCAGCGGGAACTGAAAGCCCGCGGTCGCTCCGTCTCCATCGTTTTCATTACGGGGCACGGCGACGTTCCGACGGCAGTGAGGGCTATGAGGGAAGGAGCCATTCACTTTCTGTCCAAGCCGTTCGACAATCGGGAACTGCTCGCGGCCGTGCAGCAGGCCCTCAACCAGCAGCAACAAGATTTGGATCAGGAGGGAGAGCGCGAACGAGTGCAAGTGCTTCTGGGATCGCTGACTCCGCGCGAGCGGGAGGTCTTTTTCCTCGTGGCTTCCGGGATGCCAAACAAGAATATCGCGGCCCGCTTGGACGTGAGCCTGCAATCGGTAAAGCTTTACCGCGGGCGAGTCATGGAAAAGCTGCAATTGGAATCGGCCGCGGATCTGGTTCGCCTCGCGGAAATTGCCAAATCTTTCCCGTCGCGCGGCTGACGCAAGATTAGACCAAGGTCTAATTCCTGGCCACTTTGCCGTTGGCTACGCTGACGGCCAATCTGGCTGATTCGAGCGGCTTCTTGGGGCACGTTGTGACGCAGACTCCCTACACAGTCGGTGTGATTGACGACGATGTTTCGGTTCGTAGTGCGCTCAGACGCCTGTTCCGGACGGCCGGGTTTAACGTCGTCCTCTTCGCGACAGCGGAAGAGTACCTTACGAGTCAGACCCGAACCGAGATCGACTGCCTTGCCATCGACATATGCCTCCCCGGCATGGGAGGCCTGGAACTGCTGGAGACGACGCGGGCTCAAGACGCCACGCCCGCGCTGATTATCACAGGCCCCGAGAACGCGGACGCTCGCCCGCGGGCGATGGCCGCCGGCGCCATCGGTTTCTTCCTCAAACCATTCGACAACCATTCGCTTCTGGCGACAGTCGGCACTGCGACTGGTGTTACCAACAGTGACTCAACCATCACCAGGCCAGACTCCCAAACAGATGGCTGCTAGTTTCCACACATCGAGAAACCCATGACCAGAAGACTAACGTCATTCGTGGCGATGCTATTTTGCACCGCGATGTTGCTGCCAAGCGTTTCGGGTAATGCACGGGAGAAGGCGCTCACCGAAAAGGAAGCCTCCGAGGTCGGCGTCGAAGCGTACATCTACGGCTATCCGTTGGTCACGATGGAAATCACGCGGCGCGTGATGACCAATGTGGCAGCGCCGCAAGGAACTCACGCCCCCGTCGGCCAGTTTCTGCTGATGAGGAAGTATCCGGATGCATCGTTCAAGGACGTAACGGCACCCAATGCGGATACGCTGTACTCGACGGCCTGGCTCGACCTCGCGAAGGAACCTTACGTTCTGAGTCTGCCGAACATGGAAGGCCGCTACTTCCTGATGCCGATGCTCAGCGGCTGGACTGATGTGTTCGAGGTCCCAGGCAAGCGAACCACGGGAACCAAGGCCCAGACCTTCGCCATTACGGGTCCCAATTGGAAAGGCAAACTCCCGGAAGGGATCAAGGAACTTAAGGCCCCGACCAATATGGTTTGGATCCTCGGCCGAACCTACTGCACGGGCACGCCGGAAGACTACAAGGCTTGCCACGCGGTGATGGACAAGTACGACCTTCGTCCGCTCAGCGCCTACGGCCAGGCGTACTCGCCCCCCGCAGGCAAGATCGATCCATCCGTCGACGCAAAGACGCCAGTTCGGGAGCAGGTGCACCAGATGGATGCCGTCGCCTATTTCACACTGTTGGCGAAACTCTTGAAGGACAACCCGCCCGCCAAGGCGGACGCTCCGATGCTCGAGAAGTTGGCGAAGATCGGCATTGTGCCGGGGAAGGATTTCGACGCGGCAAAGCTCCCCGCAACCGCAGCCAAGAGTATTCCCAAAGCGGCTCAAGGCAAGATTATGGGCCACTACGCCCAGGCGGGGAGCGACCTGAATGGCTGGATTTTTACGACCAAGGCGGGCGTCTACGGAACGGACTACTTACAACGGGCATTGATCACGGCGATTGGCCTCGGCGCCAACCGCCCGCAAGATGCTGTCTACCCCACGTCGACCGTCGATGTCGACGGCAAACCCTACGACGGTGCGAACAAGTACGTGGTCCACTTCGCAAAGGGGGAAACGCCGCCCGCCGATGCCTTCTGGTCGATCACGATGTACGATGGCGACTACTTCTTCGTCGATAACCCACTCAACAAGTACACGGTTAGCCCGCGCAACGACTTGCAGTACAACGCGGATGGCTCGCTCGACCTTTACATCCAAAATGAGTCGCCTGGGAAAGACAAGGAAGCCAACTGGCTTCCCGCGCCCAAGGGCAAGTTCATCCTGATGATGCGTCTGTATTGGCCCAAGGAAGCGGCTCCGTCGATCATCGACGGCAGCTGGAAACCCGCGGGCGTGACGAAAGTCAACGAGCGGCCATCGCCGCAACGGTAATCTCGCTGCTCATCGCGGTCGGCGGTTGGGCGGCGTTGCGTTTGTTGCGAGGGGCTTAGAATTCCAAGGCAATGTCGGAGTTTACTGGGAGTAATCGCATGTTGAGTCGAAGTCGCTTCTTGTTCGGCATATTCACGTATGCAGTGCTTTTATTTTCTCCCCTAGCGTTGGCCCAAGAAAAGGCCAAGGCCAAGCCGGCCGATGCCGCCGGCGACAGTCGCTCGGCCGACAAGGCTGCCATTGCCGAGGTCTTCAAGTCCTTGGGCAAAGCGTTCGCTGCCCGTGATGCCCAGGCGGTCGCCGCGCACTGGACCACCGAAGGAGAGTATGAAAATCAAGCGGGCGTTTCCTTAAAGGGGAAAGATACAATTGCGAATGCATTCGCGAGCTTCTTTGCCAAGACGCCCGAGGTAAAGTCGGAAGCGCAGCCGGGCGCCCTACGCTTCCTTGCCAAAGATGCGGCGGTGAGCGAAGGGAAGGTCACCGTCCAACGAGGGCCTACGGTGCCGGCAACTACCGCCAAATACACGGCCTTCTTAATGCGCGAGGACGGCAAGTGGCGATTGGCCAAACTTAGCGAGTCGGCTTCGGAAGAATCGCCGCTGCAAGCACTGAGCTGGCTGGAGGGGGAATGGAAATCGGCCGCCGGAGAGAAAGCAGAAATCCGCACCATCTACAGTTGGTCGCCCAACCGCAAGTTCCTGCACGCCAACTTCACGATCAAGGAAAAGGAGAAAGGGATTTCGCTCTCGGGTCAACAGATCATCGGCATCCATCCGGCGACCGGAGAATTGCACTCCTGGATCTTCGAGGCCGATGGCGGTGTCGGCGAAGGGGAGTGGCAGCGCGACGACGACCACTGGACGGTTGAAGCCTCGGGCACACTGGCCGATGGCAGCGAACTCAGCCAAACCAATATCCTACGGCGGATCAACGACGACCTCTTCACGTGGCAATCGGTTTATCGCTCCTTGGATGGCAAGGAATTAGCCGACCTGCCGCCAGTCAAAGTAACGCGCGTAAAGTCCGACAAATAACTAGCCTCTTCATTCCGCAAGGAACCCATATATGCGAACTCGATTTTTGTTGATCGTGACCGTTGTTTTGTTAGCAACAGTTCAAACCTTTTGCTTCGCTCAGCGAGGCGGTCGTGGTGGTGGCGGCGGCGGCCGCGGTGCCGCAGGTCCACGTGGCGGCGGAATGGGCGGGCCGGCCGCTGGACCGCGCCCCGGTGGTGGCCCTGGCGGCCCCGGCGGCGGACCGCGGATGAATAGCCCTGCACAACCACATGGTGGCGGCGGTGGTTTCGGTGGCGGACTTCAACCCAATGCCGCGAATCGTAAGCCGGAAGGTCGTGAAGGGATGGGTGCATTTGGCCAATCGGGCGTCGCTCATCCTGGCGCAGCTGGCGCTGCCGCGCGTCCCGCCACTGCCCGCCCCGGCGCGGCTGCGCGTCCCGGCAACGGCACGCTACCGGGAACTGGCGCACGTCCAGGTGTTGCTGCCAACGGAACCGCAGCCGAAAACGCCGCACAAGCTCGTCCGGGAGTCGGTGCCCTGCCCGGTTACGGTGTCGGGCGGCCAGGCGTTCCTGGATACGGAGTCGATCGCGCTTACGGCACCCGCTATATGTCGAGCGCCGCGTTGGCGGATCAGGCGGCGGTGGTCCGCGCTGCCGATTACCGCACCTACAACGCCGCGATGTTCGCAACCTATACCACCGCTTGGACGGCCGCCAACTACACCAACGCTTCGCTCTATACCCATCCCGGTTATGGCGCGCTGGCGACGGGGCTCAAAATGGACGCGCAACCCGTTCCGTACGACTACGGCGGGAACGTGGTGGTGCAAGGCGACGGTGTCTATGTAAATGGCGATCCCGCGGGGACGACACAGGAGTATGCCGATCAAGCCAGCCAACTGGCGGCCGCGGGTGCTTCCGCCGAGCCACCCGAGAACAGCAAGTGGCTCCCCTTGGGTGTCTTCGCGCTTGTGGAAGGCGACGCCACAAACTCCGACGATGTCTTCCAAATCGCCGTGAATCCGCAAGGGATCATCCGCGGCAACTACCACCAGGTCTCCACGGATTCGGTCGTCAGAATCTCGGGCTCGGTCGATCGCAAAACGCAGCGGGCCTCGTTTACCATTGGTGACGACAAGATGCCGGTGTACGACACGGGCGTCGCCAATCTGACCAAGGATGCCGCACCGATCTTGATCCACCTCGAAGATGGCCAGACGCAGCAGATGAATCTGGTTCGACTTGAAGAGCCGCAGCAATAAAATCGGCGACTTGATCGCCACCTTCACATCCAGCTCAGCCAAGAAAACAAACCTCACCACCATTAAGGAGAATTGCAGTGCGTCAACATTCGTGGGCTGTACTTGTCATTGTGATTTGCTGTACATGGCGATTCGCATTGGCGCAGGCAGCAGAGCTGGATCGGACGGTATTGCCGATCCCTGAGCCCCAGATTCCACACTCGACCATTCTGGACGCTCGAACTGCGAAACCGCCGGCCCGGTTTCAAGTCAAAGCTCCTACCGATGCCCCTAATGTGCTGGTGATTTTGGTCGACGACATGGGCTTTGGGATGTCGAGCGCCTTCGGCGGTCCCATTAGCATGCCCACCTTGGATCGCCTCGCTGGTGGTGGACTGCGCTACAACCACTTTCACACCACGGCGCTTTGTTCGCCAACACGCGCCGCACTTTTGACCGGACGAAATCACCACATGTGCAACATGGGGTCCGTCACGGAAACCGCCACAGCCTTTCCAGGGCAGACCGGTCAGCGGCCCAACAACATTGCGCCGCTTGCTCAGACGCTGCGCCTCAATGGCTACAGCACGGGTGCGTTTGGCAAGAGCCACGAAACGGCGGCATGGGAGGTCAGCCCTTCTGGCCCCACCGATCGCTGGCCCACGCGTTCCGGCTTTGACAAGTTCTACGGTTTCATCGGCGGCGAGACGAACCAATGGGCGCCCATGCTCTATGACGGCCTGACTCCGGTCGAGCTGCCTAAGACGCCTGATTATCACTTCATGACCGATATGACCGAACAGGCAATCGCCTGGATGAGGTTTGAAAAGTCGCTCACGCCTGACAAGCCGTTTTTTCTGTACTTTTCGCCCGGCGCGACGCACGCTCCGCATCACGTGCCGAAGGAATGGATCGCCAAATACAAGGGGAAGTTCGATCAAGGTTGGGACAAGCTCCGCGAGGAGACGCTGGCTCGCCAAATCAAACTCGGTGTGGTTCCAGCCGGCACGAAACTCGCCCCTAAACCGCCGGCAATCAAGGACTGGGAGACGCTCTCTGAGGACGAGCGGAAGTTGTTTGCGCATCAGATGGAGATTTACGCCGGCTTCGGCGCTTACGCCGACTTCGAAATCGGCCGCCTTGTCGATGCCGTTGCGGAAACGGGACAGCTGGAAAACACGCTCGTCTTTTACATCGTTGGCGATAACGGCACCAGCGCCGAAGGAGGTATGAACGGGCTGTTCAACGAGTCGACCTATTTCAATGGCGTTCATGAAACGGTCGAAGACATTCTTAAGCGGTACGACGACCTTGGCGGACCTCTGTCGTATCCGCACATGGCCGCGGGGTGGGCAGTTGCGGGGGATGCTCCCTTTGCCTGGACCAAGCAGGTTGCTTCCGAATTCGGCGGCACGCGCAATGGCATGGTGATTCACTGGCCGAAGGGGATCAAAGCCAAGAATGGAGTCCGCACCCAGTTCCACCACGTCATCGACATCGCGCCGACGATTCTGGAATCCGCGGGCCTGCCCGAGCCGAAGTCGGTCGATGGAATTCAGCAAGCTCCCATCGAGGGCGTTTCGATGAAATACACCTTCGACGACCCCAAGGCGACGACCAAGCACACCACCCAGTACTTCGAAATCTTTGGAAACCGCGCCATCTATCACGATGGGTGGCTGGCAGGAACGGTGCATCGTGCCGCCTGGGAATTCTTACCTAAGACAACGCTCGAGAAGGACGTCTGGGAGCTTTACGATACGCGGACCGACTTTAGTTGCTCGACGAATCTCGCTCAAAAAGACCCGGCCAAACTGAAGGAGTTGCAGGATCTTTTTCTTGAAGAGGCCGTCAAGTACCAGGTGCTGCCATTGGATGACCGCGTTCTGGAAAGGACCAACGCCGACCTGGTGGGCCGTCCGGAACTGATGGAAGGGCGCAAGTCGCTGACGCTTTTCCCGGGAATGAAGGGAATGAGCGAAAACGTCTTTATCAACATCAAGAACAAATCGCACTCGATTACGGCAGAGTTGGAACTCGCCGAGAAGGCTGCGAGTGGCGTGATTCTCGCCCAGGCCGGCCGCTTCGGCGGGTGGAGCCTGTGGGTGCAGGAAGGTAAGCCGGTCTACACCTACAACTATCTCGGTCTGCAATACTTTTCGATCAAAGGGGACGATCCGTTGCCCGCTGGCAAAGTGACGCTACAGTTCGACTTTGCCTACGAAGGTGGAGGCCTGGGCAAAGGGGGAACGGGCACTCTGTTGGTGAACGGCAAAAAGGCAGGCGAAGGAAAGCTCCCGCGGACCCAACCCAACATTTTCTCCGCCGATGAAACGGCCGATGTTGGCGTCGATGAAGCGACCCCCGTCACCGAAGACTACAAGGAAGGAAACAATGCCTTCACCGGCAAGATCAAGAAGGTCGTGGTCGAAGTGAAATGATTTCGATCGCTCCAAGCCGTCCAAGCAACTCGCCTAGATAGATGAAGCGAAGGAACGTCCATGGGTCCGTTGGGGACTAGCCTCCTGGTCTTGTTGTTCATATTCGGGAGCGCGCTGCTCGGGGCGTTCCTGCGGACCCGCTTTCCCAAGGAGCAACTCGATCTGGAGACCAAGCACCTTGTGCATTCGGTCGTAGGGATCATCGGCACCATGACCGGCATGGTTCTCGGCTTGTTGGTAGCGTCGGCGAAGAGTTCGTACGACAGCCAACGCGATGGAGTATCGCACCTGGCGGCGAGTATTGTTGTGCTCGATCGCTCGCTAGCCCACTATGGACCAGGAACACAGGAAGCGCGGGCGGAACTTCGCACGTCGGTCCGCGAGATGATCGCACGGATGTGGCCAGAAGAGCCGTCCCCGTCGAAGACCCTGCCGTCGACGAATCCTTCTGGCGCTGAGGACAGCGGCAAATACGACGAGGTGTACGATCGCATCCTCGCCCTCGAGCCAAAAAATGAAGCAGAGCGGACAACACAAGCGCATGCGCTAAAAATCATCCACGAAACGGCTCAGATGCGTTGGCGATTGGTCGCGCAGCGCAGCTCTTCGATTCCGATGGTGTTCCTCGTCCTGATGGTTCTATGGCTGGCCATCACCTTCGCAAGCTTCGGACTCTTTGCGCCGCGTCGCGCCACCTCGTTTGGAGTGCTGCTGCTGGGGAGCCTGGTCGTTTCCAGCGCCGTGTTCCTGATCCTTGAATTAGAACACCCTTTCCACGGCTTTGTGCACATCTCCAGCCAGCCTCTGCAAAACGCGCTCACGCAGATCAGCCAATAATTCGCGACCGGCCACCCAAGCCAGCTGCACCTGGTTTCTTTCGGCCGCACGTCGATTCCGGTCTTCGGGGCATTCTGCTTAGATTTCAATGGGTCCGTTTCTGCTTGGCCCTAACGATGGCTCATCTCCAGCTTTGGCTAGGCATGGTATTCTTCTTTCGTCGTAGCATCCCCCATTACAATCTCGTTCGTTCTCTGGTGCCCCCGTCAGCCAGTCCAACGGGGGCGCCTCTCAACATGCAAGCGCCAAACCTATTTGGCATCTTGCTTTAATACGGGCCAATCATCGGTGCGAAAAGTCGAAGCAGGCAACCCATCCTTGTTCCAAAGATTCACGACTGGATAGTTGGCCCAGCCGAACCGCACGGCCGCGGGCTTCGAAACTTTGTCGCAGGTGACCTCAACTGTGTCGCCGACAATCTTGGCCTTGGCGTTGTAGAACTTTTTATCTTCCCCGGCGATCGTGAAGCCTTTGAGTTCGCCATCCTTTGTCACCAATCCGCCGCCGACATTCTTAAAACGAATGACGGCTTTCCCATCTTTGAAGCTCGCGTCCGCGAATTCAGGCCCGGCCGGAGTGATTTTCTCTCCGTAGGCCATTGCTCGCGCGGCAATTGCCAGACGAGCGCCGACGGGTTGCTTCTTTTGCGGATGAATATCCGCTTCGTCTCCCACGTCGACGATCGAAACGGTGTCGACATTCGGCACCTTGTTGGCGATCCATTGCATCGATTCGCGCACGGTGGCCCATTCTTGATCGACGGGCTCTTTCACGATGGGCGTGAAAGGTGCGAGTTCGACGATGAAAAAGGGAAGATCGCCTTGGCCGAAAGTGTCGCGCCAGCTCTTGATCATCGCGGCCAGGACATGGCGATAGTTGTGCGGACGATCGGCATTCGATTCGCCTTGGTACCAAATCGCGCCCTTGACGCCGAATGGAGCGAGCGGCGCGATCATGGCGTTGTAAAGATCGTTACGCCCTTGCGTCGGCGTCATGTCTTTGATTTCGGGGTTGCCGTCGATCGCCTCTTTGCTCATCCAGCGTTCGGCAGTCGTCCCGCCGATGTTGCTGCTGATCAGCCCGATGGGGACGTCGACTGCTTTTTGCAGGTCGCGGCCAAAATAGTAGCCAACGGCCGAGAAGGTCTTGACCGTGTCGGGCGTGGCTTCCGACCACCCACTGCCATTCACTTCTGACCGCGGCGCCGGAGCACCTTCCCGCGACACGGTATACAGGCGAATGTTCGGATTTTTCCCGGCAGCAATCGCCTCGTCGGCACCGGCCGACTGATGCACTTCCCATTGCATGTTGGATTGCCCGCCGCAGAGCCAAACATCGCCGACCACGACGTTCTTTTTCGTCAGCGTTTGGCCGCCTTGCGTCACCACGAGATCTTTTGGAGCCGCACTCGCCTTAAGCGGGGCCAGCTCTACTTTCCATTTGCCCTCTTTCGGCGTAGCCGTTACCGATTGATCGGCGAACTTCACCGTGACGGGATCGGGTTTGTCGCTGGTGCCCCACACCGAAACCTTTCGATCGCGCTGCAGAATCATGTTGTCGGTGAACAGGCCATGCGTTTTGACTTCAGCAATCGCCGGCGCGATCGCGGACATCCAGGCGAAAGCAGCAAAAGCCGCGATTGTCATCAGATTGGCATTCAATCTCACGGGTGCATCCTCAAAGGAAGAAAGTAAAGTGGTTCGGACAATGCTACCCGGGCAAGTAAGCCTTGGTTGCAGGCGTTGGGTCAATGATCGCATCGGCTTCGGGGAGCCCGACCGCTTGGCGTTTTGCTGCGTCCCATACGATTGGCTTTTGCATGCGCAGTGCCAGCACGCCGAGCATTCCGACCTCGGTGATCTTAGCTCCGACCTCGAAGGGTGAATACGACTTGGCGTCGCCGGCGCACGCCAGAACCCACTCGAACATGTGCGAATTGTTCACCGCGCTCCAGCGTGGCCGTTCGCCTTTGGCCGCCCGCTTAGGGTCCCACTTGAGTACCTCGGTGTCGATCCGAGGTTGCGTTCTTGCCACCTTGATAATCGCAGGCTGGTCGGCGCCTTTGAATTCCTTGTCGCCTTTCAAACGAATATTGCAGTCGGTGTTCCAAAGTCCCGCCGAGAGAGTTCCTTCGCTGCCGACAATCAAGCAACCCGTTGTGCCGACCGGCCCCAGCGTCACGTTGTCAGGCGGAAGGTTGTTCTCTCCCGAGTAGAAGTACAACTTCACCGCTCCGCGCTTTCCTTTCGGCGCAAATTCGAACGTCACCGTGCAACGCGTGGGGAAAGACTCATGGCCCAGATCGTCGCCAGTAGCTTCGATACGCACTGGCGCGTCGAGTTCGAGCGCCCGGTACGCCAGCTGAAAGCCATGGCAACAAAAGTCCGCGAGTGAGCCGCCGCCGAAATCGTACCACCCTCGCCACTTCCCGGGATGATAGATCCCATTGCAGTACGGGCGCTTCGGCGCCGATCCTAGCCAGAAGTCCCAGTCGAGCCCTTCGGGAACGGCATCGCTGGTCGTGGGACGATCCACACCGTTAGGCCAGCTGTGCGCGGGATGCCACACGTGAACTTCGGTGATCTCGCCTAGTACACCGGATTGAATTACCTCAAAGCTGCGCCGAAATCCCTCGGTCGAGCAGCCTTGGTTGCCGGTTTGGGTCGCCAGCTTGGGATGGCTCTCGGCCAGTGCCTGCAAGTCGCGGCACTCGGCGACGGAGTGCGCCAGCGGCTTCTCGCAGTAGACATGCTTGCCGGCTTTCAGGGCCGCTTCGCAAATCGGAACATGCCAGTGGTCGGGCGTCGCGATGATAACGGCATCGACGCCCGACTCCTTGTCGAGGAGTTCGCGGTAGTCGTGATACGCCCTGGCCTCGCTCAATCCTTTGACTTGTAGCGCGCTGTCGCGTTGCCGCTTATCGACATCGCAAATCGCCACGATTTGCTGATCGAGCTTGGTCAGCTCAGGGATCAAATAGCCTCGCATCTGGCCTCCCATGCCAATGCAGGCAAACGATAGCCGACTGTTTGGCGACTGTCCTGCCCAAACGCGCGACGAAATGATGGTGGGGACGCCAATTCCCACTGCGGCCGCAGCCGCAACAAAGTTTCGACGAGACATTCGCTTTGGCATGCGTTCACTTCCGTGAAAAAGCCATGTGGAGAGTGTTACCGAGCGGGAGAATCGCGAGTTAACGCGATCTCATGAACAAAATAGCCTCAGCTGACTTGCATTTCTACCTAAGAAAGGCCGTATCTGAGATAACAAGCTGTTGCTCTGATTCTCGCGCCAATCGAAAATGGCGGCGAGCGTCCATTCGTTTTTAGCTTTTCCGTGTGTTCGGTACTCAAAGCATGTCGGCTCGATGGTTCGCACTATGCATCGCGCTGTTGTTTGTCATCAAGACGAACGGGAAGCATGCATGCGCATCGGACGACGAATTCGAAACATGCGTACGTCCCTTGCTGGTCGAAAAGTGCCAAGGTTGTCACGGCCTCAAGGAACAAAATGGAGGCCTTAAGCTCACGCATCGCGACGAAATCTTAAGTGGTGGTGACAACGGGCCGGCCATTGTTCCGGGTGAGCCTGAGAAGAGCCTGTTGATCCAAGCCATCGGATACCAAGGCGAGCTTAAGATGCCGCCCGATGGCAAGCTGTCCGAGGCGCAAATTGCGACGCTCGTGCGGTGGGTCAAGAATGGGGCCGTTTGGCCCGATGAAATCCCCGGCACCACAGCAGGCTCGAAGAATGCGACTTCTGTCCTTCATCGAGAACTTTGGTCGCTCAAGCCGGTGCGCGATGTATCGCCGCCGGAGGTGCGAAATCGTAACTGGCCGAACACGTCGATCGACCACTTCCTGCTCGCAGCCATGGAGAAAAACGGTCTCGCGCCAACTGAACCGGCGGACAAACAAACTTTGATTCGACGGGCAACGTTCGACCTCACCGGACTGCCGCCGACGCCTGAGCAAGTGGCACAGTTCCTAAAGGATTCGTCTCCCACGGCCTACGCCAACGTTGTTGAACGATTATTGGCTTCTCCACTCTATGGCGAGCGATGGGGACGGCATTGGCTTGACGTCGTGCGGTACGCCGACGCGCGAGATTTAATCCAGCTACCGGCCGAAAGCGATTTTCGCGAAGCCTGGCGATACCGTGATTGGGTGGTCAAGGCGTTCAATAGCGACCTCCCTTACGACCAGTTCGTCAGGCAGCAGATCGCGGGCGATTTGCTACAGCCCTCCGATGACTCGCAAATCGACGTTGACGGTTTGGTGGCGACCGGGATGTTGGCTCTCGCCGACTTTGTGCCAGGCGACGTCGACAAAGACCAAATGATTGCCGACTACGTCAACGATCAAATCGACGTCGTCGGGCGAGCCTTTCTGGGACTAACGGTCGCCTGCGCTCGTTGCCACGATCACAAGTTCGATCCGATCTCGACGGAGGACTATTACGCGTTAGCGGGCATCTTCTTCAGCTCGCGGCTCATTCCTGGACCAGTCGCCGGCAATACGCCGCTGGTCCGTGCGCCGTTGTTGCCAGCCCAAAAGCTACGAGAGATTGAGGCGGAAACCGAACGAGACAAAAATCGAATCGCACACCTGATCCCACGAGTGCAAACAGCCACCGATCGCGTCTTTTTCACCCAAATGCAACGGCAACTAGGGGACGCGATCGCGCGAGTCCTTCCGACGGCAATCGAGTATTACCACCGTTCTCAAGGCCCTAATCCACCGCCGTTGGAATCATTCGCCAAGGAGTCGGGAGTCGACGCGGGAGAACTCACGCGATGGCAAGCGTTTTTGAAGCAGAATCAATCGCGTCCCGTTTTGGCACCGCTGCTGCGAGCCTCGACGAATTTCGACGAGCAGAAGAATGAGACAACGGCAGCCGCGGCGAAGCTGGCTAATGAGTTGACGAGTGTTGCGAACAGTCGCCGCGACTTGATTGCTACCGACGCCGTAGCGAGATCGCTGGCGGATTCGGAAACCGTACGACTTCGATCCGATGATTCCTACATCGAAACGGACGATAATCAGTGCGTGAAACGATGGCCAAGCCGCACCTTGATTGCGGAAGACGCTGCTCCCGATGAGAAATCGACGGGGCCGAAGCTCGACTCGGTCGACTTGCCAGGATGCTCACAACGCGTCATGCGCTACGACGGCAAAGTGGCGCTGCGGCTGCCTCAGGCAATGCCACCCAGCGGAACGTTTGTCGCATTCTTTCGGCCCGCATCGAATGCCCATGGAACGCGCCTGGTGGGATGGGAAGATGCCGCCGTCGGGCAGCACGGCGTTGGCCTGATGATGCGCGAAGGCGGAGGATTGCATGCCATCATTCGGCGAAACGGCGCCAGCGGCGATATCGTCTCGGGCGACGGGAACCTCGATTGGCAATTGGTAACTCTGAGCTGGGGAGCCGGCGGGACGACTCTTTATCGCAACGGCGCACTGGTAGGGTCCAACGCAGCGATCGATTCCGCATCCGCCGATCCAGCGATCACGGCGCTGCAGATTGGCGGTCCGGGGTCCTCGCAGGGATTGCGATTCGTCGGCGATCTGGCAGAGATCCGCGTCTTTTCCGCAGTCCTCGACGAACCGACAAGGCTTCGTGTCGAAGACGAGATCCGATCGCACTGGATGGTCTCTCGTGACGAAGCCGTCGCATCACAATCCGAGGCAACCGGTCCGCGCGAGGAAGTTCGTGACCTCTTCTCGGAGCTCTTGTCGTCGCGGGGACCGTATTGGGTTGCCTCCGACAAGCGATGGGAATCGTTACCGCCTGCGAGGAGAGAACAGCTCTCGGCGGAACGGCTCGAACTGGAACAGCTCAAAAGCAAGCCGGCAGTTGAGATCCCGCGAACGATTACAGTCCTTGACGGTGGTCCGCCGGGAACGCGGCACGAAGGGTTCCACGACGCTCCCGTGTTCATTCGCGGAAATCCCAAGAGACTCGGCAAGGTCGTCCCACGGGGCGTTCCCGCAGCCTTTGGTGGTGAACCTGTGGCCATCGAAAAAGGGAGCGGCCGGTTGGAACTGGCGCAGTGGCTGACGCGTGCTGATCATCCGCTGACAGCCCGCGTGATCGTCAACCGCATTTGGCAGCATCATTTTGGCCAGGGGCTGGTCCGCACGTCGACCAATTTTGGTGTTCGTGGCGAGTTGCCCAGCCACCCTGAGTTGCTCGACTATTTGGCTAAGCGATTGGTTGACGCGGGCTGGTCGATCAAAGATCTGCATCGAGAAATCTTGCTGTCGAGCACCTACCAACAGAGCAGCCTCTCGCCTTCGTCGAGTCGCGATCCGGAGAATCGATTCTTGTCGCGGATGCCGCGCCGCCGTCTTGATGCGGAGGAAATTCGCGATTCGCTGCTGGCCACCTCGGGTATCTTGAGCAGTAACTCCGGCGGGCCAGGCTTTCTCGACGTCGCAGTGTCGCGGCGTACGCTCTACTTGATGTCGGTTCGCACGGGCGCCAAAGCGGCCGACTTCGCTTCGCTGTTCGATGGATCGAGCGGCGGCGGGATTATTGAACGTCGCAATCAGTCGACCGTAGCGCCGCAGGCACTCTTCTTTATGAACGACGCCTGGCTCGATCAGGCGGCGACTGCGCTGGCCGACCGCGGATTGCGAGAAGCCTCTGATGGAACGAGCGCCAACCGCATCCGGAAGCTCTACGAAATCTTGTTTGCTCGGCCGGCCACAGATCGTGAGATCGAGATCGGTTTGCAATTGATTGACGACAACACCGTAGCCAATCCTTGGGTTCGATACTGCCGCGTCCTGTTTTGTTCCAACGAGTTCATTCATGTCGACTAAGCTGAGCCGCCGGATCTTGTTGGAGCGTGGCGGTGCTGGATTCGCCGCCTTGGCCTTCTCGGCGATCGCTGCAGAAGAGTCGTGTGCCGGCGAAATCGGCAAGCAGGCAACACTCGATCCAAGTTCGCCTGCTCCGCTTGCGCCGCGAACCGGTCATTTTCCCGCGCGAGCGAAGCGGGTGATCTTTCTGTTTATGCCCGGTGGTCCTTCGCACGTCGATACATTCGATCCGAAACCGCGCCTGACCATCAACGATGGGAAGCCGTCGCCGCAACTTTATCTGGGACAGCAGCGCAATCTTCTGGCCTCTCCTTGGAAGTTCGCCAGGCACGGGCAATCGGGCATCGAGGTAAGCGAACTGTTTCCCCATACGGCAAAGTTGGCCGACGATCTTTGCGTCCTTCGCTCGATGGTGACGGACGATCCCAACCATCCAGGCGGATGCCTGCTGATGCATACAGGCGAGCGGGTTTTGTCGCGTCCCAGCATGGGATCATGGATCACCTACGGCCTGGGGACGGAGAATCAAAACTTGTCCGGGTTCATCGCGATTGGCCCTGGGCCATTGATCGAGGGGGCGCGTCAGTACGGATCGAGCTTTTTGCCCGCGACCTACCAAGGAACGTTCGTGACCAATCTCGCCGAGCCTCTGCGCAACCTTCGTTCCGAAACGACGAAAGAGCGGCAACGGCGAGAGTTGGATGCGCTGGCGAGTTTAAATGACCTTCATCGCGAAAAGCGGGGCGACGACGACCGACTGACGGCGCGGATGGCATCGTTCGAGCTGGCATTTCGGATGCAGACCGAAGCGCCGGAGGCGTTCGACCTGGCTCGCGAATCAGCGGCAACGCATCAGAGCTATGGATTGGATCGACCCGAAACGGAAATCTTCGGCAAGCAATGCCTGCTGGCAAGGCGCTTGGTCGAGCGCGGCGTTCGGTTTGTCCAGCTCTATCACACAACGGATGGCTTTCAACCGTGGGATCAACACGGTGGACTTAAGACGGGACACGAAAAGAACGCGCTAGCGACCGATCGCCCCATCGCTGGGCTATTGTCCGATCTGAAGACTCGCGGCTTGCTCGACGACACGCTCGTGATTTGGGGCGGCGAGTTCGGCCGCACGCCCACGGCCGAGGGTAAGGATGGACGAGATCATCATCCCTTCGGTTTCACCATGTGGTTGGCCGGAGGAGGCGTTCGAGACGGGATGACCTACGGAGCCACCGACGATCTGGGATGGCATGCCGTGGAGGATCGGATGCACGTTCACGATTTGCATGCCACGATCCTTCATCTTCTGGGGCTCGATCACGAACGATTGACCTATCGCTTCGCAGGCCGTGACTTTCGCCTGACAGACGTTCACGGCCACGTGGCGCATAAGATCATCGCTTGAGACGCTGGAACGCGATTCCTCGGTGATCATCACTCACCAGTTCCCCTCTAGGTAACTTGCGCAGCTTGCGAAAGCACGCATTAGGCCGGGCTGCCTTGGCGAACTTTGCCGGTTGCAAGAAATGGTAAATGCCGGGTTGCGGGTTCGCGGTAGCCTATTCGGAATACGGCGACAGTATACGACTGCGCGGCACTAGCACTGACGGCTATGCTCGCACAGGGACTACGAGGCGACGTCCGAAGGCGATCGATTGTCCATGAAGAGAATCTTGGCTAACACCCTCGCGATCCTTTCCCTTTGCGTGGCGACGCGCTCCTTCGCGCAGTCGTCTGGGGATTCACCCCCGGTGAACCCGTTCCGCCTGGTCATCGAAGCCAAGCCCGCTCCGGCCGCGAAGCCCACTCCTGCCGTCAAGTCGGCGCCCGAAAAAGCAGCTGCCCAGCCCTTCGTCGAATTCGCCGCCTACGACGAACCCGTTGAGGAATCCGAAACGGCCGATGAAGAACCACAACTCGACGGGATCGACGAGACCGAAGAACTCGTGGCGCCTGCTCCTGCCAAGAAAAAGCGAACGCAGCCGGAAAGCGTACTGACTAGCCCCGCGCCTGCGAAACCGACGCCGAATGTCAAACCGGATACGTCGTCGCCGCGCGAAAAGATCATCCCCGACGCCGAAGTTTACGACGACTTCGCGTTCGAATACGGTGGCGATTCGTATGGTGATTATGCGTGCGGTAATGACTATTTTTTTGGCGAACGCAATCGCCATCGCCTCATCGACGATTTTTACGCCCGCGTCGAATACCTGCTCTGGTACTCGCGTGGCGACCAGGTGCCGGCGCTGGTGAGTACGACCAGTGGTAGTCCGACATTCAGCAATGCGGGGGTGCTCGGCACGCCGAATACCAGCGTTCTGTTTGGCGATGGCAAGATCAATGACCGAGCCCACTCGGGCATTCGCACGGTGATGGGTTTTTGCCTTAGTCCCACTTTGGCGATCGAAGGGGATTACCTGTACGGCGGCAAGGCCAGCACTAGTTTTGATAGCACGTCGAGCGGCAATCCGATTCTGGCTCGTCCCTTTTTCAATGTCGCGCCAAGTGTGAACCACGAAGACGCCAGCGTCCTCGCCTTCAGTGGCGGCGGCGCGAACGACGATGTCTCAGGCAATATCTCGATCCGGTCCGAAAGCGTCTTCCAAGCCGGGGGACTCTTTCTCCGAACGCCCATCCAAACCGACGAGAATTTCTGCTCGCGCGCAGTCATGGTCGACTTCATCACCGGCTATCGCCTTGGTCGCTTGCGCGAAAACATATCGTTCGCCACTTCGCAAACCGCCATCGAAAATCCACTCGTCGCACCAATCAACACCGTGACCAGCGTCACCGAATCGTTCCGCGTTTACAACACCTTTCACGGTGCGGACTTCGGTTTGATTTGGCAGCGCCCGATCCGGTGCGCCATCCTCGAAGTAACCACCCGCGTCGCCATTGGCGGCGTCCGTCGGTCTGTGAATATTCGTGGGCAAACCACGGTCACCGAACCCAACGCCAACCCCGTCACGACCAACGGCGGCCTGCTGGCACGGCCGTCGAACATTGGCGATTTCGGCGGTAGTGCGTTCGCCGTGCTGCCCGAACTAAGCGTCCGGCTGAACTTCGAACCGCAAGAAAAACTGAGCTACTCGATTGGCTACACCCTCATCGGCCTCTCAGGCACGTACCGCGCGGGCGATTTGATCGACCGTTCGATCAACTTGCCGACGCCCCCCAACCCAGTTGTCGGACAGCAACGCCCCACGTTCCCGGGCAAAGAAGTGGGCTACTGGGCGCAGGGCGTCAATGTGGGGCTCACGTACAACTACTAAGACACGAGGCGGCTAAAGAAGCGATCGGCCGCGCTGGCCGGTATGCGACGCGTCCCCCCGCCCAGGAATTCGGCCATCACGCCGTTGGCGTTGGCCACGGCGTCGTCGGACAATCCGAGAATATGTCCCATCTCGTGGACCAACACCGTTAGCAAGTCGATCGCTTGCGCTTCCGATCCACTGGCGACCAGTTCGCCCGACTCGTTGCCGGTGAATTCTTCGTTACTGTCCGGCGTCGGATCAACAAACCATCCTAGGCCCGAGGCCGTGACGTCGAGCCAAATCTTGCCATCTTGGGCCAGACCCAATACGTCGCCTGGCAAATCGGTGATGTCGATTTGGGTCGCTCGCAGCTTGGCTTCCTGGGTCGCGTCGATCCCCGCCGCTTTCCAAACGGCGATGGCGGCCAGTCGCACGTCGTTGACCGATACCGAAGAAATCGCCTCGCCGCTGTGAGTAGACATGCCCGCCGGCGTTGCGATGGCGCGAAGCGTCGATCCCGAGCTCGCCCCCGCGGCGATCCGGCTGAAGAATTCGCTCGGCGTCCCCCGCGAAGCTAAGAAAAAGAACTGCCCGAAGACCTCCGACGAAACTCCCTTCGAAACAAACTTCGCAGGCGTGGGAGCTACCGAGGTACCAATCGTCACCGTGGTGCCGGTCGAGCCGCCGCTGGTGTTAAAGAAGCTTTTGAGATTCTGAACCGTTGCAACCGTCACGCGGTAGGTGCCGGGGGGTAATTCGGTGAACGAATAGTTGCCCGAGGCATCGGTCGTGGTCGTCCGCGTGAACGAACTGTTGTCGGTTCCGGTCCCCTTAATAGTGACCTTCACATTAGGAATGCCTGGTTCGCCGCTGTCTTGTGTGTTGTTGCCGTTGGGGTCGAGAAACACAGTGCCCGACATCGAGCTCGCACCAACGCTAACCGTGATCGTATCGCTGTCTGATTTCTCACCGCCCGATCCCAAATTCCCTAAATCGTTGGTAAGCACCGAGATCGAGGCCACACCCGTGAAGCCGCTGTTGGCCTTGAATTTCAATCCATTCAGAGCGGCGTTGATCGCGGAGACGGTGCCGGTCAGGGCCATCGTGGTGTCGTCGGTGCCGTCGCCATTGATGAACGTGAGCCCGGTGGTTTGCTTAAGCGTGAGCGTCCCTTGCGTGGCCACCAAAGTGATGCGAACACTCTCGTTACCGGCATCAGCGTCGGAGATCGATACTTCCAGCGACGTACCAGAGTTGAAGGTGGCGGTCCCACCCGCGTCGATAAAGACGTTTTTGGGAACCTTGTTCACCGGTGTGGCATTGTTGATCGCGGACGCCGTTCCAACAAAAAACGTTTGCTTCGTCGAAGTGTCGGAGCCGCCGTGGGCCGTCCCGCCATCGTCTTTCAGTTCTACGTCGATGGCGACCTTGCCCGTGAAGCCTGCCTTGGGGGTGAAGGTCAGCTTTCCACTGGCGTCAATGGCCGGCTGCACGAGGAACAAACTCGGATCGCGGGCCGTGACCACAAAGTGGAGCGTTTGATTCGTTTCGTTCGCGGAGCCTGGCGAAATGTTGGTGGCCCAGTTGTTCACCACAACGGGCGTCGAGGTGCCGTTGACGACCTGATCGGGCCCCTTGGTAAACGTAGGGGCCAGGTTGATATCGTTATCGACAATCGTCACCACCTGCTCGTCGTTGGTCCCCAGGTCAAAGTCGGCCGAACTGCCGATCGTCAAGACGATCGTTTCGTCCCACTCCACGAGCGCGTCGTTCGAAAGCGGCAACGAAAACGTGACATTGTCTTCGCCGGCGGCGATGGTCACCGACGAAGTGATCGCCGTTGTGTAGTCGAGCCCTTTAGTCGCGGTGCCACTAAACGTGAGGGGTACGATCAAGGCGTCGGTGGTGTCGCCGGTCCGCTCGATGCTCACCGTGACCGTCCCATTTTCGCTCACTGATTGGGTCGCGAGGCTGAAGGAAACGGTGTTCACGGCGAAGACCGTCCGGTCTTCCAACCGCTCAAACGACAGCTGCGCGCGAAAGGCTCGCCGGTTGGCCTTCTTGGAAGAACGATTCGATCGTGCCAACTTCTTTGGATCTTGCGAGTTCATCTAGATTCTGCCCCGAGTCGCCACTGCGCCAATTTTGCCACTGCCCGGCACCGCTCCCCATTTCGCCCCAGGGGCCGCGATGCCTTGTTTCTCTTATTTGCCAGTATAGTTGGCACTGCTTTGGTGCCATCGCTAAGCGCTGCGGCCAACCCGCCGCCTCGCCATCACGTCCGCGCCTGACTGCTGCCAAGAGTTCCGGAGAAATGGATTATTCGTGCGCGAGCACGCTGCCCGCGCGGCCCGTTGCCAACTCAAAGCTACCTTTATTTATTTCTTCTGGCTGCATTTTCGTCATCTACTTTGGCAGCGCGACGAGGAAACACTGCTCACCTTACCAGCGCCGGCTCCGGCATGACTGCGTCCACGCACCTGCCGAATTGCCCAGCGAAGTATCCGAGAAGTTTTAAGCGTTCGCTCTAGCGATCTCTTTTTTATCGAGAAACGCGCGCCTTCTTGCAACTTGGTGACGCTTTCGAGTTCTCGATCTCGCTTCTCCGGCGAGAGGGTCTTCGACCAGGCCGGACGCTTCGCCACTTCGGCTCACTAAACCCGAGGCGACCGCGGCACTGGAGGTTTCTCCGCACACCACCGAGTGCCTTCCGTTCATGGTGGCGCGGAAGAAGATTTTCCGCTGTGGAAAAGGTCTTTCCTCACACGCGAACTGCTCGTGACAATTCGGCCCCGTTTTCCCGTGACTGCCGTGTCAAAGTCGAAGCTGGATATGGTCCGCCTCATTGGCACGCGCCGTGCGACAACCTGAGCCTGGCGAACTGCACGTTCCAAGCGTGTGCTGAGGCGCGCCGAACGTTCTTGGAAAGCAGCGATGCTTCGTCGACTGGAAAAATCGAGTACATCCTCTTTTATGTGAGCATTATGACACACAAGGACGTCCAAACTCGGCAAGATGGGGAGCTCCGACGAGTTGACGATATCATCTCGTTCTTAAACGCGGTTAGAAACGAGGACGCGTTGCTGACCGATTCCAACGAAACAGGCATTACGCGCTGCCACACCATTGGTGTAGCACTCCTCCAATTGGGAATAGAGCGACTCGGTTCCTTAAGAACCATCGGCGAAGTCCGAAGTGCCCTAACGCCGATTCGAGACGATCTTGCCAGGTTCAGGGAGACCAGAGGCAAGACCAGGGAAGGAAATTCCTAATGGCCGACGGCGATTGCCAATCACGGAAAGGGCTGTCGACGGACTTCCTTCAGGCGCCGGCCGCGTTGAAGCAGTTCGACAGGAAGCGTGTGCTGGTACATTCCTAGGACCCGAGTTGACTCCTAGTACCAGGTCGACAGCGGCGCCGGAGAGCGATCGCCAGTCCTGTGAAACCCATCCCCATGGCAATCATGGAAGTAGGTTCGGGAACGGGGGCGCTAGCTGGTTCGAAAACGAATCGCAGCGAGCCAGTCGCCGACGACGGGTCGCTGTCGGCATAGGAGTGAACATAAACCAGCGCCGCGGCTACAACCTGTATCGGGTGACCGTCAAACAAAGAGATCGTGCCCGATGGGCTGCCGCTTAGGTAGTTATCGAAGTCCCCGAGATGAGGTCCGGTGACGGAAAACGCATCATTAGCTGTCGATCGACTTTCTCTGATGAGCTGGAACGGGTATGCGACCCCAGGGCCTAAGGTGTTAATCGCTTCCAATCCAATTGCCAAGTACGGCGCGCCTGGCCCGTTCACGGCATAATTTCCGGAGATACCGTACTGCAGGTTCTGGTCGGCCTCTACGACGACATAGACGTACGCGTAGCCTTCGGAATTCTCTCTGCCGGAAATCGCCTGCTCAAACAGAACGTCGACGATCAGTTGCGAGCCGACCTCGGTGTATTGCACCGACGTGATGGCAACATTGGTTTCGTTCGGTAGCGAAGCCGTCGCGACGATGCTCGCTCCATTCGTGGGCGAAGACAAAGAAGACTCCACGGTAGGGTAGAGCCAACTTTGGGTCTGGTCCTTCCAGATGCCGGTATAGGTAAGAACGTCAGTCACCACAATCCCTGCTTGGCAACTCGATGCAAGGTACCCAAGCACCAAAGCGGAGAACACGGCGAGGTGAACCATGGGTTGCAAGCGCCACATAAGAATACTGTGCATTTTCAATCTCGATAAACTTGGTTGCCCCGGCATCGTTTTTGGCATCGTCTCTGGGGCGATAAACGTTGGGAATCGAAATGTCCCCAATAGAAGTGCGTAAACGCCGTCTAAAACGCGCAGCGCATTCAGCCGGAAATTCGAAAAGCGTCGAAAAAGTCGGTATTTATTCAGAATCTCCAGTTTCCTGACGCTCCACCCGCGCCGATTCCGCTTGTCTCACCGGAGGGTGTCTGATGAGCGAAGGTGCAGCGCCGGAGGAATGTGGGCACGAGCCGGTCACGGCGGCGTCGATGTTGCCGTTGGTCTACGAGCGGCTTCGTCGCCTCGCTGGCGCCCGAATCGCTAGTGAACCCGCGGCGCAGACGTTTAGTCCGTCCGATTTGGTCCACGAAGCGTTTCTGAGACTCGTCGGCAAGTCGGACGAACCCCGTTGGCACTCGACGTCCCACTTTCTGGGCGCTGCGGCCGAAGCGATGCGGCGCGTCCTGCTCGACGACGCTCGTCGGCGAAATGCCCAGAAACGACAAAGCGGAGCAGCGCTCGGAATAGAATGGGCCGACGCTGTAACCCAATCGGTCGACGGTTCTAAGATCCTCCTGTACGAGGCCATCGAACGCCTTCGCATCGCGAACCCAAAAGTCGCGGAAGTCGTTTCGCTCCGTTACTTTGGTAGCCTGACTCTTGCCGAAATCGCCGTTGTGCTCAAAGCCTCGCCGCGCACCATTGATAGTTGGTGGGCCTATGGCCGAGCCTGGCTCGCGACCGACCTGAAGTCTGAGTAGTTCCATCGAGATTGCGCACCATGAACGAAGAAGAGTTGTTCGATCTGGCAATCCGAACGCCGCCGACGGAGCTGCCGTTGCTGCTGGAGCGCGAATGCAAGAATCGGCCGGAGTTGCGCGCGCGCATCGAGCGCCTTCTGGCAGCTCATAAGGAAAGCAACCTTCTCGACTCGCCAATGCCTGAAACGGAATTCAATCGCGCCATCGAGCGATTTTCGCCGCAAGCCATGCCGTTGGGAGAGACGTCCGCTCTGGAGCCGGCAAGCCAGGCGGGGCAAGTCATTGGACCGTATACCCTTGAATCGATTCTAGGTGAAGGAGGCATGGGGGCCGTCTGGGTCGCGAAACAATACCAGCCCGTCAAACGCCGCGTGGCGCTCAAGCTCATCAAGTCGGGGATGGACTCCCGCGACGTGCTGTCCCGCTTCGAGCACGAACGGCAAGCTCTGGCCGTGATGGACCACCCCAACATCGCGCGGGTGCTGGACGCGGGAATTACGCCTGACGGGCGGCCCTACTTCGCGATGGAACTAGTCAACGGCTTACCCTTGAATCGTTTCTGCGACGAAGCGAAGTTGACCACGGAAGAGCGCCTCGACATCTTCGTGCAAATCTGCTCGGCCGTGCAGCACGCGCACCAAAAGGGGATCATTCACCGCGATCTCAAGCCGGCGAACATTCTGGTGACCATGATCGACGGCAAGGCGATCCCCAAAGTGATCGACTTCGGCGTCTCCAAGGCGCTTTCGGGAAGCTTTTCCGAACACACGCTCACCACGCAGTTCGGCGCGGTGATCGGAACGATCGAGTACATGGCGCCCGAACAAGCGGGCTACTCGGGAACCGATGTCGACACCCGCGCCGATATCTATGCATTGGGCGTGATCCTGTACGAGCTACTTACCGGCCTCAAGCCGTTCGATTCGCAGCGCATTCGCAAAGCAGCGCTAGACGAAATGCTGCGGATCATCCGTGAAGAGGAGCCGAGTAAGCCCTCCACACGGCTTTCCTCGTCCGAATCGCGTCCCTCGTTGGCCGCGGCGCGCGGGCTCGATCCATCGCGATTGGCCAAAAAGATTCGCGGCGACCTCGATTGGATCGCCCTCAAGTGTTTGGAAAAGGACCGCAATCGCCGCTACGAGACGGCCAATCAGCTCGCCTTGGAGATAAAGCGGTACCTAGCGGATGAGCCGATTAGCGCGGGCCCTCCAAGTGCGAGCTACCAATTCAAAAAGTTCCTCCGCCGCAACCGACGGCAAGTGACGGTAGCTGCGATGGTGTTTGTTGCACTGCTGGTTGGCCTCGCGGCCAGCCTTTGGCAAATGAATCGCGCTATCATCGCCGAACACGCAGCTAACAAGGCTCGCGACGACGAGAAAGAACAGCGCAAGCAAGCCGACGAACTGCGGATTAAAGCCGAGGCCAACGCCAAGCGGGCGGAAGAGGGTGGCCGCCGTGCCCGCGAAGCGCTCGACGTCATGACCAACGACGTAGTTCGTTCGCTGTTCGCAAAGGCAACCAGGCTTACCAATAACGAACGTCAATTCTTCAAAAGGGTTTTGGGTCTTTACGACGGGTTGTGGGAGTTCGACGGCGACGATCAAGCGTCGATCGACCGTCGGATAGTTGGGTATTGGCGTGTCACTGAAATGCAGGCCCGACTTGGCGCCTACGACGATGCCTCCGAGGTGCTCGATCACATGCAAAAACTCTTCGCGGAACTCGAACGTCGGAATGAGCCTCTGTACGGACATTATCGAATTCTAGCGCTGCGCAATGCCGCCAACATGTCATTCAACCTGGGCCGCAAGGAAGAGGGCAAGCGATTTTTGGAACAAGGCGAGGAAGCTGTGCAGCGTTTGCTTGCTACCCAGCCTGGAGAACCCCTTCTCCTCGAAGCCGCGCTCTTGCTCTCGTTCGACAGGCTACGAATTTTCCCTCTTCCAGATTTGACGGCGCAGGTGGAAGCATTGGGCCGTATCGTGGATCAAGCCGAATCGCTCATTCCGGTTGCTAAGGACCCGAAGAGCGCTGCTGTGCTGATGCTTGACTGCCTGGGCTTCCAGCACGACGCCCTCTTGGCATTGGGCTCGAACGAGCGAGCGCTGTCGGCACTGGATCGGATACTCGAATGGCTTGAGCGGAGTCCGCCGGATCGGATTGAAATGCATGCCAGTTTCGTGCTTAGCAAACGAGGATATACACTTTGGCATCGCGGCAATCTCCTTGGTAAGCTCGGGCGCGATACGGAGGCGCTCGCCGACTACCAACAAGGGCTGGCAACGATGCGCGAGCGCGACGCGGCCGGCATGATCCGTTATTCGGACTGGGATATCCTTTGGAATTGCTCGCGGATGCTGCGATGCGGCCTCGCCGACGTGTACGAACGCCAGAAAAGGTTCCGCGAAGCCGTTGAGCAACGTCGTCTCGCCTTAGCGGACGTCGACCGCTGGTCCGAGTTTGCCGTCGATCCAAAGCCCGTCGTCACCGTAAAGGCCCTGCTTCAAAACGACTTAGCCCGAGCGCTGCGGTTGGGGGGTGGCTCGCGCGAAGAGATTATCGAGGCACTACTACTGTGCGCGGAGTACCGCGCAGCACACCTGGATGAATTCGACAAGCCACACGATTATCACAATTCGATCGCGGCATATCACGAAGACGCCGCCAACCAATTGTCGGAACTCGGTCGCATTGACGACTCAATCAACCATCGGCGGCAGACTATTGCCATTCGAAAATCTTTACTCGACAAGCCACTGAAAGAGCAGTTTGCTTCAAACGTGCGCAACAACCTTGGCTGGAATCATCTTGATTTGGCATTGACGCTGTTTTCGAAAAAGGAAACCGCGCTCGCGATCGAGGAAATCGAACGCGGTATTGCCGCGTTCAATGAGGTGCTTGTCAACGACGCTCACGATGCGGAATCTGAAACTGAAAAAGGTAAGGCTCGAGTTGGGATTGCACATGGCCGTTTTCGGATCGCCGAGCATTGGTGGAAAGACAGTGAGTTTGCCAAAGCGCGTGATGCTTACAGCGTGGTGATCGACTGGGACACCAAGCTAAGGGAGGTCCATCCCGACTACTACAACTCCTTGGAACTGCTTGCAACTGCTTGGCACTATCGCGGCCACTGTAAGCTGAGCCTCGGCGAGTTCACTGCGGCTGTGGACGATTTCAAGGCGGCCATCGATGTCATGAAAAATGCGACCCTCGATGAAGAGCGGGCAATCAAATTAATCGACCAGTGGATCAACCAGTTGGACGATAATGCAGAAAAAAGGCGCGTCGCCGGTGACGCTGCCCAAGCCTTGGCTGCGTTTCGGCATGTCTTGGCATTGAGGCAGCAGATGTCCGATCGCTTTCCTGACTCGCATATCTATCGCCATCGCGTTATCTGGTCGCTTCACAACGTTTGCATAGCATCGATTGATGCTCGAAAAATCGACGACGCCCTCGTCGCGGCAAAGGAACTCACTGCTGCGTGTCTCGAGTATGGTCGACGTCACGGCGATCAGGACCAAGCCACTATGAACGCCACCGACACAACCTACAAAGCCGGCAAACGCCTGCTCAACGCAGGCCAAACGGCCGCGGCCAGTGAACTTTACGCCGCTCGATTGGCCGTGCGATTGGATTTGGCCAAACGTTTTCCCGAAGACCCAGTCTGTCTCGACGCCGTCATGTACGCTCACTACGACATGTTTACGGTCCATTGGGTGGAAGGGAATCGGGACGCCGCTCTGGCGTCTATGCAGCAGTCGATTGATGCGGCCATTGCCCGCAAAACAAAGTTCTCGAAATTGCGGGAAAGCCACGTCAAATACGACGAGTGCGTGAATTTGTTTTGCTCGGCCCTGAGGGAAGCCAAGGAGTATGGAATCATCTTGAAACTGGTTCGCGACTACCGGAAACAAACGCTCGAAGGCCATCCAAACGATTTGCCCATGACGTCAAGCGTCCTGGCCTATGGAGGTCGGGCAGCGCTCGCGACCAAGCAATATCCTGAAGCTGAAACCATCCTTCGCGAGTCGCTGAGAGCTTTCGAAGCGACGATCCCCAACGACTGGCAAGCTTTCAATATGCGATGTTATGTGGGCGAGGCGATGCTCGGCCAAGACAAACTCGCTGAGGCTGAGGCCATCCTCGTCGACGGCTACGAAGGACTCTACGCGCGCCGGGCCTCCATCGCGGCTGGCAACACCGCCCGCTTGCGCGTCATCGCGGAGCAGTTGAAGCAATTGGCCGAGAAACGCAACGCACCCGAAGACGTCGAGCGGTGGACCCGAGAGTTGAAAAAGCTCGACGGCGAGACGCCCTCGAAGATCGAGGACGCCGCGAAAGTGTCGGCACCCCAATGAATGACGCCGCCTCGCTCGAAGCCGTCTATGCCGAACTGCGGGCGGTCGCGGCGCGCAAACTCGCGGCAGAATCGCCGGACCATACCCTCTCCCCAACGGCCTTGGTCCACGAAGCGTGGTTGCGGCTCAGCGAAGCCTCGGTCGTCTGGAACGATCGGCAGCACTTCTTTCGCCTGGCGGCAGTGGCGATGCGGCGGATCTTGGTCGATCGGGCCCGCGCGCGGCTGGCCGATAAACGCGGCGGAAAGCTTCGACGAGTCCCCCTCGACGAGATCGCCGCGCCCTTTCCCGATCGGACGATCGCGGCCCTGGACGATGCCCTCAAACAGCTCGAACAAAACAATCCTCAACACGCGCAGCTTGTCGAATTGCGCTACTTTGGCGGGCTAACAGCCGACGAGGCGGCCGAGGCCATCGGCGTTTCATCGTCCACCGCCGACCGGATGTGGCGCTACGCCCGCAGTTGGCTCCAGGTAGCGATCCGTGACGGCGAGATCAACGAATCTTGAAAGGAACCAGAAGAAAAAAAGCCGGCTGCGCGATGGGACGTGCCTCGCCGAGTAAACACTTCATTTCTTGCCAGAGCCGCCAGCATCGAAATCGGCGACCTCCAATGTCGGTTGCGGCGAAGATTGCCCGCTCCCCGAATTACAGATTCACCTGCACGACGGCTAGAAGTTTGGAGTGTTGCGAGGACGCCAACCACAGCTACTCGAACACACCGCCCATTGGTTACGCGAATCACTGAACGTCCGCGCAACCAGCCACGCCATCGAGCCCGAGGTTTAAGCGGAAAGTCGGCAACCCAACAGGGCCATTTTGCCTGCCACGAAAACGCGGCAAATGCTGCTGATCTGACGCCCTTGTTGCAACCGCATGCAAGAGTGACCAGGAGAGGGAATGGGCGGTATAGGACTCGAACCTACGACCTCAACGATGTCAACGTTGCGCTCTAACCAACTGAGCTAACCGCCCGATCGTTTTTCTTTCGGTCATTTGATTCGACAACTTCTGGTCGCCTGAGGTTCGGCTCGCCCGCGCGGGTCGAATCGAAAAGGAGGTGCCGATAGCCGTCTTTTCTGAGAAGAGACCGAAAGCGTTCAATCCATAAATGTTGCCGAGCCCGCAGGGTTCGTCAAGTGGACCCGCTGATCCTGCGGGCCCGGCCACAATATCAACGCAATTCCTCGCAAAACGGCCGAAAGACACCCCTAGCCGATCGGAAGTGCTATCGCCCCAAGGATGACCGCCCCGTACGATTTTCAGCATGTGGCAAACTCTCTTCGTCATTCCCGAAAAGTTGTTCCAGCTCCCCGTCTTCGGTCTGGGAATTCTCCTCGTCGTTTGGCTTGTGGCAGCCGGATCGTGGCTCGGCTGGCGAACGCGCAAGGTGGGATGGGATGAGGAAACCAACTCGTCCTTAATCACCGTCGCCATCGTCGCCGCCGTCATTTGGTTCGGGCTGCCTAACGCCGTCGACAAATCGGCAGGCGGTATTCCGATTCGCGGCTTCGGCGTCCTGATGCTCGGCGGGCTGCTGAGCGGAATCGGCGTCACCATGTACCGGGCACGCCGAATGGGAGTCGATCCCGAGATCTTCATCACGCTGGCCGTGTATGGATTCATCTCGGGAATCGTCGGAGCGCGCGGGTTCTACATCATCGAGTACTGGAACCAATTTCGCCGCGACTCGTGGCAGGCCACGCTCCAAGCTGTGGTCAACGTTCCCGAAGGAGGCATCGTCCTTTACGGCGGCGTCATCCTGGCCGCGGCGGCCACGATCTTCCTGTTCACATCGCGGAAACTCCCGTTTCTGCCGATGATGGATCTCGCCGCGCCGGGCCTCGCCTTGGGAATTGCCTTCGGCCGCATCGGCTGCCTGATGAATGGCTGTTGCTACGGTGGGCTGTGCGAACACCAGTGGATTGCCATGTCGTTCCCGCAAACGTCGCCCGTTTACTCGCGCCACGCGGAAACGGGTTGGCTGCTGGGCCTCGAGTTTGAGGACACGAGTGAATCCTCCGAGAAAGGAATTGAGATCGCCAAAGTTCGTCCCAATTCGCTGGCTGCGGAGGCTGGCCTCAAGGCCGGTGATCGCATTACGCAAATCGACTACGAGAAATTCGATTCGCCACGGCAGCTTCTTCTGAAACTGATTTCGAAGCAAGAAGGCGAGACGCTTCTTCTCGAAACCGCCGAGCAGCGGGCGATTCGCATTCCCGTGAACCAGATCCCCACGCGCTCGCTGCCGGTCCACCCCACGCAGCTGTACGATTCGATCAACGCGCTGCTTATTTTCTTTGCGCTGTGGTTCTATTACCCGATGCGCCGCGGCGATGGTGAGGTTTCGGCGCTATTCCTGGCGATGTACCCGATCGGGCGATTTGTGATCGAAATCATTCGCGTCGACGAGCCAGGGCAGTGGGGGACGTCGCTCTCGATCTCGCAATGGATCAGCTTCGGCCTGCTGGCTATGGCACTCGTTCTGTGGACTCGCAGCCAGCTTCTTAATCGACGCCCACTGTTGCCGCTGGCGTCCTAGCTAGAACGGGGCCAGTCAAAACAGGACCGGCCGGCGCGTTCGACTTGGCTAGAAATCGAACGAGCAACACCATCAACGTAATGAGTAGGAAGGTCATGCCTTACGACGCCTTTCGAAGAACGTGCACGTCGGCCGGTGCTTCCATGTTTACCGTCTTACGCACGGCATAGTTGCGACGCGGTTGGGCGGCGAAGTAGATCCGCGCCAGCACTTCGCCCAACAACCCTAAGCTGAAAAATTGCACGCTGACCATGGTCGAAAGGATCATCAGCAGCGAAAACGGATTGCCCGTTAGATCGACGCCGGCCAGCAACTTCATGCCGGCACTTGCCATGGCAGAGACGAACGCTACCAGAAGGCAAGCGAAACCGAATCGCCCGAACAGCTTCATCGGGCTGGCAAAGTAATCGAGCATGTACTTCACGGTCAGCAAGTCGAGGACCACGCGAATGGTCCGCGACAGTCCGTACTTCGTTTCGCCGAATTGGCGAGCGCGATGGTGCGTTTCGACTTCGATGCACTTGGCGCCGCGGGCGTGGGCCAAAATCGGAATGAAGCGATGCATTTCGCCGTAGAGTTCCAGTTCGACGGCGATCTCGCGGCGAATCGCTTTAAGCGTGCAACCAAGATCGTGAATGGGGAAGCCCGTCGTCTTGCTGATGATCCAGTTAGCCATCCGCGACGGCAACTTGCGATGGACAAGCGCGTCCTGGCGATTCTTCCGCCAGCCGTGTACCAGATCGTAACCTTCCTCGATCTTGGCGATCATCATCGGGATATCGCGCGGATCGTTCTGCAAATCACCGTCGAGCGTGACAATAATCTCGCCCGAAGCATGGTCGATGCCTGCTTGCATCGCAGCAGTTTGACCATAGTTGCGACGAAACTGAACCAGCCTGATTCGAGGGTCGGTTTCAGCAATCCGGCACAGTCGCTGCCAGGTTTCGTCGCGCGAACCGTCATCAACGAACACGGCCTCGTTCGGCCAAGGGAGTTCGTTCAGCGTCCGATTGATCTCTTCGTAGAGCGGAGCAATATTGTCCTGCTCGTTCATCACAGGAACGACGAGGGAGATACGCATGGAGAAACCCTTCCTTGGGTGTGTTGCTTAGTCGTGCGGCGTCCTGCCGCAGTTGTTTGTTTGAGGGAGGAGTCGAGCTAATTCTTTTTTGCGGTTCCCGTCGTCACAGCCAATTCGTTAAGCCGGTCTTTCGACGGTCCCGCCATTTCGAGTGCTTTGGCGATATCCGTTTCACCGAAATAATCTCGGAGTGCTATCGGATCAGAACCATCGGCCGGGTACACCACCATGAATGGAGTACCCGCCTGATTGAACTCGCGCAGCTTTTTCTTCAAGTCACTAGAACGATTCGTGAAGTCCGCGTTCATCGGCAAAACGTTGTTGGACTTAATGAGTTTCACGACCGTATCAGAATGGAGTGCAGGAAGGGTGATTGCGTGAGTGGACATGTCCCACTCGGCTGTGAAGTTGAGTAGCACAGTTCTCCCATCGCGCAAAGCGTTCTTAAGTGCTGGTTCGGAGTACTGGCTCCACGGAAGCTTCGATTGCTGGGCCACTTGATCCCGTATCGACGGCTTGGACGCCACCAACTTAGATGGCCCCGCCATATTGAGAGCTTTCACAATGTCCGCTTGGAAAAAGGCATCTCTAAGAACATAGGGTTCTGAGCCGTCTCCCGGGTAGACAAGCAGGAGCGGAAGCCCTCCGAGTTTGTTGAACTCAACGAGCTTACGCTTAACCTCCCTCGGGCGATCCGTAAAGTCCGCCACCATGGGCAAAACATTGTTCGCCTTGATAAGGTTTACGACTTCATCTGATTGCAGAGCGGGCAAGACAATCTGGTTGCACGTCCGACACCACGTTGCGGTAAAATCAATGAGCACCGTTCGTCCATCGCGACGAGCATTTTCAAGCGCCTGCTCCGAGTAATCGCTCCAGTGAAGCTTCGAATCGAACGCCGCTTGATCGCGCGACGATGATTTGCTCGTCACCGACTTGGTACCGTCCGACTTGGATGGCCCTGCCGCCTGAAGCTGTTTTTCCAGCGACTTATGAGTAATCAAGTCGGGCAAAGGAATCGCGTCCCCGCCGTCGCCTGGGTAAATCAGTAGGAACGGGATCGATGCTTGTCGAAACTCAAGAAGCTTCTTCTTGATGTGGGCAGGCCGGTCGGTGAAATCGGCCAGCATCGGGACGATGCCGTTTTCTTCGACCAGCTTCTTAGTTGCTTCGGTGTTCAGCACCGAGTAGAAGTTGAGTTGGCAATTGTTGCACCAATCGGCGGTGAAATCGATCATCACCGTCTTTCCTTCGGAGCGAGCCTTTTCGAGAGCTTCCTCGCTGTAAGGGACCCACTCGTACAAGTGCCCGCCAGGGACATCTGGACCAATCGCTGTCCCACCATCACGTACTTCGGCGCCGGCCATGCGCCCGGAGAACGCGAAGTAACCCGTGATCGCCGCAACGGCGATCGCACCCGCCCAAACGCCTACCTGCTTACGAGTCGACTCCCACACGGGGACCTGGCCAATGAGCCAGCACCCGAACCAAAGAGCGACCACAAAAGCCAGCGTTGGTACTACCAGCGATTGGCTGAGCGTGCTGAAGAGCCAAACGACCACGCCCAACAGCAAGAAGCCCATCAGTTGCTTGAACGTATCCATCCACGGGCCCGGCTTGGGCAGGACCTTCATCAACACAGGGAACCAGCCAATCAACAAATAGGGCAGGGCCATGCCGAGCCCGACGCCGGTGAAGATGACGTAGACCACATACCCGGGCTGGGCCGAAGCATAGCCAAACACGGGTCCCAAAAACGGGCCGCTGCATGGCGTCGCCAGGATTGTCGTGAAGATGCCCTTGAAGAACGCCCCCACTAAGCCTTCTTGCGATTGCAGGTCGACGGCCTTGCCCGTGCCAACAACACCTGGCAACGGTATTTCCCAAACGCCTAAGAAGCTAAGAGCCATCGTAAAAACGAGGGCGACCATCCCAATGCGGTAGGACGTGAAGCCAAACAACTCGCCCCAGATCAGCCTGTCTTCGAAGAAGACGCCCGGCAGAGCGGCGAACGTCGCCAGCGTCCAAAACACGGCCAGCAGGCCGAGCGTGTAGGCCAGGTTGTACGCGGTGATCCTCCATACGCTTTTGCCCGCCTGCTCGGCGAAGCTGAGAATCTTGATACCAATCACGGGCAGCACGCACGGCATGAAGTTGAGGATGAACCCGCCCAACACGCCGAACAGAAAGTTGACAAAGAGGCTATTCGAGCCCACTTTTGCCGGCGTCAAATCGCGTACCCCGCCTGGGCTGGGCGCTACCTCACGCGGGCCACCACGCGACGACGCAGAATCAGTCGGACTACCACTGGCCGTAACCGTGGTGCTATCGATCTTGATGGGATTGGCTCGGTACGCTTTGCTCGCAGCGGCATGGCTGGTTTCCGTCCAAGTGAACAGCACCTGCTGCCCACGGTCGCTGCCAAGCGGGAGAGTCGCCTCGAACGCCGCTCCAGTGGGAATGAGACATCGAAGTTTATTGCAAAGTTGATAGCCCAGCACGCCTTTGATCGTCGCGTCGCCAGGCTGAACATCGTCAGGAATCGTGAGCGGAAGGGTCCAAGTCACCTTGCCGACGTAATGAGGCGTCTCGTTTCCTTTTACCGCGATCTGATCGGCCGTGATGGTCCCGGGAGTCAAACCGGCCAGTTCGGTCATACCCAGAACCGTAGGCAAACCGGGCTTAGTGACCTTGGGCGGCGCCTCGATCTGATAAGTATGGAAGTCCCCCTGTGGTGACAACTCGATCACGAGAAATGCCTGGCTTCCAGGCTTGAACGAATCCGCCTCGATGAACCCGCGAATCGAAACCTCGGCCCCCTGATAGATGCCGTCGGTGAAGCTTGCCGCTTCTTCGGGAGGGGCATCGTACTCGCCGGCGAACTTGGCCTCGAGCATCTCTTCAACAGGTATGCAACTACTGCGGCACACTTGTCCGTCGAAGTCGACGGAGATCTTGGTATCTTTGATATCGACGCCGTCAGCAAACGAGATCGGCGCGGTCCAGGTTACCGATTCCTCGTATTCCTGCGTGGGGAAGACCTTGCCTGGGACGAGCTCCGTTTCCTTTTCGGTGTACGACTTATTGGCGACGAAATCACCCTGAAGGCTCACCGCGTCTTGCGACTCCTTCGCAAGCTTGATGCGAGTGGGGAGCGCACCCATCTTGGGTTGCGTGGTCGAGTAGGTATGCCAACCTTCGCCCAGATCCATTGTCACCGACAAGCGGCCGCGACGGCTTCCCTTTTCAAGTTCGAACTTCGCCGATAGCGTGTGGGAATCTCCGCCAGCGTCGGGATTGGAGTCTCCCAATCCGTCCTTGAAAGTGCCCGCACCTCCGAGGCTAAACTTCGGCTTGGATTTGCTCGGCTTCTTGGCAGGGGGCGCCTCGTCGTTCTCTTCTTCCGCCGCCGCAACAACAGTGCGGCTATCGTCAACGTTCTCGCCTGGTTCGACTTGCGCGTGCGCAACGAGTCCCGCCAAGCCAACGATCGCGACGACAAGACCCGCTATCAGCCGTCGACGACCAAGAGCAAGGAGAGGGGAGATGTTCATCGTGACATTCTCGTGCGACGGAATTCGATGTTCCAAGCCATTTGGCTGTTCTAAACTGCGGCGTCAACCGGCTTTTGATGATGCTATCTATGCGCAGGAAACCGCTGGGGTTCATTATTTCGTGTTTTTGGGCCAGCGGGTCAACCTCAAGCAATTGGTTCAGAGCGCTAAAAGCCCATTTGTTCACTCGTTTTTCGAAATTGCGCGAGAAAACGATTGTCCGCAGGCGACTGCCTACCGTCAGGTTACGCAAACGCGAGACACCCCCATTGTGGGTGAACCTCTTTCCTGAGTGTTGCGTATTCGCATCAGGGAACTTCGTCCGCCTGGGAAACTTGGGGTATATTTATGGGACTTAGCAAATCCGCTGCGGCGTGGCCTAGGGCCATAGCTGTGCGCAGGTTTCGTTAAGCCTCGCCTTTGTTAATTCTTGACGATTTGGGCGTCACTCACTCCTCCGCTGGCACCTAGAGAGGCATTTGTATGAATCGATGGAAACGTGCATTTTGCGGCACGCTTACCGCAGCAGCCCTGTTGACAACTACGACCTACGGGCAAACCCCCACACCTCCATCGGCGCCCCCTCCGCCACCCTATGCCGCCATCTTGAAGGACGCCAAGGAAGTCACGGGCTTGATGACGCTCCACCGCCGTGGTGAAAGCATCGTCGCCGAACTGTCGCCTGGCGATTACGGCAGCGAGTTCCTAATTCTCATGTCGATCGGCCGCGGGATCGGGATGGACCCGCTGCTCGGCGGGATGACGCTCAACTTCGGCAACGACTGGGTGTTCCAGTTCCGCAAGCTCGACGACAAGATCCACGTCGTCCGCAAGAACGTCCGCTTCCGTGCCAATGGCGGCACGCCCGAAAGCAACGCCGTTCGCACCGCCTATACCGATAGCGTGCTGTTCAGCTTGCCAATCATGGCAAAGGGCCCCAAGGGGGGCGACCTGGTCGATTTCTCGCCGATTTTCATGAGCGACCTCGCTCAGATTTCCTCGGTGCTGCCCGGCTTCGCGTTTAGCCCGCAGAAGTCGACGATTGCCAGCATGAAGGGTTTCGAGCAAAACATGGAAATCGAGATCGCGGCCACGTACGCCTCGGGCGGACAAGCCGATTTCGACACCGTGCCCGACTCGCGCGGCGTGACGATCAACATGCACTATTCGATTACGAAAGTGCCGCAAACCAGCTACAGCCCACGGTTGGCCGACGACCGCGTCGGCTACTTCCTGACCGTCGTGAAGGACTTCTCGACGAAGAACAACCGCGATAACTTCGTCCGCTACATCAACCGCTGGAACCTGCAAAAGGCCGATAGCTCGCTGCCGGTTTCTGTTCCTGCCAAGCCGATCAAGTTCTGGCTCGAAAAGACGGTGCCGTTCCGTTACCGCCAGGCCATCCGCGACGGGATTACCGAGTGGAACAAGGCGTACCTGGCCGCTGGTTTCTCGTCGGCCATTGAAGTCGAGCAACAGCCCGACAAGGCCGACTGGGATCCGGAAGACGTTCGTTACAACTCGTTCCGCTGGATCACCTCCGAAGCCGGCTTCGCGATGGGTCCTTCCCGCGTGAATCCGTACACGGGCGAAATCCTGGACGCCGACATCATCTTCGATGCTGACTTCTTGACCTTCTGGAAAGAGCAATACGAAACGGTCACGCCTAAGACGCTCGCCGAAATGATCGGGCAGCCCTACTTCAGCGAAGAGGATGAAGAGAGCCTCAAGCACCTGCCGGCCGTGAAGCGAAATGCCAGCGGGGCCGCGATTCTGGACTTCTGCATGTTGAGCCGCGGGATGTCGAGCCACATGGCCTTTGGCGCCGCTGCCATCGACGCTCTGGCCGTCGATCCTAAGACCGCCGCAGAGCAACAAGACAAAATGATTCTCCAAGGCCTCAAAGAAGTGACCATGCACGAGGTGGGACACACCCTCGGCCTGCGGCACAACTTCAAGGCCAGCAAGATGCTGAGCATCAAAGACCTGAACGACCCAGCCAAGGCCAACAACGGGCAGCTCGCCTCGGTGATGGACTACGCTCCGCCGAATATCGTTCCCAAGGAATGGCAGCACGGCGATTACTTCACCGGCACCGTCGGTCCCTACGACATTTGGGCCATTCAATACGGTTACACACCGTTCCCTGGTGGTACCCAGGGCGAAGTCGCCGAACTTAAAAAGATTGCCAGCCGCAGTGGCGAACCACAACTGGCATACGCCACCGACGAAGACACCCGCGGCAGCGATATCGATCCCGATTCGAACCGCTTCGACTTGGGGTCGGACCCAGTCGAATACGCTCGCCTGCGAGCGCAGGTGGTGTCGGAAGCCCTGCCGGGTATTGTCGAACGAATGACGAAGGAAGGCGACGACTACACCCTCGCCCGACGCGCGTTGAGCATTTTGCTCAGCCAGCACTCGCAAGGAATGTTCTTCGCCTCGCGCTACGTGGGCGGTATCCAAACGTCGCGAAGCCACAAGGGAGATAAGGACGCCAAGGCGCCTCTCCGCTTGGTCGACGCCAACTTGCAACGCGACGTTCTGAAGCTGCTCGACGAGCAAGTCTTCAGCGACAAGCCGTTCTCGTTGCCGCCCGAAACGTACAACTACCTGACGGTCAGCAACTGGAACCACTGGGGTTCCGAGTTGGCCGGCCGTAAGGACTTCGCCGTCCATCAGGTGGTCGCTCGGTTGCAGGACAACATCCTCAGCCAGCTCATGTCTGCGAACACCCTCAACCGGATTCACGACTCCGAGCTGAAGGCAGCCCCGGAAGTCGACGTCTTCACGACGGCCGAATTGATCGAAAAGCTGACGCGTTCGATCTACTCGGAAGTCGAGAGCGTGAAGGAAGGGGAATTCACCAACCGCAAGCCTGCGATCAGCAGCACCCGCCGCGATCTGCAACGTCGCTTCCTGGTGACCCTTTCGAACGTGGCGATGGGCAACACGGCCGCACCCGCCGATTGCCAAACGATCGCCTTCGCGGAACTCGGTGCGCTGAACGACCGCATCAAAACGATGCTGGCCGCGAACATTAAGTTCGACAGCTATACCAAAGCCCACCTGAGCGAAACGCAAAGCCGCATCCAAAAGGTGCTGGAAGCAAAATTGTCGCTGACCCGCCCGTAGTTGGGCGTCGTAGCTGAATCGAAACCCCATTCACGCCCTCGCTCGAAAGAACGAGGGCTTGTTGGTTTCTTGTTCGACTCGAGCGGAAGTTACAATCAAAGCATCAACCCGAAACACCCACTGTGAGGAGACATCGTGAAGCGCGGTGCCATTGTTCTTTGCGGTGGTAAATCGACGCGGATGGGGCGTGACAAGGCTTCGCTGCCATTCGGCGACGAGTCGATGCTGGCTCGCGTAGTACGGATCGTGAGTGTCGCGGTACCGCCGGAAAACATCGTCGTTGTGGCGGCGGAGGAACAGACGCTTCCCAATTTACCTGTCCCGATAACTATCGCACGGGACCAACATCCCGAGCGTGGCCCACTGGAAGGACTGGCGGCAGGACTCGCGGCGATTGCGGAGCGCGCCGACGCCGTGTTTGCAACGGCCTGCGACGTCCCTTTACTGGTGCCGGACTTCATCAACGCGATGTTCAATAAGTTAGGAAAGCACGAAATCGCCGTTCCCAAGGAGGGCGAGTTTTTCCATCCGCTGGCCGCAGTTTACCGCACGAGCGTTTTGCCGGTTGTACGAGAATTACTGGAACGAGACCAACGCCGCGCCAGCCTGCTGTTCGAAGCAGCCGGCACAAAGGAAGTCGACGTGGAAGAACTACGAAGCGTCGATCCAGAGCTCTGGTCGCTGAAGAATTTGAATCGTCCTGAGGATTATTCAGCGGCGTTACGAGTTGCGGGACTGACATAGTCCTGCATAGTTTCGCTGTGAAATTGAGGCACGAAGTGCCGGCAGATCTTAGCCGGCGGCGTAAGCCGCCGGATTCGTATCAAGTTTCCCTGAAAGGCCCGACGGGCCGACAGAAACCAAGTTGCACCGACGCGTTCATTCAATGGGCAAGATATGCGCCCAACAATTTTCACAGCACTACGGTTCGCGATTGTGATTGCCGCGGGAATGGTCGCCTTCAGCTATGGGTCCAAATCTTTGGGCATCATCGGTGGAGCGATCAGCGCCGTTTTCTTTGGCGTTGGCGCGCACATCATCGCGTGCTTGGGCCATTACGTTACGAATCGCCTGACTGAATGGCATTACAGACGGAAGTCAACCACGGCCTTGCGAGCCGAAATGAATGACGAAGTAACGGCCTGCACCTACTTCTCATGCTTGATCATCACCATCCTCTTGGAACGCGGCGAGTCGCCTGAGACTTTTCATGAGTACATCTTTCGTCAGCTGAACTCCAGTGACCCGTGCATGAGGCGAGCGGGGCTGGCCAATCTACGTCGCTGTTACCCCAAACAAGCTGAATCGCTGAAAGGCTTCAGCGATCTCGCACCGTCTGAAGACGATTTGCTACGTCTAAAGAATGCCGAAAGCTTCTGCCGCAAACAATGACTGTCGGCAAATTGCGACGTTCACTTTCCGCGTTCTGGCGAACGCGGCTACAGGGAGCAATCTACCGGCTCAGCGTCATCAGTTCCTCAGCAAACGGTCCGTCACCCATCAAATTGAGGCTTCTGGCCAAGCGGCGGCGATCTTCCTCGCGCGATAGCGTACGAAGCGTTTCGAGCACGCGCTGGCACTTGGCCGGATCGACGGCGGAGGTGAGGGGTTCTCCTAACCCCATGATGTATTTCGCCCGCTGAAGGTCGGCGAATTTGGTGGGGTCGTCTTGCATCGATTGAAACAACAGCGTCACGGCGCCTTGCGCCTGCTCGGCTTCGCTCCAATCGCCTCGCGCGGCGGCTTCGAAAATATGCTGGTACTGAAAGACGGCAAACGACATTGGCCCCGACGTTACGCCGCATCGCGCACGCTGCTGGGGATCGAATCGCGGACCATCTTGCAGCGCCCGCACCAGAAACGGGTCCCAACCCTGAACAACCTTGAGCCGTTGCAGGCGGGGATGCTTCAGGAACGCCAGCGTACTCGATTCGTACACCGCTTCGGTCACCTTTACCGCGACGATTCGCGATCCGCCAGGCGAATCGAGCAGCCGCGAGGCGACCGCGGGCGTCAGCTTGACGCCGCTCACATCGGGAATGGTGTAAAGGCCGATCGCCAGTCCGCAATCGGAAGCCGCCGCGACCAGCGGCACAAGCTCCGCGAAGACGGCGTCATCGACTGCTTCTGAGTTGTTAGCAATCGCCTGATGTTTGTTGCCTGGACGGAAGAAGACTATTGGATAACCGAGCCCCGGCAACTGTTCGAGCAAGCGCCGATTGGCGGCCAATCCATCTTCGGGGCGCAAGAGGGCCGTGCGAACGCAGTTCGGCAAGTCGATCGCCGCCGCCTGAAACCAGCGGACCAACTCCTCGTGCGTCCGAACGTGGCCGTGCCCCGTGGAGGCTCCGAGCAAGAGTGCCGGCGCGCCGGCTTCCGCCAGACTCCTTAGAAATCGAGTGAGCTTCGCTTCGTCCAACTGCCGGCGCGGCAAGTCGCCAGTTGTTGGATCGAAGCAAGCAACCGTGGCGGAGGGAAAGTGCTCGATCGGATCGGCAATCAGACGTTCAATCAACGAGACATTGGCGGACGAGAGAGGGGATTTCATTGGCGGTGACACCCAGCGGGGCAACTCAAGTCGACACATCGATGATTTGGGTCGACATGAGTTTACCGCCTTGACCACCGCCGTTGAACGCCTAGCGGCTGGCATTCCAGTACGAGTGGCTTTCGGCCATTTCATCACGCGGCGATTTTCGGGACGACTCCGACCATGGAGAATCGCGGCGATGCTCGTCGAAAAGCGAGGTGATGTAGGGATCAGCCCAGGGCAGAAGGTAGTCGGCGCCATCCTTTTTCCACGCGGCGTCGCGACGCGGCTGCTTGGAAAGTCGGGGGTCGCGATGGTTGCGGTCGGTATGGTTCATGGCACAAATCCTTTCGTGACGCGGAACGCTCGGGAGGCGGCTCGTTGGTAACGATTGGTCCGGGGGCGAGGGAAACCGGACGCTTCGACGAAACCGAGCCAATGCACACGGCGCGCCAAGGGCGGAAACAGGACCACAGGTGTCGCTGCTTGCTCGCTGCCCAATGGCCTTAAGTACTTGTCTGGCCAAGGGGTTGGCCGTCGTGGCAGCTTCAAGACAATAAGCCCATGGCGGAACGTGGTGATTTTTTGGTTTTGGAAAAACTGCAATTGCCGGTGGAACGATATTCCACACATCCACCATCACCCCGCTTGCGACAAACGGCGGGAACGTTAAAGATTTCCGCATTGTTTGAATTGGAACGCCTTTTCGTTGATGGAACACGCGCGTGGCGGAGACTGCGAACACACCTGATAACGACACAGCCGAGATCGAAGATACCTACGCCGAAGGCTTTCGGAGTATCTATGCCGAAGTCCTGATCACGGCCCGCGATCGTAAGTGGCTCGACCACGCGATCTCGGCTGCGACCGGCAACGCCTCCAGCACAATCCTTTGCGATTGCGAAGCAGGCCTTGATCGTTACGTCGGCCCAGGCGGCGACGCCTCGTTCGTCACGCCCGACGGCCGCCCCGGGGCGATCTGCCAATTCCACGTTCCGCGGTTTCGCAAGGATCGGACGGAAGCCCTCGAGCGTTCGCTCCTGGTGCGTCTAAGCCAGAACGTCCTCACGTGCCCCACTACGGCCTGTTTTAACCTGATCAGCTCCGATCCCTACTTCAAATTGGGCCGCAAGATTGCGCTGTTTGGCGACCATTTTCAAAAGCGAGCCACTCGCTATGGCCGACCGGTTTGGACGATTCCGATCATGTCGGGCGAGTTTGTCGTCGACCGCCGCTTCGGTTTCGCCGATGGCATCATGGGGGGCAACTTGTGGTTCATGGGCAAAACAGAAGATGCAGCTCTTGAAGCCGCCGAGCGAGCTGCAACCGGAGCCAGCAGCGTTCCAGGTGTCATCCTGCCCTTTCCGGGCGGCGTCGCGTCGAGCGGTTCTCGCGCCGGCAGCAGCTATAAGTTCTTGATCGCTTCGACCAACGCGCCGTTTTGCCCCACGCTTCGCGACCATCCGAGCGTCACCACGCAACTGCCGCCTGGCGTGGCGTCGGTTCAGGAGATCATCATCAACGGCCGCGATCTGGAGACGGTCGCCGCAGCGACTTACGCGGCGATTGATGCAGCGAAGACCACGCCTGGTCTCGTTAAAATCTCCGCCGGCAATTACAACGGCCGGCTCGGAAAAAGTTTCATCTACTTGCGCGGCAATCCACCCCCAGCGACCACTTAATCATCCCCTTAGAGCTCGAAGTGAAACGTGTGCGAGAACGCTCGCCACAATCGCCCGCCAACGGTCATCGTCCCCGCGTGAACTCTCGCTCGCCCGTGAGCATGAAGCGCCAGCAATCCTTTAGGCTCGTTGAACGGAACGTTCGCTTGATAAACCGTCTCGATGGTTTTCTCTTTGCCCCCCGCCGACGTCTGCGTTGCCAGATCTCCGCCGGTTTTGCTCGATAGAGCCGCGGGCGTGTCTTTCATTCGTGATCGGGCAAGCGACTCGATCTTGCCTGTAAAGCGCCGCGCAGGGTACTGGTCCAGGTAGATGTCGACTCGATTGCCCGACTTGACCGAGTCGAGGTCGCGAACCTCGACGGCCAGCGTGGCTTCCCCCTTGGCCGGGTCTGCGATGTAGCAGATCAAATCGCTCTCGGCGAGCTTCGCTCCCAGGTTGCGAGATTCCAGCGGGTGCCCTGTCCAGGCGGGAAGTTCCGAGTCGTCCTCGCCAGCGGGTCTGCGCGGAGCAGCGATGACGACCCCAGCCTTCGGTGCCCGCAGAACAAGCTGCTCTCGCTCGGTAGCCCGACGATCTTTCTGTTCCCGAACCGACTCCAGCGTCTTTTCGATTTCAGCGATCTCGACCCGTGCGGAGTCGTCGGTCACGGCCCGACGCTTCAACTCGTCGCGGGCGGTCTCGAACCTTGCGATCTGACTCTCGAGCAATCCAATCCGCATGTCGATCTCGGGATTCACCAGCTCGATGATCGGATCGCCTTCGGCCACACGATCGCCCGGCCGAACCAAGATTTCCTTAAGCTGCCCGGCCAGGACAACGTACACAGCATGGGCATCGCGAGGCTGCGCGGTCAACTCGCAAGTCACTCGGTAGGGCAGGGGGATGGCCATGATCGCCAAGGCAATGGCGGCTAGCACGGTGGCCGATATGCCGGCGCGAAGCGGATTCATACGCTGCATCCTTCGATGACTTTTAAGAAACTGCCACGCACTGCTGACGGGCCTGGCCACCAATTGGTAAACCGAAACCGCGGCCAAGGTTTGTCCCAGGACCTTGGCCCCGATCGGCTCGGTTGCCTTGTACAAGAACCACAAAATCGAAAACGAAACGAACCAGCCGTACAGGCTCGACGCCACGGCGAAGAGCATCAACAGCCACGGCCGCCGTTCGTGCGATGGTGCCGCCGGTTCGATGCCAAGGCACCACCAGCTCAGATTTCGGTTCAGCTCGTCTTGCGCCCGTTGCCGCAGATTGGGAATCTCGACCAGGTCGGCCAGGATGTAGTAGCCGTCGTACCGCATCAGCGGATTGGCGTTGAAGAGCAGAGTGCTCACCGAGCACGTGAACATCACATTCAGACACAGGCCGTTGAGCATCCCCGGCTGGGTGTTCCACCAAACGATGGTCGCAATCGCCGCGAGCATCAGTTCGATGTACATCCCCGCTGCGCCCACAGCGGCGCGCTTCCACTTGTCGGGATTCATGTACGTGTCGGTCACGTTGCAGTACAGGCACGGCGTCAGGCAAAGGAGCATCAGCCCCATCTCGTGGCACTCACCGCCGAACCTTCGACATGAGATGCCGTGCCCAAACTCGTGCAGGACTTTAGTGAACCCGAGCGCAATCGCCAGAAACAACCAGTTCCTCGGAGCAAAAAACTGTTGGAAGCCCGGCAACCGATTCCAGAAGACGTCGAATTCAGCCGCTAACAGTCCCAAGGCAAAGAAGACCAGCATTCCAGCCAGAATCGCCCCTGGAATCGTGAAAAGCCAGCCAAACCAAACATCCAAGCGCGCCAGAATGCGTTGCGGATCGATGCCACGAAAGCGGATCGCCAGCGGATTGCTGATCGCCGCCTCGTGACGCTTGAATTCTTCCTCGGCTCGCCGCTTCAGTAGTGGAAGAGCTTGCCCCGGCGCATCCGACAGGACAAGTGCCGAGCGATGGAGCATCGCCAGCAGGCGGTGAATCTCCGCGTACGTTAGCCGTTGCGGCGCGAATTGCCGCTCAAACTTGCGCTTGATCGTCTCCATGCTCGTCGAACCATCGAGCATCGAGAGGACCGAGTATTCTTCATCGTCGAAGCGATAGTAGCGAAGCTTGATCGGATCTTTGACGACCCAACTGTCTCGGCCGTCGAACGTTTGACGCTCGATTCGCAGATCGGCGCGCATCCGTAGCGGCAAGGGACGCCCGACACTGGCTTGCGAAATGCCTGTCGACATCGGCTCGCCACCTACAGCCAAAAGAGGAGGCGGGTTTGAACGGTCTCGATCAGGTCGCAAAACCAAACGTAACCGATCGATCGCTGGCCGCAGTGCACCTTGGCCTGCACCGTGGTATCGCTGCGCAATTCGGGCAAAACCGACTTGTCGATCGCCACGCGAACGAGCAGCGTGTTCCCCTGGTCCTCGTGGACTTCGGCCGTTCGTTCGACTTCAACGACATGCCCGACAAACTCGCGCCCCGGGTGAGTCGACAACATGAAAGCAACTTCGACAGGCGAATCTTCACGCGTTGCGGCCATTGCCGTATCGAGGTGAGCCAACCGCTTCTCGGGCAGGAACAACCGTACTTCCCAAGGCCCGGCCGTATCGGCAAGCGTCATGAGCGACTGCCCCATTCGCACAGGCCGTCCGTTAAGACGCTGTTCGACCTGCCAGGTCATCACCTCGCCATCCGCCTCGGCCTTCACGTCCAACTGGGCCTCGCGCGCCTTTTGGTACTGTAGTTCTCGCTCGGCCGTCTCAAGTTCCTTTTCGAGCTCCAATCGCTCGCTCGAAAGCCGTCCCAGTTCGGCGGCATTGGGCTTACTTCCGGGGCGCTCGTACTCGCGGACTTGCCGCTCGATCCCACGCAAGCGAGCTTGGCCGACTTCCTGTTTGCCAAGCAGATCGCTGATCTTGATCTCGAGTTCCGTGTTCTTGAGGCGGGCCAGCATTTGCCCTGCGCGGACCGAATCGCCATGTCGCACGGCCACGTCGACGACAGCCCCGTCGAGTGGTGCGAAGATATCGCGCTGCGTCGCCGGAACTAACTTTCCGCGGCACGCCAAATCGAAATCGCCGGGCACCAGCCAGAGCGCCAACATCGCGGCAGCAAGTGCGCCAACAACGGACAGCGTCCACGGCAGCGTTTCCCATCGCAACAAGTTGAAAACTTGCCCGAGACTTCGCCACAGCGGCAATAAAAAAATCCCTTCGTACGCCACCGCATGAGCCAGTGCCGGCCCCGCATGATCGGCGACTGTTTGCGCGCGAGCCTTCAGATCGTCGCGCGCGTCGCTTTCGCGAAGCTGTTCGCAAACCAGGGCACCGCATGGCTTTCTTCGTTTAGGACGTCGCGGCGATTCGCCCGACGAATTCGCCGGGGTGTCGTTCGGCACCTCCGCCTCGAAGAGCGGAATGACGCCCAAGGCCCGCGCGTGCGAGGCGTCGACGTAGTGTTGAAGCGGATTTTCAATCTGCGGCGGCAGTTCCTTGCCAACGCCTTCCCACCAAAGTGGTTCGCCCGTCCGCAAGACGGCGACAACCAAATCGGCCATCCGCGCGACCTCTTCAGCGCGGCGTTCGACGGAGTCGAGCCCGCTGATCGATTCAATGTGCGCTCGGGAACCACGCGTCAGCGCCACGCTGACGCGGTCGCAATCGACCACTCTTCGGCCATCGTTAGCAATGGCGTAGGCGACTTCGCGGATGGTCCGGTTGCGGTGCAGCGACTTGAGGAAGTCGTCCAACTTGTCCCACAGCCCTTGCCGCTCTCGCAGCATCCGCAATTGCCGATTCTTAAACCAACCGCCGGCGTGCTCGGCCATCGACAGCAAGAATCGCAAATAGCCGCGTTGGGTGGTCGGTCCTCCCTCGGGCCGCTGGAAGATTTCGATCACGGCCTGCGTATCGCGGTCGACAGTGATCGGTGCAATCACCACCAACCATGGCGTCGGATTGCCTGCTTCACCCTGCTGATTCGCCTCGCTTGCCCGCTCGACCAGTCCAGCGTCGGCTCCGGTGTGCGGAAGCACGAGTTGGGGTTCACGCTGTTCGCTTGCCCGCTTCAATAGCAGGGCGTGCTTGATTTGTTTCTCGCGATCGTCAATCAGTCCGGTCGCCGGAAGATTCACCTGATAGGCCAGGTTGAGTCGGCCACCTTCCCCAGGCTGCCAGATTGCGCCCGCGACGGCGCCGCTTGCCGAGACCACGCGGTTTAGCAACCCCTCGAAGAATTCGTTAAGCGGCCCTTCACCTTGGCAGAGCCGTTCGATCTCGGTGATCAAGATCCGAATGTCGAACTTGGCCGCTTGGACCTCGTCAATGTTTTGCGGACGAAGCGATCGCTCGTCGTCAGGCAAAGGTCCAACCGGTGCGGCACGGCTCATCCGTGAGGATTCCATTCAAGCGTCGATTCCACCGCGACCCGTGCTTAACGCACTCGCCTCATGCGATTTGGTCGCGATCGTCAGTCGCCACGAACCATGTTGCGACGATCCCGATCGCCATGATAGCAGCCGTGATTGGAAGTTCCCAACCGCGGTTTTCCCGCCACTTGGCAACCATCTCCACAATAGCAGCACCACCCATCGCCAGCGACGATAGCACCAAGGTCACGGCGAACAACGGCCCGAGTGGTGTTCGAAAGTGCCCCGCTGCCCGGTCGTTCGCATATCGCAGGAGCGGATGAGCGATTCCTACTAGCGCCAGAAATCCCCAAAACCACGGCGCGCTAACCAGCAGTAAACGGCCCAATTGCTCGCCCGATTGGCCAGACGAGGTCCAGCTCACGAGAAAGACCATCGCGACCGAAACAACAGTTTGGGCAATCAGCGAAGCATAGGGAACCCCGCGTTCGTTATCCCACCGACCGAGCCAGTGCCCGATCGCGCCACTTTGCCGCCCCGCAACGGCGAAGAGCCGCGATCCCGTAAGCAGTAGCGCATTGAGAACTCCTAAGTAGGAAATGCAGACGATCCCGTTCATCACCGACGCTGAATTCGGTCCGAGCATCCACGTCATCGCATCGACCGCGACCGTCCGCGACTTGGCGACGCCTTCGAAACCGAGGGCCGCCACGAACGAAAATTGCAGCCCCAGATAGATCAACAGAATCAAAACCACGCCGCCGATGAGCGCCGTTACGAGGTTCCGGCGCGGGTTTTCCACTTCGGCGGCGACTGCTCCCATATCGTTCCAGCCGCCATAACAAAACATCACGGCCAAAAGCGCGATCGGCCAGTTCGTCACCGGCGGCGGTGGCTTAGCGCCAACCAGTCCCAGTTCCGCCGATCCGGCAACAGGCAGAAACGGAGCAACCAATCCGCATCCAATGACAAGCGCGATCGCCAGCGTCTTGAGAACCGTTAACGTATTTTGCGCCACAATTCCTTGTCGCAGGCCGAGGCAATTGAGTCCGCCCAACAGAACGATTGCAACCGCCGCAATAAAGGTCGCGTCGATTGCCCCGAAGACCGACCATCGCCGGGCGTGATCGGCAAGCGTCACCGCCACGATTCCAACATTTGCCGGGCGAATCAGCCAGAACTCCGCCCACGCGTAAACAAAGGCGACGCGCCGGCCGAAGGCCCGCTGGAGGTAGACGTAAACGCCGCCGTCGAACGGATAAGCCGTCGATAACTCGGCAAAGCAGAGTGCTCCCGAGAGCGCGATGACTCCGCCGATGACCCACAGCGCGATCGCAGCCGGAAAGGTTCCGGAATCCTTGGCAATCTCCCCGCTGGTCGCAAAAACCCCGGCCCCGATAACCATCCCCACAATCAAGCACATGCAATCGAATAGCCGTAGTCGCTTCTTTTGCATCGTCGGCGATGGCGACTCTGACGACATCTCAATTTCCTGCCGCTTGTAGTCCTTGGACCAAGGCGTCGCGAATGAACTCAAACGACTCGATGCCGACCGACAACCGCATGGTTCCCCCGTCGATGCCCATCGACGCCCGCTCACTTGCGCTCATCGAACGATGGCTGGTCGTCTCCGGATGACTTACCGTCGTGCTGGCCTCGCCCAACGAGGGACAAAAAGGAACGTTCTTCGCCGCCGTGATGAACGCCTCGGCCGCCGCACGGCCTCCTGCCAGGTGAAAAGTCACAATTGTGCCGAAGCGATCGCCAAACTGTTTGACGGCCAAGCCGTGATAGGGGCTTTCTTTCAGACCGGGAAAATCGACTGCTCGCACGGCCTTTTGCTGTGTGAGCCACCGCGCCACAAGCATGGCATTGCGGCAAGCTTGCTCTAGCCGCACGCCGTACGAAACCATTCCGCGACGTGCCAGCCAACTATCAAAAGCGCTGGCGCTCATTCCAAAAGTGCTTACCGTCGCCGGGACATTAGCCCAAACGTTGGCGTTGCCAACGAGGAGTCCCAAAATGACGTCGCTGTGTCCGTTGAGAAACTTCGTTAGGCTCTCCACCACCAGATCGGCCCCGTGTTCCAGCGGGCGATAAATGACGGGTCCGGCGAACGTATTGTCAACCAACAATAACGCCCCTGCCCGATGACAAACATTGGCCAGCGCCGCAATATCGGCGACTTCCAATCGTGGATTGGCAATCGTCTCCACAACCACCATCTTTGTTTTCGCTGTGAAAGCCTTCGCGATAACGTTGACATCGGGCGAATCGACCACCGTCGTCGCGATGCCAAAGCGGGCACCATCGTTCGCAAAGAGCCGGAGCGTGCGGCCGTAAAGCTGCCGCGGCATCACCACGTGATCGCCCGTTGAGAGCGTTGCCAACATCGCCGCAGCCGTGGCCGACATCCCACTGGAGGTGACAATCGCCCGTTCGGCGCGGTGGAGCTTCTGGCAGATCTCGGCGAGTTCCGACGCGTTGGGGTTGCCGTCCCGCGCGTAGACGAAGCCCGCCTGCTGCCCGCCTAGGATCGCGTCGGCCTGCGAAGGAGACTCGCACGCCCACACCGAAGCCAAGTGGATCGGCGGAGTATGGGGATGGGGGCCCGCTGATGAGGCGGCCCTACGACGTGCGCATTCGTCGAGCGGATCTGGTTCCGACACCGATTCTTCCTCACTTCCCAGGCGTTTCTAGATGACAACGTTTCTAGATGACTGATATCTAGAGACGAGGATATCGTACACGTTCACTGGGAGCGCCGAAAAAACCGTGGGCCACCGGAAGCAGGCAAAATTTGACTAACTAAAGACAAAATGACTAAAATCATGAGCATCGGCCCAATCCTCCATGATAGGGAAGCAAAGGATGACTACCTGCCTCTCACTCGCGCGGAATATTGACTCACGTTTAGAGCGTCGGCGGATGCTCGTTGTGACAGCCGCTGGACTGCTTCTCGGAAGTGCTGCGTATCGTTTTGGGTTGTCCGCAGAAGAGGATGAGGACGCAGATGCCTCGAAGTACGCGGAAGAAAGTGCCAAACGAGCGAACGACACCAAAGTCGAATTCACGAAAACGAGCGATCGCAAAATCGAAATGCAACCCAAGGCCGTGTTTCACTACGACGATCAACCTCGCCGCATTCTGGACGGGCGCCTTTGGTTATGGAAATCGAAAGGCCGCCCCGTCGCCATGCAAAAGGTGGAATACATCACGTCGCTGGAAGCACCGGCGTGGACGCACTGCTTCTCTTCGTTCTCCGCAGAACCTATTCGCGCTGCTTGGCCGGGCCGCCCGACGTTCACCACGAACAAGCCTGGCATCGAATACGTGAAAACGCCCGACCTGCCGACCATTGCAAAGACTCCCGCTCAAATTCGCCAGCAGTCCAAACGCATTGCCGAACGCATCACCGCCAAGATCGAAAGCCTCCCTGGTCGAACGGGCGGCATTGAAACGATGCGATTGCTTCCTCGCGCCATCACGGAGTTCGAATCGGCGGACGGCGGAGTCAAATTCGGTGTGATCTACGGCTTCGCCGCCAATGGCACCAACCCGGACATGTTCGTCGTGATCGAAGCCCTGGACAGCGCGCGAGACGGCTCACCTTGGAAAGTCGGATTCGTGCGGATGACTTCCGGCGGGCTCGACGTGTCGATGGACGATACGAAGATCTGGTCGGTAGAATACCTCAACGAGCCCAACAAACACCAAGGGAATTGGACGTTCTTTCACGTTCGCGCCCAATAGTCGCGCGTTAAATCTTCGAGAAATCGCCCATCACCGCATGGCGAAAACGTGGCGTCTCGGTGGCCCTATACGTTGGGCCGGAAAATAGGCTATATTTCAATTAACTCGTTGACCGAAAAGAGTTTCCGTCGACGCAATCGTCCATCAGAACTATCGAACACCAACAGGAAAGTGCATGGCCGAAAAAGAACAAGCCCTGCGAGTGCCCGGAACGGTCACTCAAGCTCTCGCCAACACGCGATTTCGCGTCCAACTCGATAGCGGTGCCGAAGTCATGGCACACGTCGCGGGCCGGATGCGCAAGAACTTCATCCGCATCGTCCCCGGCGACAAGGTCGAAGTCGAACTCTCCCCCTACGATCTCACCAAAGGCCGGATTGTCTTCCGCGAGCGTTAATTCGCTCCCCGATCAGTAGCCACAATCTAGGCTGCCCGCGAGGCGATTACCTCGGCCAGTTCTCGCGGTTCTACATGCCCCTGCTCGATGTGCCAGATAGTGTCGGCCAGGGTCAGCGTACTGTCGCGGTGAGTAATCATAATCACCGTGCGGTCTCGGTCCAGCGATCGCAACGCCGCGTGAATCCCTCGTTCGCTCTCGATATCGATTTGACTGGTTGCCTCGTCGAGAATCAGCACTTCCGCGTTTCGCAGCAGCGCACGCGCAAGTGCAATTCGCTGCCGCTGGCCGCCGCTCAGCCGATGTCCGTTGGGGCCGACCTGCGTGTGATAGCCATCGGGCATCTTGGCGATGAACTCGTGAGCGTGGGCTTTCTTGGCTGCCTCCATCGCTTCTTCAAGCGTGGCACCAGGGCGACCATAACGGATGTTGAACAACGCCGATTCGTTAAACAGTTCGGTCTGTTGCGACACGAGCGCGATCCGTCCCCGCAGATCGCTGAGCGCGAGATCACGGATGGAAACATCATCGAACAAAATGTCGCCCGACGTCGGATCGTAAAAACGGCACAGCAGATTGATCAGCGTGCTCTTGCCACACCCATTGGGACCGACAATCGCGGTGCGCGAACCAAAGGGGAGTTCCAGCGACACGTTCGAGAAGAGCTGCGGATGTCCTTCGTAGCCAAACGAAACGTCGCGGAAGATAATTTTCGAGTGCGGCCTGGCTGTCGTTCGAGGTGAAACGGGCTCGTTGATTCGCGACGGCCGGTCGAGCAGCCCGTACAAAGACTCAGCCGCTACCACGCCCGAGTTAACGCCGTGGATCACGCTGGCCAGCTTTCGCAGCGGATCGCTGCAGCCGACCAGCATCCCGAAGAAGACTAGCATCGTGGGCATCGTCAGCGGGCTATCCGCGAGCCTGATTCCCAAAATCGAAGTCTCGCGCGAGATCACCAGATACGACCCTGCTGTAAGGGCCGTGCAAATCATCGCGATTCCCAACAGTTCGGTCGATGGCCCGGTAATCGAATTATAAAAGGCGGCCTTAAGACTCGAGCGGAGCATCTGACGGGTCGACTGGCCAAAACGTTCTCGCTCGAACGGTTCCATCGAGTTCGCTTGCACCGTCAACATGCTGTTGAACGTTTCCAGCATCACGTGATGCAAGTTGGCAGAACGATTGAGTACCCGCTTGGCGGAAGACTTGAGTTTGCGGTTGAGCCAAACAATCAGAAATGCCACGAGTGGCGCGGCAACGAGCGAGGCCAGCGTCAGACGCCAGGAGATCAGCATCGCCCCGCCTATACAGGCCACAATCTTAAGCGGCTCGCTGACGCCTTGGCCGTAAACCATCGCGATCCCTTGCGACAGCATTTCGGAGGTGTGCTGCACGTGGGCGACAAAACCGCTGGGTCCCAATGCCATGTACTGGCCACGGTCGAGCGACAATGCCTTGTCGAATAGTTTCAGCCGAATCTGCCGGGCAACCCGCCCCGAAACATAGTGCACCAGCATCGTGCTCGAAACCATCAGCACGTGTTTGATGAGCGTGCTGACGACGATCACCGTCGCTAGCATCAGCACGGTGTTGAACGGGGTGCTAGGGAAGAGTCGTTCGATCCAGGGCTGGAGCTTCTCGCCCGAAGCAGCCACGCGCTCTTCCATCAGTCGATGGGCGCGGTTCGATTCATAAGCCAACACCAATTGAGCGTTTTGGCGCGCCCCGTCAACGTCGAGTTGTTGTTGCAGTTCCGCAGCCTTGGCGTCCAGCACCACCATCTGCGATTTGGCATGGTCGACGCGTTCGCGATTCCAGGCCTGGAGCGAGTTTCCTTCCAGGGTCACCTGGATAATCGGGAAGATGGCCGCGATATTCGCGCCCCAAAGGCCGGCAACACCTGTCGAAAGGACAATCGCCAAAGCCAACGATCGCCAATAGTGGCGCGCGTCGCGTAAGGCACGCAGAAAGTTCTTCATGAGAGGCGCCTAGCACTGCGTCGGTCACACAGCCTCCATGCCGTGCGATTCCCCCGCGCATGGGGCAAATCGTACGACATCGCCCTTCGAGCGGCAAGGCGAATGGGAGCGGTGCCAGCAGTGCGCGCAAAGGATCGGCCGACGAAAAATCGTCGGCCAATGCGCGATTTCGGAGAACCTTCTGCTATCGCGCGTTATCGCACGACGATTTTCTTCGGCGTCGCTTCTGGACGTTTGGCGATCTTCAGGTGAAGCACGCCCTCGGACAGTGCCGCTTCAACCGCGTCGGAATTGACCGTTTCAGGCAACACGACGACCCGCTGCAGCGTCCCGTAAACGCGTTCCTGATGCGAATACTTAGGTAGCGGATCAGGCGCCTTGCGCTCGGCTTTGATCGTAAGCTGGTTCTTGTCGATGGTGACATCAACTTGATCGGCCTTCACGCCGGGCAATTCCAAATCGACATAGATCGAGCTTTCGTCTTCCCACAAGGTTGCAGGAGCGCGCCAGCCGCTTTGCCCGCAGGAAGCATTTTCCGCCGACAATAAGCCGCCAAGTAATTGGTCCAGATCGCGTTGCAGTTGGCGAGGGAAAGCACCGTTCAAGAATCCACGGGGTACAGCAGTCCTCATAGCGAGAGTTCCTTCCGAAGTTTTGACGAGTTGTGAAAGAAATCCAAGAGCGTTGTCGAGGCCTCCGAGCAGCTTACGCCGACGGATAAAAGCAAGCGCCGTGCCAATCGAAATTCGCCACGTCGTGGCTTAGCACAACCGCTTTCCGCACCTGGACTTACGACAACGAACCCATAACGACGCGAGGCTCGCGATAGCCGCGAGCCTCCTGTCAATCTGGCAGTGCAAGGAAAACACGGCCTGCTTTAGGCCGCTACTTTCGCTACTACTTCTGAATCCGTAACAAATGGTTGGCAGTGCGGGCGAAGATGGCGCCGTCTCCTACCGCGAGCGATGAAAGAGTCCGCTCGCCCAGGTCGCTCTTGCCAAGTTCCTTGAACTTCTTCCCAGGAGCGATGGTAACTCCCTTTCCTTCCTCGTCCGTGAGGTAGATCTTCTCGTCGGCAAACAATGGCGACGACGTAAAGTTGCCGCCAATCCGCTTCTGCCAGTTGCTCTTGCCCGTCAGTGCGTTCACACAGGTTGCCACGCCGTTGTCGGCGACCATGTACAGTTCTTCGCCCAGCAACAGCAGCGACGGGCTATTGGGGGCCCCCTTATCAAGGCTCCACTCGACATGCGTGTCGGTAACGTCCCCTTGGCCGTCGACTTTCACGGCGTATACCACGGGGTTGTCGTAGCACGAACTGAAGTAAACCATGCCATGCCCGTAAACGGGGCAGCAAACCAGCGAGTAGCCGCTGTAACGCACGGTCCAGATTTCCTTGCCAGTTTCAGGATCGAGAGCGTTCGCCTGATCCGCACCGGGTGAGAAAACCTGCTTCTTTCCGTCGACTTCGATCACTAGCGGAGTGCAGAATGCGAAGTACTTGGGAGCTTGCCCTTGGCGCATGTACCGCCAGACTTCGGTCCCGTCTTCGGCCGACAATGCAACCACGAACGGATCGCTAGCCCCGTCGCAACTGAAGATCAACTTGCCATCGATCAACACAGGAGAACAACCCGCGCCATGAACCGGCGGATAGGTGATGCTGCGATTGGTCCAAATCTTGTTTCCCTTGAGATCCAGGCACGCCGTGCCTTGGTGGCCAAAGTGGATATAGACCCGATCCCCATCGACGATGGGCGTGGGGCTGGCATGACTGTTCTTGCTGTGGATCGATGGGGCCGTGGCACCTTCTTGCAAAAACACCTCCACGTCCCATTCCCGCGTGCCGGTTTTGGCGTCGAAGCACATCGCCCTCAAGGAGCGATCCGGCTTTTCCGCATCGCTCTTGGCAACGGCGGCCGTCAGATAGATCTTCCCTTTCACAAAAACCGGCGACGACCAGCCTTCCCCTTCGACGGGAACTTTCCACACCACCCCCGTCTCCGCATCCCAACGCGTTGGCAGGTTCTTAGCCGTCGAGATCCCCTGCGCCGTGGGGCCACGAAAAGCCGCCCAGTCTTCGGCGGTGGCGTAGTTCAAAAAACAGGAAACCAGGCAAACAACCAGCGCAAAGCGAAAGGGCATGGCAGGAATCCGGTGGGCAAGATTTCAGCGGGCAGCGAAGGCGGAGGGACCTTTAGTTTAGTCGCTCCCAGGCCGCGCCAAAAGCGAGGCGACTGCCAGCGTCAACTATTGGGAGTGGGAAGAGGCGCATTCAGTGGAATGCCCGCTTGCTCGAGTTGCTTAACGAACCCCAGAAGTCGCCAGGCTTGGAACGCCACGGGCAACCAGAGAACGCCGGCAACCATTCCAATCACAATCCACACACCGACATCAAGCCGGAACTTAATGGCGCCAAGAAGGCCAGCGGCCACCATTCCCCAACAAAAAGCCGATGCCGTGGCCGCAAGTCGCCAACTCCAGAGGGCTCCTACGCGCTGGCGGAAGCACGTAAGAACTCCCGCCCACATCGAGATGATCGCGCTAACGAACAACAGGAGTCCGACCACCCAGAGGTTCTCGTCTCCTTCAATCAAGATCATCAAGCTAATCCAACCGCACACAACGGCAACCAAGATGAAGGTCCAGCCAGTCGATGTCGACTGGTCTCGCCACTTCCGCAGGGCCAACGCCAAGCGCGGGTCAGCAGCAAACGCGAGATTCTCCGGAGCAAACGCAGGGGCGTCCGGCTTCGAGTACGGGTTAATCGGTTGCAGCGATGTCGCCACTTCTGCGTCCCCCTAACCCGAAGGCCTGTTCCGCGAAGACAAGACCACACGCCGATTTTACCGAATGGCAATCTGTTGTTGCAGCGGTTTGAGAACCTGCTCGACGACGTACCCGTCCACCAGGTCCCGACACTGCTCGCCCATCCGCGCAATTGCTTTGACGAACGTGTCGCCGCCATCGAGACTGCCGTAGCGACGTAGCGTGAAGTAGACGCTCAAATTCTCTTCCGGATACTCCCTCGTCTTGACGTGATAAGCGCTCGTGCGCGTCTCAATCGAAAGGCGAGCCTGCGTACGGCAGTCCTCATCGAGAGCCAGCTGAAGGGCAGGGTCGGCGGCTAAAATCGACGCGCCGGGAACGCTTGCCAGGGCTGTGAGGGCCGGAGAAATGCCCAGGGCATCGACGATCAGTTGGTTCTGATTCCCCTTGTACATATAGTCGAAGCCGTACATCACGTTCAGCGACTCGCAGTCGAGCGGGCTGACGCTCAGCGTGAACGGGGCCAACTCCATCACCAACTGGTGCAGCTTGGTCGCGTCGGAAATCTCGGGCGGGTTCACAAACCCGGCACAGAGCCGTTTCGGCTCGACCGAGACCCACCGATAGCTGCCGCGATCCTTGTCTTCTTCGAGGACGAATTCCCCTTTATCCCGATTGTAAAAGTTCCTCATCATCGGGTAATGCTTTTGCATTTGCTCGAACAGATGCAACACCGTCTCGCGCGACTGGGGCAACTCCATCTCGGTGTTGAGATGGAGATTGATATAAAAGTCGTCCGCCAACGTGCTGTAGCTACTCATGGTCGCGCGATCCTTTCACACCTATTCAAGCCGGCAGAGAAGTGCCCGCCTTATCCAAACGACGCGGGCCATCGGTCAAGGTTCTTGGGTCAACCTTCTTGCTTTTGACGGCGTACGCCGTAAGGCGTCTTTTTACGCCGGTTTACCCGCTTCAAAAGAATTTCTCGCCAAACGGGTCGCTGCCAAGCCACTCACTGTTGTGAGTATAGGAGACGGGCCCATATCGGGCAAAGTGCTTAGCACCTGACGCCCCGCGGCAGTCAGTTCCTCCCCACCCCCGCGGGACACTTGGCGAATTACTCGTACCGTAGCGACTCGATAGGGTCCAAGCGGCTCGCCTTCCGTGCCGGGTAGTACCCAAAAAAGATCCCGACGGCGCTCGACACCAGCATGGCCATGACAATGGCCGAAGGCGAAACAACGTAGGGCCACTTCTGGCCGGCCGTCATGCGATTGATCACTTCCGTGGCCGCGAACGACCCGCCGATTCCCAACAGGATGCCGACAATCCCGCCGATCAACGAGAGCAATACCGCTTCAATCAGAAACTGCCGGAGAATATCGCCGCCGGTGGCACCAATGGCCAATCGAATGCCGATTTCGCGAGTCCGTTCGGTCACCGAGACCAGCATGATGTTCATAATGCCCACGCCGCCCACCAACAACGACACGGCCGCGATTGATCCGAGCAGCGCCGTCATCACACCGGTGATGATTCCCAGTACCTTGGCGAACTCGGCGGTGTTGCCCACTTCAAAGTCGTCAGGCTGGCCGGGACGAATCTTGTGCCGCTCTTGCAGTAGCGCCTTGATCTCGTATTCGGCGTCGTTCGAAACCGTCGCGCTTCGCGCCGACGCCATGATCAGATTGATGTTGTTGAACTGCGACCCGGACAGCTTCTTTTGAACCGTTGTGTAAGGAATCAAAACGACGTTGTCCTGATCTTGCCCGAACATGTTGGCCCCTTTGGCCTCCAGCACTCCGATCACCAACATCGGGATGTTCTTGATCCGCACCGCTTTTCCCAGCGGGTCTTCACCTTGAAAGAGCTTGCGGCGGAGCGTGTCACCGATCACGCAAACTTTCGCAGCAGCGCGCACTTCAGCTTCTGCGAAACACTCGCCTCGGGCCAATTGCCAGTTCCGCACAATGAGAAAATTCTCGTCTGTCCCTTGAATCTCTTGAGGTTGCCAGTTGACGTTTCCGTAGACCACTTGCCCCTGCGCACCAACGATGGGTGCCGCGGCGAGAATCGATGGACATTCGGTCATCAAAGCTGTCGCGTCGTCGGCTGTAAGCGTCACGACCGAGTTGCGCTGCGTCGGCCCGCGATCTTGCCGAGATCCTGGGAAGATAAAAAAGACATTCGTACCGAGGGCTTCAAACTGCTTTTGAACAAGCGTGCTGGCGCTCTCGCCAATCGAGACGGTCGCGATCACCGCGGCCACGCCGATCACGATTCCCAACACCGTCAGCCCGGCGCGCATCTTGTTCTTGGCGAGCGCACGGGCGGCGATCTTCAACGTCATCCAGTAGCCCACGGCACTCTCCGCTTTCGTTAACTACCAGCGCCAAACGTAGGCGTTCGATTCCCCACCACGAGTTCGTCCCCGTCCTTGAGGTCGCCTTCGATGATTTCGGTAAATCGACTATCGCTCAGTCCTGTCGTCACTCTCACGGCCCGCAGCAGCATGGTTACCGGGTCTGCCTTCCAAACGATTCGACTGCTCCCTTTGCGGGCGGCTTCGATCCGTTCGTTGGCACTGGGCTTCACGGCGTTAACGGCCTGCCCGCTGTTATTCACCTGATTCGTTTCCGCATCGCGGTCCGACTTTTCGTCGAGGACTCCTTCCAGAACTTTTTTGTCGTCAGGATGCACCTGATCGGGACGCGGATAATAACGCAGCGCGCCATTGGGAAGCTTCAACACGCCTTCGCGCCGTTCGATCTGGAACGAGATATTGGCCGTCATCCCAGGCAAAAGCTTAAAGTCGCCCGCGGGAGTCAATTGCTGCGGCGCGTCGACGACGACTTCGTACGTCACCACGTTTTGCGTTGTCTTGTGATTCAAACGAATCTCGCGAATGGTCCCGGTAAAAATATCGTCCGGATGGGCGTCGACGGTGAACGTCACTGGCCGATTAGCCCCTTTCGCCTTCTGAATCTGCCCAATGTCGGCCTCGTCAACGTTGGCCAAAACCAGCATCCGCTTGTCCATCTCGGGCGCCATGATAAACATCACGGGAACTTGAAAGCCCGCTTGCATCGTTTGACCGGGGTTCACTTTGCGGTCAATGATCACGCCATCGACTGGGGCCGTAACTTTGGTGTATTCAAGGTTGGTCTCTGACTGCTTGAGCGCCGCTTGTGCTTGTTTCACGGCTGCTTCTGCCTGATCTACGGCCGCTCGGGCGAGACCGACCTGGGCTTTGTTGGATTTGTATTCCATTTCCAGGCGATCTAGTTCCTGCTTGGCGATGTAACTCTCCTTAAGCTTCGCCAGTTCCAAGCCTCGCTGTTGGTTTCTTCGAGTTTGAACCTCCAACGCCTCGGAACGCTTCAGATCTGCCTCCGCGCGGATGACTTGCGCCCTGGCATTAGCAACTTGGGCCTCATCCCGATCCAACGCGGCCTGCGTCAAACGTTTGTCGATAATCGCGATCACTTCCCCTCCCTTCACCCGCGAGTTGAAATCGACTTTGAGTTCAGCGATGGGACCGGACACAAAGCAGCCGATGTCCACCTTCCGGACCGGGTCAATCGTTCCTGACGAATTGACGCTCGTTTCCAAATCGCCACGTTCGACCGCTGCGAGTCGGTAGCGATCCCCTAACTTGAGCTTGGGCTGAAATAGATAGCCCACATAGCCCAAGACGACTAGCCCGACGATAAGAAACAGTGCGATAAGCCAACGCGACATCGATTAACTCCCAGCGAGATCCCTCCATGACTCGCGCTGAACCAACAATTCATTCCACCGGAACCGGTGCGTGAAGCCGATCGAGGGCTTCATTCATATCTTTCGAATCGCCAACCACCACGCCGTCGCGCAGGACGATTCCGCGCTTGGCGTTGCGGGCAACATCTTGATCGTGAGTGACCAGGATCACAGTGATCCCGTCCGTATCATTCAATTCAGCGAACAGCGCCATCACGTCGCGGCTCGTCTTCGAATCCAGGTTTCCGGTTGGCTCGTCCGCCATCAAAATCGAGGGGCTCGTCGCGAGCGCGCGGGCAATTGCCACCCGTTGCTGCTGTCCGCCCGAAAGCTGCCCCGGATGGTGATCCAGTCGGGATCCAAGGCCAACACGCTCCAGCAATCGTTTGGCGCGGTCGTCCCGCTCCTTCGCGGTCCAGCGGCCGCTGTAGAGCATGGGCAGTTCGACATTCTCCAGCGCACTGGTGCGGGCCAGCAAATTGAAATTCTGAAAAACGAACCCGATCTGCCGGTTGCGAAGCTTCGCCCGCTGGTCCTGGCTCATGGAGACGACTTCTTCGCCGTCGAGCGTATAGGTGCCGCTGGTAGGGCGATCGAGGCAGCCCAGCGTGTTCATCAGGGTCGATTTGCCCGATCCCGACGGCCCCAGGAGAGCGGCATACTCGCCACGCTCGATATCGAGCGAAACGCCATTGAGCGCGCGGACCTCCGTCTCGCCCAGTTGGTAGACCTTATAGACGTCGCGAAGCTCAATGAGAGGCATGCTGAAACCCGCTGGCAGCACCCGTGCCTGCAGCAAGGGGGTGGAGGAAACCTTTAGTGTAATTTACCCCGACCGCGAACCGAAGTTTCCACCGGATATCAAATTAGGGTCAGATTTGCCCAGGACACGCCAAAAGCCACCTAGTTCACCAATAAACAAGGGCTTTGCCCCCTGATAGAAACAAAGCCCTCATGTATCAACGTCTGCCAGCCGGCAATGTTCCGCGGGTCGGCGAATCGAAGGAAGACTCCAACCTCCAGTCGTCTGGCTCCAACGGTGACGGCATTTGCCCTTCCCTGGAGCCTATAGCCTGAAGCCTGGAGCCTCCTCTTAGCTAGTCGTTCATCGCTTTGCCACGGATCAACTGGATGAACTCGGCATTGGTCTTGAAGCGGCTTAGCTGCTTGACCAATTGTTCCATCGCGTCGACGGGGTTCATCGAGTTCAGCGTCCGCCGCAAGGCCGTTACGGCGGTAAGCGTATCGGCGCTGAGCAGCAATTCTTCGCGCCGCGTACCCGACAGTTGCAGGTCGATGGCTGGGAACACCCGTCGCTCGGCCAATCGGCGGTCGAGCACGAGTTCCATGTTGCCCGTCCCTTTGAACTCTTGGAAGATCAAGCCGTCCATCTTGCTATCGGTATCGATCAGCGCCGTACCAACAATGGTGAGCGAGCCCCCTTCTTCGAAGGCGCGAGCCGTGGCGAAGAGCTTCTTGGGAATGTCCATCGCTTTGATGTTCACACCACCCGACATCACCGGTCCGCTGCTGCCAACCCACTTGTTGAAGGCCCGCGCGAGACGCGTGATCGAGTCGAGCAGCAGGAAGACGTCTTTGCCCATTTCGGCGAGACGCTTGCAGCGTTCGACAATGAGTTGCGAGATGCGGACGTGGCTTTCAACGTCCATATCGAGGCTGCTGGCGACCACTTCCCCCTTCACCGTGCGTTGCATGTCGGTGACTTCTTCGGGGCGCTCGTCAATCAGCAACACAATCAGTTTGACTTCGGGCCAGTTCGTCGAGATCCCATTGCTGATTTGCTGCAGCAGGATCGTCTTGCCGCTTCGCGGCGGTGCCACGATCAATGCTCGCTGACCACGGCCCAAAGGGGCCAGCAAGTCGAGCACGCGGGTCGAGATGGGCTGGGGACCCGTTTCAAGCCGGTACCACTTTTCCGGGTTGATCGGCGTCTTGGCTTCGAACGATTTGACGTTGACATAGTCGTCTGGCGGCATGCCATCAACGTCGACGATTTCGCGAACGCGCGGCCCTTGCTGTTTGCGGCCAGGTTGCACCGTGGCCTTAATCATCACGCCCTGGCGCAGTTTGTATTTTTCGATCATCGTGCCGGGCACGAACGGGTCGGTGCGGACCCGGGCGTACATGTTTTCCGGACTTCGCAGAAATCCGTAGCCATTGGGGTGCAATTCGAGCATCCCCAGGCCGTCGATCAGAGAGACTTCGCCGTCAGGCCCCACTTCGGGCTCCGGAAAGTCGGGCATCGGGCCAGGATCACCCGAGCCTTCGGTGAAGGGCCCACCCCCACGAGGACGACGGCTACCGCCACGTCGTCCATTTCCGCGAAAGCCACCGCCACCATTGCCCTGTCGAGGACCTGACATGCCCCCCGACCGACCGCCGCCACCCCCGCCACGTCCGCCACGAAAACGCTTTTTCGACATACCAGCTTGATCCAGACCAGAAATGGAAACGATGGCGGCTCGATGACCGCTCAGAAATGGAAGAAACGAGATGCGGAACAAGACCGCAAAACGTTCAACAAATGGAAAGGAGTGCGAGAGCTATTCATGAGAGAAAGCTAAACACTTCACCTAGACAAAACGAGCGGACGGAAAAATCCATCGCGCTTATGCCTTACGCAGTTGTGCCTTACACAATGCGAGTCCCTTATCGGCGTGAAAACCTGGAGCGATCCGAGCCTGAAGCTACGGGCATCCAGCGAAACACACAGGGCTCGAATCTCAAGGCGGGAGGGGAACTTCCTTTTTCGCCAATACTGACCGCCGGAGGCAACCACCCGGCAACGGCCAACTTCAAAGCCACCAGACATGCTCTCACCGAGGCATGCTCGCGATGGCGCAACACCAACAACAGGTTGCTAGATCAGGATTGGTCGTCCCTTATGATTCCCCTAGCTGAACAGGGGACAAAGACGAACCAACTAACCAGAACCCAAACAAACGAGAAAGGCCCAAACAACGACTGAACGCTATCTCAAAAGTGCCACGATCACCTTGGCTGCGAACCCTATCGGCCTTACGAACCGCGCATCGTCTTTGAAAGATGCTGCTTTCTGAACCGAGGTTTTTAAACCGTGATCAATACCCGTTTTGAGGTGCCCCAAAATACGCACTTGAGAATCGCAAGGATCGATGCCCGTTACGAAAGCAAGCGAGGGGATTGGAGCCGAAAATTCCCGTTTTACCGAGAAAATCGTTGGCCACGAGGACCAACGAGAGCGTCCGCAGATGCGAACAGGAGCCTTAGCTTCGTGGAGTATTGCTGATTGAATCGCAAATGTCAAGCGATCGACTTGGCAAGATTTAGCGAATTTCAGAGGCACATCGCCCCACAATCCGCACATTGGGTCGCTGCATGGGCGTCCCAGGCAGCGCTTACGTGTCTTCCTCGTCAAACGAGTGGTTGGCCGTGGGCGCCTTCTCCTTTTTCCACTTCCACCGCCACCATTTTCCAGCGACCGCCTGTCGAACATAGTTGACCATCGGCGTGGCGGCAGGCTTACGCTTCAACGTGCCAATTTCTTTCTCCAGCCTTTTTACGTTCGACGAGAGCTGTCGCAGTCGCTGCTGCATTTGCCGCTCCAAGTGCAGTGCCTTTTTCAGTGCACTGTCGCTGGCCGCAAGTTGCTGTGCCATGACGGTCCGCTCCTCCTTGGCGGCTGCAAAGCCCTTGCAGATCTTTTCGTAGCTGGCTCCCGGCTTCACGCCTAACTGTTCCGCTGCAAAGGCCCCCCGATAAGCCTCTGCCATTTCGTAGAGGGTCTTCGCGATCGGCACGGCGTTGTTTTGCTGCGCTCGAATCGCCGATTTGTACATCCGCTCGAGTTGATCGAGATACGTATCGATTCCTGCATGCTGGCGAATCCATTCGCTCGCGCGGGCGGCCGACCGAGCATCGTACGATCGAATGGCATCTACCAATAACGGTGCGGATGTTGCATCGGTGAGGAGTTCCTCGCTGAAATTCGCGCGGTACCAAGCCTCGGCATTCTCTTCGGTCACAAGCCCGGCAAATCCGCGATGATCCGCCAGAATCACGGCGCATCCGCACGCCAATCCTTCCAACGCACGGCGGGACGTGGCGATCACGATGTCGTAGCCGCCCAGCGGTTCTTCGATATCGGAGGCTTCACGATTCGCGCCCGCGCCAAACTCATCGAGCGACAAGAACCAAGCGCGGCAGGCTTCGCGAACGGCCGCCAGGTGCGATGGCCTCTCGGCGAAAACCGCGGCCCGTTCAGGTTTTGCCGGCAACCTGCAACGCTCTGGAAACTGGTTCAAATCGACGGCGTTGGCGATCCATTCGACTTCGGCATCTGCATCGAGCGATTCGTGTCGAATACGCTCGGCACATCCCTTGTCGGTCGCTCCCCAAGATCGAACGAGCGATAGTCGAGGCGCCGTGCTATGCCACCCCTTTGAATCGCGGCACACGAACACCTGCGGCACGTGCGGGAATGCCGCCGCGAGTGCCAGCGATGGAAAGACATAGCTCGAGTGGATCACGTCCGGCGACCATTCCAGTTCCTCGGGACGGTTGATTATGCCAATGCCGCTCCCTTCCAACATCTCGGCGAGTTCACCGCGCTGCGAGGTGAAGAGGGCCACCTCATGACCACGGCGCCGCAGTCCCATGGCCGTCTCAAGAGTGACGACTTCCGTCTCGGAACAATCGCAAAGGGGTGCACTGGCGAGCAGAATCTTGGTCACGGTCGAACTTCCTAGCCACGCGGCAAAAGTGGAAGAACCAACGAGCAAACGATGTCGAAGAGGCACCGCTGGAAAGCTAGAGAAAAGTAACAAAGCCAAGCCAATGGTGAAACAGCAGCTTGCAGTGATGATTTGCCTGCGCCGCTAGCGTGCCGCGATGGCACAGCCGTCAAAATCCGCAGCCCTTTGCTCTTTTCTCTATAAGTCAGATGCCACCACGTCGATAACATCTGGAGGTGCGTCGACACGTAGGAACGCATCGACCGACCCATTTTTGCACGTGCCTGGCAGGGACGCCGCTATGCGAACCGTTTATCTTCTCGCCGTCACCAGCGCAGTCCTTGCGATGAGCCAGATCGTGGGCCCAACCGCAATCGCTCAGGGCCAAGCTCATCAGGACAAGGTTCAATGGGCCGAGAGCTTCTCTCAAGCGCAAGACATTGCCAGGGCGGAGCACAAGCTGATCCTGCTCCACTTCTCGACCGAGAAGTGCGGGCCGTGCCAGTTCATGGAGACAACGGTCTTCCCGCGAGCGGATGTCGCCACCGCGATGTCGGCCGCTTTCGTGCCGGTTCAAGCGCACAGTTCCAAAACTCCGGAACTGGTGCGGCGATATCGCGTTCGCAGCTATCCCACCGACGTGATCGTGACGGCCGCGGGGCAGGAAGTTTATCGCTCGGTCGGCCGCATGGACCCGCCCAAGTACATCGCGATGCTCCGCGAACAAGCGTTTAACACGGGTGGATTGCTGGCAAAGAATTCGGCTTCGTCCGCCCGCGCTGACCAAAAGCCGCTGCCGCCACTTTTGACGGGCGAAGATCCGGCAGTTCAAGCGGATGAATCGTCGGAAGAACCCGCCAGCGAGGCTGTCGCGTCGCAGCAAGAAGCTTCCGCCAACGCCGTGGCATCGCGCCCCGCAGGACAATCCTTCAGCAACCCGCACTATTCTCCGCTCCAAGAGGCGCAGGCTGAAGTCGATGCGCAAGAAGGAAACAGTGCTCCCAAAGCCCAAGCGCCGCAGGGACAAGTGGTGAACAACACGACCAAGGCGCCCGCTCAGCAAGAATCGATCTACGGATCGAACGAAGAGTCGCCGGCCGCCGAGGCTGCAACCACCGATGTTGCCGAGACAGCGGTTCCGCAAAATGACGTCGCGCCGAGCGAATCAGCCGTCGCTCCCAAACGGGAAGCACCGCCTGTCTCGAAAGTGGCTAAGGCGTCGAAGCGTCAATTGCCGCCGAACTCTCCGCCGCTGGCCATGGAAGGCCGCTGCCCCGTGACTCTGAGCGAGACCAAACGATGGAAAACCGGCGACGTCCGTTACGGCGTCATCCATCGCGGCCGGACGTACCTGTTCACCGACGCCGGCAAGCAGCAAGAGTTTCTCCGCGATCCCGATAAGTACGCGCCCGCCTTCTGCGGCTACGACCCCGTCCATTTCGCCGAACGCGGAGAACTGACCAACGGCAGCATTCAGTTCGGCGCCATGTTCAAAGGCAAGACGTACCTCTTTGCCGATGCCGAAACGCGCGATCGTTTCATGGAAAACAGCCAGCAATTCGACGAAGTCGTCTATCAGGCGATGCTGACCGAGGACATGAACAAGTCGAAGCTGCGATAACTCGCCGCAACGTCTAACCAAGGCCCGGCTCCTCGTGCGGGCCTTTGCGCACTCGTGTTCTGCGCTTTCTCGCTACAATAGCAAGCCGGCCATTTCCTTGGCCTACCGTCTCTGGCTTGTCGTGATAGAAAGCGATTTGGATGGCACTGCGGCTCGTTTACCAAGGGGATACGCGCGTCCCGGTTGAAATCGAGGGGTTCATCCCCGAATGGGCAGCCGACAAGCCCCTCGCCGAGATCGAGAAGTTCACCATCTTCCACGGCAATCGCAAGATTGCTCTCGGCGAGTTCTTTAAGGTCTCAGGCGATCCGTCCGACCTCCACTTCGACTTCGAAGGAAATCTCTCCGGCGTCCATTGGATTGGGGCCGGAATGAAAAGCGGCAGCATCACGGTGCACGGTCCCGCCGGACGACACATCGGCAGCGAAATGCGCGGTGGCAAGATCGTGATCGAAGGAGATGCTGGCGACTGGGTCGGCCCCGAAATGAAGAACGGGCTGATCCACGTTCACGGCAACGCGGGCAACCTGGTCGGCGGTGCCTATCGAGGTTCGGCGAAGGGAACCACCGGTGGAACCATCCTGGTCGACGGCAGCGCGGGCAACGAAATCGGCCACACCATGCGTCGCGGAATCATCGCCATCGGCGGCGACGCCGGCGATATGCTTGGCTTCAACCTGATCGCGGGGACGATTCTCGTCTTCGGCAAGTGCGGCATCCGTCCTGGCGCCGGCATGCGTCGCGGAACCATCGGCATCCTTGGCCCCGATCCACCGCCGATGCTTTCGACCTTTCGCTTCGGTTCGACATATAAGCCGCAGTTCCTCGGGCTCCTGCTCAAGGAACTAAGCGAGAAAGGCTTTCGTGTCGCACCGGAGTTGCTTGGCAGCAACTACGACCTCTACCACGGCGACCTCGTCGCCTTGGGCAAAGGGGAAATCTTGCTGCGCAGGGCAGGATAGGAGGCGGATAGAAACCAGGAAGCCCGCCCGAGCACTCGAACGCACCGTCACGGAGTTGTTCCCATGCCGTCATTTTCTGTTCGCCATCTATTCCTTTGGCGTGGGCCGTCTGACGCGACGCGTCACACTTACGAAGAACGCATCACCTTGTGGAGCGCCGACGGCTTCGATACGGCGATCGCTCTGGCCGAGGAAGAAGCCCGGCAATACGCCGAAGACAACCATTTCGAAGTTCTAGATTTTTGCCAAGCCTACGAACTCGTCGATGAACTCGCCGCTCACGGCATCGAAGTTTACTCACTGCTTCGTGACAGTTCTCGCGCCCCCGAAGAATACATCCATACCTTCTTCGATACAGGCGACGAACGGCAGCATGAGTCGTAGACAACTGAGAGAACTGCCGTGCCATTTCTGGCCTTACCCAAACAACTCGCGAATCGGCTCGCCCACCGACACTGGCCGTGTGAAACCATCGCGGCTCAATCGCAGATCGAGCGGCACTTCCAGATGATGGAAGATGGTCGCCCCCAAATCTTGCGGCCGAACCGGACGATCTTTCACGTAGGCGCCGTGCTTATCGGTCTCGCCGTAAACGGCGCCGCCGCGAATGTTGCCGCCCGCGATGATCGACGAAAAGCACTTCGGCCAATGTTGGCGGCCAGGCGTCGTCCCGCGTTCGTTGATGATAGGCGTGCGGCCGAATTCGCCTGTCACCACCACCATCGTGTTCTCAAGCATGCCACGATCGTGCAAATCGGTGAGCAGTGCCGATAGGCCTTCGTCGAGGCAGGGCAGGCACCAGCCCAAACCGTACGAGCCGTTGCCGAAAGCGTTCCCCATCCCCATCTCGCCGCCGTGCATGTCCCAGCTCGATGCCGGAGGTCCGCCGCCGCCGGCGGGAGATGGCCCCGTCCAGCCATTCACGGTGACAAAACCAACACCGGCCTCGACCAACCGCCGCGCCAGCAGCAAGTTTTGCCCCAGCGGATGCATGCCGTAACGCTCGCGAACTTCCTTGGGCTCGCGATCGAGTTCGAACGGTCGACGCCCTTCCGAACCGCTCGTCAAGTCGATTGCCCGGCCGTGTAGATCTTGCCAATCAGTCATGGACCGGCTGTTTTCACCGGCCCCTTTGGTATTCAGCGCACTCAGCAATTGGCGGCGGTCTGCAATCTGATTGGCCGGCATCTGGGCGACGAGCTCATCCGGCGCCTTAAAGGTTGGCATCGCCGGATGATTGTTCGCTGCACCAACAAATAGCGGGCTGTACTTCGCTCCCAAGTGCCCTGCGTTTCCGATATTCGGCGCGCAAAAAACGGGATCGCCAACGCACTTAATCAGCCACACATAGGGAAACACGTTTCCGTCGTTGGGTCGAGCTCGCGACAGGATCGAACCCAAGTACGGCGCATCGGGCGGCGCTTCCGACTGGCCGCTCAGCATGTGATGCATGGCATCGAAGTGGTTGCTGATGTTGCCGATATGCGTCATCGAACGGATCAGCGTGAAACGATTTGCCAACTTGGCCAACCGTGTATGCATTTCGTTGATCTGCATGCCGGGGACAGTGGTCGAAGCCGGCTTGTAGGGGCCGCGAATGGTGTCCGGCGCCTCAGGCTTGAGGTCCCATGTATCAATGTGACTTGGCCCGCCACACAGCAGGACAAAGATCACCGACTTCTTGGCCGCCCCTTTTCCCAGGCCTTTGTCAGAATCGACGGCAGCCCCCACCATGCCCGGCAGCGCCAACGGAAGCGCACCAATTCCCGCCGCTTGCATTAGCATCCGGCGAGAAAGACCTCCGACTCGCCGCCCATCAAGAGAATCCTGAGTGCTCATGGCACGTACTCGGTTAAAAGGTGGGATGCGCCGGAGCAACAGCAGAAGCAGTGGCCCGTCGCATGAATAAACCAACGCAGATGGGTTAGATTTTAGGCGCCAGCCGGCCCATTTCGCAACTTGATTTGTCCGATTTTTCCGGAATCGGACGACGGCCGAACGCGACGCGCTGCGTGATGCGGTCCTAAAAAGAACAAAGGAACTCTCGTACCCGAGAGTTCCCTTGATTCGACACGCTAACCAACCGCGAGGATGAACCGCGTCTACGGTTGATACTTATCAGCTACTGACTCCTTTGGCACGCGGATGATCTGCGGCGAGACGTCCATCATGATCCCTTCGACCTGTTGAGGCACGCAGGCCAACTCACCAGGGCGCTCGGGAATCGGGACCTTTCGCGATTCAAATGTCTTGATCACCTTCGCCAGAGCGGGCGTCAATTCGGTTTTGCCGTTTTCGTCTGTCTTGCCAAGCTCGTTGAAGCTGCCAACCGTCACAATGCTTTCAAAGCGGTCGTGAAACTCGTAAGCCTCGAATCCCTTGGCCCGCAGAGCCTCGACGAGTTTCATCGCGTTCTTGCCGGCTGTTTCCAGCTTGCTCTTCTTGCGGTCCTTCGTAAGCCGATTGAATTCATCTTCCTTGTAGGCGGTTTCGCCGCGGAACGTTGCGACCGTCACGGTGAATTTGCCAGGGTTACTCAGCAGGCTATAGCGACGTCCCGCATTGAGGTCTTTCACAAACGGGTCCATCGACTTCTGCGCCACAGGATCGTTTGGAAGTTTGGGATTGCGGGTAGCGAAGGCCTTGTACATCGGGCCAATCGAATTGGGGACTCTCGTGCCGGTCGTTCTAACGGCTTGGCCAATCAGCCCCTCGCGCGCGGTTCGAACTTGATTTCGGCTGTCGCCCGCACCGCCAAGCGACTTGGGCTGCAGTGTCCGAATGCGTTTCAGTGCCGCCTGGCATTTAGGATCGTCAAGTTCGGGATACTCGCCGACGAGGACGACATATTCGTAATACTTGCCGCCGGAAAATGCTTTCGCCTTCTTCGGATTGCCAAACTGGTCGACCCCCAGCATCTTGACGTCCTTCATTTCGGCCGCCGGATCGAACTGCTGACGATGGACATAAGCTTCCAGTCCATAGTCTCGGCGCAACTCGAGCACCAGTTTTTGGGCGTCGACGTCCCCTTCTTCGCCTGCAAAGGAGTAAGCCATGATCATCCACGGCCCATTGTCGTCGTTCACCCAATATTGCTTGTTGGGATCGGCGTCGACTTTCGTCTGCTTGAACGGGATCAACTTCGCCAAAGTTCCTTGAGCGCGCGCCATTTGACTGGCGGCAAGCATTTGGACAATCACGCCCAGGATGCCCAAGACTCTCAGCGCAGCAAGCAGTCTCGTCCGTGGATGAATACTCGTCGACATCGTGACGACCTCGAAAAAGCGTTTGCGAAATGACGCGACGGGCCGCTTCATGGGCTCCGCGCGGGTTGGACGTTACGAAACCGCAACTGCCGGCAATAGGGAAAATCTTGCAAACACCACACCCGCCGCGCCAAACCAGGCAAGCTAGAGAAAGCCCGTTTGTTTTCGCGGACTACAATCGACCTAGGACTTTCAGCTTCCTACACTTCCCTAGTTACGTCTCTTTTGAGTCGCTTTTCAGGTGCATTGGAGATCCTCTCGTGAATCAGGGCAGTTCGCCGTCGGAGTTACCCTCCATTCCCGACATGGGGCCAATTCTCGATTCCCCCACGTATCGGCTGGCCTACGAAGACGATGATTTTATGGGCCGGACGGAGCTTCGTCCCGTGCGGATGCAGTTAGAGTTGCTCAAGCCGGAACTGCTGTTCGCCGAGCACAAAATTGAGTCGACCGTCGTCCTCTTCGGCGGGACGCAGATCGTCGAACGCCCCGAAGCCGAACGTCGTTTGCTGGCGGCCGAGGCTTCGCTCGCCGCGCATCCCAACGACACCAAACTGATGCGGCAGCTCGAGCGTGCTAAGCGTGTGCTTGGCAACTGCGGGTACTACGATCACGCGCGCGAGTTCTCGCGGATCGTCTCGTCGGTCTGCCAAAGGGGCGGCATTTGCGATTATGTCGTCGTCACCGGAGGCGGCCCCGGCGTCATGGAGGCCGGCAACCGCGGCGCGCACGATGTCGGCTGCAAATCGATTGGGCTCAATATCACGCTGCCACACGAACAGGCGCCCAATCCCTATATCACGCCGGAACTTTGTTTTCAGTTCCGTTACTTCGCGATGCGAAAGATGCACTTCCTGATGCGAGCCAAAGCGCTCGTCGTCTTTCCTGGCGGATACGGGACGCTCGACGAACTCACCGATGCCCTCTGCCTTGTGCAGGTAGGCCGCATGCCGCGGCTTCCCATCGTGATGTTCGGCCGGGAGTATTGGAAAAACGTAATCAACTTCGAGTACCTCGCCGACGAAGGGGTGATCCTCGATAGGGATCTCGAACTGATCCAGTGGGCCGATACGCCCATCGAGGCCTGGGAAACCATCGCCAAGTTCCATGGCCATTCGGCCAAGAACATCGATAATCCAAGGCCCGATTAGCGTCGCTTTTCGCATTGCTCTGCTTCCTATTTCGTCTCCATTAGCAAGTCGCCTCTCGATTAGAATGAGCCGGGCTAATTGCCATGTCTGTTCCCCCTCAATGCCTATAAGGTGGTGTCCATGAGCGTCATCGCGCTGCGGTCGTTGTTCTTTGCATTCGCCGTTTCGACACTCGCTCCCCTGGCATTGGCGGACAAGGCCGTCTCGCCCGACGAAGCACTGGCTAAATATGTAGCGGCTCCTGACGATAGCTACCAATGGAAAGTCCGCAGCGAAGGGACGTTGGGCCGAGGCAAATACTACGAGTTGATTCTCACGTCGCAGACCTGGAAGGACATCCCGTGGAAGCACCAGGTCTTCCTTTTCAAGCCGGCCAGTTGCAAGAAGGATGCTAAGCACGCCCTTCTTTACATCACCGGCGGAGGCTGGCGCAAGGAACTTGAAGAGCCCCGCACGCCCGAAGAAAAGCTCCCCAAAGACGCGGACGCCTTCGCGCTGATGGCCGAGGCCGCCCAGTCGCCGCTGGTCATTTTGCAGCACGTTCCCCAACAACCGATTTTCAACGGGCTCAAGGAAGATGGCGCGATCAGCTACACCTTCGCCCAGTACATCAAGACCGGCGATCCCACGTGGCCGCTCCTGTTGCCCATGACCAAGAGCGCTGTGCGAGGCATGGACTGCGCTACGGAAGCCTGCAAAGAGAAATGGGACCTCCAGCTTGAGGGCTTCACCGTCACCGGCGGATCGAAGCGCGGCTGGACGACCTATCTGACCGGAGCCATCGACAAACGGGCAGTAGCTATCGCGCCAATCGTCATCAACATGCTCAACATGCGCGAGCACACCAAGTTACAACGCGAGTCGTTCGGTGACCTGTCGGACGAGATTCAGGAATACAAGGCCCTAGGCCTCGATCGCGCTGTTGAAACCGATCCCGGTGCCAAGTTGATGAAGATCGTCGATCCCTTCAGCTACCGCGAAAAGCTCACGCAGCCCAAGCTCTTGATCCTGGGCACCAACGACCGCTATTGGCCCGTCGATTCCACGAAGCTCTACTACTCAAAACTAATCGGCGAAAAAAACCTTCTCTTCGTCCCCAACAACGGTCACGGGGTCAAAGATATCGCCCGCATCGCTGGCGGTCTGACGGCCCTTCACGTCCAGGCCCAAGGAGGGCCCTCGCTTCCCAAGGTAAAGTACGAATTGGCCATGCAACCGCAGGAAGTCGGCAAACGGCCCGCCGGCGCGCCAGCCATCCGCTCGTCATTTCAATTGAAGGCCGAGTATGATCGCGCGCCCAAAGAAGTACGCCTCTGGCAAGCATCGGCAGAGACGCGAGATTTCCGCACAGCCGAATGGACGGCAACCCCAGTGAAACTCGACGGCAATGCGGCGGCCGAAACCATCGACCAAGACGAAAAACGCTTCAAAGCGGTCTTCCTGGAAGGGGAGTGGGAAGAAGGAGAAAACGCCACTCCCTTGATGCTTTCGACCGAGCTCTACGTGATCGCACCGTAGATCTTGGTGCACAACCGTAGGCCGGACAATCCCGTCCGGCTCTCCCCAATTGCACAACCTGAGACCGCTCGGGAGAGCGGTCCAACTCTAAAACCGAGCCAGCCACCCGCCGTCGACGTAGATAATCTGCCCTGTAATAAAACTCGCGGCATCCGACGCGAGGAACACCGCCGCGCCAGCCAGATCTTCCGGCGTTCCCCATCGCCCCAGCGGGCAACGCTCTTTCACGTAGCCATCAAACTGTGGGTTGCTCTTGAGCGGTTCGTTCAGCGGCGTATCGATGTAACCGGGGCCGATCGCGTTCACCAAGATGCCGTGCGACGCCCAGTCGAGTGACAGCGCCCGCGTGAGCATGAGGACGCCCCCTTTCGACGCCGAGTACGGCGCAATCGTCGGCCGCGTAGCCGAGCTGGTGAGCGAGGCGATACTGATCACCCGCCCCGGCTTCTTAGCCGCGATCCGTTCGCGCGCAAAAGCGCAGCTCATCGCGTAGACCGAACTCAAGTTCAGATCGATCACGGCCTGGTAGTCGGCCATCGAGAGTTCGTGCGCCGGACCGCGCTTATTCATGCCCGCGTTGTTGATCAGAATGTCGAACCCACCGTGCTTGGCGGCGGCATCGCGATAGAAACCGTCGATCCCTTTAAGATCCCCCAGATCGAACGCGGCGGTGTCGACCTTGGCACCGCCCGAACGCAGTTCATCAGCGGCGGCGTCCAGCCCAGCTTGATTCCGCGCAACGAGGACGATCGATGCTCCCGCGTCGGCCAGCCCCTTGGCGATCCCCAAGCCGATCCCTTTACTGGCTCCAGTTACCAATGCCTTCTTGCCATCGAGTCGAAATGAAATCACGGTTTGCCTCGCCAATGAAAACCAATTTTGCCACAGAGGATACAGAGATCACCGAGGACTCGCGATGTTTGTCTGGCGAGTCGGCGATTGGAGAGTGTCGATATTGCTCTTGCGAACGAATTCTACTCGATCACGACGAGCGGTTGGCCCAAGACATCGAGTTTAGGCGAGATTCCAAGCCCCGGTTCTTTCGATGCGGCCATACGACCGTTTGTCCGGCGCGGCGCGCCATCGGCGTGGCTTACCGTCACGTAACTATTGAAGTCGGTCGTGCTGAACAGCAGCTCAGTCGGCGTGCTGTGCGCCAAATGGGATATCGCCGCGGTAACAATATCGCCGCCCCAACTGTCTTCCAGCGTCATCGCGATTCCCAGGGACGCACACAAGTCGCGAGCTTGCTTGGCTTTGGTCAGGCCTCCGAATTTGCTGATCTTGATGTTGACGATGTCCATCGCCTTGTCGGCATGCGCACGGACCAGCATATCGACACTGTCGACTACCTCGTCGATGACGAACGGATGGTCGGTCATCCGGCGGACGGAAAGACATTCCTCGTAACTGCGGCAAGGTTGCTCGATGTAGACGTCCAGATCTCGGACCGCGCGAACGACGCGAATCGCCTCGTGCATCAGCCAGCCGGTATTCGCGTCGGCAACGAGTCGATCGCCTGGCTGCAACTTGGCTGACACCGCGCGAATCCGCTCGATATCGACATCAGGATCGCCGCCTACTTTCAGCTGAAAGCGCCGGTAACCCTCGGCACGATATCCCGCCACGCGATTAGCCATGGCCTCAGGCGACTCTTGCGAGATCGCGCGATAGAGACCAACGTCCTCGCCATACCTTCCGCCTAACAGCGAGCAAACTGGCAGTCCCGCCACTTTGCCGAGCAAATCCCAGCACGCCATGTCGATGCCCGACTTGACGTAGGCGTGCCCTTGCAAAGCCGAGTCCATCCGGCGATTGAGCTGCGGCAAGTGGAGCGGGTCCCAGCCCAACAGATGCGGTCCCAACTCGGCAAGGCCCGCTCGAACGCCCGCCGCGTAGGCCGGAAGATAGAACGGCCCCAGCGGGCAAACCTCGCCCCACCCGGTAAGCCCTGCGTCGGTATCGACGGCGATGACCGTGCTATCGAAGACCGAAACGGCCTTTCCGCCCGACCACTTGTAACTCCCCTCGACGAGAGGCAACTCGACACGAAACGCACGGATTCGAGAGATTTTCATGAGCAAATGACGGTATCGGGGCGATCAGAACCAATCGCGGCGTTGCACGGCGTAGGTGTTATAGAACTCTTCGTCCGACTTGGTGAGATATAGGATTCCCTCAACCAGCCCGATCACTTGGATCGCCATCGAGCCCAGAACCGGCACGAACAAGCACGGCGTCAAAATGATGCACAGCAAGTTCACGACGAGCATGATGACGCCCGCTTGCGTGAACCCAAGTACGAATTTGTGAACGCCGAGCCCGCCTAACAAGATTCCGCAGACTCCGGCCGCGACCTTTTTGCTGACGAACGCCTGGTACTCCATCATCCTCGGATCGTATGCGACTCCGCCCATGGGGCCATACGGCGAACCAGCACTTCCATAGCTCGCGCCCGCCTGAACAGGCTGGCGGCAGCTCGGGCAAGCAAACGAGGTCCCCGGTGGCATTCCGGCAATCGCAATGGGCTGCCGGCAATAGGGGCACGCCATGACGTCGCCGCCCGAAGGATTTGGCGGCGGCTTGGGAGGATTATCGTTCATCGGCAAAGTCACACGTCCAGAAACGAGAATTCAATCGCCAGATCATAGCCCAAACGTGGGCAGAAAGTAATTCGCTCAGCTCGAGCGATTCTTTCCCAACGTCTGGCGAACAAGCCATTCGCCAAGGCGGCGCATCCCTTCTTGCAGGGTAATTTGCGGTTCGTACCCCAAATCGGCGCGGGCTCGGCCGAGGTCGAAGTAGTGATCGGTCGATAGCTGCGCCGCCAGAAAGCGCGTCATCCGCGGTTCAGAGTCGAGTCCCAGCACCGACCAAAGTGCTTCCAGCACCCCACCGGCCACGTACGCGCCACCCGCCGAGATGCTTTGCTTGACAGGCGACAACGCCGCCATCGCCAGAATTTGGTCGATCCATTCCCAGCAATTCACCGGCTCCCCCTGGCTGAGAAAATACGCCCGCCCCGCGACCGGACTTCCCTCGTTCAATCGATCGAGGGCCGAGAGGTGCGCCGTCGCCGCGTTTTCGACGTAGATCGTATCAATACGATTTTGCCCGGCCCCCACTCTTCGCAGCGCACCCGCTTTAGCGCGGGCAATCAGTCGCGGAATCAGGTGCTGGTCGCGAGGCCCCCAAATCAAGTGGGGTCGCAAGGCACAGGTGAGCAATCCATCTATGCCATGGGCGGTCAAGACTTCTTGTTCCGCGATCGCCTTTGTCGCCGGGTAGTTGCACAGAAATTTCGAAGGGTAGGGGGCCGATTCATTGATGCCCCGTTGGTCGACGCCGGCGAAAGTCACGCTCGGGCTGCTGGTATAAACCAGCTTCTTTACACCGTGCCGCCGGCACGCTTCCAGAACATACCGCGTCCCCAGCACGTTGATTCCGTAGAACCACTCCCAAGGTCCCCAGATCGAGGCAATCGCGGCCGTGTGAATGACGGCATCGTGTCCGTCGACTGCCGCGAGCACGGCTTCGCGGTCGCGCATGTCGCCGGCGATTTGCCTGACACCCAAATTGGCCAGCGGTTCGTATGTGGAACGCGAGTACGATGTCACGCGGTCGCCGCGCGCCACCAATTGCTCGACGATGTATTGACCTAAGAAGCCGCCGCCCCCGGTTACCAAAACGTTCATGCGGACGCGCTTTGTGGCTATTGAACCTGGACCATGTCGGGCGGAATCTCGAACTTCAGCCACGTCGCGCTATTCAAACCGCCGCCGGGCAAATCCATATGAAACGTCGGCGGGTTGGCGGCGACTTCCGGCGTGACCTGAAAGATCACCGAATCCCGCACGTAGCCCGCAACGGGTAATTCGTAGCTCGACTTGTTGTGGAAGCCCACGCGACGCGCTCCTTCGATCGGTTCCAGGCACGAGTACTCTTCGGACCCATCGGCACTGAACAATCGCGGACGCTGTTTTTTTCCTGCCACGTCAAAGACGTTGTCGTACCAGCTGAGGTACTTCCCTGGGGTCTTCTTTTGATTGCTTAAACGAAAGTTGACCGTCAAGTAATTCTTGTCGTCGGTAAAGCGGACTTGGCCGGACGCATTTTGAAACTCGACAGGTCCAATCGTCACCGATTCGATCCGCACAATGACGCCGTCACGCCGCATCTGACCGCGAGCGGAGAACCGTTTCGATTCGTGCTCGAGGTGAACAATTTTGACTTTCTTGGTTGGGGTATCCGATCCACCAGCAGCGGGCTTGCTGCCTTCGCCTTCCTTGCCACTGCCAACGTCGGCCGGTGCGGCGTTCTCCTCAACGGTTTCAACGTCCGGGTCGGGTTTCGACATCTTGATGAAGGCGACGAACAAACCTCCCGCGACCAAGGTCAACAGAAAGACGACCGCATACAAGATGCAACCGATGTTTTGCTGCCGCTTTGGATGCGCGGCGGCGGGCGACGGGCCCGGCGTCATCGTTGGCACCGCCAACGGAGCCTGCTTCGGCATCAGATGCGGCGGCAAGGGACCACCGCCTTGCGGCATCGAGATCGTGGGCCCACCGTAAGGAACCGCCATCGGCGCTCCCATTGGCGCAGCCGCAGGTCCCGCTTGCCCGCGCAAGTGGGGCGGAAGAGGCATCCCCATCGGCGCGGCGCCACCTGCCATGGGCGGCGCAAACGCAAATCCGCAGTGATGACACGTTACCGCTGCAGCGCTAGGCACCGGCGGTAGTGCTACCATCCCACCGCATTGCGGACACTTCGCCGGCGGCAATCCAGGAACCGACATAGACACTTCAATCCTGTGGACTTCTTGGGCACGGCTACGTGCGCGTTACTCGGACTTCGACTCTGAGTCGGAATCCAACTTGGGCCGTTTCGTCTCAGGCTCGGAAGATTCCTCTTCGGTCTCCGGAGCTTCCGTGAACTTAGCGCCAATCGGGTCGACCTCCTCGCGTCCTAGACTGCTGGGAGCAAAGTCGAACCCAATGTACGGAGAGGTCGCTTCAATTCCAATGGACGCCACCGGCAAGAGTAACCGCAGCTTCTCGAAACGGTGCTTGGGAACTTCAAACACGATGGCGTCCCTGACGACTGCGCCGTTAGCCATCTGAACCCCTTTGTCGAGGCGTTTGACACTTTTTGTCCCCGAAGCCGGCACAGCGGGAATTTCGCGTCCCTGATCATCGAAGAGTCGAGCGAGAAATTTCTTGTCGGCAGTTCCATTCCAAGTTTGGAACTCAATCGGCGCACCTTTCATCTTGCGAACGGTTATCTCAGCAAAAACGAACTCAGGTTTTTGCCCAGGACGCTTCCGTGGCGATTTGGGCTCTTCAGATTCGGGGTCCATTTCTTCTTCCCTCGAATCGCTTTTGCTTGCCGCCCCTTTTGCTGTTTCGCTTTCCGGCTCAATATCATCCATTTCGAAGCGGGTTACCGGGTCGCCGTAGTCGCTCCATGCCAACCACATCTCCACGTAGATTTCTTCCTTTGCGCCAGTGGTGTTAATGGGCTGCCCTCCGGGAAACCAGTCGTGAGTCGTTTTCAGCGGATCGACAGCAACGTCGGATGTGGTTTTCCTGGCGATTTCCGGCCTTCTCACTGGGGGTTTCTTGACGGGCACAACCGGCTCTTCGCTCGACGAATCCGGTTCCTTTTCTTTTGTCGAAGGTGGATCGGGCGGCGACGTCGACTTATCGACCGTCCGGTCAACTTTGGGCACCAGGGGCGTTGTCGTAGTCGCATCGTCGTCAGCCTCAGGCTTGGGCTTCGCTCTCGCGAGCGGCCCGATCACCCCGTTCAGAGTCAGCACCAACAACACGGCCACTGTCACCAGCGCGCCGACTAAGCCGATCCACGCCCATACTACGGCGTCCTTCGACGACTTCGACGTCCGCCGCCGCGGGCCTACGTCAGTAGGCGGAGGCAATGGATCGTCCAGCGACGGAAACTCCGATGACTTTGTTGGGACTTTCAACGTCGGCGATCCCTTGCTGCCAGGCGGTGGAGGTGGCGGAGGGCTGAGCGATGGAGAACCCGGCGAGGGATTCTTTTGCGCTGCCTCCGCCGTCTCCAAGAGATCCCCCAGGTGAATCCACACCTCCGACGATTCGGCCCGCACCGGCACGTTCTCATCCACCTGACCTGCGCGCAGCAAAGCCTTCAGGACCTCCAACGTGAACGGTCCTTGAACCGAACCAGCAAAGCGGCAATACCATTTCTGCGACACGTGGCCCTCGTGGCGGTAGGACAAGGTGGTTCGCTCGACGGCCTAAGCCGTGGCGTCCGCGACGAACTTGTGGAACATCTCCGCCTGCTCGGCGAGCGCTTCCACGCGATCTTTGGGAAGGTCGCCGCCGGCTTCCAGTAGCACCCAGCCGGCGTAGTCGCTCGCTACCAGCAACTTGATCAACTTGTCCCACGGGTAGTCGTTGCTCTTGAAGCTCCGAACGTGGACCGTTTGTCCAAAACGATCGCGCACCAGTTTGAAGTTTGCTTCCAAGCCGTCGCCTTTCAGGTCGGTGACATTCGAATTCCAGCAAACGGCAACGTTGCTGTCTTTCGCCCGGTCCATGATCTGCTTGATCACCGGCAGTTCCGAGCAACCTCCATGTACTTCCAACCGAACCTGCTGGCCGAAACCCGCCCCGTACTCACCGAGTTCGTTCAGAGCGTCGGCGATCTGCGCGATCGTTTTCTCATGCGGGACGTTGTCGTAGAACTTGTCGGGCTTCACCTTGACGCCACTGCCCCCCACATCGTGACTGAGCCGGATGAACTCCTTCGAGCGCTCGACGGCCTTCTTCACGAGTGCTGGATCGGGATTGTCGAATCGCTCGTCGCTGCCGATTCCGACCATCGTGACGCCGGAATCGTCGAACCGCTTGCGAACCTCCACCCGCTGTTCCGCCGTGAGACTGGGTTCGACGCCATGCTTGTGCGAAGTCCGCAACTCGACGCCCGCCAACCCCGATTTACGGCAGACCTCCAGCAACTCGGGCAATTCCAGGTCCGAGCCCCACATATAGGTGACCAGCCCGAAGCCGAAGCTGACTTCCTTGGCAGATGCCGCGGCATCTTTCTGTTGCCCCATCAGCGAACCGGTGGCTTGACCTAGTAACGCTGCGGCGCTGGCAGCGGCTAACATTTCGCGGCGGGAGAGAGGCATCTTGAGCCGTCCAATCAATGGAGCCAGAGGGAAGCATTTGCTTCCATTTATGGTAGTCGAATCCCGCCGAATCGGGGAACCATTGAAGGGCACTCGCGCCCCGCAAACATAGGGCGAGCCTCCAGAATGACTCAAACCCGCACGAAGAATCGCTACAAACGCGACCAATGCGAAAACCGGCCGCGTAGATGAGACTAGTGGGCGTGTGCCAACTCGGGCACCGCCGGGATATCTTCTTCGATTCCCGATTCGACCACGATTTCCACTTTGCGGGGCGGGAACCAGCTTAACGCGAAGGAATACAAGGCAGGCAAAATCATCAGCGACGTGATCATGCTGCTGATCACTCCGCCAATCACCACCGTAGCGAGCGGCCGCTGTACTTCCGCGCCGGCACCATCGCTGATGGCCATCGGCACAAAGCCCACGCTCGCGACAAAGGCCGTCATCAAAATGGTCCGCAGCGACGCCGTCCAAGCACGCCAAATCGACTCCTGCGGTTCTTCAATCAATCGCGGCTCCGACCGCAACTGGGCCACAACCACCATACTGCCTAACACCGATACGCCGGACAGCGTGATGAAGCCAATCGCCGCCGAGATCGAAAGGGGCATGTCTCGCATCCACAGCGCGACAATTCCTCCCACGCACGCAAACGGAACACTCGCGAAGACGAGCGTGGTATCGATGACATTGCGATACGTCAGCCACAACAGGCCGATGATCATCAAGAGCGCCAGCGGAACGACAATCGCCAGGCGTTGCTGGGCGCGTTGCATGTTTTCAAACTGGCCGCCCCAAGTCAGCCAGTAGTTCTTATCCGGAAGTTCGACCTCCGCATCGATCCGCCTTTGCGCTTCGGCGACAAAGCTGCCGATGTCGCGCCCGCGGACGTTGCACTGAACGACAATCCGCCGCTTGCCACCTTCGCGGGCGATCAACCGGGGGCCGGAAATCTCCCGCACCGTCGCCAGGCGCGATAGAGGAATCTGCTCGCCATCCGGCGCGGCGATCATGATTTGCGAAAGCTCGGCCACGCCTTTGCGCATCGCTTCTGGCAATCGCACGACCAAGGGGAATCGAATTTGCCCTTCGATCACCTCGCCAACCTGCTTGGCACCAACCGATTCGACAATGTCGAGCACGTGTTGCGCGGGAATGCCGTAGCGGGCGATTTCGTCCTGGTTGATTTTGATCTGCACGATCGGCTGCCCCAGGATCTGCTCCTTGCTCAAGTCGGCCGAGCCGCGAATTTCCGACAGGATCTTGGAGATCTGGCTTGCCTTCTCGGTGAGAAGATCGAAGTCGGGACCAAACAGCTTGATGGCGACGTCGGCCCGCACGCCCGAAAGCATTTCGTTGATCCGCATTTCGATCGGCTGCGTGAACCAGGTCACCTGGCCGACGAAGCCCTGCACGACGACGTCCATTTCCTCGACCAGTTCGCTCTGGTTGGCACACACTCGACCGGTGCTCGCCTTGATTCGCTTCCACTGCGACCGCGGGTGCAACATCACGAACATATCGCACGTTTCGATCACGCCGGCGTCGGTCGCGACTTCGGGAGCCCCTTGGCGGCTCCAAATGTTCTTGATTTCGTGAGGGAACTCCTCCAAGAGGCGCCGCTCCATCGCGGTGTTCATGGCGATCGATTGATCGATATTGGTTCCCGGCGGACGATTGATGCCGATGACAATCGCTCCTTCGGACAGGCGCGGCACAAACTCCGAGCCGAAGCCGAACGCGATCATCAGGGCCACCAGAAGCGTGCAAAAGCCCAGGCCAACCACGGCACTGCGGAAGACCAGAGTGCCTCGCAAAAATGGTCCATACAACCATCGAGCAACGCGAACCAGCAGCACATCCTGAGCAATCGGCTTGCGTGGCAGGAAGAAGTACGAGAGCACCGGAATCACCGTCAGCGAAAGAATCAGCGAGCCGAGCAGCACGAACACCACCGTGATCGCCATCGGCCGGAACATCTTTCCCTCAACCCCTTCCAGCGTCAGGATCGGCACATACACGATCATGATGATGAGTTGGCCGAACACGGCGGGCGTTTTCGCGGCGAAGACGCCGTCGCGAACAATTGCCAAGCGCTGCCTCCAACTGGGAACGCCCGCGGCGTGCGCCAGTTTATGCAAGACGCTTTCGATCACGACGACGGAACTATCCACGACAATCCCAAAATCGATCGCGCCCAGGCTCAACAGCGTCCCCGCCACGCCGACATACCACATGCCGCAGAACGCAAAGAGCATCGACAGCGGGATCGCGATGGCCGCGACGAGTCCTGCGCGAATATCGCCGAGGAAAATGAACAAAATGATGACGACGAAGACGGCACCTTCGCTCAAGTTCTTGCGAACCGTATCGATCACCTGGTCGACAAGTTCCGTCCGGTCGTAAACCACTTCCACACGGGCGTTGTCGGGAAGACGCTTCTTCACCTCTTCCATCTGGTCGGCCATACGCTTGGTGACGGCATAGCTGTTCTGGCCCATTAGCATGAATCCGAGGCCGAGCACGGCCTCGCCATTGCCCCCAGACGTCACGGCACCGCGCCGGATTTCGTGGCCGATGGCAATATCGGCGACCTCGCGAATGCGGACAGCGACCCCTTGGTCGGCTTTGACCACGATATTGCCGATATCCTCGACGGTGAGGACGCGGCCCACGCCGTGGACCAGCAGCATGTCACCGCCGCGATTGATGTTGCCGCCCCCGACGTTGGCGTTGTTATCACGAACGGCATCGACAACTTGCTGGAACGTCAGGTCGTAGCGAAAGAGCTTGGCCGGATCGATCCGGACCTGGTATTGCTTTGCGAGACCACCCCAGCTGTTCGCCTCCGCCGTCCCTTTCACGGTGCGAAGTTCAGGTTTGATCTTCCAATCTTGCAGCTCGCGGAGCTTCATCTGCAAATCGACATCCGCTTCGATGTGCTCTTTGGGAAGCACCAAGTAGTGAAACACTTCGCCGAGGCCCGTCGATGGCGGTCCCATTTCGGGCCGAACAATGCCAGGGGGCATTTCAAGGTTCGATAGCCGTTCGTTAACCAGCTGCCGCGCAAAGTAAACGTCGGTCCCGTCGCGAAAGGTGATCACAACCTGCGAGAGGCCAAACTGCGATACCGATCGCAGTTGCTCCAGTCCCGGCAGATTGCCGAGCGCGACTTCGATCGGAAACGAAATCTGCCGTTCGATCTCTTCGGGAACAAGCGACGGAGCCGGCGTATTCACCTGCACCTGCACCGGCGTCGTATCGGGGAACGCGTCGACGTTGAGATTCGAGAGCGCGTACCAGCCGGCGGCACACCAAATGACAATCATTCCGAAAATGAGGTAACGCCGCTCGAGGGACGCGACAATCAGCCGATCGATCATTGCTCCAACACCTTTGGGTTCGTGCAGATTCCTAGGGGGCGACCTCAACAACGGAAGTCAGCGCCCATCACTAAAGCGTAGTGACTTCGGCCGTCGAGATTTGCGATGCGGCTTCTTTCACTGTTCCCGACGCCCCCTTGTTGGCGCGGCTTTCCGCGGAGGTGTTGGGAGTATCGTCCCCTCGATCCGCACGGCGTCTGGCAACCTCGGCCTTGAGAACCATGCTGCCGTCGGTCACAACCACTTCCCCTTCGCTCAGCCCGCCGACAATCTCCGTCCACCCTTGCTCGGAAATGCCCACCGAAACCGGGCGAGGCTCAAAAGTTCCTGCGTTGGTTCCCGGAACGAACACGATGATTTGCTTGCCATCGTGATGAAGAGCCGTGCTCGGCGCCATCAAGGCGTCGGTTTGTTGGCGGACGCAGATATCGCCGCGGCCAAAGGTGTTCGCCGACAGCATTCGTTGCAGCTGTTGCGATCCGCTGGCCAACTCTGCAACCGCAGGATTCTCGATTTCGGCCCGAACCGTCAAGGTGTGAGTCGCCTCGTCGAGTTCCGTGCTGATCCAAGTCAGCGTCGAAGGGAGTTCCGGAGGCAAACCAACCGCCGTGAACTTGACTTCTTGCCCCAATCGGAGGACGGCCGCATCTTCCCGCCGAACCCCCAGTTCGATCCACATTTTCGAGATGTCGGCGACAATCATTGCAGCGCGTTCGGGCGTTGCAAGCTCACCAACCACGATCTCGCGTCCCACAACCACACCCGCAAATGGTGCGACCAGGGGAATCAAGTTTCCAGAGATGGGACGATCGCCGAACTCTTGGATCAATTCAGGCGTAAGGCCTAGTCGCTTCACGCGGCCGGCACGATCACCATCGCTCGATGCGAAAGTCTCTTCAGAAATATCTGCTCGGACCAATCCCAAATTGACGAGCGATTGGAAGGCATTCAACTTTCGAATGCGAGCCTTCTTTAGTTCCGTTGCTGCTTCGAGCAAAACCTTTTGCGGAATTCCCTCTCCGGCCGACTCCAACCGGTCTTTTGTCGACAATCGGTATTCGTATTCGGCCAACGCCGAAAGGTATTCCGCCTTCGCGTCGCCCACTTCGCGGGAGTCGACGATTGCCAAAACGTCGCCCGCGTGAACCAGTTGGCCGGCACGCTTTTCGACTCGCCACACCACGCCCGAGGACCGCGGCGACAATTGCGCCAGCCGCGTTTGGTCGTACACGATCCGCCCGTTGGCGGTGATCGATTCGCGCAGCGGTCGTCGTTCAACCTTGGCGAACTCCAGTTCGTCCCGCAGCTTGGCTTGCTTCTCAGTGAGCTCGACGAATCGAGTAGCGATCGGCGCAACGCCATGAGCGTCGTCCTCATGCGTATCGTGCCCGGCAAACATCTTGCCTGAGATCACATCTTCAAACTTGGGTAGCTTCCAGTGCGTCAGGTGCCCCATGAACGCGATGCCCAGGAGCACCGCGAACACTAGCAAGTTGGGAACCCACTCCACGAGCAACGAACCAAAACGACCATTCGCGCCAGCTGGGCGCGGGGGAGCCTGTTCGGACATAGAATGATCTCTCTAACGCAGATGAATTGTCGCTGCGGCTTCCCAACGGGACGCCAGCTGCCACACCGAAGATCGCCACCATCGTCAGGTAGCAAATTCCGGGACGGCCTACGTGCCAAACCACCGGTTTTCCGTCTCGTTCATCCACCACAACACGTCACGGAGAGATAGTGACGCCGAGTTGCGGCTTGGATTCTGGAACCTTACGAACCAGTTAGATGACGAGTTATTAACCGAGTTACGCGCTGGAGACAACTTGAGAGAGCAATCGTCCCCTTAAGAATAAGATAACAAGGACAACGGAAATTTAAATCCCTTTAGATACAAATCCGGTTCACGAGAACCCGCAACGCAACAAGGGAAAATACGCCACCGCTCCGAGCGTCCGAATGTGGCGATCACCCTCACCGCCAGAACAAAAAATCGAAAACAGCTTAGCCGCAGCTAACTTTCGGAAGATCTCGCGGAAGTTGTTGAAGACTTTCTTTTTTCCTGGCGTCACTTTGCGCCTAACCGGTCGGCACGGGCCCAGGGAACGCTGGCACTGCCAGTGACGCTTCGCGGCCATCGCTCGCGGAATAGAAACGCCACCCCAACTTCTTCAGAACGAAGAGTGTCCCGACGCACACTCCGGTCGAACCAAACCAATAGCTGGCCCACACCGCCATCGCCGGTATTGATCGGGAGTCCCAAAAAATCATGACACCGGTGACCCCCAAATGTAGCGCGACCAAAGTGATGAGAATTCCCCACAGCCACTTTGACCGGGGCGAGAAGACCAACAAACTCGCTGGAACGGCAAATGCCGCAATGAAGCAGAGCAACACTGCGGCTTCGATGAGGCCGGAAAAGTTGTTCTGACCGTCTTGCGTGAGCACCGTCGCGATTACACGCCATGCGCCGAAGATGATGCCCCACGACAAAATCGCCTCGAAGATCTCCCAAAGAGAAAACTTGAATGTCAGCGGTGGCAACGTCTTCCACTCTGGTGCACCAGGGCGATAGTCGCATCGCCATTTGGTCAACATCCGCATCGGTTCCAGCAGTGCCGCCACGGTCAACGCTCCCAGGACGCCCACCGCCGAAGAGATCCCAAGCGTCGAAAGATCGACGGCATAGCCAACGCCCAGGATGATTGGGAATCGCAGCCAACTCGGCATCGGGGTCCAGGCGCACCACATTCCCAGCAACACAAGTTGCCCGATCAAAATGGCGATTCCCGGTCCTTGCACGAGAAGCGCCAGCCATCCGGTAACGAAGTCCGCATTCGCCATTCCGCGCATCATTGCCACGGCAAACAACGCATTGGTCACAACCATGACTGTGATGATCGATGCGTTCCAAACGCGCGCTGGAATTCTCGCACCGACCGCGACGCGCCCTTCTTGCCTTCGCACATCGCGAACTTCGCTGGCAACCGAGTAGAACCTCCACCCAAGCTTTTTTAGCAGCAATAGCGTTCCCGCACACAGCAACTGCGGGATGACCAACATGCCGGCGACAACAAGCGCATACAAAATGGAGATGGGAAAAACTGTCATCCCCGTCAGAACCAGCAGCGCCAAAAAACCATTCGCAACGCCAAGCGCAATCCAAAGCCCACGGGAGTTGGGCGAGAAAACCAGCAGCGTTACCGGAACGCATAAAATCAGGCCCAAACACGTCATGACGACAAGGTAGACCCAACTTGCGAGTTGCAACTCGCCAGGCCCCGTTCCGGAAATCCACCACGCCATGCCCAGCAGCACGGCGAGCGTTGCCGCGGACTCGCCAACGTCGCGCAGTTTCAGCTTCTTTGGAAAAGGCGGGAGCGTAAGCGAGTCCGGTCGGTGCGGCGCGTAATCGCACCGCCACATCGTGAGTAACCGTAGCGGTTCAAGAATCGCCGCGGCAATGAGCACCACAGCCAGCGCTGCGTACACCATCCTGGTATCGAACACCGCCACACTGACGCACGCGACGATCGAGAAAACCAACGGCAGCCGGAACCAGGCCGGCATCGGCGTCCATACAAGCCAAAATGCAAACAGAAACGCCTGGCCGATGAAGGCCGACATCATCAAGTACGCCACCCCCTGGCCAAAGTCATCAACCGGCGAAACCAACCGCCCAAGGGTCCATTGCCAGGCGACGATCGAGAGCGAGACGTGAATCGCGACGAGCACCAGAACGATGAACGCTCGCCACAACGAGGGGCGAACGATCACTCGACTTGTAGATGTATTTAACGCCGCAGCCCCTGCTACAGAAATCGTCGCCATTCTGAACCTCCCTGTTGCCAGCGCACGAGACCCCATCCGGTCGACCATTATGTCGACATTTTGTCTTGGATGGAATTGCACAATGGCGAGCAGAGAGACCGAGGCTTTCGGCAAGCCTCGGTCAGCTAGCACGATGGGTGCTTAGTGTGCTGCGAAGCCGCGGCGGCGCTGATCGCTATAGCGCTCCAGCGCTTCCTGGATGATCGGGATGCACGCTTGAGCGGATTGCAGGCTGTCGACTTCGACCGCCTTTCCTTCCAGCAGTTTGTAGTCCTGGAAGAAGCGGCTGATCATCGCCAGGCGGTGGCTGGGGAGTTCGTCCGCTTCGACAAAGCTGTTGTACTCCGGGTCGTTCATCGCGACAGCCAATATCTTGTGGTCGCGTTTGCCGCTGTCGACCATCGTCATTAGCCCGATGGCTCGCGCTTTGACGAGCGTGAGTGGGTCGACGGTTTCCTGGCACAACACCAGCACGTCGAGCGGGTCGTCGTCTTCGGCCAGTGTTTGCGGAATGAACCCATAGTTGGCCGGGTAGTGAACCGCCGAATACAAAATGCGATCGAGCTTCAGCAAACCGGTGAGCTTATCGAGTTCGTACTTCACGTTCGAGCCCTTCGGGATCTCGATGACCGTGGTGAACTCGAGCGGTAAATTGTGGCCGGGAATGACGTCGTGCCAGGCGTGTGTCATGGAGCAGCTAACTTCAATGAGATGAATGGAGACTTTCGATAAATCTAGCACGCGGGAGCGGTTTCCAATTCCGCCACCACAAGAACCATGGAATTCCCGCCCGATTGACGCACTTTGTCCACAAACTTAACGCGTTGCGCCCCTCTACGACAGGGCGTCTTCGCCGAGCCAATCTGCGATCGGGAATGGGCAGAGTTATTGCGCCGACGATCGGGTCCCCTCGGGCGCAGCTCCCACGGGAGCCCCTTCGGGTAAGGGGCGACCCGCGGTCACGAACCCCTTCTTGTGGAGAAACTCACGGACCTCGCGAAACTCTTTAAAACTGTCTTGATAAGCCCAAATCGTGATCGAATGGGTCCGCGGGTCGAGTTCCTTCACAGCGAATTGAAAGTCCGAGTCCGGCTGCAATGCTTTGGAGACAGGCTCGCCAATATTTTCGTCGACGGGCAAAAAGAGAGCCAGTTTGAGTTCGACGCTGATTGTCCCACGCCGTTCCACTTTGTGCAGCGTGTACTGCAATCGGAAATCCTGAATCGGCCCTAAGTTCTCCGTAAACGATTTCGCGTTTTGCAGTTTCCAGGTATGGTCTTTTGCCTGCGATTGCAAGGCCTCGATGAGTTCGTCCCAAGGAATACGCACGATCCGGCCGCCGCTGATGCGGAAGTGGGCTTCCTTCCCCCAAACCGTCTTCGCCAGCGGTGTGGGAAAGTGCTTGATGATTTCCGTCTTGGAGGGCTCGGTATCCAAGCCCTCCATCGTTTTCTGTAACTGTTCCAATTCTTGTTCGAGCGTTCGCCGCTGCGAGTTTGCTTCTAACTCGCCTCGTTCCTTCTCGCTCATCTTGGCCTTAGCGGCTTCTAGTTCTCGCTCGGCGAGTTGCGAGATCACAAGCAACCGCGACCGCTCGTCGCGCCGCTGGGCAATGGCGAACTCCTCCGCGCGGATCTTTGCTTCCAGCTCCAACAACTGCACCTCAGTGCCGCGCAGCTGATTCTGCGCATCGGTTAGCGCAGTTTTATCGACATCGTTTTGCGGCGCGGCGGCGATTGCCGGCACGATCACTTGCTTGGCCTGCGTACCGATCACCATCACCAGAATGATGAGCACCCCGGCAACGTTCGTGACAACGTCGAGAAACGAGCCCTGGCCGGGGCCTTCGGATTGGACGTTCACGCGCCGACTCATCGCTTCACCTTGCGCTGCACATCGAAGCCGCTTCCTTGCAGAAGCGCAGTCAATTCCTGGTAACGTTCTTCGGCGTCGGGCGCGACATCCACGTTGAGCACCGGCTTCCAGTAGCCCCCATCCACAGGCGGTCCCCAGAACTCGACCCGCTTGCGCACTGCCGCCATGAACGGATCAAGATTCGACGCGAGGTCACCCGGTAGTTGAACGACGGAAGCGCGCCGCGTGTCATCCCGATCGGGCATCACGACGACTTGGGACCGCGTGCACCGAACTTGAATGGGGCGTGACACCGAGGTGGGGTGATCGGACATCCGCGTGCCGCCGCTGCCCATGGCTCCGGTCCCTTTCAATCCCCAGCCTTCCCCCTTTTGTCGCGTCAACTTGGACGAGGTCGCCTTGGCCTTGTCGACGTCGGGCCGATATTCCAACGAGGCCGATTGCGTTTGCTGCGATCGCATGTCCTGCGCAACCGCGGCACTGCCGCCCGACATTCCCGATGCACCAGCCGCACCACCCGATTGCGCGGCGCTTCCATTCGTCGCCCCGGTGCCTTGCGTACCGCCCGCCGAGACGTTCCCCGACATATTGGGGTCGCCACCGGAGCCGCCGGTTCCTCCTGGTCGACCGTTGGCGCTGGAAGCACCTTTTGATCCGCCGGTCGAAGAACCGTTACCTGCGTTCGATGTTGCTGTTGCTGAGCTACCCGTCCCAGAGCCGCCTGTTCCTGAACCGCCATTGACCGACGTGGCGCCGATTCGAGATGCCGCTCCCATGCCGCCCGAGCCGTCCCCCACGGTTCCGCCACCCATGCCAGGGCCGCCCCGAAGTTTCGACGCCGCCGAACCATAGGCGCTGGATGCGGCCGTGTTGGAACTGGTCGATCCACTGCCGCTGCCAATGCCGGTTCCGGCTCGGCCAGAACTGCCCATGCCTTTTCCCTTCGAGCCTATTCCGCTACCGCTGCCAGACCCGCCGCCTGACCCGCCTGTTCCAGAGCCTCCCGGTCCGCGGCCACCGCCGCCTCCACCCGACAGATCTTCCTCGCTTGGGAAGGAGTCAACTTCGAAAGAGTCTCCCGCCTGCGAATTACCGAATCGTCTCGGCATCGAAGCAATCAACACCGCCTGACGCTCGCGCGCGTCTTTGAGCGCGCGTTTCACGACGGTTTCAAGCGCTGGGTCGGGCTTGGGAAATTTAAGCTCGACCTCTTCTTCAACCAACTCGTAGCCAAACTCGTTTTCCCAATGGCTCATCGCGCTGCGCGATTTCATGTAGGCAATCGCTCCGGATGGCCGCACGACAATGAGCGGGTAGGGCTCGCCTTCCAAGCCATTGTTTTTCCAATGCTCGCGAACCGCCCGTAGCGCGGCATCGAGCGGATTACCGGGCCCCATCGGACCTTCAAAGTCGTTGGGCGTCAGAACGACTCCTTCAGGTTGAAGGATCACGCCATCGATTCGGCATTCAACGAAGATCGGCCGACGATTCGTTCCGTTAGGCCCTTCGTAGGGGACGATCGAAAACGCCGGCTTCTTTTTGGCAGCCAGCTTGCGAGCGTCGTCCAGCTCTTTCTTCTTGTCGTCAATCTTTTCGCGCAATTCATCCAGCAGCTTTTGGTCAGCCGACGCCACGTCGTTCGACTGGGCACGCGCGATGATCTCTTTACCTAGCGCTTGAAGCCGTTTGAGGTCGTCTTCCACCGTGCGGATGTGCTCTTCGATCGCGCTCATTTCGAGCCGCTTGTCGGAAAGCATCTTTTGCAGCTCGGCCAGCTGCTCGTTCAGCTGATCGTTGCGAAGCAGCGTGTCGTCGGTCGCTTGCTGAATCTGGTCCGCGGCCTCGCTCGCTTCTTGCGATTGTTGCGCAAGGGCCTTGGCCGCAGCCGACTTCGCGCCGATGCGGGCCTGCACGGCCGTGAGCAATAGCACGATGAGCGCACCCATCGTGCATAGCAGCACGGCGACAAACGGAAATAACGCGACTCCGGCCTGCCGGCCAGCAGTTCGACGACTCATGCAGCGCGACCTTTGGCCTCGATTTCGGTAGTCTTCACCTCTTCGACAACATCGACCTGACCGGCACAGCTTCGCGAGTTTTTCGCCCGTGCTGGCAAGGTACGTGCTTGCCGAACCTCCCCAGAAACTCAGGGGGCGGATTCTAGGCAAACCGCTCCCCGGTGCGAAGTGGGATTACCGCGCGCGGAGGGGCAACTCTGCTGCTAGCTGTGCCGCAAGAATCATCGCTGCCAGCAACCTGGTTTCATTTGCTCGTCAAATGAATAGCACCGTCCCAATCGCGTGGAGCGACCCGGGAGTGCTGCGTAATCATGCTCGTGAGAATGTCGACCATCCGATCGTCGGCCGAACCTTTACGTAATTCGCGATACGCCTTTTCCCAGTCGCCTGCGATGAAAGCATCGAGCCCTCGCTCGTACGTCGCGACGTCCTCGTTGCTGAGGACATTGGCGGGCGAATCGAGCGGTGGAAGCAACTCGACGAGACCCACTGCCGTTTCCATGCCTGCGGGAAAGGCGCGGGCTACGCGGCGCACTCGCGGTCGCGCGTCCTTGCTTGCTTGTAACTTCGCCGCCGTCGCATCGTCGAGCAACACAGGCACGCGGAAGTATTTGGTCATTCCCTCCAAACGAGATGCCAGGTTCACAACGGGACCGAACACGGTCACCTTGACCTGGTCGATCGATCCGATCTTGCCAGCCACTGCCTTACCCGTGGCCACACCGATGCCCACTTGGAATCCCGCTAGCACTTCGGCGTGCTCTGGATTGCGCGAGGCTCCTTCGAATTCGTCGCGAATCGCTTGCGCAGCCCGGCAGGCGCGCTGCGCGGCATCCTCCTGCGCGATCGGCCAACCCCAAAAACCCATCGCCGCGTCGCCGTGAAAATCTCCGACCACGCCCCCATGCACCAGGATGTTGCGGGTCATTACGCCGAGAGCTTCGCTGACCCGTTTGAGCAATCCCATCAGGTTGGCCGACTCTTGCTCGCTCTTCTTCGAAAAACCACGCAAGTCGCAAAACAGCACGGTGACTTCTGTTTCGCGCGGCGCTAACGGATCTTCGGTCGGATGTTCGTCGAGTGCCGACAGCACGATCGGCGCAAAGAACTGCCGCAAGCCTGCCTGCCGCTGCGTCGCGATCCGTGCGTCGCGCAAGCGTCCAAAGGTCCGCGCAGCGAACTCGGTCAGCTTGAGATCGTCCTGCAGCCACTCGGCATTAGCCGTACCTTCGAGCGAGCGTGGAAACGCACCCGCCACGTAAATTTGCCAACCCTTGGTCGTCTCGCCGGGAATGGGGCAGGCGAACGCCCAATCAACGCCGCGCGACATCGTGGCATCGAGTTCCATCACCTCCGATGACGACGTCGATTCGTCGAACTTGTACGCGGCGTTGGGATTCCGGCCGTGCCCCCAAATATGCAAGACGCTCTGGCCCCCTTCATTTGCCGCCCGGATCAAGCGAGAACTCGGCCGGAAATTGCCGCTCGCCAGCAACCGCTCGTCCCAGTGCAAAACGTGCGGTTCGTAGGCGCTGCCGACCTTCTTCTCGGCGACAATGGCCACGGCCCTCGCCCCATCGATCCCCGCGAGCAGCAAGCTCGCCAGACGAACGTGCGTTTCCTCGTCGTTGGCGGATGACGAAATGATCTCGGGCAACCGCGAAATAGTCGCCAACCGACGGTCGGGTTCGCGATACGCCACCTGCCGCAACTCGGCGGCGTCGAAGGTCTTTTCCAAATCAGGCCGCGGCGCGCTCGAAATGAATTGCGGCGACTCCTCGACCAATGTGAACAGCGTCGCTCCAACGACAAAATGCTCGCCCGGCACCAGGCTGAACTCGTCGACGCGCTGCCCGCGGAAGTAGATGGGATTGAGCGCCTTAGGCAACCGCTTCACATGCAGGCGAGAACCGTCGAAGCGGATTTCCATGTGGCGGCGGGAAATCCGCTCGTCCCACGAGATCGACCAGATGCCAGTTTGGCGGCCAACGACCTCAATGGCCTCGTTGGTGAGCTGCCGCCGCCAGCGTTGAAAAGGTTCCGGTCCTTCGGCTACTAGATCTGCCATGATGAATCGCCAAGCTCAACTGGGATCACGGATTCAACCGCGACTACTTCTTACCGGACTACTTCTTACCTAGCGCCCGCTGACTTCGAAAGAACTTCGTCAGTATTTCGCCACATGGGCCGGCCAAAACGCCGCCGATTACCTCGCAACGATGGTTCAGCCGTTCGTCGTTCAATAAGTGATACAAGGTTTGCACGGCCCCCGCCTTGGGATCGGTCGCTCCGTACACCACCCGCGGAATTCTCGCCTGCAAAATCGCGCCAGCACACATGCAGCAAGGTTCGAGCGTGACATACAAAGTGCATTGCTCCAGCCGCCAATCGCCAATCGCTTCGGCCGCTTGGGTAATCGCGATCATCTCGGCATGTGCCGTTGGATCGTGTAATTGCTCCCGCTGATTATGAGCCGAGGCGATGACCTTGTCGTCTCGGACAATAATCGCGCCGATAGGTACTTCTTCCTCGCCCTCGGCGGCCTGTGCTTCGGCCAGGGCCATTCGCATCCATCGCTCATGCTGGGCCATCGAGAGGCCGGACGGCATATCAATCACGAAGTCGCTCGCGAAAATCCAGAATCAAGGGCTAAGCGAACCAAAGCCAACTTACTTCACCGGCTTGTCGATCTCGGCGATTTCAGCCGCCGACAAGTCGCGAACCTTCAGCGTCTCGATCACTCCCTTCGAGCGAAACGCTGCCAATCCGAGCGGCTTGCTCAAGTCGACCTCAATGCGGGTGTTGATTTTCTTCCCCTCGCGCGTGATCCGGATGACGCGGTCCTTATCGACATAGACGGCCACGGTTTTGCCCGTTACTTGAATCTTGAAGTCGTACCACTTCTTGTTCTCGAACTTAACGTAAGTCGTGGTCTCGTTCTCCGAGGCATCGTAGCCGTTGATGCTCGAAAGGCCAGTCACGCCCCCCGCCCACCCTGCGGGGATGAAGCTGGCGTGCGATTCGCCAATCGGAAAGGTAATGCCACAAAAGAAATCGAGCCCATCCACCCGCTGAGCACGGCAAACAAGCTCGTAATTCTCCTTAGGCAATGCGTCCCCCTTCCACGTCACCCCCGTGAGCGGCTCGCCCACGTTGAGGATGAGCTGCTTGTCCTTAACGGCAACCTCTCCCTCGCCGCCAAAATCGGTTGCCTTCCAGTCGTCGAGGTCTTTGCCGTTGAAGAGCTCCCGCCATTTCACTGCAGCCCGCTCATCGGCCTGCGCGATCGGAGCAACCACGCACAGCAGCATCGCCAAACAGGAAAGCAAGAACAGTCGCATAGAGGCCTCGGATCGATTTTTGCCGGAAAGCGAAGCAGGGGAGGGGAGTCCTCCATCTTACCAAGAACGCCGGATCGCGTTTTACCGCGAAATCGGGTCGACGCCATCAGGAAAAGCGGGCGGCGCTTAAGAAATCGATAGGAAGCGACGTTGTTCCGCTCGTCGCCCAGTCGGCCAACACTTCACCCAAAACGCTGGCAAATTTGAAACCATGCCCGCTCAGTCCGGCTGCGAACGATACTTGCGGTGCATCAGGCCAACGGTCAACCAAAAAGTTTCGATCCGGCGACAACGTATACAAGCACGTGGCGAAGCGTGTCTGCTGTTTCGAAACGTCCGGCAAACAAGCGGCCAGGAATGCCTGCAACCGCGTTGTCTCAGTTGGATCTTCCGTCCGGTCGACCTCCAGGGGGTTGCTCACCGCATGTCCACCGGAATGCTCGGCCGCTTTCACGCCAAGCCGATCAATCGCCGGGAACCCATAGAAGTTTCCCATCGGCGTCTCGTAAATGAAGCCCGGCGCGCCGCGATCGACGTCGTACTGCTCTGTTTCGGCGGCGTGCCAGTAAAGCGATTTGCGAACCACCTCGAAGTTCACGCCTAGCCCGCTCAGCATCTGTCCCGCCCAAGCGCCGGCCGTAATGACGAGACGCTTCGCCGACCAGGTCTCACGATCTGTTGTAACTTCGACGCCATCCGCAACCGCTCGCCACGACTTGGCACTGTCGCCAAGGACGATTCGCGCCCCCAGCGCGCAAGCTTGTTGTGCCTGGGCATGAATACATCGCTCGACAAAAAGAAAGCCGGCATTCGCCTCATACAAAGCGGCCAATCCATCTGGGACGCGAAAGCCCGGAAAGCGTTTCACAACTTCGCTAGGAGTGAGTTGCTCGACGGAAAGATCATGCTTTTTCGCACTCTCAATCACGCCGGGGACCACACGCCCCGTTGGCGACCCAACTTGCAGAATGCCGCATTTGCGAAAGAGCTTTTGCCCCGACTGCTGCTCGAGATCGTCCCACAGCACGTACGCCCGCTTCAAAAGCGGGACGTAGTCGGGGTGTTCATAGTAGGCCTGGCGAATGAGCCGCGTCTCACCGTGCGAACTGCCGCGGTCGTGTCCGGGCGGGAACCGATCGATTCCCACCGCATCGATGCCCCGTTGTGCAAGCTGCATCAGCGTTGCACTGCCTACCGCTCCGCACCCCAAAACCAGTACATCACACGTCGGCATAGTTCGCTAAAACCGTCTCGGGCTAAAACATGGTCAGGTAGGTTTCCGTTTCCCACGGCGTCACTTGCCGGTCGTACGCGTTCCACTCACGCGACTTGAGATCGATGAACGCCTCCGCGATCGGTCCCAAGGCTTCCTGAACAACGGAGTCGTCTCGCAGATAGCCTAGCGATTCATGCAGCGACTGCGGCAACATGCGAATTCCTCGCCGGGCAATCTCCGCCAGCCCGAGTTCGTACAGGTTTCCAAGATTTGGCGGACCAGGATCGAGCTTGCGATCGATCCCGTCGAGCCCCGCCATAATATACGCCGCCAGAGCCAGATAAGGATTCACGCCTGAGGAGAGCGTCCGATCCTCGCAGTGTCCAGGGCCTGCCACGCGAATCATCTGCGTGCGATTGTTGTCGCCATAGCTGGCGAACGCCGGCACCCAGGTGAAACCGCTTCGGTTCCCCATCAGCCCCGCGCCGGTTTGCAAACGCTTGTAACAATTGACCGTGGGACTGCTTACAGCCGTCAAGGCTGGTGCGTGATGGACAATGCCGCCGAGGAAGTGATACGCCAACTTCGAAAGGCCCAGTCCCTGCGAATCGTGGTTGTCGAGGAACAAATTGGCTCCCGTCGCGTTGTTGGCAACGTGGAAGTGCAGGTGCAGCCCGCTACCTGTTTGTTCCGCGAAGGGCTTGGCCATATGCGTGGCAATCGCGCCGTGTGCTTTGGCCAGCTGCGCTGTCGTCATTTTGAAGAACGTGACGCGGTCGGCCGTTGTCAGCGCGTCGGCATACTTGAAATTGACTTCGTACTGCGAGTTGCCATCCTCGTGGTCTGCCTGATAGACGCCCCAGTCGAGCCCATTGAGCGCCAGCGTCAGCTCCTGCAAAAAGGCCATCGCAGGCGACATCGAACGAAAGTCGTAACACGGTTTCTTCAGCGTATCGACGCCATCAGGATTCCAAGGACGAAGCTTTCCCTGGCCGTCCCGCTCGACGAGGAAAAACTCAGGCTCCATTCCCGCGTTGAACGTGTAACCACGCGACGCCGCCAAGGCGAGCACGCGCTTCAAGTTAGTGCGAGGACAATACGGGTGAGGCTTGTCGTCCACGTACAAGTCGGACGCGAAACGAACGGTATTGGGCATCCAAGGCAATCGCGTGTAAGTCGCCAGATCGATGCGAGCCATCAAGTCGTGTGAATGCGGACCTTGCCCCATTCCCCAGAGGGCGCCGCCTGCGAAGCCGGCGCCGGAATCGATCATGTCGTCGAGCGCCCCAACCGGAGTCAGCTTCGCTTTCGCCGCGCCATGAATGTCGACGAACTGCACCACCAGGAATTCAATCCCCTCGTCCTGCAGCCGTTGGCGAATCTCCTCACGATTGTCTTTCATCGGCGAACCCTCGTCTGTTGTGCCTAGGCAACGCAATCACATGCGGCCGCCTGAGTTCTCCACCGCGTTCGCCGAAACGCGAGAGACAACTCAAACGGTCACTCAACAGTGTCGCGATCTACCCTGTCGCGATCTACATTTTTCCAGGAATCCAATTCGTTCCCGCCAAGGGGACTTTGGCCATCGCGGCCGCTTCGATCGTCAGCGCCACCACGTCTTCCCTTTCGAGGTGATGCACATTCGATTTGCCGCACGCCCTGGCTAACGTCGTCAACTCCATCGTCAACGTTTTCAAGTAATTCTTCAGCCGCTTCGCGCCCCATTCAGGCGACAACCGCGTCTCAAGATCGGGCGACTGCGTCGCCACGCCCACGGGACAGCGCCCCGTGTGGCAATGGTGGCAAAAGCCAGCCGCAGTCTCGAGCGCCGCGTAGTCCGCTGCGGCATCATGTTCCTTTTCGCCGTCGCACCAACTTGGACGATTGCACCCCAAAGCCATCATGGCGGCTTGGCCAATCGAAACGGCATCGGCTCCGAGCGCGAGCGCCTTGGCGACATCGGCACCCGAACGGATGCCGCCTGAAATAATCAGCTGCACTTGCCCGCGAACGTCCATATCTTCGAGTGCCTCGACGGCCAGCGGCAACGCGGCCAGCGTCGGAATTCCGGCATGCTCGATAAAGACCTGCTGCGTGGCGGCAGTCCCGCCTTGCATGCCATCGACCACCACGACGTCGGCGCCCGCCTTGACCGCAAGCTTGACATCTTCGCGAACGCGCGTGGCGCCGAGTTTTACGTAGATCGGAATTTGCCAGTCGGTGATCTCGCGCAACTCTTCAATCTTGATCGCCAGGTCGTCTGGCCCCGTCCAATCGGGATGCCGGCACGCGGAGCGCTGATCGATCCCCTCGGGCAACGTCCGCATCTTGGCGACACGTGGTCCGACCTTTTGCCCGAGCAGCATCCCGCCGCCACCCGGCTTGGCCCCTTGGCCGATAACGAGTTCAATCGCGTCGGCCTTGCGGACATCATCAGGATTAAAGCCGTACCGCGATGGCAAGCACTGATAGACCAGCGTCTTCGACGATTGCCGCTCCTCGGGTGTCATCCCACCGTCGCCGGTGGTCGTCGATGTGCCGGCTGCGGCCGCGCCGCGCCCCAGCGACTCTTTTGCGTTTGCACTTAGCGCGCCGAAACTCATCCCTGCGATCGTGATCGGGATATCCAGTTCGATCGGCTTCTTTGCGTGGCGCGTCCCCAAGATCGTTTTGGTGTCGCACTTCTCACGATAGCCTTCCAAGGGATATCGCGAGGCCGAAGCCGTCAGCAAAACCAGATCATCGAAATGCGGCAGCCGCCGCTTCGCACCCAGGCCGCGAATCTCGTACAACCCGTGCGTCGCCGCATGCTCGATGTACGCCAGCACATCGCGAGAGAAGGCATAGCTCTCTTCCAAGGGGCGTTTCGATTGCGAATCACTCATTTCGTTGATCGTCTCTTGCGGCTTGCTCAATACTTACTCGCCGAATCCTCGTGCCAGTGATATAACGTCCGCGCGGATGCAACTCGCTTGAAGCGATCGAGGGGCGCTGAAAGACCCGCTTTCGAGAGCAGCTCGCTGACGCGTGTCCGATCGGCCGCGGTCATCGGTTCAATGCGAGCGTCGGCGCCGAGCCCGGCGATTTCGCCGGCGACATAGATGGTCGCTTCGTAAAGGGAGTCGCCTAGGCCGATCCCCGTGTCGCCGCAGACCACCAGTGTTCCGGCTTGCGCCATGAACGCCGACATATGGCCGACGCTTCCTCCCACGACGATGTCCGCTCCCTTGAGCGAGATTCCACAACGACTGGAAGCGTCGCCATGAATAACAAGCAAGCCGCCATGCGCCGATGCCCCCGCACATTGCGAAGCATTTCCGCGCACGACGACGCGGCCGCTCATCATGTTCTCGGCCACGCTCCAACCGGCGTTGCCTTCGATAGTGACGCTGGCCAGTTGATTCATCCCCGCGGCGAAATAGCCCGCATGTCCGCGGATAAGGATCTCGGCTGCCGCATTTACGCCTGCTGCCAAGCTATGCCTGCCCGCCGGGTTACGAACGTCCACGCGAACAGGCCCGCCGCCCAACTGTTGAGGCAAGTCATGGTGCAGCCATTGGTTGAGTTCCCGCACGGTCGAAACCGCGAGGTCCCACGCCGCCACGCGCTCCTCGTTAATGATTGGTTTGATTGCCGCCGTCGAACTCATTCGATATCGCATTCCTTTCGTTAGGCTGCCTTGGTTTGCATCACTGACGGGACTGGCCACGAGTAGATCCGCTGCGGAACGGGTTCGAAGAGTTTTGCTTGTGCGACACCCGGCAAGTGAGCTAGGGCGCGAAACTCCGAAGCCACGGCAACGTATTGATCGGTCTCGGCAACAACGGCCGGCTTGCACGCGAACGGATCGCGAACCAGAACCAACCGGTCATGGGTTCCCATCAGCAACGTGTAAAAGCCATCCAGTTCGTCAAAGCCTCGTGCGATGGCTCGTTCGAGCGTATCCCCTTCGCGCATCCGCCATTCCAAAAACCGGCAGGCGGCCTCGGTATCGTTGTCGGTCTCGAATTTCACGCCGCGCCGCTCCAGTTTGCGGCGGATGTCGTAGGGATTCGAAAGAGAACCGTTATGCACCAGGCAGAAATCTTGCCCGGCAGTGAACGGATGCGCATGCGCAGGCGAAACAGCCGACTCGGTCGCCATCCGCGTGTGCCCTACCGCGTGGCTGCCGCTCATCTTGGCGAAGCCATACGTCGCCGCGATGTCTCGCGGGTGGCCTTCGTCCTTGTAGATGTCGATCGAGCGGCCGACCGACAAGACGTGAACCTCCGGCCGCGCTATCGCGAGCCAGTCGCGCAGCGTTTCCGGATGGAACTCTCCGACCGCCTCAACGTGCCGCGCGGTCGCGTTCCATTGCCCGAACGAAAAACCATCTTCCAGAAGGGCTGTTTTGAGACTGGCCCAATCGTAGCTCTCGCGTCGGACAAAAAGATTGACCTTCAAGCCCGAACGCAACGAAGGCGAAAAAACGGCTAAGCCGGCCGAATCGGGCCCGCGATCCCCCATGCAATCGAGCATGGGGACAACCAGTTTGCCCAAATCGCCCGCAATGGCAGGAGTTTTGGCCAGCAATCCAACGATGCCGCACATTCTTCAACAGTTACCGTGCAAGAAATACCAAAGGCGAACGAATCAAATTCGTTAACAAAGCCGAGCACGGGAGAGAGGCTTGAATCCTACTACCACACGGTAGTGGTGTCAAATCTGGCCAGCACACAGACGAGCAGGCGAGACCATGGAAGACTTGTTTAAGGCCGTGTTGGAGTTTGTGGTCCAGCTTGTAGTCGAGGCAACGTTCGACCTTCTAGCTACCGCGGTGGAATATGCCCTGCATCAATGTGGCCCGCGGCTTGCAGCGGGAATTGTGTTGTGCATTCTGCCGTTGATCGGCTTCGCCGTCGTCAACGTGGAGATCTCCGCCGCCGGCGCTTCGGTGTCAAACATCCTGATTGGCAGCGCCGTCGTCGCGTTACTGTCGGGCCCGTCCGCCTATTGTTTTCTTACGCGAAACATTGGCCATCAGCAAAACGTTGGGTCCCGCCGGGCCCGTAGCAAAAAGGACGAGACCGGTCGGAGAATCTCACCAAGGCATTGAGGCACAAAGCCACTGGGACGCGAGGGCACTAAGCGTCTCGAGGACGCCGCGCGCGGCCCGCAATCGCCAACCCTAAACCACCCAGCGCAAGCATCACGATGCTTGCCGGTTCGGGCACCGCGGTACTCGCAGTATCGAATTCGATATCGTCGATCGCGAAGTAGCCGGGCGAGTTCATTCCAAACAGCCCTGTATCGGAGGACGAGACGTTGAAGTAAATCGTCTTGGCCCCGGCTAATCCGGAAAGATCAAAGAACCGCCAATCCGCAACGATGAAGTCCTTTGAATTGTCGGACGACGTAAAATTCGCGAGGTAAAACGTCGCCGTCTTCACATTGCCGCCATCCTTGAGCACGTTTCCCGACGCATCCGTTCCATAGGCACTCAGTTTGAGAAAGTCGGGATCATTGCCGCTGTCGCCGCCAAACTTCTTCGCGAACCCGTCGCCGTTCAACATCGAGAGATAAGCGTAGGTCGAGTTCGTAATGTAAGCACCAACGATATTTGCGCCAGACGGAAGCACGAACTGCGGCAGTTGGCTCAGGTCGGCCACGTTGCTCGGATCAAACGGCGTGTCGTCAAAAAGGGTCGGTGTTGTGTCAACATAGCCGTTGGCGATTCCATAGACGTTGTCACCGCTTCCGTGCGATGCGCCAGTGATCGCGCTGTATTGGTTTGCGAACGGTGAAGCATTGAGATCTGGTTGCGCGGAAGAGTAACCGAAACCGGACCAGAAATCGCCAAACTGCGGAAAATTGGGATCGGGTGGAAAGTACGTGTTATCGAAGGTAGTTCCGTTGCTGGTAAAACCACCTGCGAGATGCGCTCCGTGTTCGTAGTTGAAACCAGGGGCGTAGGCCAGATCACCAAAAGTGACCACGCCCGCTTGAGCGTACGAAGTCAGGCAGCAAGAAAAGGCGATTGCCGCCAAACCTAGAGATCGAAAAAGAACCGAGGTGAACATTACGCACCAGCCTTCTTGGCGCGGATCGCGCAAGCGCATTCGGCGCGCACTCGCAAAGTGCGCAACGGATCGCTGCTTGAGGCGTGCCAGAAAAAAAACGAAAGCAACAGAATCCGAACTCACGCGGACATCTGCGAGTTAATCGTTGGTAGGTCTTCTGGCTCCTGAGCCGCTTCCACGCATCCTTCTCACCGCAACGCGGTAATGGATTTGAATTGATGGAAACAATATCGCTCAGTTACAGCGGCGTGTACCGCTCCGGATTGGCACCGGATTCCCTGTTTGTCGGCTCCTGAAAGGATGCCGACCACCAACGAACAGACTTCCGAGTGTAGTGGCCCGTCAATCCCGGTCAAGGGTTGCGCGATTATTCACCAAACCTTGTTGAACCGGACCCTGAGGCGTAAGATGCTCTCCCTCTCGATGGGCGTTCAGCCAAAGCGCTGAACAGGAAGCCGGTGCAAATCCGGCGCGGGACCGCCGCTGTAAGCGAGAAGGTCGCCGAACACAGTGTTGTTATTACGGCGTTGTTAACGCAGCGCTAGCGACACTAAGTCACTGCGAGGTTGCCTCGTGGGAAGACGTTCGGCCACCGTTTGACTCGCAAGCCAGAATACAGCCCCTCGAGCGATTGCGGAGACTCGGCCCACAGTTACCGTGAGAGACGCTCTTGCGCGCTCGATTTCAGCGCCAGCCTCTTTCTCTGTGGTCGAACTCCGACTTGCTGAAAAGGCATTTTCATGCGCTATCTGACAAGGCATAGTCAGAGAGTTCGCTCAACGTCTCGTCGCGCGCTAACACTGGTCGAACTGCTCGTAGTCATCGCCATCATCGGGATCTTGGTCGGCCTGTTGCTGCCCGCCGTGCAAGCCGCCCGCGAAGGAGGCCGGCGGGTTCAGTGCGCCAACAATCTCAAACAGTTCGGCATCGGCATCCAAGCCTACCACGATGCCAGCCAGGTTTTCCCGCGAGGCGGTGCCGGCGTGGCCAGCCTCACCATACCCGCCATCAAGGCCCGCGCCTGTTTGAGTTGGGGCGCCGCGATCTTGCCAGGGCTCGAGCAGGAAAACGTGTTCCACATGATCAATCAGAACCAACCCTATTTGCACCCCGATAACCTGGCGGCCGGGCAAATAGTCTTGCCGGTGTTCTTGTGCCCATCGGCACCTCACGCGGAGATGCTCAAGCCCAATGGCGATACGCCGACCTCCACAACCTTGTACGCCCGCACCGACTATGGCGGCAATTGGGGCGAGCGATCGTTGCGATGCTATCCCCAAACCAACTGCCAGAACAACTATTCCGAGTTCGGCGACACTAGCGGCACCGGCCGCGGTGTTTTGTTGCTCGGAATCGAGCGAGTGATCAGCTTGAAGCACGTCTTGGATGGCACGTCCAATACGATCATGGTGGGCGAGGCGCCGGAAGGCCTCCACTCGATCTGGATCGGGCACAAAAACGTCTTCGACCAAAGCGCGCCCATCAGCGAGCCGACTAAGACCAGTTCGCAATGGCAATCATGCGCCGCCGTCTTCAAAAGCAAAGTCGGAAACTTTTGCGACTTCGGACAAGAGTTCCACAGCTACCACCCCGGCGGCGCGCAGTTCGTGTTTGTCGACGGCTCGGTGCGTTTTATCCCCAAAGCGACGTCGAATAAAACACTGGCGTCGATGCTGTCCATCGCCGGCGGCGAAGTGGTTGGCGGGCGTTGAGACGGCAGGGGACCAGAGCTAGTCTACAGGAGACACGTTGCCACAACCGGAAGCATTCTGCGCCAAGGGACAGGTTATCCATGAGATTAGACCCAATCGCCGAACGTGCCATGCTTTTCGCAAAGACTTTCGTCTTCGTCAACCAAAGGGTGGTTCGAATTTTGGAACCAAATCCATTTACAGTAGAACGGTACGGCACGCCGGGATCGACAGTCTACAAACAAGTTGACGTCGAAATGGAGTGGCGAGAGGACGAGATAAAAGACGCCTTAACACGCGCCGAGAATGCTGAAGTACGAGAATTCATGGAACGGGAATTCAGACGCCCCACCACGATGAGAATTACTTGCTCCAGCACTGACGTGCTTGGCTACGAGATCGTAGGGCTGCAAATGAATACGACAATACCGCGCACCGCCGAAGGCGAGGCTATGCGATAATCTCCTTGACCACCCGTCCTTCGACGTCGGTCAGCCGGAAATCGCGGCCTGCATAGCGATAGGTCAATCGCTCGTGATCGAGGCCCATCAGGTGCAGGATGGTAGCGTGCAAATCGTGCATGTGGACTTTGTCTTCGGCTGCGTAGTAACCATAGTCGTCGGTCTTGCCATAGCGGAAGCCGGGCTTCACGCCACCGCCAGCCAGCCACATCGTAAAGCCTTCAGGATTGTGATCGCGGCCGTTGGTGCCCTGGGCGACCGGCGTGCGGCCAAACTCGCTTCCCCACCATACCAGCGTGTCGTCGAGTAGCCCCCGCGCCTTTAAATCCATTAAGAGCCCGGCGATCGGCTTGTCGACTTCGAGGGCGTTCTTCTCGTGGTCGCGTTTCAAATCACTGTGCTGGTCCCACTGCACGGCGCTATCGCTATGCGTGATCTGCACGCAGCGAACGCCACTCTCGGAGAACCGTCGGGCAAGCAAACACATCCGTCCAAAATTGGCGGTCTTGGGTTCGTCCATCCCGTAGAGCTTAAGCGTCTCGGGCGATTCGCTCGATATATCTTCAACCGTCGGCAACGCTGTTTGCATCCGAAAAGCAAGCTCGAACGTGTTGATCCGAGCTTCGAGTGCCGCATCGGGGCCGCTTAGTTCCTGATGCTCTTGATTCATCCGCTTGAGGCGATCGAGCTGCATTCGCTGCACGGCCAGCGGCATTCCGGCAGCGTTCTGAATGAATCGCACCTTCGCCTGATCGGCCGCGACACTGGCGTTCGCCAAGGGAGTTCCGCCATGCACGGCAGGCAGGAACGCCGAACTCCAATTTGTCACGCCACCGTGAGCCAGCGTCGGGCAAATCGTGAGAAACGACGGCAGGTCCTGGTTCTCAGTCCCCAGGCCATAACTAAGCCAACTTCCGTAACTCGGCCGAACGAAGTTCTCGCTGCCGGTATGCAGCTTCATCAGCGCTCCGCCGTGCGCTGGATTCGTTCCGTGCATCGAGTTGATAAAGCAAATGTCGTCAACACATTTGGCGATATTGGGGAACAGGTCGCTCACCCACGCTCCCGATTGCCCGTACTGCTGGAAGTTCCACGGCGACTTGAGCAGATTGCCTGTCGGCGCAAACTGCACGCGCGGCTTGGCGAACGGAAGTTCCTTCCCATCGTCGCGTGTGAGGAGCGGCTTGGGGTCGAAGGTGTCGACCTGCGACGGCCCGCCGCAACAGAAGATGAAAATGATCCGCTTGGCCTTGGCCGGAAAGTGGCCTCCCTTCGCTATGAGCGGATTATCGACGGCGGCGCGGGACTCGTTACCCAACATGGAAGCCAGCGCCAGCGATCCAAAGCCAACGCTTGCTCGCGCCAATGCCTGCCGCCGCGTCATCGATGATGGCAAAGGAAACATTTCTTCTCCAGCCCTAGCGCAAGTAAATGAACTCGTTCGACGCCAGCAAGGTCTGGCAAAACGCGGCCAGCGACTTTTCTTCACAGGTTGGGTCGGAAGCAAAAGCCGTTCGCAGATCGGCGAGCAATTGCTTCGCCGAGACGACTTCTTGTTCGCTGGCCGGTCGCCCAAACGAAAGTCGGTACGCCAGTGAAACTCGCGAGGCATCATCCGTTGCTTCGCGATTCAATCGGCGCGCCATCGAGACGCTGCAATCGATCACCAGCGGGCTGTTGAGCATCAACAGCGCTTGCGGGGCAATCGTCGTTGCCGATCGGGAACCGGTCGCGACCGATGGATCGGGGAAATCTAGCAACTGGAAGACGTCGTGCACATTGTTCCTGAGCACGGGCAGGTACAAACTGCGGCGCGTCGACGAGTAGTCGGTCTTGTCGATCGACGTGTGGTCGAAGAAGTAATCGCGGTTCTTCACCTTGAGCAGCGATCCGCCGATCTCCGTATCGATGCGATTCGAAACGGCCAGCAGGCTATCGCGAATGGCCTCGGCCTCCAGTCGGCGGACTGGTGCGCGGCCGAACCATTGGTTGGCGGGATCAGCAGCCACCATCTCGGCAGCCGCCAACGTCGATTGACAGTAAGTCGATGACGAAACAATCAACCGGTGGAGCGCCTTGGTCGAGCCGTCGGTCTCTACGAATCGCCGAGCAAGCCAGTCGAGCAGTTCGGGGTGGCTTGGCGTCTCACCTAAGAGGCCGAAGTTGTCGACCGATCTCACCAACCCCACGCCAAAATGCCGGGACCAAACGCGGTTGACATAGACGCGCGCTGCCAGCGGGTGTCGCGGATCGGTCAGCCAAGCAGCCAATTCCAGTCGCCCGCTCTGGGCGCCGGTGAACGTTGGAGACTCAGGACCCTTCACAACAGGCGGCACGCGGCGGGGAACCATGTCGCCCAACTTAAGCGTGCTACCACGCAGGTGGACGGCCACGTCAACGGCCTTCTCTTCTTTGACCCCCATGGCTGATGGAGCTACCGGCGCCTCTTTCTCGAAAGCAGCCAGCTCATCCCGCATCTTTTTGATTTCGGCGGTAACTTCGGGCGTGAAAAGGGTCTCGACCTTTTCAGGCGGGGCGGTGCCGGGCGGCAAATTATCCTTCGCTGTTTTTTCAGCCGTAGAAACAAACTCGTCGACCTTCGATTTGCGCTGATTCAACTGCACGTCGAACGCGGCCTTCGCAGCGGCGTAAGGCGCGTCGGGCAATTCGTTTTCATACCAGCGGGCCAGCTTGGTGTAGGTTTCCATCGCCCGCGTGCTTTTGAAGACTCCGGCCAGTCCGTAGTAGTCGGCAGTCGAGATCGGATCGAACTTGTGATCGTGGCAACGAGCGCAGCCCAGAGTTAACCCCATGAAGGCTTTGCCGACCGTGTCGAGTTGCTCGTCGATGATATCCATCTGCATCTTGGCTTCGTCGACTTCGGCCAAGACCTTCGGGCCAATTGTCAAGAAGCCCGTCGCCGTAAGCAGCGTCCGCTTTTCTCCGTCGTCGCCCGCGGCGAGCAGATCACCGGCCAGTTGTTGCGTGACGAACTTCGAAAACGGCAGATCGCTATTGAACGCATTCACCACATAGTCGCGATAGCGCCACGCGTTGCCGTGGCAGACGTTTTCGTCGAGCCCGTTGGAGTCGCTATAGCGAGCCACGTCGAGCCAGTGCCGACCCCAACGTTCGCCGTAGCCTGGCGAGGCAAGCAATCGCTCGACCACTTTCTCGTACGCGTCGGGCGACTGATCAGCGACAAACGCGTCGACCTCCTCGGGCGTCGGAGGCAGGCCAGTCAAATCGAATGTGACGCGGCGCAATAGCGTGCGACGGTCCGTTTCGTCCGTGGGTCGCATTCCGTTGGCTACAAGCCGCTGGTAGACGAAGGCATCGATCGGGGTGCGGACAAATGGGACGCCTTCATACTGCGGAACCGTTTGCTCGGTAGGCGGCGAGAAGGCCCAGTGGTTCGGGTCGCGTTTGATTTTGCCTTTTGTGGCCTCGCTCGACGGAAAGGGTGCGCCCATGGCGATCCACTTTTCCAGGTCGGCGATTTGTTGCTCGCTGAGCGGGTCGTCTTTGGGCGGCATCCGTTCGTCGGCATCGGACGAACGAACGCGAGCCAGAAGCAGGCTCTCCTTGGGCGTCTCAAGCGAAATCGCGGCCCCGGAATCGCCCCCGCTTAGCACCGCTTCGCGGCTATCAAGCCGAAGGCTGCTCCACTGCTTCTCGGGCCCGTGGCATTTCTCGCATCGCTCGATGAGGAGCGGACGAATCGACTTCTCGAAGAACGCAATCTGATCCGGAGCAAACTTTGGTTGCTCCTCGGCACGAGCCGTTAGCGTTCCCGCAACGAACAAAGCCATCCAGGCGAACGAAGAAGGCAAGTAAACAGGCACGCCAGCGCGAACCATGCGGCGGCTCCCAGGTAGGACACGAGGGGATCACCGGCGCGGAAAACGCAGCGGCGATCCCAATTCTTGGAGGGACCGCCATTATGGAACAAATGGACCGAAATGTCCACGTTGCAAAGCAGACAGCCGCCCTAGATCTCAGAGATATGCCGCAGCGCCTTGGCCAACGCATCCGAGTAGGGCAGGGCACCAAACCACATGTCGGTCGTCACGTAGGGCTTGGTTTTTTCGCCGAGCACGCCGGCGCCGCCGTACTCCTTGAGAAACAGGACGAGTTTTGTCCCTTTGCCCGTGTCGACTCCTTTGTGTTCGCCAACCCAGCCGATGCCCGCCTGAACTTCCTTGGCTGGCTTTTCTCCCCGCAGCGATTCGATCACTTTGATCGTTCGCGACTGATACCGATGCGAACGCACTTCGCCGTCGGCAATTTCGTCTAAATCAGTCGCGACGACTTCCGCGACAAAAACGAACGGCGACTTTTCGTACAAAGCCGCCAGCATGGCGTCTTCGCCACCCTCCTTTGCCGGGCCCGCAGCAAATGCTTGCGAAGCCGTTGCAGCGCCAACTAGTGCGTAACTGGCGGTCCAAAGACAGTCGCGTCGCGAGTGCATAACCATTTCCAATCCGAACAGGATTTTCGACTCAATTCACACCAAGGATCAGTGCCTTGGTGAGATTGAGACGCCTCGCGATCGCAAGAAGTTCCCGTCCGAATTGACGATTGTTCCTCGCAATTATTCTTCGTCGTCGCGCAGTTTCGCCAGCACGCTGTAGTCCTCGAGCGTCGAGGTGTCCTGCAGCGATTCTTTGCCGCTGGCAATATCACGGAGCAAGCGTCGCATGATCTTGCCTGAGCGGGTCTTAGGAAGGAGAGCCGCGAAGCGAACGTCGTCAGGAACCGCGAGAGCGCCAATCTCTTTCCGCACGTGAGCCTTGAGTTCAGATTTAAGAGCGTCCGCGGAAAATCCGGGCTTGAGCGTCACGAACACAGCGACCGCTTGTCCCTTGATTTCGTCAGGGCGCCCGACCGCCGCGGCTTCGGCGACGGCTGGGTGACTAACCAGCGCGCTTTCGACCTCGATCGTGCTCAGGCGGTGGCCAGCGACGTTGATCACGTCGTCGATCCGCCCCATGATCCAGTAGTAGCCGTCGTTGTCGATTCGCGAGTTGTCGCCGGTCAGATAATTTCCGGGAACTTTCTTCCAGTAAGCCTCTTTGTATCGCTCCTCGTCGCCCCAGATTCCTCGCAACATTCCTGGCCACGGCTTGGCGATGCAGAGCATGCCGCCGTGGTTGGTTGGAACCTGCTGGTGCTTCTCGTCGAGGATGACGGGGACCACGCCCGGCAGCGGCTGCGTGCAACTGCCAGGTTTGGTCGCCGTGACGCCGGGAAGCGGCGACATCATGATGCCGCCCGTTTCGGTTTGCCACCAGGTATCGACAATCGGGCAACGCCCGCCCCCGATCTTTTGGTGATACCACATCCAGGCTTCCGGGTTGATACCCTCGCCAACGCTGCCGAGCAATCGCAGGCTCGAAAGGTCGTGCTTCTCGACGTGATGATCGCCCCACTTAATGAAAGCCCGAATGGCGGTAGGTGCGGTATACAAAATCGATACGCGGTGCCGTTCGATGATGTCCCAAAAGCGATCTTCGGCGGGCCAGTTGGGTGCCCCCTCGTAAATCATCACCGATGCGCCAGCGGACAGCGGACCATAAACCACGTACGTGTGCCCGGTGATCCAACCACAGTCGGCGGTACACCAGAACAAGTCCTCATCGCGATGGTCGAAGACCCATTCGAACGTCTTCTTCGCGTACAAATTGTAGCCGGCCGTGGTGTGGCGAATCCCCTTCGGCTTGCCGGTCGAACCACTGGTGTACAGGATGAAGAGCGAGTCCTCGCTATCCATTGGCGCGGCGGGACAAACGGCGGAGGCTTGCTCCATCTCCTCGTGCCACCACACATCGCGGCCGCTTTGCATGGTGACCGGCTGGCCGACGCGACGGAGGACCAAACACTTTTCGACGGTAGGCGACTTCGCCAGCGCTTGATCGACCGTTTCTTTCAGATTCAGTTGCTTGCCGCGCCGCCAGCCAAAGTCGGCGGTGACAACGACTTTGCTCTTGGCGTCGTTGTTGCGATCAGCAATCGCTTCAGCCGAGAAGCCGCCGAAGATCACGCTGTGGATCGCGCCAATGCGGGCACACGCCAGCATCGTGATCGGCAACTCGGGCGTGAGCGGCATGTAAATGGAGACGACATCTCCCTTCTTTACGCCGAGCTTTTTTAGAACATTGGCCGCCTTACAGACTTCGTGGTGAAGCTGCTGGTAGGTGAGGGTCCGCTGGTCACCAGGCTCGCCTTCCCAAATTAGAGCGGCCTTGTTGCGCCGCCACGTCTTCAAGTGGGCGTCCAGGCAGTTGTAGCTGACGTTCGTCTTGCCACCCACAAACCACTGCGCGAACGGTTCTTTCCATTTCAGCACTTCGTCGAACGGCTTGAACCAGGTCAGCTCGCTCTTGGCGAGGTCGCCCCAGAACTTCTCCGGATCATTCTTGGCGGCGTCGTAGAGCTTTTGATACTCGTCTTTCGATTTGATCAGGGCATTGGCCGAGAACTCGGTCGATGGGGGAAACAACCGACTCTCGTTCATCACGTTGACGATTTCGCCGCCAGTGGACATGGATGCTGCTTTTGTGAGAAGTGAAATCTGGGGAGGGAAAACAGGCGCTAGCGACAGCCGTAGGGCGGCGAGCAAACCCCGGATTTTAGGTGCGAGCGGCAGGAGTGTCAAAGTGCCCACGTGCTGCGCCGCGCTAGATTCGAGGCTGGATCGACGCGAAACCGCACCAGCCATCCCAGCTTGCCTTTTCCTTACCATCCCACAACCGACGGCCCATTCACGCTGCTTGCTTGTCGGCACCGGTCCACTGCAACACCAACTTGGCCACCTCCACCACGGTGATGGGAACTAACGAAAGAACGCCAATCAGCACCCAATGGTGCCACTCGAACGCCGGCATTTGGAACCAACCTCGCAGGCCCGGCGTCAGGATCACGACCAACTGCAACAATCCGCACGCGACCACCGTGCCCAAGAGCCACGGATTGCCGAACCAACCGAGCTGAAAAATCGTTTTGCGATTGCTCCGCGCCGCCAAAGACCGCAAGAGCTCGTCATACACAAGAGCGCAAAACGAGACGGCGCGGGCCAACTGGACGTCGTCGCCCCAGTAGTAGCGGCTTATCCCAAATCCGGAAAGTGCCACGATGCCTACCAAGATCCCCTGCACCCCAATAGTCAGCCCCAAACTGAGCGACAGAATTGGCTCCTTGGCAGGCCGAGGTGGCCGCTGCATCACATCGGGCTCGGTCGGCTCCAGCGTCAACGCCAGGGCCGGAATGCCATCGGTCACCAGGTTGATCCACAATAGCTGAATCGTCAGCAGCGGCGCCGGCCAACCCAGCAAGCTCGCGAAGAACATGAGCAGCAACTCGCCAAAGTTGCACGCCAGCAAAAACTGGAGCACCTTGCGGATGTTGTCGTAGATGCCACGACCTTCCTCGACTGCACTCACAATCGATGCGAAGTTATCGTCGGTAAGCACCATATCGGCCGCGGCCTTCGTGACGTCGGTCCCAGTGATGCCCATCGCGATGCCGATGTCGGCGGCTTGAACGGCCGGCGCATCGTTCACTCCGTCGCCCGTCATGGCGACAACGGCCCCGCGAGATTGCCACGCCTTCACGATCCGGATTTTGTGTTCGGCCGTCACCCGGGCGAAGACCGATGTCTTCTCCACGCGCTCGGCAAGTGCCTTATCGTCCATCCCCTGGACCGCATGCCCTTCAAGCACGGCCGACTTGTCATCAGCCAACTTGAGCGAATGGGCAATCGCAAAGGCCGTCGCCGGATGATCGCCTGTAATCATGACCGGACGAATCCCGGCTGCGCGGCAAACAGCAATCGCCTCGCGAGCTTCGTCGCGAGGCGGATCGATCATTCCCACCAAACCGGCGAGCATCAGGTTCTCTTCAAGATGCTCGTACGATTCGTCTTTGCTCGCCGTCCGCCATGCCATGGCCAGCACGCGCAGTGCCTTGGAGGCTAGCTCGTGATTGGCTTGCTCCCAGTATTGGCGGCGTTCGTCCGAGAGAGGGACCGACTCGGATCCGTTCCATTCGGACTTGCATCGCTTCAGCATCACTTCGGGCGCGCCCTTGCTTACCACTAGCGCGCCATCCTCAGACGATTCGACGAACTTCGTCATGAATTTACGATTGGAGTCGAAGGGGATCTCGTGCAACACCTTCGGGGCGTCGTTGTTCTCCAAACCAGCCTTGGCACCGGCAACGAGCAGTGCGCCTTCCGTGGGATCGCCTACAATCGTCCAAGCTTGTTGGTCTCCTTCAGGCTGTTGCAACCTCGCGCTGTTGCACCAGCTGCCGATTTGCAACACGCGGCGCAGGACCGGTTCCTTTGCAAGTTCGATGGTTTGCTGGTCTTTTGAGTCTGATCCGCTGGCTTTGTGAAACTCCCCTTCTGGATCGTAACCAGAGCCCGTCACAGTAAATGAATCCGAACTCGTGACGACTTCCTGCACCGTCATCTCGTTGCGCGTCAGAGTCCCCGTTTTGTCCGAGCAAATCACATTTACCGAGCCAAGCGTTTCGACACCGGGCAACTTGCGAATCAGCGCGTTGCGGCGAACCATCCGGTGCAGGCCCAGCGCCAGGGCCACAGTCACCACAGCGGGCAAGCCTTCTGGAACCGCCGCCACCGCCAAGCCAACGGAAACCATGAAGGATTCCAGCAGTTTTCCCTCGCGAAACCATTGCAATAAGAACACCAAAACCACAATCGCCAAACAGATGAAGACCAGCACCCTGCCTAACTCGGCGAGCCGCCGTTGGAGCGGCGTCGGTTCCGGTTCGCTTTCCTGAAGTAGCCCGGCGATGCGGCCGAGTTCCGTCTTCATGCCAGTCGCGGTGACGACCAACTGCCCCTTACCCGTGGCAACGACCGTACCCATGTGGGCCATGTTGGCCCGATCGCCGAGCGCGGTATCGGGCTTGAGCGGCTGCTCGGTCTCTTTGGAAACAGGAACCGATTCGCCTGTCAGTGCCGACTCTTGCACGTTCAGGTTGAACGACGTGAGAAGCCGGCCGTCGGCTGGGATGTCGTCGCCGGCCTCAATTTCGACGATATCGCCCGGCACGATCTCTTTGGCTGGGATCGAAACGAGCGTCCCATCGCGAATCACTTTGGCGGCCGGGCGGGCCATTTTCCGCAGCGCTGCCAGGGCTTGCTGCGCGCGCTCTTCTTGAAAGAAGCCGATCAGGCCGTTGATCACCACAATGGCGATGATCGCGATACTATCGCTCCACTCGTGAAGCACGCCGGAGACGATGGCTGCCACGAGCAGCAGCAGGATCACCAGGTCTTGAAACTGCCCGAGCAATCGCCGCCACCACGGAAACGCCGGAGCCTCTTGCAACTCGTTGGCGCCATGTTCGTTGCGGAGCGATTCGACCTCACTAGTGGAACGTCCCTTTTCGCGGTGCGTTGAATGCGCGCGAAGTACCTCGTCGGCGCTCATCGCGAAGGGAGGCGTTTCGTTCGTCGTGACCGACTCATTGGACGACATGGGCACCCCGCTCCGATTCGGTCGAATCCGTGAATCACGTCAATTCTTACGAACGGAGGCGCATCGGGCCAGCGCGGCAAGACGAGCGGGATCGCACAAAATGCGAGTTCTTACCCGTAGCGACTTACCGCTGGTGGAGTGCTAGATCGCCAGCGGTGCGGAAAAAAGGCCGGAATTGGCCAGAAGGCATTGCCGCCTTAGTTTCCAGCCGTTGAGTACGACGGTTCGTCCGGCTTGCGGCGTCTCTTCTTAACCAAATGCAGTTCTGTCGGACAAACGATCCAACCGCGGCAACTGTGGGTGCCGCACAGGCATTCGATCGCCGAGTCGGCTGGCCAGGCGTAGTCGATCAGCAGCTGTTCACCGGGCCGGATCGTGCGCAGCGCACAGAGCTGGAGCGATTCGTCCTCGTCGTTCACAGTAAACATCTGACAGTTGGGTTCGCAACTGTGATTCAGGAAGCGGAACGGCTCGATCGGCTCCAGGCTCCGATGGTTGCCGAGGTCGATGCAATAGCTCGAGCCGTACTCCGTATCGCTAAATACGTTCCCGGTGATGAGCCCGACTACTTGCCCTTTTCGGAAACTTCGCGAGGCAAAGACTCCTTTGCCGACGGGTGTGGTTTGGATGCTTACGCGCGACTGCCAATCGAGCCAGCTTTTAGACATAAACGAAAGAAAATCCTTACGGCGAAATCCCTGCCGCGATAGGGAACCAGATCGCGGAATCGCGACTGGCGATGGTCGATCCATCGGCCTGCCCCACCTTTTCGAACAAGCCGTTGAGAGGAGTGGGAGTAGTTTGTCGTCGGCACGACTTCTTTACAATGGCTTACGCGCAACTTTCATCGCGTTATCATGAATAGATCGATCTCTCGCTTGTTCGGTCTGTCAAAGTCGGCACAGATTCCTGCCGGAACGATTGCCGTGTCATCGCCGACCCCTATGATCTCGAAGGACTCTCACTCGACAGAACCAAGCGCGCCTCCCCGCGCATCGTTCCCAGAGCTTCTTGCGCCGGCGGGCGATTGGGAGTGCGTTGCCGCGGCGATTGAGAACGGCGCCGACGCTGTCTACTTCGGCTTACAGTCTGGCTTTAATGCCCGTGCGAGGGCGGCGAATTTCGCCATCGACGATTTGCCCCGCTTGATGAGCACGCTTCATCGTCGCGGCTTGTTTGGCTACGCCACGCTCAATACGTTGATTTTTCCGAGCGAACTCGACGAGTTCGTTGCGACTATCAAGCGGGTAGCCGTAGCGGGAGTTGATGCTGTCCTGGTCCAGGACGTCGGCGCCGCCCGCATCGTCCGCGAAGTTTGCCCGGATCTGCCGATTCATGCTTCGACGCAAATGTCGCTCACGAGCGCCGAGAGCATTCGCCTGGCGGAATTGCTCGGCTGCGAGCGAGTCGTTTTGGCGCGCGAACTCTCGATCGATGAGATCACGCAAATCCGCCAAAAAACGACGATGCCGGTCGAAGTCTTCGTCCACGGCGCGTTGTGCGTGGCCTATTCGGGTCAATGCCTGACCAGCGAGTCGCTGGGCGGCCGCAGCGCCAATCGCGGCCAATGTGCCCAAGCATGCCGCTTGCCGTACGACTTGTTGCAGGACGGACGCGAAGTCGATCTCGGCTCGATGAAGTATCTGTTAAGCCCGCAAGATTTGGCAGCTTACGAACTGGCGCCCGAACTTATCGACGCCGGAATTTGCAGTTTCAAGATCGAAGGACGCCTGAAAACGCCCGAGTACGTCGCCAATATCACGCGGCATTACCGCGCGGCAATCGATAACGCCGTCGCCCGTCGAAAACACCAGGCCACAGCGACCGACCGCTACGAAATGGAGATGTCGTTCTCGCGCGGGTTTTCGCCTGGATGGTTGCAGGGATGCGACCACAAGCGATTGGTCCCAGGCGAGAGTTCGTCCAAGCGCGGCGTTCGCATTGGGACCATAACTCGCATCATCCGCGACAAAATCGAAATCGAACTTCAAGGCGAAATCAAACGGGGCGACGGCGTCTCGTTCGACTGCGGTCGGCCCGTCGACGATCCCCAAGGTGGCCGCGTTTACGAAATCTACCAGCGGGGCAAACGCGTCGAGGGAATTGCCCGCGATGGCCGCTTCGAACTCGCGTTTGGTCACGGTGCCATCGACTTTGACGAACTGGAACCTGGGCAAGTCGTCTGGAAGACGGACGATCCGGAACTCAACAACCGCCTGCGCGATTCGTTCCAAGGAACCAAGCCCAAGCACCGCAGGCGATTGCACCTGCATGTTGTCGCGCGCGTGGGGCAACCTCTGCAAGTGACGGGAACGCTCGATTCCAATTCGCCGCATGAAATCGCGAGCGCCTGCGATGTCACGAGCGATTCGCCCTTGGTGCTTGCCGAGCGCCACCCACTTAGCGAGGCTGTGTTAACAGAGCAGCTAGGCCGGTTGGGCGGAACACCCTTCGAATTGACGGAGCTAGCGGCCGAGATCGTCGGCTCGCCAATGGTCCCCTTGAGCGTTCTGGGACAGATCCGCAAGCAAATGGTGCAACAATTGGAAGCGGCCGCTGCGGCGAGTCCGATTCGAAGAGTTGAGCTCGATACTACGGTCGACCAACTTCGCGCCAAGGCTCGCTCATCCGCTGAAACCGATGTGCCGCGTTCGGCGACACTCCGCGTTCTGATTCGCTCGCTCAAGCAACTGCGGCAGGCTCTCGCTTTAGGTGAGCGCGAATTGATCGCCGAGTTTCAGGACATTCGCGAATATCGCGAGGCGGTGACCGCCGCCCGCGAAGCTGGTGCGACAATCCTGCTGGCAACGCCGAGAATTCAGAAGCCAGGGGAGATGGGGATCTTCCATGCACTGGCCAAGCACCAAGCGGATGCGATTCTGGTACGGAACTTCGCCGGCCTGGAGTTCTTCCGCGATCGTGGCGTGCCGGTTGTCGGCGACTTTTCGCTCAATATCGCCAACGATTTCTCGGCCGCCTTCTACTTGTCTCAAGGTTTAGGAGCTTGGACCCCTTCGTACGATTTGAACCGCGAGCAACTGCTCGACCTGATGGGGACGGTCGATGTGTCCAAAGTCGAGATCGTCATCCACCAGCACATGCCGATGTTCCACATGGAGCACTGCGTGTTTTGCGCCGCGATTTCGCCTGGGACAAATAAGACAAATTGTGGGCGGCCGTGCGACGAGCATCAGGTCCAGTTGCGGGACCGCATCGGGATGTTGCATCCGCTGCATGCCGATGTTGGTTGTCGCAACACGCTTTACAACGCCACACCGCAAAGTGGGGCCGAAATAGTGCTCGAACTTCTCACGGCCGGCGTGTGTCGCTTTCGGGTCGAGTTCCTGGAGGAATCGGCCGCCGAAATGGAGACCATTCTGCGGCTCTATCGCCAGTTGCTCGGCGGCCAGGTGAAAGCGGGCGACGTCTGGCGGCAGCTCAAGGCCAGCAATCGGGTGGGAGTCACCCGCGGGACACTGGAAGAACGTCGCAATCCGCTGGCGATCTTGTAAGATAAACCGCGCGGCACTTCGTCACCTTTCAGGATTCCCTCCCAACATGCCTGAACTCGGCGTCAACATCGATCACGTAGCCACCATCCGGCAAGCTCGCCGGACGTACGAACCCGACCCCGTCACCGCCGCTGCGCTGGCGGAACTAGGCGGCGCCGACGGCATCACGATCCACCTCCGCGAGGACCGCCGGCACATCCAAGATCGCGACTTGCGGATCTTGCGGCAGACGGTTAATTCGAAGCTGAACTTGGAACTCGCCGCCAACGACGAGATCGTCCGCATCGCGTGCGAAGTTCGGCCCAACCAAGCGACCATCGTTCCAGAACGTCGCGAGGAAGTGACCACCGAGGGAGGGCTCGACGTCCTGCGTCACCGGGCAGCCGTACTCGATGCGATCAAACGACTCAAGGACGTCGGCATCTATGTAAGCTTGTTTCTCGATCCCGATTCGCGACAGATCGAAGCGGCTCAAACGCTGGAAGCCGACGCAGTCGAGTTGCACACCGGCAAATACGCATTGGCCAAAGGAGAGGAACAACGCGAGGAGTTGGCGGCTCTCACTGCGGCGGGCAAGTTGATTCGTGGTCTCGGCATGGGGTTGCACGCCGGACACGGCTTGAACTACCACAACACACCTGCGGTCGCTGGCATCGAAGGGATGCATGAGCTCAATATCGGCCATGCCATTGTCTCGCGGGCAGTCCTCGTCGGCCTGGAACGAGCCGTCCGTGAAATGAAAGAACTCTGCAAATAAGCCGCAAATAAAGGCTTTTGCCACAGAGGTCACAGAGATCTCAGAGGGAAGAGGGCGGGATTTGCCCGTCTAATTCATCTGGGCATTGTCTCTCTGAGCTGTCTCGGTTCTCTCTGGTTAATCCCCGCACCTTGGCAAGGTGGAATATCCCGGCCTATCATGTCCTCTTCCCCTCGTTGGGCTCTGTTTTTCACCCAACGGTTGAATTTGCTCGGAGAATGCCCGCATTATGGCTCGTCGTGGTTCTGCTTTTGCTGGTTTGTCGGTTGCAATCGTAACTCCTCTCAAGAATGGAGACGTCGATTACCCGCTCCTCCGCAAGCAAGTTGACTTCCAAATTGCTGCCGGGACCCAATGCTTGTGCCCCGTGGGGACGACGGGCGAATCGCCCACCCTCTCGCACGAAGAGCACGAGAAGGTGATTGCCGAAGTGGTGCAAACCGCCGCCGGTCGCTGCAAGGTGATGCCAGGAACCGGAAGCAATAGCACCAGGGAAGCACTCAGGTTGACTAAGTGGGCGGCCAAGGCCGGCGCCGACGGCGCGCTGATGGTATCCCCTTATTACAACAAGCCGACGCAGGAAGGTTTCTTCCAACACTACAAGGCGGTAGCCGAAGCTGTCGACTTGCCGATTTGCGTTTACAACATCCCAGGACGAACGGCCAAGAACGTCGAACCCGAGACGATCATTCGGCTGGCCGAGCTCAAGAACATCGTGATGGTCAAGGAAGCAACCGGCTCGCTCGACCAGGCCTCGCAGGTATTAGGCGCGACCGACCTGACTTATCTCAGCGGCGACGACAGCATGACCCTTCCGCTGATGAGCATCGGCGGCGAAGGGGTGATCTCGGTTGTTGGCAACATTGTGCCGCGCGACATGCTATCCCTTCTGGCCGCCTACAACAAAGGGGACAAGGAAAAGGCCATCGAATGGCACAATCGGCTGTTCCAACTGTGCAAGGACTTGCTGTCGCTGTCGACCAATCCGATTCCGATCAAGGCCGCGATGAAGCTGCTGGGGCGCGACTCGGGTGAACTCCGGTTGCCGATGACCCCGCTCGAAGCGCCGCTAGAAGCCAAGCTGCGGCAGTCGCTCGCCAAGTACGGCTTGCTTTAATCTGGTAGACGCAGTCGGCCCCAACGGCGGTCACTTACGTAAGGTGGCCGCTGTCTCAAGATTTGGCCCGCGGCGAGCGAATACCCCCTCGCGAGCGCGTTTTCCGCCACCTGCTCTGCCATCGCGCGAGCGCAACCGCCTATACTCCCCGTAATTCTTGCGGGAAGCTTTCGCTCGTTTGGTTGTCAAAGGAACCGATGAATGAGTAGCGTTCGCTGTGCGAAATGCGGTCGTGAATACACCTGGGGACAGCAGTGGGCCGGCAAAATGGTCACCTGCCAGGCATGCGGCGAAGCCTTTATGTTTCCGCCCAACGATCCTGCCGCCTCGCCGCCGGTGCAGAACTACTCGCTGCCGCCGATCCCGGCGCTACAACCGATCGTCAACCGCCCGAGCATCCCTCCGCAGAAACCGGTGCCGCCGCAGTCGGCCTATGGCCAATCGTATGGCGGCACTTCCTCAGGTGGCCCGCGGCGATCGGACGAAATCGATTACCAACTCTTCGGCGAGGAGATGCAATACGCCGAGGTGACGCTTGACCCCGGCGAGATGGTCATCGCTGAAGCCGGCGCCATGATGTACATGACGGCCGGCATCAAGATGGAGACGGTCTTCGGCGACCCCAGCCAGCAAGATGGAAGTTTTTGGGGGAAGCTAATGAGCGCCGGAAAACGCGTGATTACCGGCGAATCGCTCTTCATGACCACGTTCACGAACATCAGTTCTCAGCGAGAGATCGTCGCCTTCGCCAGTCCTTATCCGGGCCATATTTTGCCGATGCACCTGGATCAACTGGGAGGGGAACTGATCTGTCAGAAAGCGTCATTCCTTTGCGGCGCGCGCGGAGTGCAGATCTCGATTCACTTCCAACGGAAGATCCTGGCCGGCCTGTTCGGCGGCGAAGGCTTCATCATGCAGAAACTGACAGGCGACGGCATCGTACTGGTTCACGCGGGTGGCGCGATGATGCAACGCGATCTCGCCCCCGGCGAAACTCTACGACTCGACACCGGCTGCCTGGTCGCATTGACGCCGACAGTTCACTACGACATCCAAACGGTCGGCGGCTTTAAGAACACGCTGTTCGGCGGCGAAGGATTGTTCCTGGCCACCGTCACAGGTCCCGGCCGCGTGTGGCTGCAATCGCTGCCTTTCAGCCGACTCGCCGGGCGAGTCCTGGCCAATGCCGGTTCGCGCGGTTCGAAGGACGAAGGCTCCATGCTCGGTGGCTTGGGCAACATGATCATGTCGGGCATGGACTAGTAGCCATTGCTTAGGAAGGCTGGACCTCGGGCAGCTTTTCCGCGCGACCGCGGCGAAGCAACCACGCCAAAAGCGCGGCGATGTTCCACGCATCGTCAACGCCGCGGTGATGCGTTCCTTCCATCTCGAGGCCCACCCGTTTCATCGCTCCATCGATTCCCATTTCTTTAGAAATCCCCAGCGTGATCGAGAACAGGTTCTTGATATTGAGATGGGTCGGACCAAACGGATATTTGATCTTGTAGTGGTCGCAGTTGCGCTGGAATTGCCCGCGATCGTAGTCGCCCCAGCTCGCGAAAAGTCGGTCTTGTGCCACGTACTTGCGGGCCAGAATGTCGATCGCTTCGTGCAGCGGGATTCCCTTCGAGACTTGCTCGGCCGTGAGCGTGGTGAGCTTCGTACAGAAGTCGCTCACTTCCGATTGCTGCGGCCTGACGAGAATCTCCCGCTTCTCAATTCGCTCGAGCGTGACGGCGTCGAGCATGCACAAGCCGATCTCGATGATCTCGCTGATTTGCCCGCGCGGAGGGGGACCTTCCCAGCACGTCGACTCGACGTCGATGACGAGTATCTGATCCAGTCGCCGCGCCATCCTGCCCCCTCGCTTGGCCACTCGGCACTAAGAACAAGGGCGCCGGAAACAGTTCCGGCACCTCACGCAAACCGTTAGTAGTAAATCCATCCCATCTGCCGCGCTAACATCAGGACCATCAGCGACAACGAAACCGCAAATCCCGCCCATCCAACCCACAAGGCGATTCGCGTCCCGCGAAGTCCGTCGCGATCCATCGCGCCGTTTTCCATGGCGTCGATATCGCCCGCGGAGTTCCAACTCGCCGCCAAAGCAATCACAAACGCCAGCGGCGGGAAGACCCAATGAAACGCCCAGAGCCAGCCATACGCCGGCATATCGTGGAAAAAATAAAGGAGGAATCCCGAGTTCATCGAGAGCGCGATCCAAGCCAAATATGTATTCAGCCGCGACCGGTGCGGCAAGATGGCCACGTACTGCGGCCGGTAGCTTACCGCCGAAGGCAATTCCATTTCGGGTTCGACGGGCGCGGCGGCATCGCTGAAAGGATTGGCCTTCCCTTCGGCAATCGTCGGAAGGCGCTGAAAGCGATCGTCGGGCCGCAACAGCGGATTCGTGCCTTCTTCGCTCATGCGGATCCCCCCTACGAAAGTCTCACGGCGATATCGTCTGGCCGTCGCCTGCGCCGCTTAACCAATTCGACAATGGTTCAACATCTCTTGAGGAGTGGTGATATAGCTGGTGTAGAACGGACCGAACTCGGCAAAGCGCGCGCTCGCTTCGTCGAACCGCATCTTGTACACGATGTTCGTCAGGAAGGTTGGATTCTTGGCCCACAGGGTGACGCCCCATTCCCAATCCTCCAGGCCCACGCCTACCGTGATCAGCTGGGACACTTTTCCGGCGAACGCCATGCCGCTGCGGGCATGCTCCGCCATCATCTTGTTCCGTTCGGGGAAGGGGAGCGTGAACCAGTTCTCGCCCACCTTCCGCTTCTTGTTCATCGGATAGAAGCAGGTAGCGGGGTAGGGGGGAAACTCGGGCGTGAGCCGCTGGCGATTCATCATCGGCAAGCGATCGCCGTAGGCCTTCACCTTCGCATTGAACGCAGGGCTTCCCTCGACTTCGCCTTCCTCAACCAGCCGCGCGGAGTATTGTTCGAGCGTCGGCACGTACTCGCTGATTTCGGTGATTGAAACAAACGAGTACGTCGGCGTCAGAGCCGGCCCCAAGCGAGTGGCCATCAGCCGCTGATGAACAGCGTCGATCTTGAGCGGATGAGAGTCCATTAGCATCAAGCCAAAATCGGCTTTGTGCCCGCTGACGATGCTGGTTTGAAGTCGCTGCGTCGCTTCAGGCGATTCCGGATTCAGAACGGCGCACACTTCGGCTTTGCCTGTGGCGACTTCCTCCGGCGACATGTCGGCCAGCACTGCCCGATTGAACGAATAGTACGCGTGCGTGCAGTGCCACCCTTCGACCGGCTCCAGCGAAATCGGGATGTTCTCCATCATTGGCGGTCGCCCAGGGGCACTCATGACAAACCTTTACGAAAGCAAAACGGCCAGTCCGACGACATTCGCCGGAAAACCGCAGTTTACCATCGCCGGGCGGAAGCGGCGAGTCACTTGAGGGCCGATGGCACGGCCATAACAATCGAAGTCGTTCAGCCGTTGAACCTTTACTCATGAGAATCTCCCATGCCTGCTGCTTCTCGTCGCGTGTTGATGCTTGTTGGCGATTATGCCGAGGACTACGAAACGATGGTCCCCTTTCAAATGCTGCAAATGGTCGGCTTGCAAGTCGACGCCGTTTGCCCCGGCAAGAACAAAGGGGAAAAGATCGCCACGGCGATTCACGATTTTGAAGGAGACCAAACGTACAGCGAGAAACGCGGACACAACTTCACGCTGACGGCCGACTTCGACACAGTGCAAGTCGAACAATACGCTGGGTTGGTCATCCCGGGCGGCCGCGCGCCGGAGTACTTGCGACTCAACTCGCAGGTGCTCGACATCGTCCGGGCGTTCTTCAAAGCCGACTTGCCAGTAGCGGGCATTTGTCACGCCGCGCAGCTACTCGCAGCGGCCGGCGTGCTCAAGGGACGCAAGTGCAGCGCGTACCCAGCTTGCAGTCCCGAGGTGACGCTCGCAGGAGGAACATACATGCCGCCGAACGAGACGTTCACGGACGCGCACGTGGATGGCAACTTGGTGACCGCGCCAGCGTGGCCGGCTCATCCTGACTGGATGCGAGCGTTTGTAGACAAGCTTGGGATCAAGTTTTAGAGGAGGAGAGAGAATTCACCACGGAGATACGGAGAGAACGGAGGGGGGAAGAAATGTTGATTCACGAAGAATTGTCGAGTGGGATTCGAGGTGCGGCGATCGATGTGCATCGCACCTTGGGACCGGGTTTGTTGGAATCGACGTACGAAGAGTGCCTGTGCTGGGAATTAAGTTCCAGAGGAATTGCTTTTCAACGGCAACTTGCTTTGCCAGTGAACTACAAAGGGCTCAGGCTCGAGTGCGGATATCGAATCGACCTTCTCGTGGAAGAAAAAGTCATTCTGGAACTCAAAGCCGTAGAAACACTTTTGCCGATACACGAAGCTCAGTTATTGACCTATCTCAAACTCAGCAGTTGCCAACTTGGCTTTCTCATGAACTTCAACGTCGAATTTATGAAAGATGGAATCAAACGACTCGTACGTTGACCAACTCTCGTTTCTTGCCTTCTCTCCGTGTCCTCCGTATCTCCGTGGTGACATTTCTAGAACCGGTTGGCCGTGAAGCCACCATCCACATAGATCGTGGCGCCGGTCATGAACGAACCGGCTTTGTTCGCGCACAGCAAAATCGAGGCCCCCACAAGCTCGTCGGGTTCGCCGAAGCGTTTCATCGGCGTGCCGTGCATGATGTTTTCCACCCGCGTGGCGTCGAGGATCTTGCGATTTTGTTCCGCTGGGAAGAAGCCGGGGCAAAGGACGTTCACCCGGACTTTCTTTGGGGCGTATTCGCGGGCGACATTTTGCGTCAAATTCACCACGGCTGCTTTAGCGGCCGAGTACGCGAAGACTCGCGATAAAGGCAAATGGGCCGTTACGCTGCCGATGTTGAGAATGGCTCCGCCGTTGGGTCGCTTCGCGATTTCGGGTGCGAAGACCTGGCAGCCCAAGTGGGTTGCCTTGAGCTGGCTATCGAGGACCGACTGCCATTGGTCGTCGCTGATTTGTTCGTAGGGAACGGCCGAGTTGGAGCCGGCGCAGTTCACCAGGATGTCGACTTGCCCGTATTTGGCCAGCGTGTGCCTGAGGAGTTCTTCGGTGCTCTTTCGATCTGAGGCCTCGACCGAAATGAAGGTTGCCTGTCCGCCTGCCTTTTCGATCTCGGCGACGCGAGCGGCGCCGCGATCTTCGTTACGGCCGGCGACGACGATTTTTGCTCCCGCCTGGCCGAGGCCTTGCGCGATCGCTCCGCCCAGCACGCCGGTCGCGCCAACGACTACGGCGACTTGTCCTTCGAGACCGAACAACGACGTCAGATAGCTGGAAACGCTCATTGGGAGTACCTAAAAAGGTGGCCGGACAATCCTGTCCGGCCAAAGTGGAGTATGCATCAAGACGGACAGGATTGTCCGTCCTACACGAGAACAACCTATGCCTTGGGCGTCTTGCGCTTTTGGATCCATTCGGTATGGAACGTCCCTTCCTTATCCACTCGTTGATAAGTGTGGGCGCCGAAGTAGTCGCGCTGAGCTTGCAGCAAGTTGGCTGGCAAGCGTTCGCGGCGGATGCTGTCGTAATAGGCCAGGGCGTTGCTGAACTCGATCGCGGGCAGGCCCATCTGCGTTGCGATGACGACCACATGCCGCCAGGCGGCTTGAGCTTTGGCGATCGCTTCCGTGAAGTAGGGAGCGAGGAGCAGGTTTTCTAGATTCGGTTCTTTGTCGAAGGCTTCCTTGATCCGCTCCAGGAACTGGGCGCGGATGATGCAGCCACCACGCCACAGGAGCGCGATGTCACCATACTTGAGAGGCCACTTGTGCTCGACAGCGGCCGCCTGAAGTTGCACGTAGCCTTGGGCGTAGCTGCAAATCTTCGACGCGTACAATGCGTGCTTGACCGAATCGATGAACTGCTTCTTGTCGCCGATCGAAACGCCGCTCGTTTGCGGCGTCGGTCCTTTGAGAACCTTGCTGGCGTTCACGCGTTGCTTCTTCAGCGCCGAGAGTCCGCGAGCGTAGACCGCTTCGGTCACCATTGTGCTGGGAACGCCGAGGTCGAGAGCCAACTGGCTCATCCACTTGCCCGTCCCTTTGGCCCCGGCCACGTCGAGAATCTTGTCGACCATGTAGCCACCGTCGTCATCCTTCACGCTGAAGATGTCGCGGGTGATCTCGATCAGGTAACTTTCCAACTCGCTACGGTTCCAGGCGTCGAAGACGTCGTACAGCTCTTCGTTGCTGAGCCCGGCCGCTTCTTTAAGCATCAGGTAGGCTTCGCAGATCAACTGCATATCGCCGTACTCGATGCCGTTGTGCACCATCTTCACGTAGTGACCGGCGCCGCGAGGTCCCACCCACTCGCAACATGGAATATCGTTCTTGGGACCGACTTTCGCGGCGATTGCCTGGAAGATGGGCTTGACGTGCGGCCAGGCGGCTTCGCTCCCCCCGGGCATCAAGCTGGGGCCTTTGAGCGCGCCCTCTTCGCCACCGGAAACGCCCGTGCCGACGTAGAGCAAACCCTTGCTCTCGACATAGGCGGTACGCCGTTCGGTGTTCGTATAATGCTCGTTGCCGCCGTCGATGATGATGTCGCCGGGCTCGAGCAGCGGAATCAATTGCTCGATGAATTGGTCGACGGCGTCGCCCGCCTTAACCAGCATCATCACCTTGCGGGGCCGCTTGAGGTTCTTCACCAAGTCTTGCAGGCTGTGGCAACCGATGAATTTCTTTCCCTTGGCTCGGCCGTTGACCAGGGCGTCGACCTTGTCGACCGTCCGGTTGAATACGGCAATCGTGTAGCCACGGCTTTCGACGTTGAGGGCAAGGTTCTCGCCCATCACGGCCAAACCAATCAAACCAAAGTCAGCATTAGCAGACACAGCGAAGTTCCTAACAAAAGATGAGTGTGTATGGGGGTGGCACTGGCGTCCCAAAGACGCCAGTGGGAACTAAAGGCCAACTTCGAACCTTAGCGTTGAATACGCGCCGAGCCACCCTTGGCAAACGCTTCCACTTGGTCGACGGTGGCCATGGTCGTGTCGCCTGGGAACGTCGTCAGCAAGGCACCATGGGCCCAGCCGAGTCGTAGCGCCTCTTCGTGCTTGCGGCCATTGAGCAAGCCGTAAATGAAGCCTGCTGCGAAACCGTCGCCGCCGCCCACGCGGTCGATCACTTCCAGTTCGCACTCGGGAGCCTGGTACTTCTGGCCTTCAATCCAGGTCACCGCGCTCCAGGTGTGGTGATTGGTGTGGTGGACTTCACGGAGCGTCGTCGCCACGCACTTGATGTTGGGAAGTTGCTTGGCGACATCGTCCATCATGGCGAAGAAGGCCGAGGGATCGATGTCCTTGTTCTTTTCGACATCTTGCCCCTTGAGGCCAAGCCCCTTTTGCAGGTCTTCTTCGTTGCCGACCAGCACGTCGACATTCGCGCAGATGCGGCGAAGTGTCTCTTGCGCCTTCGACAAACCGCCGGCCACTTGCCACAGCTTGGCGCGGAAGTTGAGGTCAAACGAGACAACGGCGCCGGCTGCCTTGGCTGCCTTCATCCCTTCGATGATGAGTTCCGGCGTCGTCGGCGACAGCGCCGCGAAAATGCCGCCGCTGTGGAACCAGCGGACGCCGCCAGCCATGATCGACTTCCAATCGAAGTCGCCCGGCTTGAGCTGCGCGGCGGCTTCGTTGCAGCGGTTGTAGAACACAACCGGAGCGCGAACGCCTTTGCCTTGGTCGCTGAAAACGGTCGCCATGTTCGGGCCCGTGACGCCGTCGTGCGCGAACCGCTTGTAGAACGGCTTCACGCCCATCGCTCGGACGCGTTCGTTGATCAGGTCGCCGATTGGGTAGTCGACCATCGCGCTCGCGACGCCTGTATTCATCCGAAAACAATCGGAGAGATTCGCCGCGACGTTGAACTCGCCACCGCTGACGTGGACGGCCAGTTGAGTCGCTTTGCGGAAGGGAATCACACCCGGATCCAGGCGGTGGATCAACGCGCCGAGGGAGAGGAAGTCGAGAGCACCACTCGCAGGAACACTAAGACCGGATGCCATGGCTGTAAGTCAATATGTGGCAAAGAGTTAGTTCGACCGCCGCCGGTAGTTGGGATCGCTCGCGGCAAACCCGCAAATCGGGAGCAGTCGGGAAAGGAAATAGTGTATCCAGCGAGCGGCCTTACCTCTAGTGGCACACCGCGAGCCGCCGCCGGGCAGCGCGAACACTAAAAACGCTATCCTGCACAATGAATCAATGGCGACCCTCTAGTGCGGCACCCGACAACGGCACCGAGTAACTCCTCATGGCGATCAGCGGCATTCAAGCGTTCCTGACGGTTCTGGCCAATCACGGCGTAAAGAAGATTTTCGGGAACCCAGGCACCACGGAGCTTCCTCTCAACGACGCATTGATTGGCGACGATCGCTTCGAATACGTCCTAGGCCTGCACGAGACGCCGCTGATGGCGATGGCTGACGGCTACGCCATGGCTACAGGCGACATTGCCGTCGTCAACCTGCACGCTTGCTGCGGCTTGGGAAACGCGATGGGCGGGCTCTACAACGCATTCCGAGAGGGGACACCGCTGTTGGTGACTGCCGGCCAACAAGATCGTCGGCTGTTGCACGAAGAAGCGATCCTCGGCGGCGACATGGTTTCGGTCGTTCGACCCTGGACCAAGTGGGCGGACGAGGCCCGCTCGCCTGATGAAGTTGCGACACTGACTCGTCGAGCCATCCAACGGGCTCTTACGCCGCCGCGCGGTCCTGTGTTCCTTTCGCTGCCGCTCGACGTGCAGATGATGCCATGTGCCTCAGACGTCGACTTGTCGGCGCCAACGCGGATCGACCATCGACTGCGTCCATCCATTCACGCGCTGCCGCATTGCGTGTTCGCGATGGCCGAGGCCAAACGTCCGGCTATCATCGCGGGGAGTCGCGTGACCGAACGGGGCGCGATCCAAGAGTTAATTGATCTGGCGGAGGCTTGGGGAGCGCCCGTTTTTTCAGAACCAGGCAACACGCACGGGCGACTGCCGTATCTCGCCGGACATCGGCTGTATGGCCAGATGCTCCCGCTTTGGTCGCCCGATATTCATGCTCGGCTGCAAGAGTACGACACGATCATGTTCGTGGGACTCGATGTGATGCGGCAGTATGTTTGGTTTGAGCCGCAGCGCCCCATTCCAAAAAATACGAAGCTGATCCATGTTGACGATTCGCCGGCGGAGCTAGGGAAGAATTACCCCATGGACGTAGCCGTCTGGGGAGACATTCGTACTTCGCTTAGCGAAATCGCAAGAGAGTGGGACTCGCGACGAGATCACCAGCGGGATCGTGAAGTTCTCGTCCGCCGCAATCAAGCGGTTAAAAAATTCGCCGAGGAACGAGAACGCTTGGAGACTGCGATTGCGGCATTGCCTAGCGGGCCGCCGATCCCGCCAGCGAAAGTGATGGCGGCACTAAGCAAAGCATTCTCTCGCGAAACCATCATCGTCGAAGAAGCCGTCACCAGCACAGGCGGTGTCCTGGAACGTCTCGGTACGATGCCGACGACCGAGGCCTACTTCGGCCATCGGGGTTGGACGCTCGGCTGGGGCTCTGGGTGCGCCATCGGCGCAAAACTGGCATGGCCTGATCGACCGGCCTTGGCGATTCTTGGAGACGGCGCCGCTCTTTACGGACTGCAATCGCTCTGGACGGCCGCCAAGTACAACATTCCGGTCACGTTTCTGGTGCTGAACAACCGCCAGTACCAGGTTCTGATGACGGGCTCCCAGGGCCTAAATCTCGAACACGCAGTCCGAAATGAGTTTCTTGGGCTCGATCTGTCGACGCCCGCGATCGACTATTTGTCACTTGCCCGTGGGTACGGTGTCGAGTCGGAGAGGATTGATAACCTCGATGCGCTCGTTGAGGCTCTCAAGATAAGCCTTCACGGCGATAAGCCGCGATTGATCGAGGTCCCGATCACGCGGGACCTGACGCCTTTGACGACTTAAAGAAGCGTGGTGCTACTCGGCCTTTTTCTTTTGCTTGCAAAAGCACGGGCGGTCGATCTCGATATCGCAACGCTCGGTTGCCTTTTGGAACTGAACGTGGATCTCTGCGGCCAATTCCTTCTTGCCCAACTTTTCCAAAGCATCTTGCAGGCCTTGAAGAGCCCATAGATTCTTGGGATGGCGTTTCAAGTCCTCCCGGAAGACCTGTTCGGCTTCCTCGTAATGGCCTTGCTCCAGTAGGAGCGCTCCCAAAGCGTGGCGGGCGGGCTGCATCCAGCCCCATGGCTCGTCGTAGTGGAGCGCGTCGTCTCGCTTGACCGCTTCGCGAAGCGATTCGAAGGCCTCGTCGTAGCTTCCTTTGCGGTAAGCGATCTCCCCGCGCAGCATTTTCTCAGCCACGCCAAGAACCGCTTGTGAGGGATTGTTGAACAGCACACTCGTCTCCGGAACTGCCGCGCGCTGTTTCAGAAATTCTTGCTCTTCTTTTTCGGCCTCTTGGACTTGTCCTTTGGCCGCAAAGGCGACGCCTCGCGCGTAGCGCCACATGGAACGCGACATCGGTAAGTAGTCGGCTGGCTCGGGCTCCTTGAGGATCTCGTCCCATTTGCCGTAACGGATGAGAACATGCAACGGGGTCGGAACGTATGCGTCGAGCATGTCGGGCAGAGCGCGGAGCATTTCCTCCGGCATCTGTTGGACCATCTCTCGCGAAGACTCCAGCGCCAGTTTGCTTTGGCCATCGAACATCGCGCCGTAGACCAGGAAGTGGTAGTTGTGGACGCGGTAGAGGGTGTACATGCTGTCGCGGCCACGACGGCCGACAAATTCTTTGTCGGCTTTGATCGCTCGCTGGTTCGATTCAATCATCGTCCGATAGTCCCCCACGCGAACGTCGATGTGCGAGGGCATGTGGACCAGGTGGCCTGCGCCAGGCATGGCGCTACGCAGGTTGTTGGCAGCTTCGAGTGCTCTTTCGGGATGAGGCGAGGCCTCGATCGCGTGGATATACAAGTGGCAGAGCATCGGGTGCTTGGGCCACCGCTTGAGACCGCCTTCGAGGACCTTCACCAATTCGGGCGTCACATCCGACGGCTGGCCGTCGGGAGTCCAAAGCTTCCACGGACGCAAATCCATCAGCGCTTCGGCGAACGCAGCAACGACCAAGGGTTGCTCGGGGTATTTTTCATAGGCCGCCCGCATGTCCTCGGCGTAGCGCTCGTTCAGCGGGGTGCGGTCTTCCGGAACAGGAATGACGTACCGCCGCTTCATGGCGTCGATGATGGCTTGTTCCCAGGGCGAGGCCTTGTCGGCATGAAGCTTTGCGAGTCGAAGGGCAAGCTCTGCCTGAGCGACGGCCGACGTATCAACCTTCATATTGTTGATGTTCGGGCCCCACGCGTACGCCAGGCCCCAATAGGCCATCGGCATGGTGGGATCAGCAGCGATGGCCTGCTCGAAGCATCGCACGGCTTCTTCGTGGTTGAAGGCATGGCACATGGCCAAACCGCGATCGAACCACTTCTGTGCTTTCGCGCTCGGGGTCGAGACTTTGTTGTGAAAGTTCCCGATGTCGACGTATTCGTCGGCCACTTTGGCCGGTGGCTCTGCGTAAACAGATGGCCGAGACAGAACCGCGAATGCCGCCAGCATCACGCCAAAAAGAATTTTTCGCGACAACTTTTCTTACTCCTGAGAGAGGCTCCTGGCCCTAAGGCGAAAGAGTCAAGAAGCGTAAAGAGAGTCGCGATGTAACCGCCAATTCTGTTCAGAAAGAAAAGTTTGCTACAAAAAGTTGCGAGCGGAAGAAGGCCTACCCTTCCATCGCCTCTAGCGTCGACCAACGTTCGTAGGCGGTGGACAACGTTTCCTGCAGTTTTTGGAGGCGCGATTGCGCCTCGGCGATTTTTGGCCCCGCTTGCTTGTAGAAGTCCGGATCAGCCATCTCGACGTGAAGCTGCGCAATCTCGCCTTCGGCCTTTTCGATCACGCCGGGGAGTGAAGCCAACTCCTGCTTCTCTTTGAACGAAAGTTTCCGTTTGCCGTTGTCGCTCTTGTTCGACTGTTTGCTCTCGGCCGGCCGGCTCTTCTCGACCGCCTGCTCGGTCGCCGCGGCACGTACTTCCTTTTGTCGGACCCAGTCGGTGTAACCTCCGGCGAATTCGCGGACGCCATCGTCGTCGAAGACCAGCGTGCTGGTGACGACGTTGTCGAGAAACGCCCGGTCGTGGCTGACGGTGATCACCGTTCCTTCGAAGGCGACAAGCCGCTCTTCCAGCAGTTCGAGCGTTTCGGCGTCGAGATCGTTGGTCGGTTCGTCGAGGACGATCACGTTGGCTGGCTTGGCGAACAGCTTGGCAAGCAACACTCGATTGCGTTCGCCACCTGAAAGTCGCCCGATCTTGGTGCGGGCTCGTTCGGCATCGAACAGGAAATCCGACAGGTAACCGATGATGTGGCGGCTCGATCCGCCGAGCTTGACGGTGTCGTTTCCTTCGCCCACGCTTTCGATGACCGTCGAATCGTCATCCAGTTGCTGACGCAACTGATCGAAGTACGCGACCTGAAGGTTGGTTCCCGTGCGAATGGTTCCGGCTTGCGGCTGAAGTTGGCCCAAGAGGAGTTTCAGCAGCGTCGACTTGCCGGCGCCGTTGGGACCGATCAGGCCGATCTTATCGCCACGCATGATCGTGATCGAGAAATCACGAACGATCTCGCGCCCCGGATAGCCGAAAGTGATATTCTCCGCCACGGCGACCAGTGCGCCACTTCGTTCGGCTTCCTGGATCGCCATTTTCACTTTGCCGACCGCGTCCCGCCGTTCGCTCCGCTGCTTGCGCAATGCCTCCAAAGCGCGGACGCGTCCTTCATTGCGAGTTCGACGGGCTTTAATGCCGGTGCGAATCCACACTTCTTCCTCGGCAAGCTTCTTATCGAAGAGCGCGTTTTGCTTTTCTTCGGCCGCGAGGGCTGCTTCCTTGCGGGCCAGGAACGTGTCGTAGTCGCAGGTCCAGTCGAACAGCCGACCTCGCTCGACTTCCAGAATCCGCGTCGCCAGCTTGCGAAGGAATGTCCGGTCGTGCGTCACGAAAATCAACGTCGCCGGCCAGCGAGCCAGGAAACGCTCCAGCCATTCGATGGCGTTTAAATCAAGGTGGTTGGTCGGCTCGTCGAGCAATAGCACATCCGGCTGGGCAACAATCGCTCTGGCCAATAGCACGCGCCGTTTCATTCCGGAGGAGAGCGATTCGAACGCCAGTTCGCCGTCGAGCTCCATGTTCGACAGAACTCGGTTCACGGCGTGATCGCGCTTCCAGACACCGTCGTGGTCGTGCTCGTCGACCGGTGGCAATCCGCCGGCAATGATGGTTCGAATCTTGCCTGCGATGTCGAGCGGCACTTCTTGAGGGAGGAGCGACACCGTCGTCCCGGGCGCAAGCACCACCTTGCCCGCGTCGGAAGGGATCTGCCCCGCTAACAGGCGCAAGAATGTGGTCTTGCCCGCGCCGTTGCGTCCTACCAGGCCGATCCGCTGGCCAGCCTCGATCTGGCAGGAAACATCGTCGAGCAGTGTCGGGCCACGAAAGGCGATGCGGAGGTTTTCAACGGAAATCTGAGGCATGAGCATCCAGCAGGAACGGGAATCGACGGAGGGCCATCAACCGTCCATCGTTACATCCCAAGCCGAAATCGGCGAGGGGGTTCCCGCGAAAGGCTTTGCTGCTGGTTTTCAGGCCTTCTCTTCCGCCATCTCGGCCAGTTTCTCGACGGTCCGGCCATTCCGCGCGGTCACGTCGACGCCGAGAAGTTTCTCGACGCCGGCCGCGAGCTTGGATCGCCCGACGCCGTCGGGCGCGTGAAGATAGAAGACTGAATCTGTGAGACGATAGTCTTCGCTGGCCGCTTTGATTTTTGCAATTCCCTCCATCTTGGCCTTAGCCGCTTTCGCGGAGAGGAAAAAGAAGTGGAACGCTTTGGTATTCCATTCCAATTTGGGAAAAGGATTCTCGTCGATCGCCTGGCGAAGTTCGTCGGCACTCAGCAAAAGCACTTTTGGCGAGAAACCGTGCGAGGCTTCAATCGCTGCGACGACCTTCTTCTGGACCGTCGCCTTTGACTTGGTGGAGCTTTCGAAAACGGCGTTGCCGCTTTGGATGTACGTGCGGACGTTCTTGCAGCCCAGTTCGGCCAGTTGCGCAGCCCATGTTTTCATGGGAAGCATGTTGTTGCCGCCGACATTGATCCCGCGAAGGAGTGCGATCCAGGTTGCCATTTGTTTTGGTATCTCCTGCGTCTTCCCGCCCACACTGGCCAGCCATTTTCGATTCTGAGGCATAGAATTGTATAGAAATCGCTGAGCATCCACCTTTTTGGCAAGACGTCCCATGAATTCGAATGAAATTCTCAAGCGACTAGGAGTCGCGCCCCCGTTTCAGGCCCTGTTCGCGAGCAGATGGAAGCCGGGAACGGGAGAGGACTTCACGTCCATCAATCCAGCCACTGGCGAGACCATCGCCAATGTAACGGGAGCCACCGCCAGCCAGTACGCCGAAGCAGCCTCAGTCGCCAGCGAGACATTCAACCGCTGGCGGAACTTGCCTGCGCCACAACGAGGTGAGTTCGTCCGGCAAATCGGGAATCTGTTGCGGCAGCATAAGGACGATCTCGGGGCCCTGGTCACGCTCGAGACAGGCAAGATCCTGTCCGAAGGGCGCGGCGAGGTGCAGGAAATGATCGACATGTGCGACTTTGCCGTGGGGCTGTCGCGGCAGTTGCATGGACTTGTGATCGCCAGCGAAAGGCCCGAGCATCGCCTGATCGAGCAGTGGCATCCGCTTGGCCCAGTGGGTGTGATCACGGCTTTCAATTTTCCTGTCGCCGTTTGGGCATGGAACGCGATGCTCGCCGCCGTCTGCGGTGATACGGTGGTGTGGAAACCCTCACCGTTAACGCCGCTCACGGCCATCGCCACACAAACCCTGGTCGATCGTGTCATGGCGCCGGCGGGTTGGTCGGGCGTGTTTTCACTCGCGATCGGGGGCGTGGATGTTGGCGAAGCGATGTCGAACGACCCACGCTTGCCGCTGATCTCGGCGACGGGAAGCTGTGCAATGGGGAGCGCCGTTGCAAAAACGGTCGCCGCGCGAATGGGCCGCTCTCTCTTGGAACTCGGGGGAAACAATGCGGCGATTGTGGCGCCCTCGGCGCGACTCGATCTGGTTGTCCGCGCGGCGACGTTTGCGGCTGTGGGAACCGCCGGGCAACGCTGCACCACGCTAAGGCGACTCATTGTTCACGAGTCGCGGCTCGACGAAATCGTCAATCGGATGGCGACGGCGTTTCGCAGCGTCACCATCGGCAATCCCTGGGAGGACGGAATCTTGATGGGACCGCTGATTCGCGCCCGGGCGGTCGAAGCAATGCAACAGGCAATCTCCGAGGCAAAACAAGACGGAGGCAAGCTGGTTTTAGGAGGAGATCGGGTCGATAGGCCGGGCTTCTTTGTCACGCCGGCGATCATCCGCGCGCATCGGGATATGAAAGTGATGCAGCGCGAGACATTCGCCCCCATCTTGTACGTGGTTCCGTACAAAGAGCTCGACGAAGCAATCGCCATCAACAACGGAGTCGAGCAAGGGCTGTCGTCATCGATTTTCACGGAGTCTCTCGTCGAATCAGAGCGTTTTCTCTCAGCCGCGGGAAGCGACTGCGGGATCGCCAACGTCAACATCGGAACCAGCGGAGCCGAAATTGGCGGGGCCTTCGGCGGCGAGAAAGCAACCGGCGGCGGACGGGAGTCGGGAAGCGATTCGTGGAAAGCCTACATGCGGCGTCAAACCTGCACGATCAACTACGGGAAGAGCCTGCCGCTGGCGCAAGGCGTGAAATTCGACGTGCAACTGTAGCCGCACTCGCCAAGAGCTCGCCAAGAGTGCGGCGGCCCCGCAAGTCGACGCCAAACAGTCCTTTTAGAGCCCGTCCGCGATCTGGCGAACGCGGCTACCCTTCGCTTGCTTGAACGCGCCAGGTATACTATACTGACGATCAGTATACTGGCCGTTGACTAGGGATGGGCCTGCTATGTCTGATCGTCCGCCTGATGCCAAGGGACGCGGAGCGCCCGTCAGCCCGACGAACCGCTTCGAGCGGATCGCCACTGAGTGGGATCTTGAACACGTCGAGAACGATGAAGAATATCTGGACGGTTTGGCCCATCCCGAGACCGTCTATCTTGACGACGACACACAATCGGTCGTCAGCACCAATAACAGTCCCGATATTAATTTCACGTACAGCCTCAATCCCTATCGGGGATGCCTGCATGGGTGCAGCTATTGGTACGAACCCCCTAAGCCGGTCGCACCTTCGTATTTCCCGGCGTTTTTTGAGTTCGGTGGCAGAACTCGTGAATTGACCTTTGCTCGATCCACCCGGTAAATCGTCTTTCGTGACTGGTGCCGAACCCGCTTGGGATTGGTCTGGATTGGTTGCCAGTAGAACGATACCCGGAATCCCAGATCAGTGAGGAACTGAGCAAATCGGTCCTTCTCAATCTTGGCTCGAACACGCCTCATTCGTTGCGGGAACATCCCACCATTCTCATTGTCCGAGAAGGTCACTCGTTCATCGATCAGGAGGAATTCTTCCTTCTTCGCCTGCCACTCTGATTGAAGCTTTTCAAGGTCGCACTCCTTCAGGTCGAGAACTGCGACCTGATCTTCGAGACGCTTTGCCTCTTCCTGATACTCACGAACCTTCCGCTCGGCAGCCTCCATCATCGATTCAGGAGCCTTCAGCCACCGGTCAGTGGCTACCTCAATCAACTGAAGCAGTTTGTCGAGTTTCTTTTGAAGAATATCTCGCTGCGGATTTTCTGGAATTTCCTGCCGCTGCAATTCTAGAGACCGCAGAATCTTGGCGTCGATCTCGCTAACCAGATGACCCAACACGATCTCCTCAAGCTCGTCTTCAAGCACACGCCACTGCTTGCACTGCCCCTTGCCCGGTTGCTTCACTGACGTGCAGCATGTGAAGTATGAATACCGATTACCTTCGAGGAAGCCACGTTGGTTCCCTTTCGCCAGCCGAGTCTTGCGGTCGAGTGCATACCCGCAGTGACCGCAGAAGCACACTCCTCGCCAAGCGTTGAATCCCCCGTTGACGTGCAAGTACGGAGCTTTCGACCGGCTGTCCAAAAGTTCCACAGCGGCGTTCCAGAGTTCCTCCGAAACGATCTCTGGGACGTTCTCTGACTTCGTGCAGATGCTTCCGATACGATTGAAGACTGTCTGCTCTCGTAGGCGTCGCCCGTTTCCGATGGTGACGTACCCGCAGTACGCTTTGTTGCGAAGCATGTCTCGCAGGTTGTCCTTCGTCCAACCTTTGTCCGGCGACCCAGATGGCACAAGCACGCCGTGCTGATTCAGATACTCGGCAATCTTCCGAAGCGACAACTTCCGGTTCGCATACGCATCGAAAATGTAATGGACCCAGACGGATTCTTGCTCGTTCTTTTCGAGCTTGCATCGCCAGCCACGGGGCTTCTTGACGGAGAAATCACGTCGCCCAGCCCTGAGGGTTTTGTCTCCTTCTCGACTGACGTAGACCTTATCGAACCCGTAGGGAATCGACCCGGCGACCCACCAGCCTTTATTTGCAAGGGTGCGACGACCTCCGCTGCTGTTGCCGGAGATTTCAATAGAATACGCATGGTTCTGCTCCGATTGGAACATCACCATGATTCTACCCATCTGCGTGTTCAAATCCTGACGACCAAGCTGGGTGTCGTGGATGTCGATCTTGGCAAGCTGAAGAACTCGATAGAACTGTGCAGCCTCAAGGGGATTCTCACGGCTGAATCGTGAGGTCTTCCAGAGCAACAGAACAGTCGCACCGTCGATGGCACCATTCTGAATGTCGGAAATCATCTGCAAATAGTCTTTTCGCTTGTGGGTGTTCTTTGACCCCGACAAGCCTTCATCGATGTACTCAGCGACGATCTCGTACCCGAATTGATTCTTGATGCCGTCAATCTCAACACGTTGCTTTGGAATGCTGTCCTCCTGCTGCTCGGACGACATACGGTAGTAGACAATTGCTTTTACCTTCTCCATGATTCGACTCCTGTTTTGCGATGGGCGATAGCGATGTTGATTCGGGGCGACTCACCGAATCCGATGTGAATGTTTATACGTAGTTACTTTGCTTTGTTAACGTCGCTGCCCGCTCGACTTTCCGTAGGTCATTGCAAATTCGGCACTTGCGATCAGAAGAGAACCATGTCGATAACGCAGAGTTTGGTTCCGCCTGCTAGGTCGCCAACATCCAATGCCGAGACCGTATTCGACTTGGAAAAGATTCGTTCGGCGTGCATGGTCCGATCATCCAACAGTGACGCCCATCGATCCGACTCTTTGGATCGTCTCTGGACCGACTGATCATGCAAGAGTAAAATCGCCCCAGAAAGGAACTCCCTCATGGGGCGAAATACTTCTTCTGCAACTCCATTCCAACTGATGCCCGAACTTCCGACGTGGGAATTTGAGGCTCTGAAAGAGTCGATTCGGCAGCACGGCGTCATCGTCCCGATCATCAGGGACGAAGATGGCACGATCATCGATGGGCATCATCGAGATCGAGCTTGTCGTGAATTAAAGATCAAGAATGTGCCAACGATCACGTTGGCGGGACTGACCGAAGACCAGAAGCGAGATCACGCTCTCGTTTTGAATCTGGTTCGTCGCAAAATCACTCGGAAGCAATTGCGGGCGATCATCGCCACAGAACTTCGACGCACGCCAGACATTTCGAATCGGTGGCTCGCCGAAATCGTTGGAACCACGAACAAGACGGTCGAGTCCGTGCGACAGGAGCTTCTGAGCATTGGGGAAATTCCTCAATGCGATTCGTATCGTGCGAAGGACGGCAGACGGTATCCGGCAACCCGGCTCTACACCGAAAGGGCGAAGCAAGCGGATCGTGCCAGAACCGCCCTTGCCACGTTGGGCGACAACGCTCCACGCAAAGCAGTCACCCTCAAGCAACTTGAACGAGAAGCCAAGCGGAAGCAGCGTCTCGATCAGGCACGAGGGCGATACCATCAGCCTGACGACCATGCCCCGATCCGCCTTTACCACTCTGATTTCCGAGACCTCGAACTTGAGCCGGGCAGCGTAGACCTCGTTCTGACAGATGTCCCATACAACCGAGGTTTCACGAAGCAGTTCGACGATCTCGGAGCATTCGTCGCCCGTGTCCTCAAGGACGGCGGCGTCTTTGCCGTCTACGTCGGCGTCATTCAGGTTGCCGATGCGATCAAGGCGTTCACTCGACATCTCGAATACCGAGCGACTGCGTTCTCGTCATGGCTTGGAGATGGACCGGTGATCCAGCCTCTTCAATGCGTCACCCAGACGACGCCGGTGCTCATCTTCTCGAAAGGAAAATGGAACCGCACGACTCGCTGGTACAACTCGTTTCACAATTCGTCAGCCGAGCAAGACCTGCATGAATGGCAAAAGCCATTGGCAGATGTCGAGCATTGGCTGCTGTCGTTCAGTGATCCGGGTGATTTAATCTGTGATCCTCTGTCAGGCAGCGGATGCACAGCGGCAGCCTGTTCCCAAACAGTACACGGTCAGAGGCGATTCGTCGGTTGCGACATCAACCGTGATGCTATTCGGATCGCACAGCAACGACTGAAAGAAGGCACAACGCAGGTCGAGACGCCCGTCCTGTCGCTTGGAAAGAGGAAGTAAGCAGAGCGGACCCACTATCAAGAACACGTAAGCCGCCTGACGTTCTGGCGGCTTTTTTCGTCTCCAATCTTGGGAGAACAAAATGCGTGTTCTTGTCACTGGCGGACGTAACTTCGCCGACGCTGATCTGCTCGAAACGACTCTCAATGCTGTTCACGAATCAGAAAAAATCTCAGTCTTGATTCACGGTGCAGCCAATGGAGCCGACACTCTCGCTGGTGAGTGGGCTGCACGACATGACATCAAAGTTGTCGCCTGCCCTGCTGAGTGGAAGCGATATGGTAGAGGAGCAGGACCAGTAAGAAATCGGGAGATGCTTGAGTTGTCGCCTGACCTTTTGGTGGCGTTTCCGGGCGGAGAAGGAACAGCCGACATGATATCCGCTTCCGAAAAGAAAGGGATTCCGATCCGAAAAGCCTGACTACCCAACCACACCCTTCTCGAAGCCGTCTGAGTTTTCTCAGGCGGCTTTTTTCGTGCCCAACGGACCCAAAAGGAAAGGACATCACCAACCCAAACAAAGGGAGAAACGATGATCCTGATCAAAAAGGTCAAAGAGGAATTCGGCTGGCTCGGAAACATGTCACCGTATTCTGTCGAGTTCGAGGGCAAGACATACCGCACAACTGAGGCACTCTTCCAAGCCCTTCGTTTCGATGACGACGAGATCATCGAGGCGATTCGAGAACAGAAGTCGCCGATGGCGGCGAAGATGATCGCCAAGAAGCACCGGGACCGAATGGTGGTTACACCACTCAGCACCGCTGATCTCGACAACATGAGACTGGTGCTTCGGCTCAAGCTCGAACAACACCCTCGACTTCGAACTGCCCTGCTCGCCACAGGCACAGAAGAGATCGTCGAAGATTGTACAAAGCGACCTCGTGGTTCTGGACTGTTCTGGGGTGCTGCACTTCGGGACGGAGCTTGGGTCGGTGAAAACTGGCTCGGTCGGCTTTGGATGGAACTGAGGGACGAACTAAAGGACGACTTTCCAGCCTCCGAAATGCTTTCCTACGCAGCGACAAAATGAACAGTAGGCGAGTCAAACAGCAGTCGTCTGGCAGACTCCGAAGAAACACCACGAAACGAACGACATTTACCAACTTTACTCTGACAGGAGACTTTAACCATGAAGAACTTCCACTTCGCTCGCTTTCTCGTCGTTGTCGAACAGTCACGCAACTTCAACTATGCAACATCACCACGCACCACAACGTCCTTTGACTTTGCACGCTGCGTGCCGAGCGTTCGATCACGAACGACGACGCTGGATGCGATCCAACGTGAGATCACGAGTCGCCTGTCAAAGTATCTACCCAACGAATCGGCTCGCTTCTTGGTCTGGCTTCTGGACAGCGATGACAATCCGATCTTGTTCGTCACGGGACTTCTCGACGTTCGGCAGGGCAAGCTGAGTCGAGAAGAGCTTGCTAAGTGGTCAGATGCCTTGCTCCCACAGATCACGTGCGAACAAACGGTGACCGAATTGTTGGTCACCGTGTCGGCGACGGCGGAACTAACCTTCTGCGAAGAGTACGACTTCGAGACCGAGAACTACGACGGTGAGGGAGAAGAGCGAGACAACGACATTGCACAAGACTTGGTTGAAGAAGCATGTGGCTCTTTGGACGACAGCTACGTGAGTTACGTCGAGAGGGCTGAGAACTACCTGCTGGTGAATGCTGAAATTACGCAGACCCTATCTGTTCAAGTTCCGTGGCGACGTGCGAAGCGGCTTCGCAAGGATCAAAGTGAATACTTGAAGGTGCTTGCTGACCTTGAGCTATACGAGTATTTCGGAACTGAATCCGTGCGATTCGCCAACGTAAACATCGAACTGGACGAGGCAGAAATTCGCACCGCATAGTCCAATTCAAATAACATGACTTGCAGCCGACATGTTGTCGGCTGATATCCCCGTGCCCATGCACTTTCGTAAGTGTGTGGGTTTTCTTTTGCCTGAAGGAGATCAACCGATGAAAAAGAAACGAGTCAAGCCAGTTCGCATCAAGATCATTCACCCTCGCCTGCACGAGGAGATCACAGAGGAGCAGACCAAGAAGCTCCGAGACATTTATTTGAACATCGGCAGAGCCTTCTACCGGAACACATTCGAACAGTTCGAGCGGGGATTTCTGTTCGTCAGCGACATTGACAGAGATATCAGGTGGTGGATGGCACTGAGCGGCGTGTTTCAGCGATGTCTACGCCGCTTTCCAAATGTCGATGGCGATGCCCTCGCCGTCGAGACCGTGTTCATCTCTTTGTGTGGCGGTGCTGACGAAACGAAAGTCCCCGCTAAAGCGATTCGATACTTGAAGGCAAACGTTCCATGTCGTTCCTCGTTCATGCAACCGACGCACTGATGCGAAGACTGTAGTTCAACAATGAACAATCGATGCCGTCACGGTGGCGGCACTGTTCCGACCCACGCATTCACTTCGGGTGCGTGGGTCGAGCCGCCCAAAGGCGGCTTTTTCGTTTCTGGGCATTGCCTTCCCTCTTTCACAAACAGGAGACCGCATGACAATTGTTGCATCATCACCCGACACCATGCTGCTCGCCAGCTTTAACCGAAAGCTCCAACTGATCCGTGACCGAGTCCGGGGGGTCGCCGAGCACTACTACACGGCTGCATACCTCGTCGGTCGCCCCGGAACATCGAAGACGTACACTGTAAAGGAAGAACTTGGACGACTTGGCATTCCCTTCGTCGTGCGAAATGCCCGGATGACGCCGATGGGCTTGTTCGATTTCCTCCACGAGCACCCGGAACACGTGGTTGTGTTGGACGACATCGCCTCTTTGTTCAGTCAGCCAGCCGCCTTACAAATATTGATGGCGGCATTGGACGGCGATCCGGGTCAGCCACGGAAGATCACGTACAAGTCGAAGGACAAGGACATCTCGTTTGAGTTCTCTGGCGGCGTGGTGGCGATCAGTAACGTCCCGCTGCGTCACGATCCGTTGGCGAACGCCGTGGCGAGTCGTGTCGTCCAACTTGAGCATGAGCCGAGCGACGACGAGATCGCCGCCTTCATGCGGCAGTTGTCTTTTTCTGGGTACAAGGAACTGTCTGCCGCTCAATGTCGTGAAGTCGTGGACTTCGTTGTCGCTGAGACTCGGAACTATGACGAACGGCTTGACCTTCGCCATCTGAGCAAGGCTTACGAGGATCGACGCCAGTGGGAGCACGGTCATGCGGCAACTGCGTGGCAAGACCTCGTTCGGACGAGCCTCAAGAAGATGCTGCTCGGCACACCTAAGCCGATGACCAAAGCGGAGGAGATCGACGAACAACGCAGAAAGGTCAAGGATGCTCTCAACCGTTTCCCAGATGATCGGAAGAAGCAGATCGAGTTCACCGGCTTGGGCAAATCCACCTTCTATAAACGCCAGCGGGAGCTTGGGCTCGCATGAGTCCATTTCGGGAAGAACGTGGAAACGTGGATTTGCACTTTTCCACGTTTCCATTCCGGCTTGGAAATGGAACTCCCTGAATCTGCAACTTTGTCAAATCAGAACGACTTCGTAAAATCGTGTTCGACACGGCGGCACTCATCTTTATCCGCCGCCGAAGTCACTCCTATGCAAGATCGTATGGCTCACCGCACGTTGCAGTGATGCCGCCCATTCCGCCCGTGATCAGGGCAGCGCTCGACGCTATCGGTACGCACTGAGGGCGTCTCAGACATAGGAGTTGACAATGCCGGATACAACCATGAAAGACCTGTTGCCGCAAGAGTGGATCGAACCGCTCACTCATCTTGGTAGATGTAGGTGGCTCACAGTTGAAGCACATCCAAATAAAGACTGCATAGTTACGACAGTCAATTGGGAGCAGTGCGGACCGCTGATGAACCACCCACTTCTCGCAGCGTATGCCGAGATGTCGCTTCGAAACAATCAGTACGAGGGTCTCGAAATGTACGCATACTCGCAACTGCTGGCAGGTGGATCGAAACTCATCCAGCCCACACCAGAACAATGTGAGGCTCTTATTCAAGTGGACGCAAACATCTCGTTCAAAGACTATGAACAGCCGTTCCCAACGATTCTCGTGGAGTTTCCATCGAAGTTTCGTCACTTTCTGACGAAGGAATACGGCGTGCCATGTCCACGATTCGTTCTACTGCATCATGACAGCCGAGTTCCATACCTGTTAATGCTCGCCTGCCAACGGAATGTACAAACGGTTGTAACACTCTTGTCAGAACGCCAGAGCCACCAGTCGCTCGAATCGTTTTTAAGGCAATGCAGTGAAGCATGTGATGCATGTTACAGACAAGCAGTTCCGCTGAAAAGAATTGCACTCAATCTGTCGTTGCTCTTGACAAGGTATGGATACAGTGAGAACGGCAGGTTGGACCCAAAGCAATACGCTAAAAACAAACACCTCCTCAAGAGTAAGTCACGACGAAAGCGATTGAGGGCACGTAATCATATCAACGCAACAATGCAAGTTGTTCGTATAAGCCAAGACATCGCATTTGCGGATAGAGTGTTGTCTTCGGAGTCTGCGGGTATTTCAGATGGGGCAATGAAAGCACCACATTGGCGACGTGGACATTTTCGTCGCCAGCGAGTCGGTTCGGGTCGAGCCAAAAGGCGATTGGTCTTCGTAAAGCCAGTGCTTGTTAATGCAGACCATTATTCTGGCAATCTGTCCGAGACCAGTTACACCGTTCGTGTCGGCGAAGGAAGTCCTGCAAACAACTGACTGGCGTATTCGTTTCGCTATTAGCCGGACAGACAGGTTCCACGCAACTCATTGAGAAGTTGGTACTTACCTGTCTTTGAACGGATTTGGCGGCGGCTATTAGCGGATTCAGCCTGACGCACTCGCACGTCACATTTTTCTGGTTGCTTCGGTCGTCAGTTTTTTCTGATGACCGTGAGGAAAACGGAACGCTACTGCATAGATATGTGAAAAGGAGGTTGCCAATGCAGCAGCTATTAGCCATCGGAGAGATCAGCCGAATGATCGGCATCGCCCGTCATAGGATCGAGTATGCCGTTAGTAACGGAGCGATCCCTGAGCCACAAATTCGTGTCGCAAACAAACGTGCATTTTCGCCAGAAGAGGTTCAGAACATCGCTGACTACTTCGGCGTGAGCATCAAGAACGGCGATGACGCCAAGGAGGGAGGAGAATGAAATTCAAACACGAGTACATGAACATGGTCGATCTCGGTCGGCTCTTCGGAGTGAGCAGTCATCAGATCGGGAAGTGGCTGAAAGAACTTGGTCTTCGTCGGGACAATGGAACGCCATCGACAGCCGCTTATGACCAAAAGCTCGTCAGTTTCAGCTATGAGCGATGGGGAACATATAACGCAGTTTGGAACGCAGAAACGGTTGTCCGCATTCTCGAAGACGCAGGACATCAGCCGGTAGTTAATCCACCTTCCAGTCTGGTCGAACCACCAACTTTGATCGGACCGTTCTCCCTTCGAGGACTCGATGGTGATCGATGGCAAGTCATTGGCAGCGACGGCGAAGCGGCACTTGTTGTCACCATCGAAGCCAACGCACGAGCCGTGCAGCGGGTGATGAACATCGCCCATCGAGCAGGAATGCTTAACAAGATTCTCGCAACAACAACCTAACCACAAATCAGAACCCCGACGACCGCATTCACCTTGGTCGCCGGGGTTTCGCATTCAAGAAAGGACACTCCCATGCCCTCACAGATAGATAGAGTTTCCGATGATGATTTTTCTCGGCAGATCGCCGACCTCGAAGCGGAATACGATGAAGTCGGCGTCGTTCGACCGGAGGAACGCCTGTCCGAGGCGTTTCCAGATCAATTTGCCACGTACTGCGAGCATTTCGTCGATTGCTTCGACAGTCGCAACTACCACACCAAGTTCACCTACAGGCAATCCGGGGAAGGAACCGGCTGGATTCGCCCTCGACGAAAGGCAAACCAACAGGGCGTTCGCCATCCACTCTGTCTGATCGACTCTGGCGAATGGCGAAATCGCACGAGCACCGTGGAGCGGCATCTCGATCACGACCATTGGCGTCTGTACCACGACCACCACGGCATCGGTTACCGCCCGACCGAGTTCTTCTGGCTCGCCCAGAACGTGCGGAAGTACACGAGCTTCCATGCCATCGACGCCGACAACAAGAACTTCATTGGATGGTACGGCGAGGGAACTCCCGAACGTCCGCCGATGCCAGTCATGTCGATGCCGTTCGAGCATTTCGTCGATCTGAAGAAACTGTACGACGCCTTTCCTGCTCGCCTGTGGTGTATCACATCCGAGACGCTCGGACTCGACATCATCCAGAGACACTCCCGACAACTCTCTGATGTTGTCCACGACCGTACAAAGGGACGGCTTTCTCGCATCGGTCTGGGAAAGACTGAAGTGCATCCGATGCGTAGTCGTCCGAAACGCCGTCCGTTCGGCGAGCACTACCGGACGATCATCGCTGATGGTGTGCTGACCACATGGCAGCATCAACTCGACTATTGCCTGAATCCCGGCGAGACACCTTCATTCCGCCACATCGCAACGACGCTGCTGGATGCACTGGAAGACCAGTGGTGCAGTTGGCTGAACGATCAACATCACCAACGCAATCGAGGTCTCGACGTACCCGCAGTTGTCGAATCACAGCGGCGGGTTGCCCGCAAAGTCATGCAGTGGCTAGACGATGATTGCCCGCCAGTAGATGGCACGACCGTCGCCGTCACCGAGGACGTGCCGGGTGATCCAGCAACAAACCGTCGTCAGCAGAGGAAGCCGATGCTACCAGCCGCATCACCGTCGTTTGACTTGTCGTCATTTCGAGGCGGAAATTGGGCAAAAGCGTTGGAAGAGATCGCCCGCAATGGACTGCCCGCAGAGGACAGTGTTGGTCAGGTAGTCTTCGAGTTGGCGAAATGGCTTTGGTGGGTCGAACTCTTTCACCTGCCCGACACAGAGCGGCACGAGCGAGTCCTTGGACTTCTTACGAAGTTTGTGTCCGAAAAACACAATGGTTTTGTCTCTCGTTGGAATGACGGACAAGAGGAAGCTGTTCTGTCTCAGGTGTCTCGTTGTCTCAGATCAGCAATTGCCTTGGATGTTCCCGACCGTTCTTCTTCTTTGGCAACTTTGAGACACAAAAGAGCGGACGGTACTTACCAAAGGCTGATACTTCTTGAACCACTCATCCTTGGTCAGCAAGAGCATTCCTCCCAGACAACTTCTCCTTCTCTCTTGTCTACTTTACTTAGTGTATGCGGTTTCGAGGAAAGCCTCGGAACACTACTACCGGACAACTTGATGGCAATGATCAAGGAGAAAAGCGGACGTAACCGTGTTGCGGACTATGCCACACGATTCGTCAACCTGCTCTATCAGGCTGGAAAGGGCAATGAGTTCGTGAGAATGGAACGGCAGGAACTCTGCACATTGGTTCTTGGGTACTTCGACCCAACTCGTTTCCGCAATTACAACCGCATTCTGCAAGCCGCCAACATCATTGACTTGGACTCGTACCGGGCACACTCGAAGTACACCGGGTATCGGCTTACCGAAGAGACGAGACGACTGCTTGATGAAGCACGAATGGGTCAGCCAATGCCCTGAGAAGGTGTCAAATACACATGAATCTGGAAGTTTCTTTTGGAGAACGGGCAATTTGATGTTTGCTGTAACAAATCAACTATTCTGAAAGGAGATCGCTATGCCGGTACGAGTTGTTCACGGTGCGAACGAAGGTCACTGGTCGCTGGCTGGTAGGACTATCGCAGAAGCAAGGAGCTTGCTCAAGGACATCTGCAATCTATCCGCAGACCTGTTGGCGTGGGTAAACGGAATTGCCTGCGGCGATTCCACCATTCTTCAAGAAGGCGACAACTTGGAGTTCGGAAAAGAATTTGGACAGAAAGGGGGCATTCAGGACTTTGTGTCCGAAAGTGAGGTTCGGCAGATGTATGGCGATGATGGCTTTGAACGCCTCAAGGACGCCGGATTGAAAGCCTCCATGCAGCCCGTCTACAGCGGACTGGAAGTCATGGGGTTTGGAAGGTCACTCAACAACGACGCTCCTCCTGCGAGACCGATCCCACTTTCCGTCGATGTCAAATCGGAAACGGTGATTTTCAACGGTACGACATACAATTGCGACCGCAGCATCGCCCTCGTGCTGAAGTGCCTGATCGACGCACGTGGCGAGATACGTTCAACAGGCGACATCAAGCGAGCGTCCCCTGATGAGCCGTGGGAAGAGCGACTCGATTTGACGATCCAGCGAAAACTGATCCCGCACCACTCCGGCGTCGGAAGTCTTATCGAGCCGGTCAGCAAACGAGGCTACCGCTTACGCATCGAAGCATTTGAGTAGCTGCTCACAAAACTGCTCGTTCTTCCCGCAAGCGTGTTTGGCGATGATTGGGGCGTTGCGACAAGTTCGCAATTCTTGAATCAAGGTAAGGAGAAACACCTAATGAACTCTGCCAATCCAGACATTGCCATTAGCTCAGAGATACAGACCATCCTCGACCGAAGTCACCATTCGACATCCGACTCTGGGAGTTACTCCCCTCGGTGTATACGGTCTATCTCGCAGCAATCAAGGCACATTACACGATTGCGTTCCTCATGGAGATACGTCGCAATCCATCGATAGCGATGAGGGCTTATGATTACTTCGTTTCAATGATGGACCAAAGTGACGATCTTCCGTGGTTCAGCGATGCCGACGTTGCGAACAGATCGCAGTTGATTGAGCAGGCAATCACAGACTTGACGAAATGCACATTGTATGTGGCGGAAGCTGGGTACTACGACTTGTTGGATTGAAGAGTGAAGGAAGAAGAGGTGCAAGCAAATGAAACTGAATGGTGTTTTGATCAAATCCGACCGAGCAATCGAAGCAGAAGGAAACAATCGTTTTCCAATGACGAAAGCAAGGACGAAGCTACGGGAGCGGCTCCAAGGAATTGGCGTGAAGGCAACTCTCCACGGCTGCGAGTGTCTTCTCGAACAGTATGGGTACACCGGCGAGTGGCATCACGTCTCGAAGTTTGCAAGAGAAGTGGATTACTACGATGTCGATGTGGTCATGACTTTGTTCAGGGACGCTCTGTCCGAAGAACTCCTCCAAATCGCTAATTCCAGCACGCCCAAACAACAGAAGCACGAGCCGATCAATCTGACGGTGAAACTCAAATATCGTGACTACATCTCGAAGAACAGATACCGCATGAAACACTATCGGGGTCCAGCCACGGTCGTTGGTGATTGGATCGAGTTCGGTGGGAAAAAGAAGCGATTGTCCGGCAAGTTTATTGAAGTGCAATACCTACCGGAAGAGCCGCAACATTTCACTTGAAGGGGTAAGACAATGCAACTCTACGTTTGTTGTCCGCATGACACATGCGGATCATTTCAGAATGCTTTGAGTTTTCTGAGACGCTTCGGGATTGAACCGGCTCTCGAACACGACGGCACTCACCACTACTTCGACTTCGACCTTCCTTCGGAATGGCAAACCGAACGGAAGATCGACTTTCGATGGGAACTTGCTCACCGAGTAGTAGGACTGATTTACTGTCGGTGTGAACGGTGGCTTGAAGAGGATGAAAAGGGGCAAGCGAACAAGTTCACGTGTCGCTCGTGCGGACATACTTACTTGTTCTGCCAAGAATGTGATGCCTTTCAGAGATGGGCTGGATGCAAGTGTTCTGTTTCCACATGATCGATAATAGCCACTGCCCAGACTGCGGTACGCTGGCAGGTCACCCCCACGAGGTCGATTGTGACATCGAGCGGTGTTCTGCCTGCGGATCGCAACGTAGCATGTGGAAATGGGGGGACCATGCGGTAGAAATCCATTTTTCCACAGAATCCTATTTCCGTACACCCGTGGAAAGCACCGCCGCTGGTGGACGGTCAAGCCGCTTTGCGTTTCGCCTTGCTGATCACCGGCACTGACAGATGCACGACCGTGAAATGCTGCTTCTTCAGCATCTCATCGACCACGCATCGTCGGTGGCAGAACTGCCAATCTTCGCAGCAGCACATGAGGCAGCAACGACCCTCACGAGCCATCTCAAGTGCCTCTTCAAGGTGGGCAGCGGACAATGGCTGACGAAGGTGACGAGCAACACCCCGAAAGAAGGTGTGGTAGTCTCGTGTTTCTCGGACCTCGTGTCGAAGAACCTTTGGCGATCCCAGCCACTTGAAATGGCGATAGTGAATGCCAGACTCCTCAAGCTTCTCAGCAAGTGCTTTCTTCGAGAACCCACGCTTGCGACTGATGGGAATCTCCCGCACGTCCAGAAGTGACTCGACGTTGGCAACCACGAGATGCTCGACAAACTCGTCGAGTGTCAGCCCGGTGTATCCGATTGTGAAAAGCGTCTTGATCAAAACAGTCGGCTTCCTTTCCGAGAGTCTGCGTCAATGATTTCTGTGGGAACGTGGTACAGTGCGGAGATCATCCAATGACCAAACCGGCTGTGCGTTCCGAAGATTGCGAATACGGTCTTCTCTGGGTTGAAAATGCTACCTCTAATCTTGTCCGCTACGCTGTCCAATGCAGCGGCTTCATTCATCTGCTTCACTGCTCGTCGGAATCCCTGATAGTAGCTCCACGCCAGAACCTTGGAATCGTCTTCACGCCCCGTCTGCTTTTCACGGAATTTAAAACGGAACTGCCAAGGAACACGTTCTGCAATTCCTTCGAGTTGCTCCTTCGTGGCGAACAGATCGCCTTGATTGATGACTGCAAGTTGAGAAGCCGTCCACTCTTTCGAGTCCGACTCCCAATACAATTCAATCGGCTCTATCTCCACGCACCCGTTGGTAATACCGTTCTCTGTCATTGACTCCGTACTCGAATGTACTGTCTTTCGCATCCAGTCCCAACGTCTCCGATCCGTGGAGATATTGTCGATGACCTCAATTGGAGTACCCGGCATCAGGTGCCAACTTTCGGGTCGCTTGTCCTTTGTGTCTCGATATGCCCGAACCCGGATCACGTCCCAGCGTTTGTACTGCTCCTCTGCATCCAAGAATCGAAATGGGACGGGATACAGCCGCACGAACTGCCCGTCAGCTTGAACTCCGCCAGTGCAGACCGTTTCGACGTACTTCTTGCTGACCGCCGGATATGTCTTGCAGTTCACCATCAGTTCAATGGTCTGATCGCTGTCGGGAGTTCGTGCCATCGCTTTTTACCAAATGTCTCTAGTTCGCCCAAGATCAATTGCGGCTTGCCTCGCCACCCGACCTGCCGCAATTTGCCTCAATCATTCCGGTTCTGACGAGTGCGGTCTTTTATCTCCTTAGCTTTACGTCCTCTCGAAATCGTGGCTTTCAACCCGTCAGTAATCTTCATCGCTTGCAGGATTGACACGATTTGCATCAAAGCCAAAACTCCGATGACGCAGTACGACACTCCACGCAGCAGAGGTCTTTGTTGCATAAACCAATCGACTCGCTTGATCAGCGGACCTGCGATGTCGATTACCACCGTGACAAGAACAATGAAGAGAGACACGAAAAATGGCTGAAGCAAGTGATCTGCCTGTCGGTCCTCATTTGTTCCGGCAATGTCATGCCCGTCTTCGTTAGCAAATTGCCGCCCTCGGCTGAACACCCTTTTCCTCAGTTCTGGGTAGAGCAATCCGATCCATAACCCGAAAACTGCAAACATGATACCCGCCACGTTCCGAATCATCTCATAAAGCTTCTGTTGCTCTGCAAATGGAACCTGCTTTCCGAGGATAAACATCCACGCCAAGGCGACACAAAGCAACATGACTAGAAGGATCGCAAACACGACCTTCATTGCTCTTGATCTACTCGCCATCGTCGCCGTCCTCAAGCAGGGCGAGTATCTGCCTTCGCCGTCTTCCAAGTTGCGTTAGGAGGACATCCGTATCTGCGAGCGGACCACTTGCGTAGGTGATGTCGAGTTCGAACACTTCTGAAGCAAGGGCTTTGCTCAGCCAATGCGTCTTCTGGTCACCATGCAGTTTGAATCCGACATCTTGATACTGCCCAACAGTGTTCTGCTGGTCTTCCTCCCAATGTTCAATAACTTTCTCAAGCTCGACTTCTGTCGGTGTGAAGTCAATTTCCAGTGACAGCCGATGAGTCCCGTCGAGTTGCGGGCTGGCGTCCTCGCCAGCGACATTCCTCCAAATCCGTTGCCACAATGAGACGGACTCCTGAAACGAGAAATTCAATTCATCCTTGCGGACCAATTTTCGGATATCCGGTCGTTGCTGGCGAATGAAATCCAAGTTTCCGTTCTTCTTCCATGCCGCAGCACGGAAGTGCGGCTTTGCGGAATCAAGGTCGTCTGCGTTACCTGAGTCTGAGTAACCGAGAACTGTGTCAATGCCCGTCTCTTCATCCGGGTCTCCGAGAACCACCCACCGAGAATAGTTGCGGAGAAACCCACGCAAGAACTCGTCAAGGTTGTTGCGACCATTCAATCGATTGTTGATTTGTATGGTGGCGAATCCATCGACTCCATGAGGGAACCAGAAATATGCAGGGTATCCGGGGGCATATCCATTGCGAATGCGTGCGGTGGCGATGTCGGCACTTTCAACGCTTCCCGTCAAACTGACCGAAGCGATGGCACCATCTGTGCTTGTGGTTTCGTTCCACGTTGTCAGCAAATAGTCGTTAGAGCGGTTTCTTCGGATGCTGTAGCAGTAGGTGTGAAGCAGATTCTCGTCCTGTTCGTTGGTCGGCTCATAGGTGGATGTCTCGCTAATGGACTTTCCGTGAACCCAGCGAATCACGTCGTCGAGCATCTCTGGCAGCGTGCAGAAGGCAGCATGTCGTGATCGATGACGGTAATAACCGCATCGATCCAGCCTGAAAAACTTAACCCGCACGTCTACTGCCATTGTGCATACCCTTTCGGATCAGCTTTCAACCGAACTCATGAATAGCGATATCAACGGATAGAATAACCATCACACAACCTCCACCCAGCCGACGAGTCGGGCGTCGTATCCTCGGTTTTCGGCGAGAAAGCCCCGGTGGACGAGTTCTCGTTGGATCATCGGCTCAAGTACCTCAGTCAGTAGGTCAATCTGTGATTCGCTTTCCGCCGATGCTGGTTCAAGTTGGAACAGTCGGTCAGCCTGTTTTTCCCATGATGGGATACGCTGACCTTCGCCATCCACTGCCAGCGTGAGCATTTGGTTTCGAGTTTCACTTCGTTCGCCCTGCGTCGTCACGTGCCAGATGGAGAGAACGCCGGTGCGTCCATCGTCGGAACGGACTCGAATGCCGATCTGCTCATCGGGCAAGCTGCGGAACCGCTGCATGTACTGAACCACGGTTGGATGGTCGAGTCCGAGCAGGTCGATATTCTCCGCCTCAATGGAGGCATCTCGATCCGTCGTGAAGCGTAGTAGTTCACCATTGTCAGGCGTTGCGACAACAAACACTCCGTTGGCTTCAGGGCGGAATGCCTTGCCCTCATCCTCGGCTGCTGTTCGGACGAAGCGGACGATCTCGTCCATGCCCTCTGTGGTGTCGGAAAATGGCTGGTAGTCGTCAAGAGAGAAGCCATCGAGGTCTTGGAACAATTCGTAGACGACATTCCTCGCCTCCGACGCATTTGAGAGAGCCTGCTCCAATTCAAGCCGTGTTCGCTTCAGTTCCGGGTCGGAAATCGCTTGTGCGTAAAGGCTCTCGTAACTCAGGCGTTCCGAAAGCTGTCCAAGTATTTGCGACCGTAGGTCTTCGGCGACTTCGCCGTGTTCATCGACTTTGCCCAACGCCTTGGCGATCTCTTTCAGCTTGTCATCGAGCAGAAGGAAAATCTTGCCCTCGATGGTGTCTGACAACACAAGGTTGTAGACCTGAGCCGTGTGCTTCTGACCGTAACGATGGATGCGACCAATTCGCTGTTCCAAGTCCATTGGGTTCCAAGGAAGGTCGAAGTTGAAAAGCACACGAGCGTGTTGCAGGTTGATCCCCTCACGACCAGCGGCGGTGCAGATCATCACTCTGGGACCGTTGGGTTGCTTGAAACGCTTTTCAGCGGCGAGTTTGGTTCCGTGATCGCCACCTTTCAGGACAACCACGCCTTGACCGGGATAAGCTCGCTCAATCTCTTCGCCAAGCATTTCGACACTGCCCAGATACGTGGCGAAGATGACCACCCGCTCCGAAGAATCCTGTTGCCAGAGCGTGCCAAGGGCGTTGATGAGATTCTTGACCTTGGTCTCTGTTTCAGGTGGGAACTTCGTCAATAGGTCTCGAATGCGTTGCCGTTCTTCGGGCAGAGCCAGTTCCACGGCGATGATTGCCGAATCCTCGGATGCAGTGGTCTCCGTTTCCGATGAGTATTCGCTCGAAAGCATCGCCAGATCATCGTCATCCATCTTCTTGACGATTCGACGCTTGAGATCAGCCAGTAGACGTTCGGCTTCGATTTGTCCCAGCCGATCTTCAGCCAGGTGAAACTCACGCTGGATCAACTGGCGAGCTTCGGCATACGCCGCATCACGTGCGTCGATGTCCAACTTGCTGTCGTGCATCAGTCCTTCTTGCACGGTCAGGGCAATCAAGCGACGACGTAGCGTGCGGTGGACGGCGGCGAAGCTCGAAGCAGCAATCTTCTGGAAGATCGTCATCACGAAGCCGAGTGCCCGACCTTTGTTCCCCTGCTGTTTGGCGAGAGCAAAGCCGTCCATCAGGTAGACGTGGAGATCGTTGTAGAATTCTCGCTCAACCTCCGACATCACGAACGATTCGGTGTGAACCCATCGTCGAGCGAACAACGTCGAGCCATCTGGTCGGCAGGCGTCCGCCTTGGTGCGACGGAAGATGATTGAGTTAAGTCGATGCCTGTTCTCGATCATGTCTTCCGGGGACGAAAACAATGTCGGATCGAGAAGCTGCATCAGCATGTAGAACCGATAGTGATCGCCTTGGTGTGGCGTGGCAGAGAGCAGGATCAAGTCTCGGCAGTGGCTCTTGAGTGATTCCGCCAACCGGTAGTTGTCGGTCTTCTTCTGTTTGCCGCCCGTCTTGCTCGCCGTAAGATGTTGTGCTTCATCAAAAATCACCAAGTCCCACAACGGTGCGTCCAGAAGCCTTTTGACTCGTGGTTTACGCTTGAGCGTATCGACGCTGGCGATGAGACGGTCATGCTTGACGAAGGCGTTCGACTTCCGGTCGGTCACATCTCCCTGACTACCGAAGACCTCGAAGTCGAGATTGAAGACTTCGTTCAACTCCCGATGCCAATTGTTGACCAGCCCCGCAGGAACCACCATCAACGCTCGATTGAGTTCGCCCCGACTGGCAAGTTCCCGCAGGATTAACGCCGATTCAATCGTCTTGCCCAACCCGACTTCATCGGCGATCAGGTAGCGGCGTGGCGATGCCGTGGCGATCCGGTGCGTCAGCACGACCTGATGAGGCAGAAGGTCAATTTTGGCGGAAGTGAGTGCTGCTGCACTTTCGATGAGCGGTAAGGCATGAGCTTGGTAAGCCAGCCATGCTCGTCGATTGCGACGTTCCCCTGAACCAACGTTGCGGACGATCTGCTCCGACCGACCGAGAATTGGCGTGATCGAGACAACGGGAACCTGACGCTCGCCACCGCCGAAAAATGCCCGCACGAATCCGTTGGTCGCAGCAGCAACGACAACCCCTTCGCCGAATTCGGCGTGGCGGATACGTTGTCCGGGTTCAAGTGTCTGCTGAGTCATCACTGGCGATCAGTCTTTTGTCAGATTGTCAGTCTTTGGTCGGGGCTTCTCGCCCACAAGGCGAACGGCACTTACGGCAGTGGCAATGATGATGCCGACCATTAACAGAGAAGTTACGATTTGGCTAACGATGACCGCTTTTACATTCCACTCCACGGACTCTGGTGCTATTCCACGAGATCCAACGGACCAAGCCACGGAATACGAAAAGTATATGAAGTCACCGACACTGCTCAGGGCTGGTACTTTGAACCCTACCGCCATCTTCCAATAGATCACGCCGAACAAAAATGTGAGGTAGTTGTAGTTCAAAATGCCGATCACGAGACTTCGGAGTCTACTATGGGCGACGTGCGAATCTTTCCCCTGTGCGGCGAGGCGACTAGGACGAAACAATTCATGATAGACGTTTGCTTGAACGACTTGGGCGATCAGGAAAAAACAGAAGGCAATTACCGCCAATCCATTCATAGTATTGCCAAAAGCAACGAGTGTCGCTGAAGTAACAAGCCAGAACACCAACAGATACGTTTCAAGAAACCAAGCAGGGGTGATCGTGGTAAACGTAAAGTGCTTTATCCATTCGAACAAGGATAAAAAGCGTAGCCCTTTGATCATGAATGCAATAGCGTAAAGCAGCGGACTCCATCTCGTGTGGTCGTCCTCGTCATAGATCCCTTTGATTTGCGGATAACTGGTCATGCAATACACTCTAACTGATTTGTGTTTTCCCTTAACGATTCTATCACTTGTTACGAAATCCTTGGGTGGTACAAGCCGAGGCGGTTTCCCTTGGCGTCGTGAATCTCTTTGAGGTCGTGCTGTGCTCCGTTGAACAGGCAGTTGCTCAATGGAATCTGGTGGTTTCGATGTTCGCCGCCACAGTGCCACAGCCACGCATCTTCGCTGATGTGGTGTTTGAGCCGGGAATGTTCGACCATCCATAGGATCAACGCCGCTTGATCGCCTCCACCGGCGACCTCTCGCTGGTAGGACACGAGTGACTGGTAAATGTTCTGTTCCAGCCAGCGTGTCATTTCTTCAGGGGGAAGTGCGTCAATGACACTCTCCAATCCCCCGACAATCAACGCATCGTTGACCATGTAGGAATCAACATCGTTCCAATCACTGGCATGAAGCTGCCGGAACTGCCGCAGGCTGATGACCTGCTTTGGCTGGCAGAGCTTGTTCAATTCGTCGGCGTCCCAAAGCAACGAGATGCCACGGCGATTCCAGAGATCGTCATTCACGAGTGGTGATTGCATGGTTCGCTACCTCCCCCCATCACTGTTGTTCGATGCAAAGTAGGTTTGCAGCTTGGCGATGTAGTTGCTCATGTTGTGGTCACGGAAGAACGGAAGTGACGAGGCGTAAACAGGCGGTTCGTCGGGGTTACGTGGTGGTGGATTCTCTTCCTGCCTTAACTTTTCTTGCTTCCGTCGAAGCTCCTCCTCGCTCATCACATCCTGAAAGAATGGCTCGCCCTCTTCCTCGTCTGGACCCGCACCAAACACAGGCGGACCGTCCTGCATGGCTTCAACCCGCCCTCTGTCGAAGCGAACCGATTCGCCATCGAACCAAATGGCACTGCCGCAAAAATGGCAAAGGGGCACGGTGTCGGCTACCGGGTCTTCGTCAGCGACAACTGCGAGATACTTCCCGCTGAGCGAACTGCTGATGTGAGCGGCGAGCGAGCGGTCAGCGAGTTTAGGTTGACCAAAGGTGACGACTCCTGAAAGTGGGACAGTGTTCGTGCTCGACAGGTCATACGCACAGCAGAGAGCCATCGCACCGCCGAGGCTGTGCCCACAAATCCACACCTGCTTGAGTTCACGAGAAGTCAGTTCCTTGACAATTTCCTCTCGAAGGGACTGGTAGGCAGACCAAAAGCCGGAATGCAGCCTGCCGTGTTCGACGGAATCCCACCGCACGTTCAGATTGGTGTACCAGTCCTTAATCTCATCCGTTCCTCGAAAGACGACGACAGCCATATCATCCTTGAGACCAACGACGGCGGAGTTCGAGCCGAAGCCAATCGGCACAACTCGGTCGAACCGAGTGTCGAAGAACAGGCGAGGGACGCTCGTCTCTCCGTTTGCGTATACGGCTTCGCACGCACGAGCCAAGTGCAGAACTACTGGCGACGGGTGACCATCTGCATCGAATGTCGTCTGTAATGTCGTGAGGATGTTCTTGGGATCGTCGATGTCAGCGAACGGTGTCGGGGGCGTTACCGGATGGTTCCCGTCAAACGGGCGACCACCCGGATTTCGCAGAGTTAGGGCAGCGACCGCCACCACTGCGATCAGCAGGATGTGCCACAGTCGGACTTTGCCCGGCAGGAAATCCTTGAGCGGCAAATTCAGAAATGACTTGAGCCACTTCATTCATCATCCTCCAAGTCGAACAGCGTCCGTTGGGTGCTGACCTGCGTGGTGTTCTTCGCCAGCCATGATGAGTAAATCTGCTTGGCTCGCTTGGCGGCGGACTTCATGTGCGTGTCGCTGCCGTGTTTGGCGAACCAGTCGAGCAGGTCGCTGATGGCGGGGTGTGGGACGAAGCTGCCGCTGTTGAGGGTGTCGCTCAGCTTGATACCGCTGTCGTCGTAGCAGGCACCGATCAGGAAGTAGGTCTGATCGAAGTCACGAGACATCCCTTTGCGGTGCTTCCCTTTCCACTGGTTAGCCCATTCGAGCGGATCGGCGACGGTAAACACCTTCTTCTCTTCGCTGCACCAGCCTCGCTCCAAGAACTCGGACGGTGAAACGCCGGTTCCACGCAGATACTTTTGCATCTGGTCACGGTCGAGCGTGCTCTTGTCGGCGAACAGGCGAAGGTACTGCCGGGTGTACGGCTCGGCGAGCACGGGCGGGGCTTCGCTGGTCGTGTCGCTCTCGTCATCGAGAAGCTGATTGATGCCGACGAGGGCATCCTTGACGGTGAACTCATCCTCTCGTCCCTTCTCGATGTACACCTTGCCGTAATGGCGGGAGTAGTATTCGAGAGCCTTGCCACGGCGGATCACTTGTAGGTCAGCCTCGCCGAGACCTTCCTTCTGGTGCTGCTCAATGATCTCCTGAAGCTGGCGAACATCCCGCATGATTTGTCTCCGCAGCCGTGCCCAACTGATCGACTCTGGCTCTTCCAATCTTTTGCGGCAGACGTGAACGATGTCGAACTCGATCTGCTGCGAGCCGAATGTTCCGGGTTTCGCTCCCTCACCTTTCGTTTCATCGCTGCGGATCGGATATGCCGCTTCGAGATAGAAGCCCGCTTGAAACAAACTTTCAAGGACCGCCACCCACGGCTCGTCTTCACTGTGATGGAACGTGAACGCAAGGATTCCTCCGGGCTTGAGCGTTCGATGTGCCTCTTTCCAGCATTCGGTGAGTAGTCGCTGGTAGAACGCATCGGCATCACTTGGGTTTCTGGCTCGATTCGCAACCGCCTCAAGTGCTTTAGGAGTATAAATCGGCTCGAACAGCTTCCCAAATACTTGCTTTGTCAGAAGCCGGAACCACGCATAGTAGAAGTCCGACAACTCAGAGTAATGCAACAGCCCACCGAATGGCGGGTCGGTAATGACCAAATCAACATCGCCAGAACCCAAATACGTGCAGGTGCTCGCACTACAACATTCAATGCTAACAGGCTGACGTGGCGAATCACCAATGCGAACTTTTAGGGTTTTCGACTTGATGTCTTCGCCTTCAATACTATCGCCGAAGACGAGGTCCCAAGGTGACTCCTTCCAGTCCAACGCTTCCATGCAAGTTGCAACGCATGACTGCCAATTGCCACGTCCGAGTTTTGTGAAAGGATTGTTTTGTACCGGAGTCTGCTTAGGATGAAAGTTGTTGTTGGAAAAGTGCGGTGCAAGGCAGTCTTGCTGACTATCCCAAAAGCAGAACATGCAGTCATGTTGCACATACTTCTGCCACACCCCCAACGCAGCCAATGCCGTTTCAGACGGCAATCGCTTAGCAATCGACTTCAACAGTTGTGAATGCAATAACAACTGTTGCGGATTAAACATCGTGTCCCAGTGAGTGTATCCATGATTGGGGATTCCTCCATTGTTCTGCGAGGTCATAAAGCCATACGGAACTTCTTCCTTAGGGAAGTACGGATTGAGGTCTGTCGCCTTTCGTTGCTCCCATTCACGGAAGGCAGCGTCAAATAATCGATGGTCGGGTGTGGCAAAAAAACGTCCCCCATACGGAACCTTCGCTTCGTGGCATTTAGGGCAGTAACCTTGAATCGCAAACTGCGATGTTGGTGCAGACTTCTTACTCGCCTTAACTGCCGCAAGAACGTCTTGGACACGTCCACATGTTGGCTCCTGACATTTGAATTTCGACTTACTGGGAACCGTGCTCCCATCTTTGCCGGTCGGAAAAACCTCCAAGGTGTCGGGGCAAACAATGGATTCCGGCAATCGCCCCCTTACTTCAATTAGCTTGAGGGTCTTCGACCGTTCTCTATTCCAAGCGGCTGTTGCCTCAGCAGTGTCGGTCACGCTTCCGCCGAACCAGTTGCCGCCAGCTTCTTTTCCCGGTGATCCCTTGAGCCAATCGGGATGAATCAACAAAGACAGGTCGATCTTCTTGTTTTTGGATTTGCCAAGTGACGATGACTGACCGTCACTCGCTGCCTTCTCGTCTTGCCGTTCATGCCCGCAGTGAGGACAAGCGTAGTTGCCGTTATTGTCCATGACAGCGTAAGTAGCCTCGGTGTCCGCCACGACCAGCATTGCTGCTGGTGCCATCCGAGCATCATTCTGCTCGATGTCGAACTTCTTACCGCAGGACCGGCATTCCTTATCTGTCCAAGCTTTCACGGTCAACGATTTCACGGCTATGACGGGTGAAGACAGGATCGGTGTGCGGTGATTGCACTCCGACGCAAGACAAGGACCATGCTTATCCCAAAGTGTGTAAATCACCTGTGGACCGTCGTACTCGTATTCCGGTCTCTGCTCTGGCGTTAGGCTGAGCGGATCGAATTCAGCCCCCATGATTTTGCCGGTTGGCTTATGCGTCCACTTTCCTTTGTGCCCACGAGGACAATCGCAGGCGTAGTACGGCATGACCTGCGGCTTGACCTCGGCTTCGATGGTGTCGAGGAGATTCTGGACCTCCTTCGGATCGACCTGAGCCAGTTCGTTCTTGACGACCAGCCAAGCGACCGGATTAAGGTCGTTGCCGTACATCTGCATTCCGAGGCGAGCACCTTCAACGATGGTCGTGCCGCCGCCCATGAAGATGTCGGCAACTTTCAGCTTGCGGAACGCTTCGTTTTTCTGGTGATTGCCGTAGTAGGCGTCCCAGACCGTCTTCGCTGCTTCGCCCTGATCTTCGGGAGCTTTCGCTGCCGCAGCGATCAGCATCGCACGGAATACCGCCGAGCTTCGACGTGCCCACCACTTTTGCCATGTGTAGATAGGCTTCTTTGCCGCACCAGAGGACATTTCTGGACCGGCAATGTGGTTTAGATGCAGGATCGGGAAATCGACTTCGAGGCAGGTCTTGGGGCGATTCGGATCGGAGAAGTCCACGGACTCCAAGTGCAGTTCCCGCCCGGCACCCACCGCCTCGGCGACCGCTTCCTGAAGTTCTTCGGCTTTCGTCTTCTTCTTCTTTGCCACTTTCACCCTCGATCCGTTGAATGCTCTGCCAGTGATTCCGTTGATGCTTGCTCTTTGATGTTCAATCTGTCGTCTGCTTGCCGACCCGTTACTTCGACAACTCGATGAACGGGACGAAGACTTCCAGCAGCGACAAGCCGCCGTGATGCAGTGTCGGGTAACCCCCGGCACTCTTCCATTTCCGGCGACCGAGAACATACCGATGCGAGCCGTGGCTGGTTGACAGCCGCAGGTCAATCGGCGGAACCCATGCCCCGTCGTCACTTTCGCTCGTCGCCGTGCGTCCGCTCTTAAAGAGCTTCTTCATGTAATCGACCTGATCCTTGTCCACGAGGTCAGGAAACAGACCGCAGGCGGCATAGCCATGATCGCTGGTGATGACGAGCCGCCGACCGGTCGCCAGCCGTTCGACGAACGCCCAGAAGTCGTCGGATGTGAGATGCTCGTGCGTCTCCCTCGCCAACTTGTGCAGACCTTCACCCGGCACCGACAGATCGTGCATTCGCTCGTCGGGGAAGTGATGCCAGAAGACAAAACCTTCCTGAGTTCCAACCAGCCCGATGCAGTCTTTCCAGTTGAGGTTGGAGGACTCCGTACCGGCACCAGTCAGCTTGTGGGCACCACCGGCACCGTTGTTCTCCAAGGCGGAACGCTGAGCGAAGCCGAGTGACTTGGCAAAAGGAGATGTTTCGCAGGGCAGTTCCGTTCCACGAGGATCAGCAACGTGAACCGTGTAGCCACGCTCCTGTGCCTGCTGAAGCAGCCACGGCGTTTCCCGTAGCGAGACGCCATCGAGGATCAGGACCGCTTTTCCACCGTGAATGCGATTCCAGAATTCCACGATTCCGAGACTGGCTTTGGGAACGCTGGATTCGAACTGATTCCACAAATCCCAACAGGAGCCGGACACTGTGTTTTCGAGTTCGATGATACTTCGGTCTCGCTTGACCACTTCGGAATCAGCGACAGCCGGTGCTATCGGAGCGGAGAAGGTCTGCCAAAGATGATTGGCAATGTCGCCCCATGCTTGCTGCGGCGTACCTGTTGTGACGGATTCGAGAAGATCGGCGGTGAATGTTGACATCAGTTACCTTCCTCCTTCTCCAAGTCCAAGCCGTAGGTGACGCCATCGGGCAGGTGCTTGATGAGAGCCTGAAGCTGTGCCCCGGTCATCTTGCCGATCTTGAGGGCGACGTTGTTGACGCTCGTGGCGGGACCGATGCCCCATGACTCGACCTGACCGAGCAGATTCAGACCAGATGTCGGAGGAGCAGAGCAGGATTTCTTGGAGACGGTTCCGGCTCCACCGTTGCCGCCAAAGAGATTGCCGGGAACACCACCATTGCCGGTTGTCGTTCCGCCTGTGGTTGTGCCACCGGTGACGACGGCTGGACCTGTGCCGCCCGTGCCTCCAACTACAACGGTGGTTGTCTCACCGGTTTCGGGATCGGTAACGACCGTCTTTCCACCGCTGACGGACACGGCGTCCGGCAACAGCATGACAGTTTCATCGAGATGTTTGCCCGTGCCGAGCTTGCCTTTCATGCGTGTCCAAGCGTCGTCGGCATCTTCGCCCGGCTTCGCTTGCAGCATTTCGATGTTTCGCAGGTTCAGTGCGATCTGCCCCTCGGCACAGATGCGGATTACTCGTTCTTTGACGGCGATCTCTCCCAGCCAAGGAATGCAGGGTTTGCCGCCCGGTCTTGGCTCTCGCAGGTCTTTCAGCAGCTTGCCAACCGACTCAGAATTCTCGGCGAGCTTGAGGACGTATTCCTCGAACTCTTCTGGAATGAAGACTTCTTCCCGCACGAGACGATCCACAGCGTCAGGAATCTTGTCACCCTGAGCATCGTGCTTCGCTTCTTCGAATTTGCACTTGGCGGGTTCGGCGTAATTCCATTCGCTGAGCAAAGCAAACCGGTCGAACCGGCTCTTCAGCTTGGGGATCAATTCGTCCTTGCGGAATGTGCGTTCGAGTTCGCCGTAAACCTTTTCGGTCGCCTTCCACTTCATCGCCAAAAAGACGGCTCTGGCGAGAACCAACAGTTCTCGGTCGTAGTAAACGTTGCCGGTGCCTTTCTGAGGCAGCAGGAATCGAATGGTGTTCCGATTCTCCTGCATGTTGTCCTTGAGCCATTTGCCGAGAGTGGCTTCCAGCTTTTCGGGATAGTCGGGAACAACGACCAGCGGGAGCTTTCCATCGTTCCAGCTTTTGGGCTGCTCCTTCTCCTCGAATTCCGACCAAGGATCGCCTTGCCACTTCTTCTTCAGGACAATCACACGATGCTTCGCCGAGACATCTTCTGAACCACCGATGACGGCTCGAATTTCCTTGGCAAGATGGTCGATGTCCTCGTTGTTCTGGAACAGCTTGTCGTTCTTGGCGTGTGCGAGCAGTTTGGAGCGGGCGTTCTCCTCTCGCTTGAAAACCAGCCGACTGCCGACCTGATGGATGTTGAAGCTGTTATCGACGATGTTCGCCAACTCGACTTCGAACCGATTGTCGTCGATGGGCTTGTCGCCGGTGATGTCGATTTGAAGTTCGTAAGGTTCGGCACCCGCCATCTGATCGACTGTCAGTGATCGCAACCAAAGGGCACTGATGATCTCTTCGGCATGGGGAATCGTGGTCTTGGGATTGGGAACCGCTTCGACGACCGCTTCGTAGTTGCGGAGGGCTTTCTCTCGTAGGTCTTTGTGGAGTTGGTTTGCCACTGAGTCCAGCAACGACGCCACGCCGCTTTTCTCGTTGGTGAGCGAGAAGTCGGCGGCGGTGATCACCGGGTCTTTGCTGTCGTGGGTCTTGAACAGATCGACAAGAATCTTGATCAGGTCACGGGTTTCTTGGGCGTCCGTGGCGATGAGCACCTGATCGTCCAGCAGTTTCAGCAGATGCGGGGCGAACGGGTAGGACTCGATGAAGTCCTCTGATCGCTTCTCCTGCTCCTGCGGCGGAATCTTGCTGAGTCGAAAATACTCACAGACATGGGCTGTGATTGCATTCGCAATGTCGCTGTTCGGCACCTGCATCCGGTTCTCGAAGATGCGGTACAAGAGCAGCCGTTGACGATCCCTTTTGGCATACGGACCTTTGAAGTCCACATCAACCGGGTTCACACGGCGAATCTGTTGATACGCATCCGAGTTCCCTTCACGTACTGAGACAACGAGGACGAGCTTCTCTGGATTCTTCTGAGCGATCTCGGAAAGAATCTGAATGAAGTTGAACGCCCAATTCCGCCAAGGGTATTGCTTGGTGTTGGTGAGACCTTCGTACCACGTCTGGAATTCGTCGAGGATCAGCACAGTGGGCTGATCGGTGAACATCTCCATCATCAGGTCATAGCTGGGGACATCCGTCTTCTTATCGCCCATCCCTGACCATTTGCCTTCGTAGTAGTTCCCCTTGGGGTGAAGAGCAAAGAGGATGTCCCAGAGATATTTGTATCGTTGAAGGTGAAGGCTCTCCGCAATCACGAAACAATCGTTTCGTAGCTTCAGCGATGCGATCTGTGGATTCTTGAGATGATCCGACCACTCGCTGAGCCACGAAGCCCCGGCGTCGGGGTTGTGGCACAGATGGTAGAGAGCCGCCATCAAGTGCGACTTACCTTGTCCCCTTGATCCGAGAAGAACGACGGGGCGAGACTGTCCCTGTTGAGTTGCCTCAATCGTCTTGAGGAGATCATGTGACGGGTAGGTGATCTTCAAGAACTCAGCGGCAGACACGTCGAGTGCCCCGGTGCCGGACTGGTTCTTGAAATCGACAGTCGTCCCCTTGAGACGCTTGCCTCGAAATTCTTCTCTGAGTTGGAGTTCGAGCATGTCTGCCGCCCTACGTGTTCAGTGGTGATCGTCACAACGGACCATCGGCATTGTTCGGCGGCAACGACCCGCTCCACAGGTCGCTCCACCTTGTTGACTTGTCAGTGCAACAACGATACCATTTTGGGGTGGTACAAGCAAGCAGGTGAGCCGTCATGACCCTTGGTGAACGAATACGGGAACTCCGTCAGGCGAAGCAGCTTACGTTGCGTGACCTCGCAGCGAAGGTGGGCGTCGGCTTCACGTACATCTCGAAGATCGAAAACCACAAGCTGGAAGAGGGTCACAGCCCTTCCGAGAACCTCCTCCACAAGCTGGCGGCGGAACTCGACGGCGACGAGGAGGAGTTGCTCCTGCTCGCAGAGAAGGTGCCGGAGCCGATCAGGAAACGGGTCTGCGAGCGACCGGAAGTGTTCCGGGTGGTCGCCGGGATGAACGACAAGGAGATGGACATGTTCCTTGAGCAATTCGGCAGGAAGGGATAGCAGCCGTCATGGACGACGATTTCGGCGATGTCGCCCGTGACGATGAAGCGATCCATGTCGCTGAGTTCCAGCCTGCTCGCTTCCATGCCGAACTTGGCTTGCCGCCCGCCGACGATCAGTTGCTCAAGGATGCTGCGACTTCGGTACGGCAGGAGTTCCGTGATTGCTCCAAGTGGAAGAGGCTGCGTTGCCGCAAGGTGAGTATCTTCGCCGAACGTGATCGAGGGACGGTCTACGTCGTTCACGTGGGCAGTTCGGTCGAATTCGACTGGACGTGGGAAGGTGCGGTCGCCTTTCGACCCAAGTCGCTCGATGACAACGCACTCTTCTCTGACTTCTCCTACGAGAACGCTGCCTACGAAGACGAGATCGTGTGGCAGGGAGAAGTCCTCGAAGTCGATGAACGCAATGGCTGCTTGTTCATCAGTCTGGACAACCCCGAAGCGATGCCGACAACTGGCTCGTTCTTTGTACGTCCGTTCGAGTTCCTGTCGGTGCTCGACGCCGTATTCAACGAAGCGGAATTCGAGGCGGCACGACAAGACCTGCCACATCGCTTGGCGGCGGCGGAAGGTGGGATACATCCTGCCGTAGCGAATCCAAGCCGGGTTGGTCTGCCGCACATGCAGGACTGGTGGCAGCACTCGTGGAACGTGCTGTGGGGACCGCCCGGCACAGGCAAGACATGGACGACCGGGCAGCAGATTGCCGCTGTTCTCGATGATCCCACCGAACGCATTCTGGTTGTCTCAACGACCAACCGTGCGACCGATGCAGTAGCCCTCTCAATTGGCAACGCAGCACGAAGCAGATCATCGGTTGAACTGGATGAAGGAAAGCTGCTTCGCATCGGCAAAGGAGCTTCTCTTCAATCTTTCAGCAGTACCGGCTTGGAATCGATGCTGCGAGGGACCGAGTCAGAGGTTCTCCACAAGATCGATGATCTCGCCGGTCAGCTTCGCCTGTTTGACACGTGGGAAGAGAAGGCTCTCACCCGAAAACAGATTGGCGAACTGCGAGCGGGCAGCGGTGACCAAAGCAAACGCATTTTTGTCGATCCCGATGTGCGAGTGGTGATCGCAACGGCATTCAAGGCGATGAGCTACCTCAAGGACAACCTCGTCACCAAGATGGTGGAAAACGGTGATGCTCCCTTCACGACCATCTTCATCGACGAAGCGGGGCTGATGTCACGGACAGCGATTGCCGCATTGTCGTATCTGGCAGCACGCCGAGTTGTGCTCGTGGGCGATTCCAAGCAGTTGGCTCCGATCAGCCGCATCTCTCGAATCTTACCGACACGACAACAAACGTGGCTGGCGAGTAGCGGGCTGAGTCATCTCGACGATTTGGAACACACGCCCAAGGCGGTTCATGTTCTTACCGAACAACGTCGAATGCACCCCGATGTCTGCAAAGTCGTCTCCGACTTCCAATACGGCGGGTTTCTAAAGACGGCAGTCGAAACGCAGCAGCGTGAATCGCACCTTCCATCGTTGCTCAAGGACTTTTCCAGAGCGATCTGGTATGTGCTGGACGAAGAGTCGGGCGATCTCGCCTCCATTCGTGCCGAGCGAGGACCGGGCAACAAAAGCTGGGTGAGATCGATCACGCCGAGCGTCCTTGAGAAGCTCTTCTCGGATTCAGGCGTCCGACAGTCCAAGGGACTGTTCATCTCTCCTTACAAAGCTCAGGCTCAGTCCATTGCCAAGCTCTTCGCTGGATGGGGACTGACCGATTGGGAAGCCTCGACCGTCCACAGCCAGCAAGGTTCGGAAGCCGATGTGGTCATTTTCGATACCGTGAATGCAGGCAGTTACAATTGGCCATACGAAGAATGGAAACGGCTGGTCAACGTCGCATTGAGCCGGGCACGTGAAGCCGTGATCGTGCTTGCCAGCCGCAGTGAAATGGACGAGCCGTATCTCAAACCGTTGCTCCGCCGTTTGACGCCAAGCATCTTGATGGAAGAAGACAATCGGGTTCGCTGGGAACGGATCGAGCAACAGGGCAAAGGCATTCGGCGACGACCTCGATCCGACAAACCGGGCACCGAGACCGGCAAAGGCGGCATGGGGGAACAGATCGCCCAACGCAAAGACATGAAGCCGGTGCTCTCGCAGGAGCAGCAACGGCTGACCAATCTGAATCTTGACGGCAAGCCTCGGTTGGTGCGTGGCGTTGCCGGAAGCGGCAAGTCGATTGTTCTCTGTAACTGGCTGGCGAAGACGGTGAAGCGGCTGGAAGGGGGCAAGAACGTCCGAATCTGGGCGGTCTACGCCAACCGCTCTCTGCACAAGCTGCTGAGGGAGTCGGTGGAATCGGCGTGGAGCAGCCTGTCTGAAGGCGACCTCTTTGAGAAACCGAACTTCCCGTGGGAGCAGGTATCCCTGCTGCACGTCAAAGATGTGCTTGCCGGGATGTTGCCAAGTGCCTCGCTGAAAATGGATGACTTTGAGTTCGATTACGACCGTGCGGCGGAAGAGTTCCTGAATCGACAGGATGCCGCTGAGCTTCTTCCCCGATGCTCTGCATTGTTCATCGACGAAGCTCAGGACATGGGTCCGTCCACGCTCAAGCTGTTGTTGTCGATTGTTGAACAAACCGATGCCGACGATCCGAACAGTCGTTCCGCCCACATCTTCTACGACAATGCTCAAAACATCTACGGACGGAAGACCCCGAAGTGGTCAGAGTTCGGACTCGACATGCGTGGTCGCTCCACGATCATGCGGGAGAGCTTCCGTTCGACAACACCGATTGCGGATCTCGCCGTCAACGTGCTGCACCGCCTGACACCGCCCGACCAGCGGCAAGATCAGAACGAACTGATGGGCATGGGGTTGATCGAGAAGAGCCAACGCAACGGCGAAGAATGGCTGCGTGTGCGGTTCAACCAGATCGAGGGACCGAAACCGATCTTCCACGCCTTCGACAATCGCAGCGACGAAATCGACGCCATCGCCGGTCACCTGAAGCATCTGATCCAGAAGGAAGGGATTTCGCCAGCCGATATTTGCGTGATTTACAACGGGAAGTCGGTCGTCCAGCTTCTCGAATCAAAGCTGAAACCGAGGCTGGCGGAAATCGGCGTCGAATTGTCGGTACAGACAAACCGACCGTTCGAGCGTCAGGAGAACACGCTGGTTGTAACCACTTCGCATTCTTACAAGGGCTATGAGTCGGAAGTCGTCATGATTCCCTGCGTCGATCAGTACGTGACCGGTGACGGACAGATTCTCGCTAACAACCTCTATGTGGCGATGACTCGTGCCAGATCGCTGCTGGCGATTTACGGCATCCGTGAACGCTCTTCCATATCCCGTACCTTGAGTGAGACAATTTCCACGTGTGTCGAGGCGATGAACTCGACTCCCGAAGTTGAAATCCCAACGAGCATCCAAGACGACCTCAACGACATTCTGGACCGCATCGGACACAAGCATCGCAAATGGCTGGTCGATCTCTGGAAGCGGTACGACATTCGGCAAGAACCTATCACTGATAGTGCCGGAGCAGTATTGGCTGAACCACTCTTCTGGTTCACAAGGGAGGACACCGCAATTGCATGTTTCGGAAGTGAAACGGGCGAAAGCCACGAAGGTGCCAACCCGCCGTATCTCATCTTGAAGGTTGGCGACGACATCTTCTGAACAGCCACACCAGAGTCATGGGAACCTACATTCGCAAGTTCAGGATTACTCAATATGAATGTCTTCGTTGACGCCAACATATTCATTCGAATTGCAACACAAGGGCGTCCGGGGTGTGAGCGGGAGCATCTCGACGATCTCCGAACGCTGGTCGAGGAGAGCACTTTTGTACTCCTCGTGCCGGAAGTGGTCTATCTCGAAGTGTCCAAGGCTTTCCGCACTTTGCCGCAGGAAATGGAGTCCAATTGCGACAAACTGAGCGATGCCATCAACAAGGCGACGAAGGATACATGGAGCGAGATCGACTCACTCAAGACTGATGTACTGGCTCTCATCAAGCAACTGAAGCAGAAGCGAATTGCTGAATGTGCCGAACTGATGAAGTTGATCGATAAGTTCCTCAAATCAACAAACGTCACACTGATTCCGCTAACACCAGAGATCGTAGTTGCAGCAAAACGCAGGCAGATCGCCGGAAAGATGCCTCACTGCAAAAAGTCGTCGGATCAAGACGCCCTGATTGTCGAATCGCTTGTGTCTCACTTCGAGAGGCAGAATATAAACGGTCCGCTTCTCTTCTGCACTGAGAATACAAAAGACTTCGCACTGGAAGTGAACCAGAAAGAGTTGGATCGCCGTTTCATACTTTATCCTGACATTCAGGAATCGTTGCCGAAGTCCCACTTTTCGACGACGCTGGCTTCCTTGTTGTCCGTGGCAACTGGCTTCGAACATCTCCCCGATCCGACGAATGCCGAAATTGAAGAGGCGTTGGCGAATCGAGACCTACACGACGACATCGACGATGAACTATTTGGGGAGGCACATCAACTTCTGATGGAAGCTGTCAATAAAGAATACGTCCGACAATTCCGTGAGGACGTGCTGCCGTCGCTTCCAAACGAAGTGCAATTGCTTCGAAATCGTCTTGCGGACGACATTCGTCAGATTCTTTTGCTCTGTCGCAATTGCCGAAGTTGGGGTGAACGTAGCGAATACAAGTTGCCACAATGGATTGAGCATGTCGATGAGGAGATGATCCCATACACTTCGCTTCCAAAAATGGTCCGCATCAAGAAGAGCCTTGAGGAGTACCTTGAAGTCCACCGAAGAATGGACAATCAGGAGTCAGCGGAAGAATCGGTCCGCTGACACTTCGGGCTTCTCGTTTCTGCCGATCCGACACCTGCGAAACCTCGAAGAGTGATACCGTTCGCTGGCTTCATGTCTTTTGGCGTAAGGCGTAGGTCACTGCTGAAAAGATATTATCTGCTCGTAATGAAATTGTCTGCCAGTTGAGCCGAGTTGCAAAGTTGTAACTCGCCAATCGTCTCCTTGGACCAAGGTTGCCCTCCATCGGCAACCCTCAACCACTCAGGAGACGAACGATGGCGAAGAGCACCAAGCAGATTCAAGAAGAGATCACCAACAAGATCGTCGAATCGCTCAAAGCAGGCACGATCCCGTGGCGGAAGCCGTGGAGCACGTCGCCCAACTGCGGAGCACCGACGAACATCGTCAGCGGTAAAGCCTATCGGGGCATCAACGCAGCAGCTTTGCTGCCTCTCCATCAGATGGAGCATGGCTTCACCAGCAAGTGGTACGCCACTTGGAAGCAGTGGTCGGACCTCGGAGCACGAGTCACAAGCCGTCCCGCCAGCGTCAAACCCGGCGAGTGGGGCTGCTCGATCATTTACTACGCTCCGATCAAGAAGACCAAGGAAGACCCGACGACCGGCGAAGAAGTCGAAATCGAGTTCGCCATGCTGAAGACGTACTGCGTCTTCAACGCAGAGCAAGTCGATCTGCCGGACCACCTGCGACATCTGGTTGATGTCGAAGCGGAAACGAAGAACGATGAGTTCGCCGATTTCGCACCGGCTGAGATCGCCATCGCTGCGACACAAGCCGACATCCGGTACGGCGGCGACAAATGCTTCTACAACCGGACCACCGATCATATCCAGATGGTTCCGAAGCATCGGTTCGGGAACGAGAAGGAGTTCTACTCGACGGCGTTGCACGAATTGGCTCACTGGTCGGAGTCTCGATGCGACTGGACCGGCACCTATGCAGAGGGCGAGCTTCGTGCAGAGATCGCTGCGGCGTTCATGTGCAGCGAGCTTCAGATTCCACAGAGCGATGACCTGAGTAACACTCAGGCGTATCTCGCTTCGTGGCTCAAGAGCTTACAAAGCGACCCACGCTTCATCTTCAAGGCGTCCACCGCCGCATCGAAAGCCGCCGACTTCGTGCTGAGCTTCAGTCGTCAAATCGAACCGGTCGCCGCCTGACCGGACAATCCAAAGAGTCAGCGAGTCCCCCTCGCTGGCTCTTCTGCTTTCTGGCTCGCCGCAAGCCGGACCAACGCAGTTCACCGTAACGGTAACCAACCCCAAACGGAGAACGAACGATGGCGACGGCAACACATCTTGGTGACTTGACGATTGAGGAAGCGGCGGCGGAATCGGCTGGAAACTGGCGGGACTTCAATTGTTTCGTGTGGTGGCGGAAGGATGAACTCGACCGAGAAGAAGACTGGATGATCCATTATTCGCACCATAGGGACAGCGGTCTGCTGGACCAGTCCAACGCAGAGCAGATTCGACAGGCACTTGCATCGTTCACCGAGGGTGATGATCCCGACGTTGTGGAAGAATCCCACAGCCATTGGGCTGTCGGCCACATTGACGGGTTCAGCCTGCGAGTGTTCAAGAGTGGCGAAATTACCGAAGCCTTTCGGACCTTTCACGAATTGATGGAGTCACTGGCGGCATACCCGATCCTTGATGAGGAAGACTTCAGCAATCGGGAATACGAAGCGACTGTCGAGAACATCGTCGATGCCGCTTGGCGTATGCGTGACGACTACGAACTGCCGGACAACTGGCAGTACGAAGTTTACGGGTGGTTGTCCGACAACGAGTGCGGCGAAATCGAATGTTGCGGCGACCAAGGCGGCTATCCGTCTGAGGAAGCATTGCGTCGTGCGATGAACGGACTCTTCGAGCGAATCGAAGAAGACGAGTAAGTGGACCGGAACGGTGAGGTATCGGGAACAACCACGATGCCTCACCCTCAACCGGAAACAACTCATGATCGACGATGCCGACCGCATTCTGCTCTCACCGAAATCGCTGCAACGAAAGATTCGAGAGAACCAGCGATTCCACAAGTACGAACGAATGCTTCGGCGACTCCGCCTTCGCATCTTTGAGTACGAAGACGCTGGCAAACTCGAAAAGGCTCATCGAGTCATCGCCAAGATCAAAGTCATCTGCGGACCAATGTGGGAACGCAGAGCGAAGCGACTCGAAGAGGAACGCCTCTCACGTCTTCGTTGGCAATGAAGGAGAACCACAATCATGCCCGTATACGAAATAGAGCAGTACGAGCTTCACACGTCCAAGTATCGGGTTGAAGCCACCAGCGAAGCGGAAGCCGTCGTCAAACTGCTCGATGGCGAAGCGGACCCGATGGACGACTCACTGGAATACATCGAAGTCGCCGACAACTTTGGGATGCCGGTCGATGAGAACCGAGACCTTGCCGAACAGCTTCACGAACTCGGCGTCCCGATTGATGAACATGTCATCCCCTCAATCCGCTCCATAGAGGAAGTCGAGTGAGTCGGACCACCTAACACAACCAAGGAGAACTCGGCGTGAAAGCGAAAACAGAAAAGACGTTCGTGATTTTCCGTAGGTGGAAGGACACCGGCACCATCATCGCCTTGTTTCCGACAATCCCATCGGATCGGTATGGCTGGCAATGCCTCAGCTATGAACATTTCGGTCAGCATGGTGGTGCCGATTTTCACGGAGTCATGCAGGCGACGACGCCAGCAAGTCGGCAGGAAACACTCGCACTTCGGCGTGAGCTTCGTCGGCGAGGTTACCGGTTGGCACCAATCAGGCGGACCACGGCGACGATGCACGAGCAGAGAAAAACAGAAGCTCGACGCTATCGAACATCTGCGGCTTGACAAACTGCAATAGGACCGGACCAATTTGAGGATGAACCATTCAATGCCCAACACCGAGCCAATCATCACCAGCCTCAACCACGTGGTCGGGCAACAACGTGCCGTCTCAGTGCTTCGCACCGCTCTCGATGCCTACTGGCACGACCGATCAAGGAGCGGTGGCAAGGAAGCGTTCCCGCATCTGTTGATGTGTGGACCGGGTGGAACCGGCAAGACGCTGCTGACCGAATTGATCGCCAAGGAACTCTGTACCGAGTGCCATGTCGAGTTGGCTCAGAACATCGGCAACATCGCTCAGATGCAAGGTCTGCTGATGATGTTGGAACCAGAACACGTACTGCTCGTGGACGAGATACACGAATTGAGCGAGACCGTTCAGGTATCGCTGTATCGTGCCATCGAAGAACGCAAGCTGTTTCTCGGCGGTAATCGGAAGCCGGTGACACTTCCGCCGTTCACGCTGATCGGTGCGACGACGGATGAGTATTTGCTCACGACGAGCATGAGGGACCGCTTCAAGATTCTGCTGCGGCTTCAGCACTACAGCGATGACGAAATGCTGCTGCTGATTTCGCAGCGTGCGGTTCGTCTTGGATGGGAGATCGACCTGAAGTCGGTGCAGGAGTTGGCGTATCGCAGTCGTGGCGTTCCACGCTTGGCGGTGCGGTTGCTTGACAGTGCGAAGCGAACAGCATCATCCAAATCGTCCGACACAATCGAGCCGTCGCACGTTGCAGAGATGCTCGCTATCGAAGGCTTTGACTCACTTGGATTCGATCCGGTTGAGCAACGCTACTTGACGCTCCTGAAGGAGCATCAGGGAGCCGTTCGTTTGAACGTGATCGCCACGCATCTCGGTTTGCCTCGACAGACCGTGGAAATTTTCGAGAGAGATTTCATTCGACTTGGTTTGATTTGCAAAGGCGACAAGGGAAGAGCATTGACGCCAAAGGGTCTTGAGCATGTGAACAGGCATGGTGCCTGATTTTTTTGTGCCGGAACTGTCCGGTTCTTGTGAGGAGATTATTCGATGAGTGTGGGGACCATGACCGACAACCAACCGAAAGCTGCAATCACTGTGAGCAAAATGTGTTCACTTCTGAGCATGAGCCGCAGTCAGTTCTACTGGCACGTTCGCAAAGGAACGTTTCATCCTCCGCTGAAGCTGACCAACGGGCGTCCCTATTACAACGCCAGTCAGGTCGAAGACAACATCAAGGCGAAAGAACTCGGCATCGGCGTGAACGGCGAGTACGTCTTGTTCTACGTCCGTGACAACGAGACGCCGAAGCCAACCACAGAACCAACCAAGCCTAAGCCGAAACAGGATTGCACCGATTTGATGGACGGACTGTCGGCACTCGGTTTGAGTGGGCTGACGACCTCAATCGTCGCCAGTGCGGTCGAGCAATGTTACCCACAGGGAACTGCCGGGCAGGACGAAAACGACATTCTCCGCACAGTTTTCCGACACCTGAAGCGTTCGGGGTCTGCGTGATTGTTCTCCGAAGTGTGGAGCGGGTTCATGCGATGTCCGTTTCGGGAGTGCCAAGTTTCGTTCGGACCATGTGCGGAAAGCGTCGGGGATTGATCGAAGTCGGTTTGATCTCTGTTGGATGTGTGTGGCAAAGCTGTTTGATCTCTGTTCGAAAGGTGTGCGAAAGATGTCAGAAGACCGATCCGAAAACTGTGTGGAATTAAGCACGATAAGTGCCATTATCATGCGTTCGCCGGAGTCTGGCGGCGAGACTCTCGGACCGGTCGCCCAACAAGCCGACACCGATGACCAACTCATCGAGCTTTGGCTCCACGGTCGCCCCGATCACACGCAACGAGCGTACCGGCGAGAGATTGTGAAGTTTCTTGAATCGACGAACAAGCCGTTGCGGTTGATCCGGCTGCTCGACATCCAGATTTACACGGACGACATTCCTTCTTGCCTGAAACCGTCATCGGTCAAGCGGGCGTTGTCGGCGATCAAGAGCCTGTTCGCCTTCGGCTTCCGACTCGGCTACCTCACTTTCGACATTGGTCGAGCGATGAAACTGCCGACGTTCCGTGATGAACTGGCGGACCGAATCCTCTCTGAAGTGGATGTACTGCGAATCATTTCGCTCGAACCACAACAACGAAATCGGGCGATCCTGCTGACGCTCTATGCCGGTGGTTTTCGAGTCTCGGAAATCTGCTCAATCAAGTGGCGTCATTTGCAGGAGCGTGATACCGCAGGTCAGATCACCGTGCATGGCAAGTGTGGAAAGACACGGACCGTGCTGATGCCACAGGCAGTGTGGGAAGCCGTCATGAAGCTGCGAGACAGCGACTCGAATGAAGCTCCCGTCTTCCGCAGCCGCAAGCGAGGTCATCTCGACGAGTCCGCCGTTTGGCGGATTGTCAGCAAGGCGTCGGAACGAGCAGGCATCGACAAGAACGTCTCGTGTCACTGGTTCCGCCACGCTCACGCATCACACGCACTGGACCGGGGATGTCCAATTCATCTCGTGCAAGCCACGCTGGGGCATTCGTCGATTTCGACGACGGGGCGATACCTTCATGCCCGTCCAACCGATTCGAGCGGAAACTACCTGCCGTTTTGATTCTGCTGGGACCAACCGCAGTCGTCATCACCAACTCTCACTTTCAAGGAGAAAACGATGACGACGGCAACGAAAACAGCGGTGGCAAACGGAGCAGATGAGATTCAGCGAAAGGCAGCGAGTGATGCGGACGCCGTGCAAACGGGAGTGAATATCGTCGCCATTGTTGGATCATTTCACCGGCATCTTCTCAACCTGCAACAAAGCGGCGTTCGTGGGGAAGAACTCTTCAATCATCCCGTCGCCCTCAGTTTCACCAGCAAACTGAACGCACTGTGTCGGATGACGCTTGATCGGGAACTCGATGCCCTCAGTGCCGTTCGTCGAATCGAGCAAGGCGAAGCCGTCGAATACGAAGTGATCCCGCTTTGATCTGTTCGGACCGTCCCGTCGTGGTGTTGGCAATCAACCTTCACCATGACAGGAGACGGACATGACGAGCACTCGCTGCGAACGACAGGGACAAATCGAAATCGGGATCATCGAACACGAGGGACGGGAATTTGCCGCCCTCGGTGCTTCGGTCGTCGGTCGGAACATTACCGGGTACACAAGAGGGGACCGCTACGGCATCACGCTGACGACATGGTGCGGCAAGACCATGCTGGACTGCCGCTGTGAGATCGTAGAGCGGTACTGGTCTGGTTCAATGGCTCTGATGTTTCGACTCCCTCGTGGTCGGTTCGTCATCGGCTACGCTCTCGGCGATGGAATGCTCTTCCGGGGTGAGTTAATCGACGATTGCACCGACGATGACGCCCGTCGTCAGGCGGCGTATCTCGCTCAGTTCTTCGGCGACCTCGATGCCGAAGACGAAGAGGCGTTTCAAGCTGAACTCGCCGAGGCGTGATCGGACCGCAGCCATGCTCGTGTCATTCAACCTCAAACAGGAGACACGAGCATGGCAACGATCACTGCCAACGGCACCTTTCACGGTCACGAACTCAAGGACATGCCAGTAATCAATCCCGGCGACTGGTTCGGCAAGACATGGCTCATCGAAATCGGTCTCGGTTACTCATCGACATATCTGATCGTTGAAGCCGACAGTATGTCGGACGCCATCGACGAACTGACAGACAATGAGCAGCACGGTCATCACATCATTGTGGAAGCCGACCGTCTCGGCGATTACGACGAAGACAGTCGGCACTACGCTGGAAACTGCGGTCAGGTGGTCGATCTGGACCACCTGATGATCCACGGACAGGAGGGAAGCAAGACACCGTTCCCCTGCACGTACCACGGTGAGGGATTGCCTGCGGAAGGTATGAAGCCGACTGAGTTCTGCTGGGATGAACTCGAAGCATAGCGAACAACTGAGGGACGAAGAGCCGGGGCATGGATGCCTCGGCTCTTTTCGTTTGGCGAACGGATCAATCCGTCATGGGACCAACCAGTTGAAGCATCACCAACCCTCTTCAACACAAGGAGACACAATGGTCACCGCCAACAACAAGAAGCCACGCTTCGCCTTGGGTCAGATTGTTGCTACGCCCGGAGCACTCGGAGCTTTGGAATCCACAGGGCAAACTCCGATGGAGTTCCTTCAACGTCATGTTGTTCTCGATCCGGGCGAACTCGACGAAGAGGACCAACAGTCGAACGAGGAAGCGGTCGCCAATGGGGAACGAATCCTGTCGAGCTACCTGCTGAGCGTCGGGACGAAGCTGTGGATCATTACCGAGGCGGACCGCTCTTCGACATGTCTGCTTCTCCCCGACGAATACTGATCGGACCGCAACCCAGCACCAGAACAATCAACTTCACCTTTCAGGAGTCGAACGCATGAGTGATCCAACAGAATCGATTCGCCGTGATATGGTCGCCGAGATCAACGCCGAGCCGGGGAGTCGAGAGTATCTCGAAGCGAAGCATGGGCAGGTGTGGAACACCAGCGAGCTTCAGGAAGAGTTTGAAGTCATCGGCTTCGCTGCTCCGCTCGTTGTTGCCACTCGTAAGTCAGATGGGACCAAGGGCAGTCTCATGTTCCAAGCCAGTCCACGCTTCTACTTCGGATGGTCGCCTGCTTGAGTGTTGGTCGGTCGAGGGTCCGCCGAGCCGAAGCCCGGCGAACCCTCACTTTAACGTGTCATCATTAGAGCATTGAACATGAAACTCAGATCATCTGAACTCGTCAGCACGGAAGAGCGGGAACAACTTCGTCCGTTCCTGAGTTTGATCCGCAATCCTGAAAGTCTCTACGCACGCACGACGGCGGGAGAACTCTTTGACTGCATTGATCACGCAGCAATGGCATTCCTGATCTGGCGTCGAATGGGACGCAACAACGATGCCACTGGTGCAGCGTGGCGACGATTGATGGAAAGCAACTGCCCAACACCAGAAGTGATGGCACTCGTTGCGTTTCACATCTTCAACTCAGAATGAAACTGGACCAACATCGCATGTTGTCACTTCCCAAACCCTCAGGACTGCCAACATGTTTGAATGGTTGCTGGCTCTTGTGCTTTCACCGGTGATTTACAGCTACGTCCGTTGTGTGCTTGTCCCGGTCGTTCGACTTCAATGTAAGCGAATGAAACGACGCTCACACTGAGCGACCGGACCGCCGAACATCACTGCCCAAGGAGTGGTTGCATTTGTTTGAATGCAACAATTCCAGACTGTTTCGTCCGTGTCAGTTCCCCGCCCCCGGTCGTTGGAGCGATACCGCTGGTTACATTTTTGTTGCTATTCAACTCGCAATTCTTGCTGTGGGACTGACGTTTCTGCGAAAAGCCGTTTCGAAAAATCGCCGCCGACAGAAAATCGATGCGATGTGAAGGTCTTACCGAGCGGACTCACCCTTTGCCGGTCTTTGTGCCAACGAACCCGTAATGGTATGGGCAGCAATCGAGTGGGTCGAATCGAATATCCTGAAAACCTGCTTCCTTCAACCATCCCCGCACTTGTTCTGGTTGAGGGCGAATATCCATCGAAGGACCACGAGGAGTGCTGGCGTCGTAATTCCAGTGGATCACGCCAACCTTGCCACCCGGCTTGAGCACTCGCTTCGCTTCACGAAGCAAGGCAACCGGTTCTTCGATGTGCAGAATGTTGAAGAGCATGGCGTAGCAGACGCTTTCATCGGAACGCCCGCAGCCGTCTGCCACGAAATCACGTCGCTCGGTGATCACGTTGGTGATCTCCGCCAGTCGCATCTTCTGGTTTGTCGCTTCGATCATCTCTTGTTCGATGTCGAGGGCATATACGCATCCAGCGACAAGCCTCGCTGCCGCTTCAGTGAACAGCCCGTAACCGCAGCCGAACTCGACGACATCGCCGCACTGCTGATCGCAACCGAGTTTGGAAAGGATGCACGCTGGGTTGAAGAATGAGTTCCACAAGTCTTCCTCCGGCATTCCGCTTTGTCGTCCTTTCACAGCATCACTTCCTTGTTCGCCCTAAAACGTCAAAACCTTGTCGCATTCACTGACGATCCGATACAAGTCAGCCATCGTCGAGAGAGGACACACTTCGCTGCCCTCGCTGTTCCTCGACTTGAGACATGAGCCGCAGGCATAGATGGTGCCGCCAGCTTCCGAGAAGCTCGTCACCTGCTCGGCGACATTGAAACGCTCATCGTGAATGGATTCGATCTCGACTCCTTTGCCGAGCAGAAACACTTCCACCGAGTCTTTCTGCTTGATCGAGAACACTCCGAAGCGAAACGCATTCCATACCGTCTCTGGGTCGTTGGAATAAATGACGATTCCGATCCGCATGGTACTGACCTCCCTCATGATGTTGCTGTCGTCTTGGAAGAATGCTGTTCACTGTGAATGGGACTGTTGTCCGCTCGACCATTCGATTTGAACGGCGTCTTCAGCATTCCGGCGATGGACTGCCACTGATCATCGTCAAAGTCATCCAGTCCAAGTTCAACCGCAGATTGGTCGGAACGCATTCGATAAGTACCAGCCAACCGATCCCAAAACGAAAATAGAACGGAAAAGTTGGAATCTGTTTCAGGCTGGAAGCGGGAGTGATGAATGTGGTGCATCCGGGGCGTGACCAGCACCCATCGCAGAGGGCGATCAAACCATCCCAGCGAAATGTTGGCGTGATGGAACATCGTCAGCAAGACGACCAGCGTCTCGAAGACGAGGATTTCAAATCCTGAGACACCAAATACGGGAATCAAGCCAATCCGCAATGTTGCCGCCGCAAGATGCTCGCCAAAATGAAACCGAGTTGCCGACGTGACATCCATTTCCTTGTCAGAGTGGTGCATCCGGTGGAACAGCCACAACAACTGAATACTGTGGTTCAGCCTATGCCATGTATAGAGCCAGCCGTCGAGCAGAAGAACAGCGAGCAGCAATCTCCAAGGTTGCGGAACGCTAAGCCAATTCAGCAATCCGATCTGCTGTCGCTCCGTCCAAACCGCAATCCCAACCGTAGCCGCCCCAAAGAGGAGTGCAAGGAGGATTGTGTTGAGCAATGAGATGGTCAGATTGCGACCGGCGTGCAGCCACCGTTTGCGACGAGTGATGACGAGTGGTAGGACTGTCTCCCATGTCCAGAGGACGACCAAGCCAAGGACTGTAAGTCCCGGCTTGGCATATCGAGTCCACTCTGGCAGATCATCCGGCACCGTGTGATTACTCCTTCGCCTTCGGGAAACCTGCGGCAATCAGTTCCTTATATCCGGGTTTGACTGCTAGAACCTTATAGCCATATTTTTCGAGTATATTGCCCGCCGTGACCGCCCGCTTTCCCACGACGCAATGCGTGTAAAGAACCTTGTCCTTGGGCAACGCCTTCAGTTCCGCCTCGGTCACGCCATCTTGAATCTCGCTCAATGGGAAGAAGATGGCTCCCTCGACATGACCTTGATCCCATTCTCGCTTCTCCCTCACGTCCACGAGCACGGCAGCTTCGTCGTCGATTTTGCTCTTGATCTCAGAGAGCGATTCCTTGGTGATGTCTGCTGCGTAGACGAAGCAAGTGAGCACGCTCAAAGCGATCATCGTGAGGGGAAAGTGGCGATGGAGTCGCATGTGGAGTCCTTTTGGATCAGGTGGATACGGAATGCAAGGTTTTTAAGAATCAAAAATTCTACCACGTGCAGAGATATGGTTGAACCCGAATGTCAGCACTCGATCCGCTCGGCAGTGATCTCCAATCTGCGTGGCGAAAAATGCAATCTTTCATCAGCCTCACCAAACTAACCATGTACCTCCTTGGGAGAAAACAAGCGACCATCTTCCATCTCGTATCGTGTGTCGAACACGTCAAGTGATCGTTGGTCGTGAGTCACAACGATGACTCCCGCCCGCTGTTCATGGGCAACTTGGGCGAAGAGTTCCATCACCTGCCGACCTCGGTGGCTGTCCAGAGCAGCGGTCGGCTCATCGGCGAGAATGACGCTGGGGCGATTCGCCAGTGCTCGTGCGACGGCGACTCGCTGTTGTTGTCCGCCCGACAACATCGACGGGAGATTCTTTGCTCGGTCGGCAACGCCGAGATAGTCGAGGAGTTCCATTGAGCGTTTCGCCGCAGCACGTCGGGAATCACCATTCAGTTCCATCGCAATCCGCACATTCTCCTCGGCAGAGAGAAACGGAATGAGATTCGACTTCTGGAAAATGAAACCGATATGCTGTCGCCTGAATGTTCGCAGGTTCGTTTTGGCGACCTGCCCATCGAGAACGAGTTGCCCTCGGATGATGACTCGTCCTGATGTGGGAGGATTGATGAGTCCGACTGCCGTGAGGAATGTTGACTTCCCCGATCCGCTGGGACCGAGCAGAGCCACAACCTCTCCCTGCCGAACTTTCATCGTGGCATCTTTCATCGCCACGACCTCCGTATTCCCGCTGCCGTAGACCTTGGTCAACAGTTCGGTTTCGATGGCGAAAGGAGCGTCCTGAGTGGCGTTCATGACAGAGCCTCGTTGGGCGAGACTCGCATGGCTTTCCAAATTCCCAAAATGCTTGAAGCGACTGAAATCCCCAGCACGATCAGGGCAAGCTGAAACACATCCTCGTTGGTGATGATGACTCGTCTTGGAAAGAGCGGGAAGACTTGCTGACCAAGCAGATAGGCGATGCCAAATCCAATCCCGCCGAGTAGCAACGCCTGTTGTAGGATCAGTCCCAGAATGACGCTGTTCGGTGCCCCGATGAGTTTGAGCAAGGCAATCGAGTGAATCTTGTCAAGCGTGAGCGTGTACAGGATCAGTGCCATGATGATGGCGGCGATGATCGTCAACAGAACACGAAACAGACCGATCTGTGCTTTTATCTTTTCGACAGAGCCTCGCAACAGCAATTGCCGTTGACCGTCTTGCGTGTACACCGAGACATCACTCCACCCCCCAATGATTTGCTCGACATCGCTGACATGAGCACCCGGTTCGAGCGTCACCATCACCGCACTCAATTGAGGACGAGCGACGGCGGGAAGTTCTCCGGTTGGTCGTCCAGCATTGTCGAGCAGAGCCGGTTGTTTCATGGCGGCTTCGAACTCTTCGCCACGTGATTCACGGGACGCACGTTCCAATCGAACCGCTTCGCCGGGAACGTCGAACTGAATTGCCTGAGCGTCCTGCACGGTCACAAAAGCAATTCCGTCGCCATTGGAACTGATGAGGTTCTTCGTCGTGCCGACAATGGTGTATGTCTCTTTTCCGAGATCGATCTGGGTTCCCACTGGCAGTCGCAGTGATTCATCAGCGATCATCTCGAAATGATTCTGAGAAAGATGCCTGCCCGCTGTAAGTGGCAACCACTCACCTTTGTCAATTGACCAACTCAGTCCCATGACGGCAATTCGCAGCGGTTTGCCTGCTCGCTCCCGCTGAATCGTGTGATAAACGAACTCACGTGCTGTTCGGACACCGGGCACCGCCTGTACTCGATGGACGAGATTAGGCGGCACACGAGAAATCTCGGCAAACGGTCCTCTGGTGCTTCGTTGAACAACCCACAGATCAGCCCCTACTCGGTCGATGAGCAACGTGGCGTCTTCAATGACGCCTCGGTAGATGCCGCCCATTCCCATCACGACCATCAATAGCAAGCCAACTCCCACAGTCGTCAAGGTAAAACGACCCAAGTTGTGACGAATGTCTTTGAGAGCGAGGTTCACGGTGTCCTCACCCTCCGTCCGTCTGTCAGCATCGATTGACCTGTTGGAACGAGCAGCACAATCTCGGACTCGGACAGCCCCTCACGGACTTCAACAAATTCTCGCCCTCGAACACCGAGGGTTACGGCTTTCCAGCGAGCAGTCCCTTCTGCTGCAACAAACACACCTTCCTGTTTGTCTCGACGACTCAGAGTCGCCAGCGGAATGGTCAGCACGTCGTCTTGCCGGTCGGTCTCAATGAAAACTTCCGCCCGTTGCCCGACTGCCCAATTCTCTGGCAATTCGGAGACTTGAACATCGACGACGAATTCCCGAGTCTCTCGATCCGCCTGCTTCGCCAGCCGAACGACTTTTCCAGCGAAGTTTCGTTCGGGGTGTGAGCGGAATACGATGCGGGCTGGCTGTTCGAAGCTCAGCTTCGACATCTCGGTTTCATCGACCCATGCGGAAATCCACAGAACATCGGTGGAAATCAGGGTCAAGACGGCACTACCGGGGACCGCAATATCCCCCGCTTCTCGTTGACGCTCGACGACAAGCCCTGCGAAGGGGGCATTGATCACCGTGTCCGCCAATCGTGCCCGGTGATATTCCTGCGTCTTCTCGGCAGCAAGCAGACCCTTTTGACCTTCGGTAATGGCGGCTTCGGCACGTGTCATATCCGCCGTCGCCACCGCCAGTAATTCAACGGCTCGATCCAAATCATCTTGCGTAGTGGCGTTCTTCTCCTTGAGCGACTGGATACGATCATGATGTCGTTTCGACTGTTCGAAGACGGCGATGGCTCGATTCTTGTCTGCCATCAGCCGTTGAAGTGCGGCATTCGCAGCTTCCACGTTCGCACTGGCAATCTCCACTTGCTGCTGAAGTTCCTCGTCGTCGAGTCGTACAAGCAACTGTCCTTGTTCAATCGTGTCCCCTTGATCGACGACAACTTCAACGATGCGTCCAGCGATCTTGGGGCTGATCGTCGTGGAAATCCGTGCCTCAAGCGTGCCGGTCCCCATAACTTCGGACTTTATCGTCTGACGAGTGGGAGAGATGCTTTGGACGGGCACTGGTGCAAATCTCATCTGATAGACGATACCGCCCACGATGACTGCAAGGACGAGCCAGCGACCGATCTTCCATATCCAGCCTAGAACCAAACCTGCTTTGTGTTCGCTCATCAATGACCGTCCTTAGGCGTCCTCACGATTGTCAGTATGAAAGATGAGTCTTCGACGGCTTCCAAAGCGTGTGGTTCGTCCGCTGCAAGATAAAGCATGTCTCCCGCTCGAAGTGACTTTGCCTCTCCCAATGTCGTAAACGTGATGTCGCCTTCCAAGCATTGTACGATAATCTCGCCGGGAGCCTTGTGTTCCGATAGAAGTTTGCCTGCCGGGAGGACCATGCGAATCACTTCGACATGTTGCGTTTTGATGAGCGTTTTGGTGATTGATGTCGCCAGTTGGTTTGCGAGTGGTCGAACGTCGATCACTTCGCCCGGTTGAGCATGGGGAATCGCCATGAGTGCCTCTGCTGCTCTAGTTTCGAGATGGATCGTCAATCTTCTTGAACGAGTGCCCGGTCTTCAGACCGGCGACAAACAAAACAAGGGCGACGGCACCGAGGAAGAACACGGTGTCGCCGGGAACTCGCATCCAGCGTAAGGTCTGCATCAAGTCAGTCTGCATGAACTCGCTGCTGCGGGCGTACCAATAACTGTGTTCGACGGAAGCCTGCGTTTGCAGCAAGCCGACCGGCAACAAGCTCAACACGCACATTGCCATCAAGCCGCCGTTCAATGACCAAAACGAAAATCGCAACATACCATCCTTCCACTCCCTGCCGGGGATCAATACTCGCAGGCAAATGAGCATCAGCCCGATGCCGAGCATCCCGTACACACCAAACAAGGCGGCATGACCGTGGAGCGGCGTCGTGTTGAGTCCCTGCATGTAGTACAGGGCAATCGGCGGGTTGATCATAAAACCGAACAGCCCGGCACCGATCATGTTCCAGAAGGCGACCGACACGAAGAAATAGATTGGCCATTTGTAGCGTTGGACCCACGGTGAAGCGTGAGATCGCCGCAGGTCTTCAGTGGCATCGAAGCCAACCAACACCAGTGGCACAACTTCCAACGCACTGAACACTGATCCCCAAACAAGTGCGACCGTGGGCGTTCCTGAAAAGTACAGATGATGGCAGGTGCCGATGATGCCGCCAGAAAGAAAGATCGTCGCCGACAACAAGGCTGCTGCGGCGGCGATGCCGGGTCGGATCAGATTGAGACGCATGAAGATAAAGGCGATGACCGTGGTGGCGAAGACCTCAAAGAACCCTTCAACCCACAAGTGAACGACCCACCATCGCCAGTATTCGACCATCGACAAGTGCGTGTGCCGTCCCCATGTCAGCCCCGCTCCGTAGAACAATGCGATGGCTCCCGTGGCGACCGCCAGCAGTGCGACCAACTGTCTTGTCTCACCAGTTTTGCGTAAGGCGGGAAGCAGCACACGAATCATGAGAAACAGCCAGAGCAGCAGTCCGACCATCAAGCCAATCTGCCAGACTCTTCCAAGATCGACATATTCGTATCCCTGATGTCCCAGATAGAACGAAACGGTATCGGTCATTTTGTTTTGAATGCTCAGCCATTCGCCCGTGAGTGAACCAATCACCACAAGCAACAACGCACCGAACAGGATGTTCACGCCCAGAGTCTGTCCCTTCGGTTCTTCACCGCTGACAAGGGGTCCAATAAAGAGACCGGCTGCCAGCCAAGCCGTGGCGATCCAGAACAGCCCCATCTGAACGTGCCACGTTCGAGTCACGCTGTACGGCAGCCAGTCCGAGAGTGGAAAGCCATAGAACCCGTCCCCTTCAACACCATAGTGAGCCGTGACGACCCCCAGCAGCATTTGCACGAGGATCAGAGCCGAGACGACCCAGAAGTATTTGATGGTCGCTTTTTGAGAAGATGTGGCTTCCCACAGGGCGAGTGGATCGGTCTCTGGGGGCGTCGGTTCCTCTTCTTCGTTTCGTTTCGAGGCGTACCACCATGCCATCGCCGAGATGCCCGCCAACAGCATGATGATGCTCACACCAGTCCAGACGATGGTGTCACTGGTGGGGCGGTTGCCAATCAGTGGTTCATGTGGCCAATTGTTGGTGTAGGTGCTGATGTCGTTGGGGCGGTCAGTGGATGCAGCCCACGCCGTCCAGAAGAAGAATGCCGACAGTTTTCGCAATCGATCAGGATCAGAGACCGCTCCCGCAGGAATGGCGTAGTCAGCGTTCCCGTTCGAGAAGACCTCGGTGTAATGGGCGAGATTGGACTCAAACGCCTCAACTCGGATGGGATCAACCGTGACCGTGCCGGTGGATGGATTATAAGTATTGGTGTGCAGCAGTTTGGTCAGGCGAGAAACGAGTTGAGCCTGTTGTTCGTTGTCAAGCTTCTCGAAGTCGCTGCCATAATCGGTGTTCGACCACCGGTCGAGAATGAAGACCGCTTCCCGATGCAGCCAGTCAGCCGTCCAGTCGGGAGCAACATAACTGCCATGTCCCCAGATGGAACCGACTTCCATTCCACCCATCGATTGCCAGACGTTCTGACCGGCACTGATCTCGCCGCTGCCAATGAGCGTCATACCATCCGCTGTCACGACCTGTTTGGGGAGCGGCGGCATCTCCGAATAAATGCGAGTACCGATCCATCCAAGGACCAGAAACGACAGGACCATCACCGCCACGAATGCCATCCACAATCGTTTCATCTGTGCCTCACGTTGCTGCTGGCTAGTTGCCAGCGTTGTTGTTTCTTCCGTCCAATCCGAGCCAGAGCGGACAGTCATTGACCACATCACGGCTTTCGCACTGACTCATGATCTTCTTGAGCGACCGCTTCATCTTCTGAAGCGACCGAATCTTGTCTTCAATGTCCGTAATCTTCTGCTCCGCACGCTGCCGAACATGGACACACTTGGTATTCACATCGAACCATAAGCCAAGCAGTTCCTTGATCTCGGAGAGCGTGAAGCCGAGTTCCTTCGCATGGCGAATGAACTGCAAACGAGACACGACCGACTCGTCATACTGTCGATATCCAGACGGACGACGCTCAGGTTCTACCAACAACCCTTGCCGTTCGTAGAACCGAATGGTCTCGATCCCGACCTCCGACCTCTTCGCAAGCTCACCGATCTTCAGAAACTTCATGCCTGTGACTCCACTAGAAACGAATGATACACTCCGTACCATACTACAGAGTCAAGGGTGTGGCGGGCAGCCTGCCGAAACTACGAAAACGGTGGGTTTGCGTGCTGACTTTCAAGCGTCTCTTCCAAGAATGCTTTCAGAATTGCGACATGTCCGCTTTGCAACTCTTTTGTCGCCGTGATCAAAGTCAGCACCCTTTGATCGATGAGTGATTCGAGAAGGGCGGTGATTTCGGAGTGTCTTTCAGTCAATTCTGCCCGATATCTTTGTTCGAACTCTGCCTGTCGGTTTGGGGCTTCATGAAGCCATTTCCGCAACTCGTGTGATGGGGTGAGTTCTTTCGCCCACAGGTCGACCTTGGCTGCTGCTTTGGTTACGCCACGTGACCAAAGGCGATCAATAAGTATCCGGTAGCCATCATCGCTCGTCGGCTTCTCGTAGATGCGTTTGACCCGAATCTCAGTTGCCATTCGTTCGCTCCACGGTGATACCGAGCTTTTCCATGCGGCTGCGGAGAGTGTTCGGGTTAATGTCCAGAACTTTTGCTGCACCTTGCGGTCCAGCAATCACACCATCGGTCTGTTCAAGGACAGAGCGGATGTGATCTGCTTCCACTTCTGCCAAAGAACGCAATGCTGAATTGCGACTTCCTTTTGTTCTGCGAATGGGCAGGACGCCACTCGGTAGTTGCAAGGTGTCGCCAGTCGTGAGGATCATCGCCCTTTCGATGACATTTTCGAGTTCTCTTACATTCCCTGTCCATGAATAGGCTTGCAGGTCTCGAATGACCGAATCTGGAACGTGCTCGATTCTCTTGCCGAGTCGTTCAGCGAGCTTGGTCAGAAAGAAACGCACCAACGTTGGTATGTCTTCCTTCCGATCTCTCAGCGGCGGAACCTGAATCGGGAATACGTTGAGCCGGTAGTACAGGTCTTCTCGGAAGCGACCCTCCTCCACCATGTCGAGCAGATTGCGATTCGTGGCGGCAAGGACTCTGGCATCGATGCGGATCGTCTGGCTGCTGCCGACCCGTTCAAGTTCCTGTTCCTGCAAGACCCGCAGCAAGCGTGATTGTGCTGGCAACGGCATTTCGCCGATCTCATCGAGAAAGATCGTCCCGCCATCGGCAAGCTCAAAACGACCGGTGCGTTGCTGTGTCGCTCCCGTAAAAGCTCCAAGTTCGTGACCGAACAACTCGCTTTCCAAGAGAGACTCTGGTAGTGCTGCACAATTGACACGCACGAACGAACCGCTGTGACGCTTGCTGTTCTTGTGAATGGCTCTGGCGACGAGTTCCTTTCCTGTTCCTGTCTCGCCAAGGATCAAAACTGTGCTGTCGGTGGGAGCCACCATGTCGATGTTCCGCAGCACTTTCCAAATGCCATCGCTCTCACCAACAATCTCAGCAAAATCAGATCGAGACCGCAGTTCTTCACGCAAGTAGGCGACTTCCGCTTCAATTCTCTGTCGCTCAATCCTCAGTTTGGTTTCACGCTTGCGACTGTGATCTAACGCCTGCTCAGCTTGCCGTCGCACCAGTTCTGCCGTCGCACGGGCTGCAAAGATGTGAAAGATTGATAGCTCTCGTTCATCGGCGTTCAATGGCTTGTCATCAATCACTGCGAGATGACCGACGACTTCGCCAGAGTCATCGGTCAGTGGAATGGCAAGATAGCTGCGGGCGTCGAGTTGTTTGAGATGATCGTTTGTCGGAAACAATCGCTGCACGTCGTCAGCGAAGTGCTGGATGGAACCGGTGAGGACGTGCTTGCAGGGTGTCCCGTCAATTCCGAAGTCGAAGTTTGGAACATGTTCGCAGTCCACCCAAACGGCGAGCGTGTGAACGTGAGTTCTTTCCGGGCTGAACTCGGCAACGAACGACGATTTCACGTTCAACGAGATCGCAAGGTACTGGACGAGTGACCGAAAAAAATGGTCACCCCTTGCCCCGGCGGTCCCTTCCATGATCGACCGCAATGTGGTGTCGGGTTCGACGTGATTCGACGCTGGCAATGTCATGTTCAGTCTCGCTCTCTGTGGCTTTCGCCATGTTCATCAATACGGCATTTCGTGGTGCCTCACGATATATCGTATCGCCTCAGTCGGCTACAGAAAACCCGCAAGCTTGCAACTTCTTACTACAGATGGGTTTACGGAATTGCCACGTATTTACTGACTCCTGTGGCACCGCACTTGCTTATGCGACATCCATGCCAACTGATCCTTGTGGGTCGGTGCCAAGAGATCAACCTTGAAGGAGGTCGAAAGATGAAACATTTGAAGTTCGGAGCAGCCGCACTGCTCCTTGGAGTCGCTGTTGTCTCCGTCACGTTGTCTGGGTGTGGGTCGGCTGTTTCGCCAAACGGAGCGGCACGAGCGAACGCAGCCGAACCACAGGACATGAAGCCAGCACCCGGAGCCACGTACAACGCCGAAGGAGAGTTGCAGCGTCCGAATGACCATCGGGAATGGGTCTTCGTGGGAGCACCCGTTACACCCAACGACATGAACGACGGGAAAGCTGCGTTTCCAGAGTTTCACAACGTCTACATCGATCCATCGAGCTTCGCCTCGTACAAGCAGACCGGCAAGTTTCCCGATGGCACGGTCATCCTGAAAGAACTGGTTTCGGTGGGCGGTAAATCGATGCCGAGCGGAAATGGATACTTCCAAGGGGAGTTCGTCAGTCTTGAGGCAATGGTCAAGGACTCAAGGAGGTTCAGGGACGAACCGGGAGGCTGGGCATTTTTCCGTTTTGGGGAAGCACCGAATTACAACCCGACCGGTGCCCGCATGAAGACCGAATCATGCAATTCCTGCCACTCAGGTGCGACCGAAGACTACGTGTTCACCGACACGTATCCCGTCCTCCGTGCCGCCAAAACCAAGCTCTCGGACAAGTAATCCCTGCTTGGCGTTTACACCACCACTCAACAACTCACAAAGGACACTCTCGCCATGAACAACAACCAAATCCCCGCACTTCAAGGACATTGCCCGGTCGGATACTTCGCCGTTGGCGAAGCACTCGAAGGAAAGCCGGAGTTTTCGTCGGAGCACAACGGAAAGCTCTATCGCTTCGTGAGCCAAGAAGCGAAGCAAGCGTTCGACGACAACCCTGACAATTACCTCCCAGAGTTCGGTGGGATGTGTGCTTTCGGAATGTCAATCGAGAAGGAGTTCGAGGTCGATCCGAAGAACTTCAAGATCATCGACGGCAAGCTCTATCTGTTCCTCAAAAACGAAGAGACCAATGCGTTGGAGCTTTGGAACAAGGACGAAGAGAAGTGCCTTGCCAACGCACATAGGCATTGGGCAGCACGCACAGCGTCCTGAGTCAGTTATCGCTGACCAGCATCACCTTTCAATCAGTCATTCACCTTACAGTTCGGAGAACAACGATGAGATGCGTCACCAAAACAATTCATGCTTATCTCGACTACCCCGTCGCCCTTGCCCTGATGTTACTGCCGTTCGTGCTTGGATTGGGAAGTTCCCAGCCGTTGGCACTCTGGCTGTCTGTGGTGACAGGTGTCGCCGCCTTGTTATTGACGATCTTCACTGATCATCAGCTTGGCATGATACGAGTGCTTCCCTACTCAGTGCATCTCGGCGTCGATTTTCTCGTCGGCGTCGTTTTTGCCCTCGCTCCGTTTGTGCTGGGGTTCACTGGCATTGATGCGATCTATTACTGGACGAATGCCGCCGCAGTTTTGACCGTCGTCAGCCTTCACAAGCCCGAAGCAATGCCGCATGCGGCGGTGGCATAACGTGAGAAGCTGCCTTCCGACCAAGACCAAGCCGCCTTGGTCGGAAGAGTTAGCCCTCAATCCGCTCGGCTGTGATCGCCAGACCGCAAAGCGTGCAGTGCAACGTGTAGTCGCTCTTCCGCATCAGCCCGAAATCTCGGCGGCTGACGATGCAGCGATCCGCCTTGGGCTTTGGACATCCACTCACGTGAAAATGACTGATCCCGATCAACGGGATGTTGTGGCACCGGACTGGCTCGACTCCACAGTTCGCCATCGTCTGTCGCCACTCGATGCCGTGAGGCTTGATTTCTGTGCTGTGCAGGTGGAAGGCAACGATGTGACAGGTCTCGTGAATGATTGTCTCACGGCGTTCTGTTGCCGTTGCCCGTTCCCAAATCCGGGTGCTGATGCGAATGATGCCTCGTGGAGGACTCTTGCCGTATCCCGCATCGGCGAATTTTCTGATGAACCTCTTGTTCCAGCGAACACGGATCATGTTCGACAGGTAAGACACGTCGTTTCGGTCGAGAGCGAATTCGATCCACTCTCGGATTTGCTGCATTGTTTCTGGCTCATGGACGGGCAAGCTCAAATTCAAACTCCCACGGGATTTTTCCGACTTCTTCACGCAATGCGGTGAGTGCCAGTTTGATGTCGAGCACCTTTCCGTCAAAAGTGAACTGACCAATGCGTGCTCTTTGGCTGTCTACATTTCGTTCGGGAATGGCATACACGACTCCATTCTGGTGAAACTCGAAAACCCATATCTCGTCGGACTGAGTGACCGTGAACGGTGAAATCTCGTGCTTCACCCACGGCATTCGAGCGATCCCCGGTTTTCCATCGGGTCCAGTTCGGATCTTCGGCTTGAATTGAAAGGTCTTACCAGTCTTACGACATGTCCATGTTCCTGATGCCGCTTCAAACGTCGGGAACGTGATGCCCGTCGTCGCACCATTTGCTTCAGTTGATTCGACAGCATCGCCATCGTCATTGCCGCCCTCACGAATCCACGTGTCGGTGATTGGCTGCTTCACATCGGGTTTCCCAAGGCGGGAGATTGTTCCTTGCCCTGAAATGTGAATGCGGTCGTTTCCTTCCAACTGATATGTGCCAGTGGTGAATGACCCGCCTGAGATGTAAACGAAAGCATTTCCGTCATTGAACGAGACCAAGGGCTGTCCGCCGCCTTGCGTCGGAGGAGCAGCGACATCTCTGTACTCGCAACTGTTGGCATCATTCTTTTCGAGAACAAGATCGTGAACTGTTCCGTCATTACCACGCCACTTCCCCGAAAGCTGAGCATACGGAGGAGCGGCTTGCTTCTGCTCCGCATTCTGAACAACCTCTCTGGCTTTGTTTCGTGCCATATTGCCGAGACGAATCAATCCACCGCACATGAGCATGAGAAGCACAAATGCTCCAGCACAGCCGAGGACAATCTTGCGGGCATTGTTCGACTTGCTCTTTTGGTCTTCGCCTGCGTTCGAATCGGGAACAGGGTTCGGCGGGGATGTTGCGGGATTTGCTTCCTGCTGATTTGCGGCGAACAGACCTTTGACCGAGCCAGCCTTGATCCACTTCGATGTGTCGCCCTTCCTCAACAGGTCATCTACCTTGATCTTGCCGCTCGTTGCCATCGACCGAAGCTGCTTCGACGTGAACGGACCGTGTTCCTTATCACCACGCCGCACGAACCATTGCTGAGCCTGTTTCGCTGCTGATTCCTGTTCTGTCATAGCCCTCTCAATTCGCTCAGTGTGTCGTTGCTGGATCGACTGGCAACGTGGTCCGTTTGTGTCCGCAGTTCCCCCACTTGAAAAAGCGGGCACGGAAGGACCAATAGCTCACGACGGCGACCATCTTCACAGAGTTTTCACACGGCGATTGAGCCGAGAACGTATCGACACTCGCTCAGCAGAGTGAGGAGACCATCAACATGACCGCAGAACACGAAGACTTCCGGCAGCAGCTTCCGTTACTGCTGCGATTGCTCGCCAACCCGACGACGCCTCACACCAACACTGAACTCTGGTGCCGGATCACTTCTTTTGGCTGGGACGAGTGTGTGCCGATGCTCTTGAAGGAACTCGAAACCGGTGCTGGGGAAGTGAAGCGGCTGGTACTCAGCATCATCAGTGAGGAAGCCGAGCAGATCGGAACCGAGTCGGTGCAGTCATTCGTGCCGCAGGTCGTTGCGTTGCTCAACGACGAAAATCGACTTATTCGAATGGCAGCGGTTCATGCCGTCGAGAGCTTGCTGGTTTCTGATGAAAATGTGGTCGCTGCACTTCGACACATCGTTGCGAACGACGAGCCGATCTTGGCGAGCCAAGCCTTAGCGACACTGCTTGAACTTGACCTCGATCATACGGTCATTCAGGAGATCGCCAATCACTTTCGTGATGGGTCACATTGAATGCACATGCTGCCATTTCGCTCCGTCCCACTTCCACCATTGGTTGTTGTGCCAGCGGGCGTTGCAGTTGAGGCAAATGGAGTTCTCGTTCCTTTGAATGCACACCGGTTCCCAACATTCAGGACAAAGCTCGTCCGTATCGTTCCCTTGATTCGGCTCTTGTCCGTACATGCGAACTGTGTCGCTGTCGTTGTTCAGCGGCGTACCGAGGCTGTTGTAGAACGGGTCAATGCCCCGCTCCTGCAACTGTTGATACCCGGCAGGGTCAAAGAACCAGACGAACGTGTTCGTAAAGAGCCGTGATCCGTGCCAGAATAAGAACAACGTGATGCCAAAACCGAGGAGCAGCGGTAAGGCGAATGGTGCGAGCAGGATCGCAGCAATGATCCCTACTGGCGAACACATCAGAAAAAAGCGTAGTTGGATCAACCACGGTGGTGTGCGGTCGTCTGGCAAATGCGTCTCCTTTGGTGATAGTTCAGAAAAGAATGTCGTCTTGGTCCGATTCAGCAGGGGGATTGAGCGGCATGTCGAGAATGAAACCGACGGAGTTGCAGACTTTGCAGCGATCTGCCCAATGTGTGTCGCCGTCGTATCCCCACAGCACGCCTTCGCCCTCGCACTCCGAGCAGATGCCAATCACACGGCGACCGAGGATTTGCGAAGGAATGGATAGGTCGGCGGCATCACTCATCTCAGTCAGCCTCCAAGAGACCGTCGAGAAGACTTGCCGCTTCCTCAGCCTTGGTCGAACGAAAACCGCTCTTCACGAGTGGTCCGTCGAGCAGTTCCGTCAAAACAGAGTCGCAACGACGCTCAATCTCAGATCGTTCATCTGGCAAAGCCTTTGAAATCCCGCTTGCCAATCCAGCGAACGGTGTTCCTTCAACCTCGGAAGCATCCGGGCGGTGGAGTAAGTGCAGACACGCCAAGGCACGGACTTCATTTTGATGTGAGTCAGACCATTCTTTGCAGAGAGCCAAGTCAGTCAGGACATGATCCTCTTGTGAGAGTTTCACTCCTAACGCCGCTCGTAGCATTCGAGCTTCGGGGAATGGAACCGGCTTGAAATCCTGATAAACCTCGAATTGCACGTCTTCGAGTGGCTCACCGATTTTGACGCACAAGTCGGCGGCATCCATCGCCTTTTGGAAGTTGCCGATAGCTGCATGTGAAATCGCCAGTCGCAAGAGGAACGCATCGCAACCACGATCCAGCGTCCCGGTCGGAAGGAAGTCGCCGTAGGAGTCGATGTTTACAGCCTCAGCGATGGCATGACGCCACTCAAATCCATCGTTCCCGCCGAGCATGTACATCTCGACCAGCCGCACGAAAGCTGCGGTCACTGGCGACGAGCCTTCGTCTGACTGATGAGGCAGTTCATCGAAGCACCGTTGCAAGAAGGCAGCGGCTTTGTCGAAGTCACCTGCGTCGAAGTACAGCCACCCGATCCAACCGAGGAGCCGTGTGAGATCGACTCGACTCGGATATTCCCACCAAAACTCCGCCGATGGACTCACCAATGCTGCGGCAAGTGAGTCCGCAGCGTTCTTGGGGTCGCCGCTCAGGTAATACGCTAAAGCAAGACGATCCAGAGCAACCCCGATCAGGTCGATCTCCTTCAGATTCTCACCGCACAGGGGAATGCGTGGGTCTGACAACATTCCGTTGTAAAACCCGTTCAGATCAAACCCGAACGCAGCCCACCAGTCCTTGCTCAAGTTGGAAAGTTCAATCTCCTCGTCGCCGACCATCAGCCGGAAGCACGGTCGATTTGAGGAGTTCAAGAAGGCAGCGAAGTTATCGATTACCTCAACGGTGAAGTTTGCTTCAGCCTCGGACAGACGGAACTTTTTGTGTACACCTGCGGTGGGAAACTCGCCACCGAAAAGCCTGCCGCCGTAGTGAAGCCCCAGCAGAAAATGTGCAGCCGAGAACCATCCGGTTCGTTCGCCCGGCTTGAGGCTACCGAGTAGCCCTTCCAGCTTTGCTGCTGACTCGTTCGTCAGCCGACCGCTGTCACTGGCTGCGATCTCCAAAAACAGTTCTTGGGATGATTTCGTCACGTGGCGGCGTCCTGATCGGGTGAAAACTCCTTGCTCTATCGGGATGAGCGAGTGCCGAGCCTCTGATGGCTCACCCTTCACCACGGAAATCTCGCATTTCTGGTCCCTCGTGAGCTACTCGCCGTTCGGCACCCGCTTCAGTGAATAGAGGCGGACCAGCAACCACTTCCTTGACCGTCCTCAACGGGAACGACCAAGGGAGACAGGCTTGGGACACACCACGGATTTACAGAACGAACTGAAGCGGCTCTCGGCAGGGTGCCTCGATAGCCGTCGCACGATCTTGGAAAAGACCTGTGAACGGTTGCGGCTGATGGCTTCACGAATGCTCAAGCGTTTTCCGGGGGTCGGCAGGTGGAGTGAAACTGATGACATTCTGCAAAACGCACTGCTGCGGCTGCATCGATCACTGCATGTCGTTCGCCCCGAATCACCACGCAAGTTCTATGGCTTCGCAGCCGTGCAAATCAGACGTGAACTCATCGATCTCGCTCGCAGTTACGCCGGACCGCAAGGACTCGGAACGAAGCACGACAGCGACGGCGGCGAATCCGCAGAACAGCAACCCGACGAGCGAGACGAGCCAGCATCTTTGGCGGCTTGGTCCGCCTTCCACGAAACGGTCGAACAACTGCCTGATCCCGAACAGGAAGTCTTCGGACTGCTGTATTACGACGGCTTGAGTCAAAGCGATGCGGCACAAGTCTTGGGGATCAGCTTGGCGACTTTGAAGAGGCGTTGGCAGTCGGCTCGTTTGATGCTGAAGGAAATGCACGGTGGAGAATTCCTTGACTGACGACGACAAAGACCTGCTCGCCGACCTGCTGGTCAAATGGGAAGAAGCCTTCGACGAAGGGAAGGACATCCCAGCGGCGGAACTCTGCACCGACTGCCCGCATCTGACCACCGAGTTACAGACCAAGATCGAAGGGCTGAAGGCGACCTCGTGGGTGAAACGAGACCCCGCACGACCATTAACCGGTCGTCGAGAAGCAGATGCCAAGGACTTCAGTGGTACGGTTCTGGCAAACCGATACCGACTCGACGAACTCTTGGGGCGTGGCGGTTATGGTCAGGTCTACAAGGGATATGACATCAAACTTGAGCGGCAGGTCGCCGTGAAGATCGGTCATGCTCGCACGTCCAGCGATCTACTACTTGATGAAGCCCGTCGAGTTGCTCGACTCAAACACTCCTGCATCGTCGCCGTGCATGACTGCGGAGAACATGACGGGAGGATGTTTCTGGTGTTCGAATTGATTGAAGGGAAGAGTCTTGCCGACGAAATTCGTGACAAAAAACTCCCCGTTCGTGACGCCGTGAATCTTGTCGCTACGGTCGCCGAAGGGCTGCACTACGCTCATCAGCAAGGTTGCCTGCACCGGGACATCAAACCTGAAAACATCCTCATCAATGCCGAGGGAATGCCGCTCATTACCGATTTTGGGGTCGCTTGCACTCTCGAAGAATTGGAGAAAGGAAGATCGGTTTCGAGCGGTACGTTGGCGTACATGTCCCCCGAACAAGTTGCCGGGGAATCGCAACTTCTCGATGGTCGCTGCGACGTTCACGCCCTCGGTGTCCTTTTGTTTGAGCTTCTGACGGGTCGTTCGCCTTTTCAGGCACGGACACAAGCGGCACTACGGGAGCAGATTCTCTTCCGACAACCCACGATGTTACGTGCGGCAGACTCGTCGCTTCCAAAGGAACTCGAATCAATCTGCTCGAAGGCGATGGCGAAGCACCCAGCCGACCGGCACGAGTCCGCAGCCGCCTTTGCCGCTCAGCTTCGGGACTGGCTCGACGAGTCGAAGAAGCGGCGGCTGACGATGTGGATCATCGCCGCCATTGTCGTGCTGGGGATGCTCGTCGCTGGTGTGGTGATTGCTCTGGGCAGCAGTCAGGACGAAGGGGATTCCTTCATCCGAAACGGAGTCATGCACTTCGACAATCGAACGAGAATCGTCACTGAGGTCGAGCGGACGCTTCCGGTGACGTTGGAAGCGTGGATCAAGCCAGACCCATACAACGGTGAAGATTGTCAGTTCGTGATCGGTAGCGACGTTCCCGGCAAATACGGTCTCGGACTCGCCATCTGCGGATCGCAACTTTCCGCCGAGTACATTGACGGCATGATCAACTCTCCGGCGTCCGTCGTGCCGGGCGAGTGGTCGCACATCGCCTGTGCGTTCACTGAGAGGGAGACTCGGCTTTACGTCAATGGAAAGCTTGCCACCACGGGACCGGGGTCAGCAGAAGGCATCCCCGCCAAGTTCGTGGTCGGCAATGTTGGCGAGACGAACCTGCTGTACTTCTACCGAGGGCAAATCCGAGCCGTGCGGATTTCGGAGGGAGAGCGGTACAGGGGCGACCAGTTCGATCCACCGTCCGAACTGGTCAGCGATGAATCAACATTGCTGGCGGTCTCAAAACCTCGGCTCGACAGGGATGTGGTTCGCACGGCGACCGGAGCGGTCGTCGGCAGGGTTGAGTGTCTCAAGAGCGAGGAGAACTGAGTCGCCGCTTGAGTGGACAGAAAACTGTGTCGATTAAAACAGCCTCAACTGTCCGCTTTGAGGGATGGGAGGCTTGAACTGACTGGAAACCAGTTCCGGCAGATTGCCGAAGCCGTACTTCTGCCTGAAAACGTGAAAAATGGAGCGAATCTGGTCCGCAATCTCACCCGTGCCGACCATTCGCTTTCCCCACGATGAGTCACTGAGTTTTCCGCTTCGGGTCTGCCGTACCAGATTTTCGACCTTCTCTGCCTTGAGAGGCTGCGTTCGCTCAAGCCATTCACGAAACACCGGTTCGACCGTCAGCGGAAGTCGAAGCAGAATGTACCGAGCGTCACTCGCCCCCGCTTGCTTCGCTTCTTTCATGATCGATGGTGCCTCGTGATCGTTCAAACCGGGAATGATTGGGGCAACCATGACTCGAACCGGCACTCCGGCATCTACCAAAGTCTTCACGGCACGAAGCCGAGCGGCTGGAATACTCGTGCGGGGTTCCATGACACGTGCCAGTTCCGGGTCCAGCGTCGTGATCGACAAATTAACGTGGGTCAGATTCCGTGACGCCATGTCCCGCAGTAAATCAAGGTCACGCAGAACGAGGGCGTTCTTCGTAATGATACTGATTGGCTGATTGCACTCGTTTGCTACTTCGAGACACTGGCGGGTCAGCCGAAATTCTCGTTCGGCGGGCTGATAGCAGTCGGTGACCCCGGAAAAGATGATTGGCTCAGGTAGCCATGAATCACGACCGAGAAACGCTCGAAGGAGCTTTGGGGCGTCGTATTTGACGAAAATCTTCGTCTCGAAGTCCAAGCCAGCGTTCAGACCGAGGTATTCGTGCGAATTTCTCGCATAACAATAGGGGCACGCATGGGCACATCCCCGGTACGGATTGACGCTGAAGCGAAAAGGAATGTCTGGGGAATCGTTCTCCGAAACGATCGACTTCGATGCATCAGAGAGGTACTGGATTCTTCGGTCAGTGCGTTCCTTCAAATACTCGGAATCCCACTCCAAATGCTCGAAATCGGCTTCGGCATGGACTCGATCAAATCGGTTGGGTGGGTCAAGGTTCGATCCGTGTCTCATTTTTCGTACTCCGATGGCATTTTACGCCACCGAGAACCGAAAGCCGAGTCGCCGGTGCTGACATGACCTACGCCGCCCCGGTTTTGTACCAACAGCCACGTTTTGTCACGTCTCGCCGGTTGGAATCGCCAGAAAGTAGCCTCCTTTCGGGATTTTTGACCATTCGATGACAAAACTCATGTCCTCAAAAGGGGGTCGGTAATGCTACGCCCGGCCGTATCACGAGTACCTGGGCTTCAATGCAGGGCTCGATTTCGAGACCAAAATAGTTGCCAAGCGCAAGGCACCGGCGCTTTTTCGCGATTTCCTGGCCGGTCCGAAGTGGGTCCCTGAGACGATCGTGCTCTCGGGCATTACTGACCCCTATCAGCCCTGCGAGCGCCAATTCGCTATTACGCGAGGATGCCTTGAAGTCGCACTCGAGGCCCGGCAGCCGCTGGGCATCATCACCAAGAACGCTTTGATCACGCGGGACCTCGATTTGCTGTCCGAGATGGCTCGCCTTCGCCTGGTGCACGTCGGCATCAGCATTACGACGCTCGATGCGGAGTTGGCGCGGCAGATGGAACCGCGGACCAGTGCGCCGCACGCGCGGCTGAGGGCGATTCGCGAGCTATCGAGCGCCGGCGTCCCCGTTCGAGCGATGACCGCGCCGATGGTTCCTGGGCTGAACGACAGCGAGCTTCCTAAGCTGCTCGAGGCGGTCGCCGAAGCGGGAGCCAAGTCGGCCGGCTACACGATGCTGCGGCTTCCGTATGCCGTGGCGCCGATTTTTATGGCTTGGCTGGAGAAGCATCGCCCCTTAGCGAAAGCCAAGGTGGAGAATGCGATCCGCGCGACTCGCGACGGCGCCCTGAACAACTCCGACTTTTCGCAACGGATGCGCGGCACGGGTTTGGTCGCCGATCAGATCGCCAAGATGTTTGCGGTGTTCGTGAAGAAGTTCGGGCTCGATCAAAAATCGCTGCCCAACGATGTCTCGCAGTTTCGCCCGCCCCAACCGACCACGGGGCAGCGAAGGCTGTTTTAGTGCGTCAGGCGGCGTCGGAGCTGCTGGGATTGGAAGGGGCCGGGGCAGGGGGCGGCTCGAAGCGAGGTGCCGTGGGTTCGTCGCGGTCGTCGAAGTCGCTATAGGTTTTACGCGGCTTTTCGTCGTACGAGCGCGAACGGGCGGGCTGTGGGTCGTAGATCTCGTGCAGGTTCACTTGCGATTGCAAATCGGTCAGTGATCGGCGCAGGCGAGCGTAGTACTTGCCGAACGTCTTCGCCACTTCCGGCAGACGGCCGCCAAAAAGCACAATCGCCAGCACGCCGGCGATGATCATCTCGCCCATGTTGAGTCCAAACATGGTAGTTCCTTTGCAAAGGGCTTTGGGGGGCGGTTCCTTGGAAAGCCGGCGCCGTCGCACCGGGCTCACGCAATTCACACCATCCAGAGAGACGACTACTCGGACTTCGCAGCCTTTTCAGGCTTCTTGGGGGGCTTTTCAGCATCCCCTTCTTCGTCGTCGCTTTCCCCCTCTTTCATTCCCTTTTTGAACTCGTTCACGCCCGAACCAAGGGAGCGCATCATGCCTGGCAAACGGTTGCCGAAGAACAGCAACGCCAGTCCGGCGATAATCAATAGTTCGTACTGCCCTGGCATGCCAAAGATGGCAAAAGGCATCTCGGTGAACAACATTTCAAATTCCTCTCAGCATCGGGGTGGCAGTTCCCCATCAGCGGGTCAAATCGAATGACGGCTGACGCGTTATCGAGAGGCGAATGCGGGCACTCGTCACGGCTGGGGGTCCGCACCAGCAATTTCGCCGGGCGAAGCTTTACCCATCCACAACAGTACCAGAACCAACCCGAACGGTCGCAAAGGTGGGACGGAGGAACACTGCCTTTCCTCCAATTCCCCATTATTTCTGGGGATATCGAATCTGTCAAACCAAGTTCCATTGCCCGAAAAAATGGGCAATTTTGGTTAGTTCGATGCGGCGGAAGTTGGTTTTCCGCCGGGGGATTAGGCCTTCTGCTCGACGGCCGTATTCCCCAAGGGCGTGTCGCGCTCCCCTTCGGCAATTCCTTTTTTGAATTCGTTCACACCCGCGCCGAGTGAGCGCATCATGCCAGGCAAGCGATTGCCAAAGAACAGCAGCGCCAATCCCGCAATGATCAGTAACTCGTAGTTTCCCATCTCAAACTCCTCTCAAAATACAGGGCGAGAAGCCCTCAAAAACAAGTGACAATGCGACCGTTTGAAGCAAACAGCCAACACGTACTCGAGAGGCGAATGCGGGCGGTCACCGCAGAACCCAGAGCCAAAGAGGACTCCTGAACATTCCGCGATACCGCCAGAACCAACTCGAATGCTGGATAGCGAGGAAGGCCCTCGACGTTGCCTTTCCCTCTTAGCGATTATTCTGCCGCCCGGGATTGATGTCAAATTCACTTCCGCCTCTTTGATGATGAATATCGCGTCAGCTTGCGGCATCGCCCAAAGCGGATCGCGCCCCACGGTTGCCGCTTGGCTGTCGCAACAACTGTCGCGTTCGAAGTGCCAGCCGACGTTATTACATCCTTGCAAACGTTTGATCCACCGTCGCAAAAGATGCGATCTCGCATCATCTAGCGGGCAAACTCCCTTCCCATTCGTTCAAAGCCACACGAGCAGCACGCTGCTGGGCGGTTTGCCAGCTCCCTCTTTCTTTTGAGCTAGATTTGCTTTGGCAATGAGTTGATTTGCAGATTGATGTTGATTTCGAGGTTGGTTTTCAGGTGGCGACCTTGAGCCGCTGCCACCATCCACTCAAGGAGCTTGTTGTGCAACAACACTATAAGCGCTCGCGGCTGTTCATTGATGAATCGGTACAAACCGCGGTCCTTTTCCGCGCAGCATGGTATTGGGTGGCGTGTCTGATCGGTCAAATGTTGATGACCGTATTCTTTGCGGCGGTTAATTCCGCCGCAGGCGACCCCAGATTCTGGTGGCACTTGCAACTCACTGTTCTCGCAGCCGCGGCGCTGTTACCACTCATCCTTTGGGATCTGCTTAAGTTGAGCCATCGTTGGGTGGGACCGGTCTATCGTCTTCGTGAATCGCTTCGCGCATTGGGACGCGGGGAATCGGCCGCGCCTGTCTTCTTCAGAAAATATGATTTTTGGCAAGACCTCGCCTTCGATCTCAACAAGGTCTCCCAAGAGCTGGCTCTTCATCGGAAAAACGCCACACCTGAAACAACTATCGCGTCTTCCTCTGCATCAAGTGACGAATCATCGACAACAGCCGATACCGAAGATCGATCACAAACAACTACCGAAGCCATCGTAATTTGACTTGTGAGGTTTTTGACTTAAGGTTCCCATTGGAACTGGAGTTTCGCAAGCGGTCGCCACGTTCGGAAGCACTCGTCATTCACTGACACAGACAACGGCACCAAACCATGCAACGAATTCAACGAGTCTTGAAAGCTAGTTCGTTGCGGCCTTGTTCCTCGAACCGAGGTTTGAGGAACAAGCGTCGTGGCGCCGCAGTCGTCGAATTGGCGGTGATGCTTCCATTGCTCGTATTTCTTTTTGTGGTGGCTGTGGACTTCGCGAGAGTCTTTTACTTCTCGGTGATCTTGACCGACTGTGCCCGCGCAGGAGCAATGTACGCGAGCGATCCCACCGTCAGCGCCGAGTCAGCCTTCCCTAGCACGGAAGCCGCGGCACTGGCCGACGCCACGAACCTGAGTCCTCCTCCCACCATTACCAAGACAAACGGCTACGACGCATCGGGCCGCCCCTACGTCGACGTTACGGCCACCTACCCGTTCCAAACCATCACTGGATTTCCCGGGGTTCCGAATCAGATCAACATGAGCCGAACGGTTCGGATGATCGTTTCCGCGGGTTCCCCGGAATACTAAACCACCTTTTCTAGATTGAGGCGCATCGCGATGCACTCACATCGAATTCGATGTCGGCGCGGCACGACGGCAGTGGAATTTGCATTCTGCTTCCCGGTTGTTTTTTTCCTGATTCTCTTCACCGTCATCGGTTCGCTGGGAATCTTTCGCTATCAACAAACCGCACAACTGGCGCGCGAAGCCGCCCGCTGGGCCGCGGTACACGGCGGGCAGTACGCGGCGGAAACGGGCAATCCAGCGGCGACGCCGGAAGACATCTACCAGAACGCCATCCTTCCCAAAGCGATGGCGCTGGGCGCTGACAAGCTGAGCTACAGCGTGACTTGGGATACCAGCAATATGCCGCTCGATGCCACCAGCGACTACGACACCCCACACGGGAACACCGTTTCGGTGACCGTGAGCTACCAATGGTTTCCGGAGTTTTTCCTTGTTGGCCCGTATACCCTCACGAGCACGTCCAAGGCGCAAATGATCTACTAACCGCCCTTTCATGCCAACTGGAGACGTAGCGATGTCCACCCGCCGTTGTCACATCAAGTTTCGCAAGAGGTCTCGCCGAGGTGCGATTATCGTTCTAGTCGCCGTCTGCCTGACCATTCTTCTGATCGGGGCGGCGATTTCGCTGGACGGCGGCGCGCTGCTCGATTTGCGACGAAGGACCCAAGCCACGGCGGATGCTTCCGCAATGGCCGCCGCGGAGGATCTATTCCGCAACTACCCGGCCAACCATGGCTACGACACGGTCAGTTCGGCTAGAACTCGAGCCGTGGCCATTGCCGCGGCGAACGGATTTCCCTCCCTTGCCGATGGCACCTCGAGCGTCACCGTGCGCACCGCACCTGAGACCTACCTGGGCGGGCCGAACTTGGGCAGAGCCGTGCCGCCTGGTTTTGCCGAGGTCACCATCCTCTACAACCAGCCGCGCTACTTCAGCTCCATCATCGGAACGGGCAGCATCCCCGTATCGGCCCGCGCGGTAGCCCGCGGAAAATGGGCACCTGCACTTGTAGGGATCCACGTTCTCGACTTGCATGCACCTTCCGCGCTCCGAGCTACCGGCGGAGGCACTGGGACAATCACTGGCGGCGCTGCCGTAGTTGTCAATTCGGACGATCCGGGGGCCGCTGTCACAACGGGCGGAAGCACCATCACCGCCGATGACTTCTCGATTGTTGGCGGAACCAGCGGAACCGGATTCATCGGCAATGTCAGCACGGGAATGGAGCCACAGCCCGACCCGCTGCGCAATCTTCCCGAGCCCAACTCGAGCGACTACACGACCCAGAGCAACAGTCCCAAGCACTTCAGCAACGGCAATAAGACCCTGTCGCCTGGCGTGTACCGAGGAGGGATCACCATCACGGGGCAAGCAAACGTGACCATGTCGCCTGGCGTCTACTATATGGACGGAGGAGGCTTCAGTTTCAGCGGTCAGGGAAACCTCGTGGCGCAAGGCGTCATGATCTACAACGACCCGAAAGGGCCAAGCGACAAGATTTCGCTCAGCGGCAGCAATGGTGGCTCGGTGACCATGACGCCGCCAACCAGCGGGCCCTACAAGGGGATGACCCTTTTCCAAGAGCGCTCTGCAACGCAAGATATGAACGTTTCGGGGAACGGCAGCTTTTACGTGACGGGAACGTTCTACACCGCCAATGCCCTGATGAACGTCACGGGCAATGGTGTGGCGCAGATCGGATCGCAGTACATCAGCCGCCTGCTCGACCTGAATGGGTCGGGAAATATGACGATCGATTACAACCCCGATAAGGTCATTCCGCGCCGCGTGTTGGGGCTTGTGGAGTAAGTTGAATAACGATCCCGCGTAGGGACAACTCTGCATCATAATCAGGCTGGCCGTCTGGACCGCCAGCCTTTACGGATGGCCTCGCGTCTACGCCCCCACATTGCCTGACACCGGCGCGTTCGCTCTAATGTAACCGTGGTTACATGCGAAGGAGCGAATCGCCATGTCGGAAGACAGTGTTGCCCCAAACACCTCTCGGGTCGCAGTTCCCTACAGTCTCTGGCAGATGACGAGCTACATGCTCGGTCTGGGGACCTGGGGATTCGGCGGTCCCGTCGCGCTCGTGGGGTACATGCACCGCGACTTGGTCGAGCGGCGCGGCTGGCTTAGCGAGTCGGAATACAAGGAGGGGCTCACCCTCGCGCAAATTATGCCGGGGCCGCTGGCGGCCCAACTCGCGATTTATCTTGGATACGTCCACTACGGCGTCGTTGGCGCCACGCTCGTCGGTGTTGCGTTTGTCCTTCCATCATTCCTGATGGTTCTCGCCATCGGCTGGGCTTACAAGATCTACGGCGGCCTTCCGTGGATGCAAGCCGTTTTCTACGGCGTGGGTTCGAGCGTGATCGGCATCATCACGATCAGCGCCTACAAACTCACTCAGAAGACTATTGGTAAAGACTGGCTGCTCTGGCTGGTGTTCTTGGTTAGTGCCGCAATGACTGTCGTCACGGAATCGGAGTACGTGCCGCTGTTCCTGGGAGCGGGACTCCTCACCTGGCTCGTGAAAGCGCCACCCACATTCCTGAAGCCCAACCAGGGGACGGCCGTGGCCATCGCGCTTCCCGTTGCCGCAGTTGCTGGAACGATCCCCGTTGCCGACGGGCAAAAGCTGTGGCAGGTGTTTTTGTTTTTCACCAAAGCGGGCGCGTTTGTTTTTGGGAGCGGACTGGCAATTGTGCCGTTCCTCTACGGCGGCGTCGTCAAAGAGTACGGCTGGCTGAACGATCAAGAGTTCCTCGATGCCGTAGCAGTCGCGATGATCACGCCGGGCCCGGTCGTCATCACGGTGGGCTTTATTGGGTTTCTCGTTGGAGGATTTCAGGGCGCGACGGTGGCGGCAATCGCCACGTTCTTGCCTTGCTACTTGTTCACGGTGATCCCCGCGCCCTACTTTCGCAAACACGGGAAGCGGCCGGGAATCGTTGCGTTTGTCGATGGAGTGACCGCGGCTGCGGTAGGAGCCATCGCGGGGGCGGTCATCGTCCTGGGGCGTCGCACGTTGTTCCCACTTGGTTGGTCTCCTGATATCACCAAGTGCGTGCTGTGCATCGTGACGCTCGCCTTGCTGCTTCGATTCAAAAAGCTTCCCGAGCCGCTCGTCGTGCTGGGTGCGGGACTGATTGGATTGGTGATCTACCCGTTCGTCCGTAGCTGAGGTACCCCCGAAAGATCGCGATGAATTGGCTGTTGCTGGTTTATCGAATTCCGCGAGAGCCGACGGCAAGTCGCGTGTACGTATGGCGCAAGCTGAAACAGCTTGGCGCCGTCTCGATGCAGGATGCAATTTGGGTCCTCCCGGCCACGCCGCGAACCCAAGAACAATTCCAGTGGTTGGCTGCCGAGATCATGGAACTTGGCGGCGATGTTTCGCTTTATCAATCGACTTTGCTGCTCGCGAATGATGCCAACGCCTTGCGTGAACAATTCGAGGGGCCCGTCAAAGCCGCCTACCAAGAGATCCTGCGACTCTTGAATCGCAAGAAACGCGACTTGGCCGCTCTCTCGAAACTGTATCAACAGGCCAAGGAGCGCGACTACTTCCAGTGCGACCTGGGAGAGAAAGTGCGGCAAAAGCTCCTTCGTGAAGGTGGAGACCGAAAATGAAGTGGATCACGTGGGAAAACGTCGGCGTCGACCGGATGGCCTGTGCGTGGCTCATTCGAAAGCACATTGATCCGCAAGCCAAGTTCCTTTTTGTGCCTGCCGGCACGCGAGCGATTCCCGAGGGCGCCGAACCGTTCGACATCCCTGGCGTGCGATTGTCGCACCATCATGGACACTGTTCGTTTCACGCAATCTTGCGTGAGTACAAACTGGACGATCCTGTCCTGCATCGACTCGCGCGGATCATCGATGAGGCCGATACCGTCCAGGAAGTCAAGGTCGAGCCGATCGCGCCCGGCCTCGACCAGATCTGCGAAGGGCTCCGCATGACAAGCCCGGACGACTTGACCGCGCTCGCGCGCGGGGCTCTCGTTTACGACGCGCTGTATGCCCGCCTAGCGGCCGAAATGCGTCCCGAGCAATAAGAACGACTTTTCAGAAATACGCGCCCCGCTCAAGGAGTTATCCCATGTTCGATTTTGACCGCCGCAACTTTCTGTTCGCTTCGACCGGCGCAGCCGCCGGTTCGTTGGTCGTCGCAGGCTTTGCGGAAGCCGACGACCATTCCAAGTTTGATTTCTCAACGAGCGGCTTGGTGACGGGCCAACTCAAGCCACTCAAGCACAAAGAAATCCCTGGCTTCCTAACCGCTTCGCAGATTGCACCGCACCACACGGCTCACTATGGAGGCGCGCTCAAGGCTGTCGTCGGTGCCGATGCCAAACTTGAGGAAGCAGCCAAGTCGGGTAGCCCGACCGATCCTTCGGCATTCGCGCATCTTAAGCGCCTCATCAACAGTCGCGGCAACTCGGTGGTGCTACATGAGTTTTACTTTGATGGCTTAGCCACCAAGGCGCCAGCCCCAGCAGAACGACTCCGTTCGGCCATTGAGCAACGGTTCGGCTCCATGGACAAGTGGACATCGGACTTCATTGCATCCGCCAAGGAGGCAGCCGGCTGGACGATGTTGGTCAGGCATCCAGTCAACAGCAAGCTCTACAACGTGGTGAGCGACGAGCACGCGATGGGCGTCCTTTGGATGGCCGTTCCTCTCGTGGTCATCGACACCTACGAACACGCGTTTTACGTCGACTACCAAAATCGAAAAGCCGAATATATCGAGAAGTTCGTCCAATTCATCGATTGGGACGAAGTGGGCCGCCGTTACACTACGCTCATGAGTTGAACTCGCGCGCGGTGACGCTCGCACCCACGTTATTTCTCGCAGCACGACGCGCGGACTTTCGACACGCGCGTCGATCGAAACTGCCACCAAAGAAGGCTCGGTCGCTTCTCTGGGGGACCAGGTCTCGTTCTTCTGTTTTCCGACAAGAAAGCAGACATTCTCACGGCTGTCTGACAATATCCATTCGTGCCAAACGAATACCCGTTATTTCGCCCGTGGCTAAGCGCGCTGAATAGCTGAGGGCGTAGTGGGCGCATGCGTCTGGCGACGTGGTTATTGCTTGCCGGAGCCTTTACTGGCTGCGGCAAGCGTATTCGCGCCCCTGCGGCTCAACCGGGCGACGAGAAGGACGCCATGAGCAACGCTACAAGGCTACGTTGCGGGCGCACGTGGTTGTATGATGTACGGGACGTGAATGGGGCACTCGGCAACGGCTCGGTCCAATTCATTCGCGTTCGGCAGCCACTCCGACAGGACCACACTTGAGGCAGCGCTATTTGCAATGAGAATCTGCACGCTAGGCATCATCGTCGTCGCGCTGATTGGTTGTGCCGAAGAAGCGCCTGTCGCCAAGTCCCCCATCAGCTCCCCACAACCCCAGCAAACCACGGCGGCGCAGATCGCGCCGGAGCAACCTAAGGAACCCGAGGACGAAAAAAACAGCGGAACCCAAACCGACGTGGCCGCGACAGCAAAAGAATTGCCCGTCGTAGCCGCGAAGGAAGCGCATTTCGAGAAACTCAAATCCGAGAACCTGCCAAATCTGATTCGAGTGTGCGACAAAGTGACGTCGGGCGGCGTGCCGGAGGGGGATGAGGCGTTCGCCGAGTTGAAGGCCCTGGGAATCAAAACCATCATCAGCGTCGACGGTGCCAAGCCCGACTTGGAACTCGCCAGGAAGTACGGACTGAAGTACGTTCACCTGCCGCACGGATACGACGGCATTCCGGACGCTCGCGTGAAAGAACTCGGCAAGGCGGTCCACGATCTGGAAGGGCCCATCTATATCCACTGCCATCACGGTAAACATCGCAGCCCGGCGGCCACCAGCGCGGCCTGCGTCGCGGCCGGCCTGGTCCCGCGCGGGCAAGCGCTCGAGATCCTGAAACTGGCTGGAACCAGCCCCAACTACAAGGGGCTCTACCAATCGGCCGAGCACGCCAAGCCGATGTCAGAAGAGGAACTCAGAGCCCTCCAAGTCGAGTTTCAAGAATCGGTCGAAATCCCGCCGATGGCCGAAGCCATGGTCGTGCTGGAACACACCTTCGATCTCGTGAAAAAGCTCGCCGAGAACAAGTGGAAACCGCTCGCCAGGAAGCCCGAAGTCGATGCCGCGCACGAAGTCCTGCTGCTGCAGGAGCATTTCACCGAAATGTTGCGACTCGATGAAACCAAGAAGCAGCCCAAGGATTTTGCCGAGATGCTGCAAGACTCCGAGACGGCCGCGCTGGCCCTCCAAGCGGGCGTCGACAAGTTGAGCCAAGAAGATCACGACGAAACGTACGAGCAACTTGGCCAGTCCGTACAGCGGATCGAAGCCAACTGCAAAAAATGTCACGAGCAGTACCGCAACACCCCCTTGGGCGAAAAGTAAGGGCCGGCGTTCACGAAACAGGGCGAAAGCACCGCGATGAAACATCACGACCTTGGGGTCAGCTAAGAATCTGTCTTGAGATAAGTTCATTTTTCCGAGGCAAATGATTTTCCTAGGTGAACTCATGACGAAGGCTTCTCAGTGCGGCTTCGACGGGTGGCGAGCGATCTTGGGGCTGTCTTTGGCGTGCGCAATCGTGGGCAGTTGGGGACTGCCGCGCTGTATTGCTCAAGAACCGCTTCCGGGAGAAGACCCGGATCTTAAGGAGATTGTCTCCGCCGCGAGCGATTTCGATATCAGCATCGGAGCCGACAACCTTCCGCTGGAGTTCAAAAAGATTCCCGTCTTACGATGGCCCAACGCGACCAGGCTGCCGGCGAAGCGATTAACGAGATTGTTAGTCTTGCGCAACCCTATCGAGAAGTATTCGCCAAGGCGCACGATGGATAACTATTCACTCGACCGTTTCCTGCGATACTCGCGGACGGCGTCCGCGAGTTCTTTTCCATGGTGAATTTCGACGAACATGTCTACGACCTCTCGCTCGGAAAATTCAGGATGAGCTTCACGAATGGCGTTTTTGGACAAGGCCATCAAGTGGCTGGAGAGACGCAGCGCCATGTTCACCAATTCCGTCGGTGATTTGCGGCGAAGTATCTCCAGTTGAACTTCTTCCGCTTCGGGCGTTGTGTCGTTCGGGATTGCCATGGAAAGCTCACTTCCCGAGTGGTTGCAGCTTGGTCGGATCGACCACCACGTGCGCGACCTTCTCACGCCGCCAGGTGTAGGTGACGTGCAAGTTGCCGTCGCGCGATTGGATGATGGCGGGGTAGCTGTACTCATCGTCGGGTCCTTGGTTTTCAAACTCAAAGACATCGGTCCATTTGGCTCCGTCGATCGACGTGGCCAGGCGCAGCGGAACCCGTTCGCCCTTTTCCGTTGGGTTGTAGACCAAGGCATGGCGGCCGTCGACGAGCGTCACGGCATCGATGCCGGAGTTCGGATTGGGAAGATCAGTGAGCGTCATCTCCGACCAGGTCTTGCCGCCGTCTTCGGAGAAGGTTTGGAAGATCCGCTTTTCGCGCGTGCGGCCGAGCGCTTGCAGCTTTCCGTCCGGATGGCGGAGGATCGTGGGCTGAATTGAATTGATCGGCTTGGGGAAGGCCACGTCTTGGGTCCGTGTCCACTTGCCATCGCGGTAGAGTTCGAAGTGCGTCCGCCAGGCTGGAGCCGACATCGAATCCTCGGTGCTCGAACCGCATAGCAGTGTGCCGTCGTCCAGCACGATGGCTTTGTTTTTGATCGGGCCGAGAATACCGTCGGGCAAGCGCTGGTGATTGCGCCACGTTTTGCCGCCGTCGACACTCTCGCAGCTCATGCCCCACCACTTGCGCGGGTTGGGACCGACTTTGTAGTACAGCACCAGCGGGCCTGCTTTGGGCTGATAAAGGACTGGATTCCAGCATGGTTGGCGGGTGCCGTCGGGCTGTTCGCCGCTGGCGACCCGGAGCGGCTCGGTCCATCGACCTTCTTCCGTCCGGCACACCCAGATCTCGACATCTCGATTCCCCTCGTCGCTTCCGCCGAAAAATGCGACGACGAATTCACCATCGGATGTTTGCGCGATGGTCGAAGCGTGACAGCTCTTAAAGGGAGCCTTTTCGTAGACGAACTCACGACGGACCAAGCTGCCCGGCTTCGGCTCGTCAGCCCGCGAAGCAGGTGTCACCGACAATGCCAAGGCTAGGACCAAAAGACAAACGGCCGACGAGGATCGAGACATCGACAGTATTCCGGCGAGAGGGTGGAAAGATCACTGAGATGGAAGGTGCTTATTGTCGTTGGCTTCCGCCGCATTTTCCATCGGAGGCAGCCGACGAAGACGTCACCCGGTAGAGTTGCCAAGGCTGCTAACGCAAAGTGCCGCACGATTCCTCGTGCGGCTGCTCTGTTTTGGAATCCGCTCGCAAGCGCACTATCGTTTGCGACCTGATTGAGCGAAGGCCTCGTCGGCCAAAACCTGCGCCAACAGGGCCGACGAAGACGCCGCTGCGACCGCGGGCGCCGACTTGGCCGGCAGAATCGGACTTGGCGCGGAGATCCGTTCAAAACGGACGGCATCGGCTACGACGAAACCATCCACCCCTTTGTTATTCGTTTGGACCCAAAGTTGCGAATGGCCCGCGGTGATGGTAACCGTGGCGATCGTTTGCCACTGACTGCCGTCCGCGGTGAAGCTGGCGGGCTTCAACCGCTGGTTAATCAGCTTTGAACCGAGAGTGGCCACATCGTCGCCAAAGTAGAATCTCGCGTTGGAGGCCGCCTTGGCAAAGTTCGGGTACGACGTCGCAATGCGGTAAGTTCCCGGCGCCAGATTCACCGCGGTCCACCGCGCGTACGAACTGGCTGCCGTGGGTTGCACAAAGGAGAAGTCGTTGGCGCGTCCGGCTCCGACGTTCGTTGCCCACGCACCACCGCTTGTATAACCAGCATCCCCATTGTCGATGATCGCGAGGGTCAGCGGGGCAACCGGTGCATTAACGGTTCCCGAAACATTGATATCGAAAACCGCCTCATCGGTGTCGTTGTTACCGATGTGAATGACGCCCGAGAATGTTCCGGCCGCGACGGCTGTCATGCGAATGGTAAACGTAGTCGAATCGCCGGCCTCGAGCGTCGTTTTGCCCAGGTTTGCGATGATGGCGAATTCCGCGGGGAGATTCGTGTCGAGGGTTTGCAGCACGAGAGGGGCCCCCCCGTCGTTGCTTATTGTGAACGTTCTGTCCACGAACGCACCAATGGCGGTGGTCCCGAATGAAATGCTGCCGCCGTCGGGGACGTCGGCCCCTCCTTGGGTCACCGTGATCTCCGGCGGCGCCGTGGTCGTTGTTTTTGGAGGGAACGCCCCCGTTAACGTGTATTGGCCAACGTAACCGTAGACACCGGTACTTCGGACTACCGCGAAGTAGGTCCCTGGGTTCATCCACACATTGAGCGTCGAATCCAACGAGAACGGAGAGTTCGCGGAGAAAACAACGTTGCCATTCAAGTCGCGGATTTCCAGCACGCTGTCCAGATTCGGGTTGATTTCAGCGTTGGTGACGGTGAGAGAAACGTTACCGCCGTCGGTTGAAAACTCGTACCAGTTTTGGTCGTTATTTCGGGCAATGATTCCGCTTTCACTCACTACCCCGGAATTGCCCAGGCTTTTCGCAGAAGCAGAGTTGCCGATCAAGTTGGTGCGATAGCCGAATCCGTTGACCGCCCCGGAGAGGATCGCCAAGTCATCCTGGAACGAACTGGGGCCGGCACTCGATCGTCCGTTGGACCATGTCGTCACGGTTGAGTCATAGCTGTTGCCCATAATGGGAGCCCAACGAGGCGTCCCCGGATCGTATTCCAGAAGCTTTGTGGCTCCCTGCCATAGCGAATGGTGCAGAAGCCCAAACAGATGGCCGGCTTCGTGCGACGTGGCCTCGGCCACGACGTGGGGGTCGTCTTGAAGATTAGTGGGAAACACAAAACCAACGTTAGGGCGATCGGGCATCGTGAAGCCGGATATCGGTGCCACACCGCCCGACGCTGAGCCAAACCAATCGGTGTAAGCGCCGCCGATCGCGATCTTGATCGCAACTCCGTCGGGCAGGATATCGGTATCGACGGTGGTAACGTTGACATTGAACGGCGCATAGTCTTCGGAAACGCTGGCCCAAATGTCGCGAATGTTCTGCAACTCTTGCGCGCTAAACGAAGTACGATCGCCATCGACGTCGTACACCGGCGTGACGACATCCGTGAACTCAAACCATTCGGGAAGAAAATTACCGTCGAAGTCGAGAACGATCGTCACCGCAGCCGAGGGGTTGCTGTTCAACACCGGGATGCTGGACAGCGGAAAGTTGGCGGTTGTAGGACCGGCGGCAGGCGTAGTGCGGCCACTCGAACTTAGGACCGGTATGCTATCCGCAACATACTCAGGTTCGAATGGAGAAGCCGTCATCAGATCGCGCCGCTCCAGTTGTTCCAACCGGAGGCGCTGCCCTCGACCGTAGCGCTTTCCCTTGCCGAATCGCACCTGAGAAGTTCGACCCTTCATACCTTCACTCCAAGTGGGCACTTGCCCAGTGACCTCGCGATTCACGCGGGGAAACACAACCGTAAAAAAATGCAAAGAGGCCCGAGGCACTTGCATCAGAAAGATCGAAGCGAAGCGACGAACGAACCTCTGGTTCTCATGTTCGAAAAGAAGACATTTAGAACCAAGATTGCTTGGGTGTTCGTCAAATCCTCTCAACCGAAATCGCTGATGTTTCGCCGAGGAACCTTCCTCGCGTAATCCAGTGAAGACAACCGCCCTGATCACATTTGCAGTGGTTGGCAGTTTCACGTAGCAAGATACTTAGTGCATTACTGAAAAGCAAGATTAACCGCAAAACGGCAGTGATCAATTTTGAAATTGCGTCACTGCTCGAAAAGCAATCCACTCAGCACTGGTAGATAGACATCGTGTCGCAGTCGAACGGGCTTAGCCACACCGACACCCGCAAGGCTGTCATCAACCTTGCGGTACCCCTCGTCCGCATCGGGACTGCCAGGGGCGCGATTTGCTAGAGCCTCTTAGCGACTAACGCTTCTTGATGTTTTGTGACTCGAAGAAGGCCATCGCCAGGGCGGTGATCGGAGCTCCCTGTACGTCGACAACTACCTCGATCGTGTTGCTCGCACCCTTGATTTGGTTCTCGATGAGTTGCAGCGTGATGGTCGTAGTGCCCGCCGGGCGAGCGACTGCGTCACTGGTGGAGAACCGAATTTGGCTGATCAAGAACTCGACGATGGCAGGGGTCGCGTTCGACGTCAACTGGATTTCCATCGACGTACCTGGGTCGAATGCATTGACGCTCCCGATCAGCAAGAAGTCGATTCCGTTGAAGAAATAGATGTCTTTTCCGTCGTCGGTGTCAACGAATTCCAGCAACCCTGGCGAATCTTGGATAGTGAGCGTATCAGCCACGCCAACCGACTCCCCGCCGAGGGTGACGGTAAGCCGGCCTCCGCCGTAGTTAGTGGGGTTATCGCTATCGGTGATGGTGACGCCGTTGAAAAGCTGGAACGCTGCATCGCCGGCTTGGTAAACAAATTGGTTTGGAGTCGCGTCGCTAAGCACCGGCGGGCTATTGAGCGTGATCACGCGAATGAACTTAACGGGCAAGTTGCTTTCCTGTCCGCTCGGCAAAACGATCTGGAACCCAACGATGCGGTCGACGTTCGACAAATTGGGGTCATCGTTGATGAACTCGATCCGACGCGCAACGGCTTGAATCAGGGCCTGACTGGCGCGGGCATTGAAGGTCATCACGAGCGGAGACGAATCTCGCCCGCCTTCCGCGATGCCAATCAGGACGCCGTTGGCGAGGATCTGCCATTGCGGGAAACTTGGATCACCAACCTGGGTAAAGGTGATTCCGCCCCCGGTCAGCGGCGAAAGGATATCGGCAAAGTCGCCCCCTTGAATAATTGAAGCAACAAGCTGCACGCCCTTCGTTGTGGCGAGCCCGCGCAAATCGATGACGATGCTCGGGTCGACGAGAGTGTGTACGTTCGGCAAGTGCCCTTCCGTAAACGTCGTAATACCCGTTGAGGTCGTGACGATTGGTGCACGGGCTCCTTGAACGGCGCCGAAGTCGAGGCCGCTGATCGTGCTAATGCGCGTCCCGTTTGGCCTTAGCGCCGGCAAAGTGATCCTCCACGCCAAGCCGCCGGCTACCACATTTGCTCCTAGCGGGGCCGTTGTGGTGGATAGCGGCGACGAAATGGCGAAGCCGGTCGGGGCCTCGGCACGGATGATGTAAGTTCCCGGTGCAACGTTCGTGAAGGAGTACTGCCCCGCTTCGTTGAACGTGGTGGTTGACGCGATGTCGCGGATGGTAACGGCGGTGGGCTCGTTCGCGTCGCGGCGGCCGTTCCTATTGACGTCAATGTAAACCTTGACGTTAGCGAGCCCTCGCTCACCGAACGTGAAGGCGCCATCGTCGTTGGCATCGTTGAAAACGAAGCCGCGGAACGTGTTGTTGGGTGCTCGGCTAAAGTTGATGTTCGTGACCGTTTGCGTCGCTGCCGTGATCACAACGCGGTAAAAGGCAGCGGACGGGAAGGTTTGTGTGAAATTGAGTGGCAGTAGTTGCCGGACGATGTAGGTTCCCACGCCAAGCCCGGTAAAGGCGAAGTTTCCGCTCTCATCGAGCGGCGTACCCACAATATTTGCCGATGTCGTGACAATACGCTCGCCTGTGTCGTACCGGGCGTTGTTATTGGCATCGATGTAAACTTGAGCCTGGGCAACTCCGGGCTCCGTGAACCGCGACCCGAAGACGTATGCCTCGAGTTCTGCGTAGTTATTTAATATCCTCGCGTTTTGATTGAGCAATTGCAATTGCGGGAGAAGAATCGTCCTATCGAGCAGCGACACAACACCAAGTCCGAACGCAAAATAATCGGCGCCCGCCGACTTCACCAGCGGTACGTTGTTTGCCTGGCCGACGTCCATGTAGTCGATATTGGCGAGCGCTTGAGTCGCAAAATTTATGAACGTGATCTGATCGCCGTGATCAGGTAGCGCCGCTACGGAAAAACCCGAAGGAGTGGGGATGAGTGGTTCTGTAAGTAGTACCCTCGCAACGACGTCAAAGTGGGCCGCGGTGTAATCCAGGCCGCCCGAGTCGACGGCAAGGAAATTGGGTGAGCCGAAATTGATTGTGAGCGGATCGTTTGGATCGAAGCCGCCAGGACCGGGAGCAGTGGTGTTGTCGACTGGGTTGCCAACGGCCCCGTTCTGCGGAACAAAGCCGACTCGGAATTTCCGGAGCATTTGCTCCACATCGGAAGTACCGTCGCCGTTAAGGTCCTCCGCTGGGGTCGCAAACAGTTTTATATTCTCCACGAAGATCGTCGGATCGCGAGGATCAGGGAAGTCGTCCCGAGCAAAGTCGACAATCTGGTCGTCCGTACCGTAGCCAACGAGGATCACACGTCCCGTCTGGCCGAAACCGCTTGCGATTAACTTACGGTTGAGCTGAATGTAGGCGTAGAGTTGATTGTCGAGAGCCGAGTTGGCGTTGCCGTCGCCATTCACGTCCCCAACATTTGAGCCAGGGATGGGGCCACTCGACAACAGACCTTCCGCGGTATCAGAGACGTCGACCATCATCACGACGACGGGCGTAGTCCCCTGAAACGTGATTTGCGTGGTGTCTCGAATCCCGTTGGAGTTCAAGTCGTCCCAGACGTAGCCCGAAATCGTCGCCAGCATCGAGCGATCTTCAAGGAACTCCGCCTTCAGCCGGTTGGTCCCGCGCTTGCTCTTGCGCTTTTTGTTCGAGGTCGGCTTACGGAAGGAGTGAAACCAGTTTGGCCACATGGAGTATCAGCCCTGAATGCGGAGAGGGTCGCGGATGGTTCGGTCTCAAAAACTACTGGCGTGGAGGTCAGCCCAATTGCGCTCAACGAGTCAAAATTGCCCAAAGATCACGGTGGCGCGGATCAAGCCATCCCTATTGATCTTAATTGGCAAGCCAAATCCCACAATAGATTTGTGGTGTGGGTAAGACCTGCCGACTGCGATAAGTAATACAACGCGATCGTCAGGCAAAAGTACCGAAAAAACGCTATTTTGAAGCCATCCCGCGCCCCCATCCAAAAACTGAATCGTTTCGCGCCATACCGCACACAAAATGGGTGCTCGATGTGGAAATTTGATTCGGTGAACAGCATTTCACTAGGGATTGAAAAGGGAAGTTGGATGGGTTTCGATGCGGTAAGCCTCTCGAAAGTCGAAATCAAAAAAAGCGGAGTCCAGTGTCATGTCTTCCTGGAAAAGCTCCCGGCGCACTTTTGTGGCTGGAATTGCCGGAACCATCTTTTGCCGGTCCTTGTTAGGCCATGAACCGCCAATGGTCCGAGACGCCCGCTCGACCTCGGGCGACTCTCGGGTTGAGCCCGATTGGAAGGAGCGGCTGACCATTCGCGTTGGCCATAAGAACGCGGATCTCAACGGAACAACCGATCGAGTCCTGCAAGCCGCGGTCGACTACGTCGCTCGCCTCGGCGGAGGGACGGTTCACGTCGCCGGGGGCGAATACCAACTGCGTAACGCCGTGTGGCTGCGGAGTGGAGTGCGGATCCTAGGGGAAGGAGACGATACCCACCTGATCAAGTCGCCCAGCATCGAGACCAAGTTGGCCGACGATTCCGACTGGTACGACCAAGAAGTCACGCTCGTCGATCCCAAGGGTTTCAACGTCGGCGACGGCATCTGCCTGCGAACCAAAGACCCACACAATGGCGGCGTTGATGTTTGCAAGCGGACGCTTGTGGCTCGTGACGGCGCGCGATTCAAGCTGGATCGCCCGTTGCGAGAAAACTTCTGGCTCCGCGGCGATACCACCATCTCGACGTTGTTTCCCATCATCACCGGCGAAGAGATCTCGAAGTTCGCGATCGAGAACATCCGCCTGGATGGAAACGGAAAGAAGAACGCCAATCTCGATGGCAATTATGCCGGCTGCATTTTCTTGCAAGACTGCGCGGAGGGGCGGATCCAAGGAGTGACCGCCCATGACTACAACGGCGACGGCATCAGTTGGCAAATCTGCCACGACATGGTGGTCGAAAAATGTCGCAGCCACGATCACGTCGGCTTGGGGCTGCATCCGGGCTCCGGTTCGCAGCGGCCGATCATGCGCGATAATGAGTTGAAAAACAACGATATCGGCCTGTTTTTCTGCTGGGGCGTGCGCTACGGATTGGCGGAACGGAACCGGCTGGTCGACAACCGCGTGGGCGTCTCCATCGGTCACCGCGATGTCGAGAATCTGGTTGTCGACAACGTTATCGAAGGGAGCCGTGATCACGGGCTCCACTTCCGCGACGAAGCCTCGCGATCCTTTTCGCCCCACCGGAACCGATTTGTCAGGAACAAATGGATCGACAATGGCCGGTCGGCGGACGCCGTGGCCATCCAAGTCCAGGGAGAAACGGAGGACGTGGTTCTGGAGAGGAACGTCGTCTCCGATGGGCGCGGTCCCGCCACCCGGACGGCGATTCGGATCGGGGCCAAGACCAAAACGATTCAACTTGTAGACAACGAGATTTCGGGTTTTAAAACACAGGTTGACGATCAGCGAAAGGCCTAAACAAGCTTGCTCGAAGCCGCAACCTGAACGATCTGTAATGTTCACGTGCCAACCTGGTCGCGACCGGCCGTAAGGCAAGCATTATGCTTAACGCCACCTAGTGACTGCATATGTTGTTTGGTTGATGTTGGAGGGGTATGGATTCCGCCGCAACTTCGTCGTCGGGAGAATCGTTGACGTCTTCCGCAAGCCCCTCTCCCGACAATTTGGACCGTCTTCGTGTTGCGATTAGCAATGCTGCATCGCTCTTGCCGGCGCAAGGTCCCATCACGGCCTTTGTGTTCCTGAACACACTCGAGGCATTCGAGCACGTCCCCTTTGACGAAGGCGTGCGACGCGGCGGGCGGTTGTTTGGCTGCCAGCCCTATTGGTCTGAAGACCGCTACCACAAGGCGATTGAGACCGGCCGCATCACGTTGGAAGACGTCGAAGGCGAGTTGCTCGATTACTTGGGCGAGACCGCAAGCGAATCCATTGGCGGCACTTGCAAGCGAATCGATCTCTTCCGCACGATGCTGCTGCACCCCATTGCCAAGGCGACGGCTGAGGAGCTGCGCTGGTTCGTCGCCGAGACCGATGCTTTGCGCCATATCCGGGCCGAAGCGACGCCCGCCACGCGAGATCGATTCTTAGAGGAAACGCGGACCTGGGCAATTTCTCACGCCAGCGAAGCCTCCGGCGGCGCGCCCACAGAAAGCCGTTCCGATCGCGTTGACGCGCACGAATTGGACGAGCGTGTGAACGGCGCTCATGCAGCGCCCAACACGAGCAACTCTACATCCGATCGTGCCGCAAGTCGTTTTCAATCAACGGTGGGCGACTTGTTTGTTCGGTTTGGCGCCGACGCCGTTCAGGAATGGGATCGGAGCGATTGGGAAGCCTTTTCCCTTCAAGCGTTATGGCGAGTTTGTCGTGACGGCGTCCGTCGCCGGCGTGCCATGCCGCCAGTGCCGATGCCTTTGTTGCGTCATCGCGACGTGCTCCTGGCTGCGACCAAGATTGATATGGACGAGTGGATCGCTGATCCCTTGATCAAGTTCTGCGCGGCATTTACGGACCAAGGCTTCGCGCAGTGGAAATTGCCGCTTCGCGAGGCGGGATTCTTCGAAGCCTTTTCCCAACTCTATCGTAGCGGTAACGGCCCGTTACCCGCCTGGATGGAGAAGTTGCCTGAAGCGCTGGCCAGTATTTCGGAGCGACGCCTGACCCCGCTCGAGTCGGCCGCCGAATCGTTGCAGCTGCTAGGCGTTCCACCGATCGAATGGGAAGACTTTCTACCGGCCACCACCCTCGCTCTCAAAGGCTGGGCGGGCACGCTGTGGCAAATGGAAGTCCGCGGGGATCGGGTCGCCAAGGACGTCCCCGCTGGCACGCTGGTCGAATTCGTGGCCGTGCGATTGTTGCTTAAACGCCTGGCTGCGGAATACATCGCTCGAGCGCAGATGCACTGGAACGGACCGCTGGCGGAGCTGCGCCATCACGCATGGTACGAGGCCTCCAAGGCCACGCCCTACAAGGTCGAGCCGCTCGCGTTCCAGGTCTTTCAGCTGGCCCAGCTCTTGGGATGGACACCTCCCTTCCTGTTCGAGCTGTCAGACTTTCAATGGAGTGCGCTGCTGGGGGAGATCGAACGGTTTTCCAGCTACGAACGCCGAAAGGTGATGCATCACGCGTTTGAGCGCAACTACCACATCCGCGCGCTCGATGCGATCGCGATCCATGCGACCAGCGTCAAACCGACGCCGCCGATGCCCAAGTTCCAAGCGGTGTTCTGCATTGATACGCGGGAAGAATCGTTTCGCCGCCACTTAGAAGAGACGGCGCCGGAGTTCGAGACCTTTGGAGCGCCGGGTTTTTTCGGCATTCCGATGTACTTTCGCGGCGTCGCGGATGCAACCTTCACGACCCTTTGTCCCATTGTGGTTCGGCCCAAACACTGGGTGACCGAAGAGGTGGTCTACTCATTGGTCGAGGCTCACAAACAACGCACGCAAACGCGGCGTGTGCTCGGCAAAGCCTCGCACGAAGTCCACCAGGGGACGTTTACTGCGCCGTTTGGCGCAGTGCTGACCGGTTCGCTGGGAGTACTAGCGTCGATCCCGTTGATCGCGCGGGTCCTTTTTCCACGCTGGACGTCGCGCATTCTCAATGCGATGAACGCCTTCGTCGAACCGCCTCCCGTGACGCGGCTCGTCATCGAAAGGGAAGGGGATACACCCTCCAAGGAAGAAGACGGGATCGGCTTTAGCGTCGAAGAAATGGCGGCCCTGGGCGAGAATTTGCTGCGGCAAATCGGCCTGACGTCGAAGTTTGCGCGGCTGGTGATGTTCTTTGGCCACGGTGCGTTTTGTTTGAACAACCCCCACAAATCGTGTTACGACTGCGGAGCGTGCTCCGGGGGCATCGGCGGCCCCAACGCGCGGGCGCTGGCGGTGATTCTGAACGATCCGCGCGTTCGCAGTATCTTGGCGTCGCGGGGCTTGTCGATCCCAAGCGAAACGGTGTTCATTGGCGGTTGGCACAACACGACCGCCGACGCAATCATTTTCTCGGACCTCGATTTGCTTCCGCGGCGATACCTGAAGGATTTCGACGAGGCCCGCGCCTTACTTGCGCAGGCCTGCGAAAGGAACGCTCACGAGCGGTGCCGGCGATTCGATTCCGCCCCGCTCGACCAATCTCCGGAAGAGGCCCTTCAACACGTTGAAGGGCGCTCCCAAGACCTGGCGCAAACCCGGCCGGAATTCGGCAATGCGACCAACGGCATGACGGTGGTCGGCCGACGTTCGATCACTCGCGGTCTTTACATGGATCGTCGGTGCTTCATGCAGTCGTACGACCCTCATCAAGACGATGAGGATGGGACCACGCTTGGCAAGATCCTCTCGGCAGTGATTCCCGTTTGCTCGGGCATTAACTTGCAGTACTACTTCTCGACGATCGATTCGGCGGGTTGGGGTTCGGGAACCAAGCTCCCGCACAACGTAACCTCTTTGTTGGGAGTGATGGACGGCTCGGCGAGCGACTTGCGCTCCGGCTTGCCTTGGCAAGGGGTCGAAATCAACGAGCCGCTTCGGTTGATGTTTTTCCTTGAAACGAGGCCGGAAGTGATCGAAAAGATCATGAAACGCAACACCCAGGTGGAGCGAATCATTCGCAACGAGTGGGTGCGGCTGGCCTTGATTGATCCCGATACGGGCGCAGTGACGACCTATCGCGAAGGAAAATACCTCCCGTATCGGCCGACGAAAACGCATCTGCCGTCGACTCCCTCATCCCTCGACTGGTATCGTGGTCGGCGGGAACATCTCGGCTTCGCTCGGCTCGAACCGTAGGCCTCGGACCATTGGGAGGAGCAACTGCTTTGGACTTTGAACTGTTCGTGCAGCGGATTGGCGTGGTCGTGCTGCTGTCGCCTGCGATCCTCTTCGCCATTTTGGGGATTGCGGCCCTGGTATCGTGGCAGCTTCCCGAGCGAGTCATCGGACGGCTCGTGCAAACGAGCACCTTTATTGCGCTCCTGGCTGCACTGGCGGTGCTCGGGTTTATGTTAACCCACGACGACAAACCTGTTGTGGTGCAGTTAGGGAACTGGATCTCCATCAAAGATGAACACTTCACCTTCGCGGTGAAGTTTGTGTTCGACCGTTTGTCCGTCCCGTTCGTGATTCTGTCGCTCGTCCTTTGCGGTACGGTCGGCGCGTTCGCCAATCGCTACATGCACCGCGAGCACGCGTTCGCCCGGTTCTTCCTGCTTTACTCGATGTTCCTCTTAGGCATCGTGGTTGCAACTCTTGCCGGGACGATCGAAACGCTCTTCGCGGGTTGGGAGCTGGTAGGCCTTTCGTCAGCGTTGCTGGTCGCATTTTTTCACGACCGGCAATCGCCCGTGAAGAATGGCCTTCACGTGTGGGTGGTTTATCGAGTCGCCGATGCTGCCCTGTTGTTGGCGGCGGTGGCCCTGCATCACGTGGAAGGCCATGGCGATTTTGCCAGCTTTTTGGGCCAAGTACCGTGGCCGGCGGGCCGCGTCGATCCGACGCCGGCCATGACTCCGGCACGGGTCCTGATCGTCGGCTTGCTGGTGGTGTGGGCGGCCGCGGGAAAATCGGCGCTAGTTCCATTTTCCGGCTGGCTGCCGCGGGCGATGGAGGGTCCCACACCTTCGAGCGCCGTTTTCTACGGCGCGCTGAGCGTCCACCTGGGGGCCTATCTGCTGCTGCGGTTTAGTCCGTTGCTTGATGCGTCGCTGGCGCTGGCGCTCATCGTGGTGGCGATCGGCCTGATTTCAGCGATCTTCGCCAACTACGCGGGCAAAGTGCAGTGCGATATCAAATGCGCGCTATCGTTCGCATCGTTGACGCAGGTTGGGATCATCGTCGCCGAGATCGGCTTGGCCAGCGTGGTGGTTGCGTTGGCCCGGTGGTCGGCAGGAACTGCCCATTCGGATGCCGCTCCCCTGGGACCGACTCCTTGGGAAAGCGTTGGGTTTGGAATTCGTTACTGGGCATTGCTTCACATTCTCGGCCATGGCTGCTGGCGAACCCTGCAACTCGTGAGAGCGCCCACGATTCTGTACGACTATCGAGTCATGGAAGACGCCATTGGCAGCCGTTTGCCGGAGGCCCGCAGTGGCTCGTGGGTGGCTCGCGCTTCCAAGAGTGGAAATCTGGCGTGGTACCGTTTCGCTATGGAGCGAGGCTTTTTGGACAACGCCCTGAAGCGATTTTTTGTGGAGCCTTTGCTGGCTCTTTTTCGGTCTTGCGACGGCTTCGAAAAACAAGCCACTAAGCTTTTATCACAGCCGGAGGAAGACGAGTCGCGGCAACCGCGTTCGACTATGTTGGAGGATCTGGTGTGAAAGACCTCCATTTCCCCTGGATCGAACTGTCGATCTTGATTCCATTGCTCGGCGCGGCGGTCCTGTCGCGCGTTCGCGACAGCTATGCCGCGCGGCAATGGTGCGTGTTCATCACCGGTCTGTCGCTGTTGAGCACCGTCGCCGAGTGGCAGGACTTCGGCCTCATTCATGCCAAGGAGGCTGAGGATACCTGGCACTTCATGTCGCTGATCTTCAAGGACGAGTTGTTCTTGCTTGACCAACTTAACGCGCCACTGTTGCCGTGCGTGGCACTGCTGTACTTCTTGACGACCTTCACGACACTCAAAACGAAAATTCGCCGCTTCTCGTTTGCCTGGATGCTCGTGGGCGAAGCGGCGGCGCTGGGAACCTTGAGCGTCAACCCGCATCGGCCGTGGATCTTAGTGGTCTTCCTGGTCCTGGGGTGCATCCCGCCGTTCTTCGAAATTCAATCGCGCGGGCGATGTTCGCGCGTCTACATGATTTTCATGGGGCTGTTTGCGATCTTATTGATCGTGGGGCAGACCATGATGTCGCTGGGAGGGCCATTCGCGACCATCGGCGTAGCCGCCTTGGCAATCGCGGTGTTGGTCCGTAGCGGCACGTTTCCCTTTCATTTGTGGATGCCCGACCTGTTCGAAAAGGCCACGTTTGGAACGTCGCTCTTATTTTGCACTCCGTTGTTTGGCGCCCTTACGCTGGTGCGACTCCTCTATCCCACGGCGTCGCACAATGTGCTATCGATCATCGGCGTCCTGTCCACGTTTACGGCTGTGTACGCGGCTGGAATGTCGCTGGTCCAAACCGATGCGCGGCGATTCTTCTGCTTTCTGCTGTTAAGCCACGCCTCGCTGGTCATGGCGGGTTTGGACCTCGACGCGCCCATCGCGGTGACCGGCGCGCTTTCCCTATGGATTGCCACGGCGCTATCGCTGTGCGGCTTCGGATTAACGCTCCGCGCCCTGGAAGCCCGCCGCGGCCGATTGAAGCTCGACGCGTTTCATGGCTTGTATGGCCACACGCCGGCCCTGGCCGTTTGCTTCTTTTTGACCGGGGTGGCCAGCGTGGGCTTTCCCGGAACGACTGGTTTTGTCGGTGGCGAGTTGCTCGTCGACGCCGCCGTGACCGAGCGCCCTTACTTTGGCGCACTGGTCGTCCTGGCGGCCACGATCAATGGCATCTCGGTAGTGCGGGCTTATTTCCGACTCTTTACCGGTACCGTGCACGAGTCGTCGGTCTCGTTGGCGCTGGGACGTCGCGAGCAGGTCGCGGTCCTCTCGCTGGCGGCGCTGGTGGTCTTGGGTGGCATTTGGCCGCAAGCTGGCGTAACCTCACGCTACCACGCAGCAGTCGAGTTGCTTAAGCAGCGAGAGAAATTGCATCTTTTAGTGCCGGTTGCCAGCGAACATGCAACCACGGAACATCAGGAAGAGCAACCCGCGGGCGATCGTCGTTGACGGGGGGGAACGCTTGCTTGAAGTTGGTCACATCGCAAGCGAGAATGATACTGGATCGCTGATCCCAGTCATTCGACTCGCCCACCTCCTGATGTGCACTCCAGCCATGGCCTATGCGCCGAAAAGCCAAGTCACTCTTTGTATCTTGGGATGGCTCGCCATCTTCGGCGTCGCGGCGGCCGACGAACCACCAGCAGTCGATTTTGAACGCGACATTCGGCCGCTTCTGGTCGATCATTGTGTAAAGTGTCACGGACCGGCGACACACAAAAGCGGACTGCGGCTCGATGCCCGGTCACTGGCTTTTGCAGGCGGTGATTCGGGGCCGATCATCAAGCCGGGTGACTCTTCAACTAGCGAACTCGTTCGACGTATTGCCAGCACCGACGACGATGCGATGCCCCCCGACGGCGAGCGGTTGACGGCACAACAAATTGAATTGATAACACGCTGGGTAGCCGAAGGAGCGAACTGGCCGGAAACGGATGCCGATCGGGCCGCGGCCGTAGATAAGCGGCGCGAGCATTGGGCCTGGCAGCCGCTTCGCCACGTTTTGCCGCCCCACGGAGGAAACATCGATCATCCGATCGACGCGTTCATCGATGCCAAACTTCGGGAGAAGGGGCTTTCTCGTTCGCCCGAGGCCGATCGTCGCACGTTGATCCGGCGGCTGTCGTTCGACTTGCTCGGGATGCCACCCTCGTTTGAAGAAGTTGCTGCTTTTGAGGCAGACGACCAGCCTCTTGCCTACGAACGGCTAGTCGAACGTGTGTTGGCGTCACCACGCTACGGCGAGCGGCAAGCGCGACACTGGCTCGACATCGCGCACTACGCCGACACGCACGGCTTCGAGCGGGACCAGATTCGCGAGAACGCGTGGCGGTATCGCGATTACGTTATCGATGCATTCAATGCCGATAAGCCATACGGGCGATTTCTCGCCGAACAAGTGGCAGGCGATGCGATTGCGCCAGAAAATCCCGAGGCTGTGATCGCGACCGGTTTCCTGGCCGCCGGGCCATGGGACTTTGTCGGGCAAGCCGAGACGCCAAGTCCTACGCTCAAGCGAGCCGCCCGCGCGGACGACCTGGACGACATGGTCGCGCAAGTGATGACGGCAACCTGTGGCGTGACCATTCACTGTGCTCGCTGCCACGACCATAAGCTCGACCCCATCTCGCAGCGGGAGTACTACAGCCTGACGGCGGTGTTCGCCGGCGTCACCCGTGGTGATCGCGATGTGACGCCGGGCGAAACGGAATCGATCAGCAACCGGCGGGCCACGCTCCAACAAGAAATCGCCAAGCTACGCGGCGATCTCGCTCGACTTAGAAAGACGTCGCTGAATCTGGCCGACATCGTCGGCGGCGGTAGCGGCTACGGCGACGGCCGACGCGATTGGGGCATCGATCATAAGACCGGCAAACTGACGGTCGAGAAACGGGGCAACGTCGATGGCATAGCCAATCATTTTCAAACGGCCGAGCATCCCTTGATCGACGGCGTGTTCGTTCCCAACGGCGCTGACGGTGCGAAGGTTGTCATTTCGTCGACGGGCTTGGCCGTTACCGATTTGCCTAAGACGAGCGGCGTCGCTTGGGACGTAATCCGCCACGGACCGGTGAATGCGCAGAAGACGTCGAAGATCGACGATATCGACTACGCCGTCGATCCGCACAGCGAGATCGGAATTCACGCCAATGCAGGGATTACGTTCGACGTACAGCCGATCCGCGAAGCGACCGGCGCGACAGAATTCGTTTTCGATACGGTGGTGGGTTACGGCGGCCGGCCTGATAACTTGGACGCAGTGTGGGCTGACGCTCGGATCTACTGCGATGGCGAATTGGCCTGGGAGCATCGCCATCTTGGGCCGAAGAGCTCCACCCGATTGAAGCTGCCCATTTCCGCCAAGGCGCGATTCCTAACGCTGGTGGCGACCGATGGCGGAAACGATATCGGCTTCGACCAGGTCTTCTTTGGCGATCCGACGCTCCGCATCCTAGGCGAAGCGACGAATCTGTCACCTGAGGAACGACAACAGGCAGAGGAGATCGAGCGGCAAGTCGCAGCCAAACAGGAGGCGCTCGACAAACTGCCGAGCAAGACGGAACGAGTCTATGCAGCCGTTTCGCAGTCGCCTCCCAAGTCGTACGTTTTCAAGCGCGGCAATCCGGAAGCGCCACTGGATGAGGTTTCGCCAGGAACCATTGGTTGCGTGAAAGTGGCCCCATTTGGGAATTCCTTCGCCATCGATGACGAATCGTCCCGTCGCAAGGCGCTTGCGATGTGGCTGACGGACCCGAGCAATCCTCTTCCTTGGCGTGTGATGGCCAATCGGTTGTGGCAGCATCACTTCGGCGTCGGAATGGTCGACACGCCGAGCGATTTCGGGCTGGGTGGCGGGCTCCCGTCGCATCCGGAGTTACTTGACTGGCTGGCTGCCGAACTGCTCCGCAACGATGGTTCGATCAAGCACTTGCAACGCCTGATTTGTACGAGCGCGACGTATCGCCAGAAATCCACGCATCACACCGACGGCGACGCCCTCGATTCCAGCAATCGCCTGTTGTGGCGAATGAATCCGCGGCGGATCGAAGGAGAAGCGCTGCGCGATGCCGTCCTCTTCGCGTCGGGCTGCCTGAACCAGCAATCCGGCGGACCCGGCTTTCGTGATTTCGACTACGAAGAGGAATATGCGCCCGTTTACAAATACATCACGCCTGACCGGCCGGAACTGTGGCGGCGCAGCATTTACCGCTTTGTCGTTCGGACGACCACCCATCGTTTTCTGGCGGCACTCGATTGCCCCGATCCGGCCAGCCTGACGCCCACCCGAAATACGACGACGACGGTCGTCCAATCGCTGGCCTTGCTCAACAACGATTTCATGCTCGACCAGGCAGGCCGAATGTCCCAGCGGATCGAAGCAGAAGTTCCCGGTGACCAACCGCAACAAATCGAGCGTGCCTTTGCCAATGCATTTGGACGCGCGCCAAGTCCGGGCGAGAAGGCGGCAGCGACCAAGTTGATGGGGACGAGTGGCCTTAAAGAATTGTGCCGAATCTTGCTCAATGCGAACGAGTTCGTCTATGTCGACTAGCAACAAGAGCTTAAATCAACGCGTATCGCGCCGTCAGTTGCTTGACGCCATGGGAAGCGGCTTCGGCGGCTTGGCCCTTTCCGCGATGCTGTCGCGCGATGGTTTGTTGGCCGACGAGAGGTCCGCCAGGGGATTGCATCACCAGCCGAAGGCCAAAGCAGTAATCCAGATTTTTTGCCCAGGCGGGCTGAGCCACGTCGACACGTGGGATTACAAGCCGGTCCTCCAGCAGAAGCATGGGCAAACCTTCGATGCGGAACTGGGTAAGCAAACCTTCGCCGGTGTCGCCGGCGAATTGAATCAAAGTATGTGGCCCTTTCGGCAACATGGCCAATCAGGGCTTTGGCTGAGCGATTTGTTTCCCAAGATGGCTGGGTGCGCGGACGACCTCGCCTTTGTCTACTCGATGTCGGGCAAGTCGGCGTTGCATGGTCCGGCGATGTTCTCGATGAGTAGCGGCTTTGCCCGGCCCGGCTTTCCTTGCATGGGATCGTGGGTCACTTACGGCTTGGGAAGCGAAGCCGACGACTTGCCCTCGTTCGTCGTGTTGCCCGACGTTCGCGGCTTGCCACCAGGCGGAGTCTTGAACTGGGGCCCTGGTTTTTTGCCGGCTACGTTTCAAGGAACCGTGGTCGAAACCGATGCCGCCAAGCCGCCGGTGGCCGATTTGTTTCCCGGCAATCATCAAGGCGACGAAAAAGCAGGACGCGAGTTCCTTGCGCAACTCAACCGGGAGCACGCTCAGGAGCGGCCCGGCGATTCGCTGCTAGAAGCGCGTATCGCGTCGTACGAACTGGCTGCGCGGCTGCAACTATCGGCCCCCGAGGCCGTCGATCTGTCGCAAGAGTCGGCAGCCACACACGAGCAATTTGCGCTCAACGATCCCGATGTCGGCCCGTTCGGACGGCAGTGTTTGCTGGCGCGCCGATTTGTGGAGCGAGGCGTGCGATTCGTGCAGATCTATTGCGGATCGGAGAACACCGGCAAGAAACCGATTCGTCCCAATTGGGATTCACACGAAGACCTCAAGCGGGACCACGGCTATTGGGGACGCGTTCTCGATACCGGCGCGGCGGCGCTGATCGGCGATTTGAAGGAGCGCGGACTGCTGGATTCAACGCTGGTGATGTGCACTACCGAGTTCGGCCGACAGCCCTTCATGCAAGGGAAACAAAAGGGGCGCGATCACAATCCCGGCGCGTTCACCCTCTGGATGGCTGGCGGCGGAGTTCGAGGGGGCGTCGGTTACGGAGCCAGCGACGAAATCGGCTTCCAGGCAGCCGATCGCGTGACGTACGTGTACGACGTCCATGCCACGGCGCTACACTTGCTTGGCATCGACCACACGCGGTTGACGTTCTATCACAATGGGATCGCCCGGCGATTGACCGACGTGCACGGGCACGTGATTCAGGATTTGCTCGCCTAAGCGTCGAGCTATCCGCCTAACCCGAGTCCGCCGCCGACGGGGACGTCTTCCCCGGTGAACCTTCCTTGCCCGGCAACGAAGAGGGCAACCTCTGCGATGTCGTCCGGCTGGTTCATACGGCCATCGAGGGCGATCTCGTCGACCGCGCGGTTCACCGATTCGGGTTGAATCGCCATCATCGGCGTTGCCGTGGGACCAGGCGAGATGCAGTTGATGCGCACGCTGTGAGGCCGCAACTGCATGGCGGTCGCGTTGACGAACGCCGCCAGACCCGCCTTGGTCGTGTTGTAAACCGGGTTAACGCGAGTGCCCGAGCGTGCTTTTGTCCCAGCGATCGAACCGAGCAAAAGGATGCTGCCTCGTTTGCGCCGGACCATCGATTCGGCGACCGTGCGCACACAGTGGAACGTTCCGCTCAGATTGATTGCGATCGCTTTGTCCCACGCCTCGGGCGACGTTTCGAGGAAGGGCTCGATGTTCAGGACGCCTGCCGTATAGAAGAGGAAATCGACCGGGCCGACACTCTGTTCAATCGCGGCGAAAAATGCGCGTACCGTTTCGTGCGTGCGAACGTCGAGCGATTGCTTGGCAACGACTGCCGCTCCCAGCGAGGCGGCCAGTTTGTCGACCGAGGCGATGTTGGCATCGGCGATCGTCAGTTTGGCTCCTGCGCTAGCCAGGCTCGTCGCGATGGCCGTTCCAATGCCCCCGGCACCAATCACCACACAGTGCGCGCCGCGATATTTTTCGACGATACGTTGAAACATAAACAAATCGGAGTGGGAAAACGGAGGTAAATGCGACGCCTAAGATTAACAAAAAAAGACTACAGAAGTAGGCATCGCTTTGGGCCACATGATTGGTCCTGTCGTGGCCCAAATGCCCGAAAAGAGGAGGTTTCAGCGATTCTTGGCGGCGAAGAGAAAAAGTATTGACTACTCTTGTAGTCTCCCGTAGGATCTGACTACATCGATAGTCACTTGTCGCTCTTGCAGGTTTTTGCCGTATGAAACCTCCCTCGGGATCTCTGGGAAAGATTGAACTCGAGCTGCTCCAGGCGGTGAGCCGCTTGCAGCCCGTCACGGTGCGAGGCGTCGTCGATCACGTGGCCGACACAACGGGCCAGGCCCGGACCACGATTCTCACCACGCTCGAACGCCTGCGGAAAAAGGGGTACCTTTCGCGGCGCAAGATCGATGGTGTGAACCATTACTCGACCAAGACACCTGTCGCCGAACTGCTGCGGCAACTGGTAGGCGATTTTGTCTCGCAAGTTCTCGGCGGTTCGATCTCGCCGTTCGCCGCTTACCTGGCAGAGTCGGGCAAAATCTCGCCAGACGAAGTGAAGCAGCTCAAAGCGATGGTGAGCGATCTCGAGTCGCGCCAGAAACCGCAGCCGAAAAAAGACAAGCAAGGAGACGAGTGATGAGCGAACTACTTGCTGGCGCAATCTCTAGTTGGGGAATCGCGCTCGCCAATGCAAGCGTGGCCGCCGTGCTGGTCGTACCGGTGGCGTGGGCGATCGAGTCGCTTTGGAAATCGATGCCGTCGTCATGGCGAAGTTGGATGTGGCGACTGGTGTTCGTCAAATTAGTTGGTGCGGCAGTTGTCCCTTACGCGATTGAACTTCCGATTTTGCCGGCCGCGGAGGTCGCACACTCAAGCTCGATCGGTTCCACGGCACTGGCAGATGAGACTGCAGGAAACGTCGCCAGCACTCAAAGCGTGGCCGCACCACGCCAAGCATCACCGACGAGTTGGTGGCAACCATCTCGCACCTTACCAACATTATTCGCCATATGGGTTCTCGGCATCGCAGCCAATGTCGGTTGCGCTTTGCTGGGGAGTAGCCGAGCCGAAAAGTCGCGCCGCGGTACGACCCAGGTGGTCGATGATCCGGCGGTTTCCACACTCGATGGGCTCTACCAACGCTTTGGTTTGAGGAAGCGGCCCGACTTAATCGCCACGCCTCACGAAGGGAGCCCGTTCGTCGCCGACTGGATTCGGCCTGCTCTCTATTGCCCCGCGAGTTGGCTGTCGACTTGCAGCGCGAACGAAATGCGGCTGGCTTTTGCCCACGAATTGGCCCATTTGGCTCGCGGCGACTTGAACTGGAACCGTTTTGTAGCCAGTTGCCAGGCGATCTTGTTCTTTCACCCGGCTATTTGGCTGGCGGTTTGGCGGTATCGAACGGCTCAAGAGATTGCTTGCGACGAAATGGCGCTGGCTCGCACGGGGGGCTCACCGTGCGATCTGGCTCGATTGTTAGTTGGGTTTGTCGAACAGGATTCGGCCCGTTTTTACGGCGTGGCCGCCATGACAGGGGCTTCTGTCACAATTCGCGAAAGGGTTTTGGCAATGCAACGAACGATTGGTTCTAAGACGCCAGGATTGTGGACCACGGCGCTGGCCGTGATCGTCGCAATCGCTGTGCTGACTCCTTGGACACTGGGCCAGGAAAAACCGAAGATCAAACGCAAAAAGAAAACACAAACAACGGAGCAGCCAAGCCCGCAGCAAGACGAAGGGAGCAGCGCCTCCGCTTCTGCCTCCGCAACGACTGGCGGCTCGGCAAGTGGCAGCGCCTCTGGCGGTGGTTCCGCTTCCATCACGGTGACCGGTCCGGGCGCCACGAATGTTCAGCAAGGCAATGGTCAGCAGTCGGCCGGAGCGAGCAACAAGATCGATGTTTCGGAATCCTCGTCGACTTCGACCACCAATGGGAAAACGACGACCACAAGCAAACGTACGATCAGCGTTTTGGACGACGATCGCGAGATCAAGATTGTCGAAACGAACGACGAAGTGCGTGTTTCGATTATCGACCGCAAGTCGGGCGAAGAGAAAACATACGTCGCCAAGAACGCCAAGGAACTCCGAAACAAGTATGCGGAAGCCTATGAGGCGTATTTGAACAACGTTTCAAGGGTGAAGGCGCGGAAGACCGGCGCCACGACCTTGAAGAGCGACAAATTGCTCAAGCTTCGCAAGGGTCCCAAGCCTTCGGCGACGAACAAGCTGCTCGAGGGGCGGATGGAAGCGATGCTGAACGATCCCGAAATCAAAGGGACGCCGATGGAGAGAATGATCCTTCAAATGCGTAAGCGGATGGAGAAAAAGGAAGCCGCCAAAGCGAAAGAAGCTGGCGCAGACGACGAGGACGATGAAGACGGCGATGAGGAAGCCAGCGAGGCAGAGGAAGCCAATGATGGAGAGGCCAATGAAGAGTCGGAGGACATTGAAGAGGCAGAGGAAGCGGCACCATCCGCGGGCATCAACGAGCGGATCGAAGCGGTTGTTTCGTAGAATCGGCCTCGTATGCCTGATGCCTGGTAGCTATCAATCGACGTTTTCCGCCGCCGGCAACTACGCTTGAAGGGACATTCGCCCCTCGTTGCCTGCGGAGTCCTCGATCGTGAACGCGCCAACGCCCGAAGGCGAAGCGTCCGATCAAAGCGGTTCGGACCCCGTTGTTGCGAACCGCGATCCTTCTTGGAACACGCAGGCCGATCCGCCTGTACACGCACAAGCGGATTGATCCGCGCAAAAGGACACTTACGCGATCGATCGTTCGGCCGGGGACGATCCCACGCTTCCGCTTCGATGGCCGCCCCAATGATCGCGTGCGTTAGCTCGTCGATTTCCGTTGGGGCGGCAGCTTAAGTCAAACTGAAGGAAACACAAAGCAGGCACGGCGTACTGGACAAGTAAACATTGTCCTCCTCCATGGCCTCCGTGCCTCTGTGTTTCAAAACTAGAATTGCGAGCTTACTTCGGCACAGGCAACAAGATCGTGGCATTCTCGGCAAAGGTGGCTTCGCCGGTTTTGCCGTTGATCTTGTAATGCACCTTGAGCTTCTTTTCGGTGTTCGGAGCGGGGTCGCCGCCGAACTCCTTGTTGTAGCTATTGGTTGGATTCACTAGCACAACCACCGGGTAGTCGCCTGCGAGCTTTTGCAGGATGCCCGTGACATCGCGTTGCTTATCGGGGGCGCCGTACTCGGCCTTGATGATCTCGACCTTGATAGGCTGGATGCCCGCTTGGATCAGCAGCTTTTGGGCGGCGTCCTTATTGGTCGCATCCTTTTGGGCAATCTTTTGTCCCACGAACATCGCCGTCAGCGTCGCGTCATCTTTGATGGCGTTCACTTGGATCGCCTTGATGGCGACTGGCAGCGTTTTCAAGCTGGGATAACGTTCCAGGATCTTGAGGGCTTCCTTGTAGTCGTCGGTTTTCAGCGACGCATCAAGGGCGTTTTGGGCCATCGCGGCGCGTTCTTCATCCTCCATCACGAACTGCCGGGCGATGCGGCGATAACCGCTGAGCGCTCGGTTCTGGTACTTGCTGTTCTTCACCGTCTTCACGATGTCGAGCAGCACCGGGCCGGCGTCGGTCGTCATCCATTCGCCGAGCAGCTTACTGCCAGTATCTTGCAATTCCGGCTGATTCCCCTTAACCGCCGCGCCAATAGTTTCGAGGGCCTTGGGGCCACCCATCGCGGCCAGTGTTTCGAGCATGTCGGTTTGGGCCGCGACCGAAGCCTTGGGCAAGGCGGCAGCGACTTCGGCGGCACACTGCTCCCGCTCCGGCATGCGGATGCATGCGGCGCGGAGAGCCTTTTGAGCAGCCAGGACATCGTCGTTGTTCTTCGCGGCGATGACGCGGGCCAGAAGGACTTTGACTTCCTTGTTGGTCGCCGTTTCGCCGAGGGCGGTCAAAGCCGCCGCGCGGACACTGGGGTCGGCGTGGTCGAGAGCCTTCACCACAGCAGCGACGGCTTCGATTCGGCGTTGGCCTATCATTTCAAAGAGTACTGCGAGGGTCTTGCCTTCCGATTTGCCCAACATGGCCGTGATGGCGCTATTCACCTTCTCGCCAGCCAGGTCCTTGAGCGCCGCTTTCGCAGCTTGGGCTACTTCGGAATCGGCCTCGATCGCAGCCGCAACCAGGGAGCCGACGTTGGTATCGTTCCCTTTTTGCCCCAGCAGGGTAATCGCAGCGATGCGAGCATCCTTGGTTCCTGCCTTGACGATTTCCATAACGACCGGCGGGATCGCTGGGATAGGGCGATCGGCCAGAGCATACAGAATGAGTGGTGCGCGATCCGAATCGCCCGTCGCGGCTTGCTGTGCCAGGGCTTCGGTCACTTCGTCGCCCGGCAGTTCTCGAGCGACGTACAAGCCCACGAAAAACAATTGGCGATCCCTTGCCTGCAGTTGCTCGATCAAGAGAGGGATACCCTTGTTCCCGCGAGCCAGGATGGCGCCGCGAGTTGCTTCCACGATCCTCGGTTGCGGGAGGTCGGCGGCTCCACGAACTTCGTCGTAAAGGGCAGCAGCATCGTTCGCCTTGCCTTGCTTGAGCCAACGCTCAGCGGTCAGGACCAATCCCTCAGCAATGGCCGATCGATTGGTCTTGGAGCTGGCCAGCCCTTCGCGGAGCGACTTCACGGCGGCATCGCTATCGATGTAGCCGAGCGCGACGGCGGCAGCTGCCGCGGCATCGCCATCGGCACTGGCGAGTTGCTTGTTCAACGCTTCAACGGCGCTAACAGGGCGACGAACGCCGAGCGAGTTGATCGTTCCGATCAGCAATTTGCCTTGGAGCGTTTCGGTAGCCTTGGTCAGTGCTTCGTCCGCTTCTGGTCCGGGAATCGCTTCGAGCGCGATCCGCGCCCACGAGGCGAGTTGTTCGTTCGACAATAGCTTGGCCAACTCCGGCACAGCTTCGGCGGAACCTTCGGTGGCCAGCGCTTTGCATGCGAGCGCCTTCTCGCCCCCTTCGGCATCCGAAGCGAGCACGGCGATGAGTTTTTTCTCTTTTTCCTTCGACGGGTTCCCATCTTGGGCGTTTGCCGGAATGGAGAGCGAAAGGATCGTAAGTAGTAACAGCGATCGGTAGAGGAAAGTTTTCAACATAATGGGTAGGTCCTGAATGTGGAGTGAATGAATCAAGCGACGCGAAGCAGCGGCTTACAGCCGCCAGGGCTCTCGCAGCGCTTCCGATCGCAGGCGATTAGCCTGCTCGTCCCCCACAAACTCGTGTTTCACTTGGTCGTATTTCACCGTTCGCCCCAGGGCCAGCGCGATGTTCGCCGCGTGGCACGCGATGTGGGCGTTGCAAGCGGCATCGGCATTGGTTCGCGGTTGGCTGCGCGTCTTTACGCAGTCGAGGAAGTTGCGAACGTGGAACGTTGCCGGGTAACCGTCGATTTCCTCGACGTTGCGGCCCGCGAGCAGAGCAGGGGAGCTGAGGACCAGCTTGCCGCTATCGCCTGCTTCGACCCAACCACCTTCCCCTACGAATTTGACGGGGCACGATCCCAGCGGAAGCCAGCCCGTCTCACGGACTATCAGTTCGACGCCGTCGGCATAGCGGCAAACGATCTTGCCATCCTTTGGCGGGTTGTACTCCACGGGTACCGAAGCATCGCCGATGGCCCATTGGCATAGGTCGACGCAGTGTGAACCCCATTCGAGAATCCCACCGCCGACCAGACCGCCCCCTTTTTCGAAATTGAAACCATCGAGTTGCTTGGCGTTAAAGGGACGCCAGGCAGCGGGGCCAAGGTACATGTCCCAATCGATCACTTCCTTTTTGGGCTCCGGTTCGGCCTGCATCCACCCGCTCACGCTCGGTACCATCCCGGCAGGATGCGCGTGAATCTCCTTGAGCTTGCCGAGCTTGCCCGTGCGAGCCAGTTCGCAGGCAAAAGCGAAGTGGGGAAGGCTGCGGCGTTGCGTTCCGGCCTGGAAGACCCGCGCGGTCCGACGCATGGTTTCCTTGAGGATCAGGCTTTGGGCGATGTTCTTGGTGACCGGTTTTTCGCAGTAGATATCCTTGCCTGCCTTAGCGGCGTGCATGGCGGCCGTGGCATGCCAATTTGGGCCGGTCGCGATCAGCACGGCGTCGATATCCTGGCGATCGAGCAGTTCGCGGAAGTCGCGAATCATCGCGCAGTCTTGATTTTTGTATTTGTCGTCGGCGACTCGTTTGATGGCCGTTCGGCGAGCTTCTTTGACATCGCACACGGCGACGAATTGGACGTCTTTTTGTTCGAGGAAACAGCCCAAGTCGTACGTGCCACGGTTGCCGATGCCGATGCCGCCTAACACGATCCGCTCACTGGGAGCGACGGCACCGTCTTTGCCGAGGGCCGAACTGGGAACAATGTGGGGGGCCGCGAACACCGTGCTCGCAGCGGCGGCGGTTTGCAGAAATCGACGCCGATGTAACGAAGTTGTCTTATTTGACATGCGTACGCTCCTAAGTGAATAAATCCGACGGCGATCGATTCGCCTTGGCTTTCGCCGGTTCGCCCTCAACCAGTCAAAGTGGCAGCATACCTGCGCGTCGGCAGATATTCCATCGCTAGGGGAATTCGAAGGGACGAGAGAGACCCCTTTTTCAGACAATCCGTGGGACTTCTGGAAAGATGGAGGATTACGGCACGTCGATCAAAACCAGGTCGTGCTTCCCGCGCCGCTCGGCGACGATCACCAAATGTTGGCCATCGGGATGCCACGTCGGGTAGTCGTCTCGTTCGGCGTTGGTCGTGACGCGGACGACATTCGTCCCATCGGCGTGCATGGCGTAAATCTCGTAATTTCCGTCGCGGCCGCTGACGAAGGCAATCCGTTTTCCGTCTGGTGAAAACCTGGGGCGAATATCCTGTTTGGCTTCATCCGTGAGCCGCCGAATATCGCTGCCATCGGCATTGGCGGTGTAGATCTCGAAATTCCCGTCGCGAGTCGAACTAAAGACAAATCGCTTGCCATCGGGCGCGAAATGGGGCCAGTTGTTGATCCCCGGCCCAGCGATCACCGGCCGCCGCTTGCCGGCGGGAAGATCCATACCCCAAATGCTTTGCACATCGCTTTCGGGATAGCTGTAGAGCAACGTCGAACCATCGGGTGAAATCGCGGGTGAACGGGCACCGGAAAATCCGCCGCCGGGCGCAACTTCGGTCTCACTTCCCCGCGTGAGGTTCTGGATCACGACGGCCAGCGTCAAGTTGCCGCGGCTTTGAATGAAAGTGAGCCACTGGCCGTCAGCAGAGTAGGCAGGCTCAAATTCATTCTTGGGCTGTTTGGGGTGGAGTGGCGCAACGCTTCCGTCCGCTAGCTTGAGTTGGCAAAGCTGCATTTGGACGGCGGACTCTTGAACGACGAACGTGAGTTCAGTGGCCGTCTTGTCGGTGAAGACCGGACTGCTTTTGATGCGGCCGTCGGTCGTGAGAGGCTTCTCGTCAGCGAAACTGGCGCAGGCGAACCCGACGAGAATCGCCGAGGCAACGCACGCCCTACACCAGGAGGTCATGAATCACCGTACCTCCATCGAGCACCTTCATTTCAGCGCGGGCCTGAGTATCGACGCCCGCGAACTCGGCGATCGTTGTGCCGACCATCAGAGGCGTGATTGGCATCGAAACGGGATCGCCGCCGATACGATCGCTGGCGCCAATGACGCGACCGGGCGTCATGCCGGCGCCTGCCCACAGCGAACTATAGCAGCGAGGCCAATGGTCGCGAGCTGCGCGGTTCGTGATCTTGGGCGTGCGACCGAACTCGCCCATCGCGACGACTAAGGTTTTCTCGAGCAGCCCTCGCTCGTGAAGATCGTCAAGCAACGCCGACAGCGCGCGATCCAAAATGGGGCAGTGCCGATCAGGCAACAATTCGAAGTTGTAGATGTGCGTGTCCCAGCCGAAGTCAGCCTTGGGGGTCATTGCCTCGACGTATTCGCTCCAGTTGACTTGGATGTAAGGAACTCCTGCCTCGACCATCCGGCGCGCCATCAGGCAACTTTGCCCGAACGACGTTTGCCCGTAGGCTTCGCGCGTGGTTTGCGACTCGCGGGTCAGGTCAAGAGCTTCACGGGCGGCAGGAACAGTAAGCAGTTCGTGCGCTCGCTTGTGTTGGCGTTGCCAGGGCGTTGATTCTTCAGATTCTGATTGGCGGCGAGCTTGATCGAGCGTTGCCAAAAGTGCACGACGATCGTTGATGCGAAGCGGCGAAAGGCCGTCCAAGAGAGTGAGCGAGGGGATTTCCGCCTCGCCGTATTCTGAGCAGTCGACTAGGAAAGGATCGTGAATTTTGCCGAGCGATCCCCCGCCGTAGCCATCGACGATGCGGACGACGTCCTTAGGGATTCCTCGTCCTAACATGGCGAACGAAGGCAGATTCGCTTGCTCTCCACGATGCTTAGCAATAATCGAGCCAAAGTTGGGTTTGACCGGTGTCGGTTTCTCGGCGAAGCCCGTCAGGCCGAAGGTCCCGGCATCGGGATGCCCGCCTGCAAACGTGACGTTCGAGCGGATCACATTGAACAGGTTGCTGCGATCGGCCAGCTTAGGCAAAAGTTCCGTGAAGTGCAGCCCCGGCGTTCGCGTGGAAATGGGGGTGAACGGCCCGCGAATATCGACGCCCGCTTCCGGTTTGGGGTCAAACGTATCGAGATGGCTCGGCGCGCCCCACAGCCAAACGAAGATCACCGACTTGGCCCGCGCGTGGACGGCTTTGTTTTCCGCTCCCGACGCAGCGCTCGCCATGCTGCCAAAGGCAAGCGGTAGCGCCATGCTTGCCCGCAAGAAATGGCGACGGCTGGTGCCACTACAGGTTCGCGAGAGGAATTGGCCGATCTTCATGTTCCACCACCCGTCGCGGGAAACGCCTCAACGAAGCTACGCGTCGTTGAACTCCCTATCGTAGTCGCTCGACGGGTGGCAAAACCAGCGGAATTTACCTCGCAGTCGCGGCAGCGGATTCCGGCGTCCAGCCGCGTTCGCAGCCGATGCGGGTCGCGTTGCCCGTCACCACGACAAGCGTAACGATTCCTGCCAGCGTCGCTCCGACCACACAGAGCAGGAAACCCAACACAAACAGCAAGATGTGGGCGACGCAGCCAACGCGCGGATGCGACAATATCCAAACGCCGGCACGGATCGCCACGAGCGCCAAAACCAAGGCGAGCAACGCCAGCCCGGCTGATTGCCAGCGATCGATCCAAGTGCTGTCGGCGTAACGGACGTCGATCGACTCGGCGTTCCGCGTTTGAGCGAAGCGATACTCGACCCCCTGTTGCGGAATTTCGATCGTCAGGCTGGAAAGTCCTGCGAGCGCCGAAAGGCCATAGGCAGCAGGGGATGGGTCCGCAGTACTAAAACCATCAGTTGGGCTAAGCAGCAGCGGCTGCCTGCCTTGTGGGCTTTCGGATCCCGCAGCTTGCATTCTCTCGATGAGCACCCCATCCCCCTGGGAGTTCGTGGGGGCTTGGTTGCCATTTAACATCCTTCCACCACCAAATCCACGCGTCGTGATGTCGTTGTCGCGACTCAACTTGTCGCGGTAGTTGGAAATCGCTTGTCGCTGCGAATCAGGCTCGTTGGATTCCGGGTTCTTCTTGTCCGGTGCAGCTTCGCCTGCTTGATTCAGGTTAAGACGTTGTTGCAAGGGATTCCGATCGTTTCGCTCGCCTTGGCCTTGGCCCTTGCCTGCCAGGTCCCCTTTGCCTTTTTTCGTCGCGCCTCCGACGCGCGATGCAGGAGCAAGCTCCTTGGCATCGTTGGGGACTTCCGAACTCGGTTTGATGCTGTTTCCTTTGAACCACTCCGGGTTGAAGCCGCTTTCCTTGCCGTCGGCGCTCTTTCGTTCTGTCTCGGAATAGAAATTCTTATTGTCAAAATCTCCCTGATTCTTACCGCGCACGAGTTGCTGCGATTCGACATGGTCTTCCAGCGCCCGGCGATTGAAGGTGGGAAGATCCCGCTCCACTTGCTCCTCCCCTTCGGCCTTTTTCAACGCTTCGTCAATTCGCTTTCTGTTGTCGGAATACGATCGATTCAACAAAGCATTGCTGTTGTAGGCGTCGCCGTTGTTCGCGAAGGTATTGGAAAGAGAAAGCTCAATCTGCTTCATGTTGTTTCCGGCGCGAGTCTTCGCGAACGCGTCTCCCTTTGAAAAGGCCGCCAACGTGCGGTTGAGCTCGGACTGGAAGTAACTTTGCGTTTGGATTTGGACTTCGTCTTCGTTGACGGGTCGCCCCATTCCGTCGAAGCTGAACCAGCGGTACTTCTCGGGCAAAAAGAGCCGCACCACGCTTCGCTCGACGTTAATGTTGACTGTTTTGGGGAAGGGAAACCTGGTCGTGCCCGACCAGGTGAGCGGGGGGAGCTTGCCCGCGTAAACGAGAGCAACTTCGTAATCGGCGTCGCCACTCGCTCGCCGGATGATCGGCACGCGAACGTTGCTGGCGGTGCCCGACTTCGATACGGCCGGCTTGGTCGGCCGTCCATCGACGGTCGCGGTCCACAACGTGGCGCCGGCGGGTAAGACGACTTCCAGGTATTGCTCGCTGGCATTGTCGACCCGATAAGATTGCTTGGCCCGATAGGCGCCACTTTGATCGAGGACCACAAACGTCTCGGCCATGCCGATGCGGGCCCCGGCGGTTTCGACGGTTTCCCGCTCTTGCAGCGAGATCGCTAGCGAAGCGTCTTTCTTGTCTTCGCTTGCCACGTAAGCTTGCGTGATCTTGGGCCCCAAGATGCGCGTCAATTCGACGAAAGCACTTTGCTCGCGCGTCAGGGGCTCCATCGCTTGAACGTTGGCGACCGTAACTTCGTCGCGGCCCGCACTTTCCAAAATCAGATATCGCCGGTGAAGCGAGCCGGTCTCTAAAACGGGCATGCGAATGGTCTTTGCGCCGCCGGCGAGAATCTCGTCGTGGAGAACCTGCACGCGATAGTCCCCTAGAAATTCGTCTTCCAGTTCGATCGTCACGCGAACGAACGATGACAGCGCGGGTTCGGTTGGCGTGGTGATCTTGACCTGTCGCGCGCTGGGAGCGCGGATGCGTCCTTTGGTAAGTTCCGTTGGCAACAGGAACGAAACTTCGCGGATGCCGGCGTTGGAGATCTGAAAATCGGCCACGATCGTTTGTTCGAGCGTCTGCGTCGTCACACGGACGTTGTGCAAGATGCGAGACGAAACGACGGGCTGACGAGCAGCCAAGCGAACTCGCCCCGCGTACTCATTGCCACGCCAGTGCAAGGCGGACCGAATGCGATCGCGCCGTCCCCCTTGAATCCACCCGAACGTCGACGAGGCGGGCACGACCTCGATGTTAGCTCCCGGGTCGATCCGTACGTCGTATGCAGCATCCGCCTCGATGGCCATCGAGCCTTCCTGGCGGGCAACGTTCTCCACCGCCAGTCGCGGGATCGGCAACTCGTTGTTCTTGGGGCTCGGCAGCTTGCCTGTGATTACAACGGGAAATGGAGACGATTGCCCCTTTAGCAGAAGCATCGTCAGCCGACGCTTTCCATCGATTTCGACGATACTATGCTCGAAACCGCCCTCGACCGGCGAATCGACATCGACGTCGCCCAAGTCGGACGGAAGCTCCAAGTCGATGCGATGAACGGCTCGTCCCTTCGGCGTAAGGGTCAACCGCGACTCGAAATCGCAAAAGCGTTCGTTAATCGAAACGAGCGCGTGGGTATCGACCTCGCTTTGGTCAAGCGTGCCGCCTGCGCCAAATCGCACGGTGAACGGAATCGCCGAATAACTGTAGGTCTGGTATTCACGGAGCGGCAAAGGGCTGATATCGAACGAATCGGCTTTGGCCGCGAGCTCAGGCGACAGCTGGGCATCCTCGCGACGAACGCCGCGACTTTCAAGCAGGCGGAGTTCGAGGAGCGTATCGCGTCGTACGGCGATGGTGCCTTGCTGCAGCGACGCCCCCGTCACTTGAACCGCGGGGACGAGGAAAGTCGACATCGCATCTCGTCCCACCGTGCCGTAGCGGGCAAGATAAACCGTGAGCGTTTCGCGATCGACCGCTTCACTGAGCAGCGTCACGTCGACGGTTTTATTCTCGTCGTTCTCTTTGGCTTGCCAGGCGCGGACGTTGTCGCCAACGATTCGCTCGACAACGTAGTCCTTAGGAATCGCAAAACTCAGTTGATCGCGGCGAGAACGAGGAAATTCGATCGTCGTGTTCCACGACAGGCGCAGTACGTCTTGCCGGACGTCGAACACCGCGGAAGAGCGAACTGTAACGTTGCGCTCCGCGAGTGCCTGGTCGATCTTGGCTCGCCAAGAGATCGAGATCGAACCAGGCGGGGCAATCGACGTTTCGATCTTATTGGCTTCGGCGGTGGTCTCGAATAGTTCGCGGTCGGCGACTCCCTTAAGACGGACTTCGGTGGCCGCTTGCTTCGCATTCAATACCAATCGACTTCCGTTTTGCACAGGCAACGCGCCCGAGGCGATTCGCCAGCCGCCTTGCCGCGCGGTGCCCAACCGGTAGGTGAACTCGAATTTGTGGCGCCCCTTGGAGACGCCGGAAAGAAGCATCAACGGCGGCGGCCGGAGGGCTTTTGCATTTTTCCCTTGCTGCAGAGCGTTGGGTTGGGGCGCAGCAATTTGCAGCTTGGCGGAGGCGCCGTCCAGTTTGGCTTCGACCATCACACCGCCGCTGAACATGAGGGGAATGGAAACGGCATTCTTTGCAAAAACTTCGATCTCGATCTTTCCCTTGATATCGAGCCGGTCTTCCTGGCCCAGTTCGGCCGAATACTCGGCGGCGGATAGACCATAAGGAAGCGCCGGTTCGGCGGCCTCTGGATGAAGACGGAATTGAGCCGCCTTGAGCCACTCCGAATACTTGGCGTAGGGAACCCAAACGGTATTGGCTTTTTCGATTCCCTCCGCATCATCGGCGTCGAACGGAACGATCACCACGTTCTCGGGAACGGGAGTCGGCACCACCTCCGCCTTATCGACGACAACGACAGGCGGATCGGCCATCGCGGCGCTGGTGGCGAAAACGAGCCACACCACGGCGGTTCGACCCAGGAACCAGGCAATGCGCGGCGCCCATTTCTCGCGGACCTTCGCCGTTCCGCTCCAGAATGCTGCGAGGCCGTGCCGGATGAGCAGCGTTATCCCGCCCACGGCCGCGCCGAAAAAGGCGCCGTCCAGGACTTCGCCGTACGTCTCCAGCCGAGGGAGTGCAGAAGGGGCAACGGTCGCGAGGACCATCACTCCAACGACAAGCCACATGGCGCCCGAGGGCGAAATCCTTCCGATCCAAAAGGCGGAAGCCAAAATCGTCAAGCCGACAAAGATTCCCAATGCCACCAGCCGCGCGCGACGGACGACCGTTGTTTCGATCCGAGGAGCTTCGCCTAGGCTGTTGAACAAGACGCGTGGGCTGGCTTGAACCGGCTCCACTCCGATAAGCAAACCCGCCACGCCTTGCAAGGTTGTAATGGCGGGAGGCGGGAGCTGCTGCTGCGGAGTCTGCGCGTTCGCAGCGTTCGGCTCAGTGGATGCGGCTTTGGGCTTGGTGGCATCTTGAGGCGCCTCGTCACGTGCCTCGGCACCATCAAACCTAGCTATTTGACTCTCGTCCTCGCTGGCTTGCTCGACGCTTCTTGAAGGTGGTGGATTAGGGTCCTTGCCGGCCCTCATCGTCTCTTCCATCGCCTTGCGAAAGTCGGGATCGGTGACGTTAGGCCGGCCACCACGGGTGCCTTCAGACGCGGTGACGTCTGCCATCTGCTCTGCCCCTCCAGACAGCCCTTGAATTAACGTTGGCCTGCCATTAACAGTTGAAGCGGGAACGGCCGAGACTGATTGAGCGGTTTTCGCGTTGAGTCCTTGAAACACCTCGAGCAATTTCCAGAAGGCCGGCACATACGGTTGTCGGCCAGTTTCTTCGACCGAACCGAAGCTGCGCCGCACTTCGTAGCCGGAGGGAAGTACTAGTTCCCACTGAGCGTCGGCCACGGGAACAGGCATCGATTCGCTCTCCGGTGTTTCACGCGTGAGCAGTATCGGCGCCGCAATATCGAGATCGGCGGCCAGGAGCGCGCCGCTCATTGCGTTTTCGTAAACGATCTTCAGTTGCCGTTCGACCTGAACGTTGCTCGGCGGCAAGCTCACGATCAAACGATCTCGCACCTTTTGCGGCTTGCTGGCCTTGCCATCAATCGTGATCGTCCAGAGCGTAGCACCAGCGGGCAATTCGATCTCGACAAACGCCGCCTTGGACCGAATCGCATAGACCGACTCGGTTTGGCTCAGCCCCGAAGGCGAAACCTGCGTGCGAAAGCGAACTTGCTTTACCAGTGCGGCCGGCAGAACGTGCACCTTTTGCCTGTCCGCGTTGACGCGGACTTCGCCTTCGCCGGCAAAACCAAACGTGCCGACCAGGCGCGAACCAATTCGAAAATCGGAAGCGTACAGTTCCCCCTCATCGATCTTGCGAGGATGCTGGGGAATCTCCACCTCCAGTTCAGGATGCCCTTCGACGGCGACATAGCTGCGCTGATAGTCGACGCCTTCGGCCCGGACCAGCGGCAAGGCAAAGTTCTTCAGGTCCGCCTCATCAAGACGCATCTCGAACTCAACAGCCAGTCGGATATTGCCCTCTGTGCGCTGGTCGAGAATTGCTTCCCATTGATGCCGGTTGTTGACGGTCGCGCGAGTGGAGTCCTTCACTTGGACGTTATCCAGGCCGCGCAGCGCGACTTCCGCCGGCACGCCATCGGGCAGGCTGAATGAGAGCTTGCGGACGGTTGCCTCACGCGCTTCATAGCGAATCTCGTAACGTCCGCGAAGCATCCCCGGTTCCAGAGTAATGAAGTTGTAGACCTGGGCAACGATGGACGGCGTCTTGCGAACCACCGTGAACGCAGCCATCGGCGCCGCACCCAAGTGGCGATAGGCGAGCGTTCCCTTGGCATCGCCCAAACGAAATCGACGGCGCTCGGCATCGGTGAGAGGAAGCAAACCCTCGATCGTGTCGGGCCGAATCTCCAAGTCGTCTCTCGCGGCAACCGACACGGCACCTTCTGTCACGGTCGCGTCGTCGATGACCACGCGCGGCAACTCGAGACGATTTTCGGTCCAGGCATCGAGCCAACCTTTGGGAATCGACTTGATGTCGATCAACAGATCGATTGCCTGATCGGGCGGCAAGCCCTGCGCGAAAGTAGCCGACAATTTGGTCGTGCCGTCTTCCTGGGGATTCCGTTCGATGGTGAGGGGACGCCCGTCGCTGGCAGTGGTGGATAAAACTTGCCAGCCGGCAGGAATCGACACATCCAACGAGAATCGCTTTTCAACTTTCGGCAGGAGCGAGAGTCCCACGCGAGCCGATAGTTCGCTCTCGCTCACGGTCGCGACGACACTCGTGGCGACCTGAAGCACCGGCTCGGGAACCGCAAACGTAGCGGAGAGTCTTCCCAAATCGTGCGGCGCATAGAACGCAACGACGGGCCGAATCGCGGGCAACCCCGGTCCGGCGGCCAACACACTTGGGGGAGCAGCGCTCAACAAGACAGTGGCATCGATCGCCGAGAGTGCGGTTGGCGCCAGGGTTTGTGTCTGAAGTCGGTCTTCCAAAAGCAATCCTACTACCGATGCATGCGAGGCGACTTCGCGCGGGACCAGTTGCGGGAATTCCCATTTCTCGGGGACATTTCCCATGCGCGATGCGGTCAGCTTGATAACCACCGTTTCGGTCGCTGGTTCGTGCAGCGCGATCGTCAATATGTTGTCGGCAACGCTCCACCTTGAAACTAACGGAGATTCGACCGACGTGACCTCAAAGCCCACAGGAACGCGAACTTCGATCGTGTCGAGCGCTCCTTGCAGAACACCGAACGACATCTGTGCGTGCAAGCGCTCGTAGGTCCGAGTCAATTCGTCGATCAGCACGCTACGGGCCACGATCACGCGATCTTTAGTGAGCTGCTTGTTGTTGAGCGACAAGACAACGGCCAGCGGCCCGTTGGGAACGTCGAGTTCGAGAGTCGTCGTATTGCCCGCATCGTCGACCGATCGCGAGACGACTGGTGTGCCGCTCTTGACCTCAACATTTCCAGGAACGGTGAGCGTCAACTTGGACGACGGAACGTACGGCAGGCGGACTTGCATCGTTTGCTGCGCGGCACTGGTGGCCAGCGGCGCAGTGAGGACCAGTCGCAGCGCGTGGCGCCCCTTGCCGTTCAACAGAACTACCGGGCCGAGATTCGGGTCTATCGCGAGAGTCGCCGGGCGATCCCCAATCGCGGCCGATAAAATTCCTACGTCTGAAAACGACAGGGGAACTCGAATCAGGCCATCGGCCAGGACGTCGATCTCGATCGTCCCTTCAATTACAACGCGCCCTGGTTCCAGTTTGCCGCGATAGTCGGCTTGCAGGAGCGCGTGTTCGACGGGCGGTCGACGTTCGACGGCGATCTTGGCGTCGGCCAGGAGTTTTTCGTATTCGTCGCGGCCGAGAAAAGCGAACTCGCTTTTGATCAATACCGACGGCAAATCGACATTGGGGACAAACACTTCGCGAGGCGGCAATTCCTGTGCGCTAAGATTCGTGCTCTCCAGCCCACCAACGGCGCCCAGCGCGGCCAGCAGTGCGCAGCAACCGAGGAAAATTCTCACTGGGCACCTCCTTGTGACGGTTCTCCGTCGTTGCGCTCGGCTTCGGGACGTTCTCCTTCGGCAGGACGCTCCGCAGGGCGGTTGGCTGGCGCACCGAATTCGATTCCGGCACTGTCCGGTGGCGCCGCCGTTGCCGGTATCGCTGCCGAAGGAGCAGCGACAGCTGGCTGCGGCGCTGCGGCAACGGAAGCCGTGTGCGATTTGTAGAGCTCGTTCGCCAGCCAGGCCGCCCAGCGAGCAAGCCAGATCAGCATGACTGCGGTCGTCGCCGAAACGACCGGGCCTTTTAGCAATGTCGCGGCCAATGTGGGTTGAAACACAGCCGCGAGAAATACAACGGCGAAGATCAGGGCCAGGAACGCGATCCGCTCCGCAAACGATCGCCACAGCAAGACGATGCCAATCGACAAAATGATGGCAAACACCACCGCGTTGAGCTGGGTCTCGTTCCAAGTCGAGATTTTCAAGGCACCCGCCGCACCCGCGGCTGGATTCAAGGTCGAGAAGAGATGCGGTTCGCCATCGCGGAGAAAGCGATCGTTGGGCTGGCTGCGGAGCGATGTCCCCTCGATCACCCACCGGACGATCGCATCGTCACCGCTGGCGTTACGTGGTGGATCGGCGATGCCTAACGCCGCAAAAAGAGGCGGCGGATGCCAGGGTTCCTCGTCGGTCCACGGACCTTCGATTCCTGTCAGTTTCCTCTCCCACGGCAGGTAAACCGAAAGATACACTTTTTGGACGGCGGGATTGTCGGGAAATTCCGGCAGCGCGATCTCGCTCGCTATTCCCGGCATGGAATACCGCAGCTCCACCAAGACCAGTTGCTCGGGATTGGTGTTGGTCAACGGAGCAAAGTAAACGCCTGCTTGCGTATCCCTTTCCAGCGGAACTGCCGTCCCGTTGATGTGCAGAGGCTGCGAATCGAAAGCGGTTGCCGGATCGATTCCCGCTGGGAGCTTGATCTTGAGCCGCTGATGAGCGCTGCGAAGGCGATAGATGGCCTGGACACTCAATTGCCCTTGCCGCGTTGCAATCACGCGGGCAATAGCGCGATCGATGCTCGTCCGCTTCACTTCGTCCAATTCGTAACGAGTCGCCGCGATCCCCAGCGTCCAGTCAGAGTGGAACTCGAAAGCCCTCGCGGCATTGGCGACCATTTCCTTGTCGACCAGGTCCGTTTGCGGATCGATGGGGCGCAGCCCCGTGGAATCTGTTTCAACCGCGAGATCGATCATTTCGGCCTTGGCAAGCGCGATTTGCCCCCACGCTCGATCGAGAGCGATGTTTGTGGCGGGATCCTTCATCGGGATCAAGCGCGGGATGCGAATCGACATCGGCTTGCCCACGGTGAACTCTTCGAGCCTGGTTTCCCATGTGAGGGGAATGTCGACAGCCCCGAGCAGTTCTCCCTCGCCTTTGAACTCGATCGCCGTGTAGTTGGCCAGAACGTCGTCGGGCTGCGTGGCGTACGGAGCGTCGGCGACGATCTTGGTCTTGTTGCGAATGGCATTCACGAGGGCGGTGGGCACATCAATCCGTAGCGAGCGCACGCCGCTATAGCGGATGTCGTAGTGGAAGACGGCGTCGTAACGAACGATGCCCGATTCGATGGTAGCGGCGAGCGCCTGCCGTACTGTGATTTGCGGCTTGCGACGCTCGATCGCGAGCTGGAGCTTCGCGGCGTCCTGGAAGAAGGCGAACGCGGAGGTCTCGCGCAAGTGCGGCATCCGGCCATCGCGCACCGACAGTTGTTTCGAAAGGGCTTCGGAGACGGTGATATTTTGCAAGCCTGTGGTGGTGGTCGATTTGAATCGCAAGGCATCGGGGGCATAGACCACCAAATACCCTTGCGATCGCTCCAACGCCGAATGAGCGATGCGAGGCAGATCCAACTGGAAGTCGACTGCCTCGCCTGAGGGCGTCAGCAATCGCGGGTCATCCAGTCGTTTGACAACCTGCACGACGAGCCCCGTCTTTCCCAGAGCCTTGCGGCCGAACTGAATGGTTAGACGCTTCTTTTGAGCATCCCAGTGATGCGATTCGATCACGGCGGGCTGAACATCGGCAAAGGCTCGGCCGGCGACACTGCGCACGTCGTACCCATCGGGAATGGTCGCATCGACCGAAAAAACTCCCGCCCGTTCGATGTTCAGCGATGCCAGCAGTTCGACCGTGACCTGTTGCGGTTCGATGTAGGCCTCGACAAACTCGGTCGCCTCGATTCGCGGTTCGACCGCGTGAACATCGAGCGCAAGCGCGTAGGGAACCGCAGCAAAGCGATACGAATAGGCCCACTGTTGATTGGCGAGTTCGGGTGGTAGCTCACCGGCGTCCAGTTGCGACAAGCCGGTGCGGGCTTTGACATCGGCTCGCAGGGCTGGCGTGACTCGAACGGCCAGCACACCAAATTGCCGCTGCGCCTCGAGCGCCTTCACCGATGGGGCGGCGACTCCGTTGGTAGTCAGGTCTTCATCGACGCGCTCAAGCTCAACTCGTAGCAATTGCGACCCCTTGGCGGGTTCGAATAATTGGACGCTGATCGTCTGCTTGGTATCGTCGCTTTGTGTGATTTCCCATTTTTGGACATTGGGGTCAAAGACGTTCACCACCTTGTAGCTGGCGGGCGCTTCCAAGGTGAGGCGATCGAGTTGCGAGCGGCTGATCGTGTAGGTGAGATTCACCTGCGCTCGGACGATCCCTTCGTCGATGACCAGGTCGGCCCGCGTCTGCACGCTCGCGAGAGCTGCGAGTCCCGCTGCCCCTTCCGATTTGGGCGTCCAGTCGATGGCGACTTCGGCGGCCGATCCGACATCGGCCTCGACGACGGTTTCCTTTGCATTCGGATCGGGCTTGGTATCGTCCCCGTTGATCGCTTGCGGCTGGATGGAAACCCGCACGCCGGGCTCGGCAAGACGAACCTTCCAGTGATTTACCGCCGCCTGAGGCGACTGAAACGTCACACGATTGTTGCCGGGCGATTTGGTGAACGCCTTGGAGAATTCCAATTCCAAGACGATCGTCTGAGGTTCTTTCCCTTGCTTTTCGATGAGCATCGCGTGCCCCTGGTCATCGCGCACGATGCGGGCGGGTTCGCCGCCGATCTTTGCCGATCGGATGGCGCTGTCTCCCAGTCGAAGCGGCAATCGCGTCCAACCAGGGCTTAGAAGTTCGATCGACAACTTCGACTTCACCAAAACGACATCGCGGCCGACGTTAGCTTCGCTATCGATCGAAGTGATTAAGCTTTCGACCGGCACTTTTCCTTCGGCCTGCTTCGCCGCGGCCGCGGCTTGGGCGGCTTTCAGTAGTTCTTGAAACTTTTCGTACGTGACATAAACGCCACGCCCGTCCTTCTCGAAAAGCTTGTGGAACTTGTCGTAGGGGATATAGATGCTGATATCGCGCCACGGTTTGGCCGGCTTTTCTTCCGCCTTGGGTGGATCGCCGCCTTCCTGAGCAACGATTGGCGTCGCGGCAGAGGGCAGAGAAAGAGTGAAAAAGCACGCCAACAGCGCAAGCTTATGACCCACGGACCGCCAAAACATGCCATTTCTCCGCCGAGAGGTAATTTCCCCAACTGTCACAATTATGGACGGTTTCAGGACCCTTTACGTTCCCAACTGCCCCCAAGGTTCGTAACGGGCTGGTAAAGAATTCGCCTTTGCGTCGCCGGGCGCCAGGGAGTTTTCCTAATATTGGGTTACCGATAGCACGGCCGATCTTGAATCTTCCGCACCGATGTGCCACCATCCCCCTTTGGAAAGGCTTCTGCCAAGGATGCCCTGACGTCTGCTTTCGGCTTTGGTTTGATGGCAACCGCGTTTCAGATCCCACGCATCCTTCGTCACTATTGCGCCGGCGTGGAAGAACTCCACCTGCAAGGTGAAACAGTCGGCGACGTGCTCGACGAACTGAACCGCCAGCATCCGAATCTCTACAAGTGCATCTGCGACGAGACCGGGGCAGTGCGCCGGCACGTCAATTTGTTCATCAACAACGATTTCCTTCGCGACCGAAACGGCCTCGATACCCGGCTCGCGCCGGGCGACGTTGTATCGGTATTTCAGGCCGTATCGGGAGGTTGAACCCATGGCGGATCGAGTCGTCTTGAGCATCGGAACCAAGAAAGGTGTCTTCGTCGCCGAGTCGGCGCAAACGCGAAACAAATTCTCGATGCGCGGTCCCCATGGCCAAGGAGTCGCCGTCTATACAACGATGATCGACGCCCGGACATCGCCCCGCGTTTATGCTTCGAGCTGCAATGCCTTCTTCGGCATGAAGCTGCTCGTTTCAACCGACTTGGGAAAAACGTTCAAAGAAACGAAATCGACGCCTGCCTTCTCGAAAGAGGACGGCCGAGCCCTGGCCAACATTTGGTCCCTTGAGCCAGGCAAAGGAAGAAAGGAACTCTGGTGCGGCGTCGAACCGGCCGCGCTGTTCCACAGCACCGACGGCGGCAATTCCTGGGAGATGGTCGAAGGGATCAGCAACCACGAACACTCGCGGAAGTGGCAACCCGGTGCCGGTGGGTTGTGCCTGCATACAATTGTCCGCGACGGGAATCGGATGCACTTAGGAATCTCGACCGGCGGACACTACTTGAGCGAAGACGGGGGCAAGACGTTCAACGCTTCGAACAACGGCGTTGGCGCGGGTTTTGTCCCGGACCCCAATCCTGAATTTGGTCAATGCGTCCACAAGATTGCGTCACATCCGGCAGCACCCGGCCGACTCTATATGCAGAATCACGGCGGTTGGGCCGAGTGGCACGGCCCCGGCGGGCCGCGTCCCGACATCGGCGTGCTGCGCAGCGACGACCACGGTAAAACGTGGCGCTCGATTGCCAAGGGGTTGCCGTCCGACTTCGGCTTTCCCATCGTCGTCCACCCGCACGATCCCGATGTCGTTTACGTCATGCCGCACGAACCGATGACTCGCACATGCCCTGGCGGCGCGCCGGCCGTGTGGCGAAGCTCCAACGGTGGCAAATCTTGGCAGAAACTGGCGAAAGGGTTTCCCAAGAAGGACGGCTACTTCACGGTGCAACGTGATGGCATGACCGCGGACGATCTCAAATCGCCTGCTATTTATTTCGGCACGACGACCGGACAAGTTTGGATGGGCCGCGACGGAGGAGAAGAGTGGGAATGCATCTTCGATTCCCTGCCGCCGATTCACTGCGTGAAGGTGGCGGTGGTATAAGCGACATGAAAAGTGGCACAGACAATCCTGTCTGTGCGCGGTTGAGTTCACTTTGTCGGTGCGATCGCGAAGCGTCACTTCGGCTTATTCGCTTCGAAGAAGTCCAGCCACGACAACACCAGCCCATCGCCAATCGACTTTGGCGGGCGAAGCTCCGCAGGCGATTGTCCCCAGTAAAAGCCGATCCACCCCGACGCGTGTTCTGTCGATCGGGTGATAAACGCTTTGAAGTCGCCCGGGGAAGCTTTCAGCGGAAATGTCTCTTCGATAACTACCGGCTTGCCGATATCGAATCCTTTCAGCGTGGCCAGATTCTCGTCAAGCTTGCCTGCTTCCGGATAGAGATGAACGGCGATGAAGTCGAGATCCTCGGCGATCTCTTTAGGGACGAAGCCGGACGTCAGTCCAGGGCGGTCGAGGCTCCAATCGACCAGGCCGACTGTGACCAACGCCTTCTTGTCGTGCTCGCGAATCGCCGCCACCAACTGCTTGATCCACGCCTTCGCGATTTCGGGGCGAGGACGATCCTTTTGGGCCAGCGAGATCATCTGCACAAAATGCTTTCCTGCAAAGGGAGGCCCGAGCCACTCGCCTGGCTTTCGCTCGCCTGCGGGCGAGACGGGCTCGTTCATCAGGTCGTAACAAAAAACGGCCGGACTTGTCGAGCACGTCTTGGCAACTGCCGACCAGAAGTTGGCCTGAGCTTTCCAGCGGCCCGCCTCGTCGAGTTGGTCGTACCACTCGGGCACGTCGGCTTTGTGGTAACAGCCCAGCCCCGTGAGATCGAGGTAGACACCCGACTTTTCTGCGAGCGCGAGCAACTTGCTGAGTTGGGCCAGATTTTTTTCATTAGGTTGATCAGCAGTGTCCATGAACTTGCCGAACTGCAAATGGACCCGTGAGACATTCGCGCCGAGTTGCTTCATCTCGGCAAAGTCCTCTTCGACGCTCTTCCACTCGGCAACCCAGTAATCTTCGATCAATCGCCCGTCGCGGTCGTGATCGTAGTTGAAACCCCACGGGGTAAAGCGTTTACCCGTTCCTTCCTCGGCAAAGCCGTGACCCGTTTTATCGACAACGATACGAGGGAGCTTCTCCTGGGCATACGCCGCCAAGGCGATGAGATGAACAACGGCGAGCACAATGATCAGACGCTTAAACTGCGGCGGAAGGCGAGCCATCTGAGGACCCTTTTTGACGAGAGGTGTCAGCGAATCCTTGGAAAGTGAATCCGGGACGTGAACCGGGAACGATAGCGCCGTTCATTATGCCTGGGTCCAAGGGCTTGCTGTTGGTTTCGTCGCCACGAATCGAAGCTATAATTGAAATGGTCGTCACCTCGATTGCGACGACTCCCGCCTATCGATCCAAATCGGATCCCCCTCCCTTTCGGTACCTTCCCTGCTGGATGTGGCGATGAGCAACTTGATTCGAAGCGTTACCACCGCCGGACGTTTCTTCGCGGTTTTAGGTCTCGGCTGTGTGGCAAATGGTGCCTTGGCCGAGGAAGCCCCCAGCTTCTCGCGCGACGTGCGTCCCATTTTGTCGCAGTACTGCTTTCGCTGCCACGGTCCCGACGATGGCAAGCGCGAAAGCGGCCTGCGGCTCGACCAGGCAGCGGTCGCGCTCGCGCCGGCCGATTCAGGCAAGGCGGCGATTGTCGCCGGTTCGCCAGAGACAAGCGAACTTGTTCGCCGCATCAACTCGAGTGATGCCGACGAAGTCATGCCGCCGCCTTCGACTAAACTCACGCTCACCGCGGCTCAAAAAGACATCTTGCAGCGATGGATCACCGCGGGCGGCAAGTACGAATCGCACTGGGCCTTCGAACGACCTCACAAGGTAGCGCCTCCAGCGGTGAGTGACGCTGCCTGGAACGCTCGCCCGATCGATCGCTTCGCGTTCGCCAAGCTGGCCGAATTGGGTTTAACACCGCAGAAATTGGCTTCGCCCTACGAACAAGTGCGGCGCGTGTACCTCGACCTGACGGGCCTGCCACCCAGCCTCGAAATCGCCGATCGTTTTGCTGCCGATCCATCCGATGCAGCGTACGAAAAGATCGTTGACGAATTGTTGCAATCGCCAAACTACGGAGAACGCTGGGCCCGCAAGTGGCTCGACCTGGCTCGCTATGCCGATACCAACGGCTACGAAAAGGATCGCGCCCGAACCATCTGGCCCTATCGCGACTGGGTGATCAACGCTCTGCAAAACGATATGCCGTTCGACCAGTTCACCATCGAACAGCTCGCAGGCGACATGCTGCCGAACGCCACGCTCGACCAGCGGATCGCCACCGGCTTTCACCGCAACACGATGCTCAACGAAGAAGGGGGAATCGACCCGCTCGAGTTCCGCTTCCACGCCATGACCGACCGCGTAGCGACCACTGGGACCGTCTGGCTCGGCTTGACGACAGGATGCGCCCAATGCCACACCCACAAGTACGACCCGATTACCCATCACGAGTACTATGGGATGTTCGCACTGCTGAACAACGCGGACGAACCGGAGCTCCCCTTGCCAGACAAAGACGTCGAAGCCAAGCGGAGCGAGATCGAACAGAAGATCGCGGCTGCCACGGCCGGGCTGGCCGACCGGTTCCCTGTTCCCACCGATCTCGTATGGGTAACGCCCAACGTTTCTTCCCCTTCGTCGGCGAAGGGAACCAAGCTCTCGCTCCAGCCCGAGAACATCGTCCGGGCCGACGGTCTCAGCGACGAGACCGACACGTTCACGGTGACGCTGGCCGTTCCGCAAGGCAGGTTTACGACACTCCGGTTGGAAGCCCTCGCCGATCCGTCTCTCCCGAGCAAAGGCCCCGGACTCACGCCGCATGGCAACTTCGTGGTAACGGAGGTCTCGGCAACGCTCGAAGGAAAGCCGCTTAAGTTCGCCGATGCGACGGCCGATTTTGCCCAGGATCAGTTCCCGGCCGCGAATGCGATCGATGGCAAGCCCAACACCGGCTGGGCGATTCATGGGCCGGGCGAATGGAACGTGAATCGAACCCTCACACTCACCCTCGCCGAGCCAGTCGAATCCAACGGCAATCAACCATTGACCGTCGTCCTGGCGCACGATCACGGGGGCAAGCATGTGCTGGGGAAGTTCCGCCTCGCATTGGGCCAGCCCGTCGACACCAACGTACCGGTGGAACAGCGCCGCAAGGAGTTGATCGCCAAGCAATTCGACGCATGGGCCAAGGAGCAAGCCGGCAAAGCGGATCGCTGGCAGATCATCAAACCGTCGAAAGCGACGGCGACCAGTCCACTCCTCACCGTGCTGGAAGACCAATCGATTCTCGCGACGGGAGACTTCAAGAAGAGCGATACCTATGAGGTCACGTTCGACGACCTGCCTTCCGGAGCCACGGGCCTGCGACTAGAGGTCATTCCGGACGAGCGCTTGCCCAAGGGTGGACCTGGCGCCGTCTTTTACGAAGGTCCTCATGGCGACTTCTTCCTGAGCGAATTGAACATCGATCAAGCAGGCCAGCCGATCAAAATCGCTGACGCGACCCAATCGTTCGCCAACGGTGGAAACGTCGCTGCGAGAACGTTCGACGGCGATCAGCAGACGGGGTGGTCGATTGATGGCGGCCAACGGCGGCGGCACGTAGCGGTCTTCAAGTTCGACAAGCCAACCGAAAAGGCTGGGCCCGCGACAATCAAAATGCTCTTCGAGCGATATTACGCCGCAGGTTTGGGACGCTTCCGTTGGTCTTACACGACCGATTCGGTGGCACCCGCTAACGAACTTCCAGACGACGTCGCCGCGATCCTCGCCAAGCCAGCCGAAAATTGGTCGGAAAACGAGAAGCAAGCCGCGATAAAGGCGTTTCTCGAACAGGCGCCCGAATTGTCGACCGCCCGGCAGGAGATCGACGCGCTGCGGCAATCGCTGGCGCCGAAGGTGAGCACCCTGGTGATGCGTGAGCGACCAGCGAACAATCCACGCCCCACTCATCTACATCACCGCGGCGAATTTCTTTCGCCCCGCGACGTAGTGTCCGCGGGTACGCCTGCCTTTTTGACCGGAGTTGAAGGCGCGCCGAAGAACCGTCTCGAGTTCGCCAAGTGGTTGGTCTCTCCGAACAATCCTCTCACATCGCGCGTGATTGTGAATCGCGCCTGGGAAGCCTTCTTCGGTCGCGGGATCGTCAGCACGTCACAAGATTTCGGCTACCAAGGCCAAATGCCGACCCATCCCGAATTGCTCGACTTTTTGGCAATCGACTTCATGGAGAACGGCTGGTCGCTAAAGAAGCTGCACAAATCGATTGTGACGAGCCGCGTCTATCGGCAGTCGGCCGAGGTTCGCCCCGAGGCTCTGGCAAAAGATCCAGACAACCGATGGCTTTCTCGCGGACCGCGGGTTCGCTTGGATGCCGAAGTCGTCCGCGATCAGGCCCTGGCGGTTTCAGGGATGCTCTCCAACAAGCGTGGCGGCCCTAGCGTGTTCCCGCCGCAACCGGCCAACGTTTCGACCGAAGGGGCCTATGGGGGGCTTGCTTGGAACGTGAGCACGGGCGACGACCGCTGGCGCCGCAGCCTGTACACGTTTACCAAGCGGACTGCGCCGTTTGCGTTGCTCGCTACGTTCGATGCTCCCAGCGGCGAAGCCTGCGTGGCGCGGCGCGAAATTACCAACACGCCGCTACAAGCGCTCTCGATGCTCAACGACGTCACCTTCCTGGAAGTCTCACGCGTGCTCGGCAAATCGACGCGAGAAGCCGAGGGAGACGACCGAACGAAGATCGCCGGGCTATTCCGTAAGATACTGATTCGCCCGGCAACGAATGATGAATTGGATGAGCTGCAAGACTACCTGGTGCGACAGCGAGAGCGGTTGGCCAGCGGCGAACTGATTGCTGGCAAGATCGTCGGCGATACGGCATCGCCCGACAACGCTCTCGACCAGGCGGCTTGGACGCTGGTTGCCCGCGTGCTGCTGAATTTGGACGAAACGGTTACGAAGTAGCTGCTGCGAGATTGCGCGAGACGGACACGATTCCTTAGGAACTTTGGTATGAAGATCAACCCATCGGCAGTTCACGTGGCTCGGCGGCACTTCTTGCACGAGTGCGGAGTCGGTCTCGGCAAGGCAGCCCTCGGCAGTTTGCTGGCGGGATCGATGGGGCAACTTGCGCTGGCTGATGCCGCGCCTGCAAATCCACTCGCTCCCAAGCCAGCCCACTTCCCGGGGAAGGCAAAGGCTGTGATCCACCTGTTCATGGCCGGTGCGCCGAGCCAGCTCGACTTGTTCGACTACAAGCCGGAACTAAAAAAGCTGGAAGGCAAACCGCTTCCCGAATCGGTCATCATGGGGCAGCGCTACGCCTTCATCCGTCCCGACGCCGCCGTGATGGGCCCGCGGTTCGAGTTCGCCAAGCACGGCCAATGCGGCCTGGAGATTTCCAACGCTTGGGAGCACCTGCCCAAGATCGCCGACGATATCTGCGTAATTCGCTCCGTGCGAACAGATCAATTCAACCACGCTCCTGCACAGATCTTTTTGAATACCGGTTTTGCTCAACCGGGACGGCCGAGCTTAGGGAGCTGGGTGCTATACGGCCTGGGTGCCGAGACGCAGGAGTTGCCGGCCTTTGTCGTGATGTCGACTGGTTCGGGCATCAGCGGCGGGGCGGCCAACTGGTCGAGCGGGTTCCTGCCGACGGTTTACACCGGTGTGCGGTTGAGGAACCAAGGCGATCCGATTCTCAATGTGTCGAATCCCGACGGCATCGATGGCGAAGCGCAGCGCGACGCGCTCGAAGCCGTAACCAAGCTGAACAAGCGCCGGCTCGAAACGCTGCACGATCCCGATATCGCGACGCGAATCGCCAACTACGAAATGGCGTTCCGCTTGCAATCCTCCGCGCCAGGACTGATGAACCTGAAAGAAGAAAGCGCCGAGACGCTCGCCCTGTACGGATGCGATCCGGAAAAGCCCTCCTTCGCCCGGGCTTGTTTGTTGGCGCGACGAATGGTCGAACGCGGTGTCCGATTCATCAACATTTACAACGAGGGCTGGGACGCCCACTCGGATTTGGTGGGCAACCACAAGGGGAATCTCAAGGCGACAGAGCAAGCCTCGGTCGCTTTGATCGCCGACCTCAAGCGACTAGGACTGCTCGATTCGACGCTGGTCATCTGGGGCGGAGAGTTCGGCCGCACGCCGATGATCGAAGCCAACGTCGCACTCGGCCGTAACAACGGCCGCGACCACCATCCGCAGGCCTACACCATGTGGCTGGCCGGAGGGGGCGTGAAGCCAGGATTCCAGTGGGGCAAGACCGACGACCTGGGATTCCACGTCGCGGAAAACCAGGTCCACACCCACGACCTCCAGGCAACGATCCTGCACTGCCTGGGCTTCGATCACGAACGCCTCACCTATCGCTACGCCGGTCGGGACTTCCGCCTGACCGATGTGCACGGTAACGTCGTGAAGGACGTGCTGGTATAGGCTCGAGGATGGAAGGTGCGCCTAGCCGTTGTCTTCCGCGACATTCACGAAGACCTTCAGGGCCGATTTTTCCTCGACCAAAAGCCGCATCATTTCTTGGTAGTTGTCGAGCCCGTCGACCGGGTTGGTCAGGATCTTTTGGATCACGCCCGGGTACATCACTTCGCCCATCGCGAAGTCCTTGATGCCTGATTCGAAGTACTCGCGATTGGCGTTCACGCTCCCGAGCAGCAACTTGTTGCCGAGCACCCACTCGATGTTGATCTTGTCGGAGGGGACTTCGGTTTCGACACTGCCCCCGGTGATGCTGGTCCACACCAGCGCGCCGTTGTGGCCCAGAGCGCCCATCGCGCCGAAGGCGATTTTGCTCGAGCCGGTGGCGTCGATAATCAGGTCCGCTTTGCCCACCTGGTTCACCAGTTCCTCCAGCGGCGTCTCGCTGGTGCTCACGTAGGTCGCTTCCAGTCCTTTGACGATCTCGCTGGAAAGCGTTCCCGGTTTGCTCCGAGCGAGGGCGAAGACTTCCAGTCCGCGGAGCTTGCAGCACAAGGTGGCCAAGAGACCAATTTGTCCGACGCCTAAAACAAAGGCCCGCTTGGGACGCCACACCCGCATCCGTCGCTGGGCTTCGAACGCCTGCGCGATCCCCTTGGCCGCGCAGCTCATCGGCTCCATCAAGACGTGCAAGTGCTTGAGCCCGGGCGGAACCTTCACGATGTACTCTTCGTGATCGACGAAGTACTCGGTCAGGTACCCGTGCAGCAGATTGATGCCGCGCTCGTAGTAGGTCTCCTCGCTGGTCATGTCGTAAGTGCCGATCTGGTCATAGATCGAGCCGCCGGGGCGGCGCACCGTGGCCGTTACGTAGTCGCCCGGCTTAACGCTGGTGACCATCGGTCCAACCGCTTCGACGCGGCCGAACGATTCGTGCCCCAACACCAAGAAGTTGCAGCCGGGCGGGGAGTTGCCGTACTTGGCTTCGTTGATTTCGCGGTCGGTGGCGTCGACACCCACCTTGAGAACCTTCACCAGGATTCCCTTGCCGTCTGGAACCTGGTCCAGCTTGGGCATCGGCAACTCGGCCATGTGGATGCTGTTGGGAGTCCCCGGACGAATGGCAACGGCTTTCATCATGGCGCGGCGCAGCTCGCTGTAAAATCAAAACGTTTTGAGATTAGAAAACGGTGAAAATCAAAAGGTTCGTGAGCAAGTTCAGAACACAATAGACTAATTAGCCGCCGTTTGAAGTGGCGGCCCGTGATCTTTAAATCGATGTCGGGCCACGCAATTTCGGGGCCCTTCGTGCCGGCAATGGTTGGATTCGCCGGCAGATGCGTATACCGCGTGGCCCACCAGGAACGGGCTATTCGCCGCTGCCGCCGCGACGGAGTTGTGAGGCGTCGAAGTCACGCCGCTTGGCCATTTCGTCGAGCCAATCGGTGAAGACACGATGCGACTGGTCGCGAGAAATCGTCCCGGCAAAGCGATCGGGGCTGCGGTCGATAAAGTCCTGCCGTAGCTGGTCGTCCTGCGGACCTTCGGTGGCAACGCGGATCACATAGACGTGATTTTGCCCTGCATCGTAGGCCACGCCGGTTTCGCCCAGCTTCAAGGCAAATACCGCCTTCATGAAATCGTCGCCGGCGTATTCCACTTCCGGAACTTCCGACAGCGTGATCTGCCCTCCCGCGCCGAACGGAAGGTTGCCAAGGTCGTAGTAGCTAAAGGGAGCTGTTTTGAACGAGTCGCCCGTTCGCGGCGGTTTTTCGGCAAAAGCACCGGTGAGACCTGGGTCGTCCTTGCCGGTCTTCTTTTCGAGCGCGGCGCCAGCCTCTTGCGACAGCTTTTTGGCGGCTTCAACAGCCAAGGCGAAAGCCTTGTCCTTCCGCCAGGCAGCCCTCAAGCGTTCGCCGGCTTCTTCTTGCGTCAGCAGTTTTCGCGGTTCATCCTTGGTGACCCACCAGATGTAACGGAACGGCCGTTCGCCATCGAGGCGCGTGCAGCGAAATGGCATCGTCACCTGTTGGAAGGTGCTCCGATAGAAAGCGGAGAATCGCTGGAACGTTTGCCCATCGAACCATCGAATCTTACCCAGCTGAGTGCTGTCGATTTCGAATTGGTCCTTCGGCCCGTAGGCCTCCGACTCGAGCATCAGATCCTTAAGCACGGGAGCGAGGAATTCATCGACAACCGGGCTCTTACCAACTTTGCTGACGTCGCTCTTTTTGACGTCGCTTTCCCACTTCTTCACAGCCTTGAGATAGGCATCCAGCGCGGCCTGAATCGAGTTGAAGATTTTCTCTTCGCGCAAGTTCACGGCCGGCGCGGCCAATTCCTTACGAAGGTCTTCGCTTACCTTCTCATAGGGGAGAATGCGAGTTTCCGTTTTCGGCAACGGCTTCTTCGGCTTCTTGACCGTTGGTTCGTCTTCCGTCGCTTCGGCTTCGCTATCGGCCGGCTTTTCTGTCGCCGGCTTCTCAGCGGTCGACTCCTCGGCGCCCTTTTCCTTGTCGGCCCCTTCGTCCTTAGCAGTTTCGTCTTTCGCTGCTTCGTCCGCCTGTTTTTCCTCGGCGGGTTGATCCTGCAAGGCGGTGAAGTACTCGGCCTTTTTCGCAGCGCTCGATTGCTTGCCTTCTTCGGCCGGCTTCTCGTCGGAAGGCTTTTCATCGGCAGGTTCAGCCGGTTTTTCTTCCTTGTTCTCTTCGGCTTGCTTGTCGCCAGCTGGAGCATCTTTGCTGCCCGATGCATCGTCGCTCGCGGGCTTTGCTCCCTCGGCGCCGGAATCTGTTTTATCGCTTCCTTCTTCGGGCTTGGAATCGATTCCCGGTTGATCCACTGGGACAACTTCCGTGACCGATCGGTCCTTCTTTTCGACGCGCTGATCGTAGAGCTTGCGGACCTCTTCCTCGGTGATCTTCTCCATCTCTTCTTTTTCAAGCTTGCTCTGATCGACTTTCACGAACTGAAAGGCGAGCTTGCGGTCGACAATCATCCCCGCGACAGGAGTGTATGGGTTGCCTGCTAAGTAGTTTTTCCCCTTCTCGTAGATTTCCTTGAGCTCGGCGTCGCTCGGTTCGCCCTTCACGTCCCCTTCGAAATCGGCAACGTTGATGGGGAGTGCCTCGATCGACACTCGGCGGTAGATCCGCTTGAAGTTCTCCCACTCCTCGCCCGGCGTCACCGCGGCTGCGCGTTGTCCGTACGAGGCCAAGAATCCCGACATGCTGAGCATGACGAATTCCTGGCGGCGGAGATCGGCCCGAATGGCGTCGAACAGTTTCTCTTCGGTGATCACCTTGCCATCGCGGATCACCTCGTCGCGGGCCTTGGCGATTTCCGACATCGGCGCGTCGTTCGAGAGATCGCGGAGGTAGTTGGTGATTTCCTCGTTGCTGAAATCGATTCCTTGCCGCTTCGCTTGGTCTGAAAAGAACAAAAATTGAGCAAATTGCTCTTGGTTTGCTAGTTGAACCGGGCCAAAGGCCCGGGGGCCGGTCATGCGGCTGTTGCCAGCCAGTTGCTCGACGCGGTTCGTGAACTCGTAAGCGGCGTGATGGGCGCTCATCAAGTGCTGGAATTCGTCGATCGAGATGTTCCGCCCATCGTATTTAACGAGCGAGGTCGAGCCGTTGTGGTCGGTCCGGCCTCGCCGCGACCACGACAAAAAGAAGTCGCTGGCGACAAAGGCAATGATCGCCACCAGGGTCAGGACGGCAAACGCCAACTTTTCGTTCTTACGGAACCAGGCAAAGGTTGTATTCGACATATTCTCGGTCTCTTTTCCGGCCTTCCTTGCCGACGAATCCTTTAGTGACTTTTTGGAGTCCCCCTGGCGAGAGATGCATCAGGGCAACGCATTCCTTCTGCCACTCAAAACGGCGACTCTCGCATCCCAGGGGTGACGCAGCCGACTCACCGCGCGACCCACTCGAACCACGTACGGCGAGTACCCTACGCAGTTAGGCAATATAGAGCTAATCCCGTAATTTATAGGGCGAAGCGGGATAAACACAATCCCAACACCCCCCGTTCGCGCGGCCCTGCCGGCGAACTATGGTTGCGAAGTTGGCCCGGTTCAGGCTAAGACATGGAGCCTCCCCCATCGATTCTCTCGAAAGTCCAGCATTATGGCCAAAAAGTCCGCCAAGGCCGACGGAAAATCGCTCGTCATCGTCGAATCGCCCGCCAAGGCCCGGACGATCTCGAAGTTCCTTGGGCGTGACTACATCGTCGAAGCATCGATCGGACACATTCGCGATTTGCCTTCGAACGCCGAAGAAGTGCCGGCAGAAATCAAAGGGGAACCGTGGGCTCGGCTGGGAGTGAATGTCGAGAAGCAATTCGAACCTGTCTATATTGTCCCGCCCGAAAAGCGATCGCAGGTTTCGAAACTCAAGACGTTGCTGAAAGAATCCAAAGACCTCTACCTGGCGACCGACGAAGACCGCGAAGGAGAGGCCATTAGTTGGCATCTCCACGAGGTCCTTAAGCCCAAGGTCCCCGTTCACCGCCTGGTCTTTCACGAAATCACCGAGGAAGCGATCAAAGATGCCCTCGACCACACGCGGCCCATCGACGATGGGCTGGTCCGGGCGCAAGAAACGCGCCGCATTCTCGACCGCCTTTACGGGTACGAAGTTTCGCCCTTGCTGTGGCGGAAAATCGGGCCCAAACTCTCGGCCGGACGGGTTCAAAGCGTAGCCGTGCGGCTGATTGTGAGCCGCGAGCGGGAGCGGATGGCCTTCGTCTCGGCCACTTATTGGGATTTGCTGGCTCGCTTGGCAACCAAAGGGGGCTCGCAATTCGAGGCCGGACTGGTCTCGGTCGACGGCAAAAAGGTCCCTTCGGGCCGCGACTTCGATGCCGCGACCGGCAAGATCAAAGACCCCAACCTCGCGCTCATGAGCGAAGCCGACGCGCAGCGGCTGATCGAGAATATCCGGCGCGGCCCGTTCAAAGTCATTAACGTTGAAGAGCGCCCCTTCACGTCAAAGCCCTCGGCGCCCTTCACGACGAGCACGCTCCAACAGGAGGCCAACCGCAAGCTCGGTTTCACGGCCCGACGGACAATGGACGTCGCCCAAAGCTTGTACGAGAACGGTTACATCACCTACATGCGTACCGACTCGACGAACCTGGCGCAGGTTGCGATCGATGCGGCTCGCGATTTGGTACGCACCGAATACGGCGCCGAGTTCCTTTACGACCAGCCCCGCGTCTACAAGTCGAAAGTCAAAAACGCTCAGGAAGCGCACGAGGCCATCCGCCCCGCTGGCCATCCGTTCAAGCTTCCCGACGCGCTCAAGAGCGAACTCAATCCGGATCAATTCCGTTTGTTCGACATGATCTGGAAGCGGACCATCGCCAGCCAGATGGCCGACGCCCGCGGCCGCAACACCACGGTCCAAATCGAATCGCACGGATCGGTGTTTCAAGTCACTGGCAAGACGATCGACTTCGCCGGGTTCCTCCGCGCGTACGTAGAAGGCTCGGACGATCCCGACGCCGCGATGGCCGAAAAAGAAGTGATTCTTCCGTCGCTGGCCAAAGGGGACGAGGTCGACCTGCGAAACCTGGAAGGCAAGAGCCACACCACTCAGCCGCCAGCCCGCTTTAGCGAAGCCTCGCTCACCAAGACGCTGGAAGAAATGGGCATCGGCCGCCCCAGTACGTACGCATCGATCATCGACACCATTCTCAATCGCAAGTACGTCTTCAAAAAGTCGAACGCGCTGGTTCCCACCTGGATCGCGTTCTCCGTCAGCAAATTGATGGAGCAGCATTTACCGGCGCTGGTCGACTACCAGTTCACGGCTCAAATGGAAGACTTGCTCGACTCGATCAGCCGAGGCGAGTCCGAGGCCGTTGGCTATTTGAACGAGTTCTACTACGGCGACGAAAAGCGTCTCGCCGACCAGTCGTCGGGCCTGAAAGCTCGCCTGGCCCGAAAGATCGAAGAAGTCGATCCTCGCGACATCAGCCGCTTCCCGGTAGGCCGCCCCGAAACGGGACCGTACACCGAAGAGATTGTGCTGCGCGTAGGCAAGTATGGTCCGTTCCTCGAACAGGGAACGCGCAAAGCGAGCCTGCCCGAAGAGATGTGCCCCGACGAGTTGACGCTCGAAAAGTCGCTGGAACTTCTCGAAAAGTCGGCCGTCGGTGACGAGCCCTTGGGACACGATCCCGAGTCGGGACGGCCGATCTTCGTCAAGCAAGGCCGCTTCGGGCCTTACATCCAACTGGGAACTACCGACGACGAAGAGAAGCCAAAGAACGCCTCTCTTCTAAAAGGCATGGAGCCCACCGATGTCACGCTGGAAGTCGCTCTCAAGCTTCTTTCGCTTCCCCGAACGCTCGGCAAAAAACCAGACTCGGGCGACGAGATCATCGCCACCAACGGCCGATTTGGTCCTTACATCAAATGTGGCGCCGATACCCGCTCGCTTCCCAAGGAAGTCTCGCCGATCGATGTGACGCTCGAACAGGCGTTGGAATTGCTCGCCCAACCCAAACAACTGGGGCGCGGCCGCGGTGCAGCGGCTCCGCCGCTCAAGGTGCTGGGAGACTCGCCCGTCACCAGCCAACCGGTCCGCGTGATGAACGGCCGTTACGGCGCGTACGTCGCCGACGGCGAATCGAACGCCTCGTTACCCAAAGGCGTGACGGTTGAAGACATCACGCTCGAAGCGGCGCTGGCTCTTCTGGCCGAACGGGCAGGCAAATCGTCGAAGAAGAAGAAACGTCCGGCCAAAAAAGCGGCAACGAAAAAGGCTGCCAAGAAGGCCCCAGCGGCGACGGAAGACAACGGCGCCACGCCCAAGAAGGCCGCCAAAAAGGCGACAAAAAAAGCCGCCAAGAAAGCGGCTCCAAAGAAGAAAGCCGGAGGAACAACGGCGACGAACGTCGACGACGAGGACTTGGCGCCATTCTAGGGTGAAGCTTACGGGTTGCACCCGAATTTCCCGAACGTGTTTCCCAGACGTGTTTCCCGGACAGGCGCGAACTTCGGATGGCATGGGTTGTCCGTTTTTTCGCTGTGTAATTTTTCCGGGACGCCGTTTGCGGCTCCTGGAACCGCCTTGCGAGCGACGGCGAACGTGGTATCTTGAGTGGCTCGCGCCAGCGAAAACGCCTCCTTAGCTCAACTGGCAGAGCATCTGACTCTTAATCAGAGGGTTGTTGGTTCGAGTCCAACAGGAGGCACTCTTCCTAAACTCCGCCGAGACCTGGACTTAGGTTCTCTGTCGGCGGTCGACTGTGCGGCGTCGCCCCTGAGGTCTCGCTTCACGGTTCATAACAACGCGCATTTTTTGCAAATTCTCCTGTCAGCCGCGCGCCCCAGTACCGGCATCTTAAGGCCAGGAACTTGGCTGTTGTTCGTCCAATGGCCACCCCGTTTGCCCTGGTACCTACAATTCGCGGGCGATTTGGGAAAAGCACCATCCGTCGCTGGCACTTACCTGAGCAAGGGAAGTCACGAATGATGGAGCTAGTCGCCAGTCGCTCTTGAGTGAACATTCCTTTTGAGTCGGTCTATGATTGCCCCCAGCAGTGGTCAGCGTTACCGGGACTACCGTCGCCACCTTCGCGACAAAGCCGCAGAATCGAGTGCGGCAAATCCTAGTGACGATAAGAAACGCCGAGGCCGTGGATTCGGCCAATTGCTCTGGGAGTTCCTCAAACTGCTTCGGGGGCACGGTTGGGCGATCGGTTTTGCGCTCGCCACGCTCACACTATCGACGCTGCTGCGACTCGCGCCGCCGTTAGCGACAAAGGTCATCGTCGACAACGTATTGACCGATCGACCACTGCCTGCCGCGTGGAGCGAATCGTACGGCTTGCCGACAGATCGCTACCAGTTGTTGTACTGGGTCGGCGCGCTGGTGGGCGTGATCTCGGTGCTCGCCACTGCCATTCACCTGATCGGGCGCTGGTATGCCACCAAGGCGGTCAACAAGTTGCAGGTGTCGATTCGGCGCCGAGTCTTTGCCCATGCCGTCCGTTTGCCGCTGCATCGCATCTACCAGCTCAAGTCAGGCGGCGCCACAAGCCTCCTGCGCGACGACGCCGGGGGCATCTCCGAACTCGTCTTCAGCATGTTGTACAACCCCTGGCGAGCGATCATTCAGCTGCTTGGCAGTTTGATCGTGCTGGCCTGGGTCGACTGGCGAATGATGCTGGGCGGAATCGTGCTCGCGCCGGCCGTCTACGCCACGCACCGAACCTGGATCAACCGCATTCGTCCGCTGTATCGCGACATCCGCTCCCAACGGCAATTGGTCGATGGCCAAACTACCGAAGCCTTCGCCGGGATGCGGGTCGTGCGCACGTACGGAAGAGAGCGGAGCGAGACGACACGCTTCGTCGTTGGCAACCACCTCACCGTGCGGCAACAGTTGTTCGTTTGGTGGTGGACCCGGGTGGTCGAATTGATCTGGGAAGTGCTGGTCCCAGCAGCCTCCATTGCCTTGTTGATTTATGGCGGCACACAAGTCCTCAACGGCCGACTGACCATCGGCGACGTGACGATGTTTCTTGTCTACCTCACGATGCTGCTGGGACCGCTAGCCACGCTCGCCAACAGCGCCACCGCCCTGCAAGACAACCTGGCGGGACTGGATCGTGTGCTCGACTTATTGGCTGAGCCGTTGGAAACATCGCATGCTCCGCCTACGAGGACGTTGGACGTTGAGAAAGTGCAAGGCCGCATTACGTTTTCCAACCTCAGTTTTAAGTATCCCACTTCGCAGCAGTTCGTCCTGAAAGACATCGATCTGGACGTGGAACCAGGGCAAACGGTCGCGCTCGTTGGCCGCAGCGGTGCGGGGAAAACCACGCTGTGCAACCTGGTAGCACGGTTCTACGACCCCACGGAAGGCAACATCCAACTAGACGGTACCGATCTGCGCGACTTGCCAGTCGAGGCCTATCGCAGCCTGCTCGGGATCGTGGAGCAAGACGTCTTTCTCTTCGACGGAACCATTGCCGAAAACATTGGCTACGGGCTGCGCAACGCCAGTTTCGCGGCGATCGAGCAAGCGGCCATCGCAGCCAATGCTGATGAATTCATTCGCGACTTGGAGAAGGGATACGACACCGTCATCGGCGAGCGGGGCGTGCGGCTCAGCGGCGGCCAGCGACAGCGACTGGCGATCGCTCGGGCGTTGTTGGCTGATCCGAGCATCCTGATCCTAGACGAGGCGACGAGCAATCTGGATAGCGAAAGCGAACGGCTCATCCATCAAAGCCTCGATCGACTGATGCAAGGGCGAACCTCTTTCGTGATCGCCCATCGACTGAGTACGATTGCTCGGGCGGACAAGATCGTCGTGATGGAGCAGGGGCGCATTGTCGAGGTGGGGACACACATCGAGCTGATGGCAAAGAGCGGCCGATACCGGCAAATGGTAGAACTCCAAACGAACTCGTATCACGAACAACGGCTGCAGGCATCCGCACCAACCGCTTCCTGATCGCTGCGGAAGAGACGCCTCGAGGTTGTTCGTTGAGAGCGGAGGCAACGCCCGATCACGCACGCCGGGCTGGAATCCCGGCCCAGTCACTACCGGCGGGAAGCGACTCCCCTTTCATGACGAGCGAGAGGTCGCCGATGGTCGAACTCGGTTCCATCTGCGAATCGTAAAGAATCAGCGATTCTCCGCCGATCGTGCAGTCGGCGCCCACGCGAACGTACGACATCTTCATCACGCGGTCTTCGAACAGATGGGTCTGGAGCGTGGTGTCGTCGTTGAGAATCGCTTCATCGCCCACGTCGACCAAATCGAACTCGGTGAATTGTGTTGTATCGCAGTAAACGCGGCGGCCGAAGCGTGCCCCCAGAGCCCGCAGGCACCAAGGGAGCATTGGAGTGCCCGCGAGGGAACCCAGCAAAAACGGGACGGCCAGGTACTCGTAGAGCCCGGTCACCATTTCCGACAGCGACACAAAATGGCTGAACAGCGGCAGTTCCGACGGCCGGTACCGCCTTACGACCAACCACTTGGCAGCCACCACGAACAAAAACGCCCCGGCACCGGCAACCGCGTACATGAGCGGGAACCACGGAACAATTAACCACCATTCGTAGTGGTCCTGCAGCATCGCAACCTCGCCGAGGAGAACATTGGTGAGCGCGACGAATCCGGTGGTGGGCAATAAGATCCGCGCCAACTGAATCGCTGCGCGGACCAATTGTCGCGATCCGCTCGGCCGAAAAGTGGCTTCTTCGGAAAAAGACCTTTGTTCGTGACGACGGGGAAGCAAGAACGACGGCGACCCGAGCCAGCTTTCGTCGGGCCGCGCCGCGAGCGAAGCATCGTGCGGAGCCAGCGATAGGCACCCCAGTAGCGAGTTGTCCGCGAGGACCGTTCCAGCGGGAACCAGCGCGCTGTTTCCCACAAAGGCCCGGCGGCCAATTCGCACGACGTCTAAAGTCATCACGCCCCGGTCGTACTCGGGAGCCCCCAGCGAAACAATATCGGCGATGAAACTCTCGTCACCCATCTCGAGCAAGTCGGGCGAAATGAACGAAGCGGTGGAAATTTCGACGTTCTTCCCAACTTTGGCTCCCAGCAGCCGGTACCACGGGGGAATAAAGATCGTCGAGTAGGCTGGCCCCAGAACATCGATGCTCATGTCCATCAATCGATCGACGAACCATTTGCGCCAATAAAACGGCCCATAGATCGGATAGTCGCCGGCCTGCACTCTCCCAAGCAGCAGCCATTTTGCCGCGACGATTTCGAAACCAAGCGTAAGAACGAACAGCAACGCGACCAGCGGCGCCACGATCAAGTGGGAATAGCCTTGGTAGTCCCACGCATTGAGTTCCCACATCACGAACATGCCGGGAAACGTCCCAGCGAAGAAGATCATCGGAAAGGCCGCGACACCCAGGAGTGCCGCAGCGAGCGACTTCCAAGTAACCATCCCGCCATGGTCTCGCTGCGAGTCGTCCTTTCGCCGGCGAAGCGAAACGACGCGCGCCGCCGGAGATCCGGCCCACGTTTCGCCGCAGGGGATCACCGGCCCCGACGTCACCATCGAAAGTGGCTCCAGGCAGACGCCATCTTCCAGCGTTACGCCCGGTCTAATGACCGCCCGCGTTCCGATCAAGCAGTCGCGGCCGATCGTAATGGGTGCAAGGACCAGTGCCCCGTCCTCCACCGTGGCCGCCGCCAACGAGACATCCGCGCCGATCGACGAGTGATCGCCAATCGATATCAAGTCGGAGGCCAACAGGCTGTCACTCGCTAGAAAAACGTTCCGCCCGATCTTCGCTCCCAGCCAGCGCATGTACAGTGGCAAGAGCGGAGTTCCTTCCCAGTAGCCTCGCGGAGCCGCCGAGAGAAGCGATTGAACCAGCCACCACCGGAAATAAAACCATCCCCACAGCGGATAGACGCCGGGACGAATTCGCCCTAGCAACACCCATTTGGCAATCACCCCGATCACCAGCATCACCGGGTAAAGCACCACCAACGCCAAGGCGGCGAGGATCGCAGCTTCCCACGCCAGCGCCCCTTCCCATCGCGCAATACTGAAAGTGAGGTAAGGCGAAAGCCACTGCAGCGAGATAAAACCCAAGAGTGGATAGAGGGCAAAAAACTGAGCCAGTCCACACAAAAAATGCCGAAGTGGCGGGACGCTGTTTCGCCGCTTCCGCGGAGCGGCTTTCACGCCGGCCGGAGCATCGTTTGTTTGACCGTTGACAGCGGGCTCATTGGACGTCTCATGTCGAGCTGCGGCCGGCCACTCATACTTCGCCGCCAGGTCCGCTAATTTCGGAAGATGGTAGACGTCGATGATGGAGGCATGCGCGAACGCGGGTTCAAGCCGTAAGCGACTGACCAACCGGGCCGCGGCCAGCGAGTGGCCTCCCAGGTCGAAAAAGAAGTCGTCGTCCATCGACACAGCCAGGCCAGGAAACAACTCGCTGCAGGCCTTGTGCAATACGCCGCCGACTTCGGTCTCGGGCGCGCGAATGCTGCGGCGCGACGGCACTTTGTGCTCGGGCAACACTAAAGCCCGTCGATCGAGCTTGCCTGTTGTAGTCACTGGCAACCGCTCGAGAACTGTGAACAGGGCAGGGCACATATATTCGGGCAAACGCTCGTGAAGAAACGCCCGCGCCGCTGCCTCGTCGAATGGCGAGCCCGCCTTAAGAACGAGGAACGCAGCCAGCACCGGAGCCGCGGCATCTCCATGCGGAGCGACGGCTGCTGCTTGAACTCCAGTGATCTGGCTTAACACGACCTCGATCTCGCCCAACTCGATGCGATATCCGCGCAGTTTGATTTGCGCATCGATGCGGCCAAGAAACTCAATCTCTCCCGATGGCTGGAAACGTGCCGCGTCGCCCGTGCGATACCATCGAGTTAATGTGTCGTCATCGCAGCGGTGGACGAACTTCTCCGCCGTCAGGTCGGGCCGCGCCAGATAGCCGCGGGCCAATTGAGGACCAGACAGGACCAACTCGCCAGCTTCGCCTGCGGGACACGACGCGCCGATTTCGTTCACCACCATGGCGTGGCAACCCGGCAGCGGGTGCCCCAAGGTGACGGCTTTGCCGGTGGCACACTCGGGCACCGTCGCAATCACAGTCGCTTCCGTGGGGCCGTATGTGTTGACGACGCGCCTGTCAGGTGCAACCCAACGCTGTGCCAGTTCGTTCGAGAACGTTTCGCCGCCAAGGATCAACAGTCGTAACTTCGGGACGTCGCGTGTCCACATCGATAGCAGCGTGGGAACGGTGGAAACAACCGTGATCTCTTTTTCGATCAACCAGCTCGGCAGATCGAGTCCGTTACGCATTCGCTCCTCATCGGCAAGAACGAGCGTGGCTCCCGCTGCGTAGGCGAGCCAAATCTCTTCAATCGACGCATCAAACGCGATCGAAAAGCCTTGCAGCACCCGATCCTCCGGGTTGATGCCGAACAACTGCCGCTCTTGCTCGACCAGATGGATCACCGCCGAGTGCTGGATCTCGACGCCCTTCGGCAGGCCGGTGGTCCCCGATGTATAGATCACGTACGCCAGGTCATCAGGCGACGTAGTAGCTGTCGAATCGTGCACGTCATCCGACGAAGCCGAAGGAAGGGCTTCGAAAGCAAGATCGACGCCGACGGTCGTGACGCTCCCAGAAATCACGGGATGCGACGAATGCGAGAGGAAAACTCGCGCCGCACAATCTCCCACAACAAATGCGACCCGGTCCGGCGGGCAACCCGCATCAATGGGAACATACGCGGCGCCAGCCTTCAGGACGGCCAGCATGGCAATCTGTTGCAGCGGGCCACGCGGCAACCAGATGGGGACGCACTGTTCGCGCCCAACCCCTTCTTCGTTGAGCCAAACGGCCAAACGATCGGCGGACTGGTTGAGTTCGGCGCAGGTCCAACTTGTATCGTTAAACTCAAGCGCGCGGCGATTAGGAAAACGCCGCGCCGTCTCTTCGAAAATGTGATGGAGAGCCTGACAACCCAATGCCTGGCCACTTAGAGAATGGCCGCTCGCTGGTTTCGCGGTCGCCGACGCAATATCAGATAGCATCCCAATTTTGTCGCCCTAGGAGGTAAAGCTGACGACTGTTGTAGTCTTCTTGCAGGATACGTGCGACCTGAAAAGCATTCGAGAGAAATGTTGGCTCCCTTTCGAGAAAGCAACCATTCCCGCAGCGCCCGCCACCTGGGCTTGCCGACTTTGCCGTCGGAACGGGTCAGCCGATCACTTCTTTGTGAACTTCTGAAACCGCATGTTCCCCACCTCGGCCACGAACAGATTTCCGTGAGCGTCAAAGGCAATCATGTGCGGCTCGCCCAACTCGCCGGCGGCCGTCCCTCTGGCCCCCCACCGTTGCGTGACCTTGCCTGCCTCATCCAGCCGGAGCACTTGATTAGCCTTGATGTCGGCCACAAACACCTTACCGTCGGGGTCGATCGCAATCCCATAGGGGGCGAATCCAGTCCACTCGTCCAAGAACTTCCCTTCGGCGTCGAACCGTTGAATCCGCTTGTTTCCGCTATCGCCAACCAGCACCCGCCCCTTGGCGTCGACAAGGATCGCATGCGGCAGATCGAACTCGCCGGGCTGGGTTCCTTTGGTCCCCCATGATTTGAGGAACTTGCCATTGGAATTGAACTTCATGACGCGGTTATTGCCGTATCCGTCGCTGACAAACACATCGCCATTCGAAGCAAAGGCGACGTCGGTGGGTCGGTCGAACGTGTCGTTGCTGGTGCCGGCCTCACCGGTACCCATCGACAACAACAGTCTTCCCGTGGGATCAAACTTGAGCACTCGGTGTCGCCCCATATCGGTGATCCAAATGTTGTCGTCGGGATCGACTCGCAACCCGTGCGGCGTGCCGAGCTCGTTGTCACCCCATGCCCGCAGCAAGTGGCCTGATCCATCCACGCACAAAACGGGTCGCGGACCGCGATGAAGCAGGTAGATCTCACCCTTGCTATTCGCCGCAACCGCGGAGCACTTTCCGAGCAGTACATCTGCGGGCAGTTCCGGGAAGGCAATGCTGGCTTCGAAGCGAAGAGCGTCCTCGGCGCAAGCACCGCGCAGCATGCAAGACGCGGCGATCGCCATTAGCAGCAAGCCGTGCTTGAAGACATCAGGCATCGGTGGACTCCTGTAAACGCTGCCCCGCATTGCCCCAGGTCGCGATGGCAAGGATCAAGGACCAAAGAGCGAATCGCCGTACGATCTCCCGCAGTTCTCTATGACTCCCTCCCTTAGAGCGATCATTGTCGAGCCGCATGAGACGTCATTCAATCTCCCTCCGCAGCCCCGAAATACGTCCCTGGCGGGAGCCCCTCGGAGGCGATCGACGGGCGGACTACCGCTTGTTGAACCCAACCTTGGTCTTGGGATCGCCTGCCGCGTCGGCGGCGAGTCGGTTGCCCGCCAGCTAGCGGCCGTCTGGCTGTGGCGAACGTTCGACAGCTGTATTTGGTCTGGCAGCGGTTTGAAAGCTGATTGTGCCCTCGTCAAAACCGCACACAGTCGTGAGAATGTTCGCCGGGGGATCTGAGTCCAAGGCGTTCGCGTAGGCCAACATGTCGGTAGATTCCTTAGTAAGTCCTTCCACGATCGACTGCCTCCGCGCCGTGGCCGATCTTTCCACCGACGCGATGTTCATCAAGGATCTGGCCGGCCGCTATGTGTATTGCAATGCGGCGGGGGCCCGGTTCATTGGAAAACCCCTCGCAGAGATCATTGCCCGTACCGACCTCGGATTGTTCGGGCCCGATAACGCTCGGGTAATGCAGGCGCAGGATTGCCGCGTTGCGGCATTGGGAATGGACGAGACGGAGGAGCACGTCGTCTACAACTCGGGCGATGTCACCTACTTCGAAGTCACGAAGTCCCCCTTTCGTGGTGCCGACCGGAAGGTAATCGGCGTGGTAGGAGTGGCCCGAGACGTCACGAAGCAAAAACGCGCGGAGTCGGCATTGCGGCGTCAACAGAGCATCCTGGAACGTTTGGCACAGGGTGCTTCGCTGAGCGAGCTATTGAACGAACTCGTCTTGTTGATTGAGGAAGAGCTGCCGCAATTTGTTGGTTCGATTTTATTGCTAGATCCCAATGGATTGTTGCGAGTCGCCGCTGCGCCCAACCTTCCGCACCTTTACAACCAAGCGATCGATGGGCTCGCCATAGGGCCTCAGGTTGGCTCCTGCGGAACTGCAGCCTATCTAGGCGAGAAAGTTTTTGTCGCGGATATCGCCAGCGATCCGTTGTGGAAAAACTATCGCGACTTGGCGCTGTCCCACGACCTGAGGGCATGTTGGTCGACGCCCATCGTGTCGCGGACAAGTCCGGAACGCAAGGTGCTGGGCACCTTCGCCATCTATTCGAAGCAGCCAGGCCTGCCGAATGCGCGATTCGACGCCCTCATGTCGCGCGTCGAGTATCTGGCCTGTATCGCGATCGAGAGCCGTCGTGCTTCCGATGCGTTGCGGCAAAGCGAACATCGGTTTCGGGAATTGGCCGACGCCATCCCGCAAATTGTCTGGACAGCGGGACCCGACGGAGCGCTGACCCATCTCAATGCGAAGGCTACCGAGTACACGGGCGTCGGAGTCAACCAATTGAAAGGGTGGTCTTGGGAGGAGGTCCTCCACCCGGACGACGTCCCTCATACGCTTGAGCGCTGGATGGAAATCCTTGGCACCGGCATCCCGTGGGACCTCGAATTTCGAATTCGCACTCGTGATGGGAAATATCGTTGGCACATCGCCCGCCAGGTCCCCGTGCGGGACGCTTCCGGCAGGATTGCGACGTGGTACGGCACGTGCACCGACATTGAGGACTTGAAGCAATCGACTCAATCGCTGGAGGAGAGCGAACACAAGTTCCGTAGTGTTCTCGACAATCACCCCGCGGCGGTCTTAATCAAGGACCTGTCGGGGCGGTATCTGTTTGCAAATCAATATGCTGCCGACAACACGGGAGTTGCCCAGCGAGATTGGATTGGGAAGAAGGCGAGTGATTTCTTTCCTCTCGAAGTCGCCAGCCAGTTCGAACGCAACGACCGAGAAGCGCTGGAGTTGCTTCAGCCGCGACAAATCGAAGAGGCGATCCTACTCCCCGATGGTCGAAACGTGTCGGTTTTGACGGCGCAATTTCCTCTCCTGAGAAGCGACGGCCAACCCTACGCCTTGTGCGAAATCTCGACCGATATCACGAGCCGCAAACGATCGGAAGAAGCACTACAACAGTCGGTGTCACGATTGCAGGCAACATTAGAAGCGACCGCCGACGGCATCCTGGTAGTCGACCTGGAAGGACGTATCGTCGACTTGAATCGACAATTCCTGAACATCTGGGGATTTCCGGAGGGCTTGATTCCCGAGGGACGCAAGGAGGACCTTTTAGCATCCTTCAACAATCATGCAGGCATGCAGGGTGTGCTGAACAAGCTGAAAGACCCCGCGGCATTCATCGCCAGAGTGCAGCAACTTTATCAAACGCCCGAGGAATCAAGCTTCGAAGTCCTGGAGTTCCAAGATGGTCGCGTTGTCGAGCGTTTTTCCCAACCGCAGCGAATCGACGGGAAGCCCGTAGGGCGCGTGTGGAGCTTTCGCGATATCACCAACCGGATTCAAGCTGAGCGGGAGCTTCGCACCACGGCCGGATTGCTACAGGCCGTTGCGGACGGCACGAGCGACGCCATCTTCGTTAAGGATCTCCAGGGCAGATATTTGTTCTTTAATCAGGCCGCTGCGCGATTTGTTGGCAAATCGATTCCCGAGGTAATCGGGCAGGATGATACGGCCCTGTTTGAGCAAGAAAGTGCGCGGCTGCTCATGGAGCGCGACCGCCGCGTCATCGCTTGTGGCGTTGTAGAAACACAAGAGGAGACTGTGGCGGCGGCGGGCGTTACCCGTACCTATCAGGCCACGAAAGGCCCCTACCGAAACGCCGCAGGCGAAATCATCGGTCTGGTCGGAATAGCGCGAGACATTTCCGACATGAGACGCGACGAAGCGCGTTTGCATGGCATTTTGACGAGCGTGACCGACTCCATCATCATGGTGAACTCGAAGGCGCAAATCGTCTCGGTAAATCCTGCGACCGAAAAACTCTTTGGATACGCGCCGTCGGAGTTGATCGGCCTCGGGCTAGACATCTTGATGCCGCCTCCGCACGACGTTCACGCCGCCGAGTATTTCAGGAACTACTTTCGTACTAGTGAAAAGAAGGTCATCGGCAAGACGCGTGAACTGCCGCAGCGCCGCAAGGACGGATCTGTCTTTTCCGGGGAACTGACCGTTTCGGAAGTCCTGCTCAATGGAGAACCGCACTTTGTCGGCGTAGTCCGCGACATCACCGAGAGGAAGAGATTAGAAGAACACCTCCGGCAGGCCCAAAAGCTCGAGGCGATCGGCCGACTCGCGGGAGGCATCGCGCACGACTTCAACAATCTGCTCACGGTGATCAATGGATACGCCGAACTCTTGCTCGCGAGCGGGGAGTCAAATCGCGATCAGATCTCTGCCATTCGATCCGCAGGCGATCGGGCGGCGGCGCTCACGGCTCAACTGCTGGCCTTCAGCCGGAAGGCGATCATCGAACCAAAGGTTCTTGATCTCAACGAAACCGTGGAGTCGACATCCCGGATGCTAAGCCGGCTGATCGGCGAAGACATCCGGCTGGTCATCGAAATGGCTCCCAACCTCGCCAAAGTTTGCATGGACCCCAGCCAGCTCGAACAGATCCTGATGAATTTGGCTTTGAATGCCCGCGACGCAATGCCGCGCGGGGGTGTGCTGAGACTGGCGACCGCAAACGTCCACATGCTGTTTGGATTGCCCGTCGAGCAGGGAAACAGCCCGCCAGGCGACTACGTCGAACTACTCGTGATCGACAACGGCGAGGGCATGAGCGAAACCGTCAGGGGCCGGATCTTTGAACCCTTCTTTACTACCAAGGAACTAGGCAAGGGAACCGGGTTGGGCCTCGCCACCGTTTACGGCATCGTCAGCCAGGCGGGCGGCGCGGTTTCCGTTGAAAGTCAGGAGGGGCATGGAACCACTTTCCGCATTTTGTTGCCGGCGGTAGCAGCATCCGAAAAAACCGCCAAAACGGTCTCAACTGGGTTGGGGCCTCGCGGATCAGAAACAGTGCTCCTGGCCGAGGATGAAACGCGCGTAAGGCAGTTGATCCGCCTGACGCTGGAAAAGCAGGGTTACACTGTTCTGGAAGCCAAGTCGGGCGAAGAAGCCATTCGCATCTCCACAACCCACGCCGGCCCGATCCATCTGTTGATCACCGACGTCGTGATGCCAGGCCTGAATGGTTGCGAACTGGCGGAGTCCCTTCGAGCGGCCCGACCCGATATGGCGATCTGTTATGTGAGCGGGTACATGGACGACGCGATTATCCGACATGGTTTTCAAGCGTCCCTATCCAACCTTCTCCAAAAGCCGTTTTCCCCCTCCGCCTTGGTCTGCAAAGTGCGCGAGGTTTTAGACCATTTTCAGAAATCGTAGATCGTTTGTGAGAAACGGGACGAACCAGCGCGATTCGCCCGACACCAGTTAGCTCGTTGTTCGGGGTGGGGCCGACACACGAAGCGTATGTCCATCCAGGTCGCGGACCCGCATTTCGTACATGCCCCAGGGCCGGACCGATGGCGGTTCGAAAACTTCGGCCCCCTTGGCCTTCCATTCCTCAAACAGGGCGTCGAGTTGCGCCGCGCTATCGACATCCAAATGCAGCCACATGCCGGGCGTGCCTTGAGACTGCTCCGAAAGCATGAATTGCACGTGGCCTCGTCCGACGAGCGCAAAGGTTGGCGGCACATTTTCCCAATGCTGCAAGAACCTCGCCTCTTGCGTGGACCACGCCCACCCCAGGCAAAAACCGAGCGATCCGACGTAATACTCGATGCTGCGCGGCACATTTTCGACGCTTAGAATCGGCCGACATCCGGATAACCCGCTACCATCGTCGTGGGACATTGCTATTCCTTTTTCGCTTCACCCAGCGGGTGTGGGCCACCTTGGAAAATCCCACCGCTCGAAACCAATCAGTTCAGCAGGCGACCCAGGCCGGAGATGAAAATCCCCTTTGCCAGGTTCGAAAAAAATGGCTCTGCGATAACGCTCGCCTTGTCTTGCCCCAATTCTTGCCGCGACGCGAGAGTCTTGTCGCCGAAGAGGGACCAGGAGCTCAGGTCGCCTCTTAACTCAATTTCTTGAGCTTCGAAATGCGGCCCGTCGCCACCCACTCGGCGACGAAAATGCTTCCGTCCGCGGCAAAGCACGCATCGTGCGGGTGAACGAACTTGCCGTCTTGCCATTTCGCCTTATCGCCCCGGATATCCGCGTTCGGAGCGGTCACGCGTTTGATATCTTCGCCAAGCCGAGCAACCGGCTCGTTCTTCTCGTCCAAAATGGTGAGCCGCGCTTGAAGTTCTGGCACCAGCAAGAGTTTGCCCATTGTGTCGCAGTTGGCCGGCAGGCCGTAACCTTGCTGCGTCTTGAGGTGCTTTCCATCGAGCGTGAGCCATTGAAGGCAGTTATTGGCTCGGTCGCACACGACGGCCACTTCTTCGCCGCCGCGGCCGTCGATCCAAATCCCGTGCGGCGTGTCGAACTTGCCGTCCTCCTTGCCTGGCCCGCCGAAGCACGACAGCCATTTGCCGTTCTTGTCGTAGCGATGGATGTAGAACGAACCGTATCCGTCGGCCAGCAGAAAACCGCCGTCATTCAGAAACGCAAAGTTCGTCGGCATGAAGCGATCGCGGCCCCATTTTGCCTCGGTCGCTTCGTTTTCCTTTTCCGCGTAGACGCCCGACTCCATCGGCGCCCGCTGTTCCCAAATGGTTTCCCCTTTGAGCGTCATCTTGGCGAACGATTTCACCTGCTGGTAATTGCAAACATACAGGACTTCCTCGCTCCCTTCCTTGCGGACCTCAATACCGTGGCCGCCCCCTTGGAACTTGCTGCCGAACGAGCGGATGTACTTCCCTTCGTTGTCAAACACGAAAATCGACGGGTGATCCTTAAGATCGGCTCGTCCTTCGTGGATCACGTACAAGTTACCGCTTCCATCCACAGCGACGTTATGCGTCGTTTGCCACGTGAACTGGCTGGGTAGTTGCGGCCACTCGTGGTGGACTTCGTACTTGTGTTCTCCCTCGCCAACCACCAGGGGCTTATCGGTCTTGGCGGCCGTCACAACGGCTGGAGCGGCCAAGACCGCCGCTGTCGTTAGTGCCGAAGCCTTAAGAAAGTCTCGACGATTCTTTTTGCGGGCCCGAGTCATGGCGAGGTTCCTTATCAGGTCGGAGAGAGTGTGGCGGGATCGATTCCCATATCGTAGTTCCCGCGGCGCGCATCAAGTAGCAGGGACCACCTCGCACAAAACGACCATCACGCTTTAAAATGAGCCGCACCGTTCCGCCCTCGATTCGCTGGTGCGCCTATGTCCTCCGAAAACTCTCGCTCCTGCGACTCATGGTCTGCGCGGGCCTGGTCCTGGCTTCCCTGGATCGGCTGCGTCGTACTAGGAGTGCTGCTCCTCGCAAACTGGTCGGGAGCTACCGACTACTTCTTCCCCAGCGGCGCAGTCAACGAACAGTTCGTATCTGGCAACAAATCCGCCGGCGACAAAATCGCCATCATGAATGTCGAAGGCGTGCTCATGGAAGGGCAGGGGTTCCTCAAGCAGCAGATCGATCGCATTCGCCAAGATGAAAAAGTCAAAGCCGTCGTGCTGCGAGTCGATTCACCCGGCGGCACCGTCACTGCCAGCGACTATGTATTGCATCACCTGAACGAGCTGAAAAAGGATCGCAAGATCCCGATCGTCGTCAGCATGGGCGCCATTGCGGCCAGCGGCGGCTACTACATTTCGATGGCGGTCGGCGACCAGGAAAAATCAATCTACGCCGAGCCCACCACGACTACGGGATCAATCGGCGTCATCGTGCCACACTACGACATCACGGGCCTGATGGCGAAGTTTGACGTCAAGGACGACTCGATTGTCAGCCACTCGCGCAAGCAAATGCTGAGCATGACCCGCCCGCTCACCGACGACACCCGCCCGATCGTCCAGGTTTACGTCAACGAGGCGTTCGCTCGCTTCAAAGAAATCGTGAAGCAAGGCCGCCCCAAGTTCCGCGAACACCCCGAACAACTCGATACCTTGGCCACCGGCGAGATTTTCTCCGCCGACAAAGCAAAAGAGCTAGGCCTCGTGGATGAGATTGGCTTCGTGGAAGCCGCAATCGATCGGGCGGTGGAACTTGCCAAGCTCGACCCCAAAAAGGTGCGCGTCGTGAAGTACAATCGCCCTACCTCCCTACTCGATCTCTCGAGTATTGGTGTGGCCAAGGCGAATGCTGGCCCCGAGTCGCTGTTGCTTCAAACCCTCGCCGACAGCGCCACGCCACGGGCCTGGTTCATCCATACCTCGATTCCGGGCCTCCCACCAAGCAAGATTGCCGACTAGTACTTTCCCCCTTTGAATCCCACCTTTGGAGCTACCATGACCCCGCAACAAAAGGCCGAATCGCTCGGCATCACGTTCTCGAAACAAGAGCCTGGCTATCTGAATCTCTGTGCCAAGACAGGCAACTTGCTGATCACGTCCGGCCACGTTAGCGATATGAAAGGCAAGCTTGGAGCCGATTTGAAGGTAGAAGACGGCTACAAAGCCGCCCGCGAGTGCGCGGTGAAGATCCTCAAATCGGTTTTCGCTTCGCACGGAACGATCAACGGCCTGAAGGTGATCAAGCTGTTAGGCTGCGTCAACTCGACCGGCGATTTCACCGACCAGCACCTGGTCGTCAACGGCGCAAGCGACCTGTTCCACGAACTCTACGGCAAAACAGGCGACGGCTTTCACGCCCGAAGCGCGCTTGGCTTTGCCTCGCTGCCGACCGGCGTCGCCGTCGAAGTCGAAGCGATTTTCGAGATCGTCGGGTAGACTGATCTGTAGGCCGGACAATCCTGTCCGGCAAAGGTTGACCGCGCCGGGCAAAATAATTGCCCGGCCTACATCATGAGCCGTCTCTACTTCGATAACGCGGCCACATCGTGGCCCAAGCCCGAGTGTGTCTATCGCGCGGTCGAACACGCCATGCGTGAAGTCGGCGCAACGGCGGGGCGAGGAACGTACGCATCAGCAACGAAGGCCGGCGAGATTGTCGCCAACACGCGCCGCAGTGTCGCCAAGCTCTTCAACGCACCGTCGCCCGACCACGTGATCTTCACCGCGAACGGAACCGACTCGCTCAACCTGGCCATCCAAGGCCTGGTTCGCCCGGGCGATCGGGTGATTACGACACAAGCCGAACATAATTCCGTGCTGCGGCCCCTGTATGCACTGCAAAAATCGCATGGGATCGACTTGGAGATCACGTGGACCGACCCGAACAACTACCTCAACTTTAAAGGTATCGTCGAGGCCATAAATCGTAAGGATCGCAAGCCGCCTCGATTGATCGTAGCGAACATTGCTTCAAACGTGACCGGAGCGTGGCTGTCTTCGAGCGATCTTGCGCGTATCGCGAGAGATTGTGGAGCACGGCTATTGATCGATGCCGCACAGGCCGCCGGGTATTGCCCGAGTATCGATATCAACCACAGCAAAATCGATATGGTAGCAATGCCAGGCCACAAGGGCCTTCTGGGACCGCTTGGAACCGGTTTGCTCATTCTTGGTCGCGACGTCGTCAAGGAACTTTCGCCAGTTCGCTTCGGCGGAACAGGAGCCGATAGCGCGCGGCCTGAGATGCCCGAGGAATTGCCCACCCGGTTCGAGGCCGGAAATTTGAATGTGCCAGCCATTGCCGGTTTGGGGGCGGGCGTCGACTGGCTGCTGGAGAAGGGATGGGAACAACTAATTGACGATCGCATCGCACGTTGCGAGCATTTCTTCTCACTTATCCATGACACGCCTGGGCTCACGCTTTACTACGGAGCGAAAGAACCGCAGTACGAAATGCCGGTATTCAGCTTCACGTTCGACCACTTCTCCCCACAGGAAGCTGCCGTAATCTTGGCCGACCAGTTCGGTATCGAGGCACGAGCGGGTTTGCACTGCGCTCCGCTCATGCACCAAGCTCTGGGAACCTTTCCCGACGGGACGTTGCGTGTTAGCTTGGGGCACTTTCACACTTTGGATGATCTCGATAGGTTGGCTGAAGCGCTAAAGGCATTGGCCAGCGGTGGGACGAGTTAGCGGAGAGACAGCGACATGGCTGGCCAACCTTGGTATGCCGACGGGCTCCAGTTCACATGCAGCCAGTGCGGCGATTGCTGCACGGGAGCGCCAGGTTATGTGTGGGTCGTCCAGGAAGAAATCAACGCCCTGGCTGCAGCCAAGGGAATGAGCGCCATCGAGTTCGAAACCACGTATGTCCGCAAGGTTGGCATTCGTCGCAGCCTGATCGAATACGCTAGCGGCGATTGCATTTTCTTCGACGGCAAGACCCGAAAGTGCACCGTCTACGAAGCCCGGCCTCGTCAATGCAAGACATGGCCTTTCTGGGACTCGAATCTCCGCACGCCTGAGACCTGGAAACAAACCTGCGACGTCTGCCCTGGCAGCGGAACGGGCCAGCTCTATCAGCTCGAAGAGATCGAAGAACGCCGCAAGCAAGTGCGGGTCTGACGCTCCACCCGAACGAAGGGTGGGATTGGTCTGGAGAAAATCTTCGTATCGATTGGTTAAAGTGTATCGGCTGGGAGGTCGATAACTTCCGCACAGGTGGCGTTGTACCCACTTTCGGTGCGGCTCAAACAGGCCTAAAGGCCCTGGAAAACCGATCGGAAATGGATTGCCAAAGCCTCCCCCGAATCGACGGAAGTCTCTTAACGATTCGGCCGCGATATTGACACTAGTTCTTATGGGACCTACACTTGCTGCGACAGATCGACCTCGCGGTTGATCGGGTTACGTCGAGTGCGAAGTGCCATAGGAGAGTCGAATCGTGACCAAAAAGGAAATCGTTAAGACGATTTCGGAAGAGATCGGATTGACTCAGCTTCGGACCAAGGAGATCGTCCAAAAGACCTTCGACGCGATCATCGACACCCTGTGTGACGAGTCGCGGATCGAGCTACGGAACTTTGGCGTCTTCGAAATCAAGAAGCGAGCGGCACGAAAGGCTCGGAACCCGAAAACCGGGGAAAAAGTCAACGTCGCCGAGAAGCTGGTGGTGACCTTCAAGCCAGGCAAAGAGATGGAAGAGAAGGTCCGCCAGTTGGAACTTGAAGCAGCGCGAAAAGCCGTGACTACCCCGAACAACCACACGGGCCCGAACAACTCGGTCCCGACGAATCCCTCGGGAACACCCGGTCCGGAAACAAACGCTGATTCGCCAGGATGACTTAAACCGTTGGCAGCAATCAACTTGCGACCAACGCTGTTGGTGAAAAGACCTGCGGTGCGGAAATAGTTCCGGAGATTCGTCAAGGAGGACGAATTCATGCGACAGTTGATTATCGCTGCTTTGTTGGCTACATCGCTCGCATCGAGCGTTGGTTGCTTCCTGCCGATCTACTCGGCGGACCCAGCCAAGCGTACCCGGCAACTCATGTTCCAGTCGGAAGAAATGCGCTACCTGCTCGAAGAGTGGGAACGCTTCTGGTTCCTCGACCAGCCTAGCCACTTGACGCCTCGCCGTATGCACGGCGGCATTATCTAGGCTCGTCTGATACTCCGCACCAACCGGAAACGCCAAATGGTGGCGAAGCCCAATCGCTTCGCCGCCTCACGGGCGCGTACGTTTGATCCGGACTAAATCAGACTCGTCGGACGATCGCCCCAAAACGGTGCGGTCGTTGCCTGCGTTTCTTGGGAGGGTTACGATACCCAAACGGCAGGCGACTTGCGTTTCACACGCATCGTCCAGGTCGTCGCTTTTCTTTCCCCAGAATCAATCGGCCTTTGGGGGAAACATTGCTTCCCTTTTCGATACGGCTCGCTGGTGGATTTGCAGGTTCAGCTCGGTCGCTTGGTTCTCCCCAATCCCATTCTGGTGGCATCGGGAACTTTCGGTTACGCGCGTGAAATGGCCGGCCTGGTCCAATTGGCTCGGCTCGGCGGCATCCTTCCCAAGACGATCACCAGCCAACCGCGCCCCGGCAATCGCCCGTGGAGAACCGTCGAAACGACCGGCGGCCTGCTCAACTCGATCGGCCTCGACAACGACGGCATCGACGCGTTTATCGAAAACCACCTGCCGTATCTGACGACCGTCGGTTCGCCGATCATCGTCAGCGTCGCGGGAAGCAACCACGACGACTTCGTCCAACTGGCCGAGCGGATCGGCCAGCAGCAAGGCGTCGCCGCCGTCGAACTGAACATCTCGTGCCCGAATGTCGCCCACGGGGTCGATTTCGGTGCCGATCCAAAACTGTGCCGCGACCTCATCACGGCAGTTCGGGATCGTTGCCCGCTTCCGATCATCGCCAAGCTGACTCCCAACGTGACCAAGATCGCCGATATCGCGATGGCGGCCGCGGACGGCGGAGCCGACGCCCTCAGCGTCATCAATACCGTCCTCGGGATGGCCATCGATTGGCGAAAACGCCGCCCGATGCTGGGCAACATCGTCGGCGGACTGAGCGGCCCGGCGATCAAGCCCGTCGCTCTGCGGTGCGTCTATCAAGTCGCTGCGGCGGTAAAAACGCCGATTATCGGAATCGGCGGCATCGGCAACATCGACGACGTGATGGAGTTCCTGGTCGCCGGGGCCACAGCCGTCCAAATCGGCACCGCGAACTATGTCGACCCCACGGTGTCGATGAGAGTGCTCGACGAATTGCCGGCCGCGCTGAAATCCCTTGGCGCCGAGCGAGTGAGCGACGTTGTTGGAACGCTCGATACCAAGCCCCGATAAGCCAGCCCCGATAGCCATTTCCCTTCCATAAGTGCCATGAGCGACTCCACCCCGCCCAAACCGTCGGCTAAGAAGCGCGTCCTCTCCGGTATTCAGCCGACGGGCAATCCCCACTTCGGCAATTACTTCGGCGCGATTCGCCAGTACATCGATTTGCAGTACGGAAACGAAGCCTACTACTTCGTCGCCAACTTGCATGCCCTTACGACCATTCGCGACGCCAAGCTGCTGGAGCAGTACACGCTCGATGTCTCCATCGATCTGTTGGCGTTGGGACTCGACCCCAATCAGGCAACGCTCTACGTTCAATCCGACGTCCCCGAGGTTTCGGAGCTCTGCTGGATCCTGATGTCGGCCGCCCCGATGGCGATGCTCGAAAACTGCCACGCCTACAAAGACAAAAAAGCGAAGGGGCTCTCGGCCAATGCCGGGCTCTTTACCTACCCAATCCTGATGGCCGCCGACATCCTGGCGTACGATTCGAACCTCGTCCCCGTCGGTCAGGATCAAATCCAGCACGTCGAAGTAGCTCGCGACCTGGCCGGCAGTTTTAACCACGGCTACAACGCCGAAGTGTTCGTCCTTCCGCAAGCAAAGATCATGGAAGCGACCGCCAAGGTACCCGGCACCGACGGCGAGAAGATGTCGAAAAGCTACAACAACACGATCGAGATCTTCGACGACCCTAAGGCGATGCGCAAAAAGATCATGCGGATCGCCACCGACAGCCGTCCGATGGAACAAGCCAAGGAGCCCGAGGAAGATCACCTGTACCAGCTTTACTCCCTCTTCGCCAACGACGCGCAGCGCGAAGAAATGGCCGCGCTCTATCGAAAAGGAGGTTTCGGCTACGGGCAAGTGAAGTCGGCTCTAGCCGATTTGGCGGAGGCTCATTTTGCCGAAGCCCGCGAGCGCCGCGCGAAGATCGTTGCCGACAAGAACTACGTCCACGACGTTCTGATCGATGGTGCCAAGCGCGCCCGAACTAAAGCTCGTGAGGTGCTCGACCGCGTGCAAAAGGCCTGCGGCATTCCGGTTCGCAAGTAACCGCCAGCGACGTTGCTTTTCCGCCACGTCGAGCAACAGCCGAGGTGCTTCGCAAACGTACTCTTGGCACCACAGAGGCCCAGTTCGGCCGCTTCTTCTGCATATGCAGCGAAATTCTCGGAGTAGTCGTTGCCACCGGCACGCGCGGCCGGGCGTGGCACATCGTCTGCACGTCTCTGGTTTCATCAAATGGAACCAATGCCTGGAGGTGCCACGATGCCGATTACTCATGCCCAACGACGAAGGATCTTCAAAAACCGCCGGGGCAACATCACGGTGCTCGCTGCACTGTTCATGGTCGCCATGATGGCGATGCTCGCCTTCTCGATCGACGTCGGCGTCCTCGGCATGGTCCGCACCGATCTGCAACGCTCGGCCGACGCCGGCGCCTTAGCGGCTGCGGCCCACCTTGTTGATTCGCCCGCGATTGCCATTACCGAAGGCAAGAAGTTTGCCACCATGAACGGCACGCTCGGCGCGAATCCATCAGCAAGCGATGTGAAAATCGAAATCGGCACCTGGAACAAGACGTCTCGCACCTTCAGCCCCAACGCCGAGCCCGCCGACGCCGTCCGCGTTGTTGTCGATCGTAAGAACGTCCCGCTCTTCTTCGGCCAGGTGCTGACAAGTTCAAAATTCGACTCGCAGGCCTCGGCCGTCGCTGCCTTCCAACCGCGCGACATCATGTTGGTGCTCGACTACTCGGGCTCGATGCTCGACGACAACAAGATCGGCAACCTGAAATCGTCGGTGAACCTGTTCTGCAACCTGGTTCAGTCCACCAGCGGCGGCCGCGACCGGGTCGGCTTCGTCCGCTACTCGACCAATGCCACGCTCGAACGCGGCCTCACCAGCAACGTCACGAGCGTAAGCACCGCAGCCCAGAAAGGTGAGGCCGGCGGCTTCACCAACATCGGCGACGCGATGAAGCTGGGGATCAAAGAACTCAAAGACAACGGCCGTCCGCGGGCCCGCAAGATCATCGTGCTACTGACCGACGGCCTGGCCAATCGCCCGACGAACGTCGATCCCGTCGCGTACGTCAAACAGCAAGCCCAGTCGGCAGCGAACGAAGGATTTCCAACCGTCGCTGTGAGCTTCGGAGCCGACGCCGACCAATCGCTGATGGCTTTTGTTGCCGACAAGACGAAAGGCGTCCACTTCCACGTGGCCAGCTCGCCGTTTGGTTCGCAGGAAGAGCAACTCGAATCGGTTTTCAAGCAAGTCGCTTTCAATCGCCGATTGGCACTGGTGGACTAGTCTCGCTTCTACACCAGGTCCCGCAAGTAAAAGTGATGCGGGCCGAGCTTGCCGCCATAGTTTCCAGCAGTGATCGATACGACGCCAGGCTTCATAGCTGCCGCATGAAGCCCGCGACGCATCGCCTTCTTCACTGCGTCGAACGACACCCCGTCGATTACGATTTCGTACACCGCTTGCACATCTTTGGCGAGGTTCGTTTTCACCTGCCCGCGTAACGTCGGGCAGTAAGCGTCGTTGGTGCTCGCCTTGAGTTTGGCGTACCGCGAGCCAACCTTGCTCCCCGAGCGAACGACACCGCCAGGGAAGGGGAGAGCGACATCAGGCTTGGAACGAATGGCGATCACGGCGGCCTCGGCCGCCGCGAGTGCAGCCGCGCCTGTGGTGCCTGAGATCAATAGATTCCCACCGGCCACGCCCGTCACCGTGCCGAAGTAGTCTTCGCACACGAATTCGCCGTCCATGACAGGCAATCGCCAGAAACGGCGGTTATCGAACTTTTTCGACTTCTGATATCCATCGCCGAAGTACCGAATCCCGCCGCCAATGCGGATTTGCTTGTCCTTAGGACAATCGTCCACGCCGTTGTAGCAGGCCGTCGTTGGGCAAGTGAGGATGCACTGCCCGACGCGGTTTTGCAGCGATTTCTGCAAGCCATCACGACTGAACGCGAACGTGAGGATCGAAAGCCCCGGCCGGCCATCGGGCGTCTCGGCAGGCTTCATTTCGCGCTCGACTGCCGCCTCGATATCACACGCGATCACACTCGTGGCGTTGCCGCAAAAGACGGCGGCCGCGGTTTTCGCCCATTCCAAGCTATCGGCGGTAATGATCAGCCGTGCGGCCTTGATCGGGAAGGCTTCCGCGAACGTGTCGACCACGTCGACCTTGTACAACTTGAATGACGTTACCGCTTCGCCTTCAGTGGCAGTTGCCATATCCAATTCCACTAATGTTCAAGATGGTCCGACACGGCTAGGACTGCCGCATCGCAATCGATTCTGATTTGTGCAAATAACTCGCGTCGACCGGGTAGTTTCGCCAGCGGACCGAGTAGTACTGTTCGAACCACGCTTCGATATCTTTTTCTACATCCCGATCATACTCGGGTTCGACGTGGAGCGTCTTGCCGATTTGCGGGTCGCGAATTTCCCCCTGTTCGACGATGATCCGCCCCGATTTGATGACCATCCGCGGCAGTTCGAACATCGTTTCCTTGTTCTCATGCGGCGTGTAGATCGTGATGTCAGCGTCGGCCCCGAGCCCCAAGTGCCCTTTTTTTTGCAGCCCCAAAATCCTCGCCGGGCCTGCTCGCGTGATGATCGCGATTTCGTTCATCGTGTACTCACGGTCGATGTCGGCCAGCGTGCTTCGCTGGCGAATCGCCTCAGGACACAACTTCAAAATATCCCGGCGATACGTCCGGTCCATCAGCATCCGAATGATCTGCGGGTAGGCCAGGAACGAGCCACCATTGGGATGGTCGGTGCTCATGACGACTCGCCATGGGTCGTTGACCATCAAATACCATTCCAGGCCGATCGCCCATTGGAGCGAGTGGACCAGCGATTTGTTTTTGTATTGGATCGGGGCAATGCCGCAGCCCGATTCCATCTCGATATCGCTGCTGAACCACTTGGTGCCGTAGACTTTGGAGAGGAAGTAGCCCAGCGGGCCATCGCCCGTCATGCTGGTCGTCTCTCCAAACAACACTTGCCCGACGTCGACTGTCACGTTGGGATGGCCGTTGACGTAGTCCGCCAGCGGCGCCACTTTGCTGTTGAAGGTGTTCTCGTCCCCTTCGCCGCCACCGTAGCTATGGAACTGGATGTGCGTGATGTGCCCACGATGCCCCTCCAGGGCCTTCATCGTTTCGAGCGTCGTCGTCCAGTTGCCCGGCATTCCCAGGTTATTGCAGTGAATATGGACCGGGTGGGGCAACCCCATGGCGTTGGCCGCCTTGGTCACTTCGCCGACGATTTGCCGCGGCGTGACGTCGAAATGCTCGACCACCTCGTCCAGAGTCTGGACGTTGCCCGCCTGCTTTTGTTTCCAGACTTCGACGCCGCCGGGGTTCACCAGCTTTGGAGCATATCCCTTGGCCGCGTTGAGGAGCCACCCGACGAACGCCCTTAGCTTCTGCGGCTCCTTTTCGGCGATCGACCGCATCACGAAGTGATTGTTTCCCATCAGGACAAAGAAACCTTTGTCGAGGCAGGGCGTATCGTCGAACTCCTCGTGGGCGTGCCGCGCACCCAGCGGCGGAATCGCCGCATCAAACGCCGTCGTGTAGCCAAGCCCTGCGTACTTGTAGCCAGTCGCGAACGTGCTGGGCACACTCCCCATCGTTCCACTGTGGGTGTTGTGGGTGCGGTGGACTAGTTCGCCTTTGCGTTTCTCTTCAGGGCGCAGCTTTCGTCCCACGTTCACTTTGGGCCCAGCGATGTGGCAATGCATGTCGATCCCACCGGGCATCACCACCATGCCGCGAGCATCGATGTCGTACGTCGGGCGTGTCGCAGGATTGCCGGGAGCGAGAACGATCTTGCCGTCGGCGATCCAGAGGTCAAGAACCTTGCCGTCGACTCCGTTGATCGGATCGTAAACTGTCCCTTGAGTAATGCGGGTGTAGATCGGCTCGCTCATCACGCTTTGGCTTTAACGTTTTCTCTTCAAAAGGATGGCGAACCGCTCGAACGAAGTTCGACTGAAATTCCCTCGGCATTTCGCCGGTGGCACGTTGAAGATATCATGTTTTGCTTGGAAAAAACTGAGGCAAGACGCCGTTGAAGACGGTCTGAAGAAGCGATTGAGAGGGTATGCCGATGGCGGACACGATTTTTCGCAAGATCATCGCCAAACAAATCCCCGCCGACATCGTCTACGAAGACGAACACTGCCTGGCATTCCGCGACATTCGCCCGCAGGCGCCGGTCCACGTCCTTCTGATTCCCAAGCGTGAAATTGAATCGCCCAGCCATATCACGGCGAGCGATGCCGAACTGATGGGCTACCTGTGGACCGTGGTGCCAACCCTGGCCAAGCAACTAGGCCTCACCAACGGCTACCGCGTGGTCGTCAACTGCGGCCCCGACGGCGGCCAAACCGTCGACCACATCCACTTCCACATCCTCGGCGGACGAGCCCTCGACTGGCCGCCCGGGTAACAAAAAGTAGGACGGACAATCCTGTCCGTCGGCGGTGTGGCCAGTTACTCCAAAAATCATCGCTCGCGGAATTCATTAATTGATTGATGATTTCTGATTGTTGATTTGCGAAGTAAGATGCCCTTACTTCCTGCCTCTGCTTGCTATTCCCTCTCCGTGCCCTCCGTCTCTCCGTGGTGAATCCTCCTAAGGCGTCGGCTATGCGACTGATTTCCGCATTCGTACTCGTCTCCTTTGTGACGCCCTTAGTTGCCGCTGAACCAACCGCGAAATCGATTTTGGAATCGGCCTCGTCCTACTGGAACATGGCCAATCAAACGGACCACGGCAAAGGACACTCGACGCTGGCAATCCGGGGCGACTTGTCGCTCAATCAGCCCCTGTCAGGCAAAGAGCGCGAGGACTCCCTCGCCCGTGGCGGCGACGGGATGGTGGCCGACCTGAATTTTGGCTGGCTCGATGCGGGCCACTCGCTCAAGTTGGAAGGCGATCAATTCTCGGCCTTGATCCGCTTCGCTTGCCCGTCGGGAAAATGGAACACGCGCGGCCTGTTCGCCAAAGGGGGTCCGCACGACCGACTGACGTTCAACTTCTTCTCGCACGATTTTTCGCAAGGTCCCGAGGGAATGAGGCTCGGCTGCGAGATCGGCGTCGAAGGCAAACCAGGACTCGCCGGGCAAGTGACGGCGCATATCAACCGAATCGGGGCATCCGCCTGGCACGACGTGATCGCGGTTTACAACGGCAAGGAATTGGCCCTCTATGTCGACGGCGTCGAACTGGATCGCAAGCCGTGCTCTGGAAAGCTGCGGCCTAACACGATCGAACCGCTGGCGATCGGCGCGGGAACGAACGATGGGAAAAGCGATTCGCCATTCCCAGGCCTGATTGACCATGCGGCAGTCTGGAATCGAGCGCTTTCGACAGACGAGGTGGTGGCACTCAGCGGCGGCAAAGGCGTCGTCGAGACCAAGACCAAGCAATATGGCGACTATCATCCGAAGGCGCCGAAAACGCCAACGTCGCAACTGGTGCAATCGCATCGCGAGCTCGCGCAGCGCTGGCAGGCCGATCCGCATCGCCCTCAGTACCACTTTGTCGCTCCCGAAGGTGGCGACAACATGCCGTTCGACCCCAACGGCGCGATCTATTGGAAGGGGCGTTACCACCTGTTCTATATCTTTCAGACGACGTCGCCTCACATCCATCACTGGGGACACGCGTCGAGCATTGACATGGTTCACTGGCAGCACCATCCCACGGGCCTCGCGTTTACCAAGGAAGATCCTGATCAGGGAATTTTCAGCGGCAATGCTTTCGTCAATCTCGACGGTAAGCCGACCATTCTTTACCACGGGGTCTCCAGCGGGAATTGCATCGCGACCGCCGAGGACAACGACTTGATCGCCTGGAAAAAGTCGGCAACGAACCCCATCGTGGCGATTCCCAAACAAGGCGAGCCAGACTTCGGCAAGTACGAATCATGGGACCCGCACGGTTGGACGGAGGATGGCCGCTACTTGGCGATCTTCGGCGGCAAGTCGCCGGCCTTATTCACTGGCAAGGACCTCACCAAGTGGAACTACGTCGGGCCGTTCATCAAAACCGACCAGCAATGGGACGAGCCCGGCGAGGATATCTCGTGCCCCGATTTCTTCCCGATTGGCAAGCACAACGGCAAAGACCGCTACATGCTCCTATGCATCAGCCACCGCCGCGGGGCGCGGTATTTCCTTGGTGACTGGAACGGCAAGCAGTTCGAACCCGTTCATCACGAGCGGATGAACTGGCCAGGCGGTGGTTACTTTGCTCCGGAAACGCTGCTCGACGATCAAGGGCGGCGAATCGCCTGGGCCTGGGTCATGGACCCGCGTTCCGTCAACGACCGCATCGAAAGCGGGTGGTCGGGCGTCATGAGCTTGCCGCGAACACTGGCTCTTGAATCCGATGGAACGACCGTGCGAATCGAACCGGTCGCCGACTTGGAGCGATTGCGTCATCGGCCCGTCGCAAAAGAAAACGTCCAAGTCGCCGCTAAAGGGGATCAGATCGTCGACGGAGTCGCAGGCGATTCCCTAGAACTCAATCTCGAATTCGACTCGACGAAGGCCGATCGCTACGGCGTTGTCGTCCGCCGGTCGCCCGACGGAAAAGAGGAAACCCGCATCATCTACGATGCCAAGGAGCAAACGCTGAGCGTCGACTTCGGCAAATCAACGCTCGATCCAACGATCGTCTACCGCAGTTGGTGTATCTTTCGCCCGGACGATCCGGCCGATGCCGAGCGACGTGTGAAAGTCCAAACGGCGCCGTTGGCTCTCAAGCCGGGCGAACCGCTTCGGCTGCGGATTCTTCTCGACCGCTCGATGCTGGAAGTCTTCGCGAACGGTCGCCAATGCGTGACCCAGCGGATTTTCCCGACGCGGAAAGACAGCCGGCAAGTGGCAGTGTTTAGCGAAGGCGCGCCGACCACAGTCAAACAACTGCGCGCCTGGGAAATGGCAGCAACGAATAGTCGTTGACTAAGTTACGGCGCGACGCCTCGGGGTGACGGATCAGGAATCAGCAGCCACCGGTGGCTCAATGTCCCTGCCGTAGTACATACAAGATTACAAACCAACTGACCGCGCCTCCCACTACCTGAAATGCGATGAGCGCCCAAAACAGCTCTGGCGACTCCTCCCGCGTAGCCCACACTTGAAAGCTTCGTCCAAGAGCGGTGCCCGTTTCGAGTTGGTAGTAAAGTAAGGCGATCCACAGGAGCGGCGCAAGAAAGACGAATACTACTTCCATCGAACGCCGCCCTCGCTTGTTAGCGATGCTCGTGGCGCGACTAGCCGCGTCCTTTGCCGCGGTAGACTTCCGCCTCGGTAATCACCGCATCCATAAAGATGTCGTGCGCCTGGACGGGAATCTCGGGGAACAGCTGGCACTCAAAAGCCAGTGCGAACAGCGGGGTATCTCGGCGGGCATGCTCGAGCAACTTGTCGTAGTAACCCTTGCCGTGGCCCATCCGAGCGCCGCGGCGATCGAAAGCGACACCTGGCACCATCACCAAATCGAGTTCAACGACATTGATCTTCTTCGATTCGACGGTCCTAAGATCGGCTCGTGGTTCCAGGATGCGGTACATCCCGAGTTCCAACTCGTCCATGCTTTCGAGGTGGAACAGTTCCAGTTCGCCGTCGACACAATAGGGGACGACAATGCGCTTTCCCGTCGCCAGAGCGCCGGCCAAATCGTTACGAGTCCGAACTTCGGAACGGACGTCGACGTAGAACATCACCGTTTTGGCGGCGGCGTATTCGGGAGTCGCCAGGAATCGCGCGACGATCTCGCGGCTGATCTCGTCTTTATTCGGCTGAGCATTGCGACGCGCGTGGGCTTCCTCGCGCATGGCCTTTTTCTTTTCGGCCCAGTCGGATGGATTCGCGACACCAGATTCAGCGGGTAAACTCATGAGACGACGAACACCTCCGACGCACTCCAAATGGAGTACGGGACCAAAAAGAAATGGCTTGGGAAAGAACCAATCGAACCGGTTCTAATGTAACAAACCAAGCCGCGCGTTAGAATGCTTATGGAGCCATTGAGGCGGATTGCCTCAAAAAGCCCAATTCCTCCCGCCTTTGCCTGAGCCACTCGAAGGAAGTTTATGTCCGAGTCGCCTGCCGAGAAGACGACGGCCACCAAGCGGATTTTGATCGTTGACGACGATGCGGAGATCATCGAGGCGATCAAATTCGCCTTAGAGTCCCGCGGCTACGAGGTCGTTGTCGCTCGTGATGGAAACCAGGGGCTGGCCGCCGCCGAACGCGATGATCCCGATCTGGTGCTGCTCGACATGATGATGCCCAAGCGCTCCGGCTTCTTGGTGCTGGAAAAGCTCCGCCAGACGCGGACCGTCCCCGTGCGAATCATCATGATGACAGCGAACGAAGGGAGCCGTCACAAACAGTACGCCGAGAGCTTGGGCGTCGATGACTACCTTCGCAAACCTTTCCCTATTGAAAAGTTGTTGGAGAGTGTGGAGAGGTTATTGGCTTAGGCGCAGAACCGTGCCATGCTGTCGTCGTCTGCTGGCACAGCAATTTTTGTGCCCGCAATTGCCAGTACCAAAGTGTCCATGCCCTGCGAAAGGGAATAATCGTTACCACTGACTTCTCGAATAGGTGGTGCGAACTGCGTAATCCTCCCCCCAAGCGATATTGATTTGCCGCAACAGATAAGTGGGAAAGTTTTCTTCTCTTGTCTGATTGATGTGAACGAAATAACTTGATGAATAGAGGCAGAGGATTGGAGCGCGGCTAAGGACAGCCGGCTTCGCGAGCTGGTTGTCCGACCTTGACCTCCCCGAGTCGCCCTCGCTGAGTGCGATCTTTTTCAACTCTTTGACGCGTGCGAGACTTCTCGCCCTTGGCCAGCGTCGTTTGGGGCCTTGTGTCATCGGCTTTGCCCTTGCGGCAAAACTCCGGTCACCAAGAGCAGGCTTCTCTCTCCCAGCGACTTGTCTGTAAGCGATGAGGCTGCGCGCACAAAGAATCGAACAGTAAAGGATCGAACCACGATCGCCAAAGTGTGACTTTTACTTTGCTTCGACAGGTGGCATCTAAATAAAGAGAACTTACGAACGAGCGAGCGACCATAACTAAAGCGGGATCACGGCTGCAGTCGGAACACGAAGAGGCCGAATCCCTTTTTTCATATCCGGACATCAGGCGTGTAAACGCTTGTTTCCCGATTGAGTCCACAACCCAAGGCACGGGAGGGAATTCGATGAGCGGCGGAACCGAGATTGTGAAACTGATTGGTGCGCGTCAGGATCGCGACCAATTCCGGCGCAAGCACTGGGTCGGCAGTTTCGCGGACTACCTCGACGTTGTTCGCAAGCAGCCGCACGTCGCCCGCAATGCCTTTCAGCGCGTGTACGACATGATCATGTCGTACGGCATGGACGTCTACGAGGAAACTCGCGGCGTCAAGCGGATTCGCTACCGCTTCTTCGCCGATCCCGATAACGATGGCCGCGATGCCGTGTTCGGCATCGACGAATCGCTCGAACAACTCGTCAACGCCCTCAAGAGCGCCGCCCAAGGTTACGGCATCGAGAAGCGGGTTCTCTTGCTGCACGGCCCCGTCGGCAGCTCCAAGAGCACCATCGCCCGATTGCTCAAGCAAGGCCTGGAACGCTACTCGGGCACCGACGCCGGCGCGCTTTACACGCTCGGCTGGGCCGAAAAAGAAGGGGAAGAGCCTCTTTGGTGCCCCATGCACGAAGAGCCGCTGCACTTGATTCCCGAGCGGTTCCGCGACGAAGTCCTATCCAGCCTCGACTCGACGCACGGCGACTATCCGCTCAAGATCGTCGGGCAACTGTGCCCCTACTGCCGGTTCATGTACACCGAACTCCTCAAAAAGCACGACGGCGACTGGACTCGCGTTGTTCAGGATGTCCGGGTGAAAAGGGTCTCGCTCAGCGAGCAGGACCGCATCGGCATCGGCACGTTCCAACCCAAGGACGAAAAGAACCAAGACTCGACCGAACTGACGGGCGACGTCAACTATCGCAAGATCGCCGAACTCGGCAGCGACAGCGACCCGCGGGCGTTCAACTTCGACGGCGAGTTCAACGTCGCCAACCGTGGAATCATCGAGTTCATCGAAGTCCTCAAACTCGACGTGGCGTTTTTGTACGACCTGCTGGGTGCCAGCCAGGAACACAAGGTCAAGCCGAAGAAGTTCGCTCAAACCGATATCGACGAAGTCATCATCGGCCACACCAACGAGCCGGAGTACCGCCGCCTCCAGAACAACGAGTTCATGGAAGCACTCCGGGACCGGACCGTGAAGATCGACGTCCCCTACGTAACACGGCTGAGTGACGAAATCCGCATTTACGAGAAGGACTACAACTCTCGGAAAATTAAAGGTAAGCACATCGCTCCGCACACCATCGAGATGGCGGCGATGTGGGCGGTCCTCACCCGGTTGGAACCACCCAACAACGCCGGCCTGACGTTGCTGCAAAAGCTGAAGCTTTACAACGGCAAAACGTTGCCGGGCTTCACCGAGGAGAACATCAAAGAACTGCGGAACGAATCGGTCTCGGAAGGCTTGCACGGCATCTCGCCGCGTTATGTCCAAGACAAAATCTCCAACGCTCTGGTCGCCCACTTGGAGGCCCGCTCGATCAACCCATTCATGGTGATGAACGAGTTGGAAGCGGGGCTGAAGCACCACTCGCTCATTTCGAGCGAGGAGCTGCGGCAGCGTTACCGCGACCTGCTTGGCGTCGTGAAGGAGGAGTACGAGAACATCGTGAAGAACGAAGTTCAACGGGCCATCGCCGCCGACGAAGACGCTCTCAAACGTCTGTGCGGCAATTACATCGACAACGTCAAGGCCTACACCCAACGGGAAAAGGTCCGCAACAAGTTCACCGGCCAGTACGACGAGCCGGACGAGCGGTTGATGCGGTCGATCGAGGACAAGATCGAGATCGCCGAAAGCCGCAAAGACGACTTCCGTCGCGAGATCATGAACTACATCGGCGCCCTGTCGATCGACGGCAAGGTGTTCGATTACCGCTCGAACGAACGCTTGTACCGGGCGTTGCAACTCAAGCTGTTCGAGGACCAAAAGGACTCGATCAAGTTGACTTCGCTCGTTTCGAACGTGGTCGACAAAGACACACAAGCGAAGATCGACGTCGTTAAGTCGCGATTGATTCGCGACTACGGGTATGACGAAGAAAGCGCGACGGACGTGCTGAACTACGTCGCGAGCATCTTCGCCCGAGGAGATGCGAAACGGCATTAGTAGTAGAAGGAACGCGATTTGCCGACATTTTTAGGGTCGGTCCGGAAGCCGATCCCCCATCCATGAGGCACCGCGAGGAATTGCAATCATGACGATGAGCATTGACCGCGACGCCTCACGTTTTCGAGAGATCGTTCGCGGCAAGATTCGCGACAACCTGAAAAAGTACATCACGCACGGCGAGATGATCGGCCGCAAGGGTGGCGACTTAGTTAGCATCCCAGTGCCGCAGCTCGACCTGCCTCACTTCCGCTATGGCAAGAATGGCCGCGGCGGCGTCGGACAAGGGGAAGGCGACGTCGGCCAATCGCTCGGACAAGGGGACGAAAACGGTCCAGGCGAAGGCCAGGCTGGCAGCGATCCAGGCCAACATGTCCTGGAAGTCGACATCTCGCTCGCCGAACTCGCCAAGATGCTGGCCGATCAATTGGCCCTTCCCAATATCCAGCCCAAGGGAAAGGAAACCATCAGCCAGGAAAAGGCGAAGTACAACAGTATCCGGCGTGTCGGCCCCGAATCACTGCGACATTTCAAGCGAACGTACTTGCAGGCCCTCAAGCGGCAGATCTCCAGCGGCACCTACAACCCGGTTAGCCCGCTGGTCCAACCGTATCAGGAGGATCGCCGCTATCGGGCGTGGGAAAACGAGCAAGTCCCGCAGGCCAACGCGGTCATGATCTACATGATGGATGTCTCGGGCTCGATGACCGACGAGCAAAAGGCGATCGTCCGGACTGAGGCGTTCTGGATCGATACGTGGATCAAGAGCCATTACAAGTCAGTACATCGTCGGTACATCATCCACGACGCTGCTGCCCGCGAGGTCGACGAGGACACGTTCTACCGTACGCGCGAAAGCGGCGGAACACGGATCAGTTCGGCGTACAAGGTGTGCGCCAATTTGATTGAAAAGAATTACCCGCCGGCCGACTGGAACATCTACTGCTTCCAGTTTTCCGACGGCGACAACTGGGGCGAAGACAACCGCCAATCGATCGAACTGTTGCGCGAACGGATTGTGCCGCACTCCAATCTGTTCTGCTACGGCCAGGTCGAGAGCCCCTACGGCTCAGGCGAGTTCCTTCGCGTTCTCGATGCCGTTTTCGGGAAGGATCATGAAACCGTGGTCCTTTCCGACATCGAGAATCGCGACGCCATTTTCGACTCCATCAAGAAGTTCCTGGGAAAGGGAAAGTAGCCCAATCCAATGCCAACCATTCATCCATTTCGAATGCTGCCCCCTGAGCTGGTCGAAATCCAGAATCGGATGGAAGGTTTCGCGCGCCAGAACAACCTCGATTTCTTCCCGACAATCTTCGAACTGGTCACGGCCGATCAACTCCACGCGGTAGCGGCCTATGGCGGCTTTCCGACGCGCTACCCGCACTGGCGGTTCGGCATGGAGTACCAGCAGCTCAAAAAAGGCTACTCGTATGGTCTGCAAAAGATTTACGAACTGGTGATCAATACCGATCCCTGCTACGCCTACCTACTCGACAGCAACGAGCTCACCGACCACAAGTTGGTGATGGCCCACGTGTACGGGCACTGCGACTTCTTCAAGAACAATCTCTACTTCAGCAAGACCAATCGTCGGATGCTCGACGAGATGGCCAACCACGGCGCGCGGATTCGCCAGCACATGGATCGCTATGGCGTGGGCGTCGTCGAGGATTTCATCGACTCCTGCCTGAGCATCGAGGATCTGATCGATATCCATTCGCCGTTCATCAAACGCCGCGATGACGGGCAAAGGGCGGTGCTGGACGAATCGAACGAGCCGGAAGACGGAGAGTCGACGGAACCAACACGGTTCGATGCCAAGACGTACATGTCCCCCTTCATGAATCCGCCCGACGTCCTCGCAGCGGAGCGGCGGCTGCTGGAACGCAAGCAAAAGGCCAGCGCGCGAAAAATCCCCGCCGAGCCCATGCGCGACGTGATGTTGTTCATCTTGGAAAACGCGCCGCTCAAGCCTTGGCAGCACGAGGTGCTGGCGATCATTCGCGACGAGGCCTATTACTTCGCTCCACAGGGCCAAACCAAGATCATGAACGAAGGCTGGGCTACGTACTGGCACAGCACGATCATGACACGGCAAGGCATGGAGCCTTCCGATTTAATTTGCTACGCCGACCACTGCGCGGGCACGCTCGCCAGTAATCCGACGCGGCTCAATCCCTACAAGCTAGGTGTCGAACTCTTCCGCGATATCGAAGACCGCTGGAATCGTGGCGCATTCGGTCCCGAATACGAAGACTGCGACGATTACCAGGCCAAGCAGCACTGGGATACCAAGAAGGGGCTCGGGCGAGAAAAGATCTTCGAAGTCCGCCGCATTCACAGCGACCTGACCTTTATCGACGAGTTCCTCACGCTCGAGTTCTGCAAGCGAAACAAACTGTTTCAGTTCGGTTACAACGAGTCGGCCAACTCGTACGAGATCGAGAGCCGACAATTCGAAGACGTGAAGCGGCAGTTCCTGTTCAACCTGACGAACATGGGACGCCCGATCATCCGCGTGACCGATGGCAATTACCGCAACCGCGGCGAGATGTACCTGACGCACGAATACTCGGGCGTCGAACTCAAATCGAACTACGCCCAAGACACGCTAGCCAACCTGGCGCGTCTGTGGGGCCGGCCGGTCCACATCGAGACCGTCCTGGAAGAAAAGAAGGCCGTTTTGTCGCACGATGGGCAAACGGCGTCGATCGATGGAAAGCCTAAAGCCGCATCGACAGGTGCCGCGAATAATAACTAAGGAGCAGTGCGTAGCCAAAGCGGCGCAGGGAACGTGAACCATGTCCTACACATCCGATATCGAAGCTGAACTACAGCGCCTGCACGGTCACGGCGGCCAACTCGTCGTCGCCGATGGCGCCGGCTCGCTCCGCGTCGACCTAACGGGGATCGATCGACTGGGATGTGAGTTCACCGATTTCGCCTACGAAACGCCCACCCTCGCCTCGCTGAACACGCCCGACCTGAAGAAACTAGGCAACCGTGTGGCGGCTGCACTCCACTATCTGACCGAGCCGATCCAAGTCATCGAAATCGATGGCCAGGCCGGCGTGGCGCAGCTTCGCTCGACCGCACCGGTCATGGTTCCTTCAGGCGCCCGCTACTACGAAGTGCTAGTGAAGCGCGGCGGTTCCCTCTCGATCCGCCGCTACGAAGCCGCCGCCGGGCAATCCCGCCAAAGCATCCCAGCGATTGTGACGCGGGAAGTCTTCCATCGCCTGGCCGACGATTTTTCGAAGATGGCGAATTCGCCGTAGTGCCCTGTCGCCCTATCTGAAACAGGCCTCGCCCGCTGCGAGTATCATTCACACTCGGCCCAGGAGATTCCTCTTACTTTCGATCCCAAGGATTGAATGCCGCGATGGTGACGCCATCCCACTTTCAATTCCTGATGGCGATTATTCTCGCGTTCGCGTGGTCCATCGCATCATGGCCGCTGCTGACTCGCTCTGCCGCGACGTGGCTTAGACTCCCTCTAATCTTCTCGCTGGTTCTCACGCCGCTGCTAATCGACAAACAGAGCATCATGCTCAGGGCCGCCGCATGTTTCCTCGCGGTGGAACTTTTCTTCAAGCTCGTCGACTACTACGGCCAGTTTCACGGACGCCGCGCGATGGATCGCAGTTTCGCCGCGTTCGCGCGATTCCTGGTCCCGTTTCCAACGTTGTTTGTCCGGTTTCGCGAGGTCGAGCGCCGGCCCGACTGGCACAGCCGACGACTCCTGATGACGATCCTGGCGCTGGGAGTTTTTCTCTCGGGCTTCCTTCAACTTCGGCTGCTCAAGCAGGTCCCGTTAGTCCGAGAGTCGTTCCTGGTCGACCACACGCTCAAATTCATCTGCTTTGTGATCACGATCGAATCCCTATCGCAATTCCTCAACGGCGTGGACCGAATGGCAGGCTTCCGGATCAGGCCAATCATCGACAGTGCCTACCAGTCCAAATCGGTGGGCGAATTCTGGGCTCGCTACAACACGCGCGTCCATGCGTGGTTCGAGCACAATGTGTTTCGTAAGGTCGCCGCTCATAACATGCCGATCCGCAGTATTTTCCTCACGTTTATCGTGAGCGGCATTCTGCACGAAGTCGCATTTGCTATCGCAACTTCGAGACTGGATGGCTATCAGTTCGCCTTTTTCAGCCTCCAAGCCCCGGCCGTCCTGTTTACTCACTGGCTCGACAAACGTTGGGAGGGAAGCAGCTTGGGCCAGTTCGCGATTCGCGCGATGTCGATTGCCTGGATGTGGGCGACCTCGATGTTGTTCTTCCATGGCATGCAGCGGGTGTTTCCCTTCGTCTACGCGTCGGAGAGTTGGCTCCCCTGAACCCGTGAGGTGACGATTCCGCGTTGATGTACTATGGTGAGCAAGACTCTCCCAGCTTCGGCTTTTCGGAAAACGCTTGCCATGCCTCTCGTTCGCCAAACCTTTCGCGTACTTCTTCTCGCGCTCGTGATCGCCAACTGGACCTGCGCGATCGCGCGAGCCGAACTGATTTGGATCGAAGGCGAAAAGCCAACAAAATCGACCATGAACCGCCATCCCTGGTGGTACGACCAGGTTAAGAAAGACCAACTCTCCGGCGGCGACTGGATCAGCAACTTCGACGAAAAGAAAGCCGGCGAGGCCGAGTACACCATCGCACCTAAAGAGGCCGGTAAGTTCGCCTTCTGGGTGCGAGCCAACCCCGTTGCCGTGAAGCTGTCGTATCAACTCAACAATGGCAAGTGGACCGAGATCCCACTCGAAGGGAAGACGCAAGGCATGACCAACATCGCGGCCGACGGCAAAATCGACCTGCGATTCATCGCTTGGGCCAAGGTGGCCGACATCGAGCTGCCCACCGGCAAATCGACGATCCGCTTTCGGATGGAAAGCAAAAACTCAAACCACGGCGCGCTCGATTGCTTCGTCCTCACGGACGAACCCTTCGTCCCCAAAGGCAAACGAAAGCCTGGCGAAGACGATTCGCAAGCGAGCAGCACCAGCGGCGATTGGTTTACGTTTGTTCCGCCTGAGGAACGTTTCGACGTCGATTCGCTGATCGACTTGCGTCGCCTCAACGAAAAAACAGCCGGAGACGGCGGACGCATCATCGCCAAGGAAGGGCGATTCTTTCACAGCAACACCAACGAGCCCGTCCGCTTTTGGGCGGTCAATGGCCCGGCGACCGACAACAAGGAATCGCTTGAGCGCGAAGCCCGCGTGCTCGCCAAGTACGGCGTGAACCTGGTTCGCCGCCACAAGCCAATTTTCGACGAGAAGGGGAACATTGACCCAACCCAGATTCAAGATTCGCTCCGCATCGTTGAAGCTATGAAAAAAGAGGGGATCTATACCCACTTCTCGATTTACTTTCCGCTGTGGCTCCGGCCGACGGCTGACTGCGAATTCCTGAAAGGGTACGACGGCACCAAAAATCCCTTCGCAGCCTTGTTCTTCAACGAAGCGTTTCAGGAGCGATATCGCCAGTGGTGGAAGGCGCTCCTGACGACTCCCAGCGAAACGACCGGCAAGCGGCTCATCGACGATCCAGCCGTGATGAGCCTGGAACTACAAAATGAGGACTCGTTCTTCTTCTGGACGTTCAATCCCAACGCTGTTCCCGATACCCAGTTGAAGATCATCGAAAAACAGTTTGGCGATTGGCTTAAGAAGAAATATGGAACGCTCGCGAAAGCTCAAAAAGCTTGGGGCGATAGTAAATCCGATCACGACGCGTGGAACGAAGGGCGAGCTGGCTTTCGCCCGTTGTGGAATATCGCCAACGAACGGACGCCTCGTGACAAGGACGCTGCTCGGTTTCTGTACGAAACGCAAAACGCGTTCTATCGAGAGACGACGGAATTCCTGCGTAAACTCGGTTACGAGGGACTCATCACCTATTCGAATTGGCACACGGCCAGCCCCGAGTATTTCGGTCCGATCGAAAAGCTCACCTATGCCGGCGGCGACTTCGTCGATCGCCACGGCTACTTCGGCTGCGAAAACAAAGGCGAAGCAGCCGAGTGGTCCTTGCGCGACGGGCACACTTATGTGGAACGTAGCGCCCTGCGATTCGAGAACGAAGGAGCGGATGGCCCAGCGGTCTTTGCCAATCCGGCGATCGATCCGCAGTACGACGAGCGGCCTTCGATGATCAGCGAGACCACCTTCAATCGGCCCAACCGCTTTCGTAGCGAGGCGCCGCTCTACTTTGCCGCTTATGGCTCGTTGCAAGAGAGCGATGCGATTGTGCACTTCGCCTGGGATGGCAAAGACTGGTCCGCCAAGCCCGGTTACTTCATGCAGCCCTGGACCGTTGCCAGCCCGGCCATGCTGGGGCAGTTTCCGGTTGCCGCGATGATTTACCGTAAGGGGCTCATCCGGCCTGGCGACATCTTGGCCGACATCGCACTAGCCAAAAACGATGTGACGAGCCTGGCGGGAACGCCACTACCGCAGGATGCAGCGCTCGATGAGTTGCGTCTCAAAGACGTGCCCCAGCAAATCAAGGGAGAGTCGAGGCACTTGATCGATCCCCTCATTCACTACGCAGGGAGAACGAAAGTCAGGTTTACCGACAAACGTGAGAAAGAAACGATTCGCCCGCTGGTGAAACTCATCGATCGGGAAAAGAAAAAGGTCACTAGCAGCACGCAGGAATTGGAACTCGACTACGCCAACGGCCTTTTGCGGATGAACGCGCCACAAGTGCAAGGAGCGAGTGGGAATCTCAGGCAAGCGGGCGCAATCAAGCTGGCAGATTTGGAAATCGAAGTGCCGCTCGATCTAGCCCACATTGTGGTGATGAGCCTGGACGGGCAGCCCCTCGCCAAATCGCGGCGGATGCTGCTGCAAGTGATGAGCGAGGAACGAACCACCGGTTTCGAAAGCGAGCAGGTCGAAGGACGACGACGTCGGATCGTGTCGATTGGCGGCGATACCTGGGACGTTCGCAAGTTGGCCGGCGAGGTTCGACTCACGCGAAGCGACGCCGCCAAGCTAATCGTCCGCCCGCTTGATAACCTCGGCGTCGCCGGAAAACAGCAAGGCGCCGGGAGCAAAATCCAACTTGCGCCGACGACTCTGTACTACGTGATCGAGCAGCCGTAGACCTCGCAGTCGGTTACCCGGCTACTCTTTCTCTTTGTTGAACCAGCGGAACCAGCTCTTTTTTTGCTTTTCCTTCGGCGAGTAGCGCGGGTCGACGTACGTTTCGGCCGGCGCTTGCTGGACAGCGCCGCGAGGATTCTCTTTGTCTTCGCTGATCGGATCGGCGAACATAGCCGGCATCACGTTACCCGTCGCGTCGTGCTCGGGAGTCGTGGCAATGCCGTCGACCTCTTCGTCGCCCGCTTCGTCCCCATCGCGACGAACGTATTTGCGGGTGCGATCGGCGATGGCCTCCACGGCGATCCGGCACTCCATGCCGCCCGACTTCTGGATGTGGTGAAGGGCATCGATCACGTCGGCGTAAGTACAGTTCACACTACCGAGCGCGCGGATCACGTCGGCGGCATTGGGCTGGCAAACGGCAACTTGATCTTCCTTGCCCGGAACGAAGCGGGATACGCGGACCCGCGAGTCGTCCTGCGTTCGCATCACCACGCCATTGCGAAGGGCGATGCTCTCCATCGGCGTGCAGGGGATTTTTTCGCCGAACAACACGATTTCGGAGCGTTGGGTTCTGGTAAGGTGAATCAGCGGATCGCCCGACGTCTTAAGGACGTGCAAGAGAAACTCGCCCCCCATCGGCTCGCCGCGTGTCTCAACGGAGTCCGGGTTGCGTGTCCGCATGGCGCGGAAGGCGCCATAGCGAGTTTCAATGCTCTTCGTATGAACCAGCGTGCAAAGCGATTCGTACGCTTCCTGCCGCTCCAACGACGTGAGCGCCGCGAGAGCGTGCCATCGGAAGGCGCCTACGTCGCGAGCCGATTCCGCCAAGGGCTGGGCGGCGTCGGCATCCCCCAAATAAGCTAAAGCTTCCGCGGAATAAAAGCGGATTTCGCGATTGCGACTTTCCAGGCCCACTTTCAAGACGGGGATGGCTTCCTTGCCAATCGCCTCTAATTGCAGCGCCGCGTCGGCCGAAGTCGTCGGTTCAAGCAGCGATTTTTGCAGCTGCCCCAAACGTTCGAGCTTCTGGTCGTGCGATTCCATCATGGCAATGCTACGAACGGCGTAGATGTACCGCACCATGTTGTGCCGGTATCGCGCGGGGATCAGGAGTTCGATGTACGTATCTCTCTTCGGCGTCGCGACTCCTTGTCGTCGGCCGGCTTCGAACGTGTAGTAGCGCTCGTTCACCACCTTCGCGATATGGGTGGAGGTCGCGATCGAAGCATCTTCCTTTCGAATCGCCAGCAGCAGCTTGCGGACGCCGCGATGGATCACTTCGCCGCCGCCAAGCACACAGCCTCTCCGCTCCTTGGTCGCGTCGTTCGAGTTATCGAAGACGGCATCGACGACGACTCGGCCCATGCCCCGCGCGAGTTCGAAGCCTTGACGGATGCGTCCGCCGAGGGCTCGCATTTCTTGAAGCGCACACGGCATCACCCAACCGCCGCGGAGACTGGTTGTTTCCGAGCGGCGTTCGCACTGGACTCGCATATCGATGCGATCGCCTGCCCGCGCCGCGGCCGGAATCATCGCGGTAACCAGGGCCAACGATGTCTTCGGCGAGGCCAAAATGCTTTCCGGCTTCTCGACCATCTCCTTGGCCATCAGCCCGAGCAAGTAATCGCGATTGGGACCAGGGGCCGGGTCGCTCCCGGTATTGTCGAGCTGGGTCACCAGGACGACGGTCTCCACCTTCATCGGCAAGTGGTTGGCGGGACCGGCATAGTCGCCGACTAGCTTTATTTTGCGTTCCTCAGGAGGCGGTGCCGCCGGCTTGTTTTCTTCCACGGCGGAGGAAATGGTGGCCGCGGCCGCGACGCCGCCAAACAGGCTGGCCGCCAAGAACTGTCGCCGATTGGTAGACGTCGATGGAGTTGGAAGATGGCGACGGGTGGTCATGGCAACAGGTTCCTTCCGGTGCGATGGCGGGCCAAGCAAATCGGCGGGAGGGACCATAAAACCAGCCAATAGTTAGGGTCAAGGGAAATTGTTGCCTCAGACCGCAAATTCCTTCCGCAACTGGCTTGCATCGGCGCTCCCGTTAAGGTGTGGAACTCGTCGTTGGAGACCGGCAAACAAGCCACAATGTCGCCGAATCCAACATTACTCCCGCAAAGAGGGGTTTCGGCCGCTTGTGGCGGAGAGACTAAACCGATAAGTTCATGGTTTGCTTTCTGATGACTGTGCCGTGATGTCTTTTTGGCCTTGCGCTCGCCGCCCGCTCCATGACTGCCGGTAACGGAAAATCGTCCACGATCGCCGCGTCTCGCCCCGACTCCCAGCGGATCGTCATTACCGGGATCGGCCTTACGGCCCCAAACGGCGATAGCTTGCCGCAATACCGCGCCGCCTTGCTGGCTGGCATAAGCGGTGTGACCAATTACGAGATTCGCTACTTCGGCGCCACCTTGGCCGGCGTTTGCAAGTTCGACGCGCTGCGATACCAGGGAAAAAAAGACCTCCGTCGCGGCACTCGTGCTGGCAGCATCGCCATCTACGCGACAAACGAAGCGGTTCGCGACGCGGGGCTCGACTGGTCGAACATCGATAAGTCGCGGGTTGGCATTTATCTCGGCGTGACCGAGCACGGCAATGTCGAGACCGAGAGCGAAATCCACCTCATCAAGGGCTTCAACTACGACACCTCGGTTTGGTCGCATCACCACAACCCGAGGACGGTTGCCAACAATCCCGCCGGCGAAGCCGCTCTCAACCTGGGCGTGACCGGTCCCCACTACACGATTGGTGCCGCCTGTGCCGCCGGCAATGCCGGTCTGATTCAAGGCGCGCAGATGTTGCAACTCGACGAGTGCGACATTGCGATCACGGGGGGCGTTTCCGAAAGCATTCACACGTTCGGGATTTTTGCTGGGTTCAAGAGCCAAGGCGCGCTGGCCCACCACGAAGACGCCACCAAGGCGTCCCGGCCGTTCGACCGCGAACGCAACGGCATTGTCGTCGCCGAAGGGGGATGCGTTTTCATTCTCGAACGGCTTTCGTCGGCCAAGGCGCGTGGCGCAAAGGTTTACGGCGAACTCACGGGCTACGCGATTAACACCGACGCAACCGACTTCGTCCTTCCCAACCCGGAACGGCAAGCGCAGTGCATGAACAAGGCACTCAAGCGAGCAGGCCTGGCCGCCGGCGAGATCGATATCGTCAGCACGCACGCCACGGGAACAGGGCAGGGGGATACGCAAGAGTGCATCGCCTTGCGGACCGTGTTCGGCGAATCGGAAGGGACGCTCTTTAACAACACCAAGAGCTTTATCGGCCATGCGATGGGTGCCGCGGGCGCTCTAGAGCTGGCAGGCAACCTGCCTTCGTTCAATGACAGCGTCTGTCACGCCACGATTAACGTCGACAACCTCGATCCCGATTGCGCGCTCAATGGACTGGTCTTGAACCAGCCCCAGGAAACTCGTCCCGTGCGGCATGTGCTGAACAACTCGTTCGGCATGTTGGGCATTAACTCGGCCGTCATCGTAAGTAAACTTTGACGTGGCGCACCTTCTGTGGCGGAGCCGAATTACCATCTTTTGAAACCGTTGCCCGACGAGATGAAGTAAAGCATTGAGAGCCTTGGTGCCGCTCGAAACGTTCGTTTCGCGGCCGCCTCGCCTCCAAAAGAAATTGACACCAAACCATTTGTTGACATTTGGATCCAAGAGCCTTTTTCAATGACGCCCGATAAAATTCGTAACGAGATCATCGACATTCTTTCGGACATCGCGCCCGACGAGGACTTGTCGAATTTGGACGATCAGAAAGCCTTCCGCGACCAATTGGCGCTCGACAGCATGGACTTTCTCGACATCGTGATGGAACTTCGCAAGCGTCACGGTATCAACGTTCCAAACACCGACTATCCGCAGCTCGCCAGCATGGCGAGCACCGTGCAATATCTCGAGCCAGTGATGAAGGACATGTAGTCGTCGGCCATTTGAATTAGAGTGATGGTTTTCACGACATTACGTCACTGCCATCACTCGACCGACTGCGTAACGCCACCCGGCCAATATGTACGACACGATCATCATCGGCGCGGGGATGTCGGGCTTGGCGGCCGGGATTCGCCTGGCCTATTACGGCCAGAAAGTGTGCGTGCTGGAAAAGCACTACACCATCGGCGGGCTGAACTCTTTCTATCGTATGCGCGGCCGCGACTTTGACGTCGGCCTCCATGCGGTCACGAACTACACGCCCAAAGGGGCTAAGAAGGGGCCGCTCTCCCGGCTGCTTCGGCAGCTGCGCTTCGCGTGGGACGATTTCGCACTGGCCCCGCAGCTGGGTTCGTCGATTGCTTTCCCCGGCGTCGAACTCAAGTTCAACAACGATCTCACGCTGCTCGAATCGGAAATCGCCAAAGCGTTCCCCAAGGAACGCGATAACTTTCAGAAGTTGCTGGCGCAGATCGTCGACTACGACGACCTCAACGAGGAGATGTTTGCCCTTTCGACGCGGAAGATTCTCAGCGAAACAATCCACGATCCGCTCCTGGTCGAGATGCTGCTGTGCCCGTTGATGTGGTACGGCAACGCCCGCGAGCACGACATGGACTTCGGGCAGTTCTGCATCATGTTCCGCAGCGTCTTCATGGAAGGCTTCGCGCGGCCTTTCGCAGGCGTCCGATTGATTCTGAAGCTGCTCGTCCGCAAGTTCCGCGAGTTGGGGGGAGAACTCAAACTCCGCTCGGGCGTCGAGTCGATCTCGGTCGATGGCGACAACGCGGTCGGCGTGAAACTGGAAAACGGAACGGAGCTTCAAGGAAAACGCATTCTGTCGTCAGCCGGTTACGTCGAGACGATGCGGATGCTCTCGGACACCGTCGATAGCTCGCCCGGAACCGCCGGGCAAATGACGTTCATCGAGTCGGTATCGGTTCTCGACCGGCAGCCGAAAGCGTTCGGCCACGACAAGACGATCATTTTCTATAACGACAACCCCACGTTCCACTGGCAGCAGCCCGATCACGATTTGTGCGACGCCCGCACGGGAGTTATCTGCAGCCCTAACAACTACGCCTATTCGGCCAGCGACGGCGATTTGCCCGAGGGAGTGATCCGCATCACGACGATCGCAAGCGCCAACCGCTGGAAAGCGCTGGACGTAGGCGACTACTTGCGATCGAAAATGCAGTGGTACGATCTCGCGGCCGAATCGGCGGCCCGCTTCATGCCCGACTTCCGGCGCTACGTGGTCGATACCGACGTCTTCACGCCGAACACGATTCGCCGCTTCACGCATCACGACAATGGCGCTGTCTACGGCGCACCCGACAAGCATTTGGATGGCACCACGCGGCTGAAGAATCTTTTTCTTTGCGGCACCGATCAGGGCTTCGTCGGCATCATTGGGGCGATTGTCAGCGGCATTTCGATGGCCAACATGCATTGCCTGCGCGAGTAGTTCGCGGCCAACGTCGCTACAATAGGGCTTTCTGCCACGATTCGTGAATGACACGATTCGTGAATGACACTGTTCACGGATGACGCGCTCGCATGTCGCAACGCTCGCTCTTCGCCGACGACATCGATCCGTGGGAACGGGACGAACTCGATGATCTCACAACGGCGCTGGTCGCCTTTTCCGTTGCCCCGTTTGGCCCGTACGACTACCTGATTCCACCCAAATTTCGCCAGCAAGTCGTGCCGGGGGTGCGCGTGCAAGTGCCGCTGGGCCGGGGAAACCGCCCTGTAATGGGCTATGTTGTCGCCATTGGCCAACGCCAAGCCAACGCCAAGCGTCTCAAAGCGATCGATCGGTTGATCGACGAACAGCCGCTGTGCACACCCGAACTGTTACGCCTGACAGAGTGGATGTCGACTCGCTACCTTTGTCCATTAGGGCAGGTACTCGAGGGCATCATTCCCAGCGGCGTTCGCTCGCAAGCAGGAACGCGCGAGATGACGTTCCTGCAACTGGCGCCGGCGGCAAAGGCCGCTGAGGCAAGCGACTTCACGTCGCTCAAGCTCCCAGTCAAGCAATTGGGGATCGTCCGCTCGCTCGCAAAATCGCCGCGGCCTCTCACGCCGCCCGAACTGCAAGAAATTGCCGACTGCACACTGGGACCGATCCAAGCCTTGCGGAAGAAGGGGCTGGTGACCGCGGAAGTGAAGCGCGTGCAGAACCTGGAGATTGAAGAGGAGACCTCCGACCGCGAGCCGCCTCACATGCTACATCAGGACCAGCAGGCGGCGCTGGCCTCGATCTGCGAAGCACTCAACGCACCGCGGCACGAAGTGCTCGTTTTGCACGGCGTGACCGGAAGCGGCAAAACCGAAGTTTATGTTCGGGCCATCGAAGAAGCGGTCTCGTTCGGCCGTCAGGCGATTGTCCTCGTTCCCGAAATCAGTCTCACGCCGCAAACCAAGCAGCGATTCCGCGCCCGATTCGATCGCGTGGCCGTGCTGCACAGCCATTTGAGCGATTCGGAACGACATTGGCACTGGCAACGCATTGCCAGCGGCGAAATCCAAGTCGTTGTCGGCGCTCGCAGCGCGGTCTTCGCGCCGACGCCGCGACTCGGTTTGATCGTCATCGACGAAGAGCACGAGCCCTCGTTCAAGCAAGATTCCACCCCCCGCTACCACGCGCGGGAAGTCGCCATCGAGCGAGCGCGAGCGTTAGGCATTCCTCTCGTTTTGGGTTCGGCCACGCCGTCGCTGGAAAGTTACTTTGCCGCTCAGGCAGGCCAGGCGAAGTGGATCGAGATGCCCTCGCGCGTCGCGGCGCGCCCGCTGCCTGATGTCGAGATTCTCGATCTCCGCGCGGGCGAGTCAGGCCGCCTTGCCGGTCCCATCAGCCGCAAGCTCTTTCGCGCGATCGAGCAATCACTCGCCGACAAGGGACAAGTGATTTTGCTGCTGAATCGCCGGGGGTTTTCTACCAGCATCCAGTGCCCCGCGTGTGGCTATGTCGCCAAGTGCGAGCACTGCGATGTCTCGCTCACGCACCACAGGCAGCGGGCGGTCGTCGTTTGCCACTACTGCGACTACCAGGTCACGGCCCCGATGAAGTGCCCCGACTGCAAGTTCGACGGTATCCAGTACGGCGGGCTAGGAACCGAGAAACTGGAATCGGAAGTGAAGGCTCGCTTTCCGCAAGCTCGCGTTCTGCGAATGGATAGCGACACGATGCAGCGGCATGGCAGCCACGAGGACGCGCTGTCCAAATTCCGCGAGGGGTCGATCGATATCCTGCTGGGAACGCAGATGATCGCCAAAGGGCTCGACTTTCCCAACGTGACACTCGTCGGCGTAATCAACGCCGATACGGCTCTCCACTTTCCCGACTTTCGCGCCGCCGAACGGACGTTCCAACTCGTCACGCAAGTCGCGGGGCGAACGGGGCGCGGCACCCGGCCCGGGCAAGTTCTGGTGCAAACATTCAGCCCCGAACACCCGGCGCTGTTAGCGGCAAAGCGGCACGACTACGCCATGTTCGTGGCAGGCGAATTGCCGATGCGGCGCGATTTCGGCTTTCCCCCGGCCAGCAATTTGATTCGCCTGATCGTGCGAGGCGACTCGGAGCAGGTCACGCTTGAATCGGCGACCGCCATGACCGGAAGCATTGTCGCGCGGGAAGGACTGTCGGTCCGCGGCCCCGTCCCTTGCCCGCTGGCCCGATTGCGCGGGAAGTTCCGCTTCCACACGCTCATTTTCGGCAGCGACGCCGTGCAAGTGCGCGAAGCGGTTCGCGAGGCTTCCAAGACCTGGCCGCAGAGCGAGGACATCCAGTGGCAACTGGATGTCGACCCCATGGACTTGCTCTAAGCGATTACCGGGCGTCGCCGATGACGGGCGCGGTGGTCTGCTCGAGAAAGCGACCGCCATTTTCGTACCAGCCGTGCGTACCGAAACGGCACCAGCTCAAATCCATCAACAAGGCCAGCACCTGCCCCGGCCCCGTGTCGAACGACGCGATCATGCGGCGAAAGGGGATCGGATCGCGCGAGTAGAAATCGAATCCGTGGTCGTTAATGTGCTTGCCCAGCACGCTAAAGCTTTTGCCAGCGGGAGTGACGCCGTCCCGGTCGACAGGCGTCATCAGCACCGGGTACGGAAAGAGCGTCCGCTTTTCCTTTCGCCGTTCGGGCATCATGCCTGGTCCCGCGCCAGCGTGAACCAGCGCGCGCCGTACGACGTCACGAATGTTCTCGCTCAAGCCGTGGGATTTAGCGCGCAAAGGAATTGGTGGAGCGCTGATCGGAGGATTCACGGTGTAATCAAAGGTGCTTAACATGTTCGCCGAGTAGTTCCTTTTACTGCCCATTATTTCGGAACCTAATGAAACAGATACGCCGGACACGGGTGGTCGTCAAACGAAACGGTTCAATCTGCAGGAAACCACTTAAGCGCGCTTCTGAGCCCACACTCCAGGCGATCATCCTTCCGGCCCCATCCCTCAGGCCCAACCTCTCAGATCCCACACCCGAGCCTCACGTCTCAGGCCCCTTGTCAGGTGGGGACAAGACGGGGAAGATTCGCCTCCAAGAGCGGTCCATGTCTCTCCTGGACCACTTGGCCGTTGCCTCTTGGCAACATGGCTGGTGTATGTTGAGGTTTCGCAAAACAAACAAGAAGAAGACACGAACAATCCCCCTGGGGTTCGTTTCGCGTTCCTGCTAGGAAAATCCTCCCATGAAAGCCGCTTTTATCGAACGTACCGGTCCCGCGCTCGAGGTGTTGCAATATGGCGACTTACCCCAGCCAACGCCAGGACCTGGACAGGTTTTGGTCAAGGTAGCAGCAGCGGCCGTGAACCCGATCGATACCTACATTCGTAACGGTGCCAACTATTGGGAACTCCCCAAGCAGTACATCGTAGGATCAGACCTCGCGGGAACGGTGGCAGCCGTTGGTCCTGATGCCAAACGCTTCAAGGTCGGCCAACGCGTTTGGGGAACCAATCAAGGTTTCCGCGGAGCACAAGGAAGCTTCGCCGAGTATGCCGCCGTCGATGAACACTGGCTCTGGCCGACGCCAGACAATGTTTCCGACGACGCTGCCGCCGCCTGCGCTTTGGTCGGAATCACGGCTCACCTGGGGTTGTTCCGAGTTGCCCAACTGAAGGCCGGCGAGACCATCTTCGTCAATGGTGGCACGGGCGGCGTGGGAAGCCTCGTCGTTCAAATGGCCAAGGCAAGCGGCGCGAAAATCCTCTCCACAGGCGGCAGCGCCGAGAAGGTCGCGGCACTCAAAAAGCTCGGCGCCGATATCGCTCTGAACTACAAGACCGACGACATCGCCGCCGCCGTGAAAGAGTTCGCTCCCAAGGGAGTCAACGTCTACTGGGAAACAGTTCGCGAGCCCGATTTCGACACGATCGTCTCCTACATGGCCGAGCGAGGACGAATCATTCTGATGGCGGGGCGCGATGCTCGTCCGGTGTTTCCGGTGGGCCCTTTCTACGTCAAGGAATGCACACTCGCGGGCTTTGTGATGTTCAAAGCGTCGCCCGACGAGATGGCTGTCTGCGCCGCCGACATCAACCGCTGGCTCAGCGAGGGGAAACTCAAAGCCAACATCTCGGCGACGTTCCTACTGTCCGAAGCAGGCAAGGCCCACCACATGCAAGAGGAAAACACCCTCCGCAGGGCGGGGACGTTAGCAGGGAAGATTATTGTGAAGCCCTAGGCCTAGCCCATCCGTCACCCTAATAAAAGGAACTTCCGAGAATCCAATATTTGGACCCTGGACGCGAATCATAAGCGCGTTCTTGTTCCCCATCTTCCTTATTGCTTGGGGTCCTAATCATGATTCGCAGTTTTGTTCTGGGTATCGCATTTCTTATGACAAGTACGGTGCTTGCCTTAGGGGAAGACACCGGAACGTTGGCGGGGCGAATCGTCGATCCCGATGGCCGGCCCGTGGCGGGTGCTACTGTCACGTTGGACTTTCCCGGCCAACCGCCGCTGGGCAAGGCCGTGTCGGCCGGGGATGGCACCTTCTCCATCACGGTTACGAACAAAGACGTAGCGCCCAACCTGCAGCGGCACCCGGGCGTCAGCCTGGTCGCCGCTGCCGATGGATTCGCCGCCAACTACGTTGCTGGTCGGCATCTTTCGCTGTTTCCAGGGCAAGTCAAGCAATTAGGAGACATTCAACTCAGCGAGGGACACACCTTCACCGGCACTATTCTGGACGCCGAAGGCAAACCCGCGAAAGACGCGGTTATCGAATGCACAACATTTCGGCGTTATATGGGGCAAACCATCTTGCCAGTAGGAAACACAATCGAAGTCAAAACCGACGAGTATGGCCGATACAAGACTCCGCCGCTGCCTCAAGGCATTCGATCGTTTTCGGTTCTAGCGCGCAACCACGCGCTCTCTGGCCTGACTAATCAAGTCTCCGATGCGCCCTTGATCAGTGGAGCATTGCCTGAACTGAAACTCACGGCTGAAGAGCCGATCGTCGGCACTTTAGTGAGCGTAAGCGGCGAGCCAATCCGCGGTCAAGAGATTCGATATAGCGGACGAAAGACCACGACCGATGACCAAGGGCGTTTCGAACTCCATTCGAGCGGACCGATAGTGCAAATTAGTATCCAGCGGCCCGGAAGTTCGCCGATCAATTTCTCTGTGGCTCGAAAGCCCGAAGGATTTGAGTACTTCGACATCGTGCGATTGCGGGAGATCGAAGACCTGCAAGGTGATCCACAAGCGTACGCCAAGGCGGAGGAAGGACTCAAAGTTGTTCGCAAGAGTGTCGATCTCAAACTGCAGTCCGTCGCCTACATACGCGGGACCGTGGTCGACGATGAGACCAACCAGCCGGTTATCATTTCGCGAATCGTGATGTGCAACTTCACTCGCAAAGCCAACGGCGAAGTCGTTCTGAACGGCTGCCGTTCGCCGCAGTTCAAACAACCCAAGCCGGGGGAGTTTGAACTCGACTACTGGTTTCCCACAGAGTACCACCTGGCCATTTCTGCGCCCGGCTATGAGGATGCCGAGGCCTTCACGCCTTTGGTGACAAAACGCGAGGACCTCGATGGCATCGAAGTCAGGATGAAGCGCAAAGCAGGGGATGCTTCAGGCGTTGCTAGTTTTCAGCAAAGAATCCGTGGTACCGTGATCGACAACGGCAAGCCGCTTGCTGGAGCGCGCGTTGCTCTTTGGATGCTTCCCCGAAAGTTGAACTTAGTGAACGTCGCCATACTTCGTGGACGCACGACAGTGGGGGATGGCCAAGCCTTAAGGACTACGGTTGCAACCGATGGCACATTTGATCTGGAAGTTCCCTTCCAAGGAGACCAGTGGCATGTGATGGCCGAGACACCTAAAGGAGTCGTAGCCATGGTCGGACCGCTCGATGTGAACAAGGGAAACATCAAACCGGTCGACGTAGTGGCCAAAAGTGGGGGAGGACTGCGCGGGCGAGTGAGCAACCCAGCCGCCACCGCCCATCGGCTTCACGCAATCTTGTTTTCCGACGTCGGCCTGCAATACGAAGTACCCATTGAGACCGACGGACGATTCGAATTTCGTGACGTCTTCCCAGGCCAGTACGGACTCAAGGTCGGCTGCGACATGATCTCTCGGGATACAGAAGTGCCCCAAGTCACCTTCGACACACCGTTGGAAGAACGATTGAAGATCGGGCAACAGGAAGCGACACCGTGGAAGCGCGCCACCAAGGTGGAGATCGAAGAAGGAAAAGTCGTCGAAGACGTGACAGCCGAGTACGAGGAGTAGTCCTCACTCACCAACCTTCACAACAATCGACTCAATCGCCGCGTGGCCCGATTTTCGATAAGGGCGCGGCATCGGTTGGGCAATTCCATTGCCATCAATCGTTCGGCTGCGAAGCGTGTATTCGCCTGCCGCAACACCGGGAATCTTTGCCGCCCAGTGGGCGTTGGTCAGGCGCATCGGCCACGACTTGGGTTTGCCTACCTCGTCGAAGCCGTGAACCGGCAATGGAAGTTTGCCATCGGCAAATCCGCCCCAGCGCTCGGGAGCCGGGAACAACTCCGCGTCGATCCACGGCGCCTTTTCGAAGTTCGGATCGCCCTCGGGGCGAGTGTCGTTTCGCTCCAGCGAGACCTGTACTTTAGATAGCCCGGCGATGCCAACTTGGGCATAGCCACTAACGGCCAATGGTTCACCTCCAGCAACTTTTGAAGGAGAGGACAGCGTCGCGGAAAAGGTTTTCAACGGGCTATCGACGTCGTTGTTCTGTTCGCCATAGGTATCGTTCGCGTACCAGATGTTCGAGAGCACCAGGTGCGAGAGCCACTTGATCGACTTGAATCCATAATGCTCGGGCACCACCATTCGCACTGGCCCGCCGCGTTCGGCGTCGAGCCACTCGCCGTTGAGCTTGTAGCAAAGGATCACAGGCGGAAGACCGAATGAGTCTTCCAGAATACGCCCAATCGGCAACGAACTGCGAAACATCTGCTGCGGGTCGTCGTTGTGAAATCCGTAGTAAAAGATTCGTCTCAGGTTCTCTCGCGGTTCGGTCATCCAAATCAACTCGCGGAGTGGCACGCCTTCCCACAGTCCCATCCCGAGCGGGCAGCCAAGATTGAGGCATGTCATCACTTTCGCGAAGCGAACCGCCTTGGTCTCGGCGAGCTTCATCAGCGCATCAAAGTCGAAGGCGGTTCCCTCGGCCTTAGTGAATTGCTTCCGCAAGCGGGCGGGGTTCTCCGTGTCGGAGAGCACCTCCAGCTTCCAGGTCTCACGCGTGAGTCCAACTTCGCGTTTCTTCTCATCGGGAAGCGAATGCGGAATCGGCTTCCCGCGCGAGACGTCTTGAAAATCGATGGCCGGAGTGAAATAAGGGTCGGGCCGAACGCCGGCCTTTTCGGGTTTTAATCGCGGCGCCGCCTTCTCTGGTTCGTCGGCAACAAGCGGCGAGCGAAGTTGTCCGAGCACCGCACCGGCGATACCTAGCTTCAAAAAGTATCGCCGGGCTAATTCGAGATGTTCATTGAGGAAGTCGTTCTGCGGCATGGCAAGCGTCCCTCATTTCGGGTCATGAGAATCCGACTATTGTCGTAACCCAGCCCGTTGGGAGCAAGCAACGCCGTGAAACCCGCGAGTTAAGAAGCCGACGCGGCCAGCCTCTCGGGCATCTCATCCCGATTTTCATGGCCTTGGCCCGATACTGGGCTCGATCTCATCAACATCCATGTTGCCAACAAGAGGGGAAGCATCGCACGCAGGATGTGATCGAGATCGGTTCGAAAACAGATGTCGAGTCCTAATGCGCCTTGTTGAACGGCCGTCTTCGGCATCACCCAACTGGTGTAACACATCGCGGTTGCCGCGATGACGCCGCATGAGGCAATGCTCCAAGAACGCCGGTCGAGCCGACGCCCGAGCGATACAAAGAGCCACGTGGTGACCACGAGGGGAACGACGCGAGTCGCATAGTCGATCGCAAACGCCGTCAGATTGATCGGCGCCAACGGCGAGGATGGCGTATCGAAGTTGCCACACTCTTTTACGAGCGCCACCAAGACGATGCTTAAAAGCGTCGCCAGGCCGACTAATGCGACGGTAAACAATGGGCCAACGGCGAAAATCAAGAACGTTAGTGCCGGGCGACTCCACAAAGGAACTTTGGAAAGTTGCGCCTTGGCAAAATCCGCGATCCGTTCGGGGCTGCCGAGTCGCGATTCAACGAGGGTTGTGGCATCCATGCCTGGGTTCTCCGCGATAAGGTCTTCGATATGAGATGAGATTTCCACGACCAGGCGATTGATCTTGGCGCTGGGGAGCGCTCGATCTCGCAAGGCCTGCGCAAATCGTTCACGCCAAGTTGGGTGCGGCATCGCTGCCTCCATTCAGGATGGCGGCAATGGCCGCTGTGATGTCCTGCCACGCATCGCGCGAGGCCGCCAGCCGCTTCTTACCGGCCGCTGTCACGTGGTACGTGATGCGGTCGCGGCCGCGAACCAGCGTGCGTTCGCTCGAGAGAAAGCCTTCCTCCTCCAACCGATGTAAGATCGGGTAGATGCAGCCTTCGCCAAAGTCGAGCCGCTCGCTGGAAGCCACGCGCATGGTCTGCACCAGCGCGTAACCGTGCATGGGTTGGCGCCCCAGAAGCTGCAAAATGAGCAGCTCAGGCACGCCGTTCAGGAAATCCGGGTTCGTTTTCTTCATCGACATGACGAACCTTATACCTTGAACCTCAAGGTATCTCCAAGGCCGGTTTTTCGGCCTCGCGATACATTCAGTCCTAGCAAAGATGGAAGCCGCAATGGCTACTTTGCTACCGGCGCCAATATGCGCGAGGCGTTACGGCGATTCACATGAATGGTGTTCGTCGCAGTGAACGTTTTGTCCGGAAAGTCGATCGTGAGTGCTTCACCCGTTTGCGGATTGGGCTCGACGAACGGCGCTCCCGTGCTCGCCACTGTCACACGAATGCGATGCCCCTTGTTGAAGATCTGGCTCAGCCAACCGACGTCAAATGCGACCTTGTAGACCTTGCCAGACTCCATCAACACTTCTTGCTCGAATCCTTCGCGGTAGCGCCCGCGGCGAACGTAGTCCACAATCAGGATCGATCGCCCATCGGGATACACATCGCTCACTCGAACGATGAAGTCGCAGTCCTTGGCATCGGACGACACGTAAAGTTCCGCCTTCACCTTGCCCGTCCACTCGACTGGCTCGGCGAGCACGTCGGTCGTGAACGTGCGAACGTCGGCGTGGCTCTCGTACTCGCGGGCGTCCTTCGCTCCCGGAAAAGCGAGGCCAGGAATCGGTGCAGGATTTTTCGGATCGGATTGGTAAGTCACCGCGGCATCGTCCGACTTAGAAGGAACTGTCGATAAGATCCGGTCTGGAACCTTACTCTCGCGAACGATGCTGCTCGGTTCGGCGTGCAGATAGTAGGCAACATTCTTCGCCGGGAGCGGCCAATCGGTCGCCGTTCGCCATTCGTTGCCGGGTGCACCTGGTTCGCCGACGGCTCCCATCACGTAGTAGCGGACTTTGGGCTCGCGCTCGACACCGTTATCGATCCCCTTAAGGTGATGGTCGAACCACCGAATGATGTGGTCTTCCATCGCAAAACGGGCATTCTCCGGATAGGTGAGTTCGCCGACGACGTTCACATCCTTGAACCGCCCGTGGAGCCACGGACCAATCAGCAGTTGCTGCTGGCCGCGAGAGTTCTCGCCGCCAAAGTGCTCGCGGCCGACATAGCTATCGATGGAGCCGACACACATAAAGTCGTACCAACTGCCGACGGTGAAGCACGGGACGTTCATCTTGTCGAAGAACCGCGTGCAATCCTCGTCCGCCCAATAGCTGTCGTAGGTCGGGTGACGAAACCACTCGGCCATCAATTCGCGATTGTGTTGCGGTTCGCGGGCAACCTTGTCCATTGTCTTAAACCGTTCCGGCCGCGTGATGCCGCCGATGCGATAGCCTTCGTGATAGAGGCTGAGGCCGGTGTCGATCATGTACTGCGCCGTTAGATGCGGCGGCTGCGTCACGGCGAGAAAGTTCTGAGCGTAACCCGCCTGCGACGTACCAAACGTGCCGACTTTGCCTGTCGACCATTTTTGCGCGGCGAGCCACTCGACCACATCGTATCCGTCTTGTTGTTCGCCCCAAGCGAGGTGGCGATAACCTTTCCAAACGCCTTCCGACTGCTGCGCGCCGCGGAAGTTGACCATCACCGTAACAAATCCGCCTTTAGCCAGATACGAGAACGCTTTTTGCGTCGTGGGATCGTTGGCGCTGGCATATCGCTGCTCGAGCAAGACCGGCCAAGGGCCGTCGCCTGGAGGAAAATAGAGATACGCCGAAAGCTTCACCCCATCGCGCACGGGGATCATCACATGCTCTTCGCGCACGCCGCCGAGGTCCACCGGCTCAGCGGCGTCAATCGGCAATGCGGATAGGAGGGAAGTCAAAACACAGAGGACACGGAGAGGAAAGGCAAAAGACATGAACTGTAACTCTCGCTCATCAACGGATCGGCTCATGAAACAATTCCCTTCCTAACTCTCTGAGACCTCTGTGCCAAAAATCCCGCTAGACCAAAATCCTAAGGAACTCGCTTCACTTCCCAGTGGTGCTTGTTGGGCATCGCCAGCTTGTGGATCTCGGCTTGCTTTTCGTCGATTTGCTGGCGGCGCTTGGCGATTTCTTTAGGTTTGCGCTCGGCAACAACGTCAGCTAGCCACTCCGGCGCATTGAACAGCATCACGCCGCGAAATCGCTGGTGGACCATCTGATTTTTGGCGTTGATCGCGTCTCCCACTTTTTTCGCATGGTCGTAAATCGGGCCTACCCGCAGGTTGCCAAGGTTCACACCCGTCGCGAGTTGGTCGGCTGAGTGCTTGGCGATCTCGACGCCGTCGACAGAGATCGTGTATTGCCCAGCCGGCAGCCCCGTCACTTTGAGCCCATACCAGTTCAAGTCGGTGAGGTTGTTCACATAGGGAAGGAGGCCTTCCCATTCGGCCGACGTGGGCATTGGCAGAGCCTCGTCGAGGCGATCGAATTCAACCGTTCCCTCGCCTCGCTTCACATCGGTCACGGCGCAGCGTTTGGTTTCAACATTGCCGCTGACGGGAATCGTCGCGTCGCTAACGATGGCCGGAGCATGCAAGCCCGTGAGAATGGCGTAGGCCATTAAGAGTCCGCCTGAGCTGTTGGTATGGACGCTATCGGGAAAAGGATCGACTTTCGTCGCTTTGTCGGCGTCCAGCTTTTCCAGCGTCGTACGCGTCTTGGCGTACTGGTCCACAAACGGAATTTGATGTGCGGCAGCGATCTCCTTGAGCGGAGCGTAGAACTGCTTTTGCGTTTCGAGATAGACCAGCCGATCCTTGTTCTTTCGCCAGTCGACAGCGTTCGGCGAAATCAGGACTGCGCGGACGCCGGCCGCCTTGGCCATGTCGAGCATCTTGTTCGTGTTCTCGACATACGGCTTGTGGCGATTGAGATCGAATCCGCCGTAGCCGCCATCGTTCATGCCAAAATCGATCGTGACAACCGTGGGCTTCTCATCGAGAACGTGCTGTTGAAAGCGATTCGCGCCGCCGGTAGCCGTGTCGCCGCCGATCCCGGCGTTCAGGAACGAGAGTTTCCAGGCCGGGAACCGCGTCGCGAGATAGCGTTCGATCTCGCTGGAGTACTGATACTGCTCGGTGATGCTGTCTCCCAGGAACATGACGCGATCCCCTTCCTTGAACGGGAAAGCATCCTGAGCCAAAAGAGTGCCGCCAACCACCAAGGTGCAAAACAACGCCAACAAGAACCGGGAGAGCATTCGCATGGCAGAAACTCACCAAAGAAACGAAAAGTGAACTGCATTGCGGGCATTGTAATTGGGCAATGCCCGCCAAACCACGACACAGCGAGGCGTACAGTCATTGGTCCGTTCGTTTCGTTGACGCTGTTGTGACCGATGGACTAGGATCTTTATTGCCCTCTCCACTTCGTTTCGCGAATAGCTCTCATGTCTTTTCCGATCGATCGCCGCCGCTGGCTCGAAATCGGAGCACTTGGCGCTCTGGCTGGGGCAACTTCGTCGCTTCGCGCAAACGAAACAACAGCGACTTCCTTTGGCCGCGCCAAACGGTGCATTCTCCTGTTTCTGACGGGTGGCGCACCTCAACACGACACATTCGACCCGAAACCAAACGCTCCCACCGAGATTCGCGGCGAGTTCAAACCCATCGCGACCAGCGTGCCCGGCGTTCACTTTAGCGAGATGTTCCCCAAGCTCGCGGCGCGAGCCGATCGCATGACCGTCGTCCGCTCGATTTCGCACGACGACACGGTCCACACATCGGCGGGTTACACGATGCTCACCGGTTGGCGACACCCGCAGGCGAACACCAAAACGGCGATGGATATTCGCCCGCTGCCGAGCGATCATCCGCACTTCGGTTCGATCTTGTCGCTGACTCGTCCGGCCGCAGGCCCGCCGGCGTTTGTCGCGATTCCCGAAGTGATCAAAGATGCGGCGGTCAACGAGTTCCCCGGACTCGACGGCGGGTTTCTTGGCGAGGGCGTCGGACCGCTCTTGGTGCACGGTTCAGCAGAAACGGGGCGATTCTCTCCGCCGCCGCTTGCTCTGTCTGGCGATTCGTCGGCCGAACGAATGATCGACCGTGGACGACTCTTGGCACAGTTGGATCAGCGCGTGACTCACGATGCCCAAAGTGGCCGTAGCGACACCATGACAGCTCACCGCGCGCGGGCCCTGGCGCTGTTGTCATCGAGTTCGGTAGGCGAGGCGTTCGACCTGGAGCGCGAATCCGCTGCCGCCCGCGACCGATATGGCGCCCACTTGTTCGGACAAGGTTGTTTGATGGCCCGGCGATTGATCGAGGCCGGTGTCTCGCTCGCCAGCGTCTACTGGCACTACGAAGGGCCGGAAGACTCGCCCGTGTGGGATACGCACTGGAATAACTTCCCACACATGCGCAATCGCCTGGCTCCACCGTGCGACCTGGCGATTTCCGCGCTGCTCGACGACCTGACGGACCGCGGACTACTCGACGATACGCTGGTGATCGTGATGGGCGAGTTCGGCCGCACACCGAAAATAGGTTCGCTTGGAGGACGCGATCACTGGCCGCACGTCGCGTCGCTGCTATTGGCCGGAGCGGGAACGCCAGCCGGCAAAGTCTATGGAGCGTCCGATCGAATCGGGGCCTATCCCGCCGACTCGCTGCTCAAGCCAGCCGATTTCATGGCGACCATTCTGCACTTGCTGGGCATCGACCCGCATCGGCAACTTCACGACGCCGCCGGGCGACCGTATGTTGCCGTGGAGGGAACACCCGTAAGCGAACTATTGGGGTGATCTAGTCCCCTGGACTCGCCTGCACATCTCGTTCATTCTGACGAGTGTATATTCTTCCTTTCCTCGAGTTTTTCACGGCAACATTCATGCGGCTCGGCCTGTTTGGTGGTTCATTCGATCCCGTCCACTACGGGCACTTGCTCCTGGCCGAAACCTGCCGCGAGCAGGCCGAACTCGACGCCGTTTGGTTTGTCCCAGCTGCCGTGCCGCCTCACAAGACGCGTAAGGAACTTGCTCCCGACAAAGCTCGCGTCGAGATGCTCGAACTCGCGCTCGCCGGCGATCCGCGTTTTGTCGTTTCAGCAATCGAACTCGAGCGTGGCGGCGTGAGCTATACCATCGACACGCTAACGACGATCCACGAGCAGCAACCGGAAGCAGAGCTCTACTTCTTGATGGGCGCCGACTCGCTGCGCGAGCTGCCGACGTGGCGCGACCCGGCCGGGATTTGCCGCCTGGCGACGCCGCTCGTGGTGCGACGCGGAGGAACACCGGAGCCCGATTTCAGTCCGATCGAGCAATGGATGAGCCCAGCGCAGCTGCAGTTGGCCAAGCAGTTACAAGTCGCCATGCCCGCGATCGAACTAAGCAGCACGGAGCTGCGAGCCCGCGCCGCGACCGGGAAGAGCCTGCGATTTCGGACTCCGCGGGCGGTCGAAGAATACATTCGCGCGCAGGGCCTCTATCGTGGCTAGCCATGGCAACTCTCAATCGCCTGTGGCGAAGCTGGGGCCGATCTATCGCGCGATCTGGGAATCGGATAACCGCGTCGAGGGCTTTCGCCCTGCCGCATTATCGCCCGAGACAACAGGCGATCCTCGTTGGCAAGGGATGCTGGAGACGGTCCGCTCACATCGACGCGATAAGACGCTGCGTGACGCCAACGGCAAACTCAGCCAGGCGGTGCTCGACGAATTGGCGTGGGCGGGCTACTTCGGGCAAGCGATTCCAACCGAGTATGGCGGCGCGGGACTGAAGTTCGTCGAGTTCATCGCGAGGCTGCGGCAGATGGCGGCGCTCGATCCGACCACGGCCGGTGTGCTAGGCATTCATAGCTGCATCGGCGCTGCAGGGCAACTTGTCAACTTCGGCAGTGCTGAGCAGAAGGCGCGCTGGTTGCCTGAGCTGGCCAGCGGCAAACGCATTGGGTGCTTCGCGATTACCGAACCAGCGGCGGGATCGGATCTCACGGCCTTGCGCACGAAGTTCGAGCGGCGCGACAGCGGGTGGCTCGTCTCAGGCGAAAAGGTCTTCATCACCAACGCCGAACATTCGCGACTCTGTGCCCTAGTCGGTCTTCGCGACGAAAAGCCGGTGATGGCAATCGTCGAGTTGCCTGCCAGCGACACCGCCGAATTTCAGGTCGTGCGCTATGGGCTGCACGCGCTCCGCCACACTTGGAACAACGGACTGCGGTTCCAAAACTATTCTCTTACCGACGATGCCTTCCTCTCAGGCGACGCGCGCGATGGCGTGGCGATGGCGTATCACGGGCTCAACCGCGGGCGAACGGCACTTTGCGCCAACGCAGGCGGAAGCCTGCGCATTGTGCTCGCGGCGACCATTCCCTGGGTACTCAAACGAAAGACCTACGGCAAAAGTCTTGCCGAGCGGGAACTCGTCCGCAAACGTCTGGCGAGGCTGGCCGCTTTGATCGTCGGGTGCGACGCCGTTAGCCATTGGTCGGCCTCGTGCATCACGGCGGGAATCGCGGGCGAGTTAGAGGGTGTGGTCGCCAAAAGTTTCGGCGCCGACGCTCTGGCGGAAGGCGCCATTGATATCGGCCTGCGAACGCATGGCGGGCGATCCTTTTTGCATGGCCACTGGATTGGCGATCACTTGCCCGACTACTTTGCACCATCAATCTACGAAGGTGAGCGCGACATCTTAGCGCTGGCATTCTTTCGAACATTGGCCAAAGACCACGCGCGGCAGTTCTTTGAACCAATCACGCGTCGCGTGTCGGAGTCGAAGGAAAAAAACTTTGCGTGGACCAATCCGGTCGCTTTGTGGTCGCTCCGTGACGTACTCCTTCCCTACGGCAAGTGGTTAGCGCAGCGCTCGTGGGAATGGCTCATTCCCAAGGCGACCGGTGTTCGCCAGGAACCGTGGACGACGTTGGTGGTCCAGAGCCTCCAGGGTCTTCACGGCGAGGGGCTCAAACTGTCCAGATTGGTACGCAAACACGGCGCACGGCTGGCCGAACGGCAGTGCTCACTCGTCGATTGGTCGATCCGCATCCAGCGCTACACCACTGCCGTTGTCGCGGCCCTGCACGGGCAAGCGAGCCAAAGCGAAATCGTCCGCAAGGCAGCCGAGGTTCTCGCGTGGGATGCTTTGCGCGAAGCCTCCGGGAAGCGGGCGAGCGACTCGGACTTCCGCCGCTACAACCAACTGGGCGAAAAACTTTGCGACGGCGGTTGGCAGGAGTTAGCTGAGCCGTTCGACGCGGAAATACTGTTTCCCTACGATCAAACGTAAAGATGCAATCGCTTGCGATGAACTCAGGGTAGCCAATGATCCGACTGGGCCTTTGTTGCATCTTCCGCGATCAGCCGATTAAGTTCGGCACCACGACGGCCGCGGCATTGGGTCGGATGCCGCGGCCAAAGGCCTGGGCGAAACTGAGTTCCCTTTGTTTACAGAACGCGGGCGCGCTCCTTGCCGCTCTCAAGTTTTGTGCAAACAACGGCATCGGTTGTTTTCGGGTGAACAGCCAGATCTTGCCAGTGAAGACACATCCCACTTGTGGATACCAGGTCGAAGACTTGCCCGAAGGAGATGAAATCGTTCGTCGCTTCAAAGCCTGCGGCGACTTTGCCGCGAACCACCAACTGAGAACTTGCTTTCATCCCGATCAGTTTGTGGTGCTTAATTCTCCGCGTCCCGAGGTTGTTGCCAGCTCTGTAGAGGAACTCGAATACCAGGCTACCGTCGCCGAATGGATCGGGGCCGATGTCATCAACATTCACGGCGGCGGAGCTTACGGTGACAAGGTTAGCGCGCTGGCCGCGTTTGCCCGCAATCTTGATCGGCTTTCGGATCGGGCGAGAAGCCGTCTTACCGTGGAGAACGACGACAAGATTTTCACGCCTTCCGATCTGCTACCGCTGTGCAAATCGACAGACATTCCGTTTGTCTACGATGCCCACCATCATCGCTGCCGTCCGGACGACATGACCATCGAGCAAGCAACGGAAGCGGCTTTGGCGACATGGAATCGAGAGCCGCTCTTCCACATCTCAAGCCCCTTGGAGGGCTGGGACGGGCCGAAACCGGAACGCCATCACGACTACATCAACGTGCCAGACTTTCCGGATTGTTGGCGCGACAAGAACGTTACCGTCGAGGTAGAAGCCAAGGCCAAAGAGCTGGCTGTTTTGAAGCTGAAGGAAGAACTGCTTCGCGCCAAGTAGATTCCTTTGAGCTACTCCGCCACTCTCGGGCGAGCAAGAAATCCAATCACCGCCGAGAACAGCGCACCGCCGATGATCGACCAAATGATCGGAAAGTCTTGATCGCCCACTCGAATATTGAGTAGCTCCGGCAGTCCCATGACCCGCGCCAGCCACGATCCAAGCAGCGCGCCAATGAAGCCCAAGGCGATGGTGGCCAGGCAGCCACCATGTGAATAACCAGCCAAGGATTGCGCCAAGGCACCGCAGATAAACGCGATCAGCAGCAACAGCAAGAATTGCATCACCACAGCACGGCTCCTGTTTTCCTGCCAGCTCATCGCGAAAAAAGGGCTGCCAGGAATGCTACTGGGCTCGATCTGGAAGTCAAGTTTCTGCGGGTATCGCGTGAAAACACCGCCGTCCGACACCTACGTGCTCCTCACGGTGCTGTTCGGCTGGATGCCACGTTGCACGAGTCGCAGCGGCATTTCCCAGTCATTCCAATCGCTACGACTTGCCACGATAGCGCGCTTCATACGCTTGCTCCCCGCGCGTGTGCATCATGCCCTTTGCCGCAAAACTCCAATCGATTTGTGCGCGCGATTTAATGCGAGCGCGTGCGCGGGCATCGTGAGCCCAAATGCTGAACGTCGAAGTGCGCAGGCGCACACATAGTCCACGCGTGATGTAGTGCATGCATTGATCGCGTCGCCTTTGGAAAAAATCTCGCCGCAATTCCCTCCTTAAGGCTCGCGCCCCGTCGGCAATTGATTCGCGAAGCAATGGCATCAAGAAGGTCTGATTCGTACTCGCATTCGTTGCGCGCAGTGAAGATCACGAATGTTGATCGTCTTATCGCATCGCGGCGTTCCGCACTCGCGCGCTTCAGCAACACCGCGCGCTTCGCATCAATCTCACGCGATAGACAGGTTGAAAACCTTTGCTAAGTTGCGGACGCAATAAAAGGCGAGTTGCCGACTGGTTTGCTTTTTGAAAGATGGTCTCGCATGGCGAGACTGCCCGTACTCATGGAGGTTCTCTGAATGTTACACCGCCGACACATCTCGCTTGCCGCGCTCCTCTTATTCGGATTGCTTGCGATCCGCGCGGAGGCCAGCCTGATTCCATCAGCCTGGGGTTACGTCACGCTTCCGACGTCTGTGCCAACGAATCCGCCGTTTCTCTCGTTGAACTACGCGGTCTTCGATCGTGGCGCCGATGGCGGCACCGATTGGACCGGAAACGCCGATATCAACAACATGGTCAGCCAATGGTCGGGTACCTCGGGACGGTACCTGTACCTGTACACGGTGGGCCGAGGCTCGGGAAATCTCGCGCCCGACGTGACTTCGTTCACGATCAACGGTGTCTCCAACGTGGCGACGTACGGCACCACAACCGGTGCCACGGCTTCCACGAAAAACGGCTATGGCTTCATCATGAGCAGCCAAGCGCAAGGGCAGTTCGCGCCGCTGACCGTCGAACCGAGTACCGCCAACTTTGCCCACAACAAGAATCTGCAAACGACCACTGCCAGCTACGTTTCCGGCGCATTCACCGGGACGTTCAGCGGAGGCCTGGGACCTGTGAAAACGCAATCGCAGTTCTTCGGCTACACCTCCGACGTCGCGCCGACAACCGGCGGGCCAATTGATGGCCTGCCCATCTCCGCCGTTCCAGAACCTGCCTCGCTCGCCTTGTTCGGCATCGGGATGGCTTTCTGCTGTGCCTATCCGTTCCGGCGACGCGCTTCGGTCGTTTGAGCGGGATTCGCCAGCACTGGCAAACCATCTGAATGGCACGGATTTTCGATCCGTGCCGACCTGTTCTCTCATCGGCGCCGTTTCTTTACGGCGTCGTCGCGGGTCCAGTACAATTCCGCGATGGACGAAGTCACGCGGATTCTATCGGCAATCGATCGTGGCGATCCGCAAGCCGCCGACCAATTGCTGCCGCTCGTTTACGACGAACTTCGGCGTTTAGCTGCTGCCAAGTTGGCGCAAGAGAGTCCGGGCCAAACCCTGCAGGCGACCGCCCTTGTCCACGAGGCCTTTCTCCGCCTGGTTGGTTCCCAGCCGGACGAAGGCTGGTCGAGCCGGGGGCATTTTTTCGGGGCCGCCGCCGAGGCCATGCGTCGGATTCTGGTCGAAAGCGCTCGTCGTCGGCAGGCACTCAAGCGAGGCGGGAATCGCGAGCAAGAAGCCATTCCCGAAGATGCCCTCGCCGCTCCGGAGCCGGACGAAGAGCTCCTGGCCGTGAACGACGTTTTGGACGAGTTTGCCGCCGTCGACCCCACGGCGAGCCGGCTGGTCAAACTCCGTTATTTCACCGGCTTGACGATGCAAGAAGCGGCGGACGCGATGGGGATTTCGCTTCGAACTGCCGAACGGCTATGGACTTACGCCAAGGCCTGGCTCTTCCGCCGTTTGCAGGCCGGGTAGCCGGCCACAAATAATTTGGGAATTCCTGGCGGGAGTCGGGTGCGGAATACGCACTCTTGATGAAGCTTTATTGCTAGAAGGGTTTCATCATGAACGAGCGGACCATCTTTTTGGAAGCGCTGGACCGGTCCAGCCCGGGCGAGCGCGCCGTCTTTCTCGACCAAGCCTGCGGCGGCGACACCGACCTTCGCCAAAAAGTCGAGGCCCTGCTCCAAGCCCACGGCGACGCGGGAAGTTTTATCGAACGGCCGGCGTTTGCTCCCGATGCCACGCGAGTCACCGGCGACAACGACACGGACAGCCAGGCAGGTCGCGGCGACAATGCAAACTTTTCCTTGCGGCCAACTGGTCAGGCCGACATCCCTCTCAATTTCCTATCACCCAGCCACGTCCCAGGCCAGCTTGGCAAGTTAGGCTCCTACGGGATTCTGGAAGTCATCGGCCGCGGCGCGTTTGGCATCGTGCTCCGAGCGCTCGACCCCAAGTTGAACCGCGTGGTGGCGATCAAGGTACTGGCGCCGGAACTCGCCGGCAATGCAAATTCCGTAAGACGGTTCCAGCAGGAAGCGGTCGCTGCTGCCGCGGTAAGCCACGACCATGTGGTCACTATTCATGCGGTCGAAGATGCAACGGCGCTCCCCTATCTGGTGATGGAATGCATTATCGGCCAGTCGCTCCATCAAAAGATTGAAAGATCGGGCCCGCTGCCCATCGAGGAAGTCCTGCGGATCGGAATGCAGATCGCATTCGGGCTGGCTGCCGCTCACAAACAAGGGCTGGTCCATCGCGACATCAAGCCGGCCAACATTCTCCTGGAAAACGGAATCCAGCGAGTCAAGATCACCGATTTCGGCCTGGCCCGCAGCCTCGACGATCTCGCGGCCACGCAGACTTTCCAGGTCGCCGGCACGCCACAGTACATGTCGCCGGAGCAGGCCCATGGCAATACGATCGACCAGCGCAGCGACCTGTTCAGTTTGGGTTCCGTGATGTACGCGATGTGTACCGGCCGGCCTGCTTTTCGGGCCGAGTCGGTGATGGGCATCCTCAAGCGCGTTTGCGACGAGATTCCGCAGCCCATTCCGGAAATCAATCCGCGCATTCCGCGATGGCTCGACGACATCGTGGCCAAATTGATGGCGAAGCGGCCCGAAGACCGATATCAGACGGCCACCGAGGTCGCCGAACTATTGCGCGATCGCCTTGCGGATGTGCAACAAAATCGTGAGATCATTTCGTCGCCACCACCGCCGAAGCCAATTCCCTTACCTTTGGCGAACTACGCCAATAACCCACAACAGCCATCGAGTGGTGTGCCAGTCCTCGTCATCGCGCTGGTAGCCGTATTGGTGCTGCCCGCGCTTCTGCTCGCGATTGGCATCGCGGGCTACTTCTTCATGGCGACCAGCGTTAGCCCCTCCAATGGAACCAACTTCGTCGTCACACGCGGGGGTGGCTCATCGGTGACTACGACCGTCGAGCCCGAGTTCGACACCGGCCAGTGGCGAACCCTCTTTAATGGAAGAGATACGCTGGCGTGGCGCCCCAATAACTATTGGACCCTTGAGAACGAGCTGCTCGTCTCGCGTGTCCCGCCCGATGCGACCATTTCTCCGCCCATGCTGACGACCGCTCGCGACGACTATCGCGACTTTCATGCGCGCATCGAAGCCAAGATCAACGAAAATGGCGACAGCGGGCTTTTCTTCCGCTTCGGCGAACGGGGAGATCAGGCCATCCAGGCGCAGTTGACGGCTTCGCCCGCGGGAACCGGGAGCCTGTTGCGGCACACCGAGACCATCGTCAAATCTCCGCGACAAGTGGAGCCCAACGAGTGGTTCACGCTCGAAGTCATCGCTCAAGGACCGCTCGTCCGAGTGATTTTGGACGGGACCGAAGTCGCCCGATGGCTCGACCGAAATCCGGGCTTCGAAGCCAGCCCTTTAGCGTTCGAGTCAGGTTTCGCCGGCACCGTGATCACCATTCGTAAAGTCGAAGTGAAAAGGCTTCCTCCTTTAAATGTCAGTCCGCTTCAGTTCACCACCTACGGCGATGCCTCTTCGGTCGATCGTCAGGTCGTGTTTGGTGCCGATCGTACGGCGGACGGCAAAACCGTGATCGCAGGCAATGCACGAGGGGAAGTGCTCATTTGGAATGATGGCCCCGATACGCCTTCACACCGAATGATGAGCCACGAGATGGCCGTGTACGGCGTGGTGGCGTTTCCTGATCATCGCCGAGCCGCCTCCTCGTCGGGCGACGGCACCATTCAAATGTGGGATTTGACCACAGGCGAAAAGATCGGGCCAACGTTCAAACCAACTCAAGGCGGCCGCATCGATCAATTGCTCGTGACCCCCGACGGCTCCAAGCTCATCACGGCCTGCGTGAGCTACGAAAAGGGAACGCGTGACAATGGACTGCCAGCAGAAAACGCCGTCCGCATGTGGGACTGCGAAACGGGACGCATGATTCGCGAGTTCCCCAACGTCGACGGTCCCCTCGATGGACTGGCTCTCTCTCCCGACGGCAAAAAGCTGCTGGCCTCCGACGGCTGGAGCGACTTGCTTTTGCTTTGGGATGTCGAAACAGGTTCGCTGTTGCATTCGGCCAAGCAACCGGCCGTTCGCCGGATGGTCTTTTCGCCCGATGGAACAACATTTCTGGCGGCACACTACCCGATCAACGCACCCGAGACAGGGAGTTGGGACGACGAGGAACACTGCGCCATCAGCCTGTGGAACACCGATACATTGACCAGGAAGAAAACCTTCAAGGGACATGCATCGCCCGTTTGCGGAATGGGCTTTGTTTCGAACGGTTCGCAGATCGTTTCGTTAAGTTCTGGAGCATTCGATCGCCAGGGCCGCTTTCACACGCCTTCGGATGCTACGATGCGCCTTTGGGACGTCGCCTCGGGTACCGAACGATGGCAGTATCCGATCGGCGAGCAGATCCAGGCCATGCGCGTCGTCGGCCCGCGCGAGGTCCTCACATCTGGAAACGACGCTGTACGACTTTGGACACTGCCAGACTAGCGAATGATGCAATCCCGCGGTGAGGACCCGCCCATGGAAAGCAGCGATAAGCGTAAACGCCGCTGGTCTTGGCAGATTAGCCTGCGAACGCTTTTGCTGGTCATCACCATGGCGGGCGGCCTGCTCGCCTACGGTTCTCATTTCCGGCGGCTGACTCTTCAAGCGCAAGCCCATCGAGACGAAGCCCAACGCCGTTTGGACTGGGGCTTTCAGATGTTAACGGTCTCCTTCCACATGCCACAACAATATTGGATCGCCAACGGGGCCGACCGCGAGTGGCACACGGCCAAAGAACAGGAATGCCTCCAAGCGCGCTGGTTTCCGTGGCGCGAGGTCGACGAGTCCAACATCCCGCCACTAGCTGCAAAGGAAGAAGGGTGGCCCGATTGGACGACCGAGTGGCGCAGTGCGCAAAAGTGAAGCGATGCCGACTCCGCCCCCACCCCTAACCAGCCCTCTGCCGCTATCTTGAGTGGTTCCGGTCGGCATTTCTCGTTCGACCATGCCAACCCAATCTTGCCGCCCCGACGCGATCACAAGCCAAAACTCATGGATATCCTTACCGCGGCCCGCGCGCAGATGGCGCTGTCGTTGGGCTTTCACATGGTCTTCGCCGCCACCGGCATTGGGATGCCGCTGCTCATGCTGATCGCCGAAGGGCTGTGGCTGCGAACGCGCAAGCCCCACTATCGAGAGCTCGCGCGGAAATGGGGCAAAGCCACTGGTCTCTTGTTTGCAATCGGCGCGGTTTCCGGAACCGCGCTGTCGTTTGAACTAGGTCTCCTGTGGCCACGTTTGATGGAAAAGGCCGGCAGTATTGTGGGCCCGGCCTTCGCGCTGGAAGGCTTCGCGTTCTTCATCGAGGCCATTTTCCTTGGCCTTTATCTCTACGGCTGGGATCGGCTCCCGCCGTTTGTTCATTGGCTGATGGGGGTTCCAGTTGCCGTGAGCGGCCTGCTTTCAGGGATTCTTGTTGTCGCAGTCAACGCTTGGATGCAGGTCCCCGTAGGGTTCGAAATCGACGAGGCCGGCCGCTTTATCAACATTGATCCTCTGGCGACGTTTCGTAGCCCAGCTTGGATTCACATGGCAATCCATTCGTCCCTTTCGTGCTACATCGCGACCGCGTTCGCAACCGCCGGAGTCTATAGCTACGGCCTCCTTCGAGGACGCAACGATGCCTACCACAACTCCGCCCTTGGCATCGCAATGGCCGTTGGCACCGTGACAGCCTTGCTCCAACCACTCAGCGGCGATTTCAGCGGGCAACGCGTTGCCAAGTACCAACCGGTAAAGCTCGCGGCCATGGAAGCACTTTTCGAAACCCGCGCCGGTGCGCCGTTGACGATTGGCGGCTTGCCTGATCCGCAGACCGGCAAGGTCCGCTTCGCGATCGAAATTCCCTACCTCCTGAGCCTGCTGGTGGCGCACGATCCACAAGCGGTCGTCCAGGGACTGAACGACTTTCCGCCGAGCGAGCGCCCCAACGTGATCGTGGTACACATGGCCTATCAGGTCATGGTCGGCTCTGGCCTCGCCATGATCGGGGTCGGCCTTTGCTACGGATGGCTGCGCTGGAGAGGGAAAGTCGCCGACTCGCGATTTCTCCAGTACGCAGTGCTTCTGGCTGCGCCGCTCGGATTTCTAGCCCTCGAAGCGGGCTGGTTCGTGTCGGAAGTCGGGCGCCAACCGTGGACGATCTCCGGCGTGATGCGGACATCCGAGGCGGTCACCTCGGCGGAGGACGTTCCCAGTTCGCTTTTCGCCTTTACTGTGCTCTATCTCGCGCTGGCAGTCACCGTCGTCCTGTTGCTTCTCAAGCTCGCTCAGAAACCGGGCGGCGCAACCCCGTCCGTTAGCAAGGAAGCGTATGAATCTTGACGACACGGTCTTGAGAAACACGGTCGCCGCCTTCGGGTTGCTCGCCGTCATTGCCTACGGGGTCCTGGCCGGCGCCGATTTCGGCGGCGGCATCTGGGACATGTTCGCAGGCGGTCCTCGACGAGAGCAGCAGCGCGCCGCCATCGCCAAAGCGATGGGTCCAGTGTGGGAAGCAAATCACGTGTGGCTGATTTTTTTGATCGTGATCATCTTCACTGCTTTTCCCGCCGCTTACGCCGCGCTAAGCCTGGGGATGTTCGGTCTGTTTCATTTCGTTTTACTGGGCATCTCCCTTCGCGGAGCCGCTTTTGTTTTTCGCGGCGAGCAGGGGAAGGAAGGGGGGCGGCACTGGGGCACGATTTTCGGCGCCTCCAGCGTGATCACGCCTGTGCTGCTGGGAATGGTCGTCGGAGCCGTTTCGTCGGGGCATTTCCGCGTGGTCGATGGAAACGTCCGCACCGACGGGCCAACACCGTGGCTCGCGCCGGTGTCGCTGATGATCGGTTCGCTTGCTCTCGCGCTGTGCGCGTACCTCGCGGCCGTCTATCTGACGATCGAGACCGAGGGTCCCCTGCAAGACGACTTCCGAATACGTGGCTTGTTTGCCGGCGTGTCCGCCACCGCCCTTACGATTTTCGCATTGCCCATGTTTGGCCTCGAGGCGCCGCATCTTTGGAGCGGGCTCATCAGTTGGAAAGCGGCCCCCATCATCGGCGCGGGATTTCTCGCGGCCGTCGTTTCACTGGGGTCCCTGGCGTACCGGCAGTTTCATCTTGCCCGGGCGGCTGCGATCGCGCAAGTGATCCTGCTGTTCTTGGGATGGGGACTGGCGCAGCATCCCTTCATCATCTATCCCGACGTCACGCTGGAATCATCCTCGGCGCCGCGGGCAACACTCCTCTTCGTGGTCTATGCCGTACCGATTGGCATGGCTATTCTGTTGCCATCGCTGTGGCTTCTATTCAAGGTGTTCAAATCGACGCCGGCGGCCGAGGGCAACGGGGACCACCACTAAAGTTCGCCCATACTTGAACCGCTCACCACGTCGACGATACGGCGCGCGACGTCGGCCGCTTGTTGACGTAACTCCGGAACGGCCGTCGATTCCCAAAGAGCCGGTTTGCGAAGCGTGCCTACAATAAACAAATCGGGCCATGCGGCGCCACGAGAATCGACAACGTTTCCCTCAGCCGTCGTCTCAAGACCGAGCGACAATTCGTCGGGTTGTGCCCAGCCATGCACCAGCAGCGAGCCGATCGCGGGATTCGATTCGGCACTGTTGGGGGCCGTCGGGCCCGTGCAATTGATGACATACCCCGCATGGAATTCGCGGAGCCGATCGTCTCCGCGTTCGCGCACATAGATCCGCACCTGGCTCTCATCCGCCTGGGCCGAGGCGACACTTCCACAAACAATCCGCACCATGCCTTGGTCGAGCAATTGGTTGAATTTTTCCGCGACACCGAGCGCCATCCGATGGCGATGTACCTCCCAATAGGGCCGAAGCCGCGAGAGAAATCGACGCCGCTCGGCACATGGTATCGCTTGCCAGAGAGAAGCCGTATGTCGCCGCAGCCCATCCACGACTCCGCGCCAGTTCTGACCAGCGGCGACAAGATCCTTAGCTTTTCGTCGCAGGCGACCGAAGAGCATCTTCACCTTGACTCCGCCCGGCGCGGCCAGCAACTCGGTCACGAGCGGTTGCAAATCCACGGGTGGAACGGCGACTGCCGCGTGCGATTGCGGCACCAAACCGCGGCGGGAGATCAAGGTGATGGGCGCCGTACGACTTGGCACGGCCAGCGACAACACGGCGTCGACCGACGTCAGCCCACATCCCAGGATGACCACCGGGTCGTCGGGGCCGATGGCTTGAGTTGCAAAAGCCTGCCATGGGTCGGCGATAAAACGATTGCGAGGCCCACTCCAAAACTTGCCGATGGGGTCCGGAGGAGGGCGATGTCCGATCGCCAGAACGACGGCGTGTGCGGAAAGGGATGACCCCCGCGCGAAGTTCACGACCCACCCACCACTTGGTCGACGAGCCAGCCGGCGGACTTCGTCGAACTTCACCTCAAGCTGGCCGGTCCCCTTGGCAGTCGACAATAGCGATTCGCGCACGTACTCGCCGTACCACCGGCGCGGCAGAAAGTCGCCGGGTTGAAACACGCCATAGCGCCGATTGGCCCACTCCAGAAAATCATCCGGCCGGTCTGGCCAAGCGCTCATGCGGCCAGCCGGCACATTGAGCAGGTGGGCCTGATCGCGGGTGCTGTAGGCCAACCCTTCGCCTACCGTTCCTTGGCGTTCGACAACAACCACGCGGACGGGCACGCTAGTCGTCCCCAGAGTGCGCAGGATCTGGGCCGCAGTCATCGTGCCGCTGAAACCACCTCCAACTACCAAAATGGTCGGCGGCGAATTGGCGGCCGCATGCGCCGGATTCATTGTCGAGGGTCGCGGAATATATCGGAGAAAATCACGAAGTGGCGGTGAGTAAACGTGCACCGTGACCAGTGTCTCGCCGCTGGCGGAACTGTTGCGCACCGTATGCACGCCCGCATCCTGCCAGGCCGTCAACCCTCCAACGCCCAGCGGCGTTTCGAATTCCTGGTCCACGTACCCATCACTTGCAATCCGCCAGCAACCCTCCGCCGCCTCGCCTTGTAACACCTGCATTGCAGAGACCGAACCAGCATGGTCGTGCGGCGCGCTTCCTTGCCCGGGCACCCAGGTGAGAATCAGCAGTTCGTAGCTTTCCCGTTTGACTACCGTGGCGCGATGGTAGCTTCGCGGCGTTTCCTTCACAAACGCTGCGACATCCGCGACGCTTAGATTTGCTTGTTCGAGCGTGTTTGCGAGCTTGATCAGTGTCGGGTCCGACAGTGCATCCAACCGCCGCACTAGTTCCGCCAGCCGTCCGGTGACCTCAACCATCGTTGCATCCTTGATGAGTCGCAGTTCCCCCGCATCTTATTCTTCACGCAACGGGCGAGGCGCACTACCCACGGTGAGCGCCGCTTTCGACTTCAAGAGTTCGACCAGCAAATACGCTGGGGCGTCAGCTCACAACAGCCGCATCCTTAGCGTTTCGTTCCTTAAAGTACGACCGCTTTCCTTCCTCCAAAACCGACTTGGGGGTGATCGTCGCAAACACGTGCAAGAGTCGCGCAACGAGCCCCGTCCAGCCCGTCTGATGGTTGGCACCCAATCCGGCGCCGTTGTCTCCGTGGAAGTACTCGTAGAACTGGAGATGGTCGCGCCAGTGGGGATCGGTTTGAAATTTCTCACAACCGCCATGCATCGGACGGCGGCCGTCGCTGTCTTTCAGAAAGATGTTCGATAGCCGTCGCCCAAGCTCCTCGGCAACCTGGTGCAAGTTCATGAATCGCCCCGATCCCGTGGGACACTCGACGGTAAAGCTGTCGCCGTAATACGAGTAGTACTGCAATAGCGCTCGAATGATCACGGCGTTGACGGGCATCCAAATCGGCCCTCGCCAATTCGAGTTGCCGCCGAACATGCCGGTGTCGGACTCAGCGGGCAAATAGTTCACGCGATACTCTTCACCCCCAACATCCATCACATAGGGATTGTTTTCGTGGTAACGCGACAGCGAACGAATCCCGTACGGACTGAGAAACTCATTCTCGTCGAGCATTTTCTCCAGGACGCGTCGAAGCTTGTTCTCGTCCACGATCGAAGTCAGACGGCGGCCGGCGATCCCTTGCTTTTCCGGATCGTGAATCGACGCCGCAATTTCCGGCCGAGACCGCAAAAAGTGATGGAGCCGCTCGCCAATGGCAGGGTATTTGGCGAGCAACTCCCCGTCGAACACCGTCACCGCGCACAGCGGCAACAGGCCAACCATCGAACGAACCTTTAACCGCTTCGATCCGCCGTCCGGCAAGCGCAGCACGTCGTAAAAGAATCCATCGTCCTCATCCCACATCCCAGTGCCGCCCGCAATGTTCGTCATTGACGAAGCAATCCACAGGAAGTGCTCGACAAACTTGGTCGCCATCTCGGCATAGTCGGGATCAGTGATCGCCAGTTCGGCCGCGATCTCCAGCAGGTTCTGGGAGAAAAGGGCCATCCACGCGGTGCCGTCCGCTTGTTCCAGGTAACCGCCAGTCGGGAGCGGCTTGCTGCGGTCGAACACGCCGATGTTGTCTAATCCGAGGAAGCCCCCTTCGAACGCATTGCGCCCCGTGCGGTCCTTGCGATTGACCCACCAGGTAAAGTTCAAAAGGAGTTTCTGAAAACACGACTTGAGCCACTCCTTGTCCCCTTCGCCGCGCTCAGCCTTATCGAGTCGGTACGTAAAGATCGTCGACCAGGCATGGACCGGCGGGTTCACGTCGCCAAAGTTCCATTCGTACGCGGGAATCTGGCCGTTGGGATGGATGTAACCTTCTCGCAGCACGAGCTTCAGTTGCTGTTTGCCAAAATCGGCATCGACCAGCGAGAGCGCCAAGACATGGAACGCCAAGTCCCACACGGCGTACCAAGGGTACTCCCACTTGTCGGGCATCGAAATCACATCACCGTTGTACATGTGATGCCACTGATCGTTGCGCGGAGCCAGTTTGCGAACTGCCTTGAAGGGATCGCACCCGCGTTCTTCGAGCCACCGGTCGACGTCGTAGTAGTAAAACTGCTTGCTCCAGAGCATGCCCGCCAGCGCCTGGCGCATCACATTGGCCTGGTCGGCATCGAGCGATTGGGGGGTAAGATCGGCGTAAAACGCGTCGGCCTCACTTCGGCGAGTGGCAAACGTCTTCTCAAAACCCTCGCCGAATGGCTGCCCCGTGTGGCCGTTGTACTGCGACCAACCTTCTGGTGCGACATTCGTCAGGCGCAGCCGGAGCACTTCGCTCTGGTTCGGCTGCACAGTCACCTGATAGTGCGCCGCGACCTTCGTACCGACGCCGGCCCGATTGACGGAGCCAGCGACGCTGTTCACCACGAAGTCATTGATGCCGTCCTTGACGTATGGAGTGGCATTTGGCTTGCCAAAGAGCCGCTCGCTGTTGGTTTCGTTCTCCGTGAACAGCAAGCCAGGTTTGCCGTCGCAGTACAAAAATCGCTCTCCAATGCGGTGTTCGGTCACATGCACGATGCTTTCCCCTTGGACATCGTCCCAGCGTTTGAGCGCCGGCCGCGGCAGTTCCGGTCGCCACGCCCAACGGTTGCGGAACCACAGCGTCGGCAAAACGTGCAACGCTGCTACAACCGGGCCGCGATTGTGGATCGTGATCTCGACAAGGATGTCGTCCGGCGAAGACTTTGCGTACTCCACAAAGACATCGAAGTAGCGGTCTTCGTGGAAGACGCCCGTATCGATCAGTTCGTACTCGTAGTCGCTACGACTTCGGCAACTGTTCTGCTCCAAAAGGTCCGCGTAGGGATAAGCCGCCTGCGGATACTTGTAGAGATACTTCATGTACGAATGGGTCGGCGTGCTGTCGAGATAGAAGTAGTACTCCTTCACGTCCTCGCCATGGTTGCCTTCGGCATTCGTCAGACCGAATAGCCGCTCCTTGAGAATGGGATCGTTGCCGTTCCAGAGCGCCAGCGCGAAGCAAAGTCGCTGCCGGTCGTCGGAGATTCCCGCCAAGCCATCTTCACCCCAGCGGTACGCTCGCGAACGGGCCTGATCGTGGGTGAAATAGTTCCATGCGTCGCCGTCTTCGCTGTAGTCCTCGCGAACGGTACCCCACTGGCGCTCGCTCAAGTAGGGGCCCCACTGCTTCCAAGGAACGTCTTTCTCTCGCGACTCCTGGAGTCGGAGCTGTTCGGCGTTCATCGCGCGCCTTCTTTCGTGTCTTACGTGAAGTGCCCAAAGGCAACGCCCGCGGCAAGAATTTGCCGACTAGATGTGGCTGCGTGAGTTATTCTGAACCCGCCAACGGAGGAATGCAAATCGGATTTCGCGGGAACGACTCGCCGCCCTCGGCGACCCCAGCGGTGGTGAAAATCAGGCCGAAATCCCGGCATGCCTGGTCGCGAAATTCTCCAACGGCGCCTCTACCGGACGAGCCGACCCGCCACTATCATGGCGCGCGCAGGTGCGATTTCTATAACTTCGTTCGAAGCGTTGGTTCTTGCTCCCGATTATCCAAAGCTATTCACCAAGAAAGATTCGGGTGAATTGTGGAAGAGGTACTCCGCCGCGCGTGGGAGAATATCCTCGGTCGCTCGGACGGCCCGTTGCATTTTCGTCTGATCCTCCAGCCGGCGATGGCGATCGTTTTCGCGATCCGTGCCGGCCTGAGAGACGCGCGCGACGCGAAGCCTCCGTTCTTGTGGGAAGTCTTCTCGAATCCGGCGCAGCGACAGGAGTTGTTTCGACAAGCATGGAAAGACGTGGGCACTGTCTTCATCGTCGCCCTCGTTATCGACGCGATCTACCAACTCATCATGCATTCCTCGATTTATGTTCTGGAACTGCTAGTGACTGCAGCCTTACTAGCAATCGTTCCTTACGTCTTGCTCCGAGGCCTGGTTACACGCCTTGTCCGACAACTACCTCGAAAGGAAACCTGATATGCAGAACGATTGGACCAAGCCATCCGCGATGGCCATCCCCGAAGGCGGGTATCACAAAGACAAGGAAGAGCAGGGGCGTTACGGACCGGTTTTTCCAAAGACACCGGCGTGCTACGGATTCAGCATCATGGCCAAGATCAAGCCAGGCACGAAGCAGAACTTCTACAACTATGCCCAGAACATCGAGAAGGCGGTCGCGGCAACGCCCGACTGCCTGGCGGTCTTGAAACTTCACTACTTGCGTTGGGTGCTCTTCGATATCAAAGGCGACACCTACTTCATGTACCAGGGGATCTTCGATACGGACTTCGACAAGTACACCGAAGACGCCGTGAGCATCTTTACGCAGACGGGCCTCAAGACAGTCTTTGAAAACCTGGAAGGTTTTCCCGAAGACTGGCAGACCAACTCTGCCGCGTTTATCAAGTTTGTCCGCGACCACCAATGCCCAAGCTTCTTGGAGTACGGCGAGTATCCATTTGTCAGCGCCGACGAAATCAAGAAGGCTCTCAAATTGAAGGATGCCTTCTCCAACATGCTCGACCAGATGCAATAGAGGTCACCATGACTACGACCGATCCGATGGCGGCGGTGCATCACTACATCGACGCGTTTAACCGCGGAGATGCCGAGGGGATGGCGGCGATGTTCGCCGTCCCGGGGTCCATTCTCGACGGCATGGCGCCGCATTTGTGGGTGGGACCGACCGCCGCGCAGGACTGGTATCGCGACGTACTGATCGAAGGTAAGGAACACGGCGCCTCCGGTTACCACGTGACGCTGGGCGAGCCATCGCATAACAAGATTACGGGTGATGCCGCCTACGTAGTGGCTCCGGCGATAATGTCGTTTCAAATCCACGGCCGGCAGGTCACGCAGACCGGAGCGGCCTTTACCGTGGCCCTTCGAAAGTTGCCCGAAGGCTGGCGCATCGCGGCGTGGGCCTGGATGAAAGGCTCTCAATAACGGCGCGAGAAACGGCAGGCCAGGAAACGCAGTTATGCTCGAGTTCGACGACATCCAGCACATCATGCTTGTGCGCGCTCCCGCGCTTGCTGCCAGGTACGAGTTCCTCACCTTTCGCAACGCCGCCGGTGGACGCGCCTGGCTGAACGAAATTCGCCGGACCGTCCAATCGGTCGCGCAAATTCGCGCGGGCGCCAAGGACTTGCGCTGGGTCACGGTCGCCTTTACATGGAATGGCCTGCGGGCGCTCGGCGTCGATGACGAATCGCTCGCCACATTTCCCGAAGAGTTTCGGCAGGGGATGGTCGCCCGTGCGGAGATGCTCGGCGATCAAGGGCAGAATCACCCCGACCACTGGGTAGGTGGGCTCGCCAGCCCCGACCTGCATGCCATCGTGATCCTGTTTGCTCGCGACTGTGAGGAGCGAGAACGATGCCGCGAGGAACACGCCAAACTTTTAGCACGCTGTGAAGGCGTCGAAACTCTGTCGACGCTCGATCTCGAAGCGACACCGCCATTAGACTACGCGCACGACCACTTCGGCTATCGCGATCGCATGTCGCAACCGGTGATCGAAGGCTCTGGTGAAGAACCCACGCCGGGTTCCGGTGCACCCCTCAAGCCAGGCGAATTTCTGCTGGGGTATCCAGACGAACTCGGTCAGCAGCAACGGATGCCGCAGCCCGAGATTCTGTCGCGCAACGGCAGTTACATAGCTTATCGGCGGATGGAGGAGCACGTCGGCAGGTTTCGCGACTTCCTCCGTGCGAACGGCCAGACCCCCGAAGAGCAAGAGCTCATCGCCGCGAAACTGATGGGGCGCTGGCGAAGCGGTGCACCGCTCGTACTGGCTCCCGAGAAGGACGATCCAGCCCTTGGTGCCGATCCGCAGCGAAACAACAACTTTAACTACAAAGAAATGGACCCCTTTGGATACGCAGTCCCGCTGGGTGCGCACATTCGCCGGATGAACCCGCGCGACACGGCTGCGAACATGAACCGCCGCCGGATCATTCGCCGGGGAGCAACGTACGGAAGGGCGCTCCCCGAAGGCGTTCTGGACGACGGCGTCGAGCGAGGCCTCGCGGCATTTGTCATTTGCGCGAGTCTGATTCGTCAGTTCGAGTTCGCTCAAAACGTCTGGGTCAACGACAAGAACTTCCACGAGCTCGGCAACGAGCGCGACCCCTTCATCGGACATCAGGATGGCACTTTAGAGTTCAAGATCCCCAAGCGCCCTATCCGCAAAAAGATTATTGGGCTGCCAGCTTTCACGACCGTCCGCGGTGGAGCCTATTTCTTCCTCCCCGGAATCAAGGCTCTGACGTATCTGGCAATGCTGGGAGGCTAAATGACTTTGCGAAAAACGCCCGAATTCAATGTTACAGGTCGATAATCAGGAATAGCTTCACACTGTAGCGGCCTTCAGTTGCGGGCTGGCCCGCATTGGAAACCGACCATGCCGGTTACGCAAACCTTGCCGAGACTTGCAGGCGGAATCGCCTTCGTCGCGGCATTGTGTTGCTTGCCAACCCTGTTCAACTGCCCGGCAGTGGTTGCCTACGACGGCGATGCGCCAACGCCCCTATTGGCCGATTCGTCAGACGAGCGCGACAAGCTGACGGGCAACTGGTTTGGCAGGCGTGATCTTTGGGCTGATCGGGGCTTCACCTTCGACACAAATCTGACGCAGTTCTACCAGGGGGTCGCTAGAGGAGGCGAAGAACAGACTTTCGCGTACGGCGGAAAGGTCGATTACTACCTGAACCTCGACGGCGGTAAAGCGATGCTTTGCGATGGGTTTCAAGTTTCCATGCACGCGGAAACGCGCTACGGCGAGGATGTCAACACGGCAAGCGGCTTTCTCACCTTCGCCAATTTCAATATGGCGTTTCCTAAGGAGGGAGAAGCCACCGCTATCACTCGGCTGATTGCGTCGCAGTCTCTGTCGGACAACCTCGTGGTGTTCGCGGGAAAGATCAATTCGCTAGACGACTTCGTGCTCAACTTCACCGGCCGAAACGGGCTCGAGCGGTTCATGAATAGCGCCATCGTCGCGAATATCATCAACGCCCGAACTGTTCCCTATTCGACCTACGGAACGGGGTTCACCGTGATGCGCGATGAGGAGCCCATTTTCACCTTCATCGTCCGCGACCCCGACAACCACGCGACCACGGTCGATTTGAATAGACTCTTCGCGGAAGGAGTGCTCCTCTCCGGCACCATCAAGGTTCCCATTGCCCCGTTCGATTTACCAGGACATCACAACTTCGGCGTCAATTGGAACAGCCGATCGTTTACCTCTGTCGATCCAGCTTCCTTTGTGATCGTGCCCGGCCAAGGGATTGTCGCCGGGAAAAAGTCGGGTTCCTGGGCGTTGTGGTACAACTTCGATCAATACCTGTGGATGAGCGAGTCCGACCCGAACATCGGATGGGGCATCTTCGGGATGACGGGCCTCTCGGATGGCAATCCGAATCCGATCGAGTGGAATATGACGTTCGGCGTGAGCGGAAACGGCATAGTGCCCGGCCGACAGCAAGACACGATCGGAATCGGCTACTTCCACGTCGGTTTGTCGGATGAGTTCAAACGCCTGTTGTCGGGACCGCTCGCACCGCCAGGGCTCGCCCAACGCGACGAGCAAGGGGTCGAGCTGTTTTACAATGCCGCCCTGGCGCGGTGGTGCCACCTTACGTTCGACATGCAATTCGTCGAACCAAGCACAAACAACCTGGACAGAGCAATTGTTGTCGGCGCGCGGCTCAAAGCCGACTTTTAACCACTCGCGAATTCGTCAACATGACGACACAAGGCGACTTATCTTTTGAAGTCCTTGTCATTGGCGCCGGCCCGGCGGGCGTCGTCGCGGCTTTGCGCGCCGCAGACCTAGGCGCTCGCACCGCACTTGTCACCCGCGATGCTTTCGGAGGTATGGCGGCCAACGACGGTCCTGTACCCGTGCGAACGTTGGCCCACGCAGCGAGGTTGTTGCGCGAGGCGCGACAGCTCGGGCAGTACGGCATTGAAGTCAGCGAACCGTTGCTCGATTACTCTCGGCTCCTCGCGCGGGTCCGCGAGGTGGTTTACGACGTGCAAGCCTGTGCCACATGGCGCCAGCAGATCGATTCGTTAGGCGTGTCCGTGCACGAACACGCCGGCAACGCAAGGTTCGTCGATCCCAACATGATTGAAACTGCGACCGGTTTGCGATTGCAAGCGCAGAAGATCATCCTCTGCACGGGCGGAATGAACCGGCGGCTCGATGTTCCCGGTTTCGAGTTCACAAACACGCACAGCGATGCCTGGGGGCTGTCCTCGGTGCCACCGTCGATGCTGGTGATTGGGGGAGGCGCTACCGGGGCACAAGTAGCTTCAGTCTTTAACGCGTTCGGTTCTAACGTCCAGTTGTTCCAACGCGGCCCGCGCATTTTGCCTACGGAAGACAAAGACGTTTCGGCGGCCGTTGCCTCCGCATTCCGCAGCGATGGAATTGTCGTGCAGGAAGACTTCGGGGACATTGAATCGTTCGAGAAAACAGCCAGCGGCGTGCGAATGAACTACTCCCGCGACGGCGAACACCGTACCGCGGAAGCATCGCTCGCCGTCGTTGCGGTTGGCTGGCAAGCAAACACGTCCGGACTCAACCTCGCGGCGGCGGGAGTCGAGACCGATGCGCGGGGCTTTGTGCGAGTCGATCCCTACCTGCAAACGTCCGCGTCTCACGTTTTCGCCGCTGGCGATGTCACGGGCCGCCTGTTGCTAGTCCCACCCGCGATTCAGGATGGCTTTTTGGCCGCGACCAACGCGGTACGCGGTTCCACCATGACGCTACCGGAAGGGGCGAATCCGATCGGCAGCTTCACCGACCCGGAATACGCCCAGGTGGGGTTAACCGAATCTCAGGCCCGAGCGACGTATGACGTGGTGGCCTCGACAAGCCGGTTCGCCGCGACCACGCGTACTATCATCGATGGCCGAACGTTCGGCTTTTGCAAACTGCTTGTCGACCGCACAACGCACAAGATTCTCGGTTGCCATGTCGTCGGCGAACGCGCGGTCGAGATCACGCAGGTCGCAGCCGTTGCGATGACCGCCGGAATGCGAGTCGATGAGCTGGCCCACGTGCCACTTTCGTTTCCAACATACGCCGGCATTCTCGGTCGCGTAGCGGCCGCCGTGACAAGACAACTTAATCGAGAGGATTTTTGGCAGCCGACCTAATACGATACTCCTAAGTCCCAATATCGCGAGGCAACAAATGACGACCGCGCCCACCGGCCGAACGTACAACCAAAACCATGTCGCACGCCCTTACGCGCCTGGGAAACGCCGCATCAGCATCTATTGGACGTGGAGCTATCCCTGGGAAGTCAATCGCGATACCACGGACCTCGACAATCGCTTTTCCACCATCAGCGAAGTCCGGCGTGTCGCGTGGCCCGCGTTCGAGGGTGCCCAGTGGGACAAGATGAATTTTCTGCAGGGCATCGCTGGCACACTCGAATTGTTCCATCGCTCGACGCTCGAGTTTCAACGTGTCGTCGGCCAGACAACCGGCCAGCCCGTCGCCATCTATCAAAGGATCGACCAGGCGGGCTACAAGTTGCCGATCGACGAGCGCGTCCTGGCCGACACCGATACGCTAATGGTCTTCGGCCTCGATCACCTGGTGGCTGAACAGGAAGCGGACCCGGCCGAAATCGAAGCGATTCGCCAGTGGCTGAAGCGTGAAGGAACCTGCCTGCTCTTAGCGCCGCACCACGACGTGGGCTTCACAGACGACATGAAGCAACGTCAGATGGAATACAAACATCACGGCGACGAATTGGTGCCGCGGCAGCAACGATTCGGGCAATACACCAGGTCGTTGATGAAGGCCCTTGATGTCCCGGTTTTGAATCAATTCGGCTTGCGCCCGGCGGTCGTCGAAGGAACCAAGCAAATCGCCCCTCTCACCACGAATCCAGATCTCGACCATCTTGGGTTACTGCGCAACGTGACGACGTTCAACTTCCACCTTCATCTGCCGCATTACGCCCTGACTGCCGCTGACCAAAACTCGGTCCATGTGCTTGCCCGTCAACCGATCGACCTCGATCGGCCGCATCCTTTCTCGGCGGCAGGCAATAAAGAATTCAACGCCTTGATTTGGATGTCGCCGGCCGGCAATCGCGCCGGCGATATCGTGCTTGCTGACTCGACCCACTTCACCACGCTCTTCGGTGGAACCGAAAGCCTTCAACATTTCTGGCGCAACATGGCAACATTGAGGACCGGCGCCTAACTTTATCTTCACCACCCTCTATGCAACCCGAACTTCTCGACTCGATTCCGCTTTGGGGCATTCTCGCTTCCATCATTTTCATATTTTGTGCGGGCATGGAAGGCGGCTTTCGTTTCGGCCAGTGGCGAAAGGCCCATGTCCCTGACGAGCGTGAGCAGGTTGCCGGAGCGATGGTCGCCTCGATTCTCGGCTTGGTGGCGCTCGTCTTAGGTTTTACTTTTAGCCTGGCCGCCTCGCGGTTCGATGCTCGGCGGCGAAGCGTGCTCGACGAAGCCAATGCCATCGGCACAACTTGGCTGCGGACTCGCTTCCTGCCTCAGCCGGAACAATCTGAGTCCGCCCGCCTGCTGCGAGAGTACGTCGATGTCCGGCTGCGCGGCGTCGAGTTGCGCGACATGGCCATGGCAATAAAACGATCGAACGAATTGCATGGTTTATTGTGGGGCCACGCCGTTACCGTCAGAGAGAAGGCCGATACCATCTCGACCGGGCTTTACATCCAGTCGCTGAACGAGGTCATCGATCTGCACGAAACCCGCCTGCACGATGGTCGCAGCCGCATTCCCGTGGTGCTGTGGGCCGCTCTGTACTTCCTGGCTACTCTGGGAGTTTCTTCGGTCGGCTACCAGGCAGGGCTTACCACTCAGCAACGCTCACCAACAGCATTAGCCTTGATCCTTTCATTCGCGTGCGTCCTCTACCTGATCACCGACCTCGACCGCAGCCAGCAGGGGTTGCTCCGTGTCAGCCAAAAACCGCTGCTCGACTTGCAGGAATCCATGAAAGAGGTGAAACCTTAGCGTTCAGCTCTATTACAATTCAAAGCATCTACAATCCTAAGCATCCGGGGGGCCCAAGATGCTTGATAATTCTCGCCAGGTGCGGTCGTTCCTTAGTATGGTTTTCGTCGCCACGAGCGTCGCCGTATTCGCGGTCAGCTTGCCGAACGATTCGTTTTATGTCTCGACCGAAACCCCTTGGGAATGGAAGCCTAGCTATCTAATCGTGTTATACGGCTGGATGGCGATGCACCTGGGCGTATTCAATTGGTTGGCCAATCCGCTCCTCTTGGCGTCATGGTGGATGATGCTGTACCGCCCGACGCGCGATCTCGCGGTCGTACCGGCCATCGCGGCCCTGGGACTGTCGATGGGCTTTCTGCTGTACGAAGCGTTCCCCAGCACCACCGGCGGAACTGCGGCGAGAATCACGGGCCACGGCCCGGGCTATTGGCTCTGGAGCACCAGCATCGGGATCATGGTGCTGGGAAGCGGAATGATCTCGCTGCTCACGCTGGAAGCCAAATGGCAAAGCGAACCAAGCGGCCAACGCGGCCGGCAAAAATCGAGAGATCGGGGGCGATAGAAGTGTGAGTGGAGGCGCATGTTCTCCGACGACGAGTTGAGCCCTTCGATACAAGGTCCCTTCTTGTGACTGGTCAAATCAGCGATTGGTTTCGATTATATGGCCGCAGGTACAACCTCCTGGAATGGAGCGAGGATGAACCGTTTGATGCTCCTGCAATGTTGGGTGCGACACCCTCGAGGCCGAGCACGTCATGTTGGCGCGGTTACCATTCCGAATACGCCCTATCAGCAGGTCGCCTGGTCCTTCGGGTGCTGCGTGCAAATCTGCTTTCCGAAGACGGCCCACCCTATTCAGACCTCCAGGGTCCCATGCTCAACGGTGTCACTCCCAAGCCACAAGATCACCTCTACACGAGGCTCAACTTCAATAACCACTACACCAACCTTGATTACCTCGTCGGCTACTCGGGCGGGTTGCTCCTAGGACACGGACGTCTTCGGACGATTTTCTTGGCCGATGGATTTGCGTCCGCATGGGAATACAGAACGGTACGCGAATTGGTGTTTGACGAGGGGCGAATGACCAAGAACACGGACCGTTCCGGTCCGATGGCCCTGATTCGCGAAAAGTATCTCGCCGGTCTCGCGCTGTCTGGCACGGCCCAACAGAAGACGCGCGACGAAATCAGAAGAATGGCCGAAGCGAGGTTTGACCGACGCTATGCCCGCCTGGCCTGCGATTATTGACTCTGGGGGCGAGAAAATCCTTCCCAATCGTTCACTAGCGTTTCGTGGCCGCGAGTGCCCCAAACGTTGGGACCGCTCGGCACACGGATTTTCAGCCCGTGGCCTAAACCTTCCCCAAGAAACGACGCAAGCCTAAATCCCACAAGGACTTAGGCTTACTTGAAAACGAGGCCGACGGGGCTCGAACCCGCAACCACCGGATCGACAGTCCGGTACTCTAACCAATTG
>CAZWSX010000003.1:0-425626 GCA_964636985.1 uncultured Pirellulaceae bacterium | reverse complement strand
GGAGCGCCTGGCGCTCGCCGGTTAAAAACAGGCTTAATTCAACGGGCTGCTAGATACCCCAAAACTGGGGGCGACTCGATCGCCCCGCTCCGTTTACACTTACCGCCGCAGCTAGAACGGATAGCTGCGGCAGTGCGAAATGGATTCTCCTCGCAAGGAAGCGGCCTCGATGGAACGTCGATTTGATCGTCCTCAAAGCACGATTGTGATCCCGGCGCGATTGGCTTCGACTCGCTTGCCTCGCAAGTTGCTACTGGCCGAGACGGGCCGCCCTCTGATCCAGCACACCTACGAGGCAGCTTCCAAGGCGACCTTGCCGACAGGCCTATGCGTCGCCGCCGACCACGAGGAAATCGCTTCCACCGTCCGCAGCTTCGGCGGCCACGTCGTCATGACCAGCCCCAGCTGCGCCAGCGGGACCGATCGGGTGGCCGAAGTCGCCCGAAAAATGCCCGAAGTCGATATCTTCGTCAACGTGCAAGGCGATGAACCGGAAATCTCCCCCGCCGCGATCGATCGCGCGGTCGAACTTCTGGTCGAGCAGCCCACGGCCGTCATGTCGACGCTCGCGACTCCGATTCGCACCCGAGAAAAACTGAACGATCCCTCGTGCGTCAAAGTCGTCATGAACGGGCAAGGCCAGGCCCTTTATTTCAGCCGGGCTGCCATTCCCCACGCCCGCGAGTGGGACGACCAGTTGCTGACGAGCGAGCCGCCCACCTTCTTGCAGCATTTAGGGCTCTACGCGTACCGTCGCGATTTTCTTCTGTCGATCGCGGCGCTTCCCCGCAGCCCGCTGGAAGTGGTCGAGAATCTCGAGCAACTGCGAGTGTTGCATTTTGGCCATGCCATTGCCGTGGGGGTCATCGACGAACCCACCATCGGCATCGATACGCCAAGTGATTATGCGGCGTTTGTCGCGCGGCACCAAGGACGATAAAATCGTCCGTTTGGTCCGGGACGGCAGAGGCGACCCTAGGGAAGCTTGTGCCGAGCCGGGTTCGTCAAAGGAACTCCGCCAAACGCCCCGTCCTTGCGGGGTGATCTTGCGGCATCCCCTCAAGGATTCTCATGGCAAAGCACATTTTTGTGACGGGCGGCGTTGTGAGCAGCCTCGGCAAAGGACTCACCAGCGCCTCGATCGGGATGCTTCTGGAACGCCGCGGCCTTAAGGTCCGGATGCAGAAACTCGACCCGTACATCAACGTCGACCCCGGGACCATGAGCCCCTACCAGCACGGCGAAGTCTACGTGCTCGACGACGGCAGCGAGACCGATCTCGACCTCGGCCACTACGAACGCTTTACCCACAGCGATCTCACCCGCGACAGCAACTACACCACCGGGCAAATCTACCTCTCGGTGATCGAAAAAGAACGCCGCGGCGAGTTTCTCGGCAAAACAGTCCAGGTGATCCCGCACATCACCAACGAAATCAAAAGCGTGATCGCCAAGTTAGGCGACGACGATGTCGACGTGGTGATTACCGAAATCGGCGGCACCGTCGGCGACATCGAAAGTCAGCCCTTCCTCGAAGCCATCCGCCAATATGCGCTCGATGTCGGCAAAGAGAACTGCCTCTACATCCATCTCACGCTGGTCCCGTATTTGAAAGCTGCAGGCGAGCTGAAAACCAAACCGACCCAGCACTCGGTCGGTTTGCTCCGGCAGATCGGTATTCAGCCCGACATTTTGATTTGCCGGACCGAACGCGAAATCAGCCGCGACGACCGCGAGAAGATCGCCCTCTTTTGCAACGTGCCGATCGAGGCCGTCATCGAGGAGCGGGACAAGGACTTCTCGATCTACGAAGTGCCGCTCAGTCTGGTGAACAACTCGCTCGACCAGATCATCGTGAAAAAGCTCGGGCTCAACGCCGGCCGGCTACAAATGGACGACTGGCGCCAGCTTCTCCACACGCTGCGCAATCCCAAGGGGGAAATCAGCATTGCCGTGGTCGGCAAATACGCCGAGCACAAGGATGCGTACAAATCGATCTACGAATCGATCGACCACGCCGGGATCCTGCACGGCGTGCAAATCCGCGTCGGCCGCATCCACAGCGAAGAAGTCGAACGCGAAGGAGCGGCGCCTCTGCTCGCCGGTTACGACGGCATCCTGGTCCCCGGCGGATTCGGCGAACGCGGCATCGAAGGAAAGATCGAGGCCATCCAATTCGCGCGAACCAAAGGCATCCCCTTTTTCGGCATCTGCTTGGGGATGCAGACGGCCGTCATCGAGTTCGGCCGCAACGTGGTCGGCCTGGAAGGTGCCCACTCGACCGAATTCAGCAAAGACACCAAGCACCCCGTGATCTGTTTGCTCGACGAGCAAAAGAACATCACCTACAAAGGCGGCACCATGCGACTAGGCGCGCAAACGGCCGTCCTGGCAGCGGGTTCCAAGGCTCGCGATTGCTACGCGACTGAAACCGTCCCCGAGCGCCATCGCCACCGCTACGAGTTCAACAACATCTACCGCCAGCAATTCATGGCTCACGGCATGCGGTTCACCGGCACGAATCTCGACGGCACGCTCGTCGAGATCGTCGAGCTCCCCGACCACCCCTGGTTCCTGGCCGTACAGTTCCACCCCGAGTTCAAGAGCAAGCCGACCAAGCCTCATCCCTTGTTCGCGGGCTTCGTGGCCGCGGCCGTCGAACGCCGCAGCCAACGCGGCGAGCGAATGATCGAAGCTTCCTAAAAAGTAGCACAGACAATCCTAATCCTGTCTGTGCGCGGTGGAATTTGCCGATTCGAAACGCGCTGTAGCGAAGAGCATTGGTAGTGTGAAGTGAGGACGAGCAATATGGCCGAGCAACAACAAATCCCGCCCGCGTCGATGTCGACCTTGGTCCAACTTTTGGCCACCCAGTCGATGGTGGCCATGGGCAAAATGCCAGTCCCCGGCCAAGAGAAAGTCGAACCCAACTTCGACCTCGCCAAGCACTTCATCGACCTGCTCGACGTCATCGAGCAGAAGACGAAGAACAACCTCTCCACCGACGAACACGGCATGCTCACCGCCGTGCTACACGAGATGCGAATGTTGTATGTGAGTGCGAAGAAAGGGAGTTAGCGGTTTCGCCGCTAAATCGCTTTTTCCGGCGCAGCTGCCAGAGGTATACTTGAAGTTAATAGCTTTCGAGTTCTGCCAGTGAGATCGCCATGGCGACAGTACACTTCGATTCAGAGATTCCGCTGATTGTCCAATTCGGACCCAGCTGGAAAGTCATGTCGGACGACGAGTTCTTCGACTTCTGCCAACGCAATCGCGACGTTCGTATCGAGCGAGCCGCGAATGGAGACATCGTCATTATGCCCCCAGCAGGTGCCGATTCCTCCGGTATGAACGCTCTTCTCAATCTGGAACTCGGGATTTGGAATCGAATTCAAAACCTAGGAAAGGTCTACGACTCATCCGGTGGATTTACGTTGCGCACAGGGGCTGTTCTTTCGCCCGATGCGTCCTGGGTTTTGCGTGATCGCGTAGAACAGCTTTCAAAAGAACACAGGCGAAAGTTTCTTCCTCTTGCTCCTGACTTTGTCATCGAGTTGCGTTTACCATCCGATTCACTCACGCCACTGCACGCCAAAATGCGCGAGTACATCGACGCCGGCGTCCGTCTCGGCTGGCTCATCGATCCCGATTCCAAAACGCTCTGGACCTACCAGCCCGGCATGGAGCCAACGCAACTCGACAATCCCGAAAGCGTCAGCGGCGATCCTGTCCTGCCGGGCTTCGTCTTGAAATTGGCCACCATCTGGGGCTAGCCGCTCTGCTGTTTACCTCCAACGCGGAAACCGCGCTCGGGCCTCAGGCGGCGAGTTGTTGGGATTGTTTTCGAAGTGCTGTTCCGACTCCGTCCAGACGGGGCCGTACGAGAAAAATGTCCCGACGTGGTTGTAGGTGTCATTAAGAAAATTAGACATGGTCTCGTGTGCCGACGACAGCCAATCGGCGAAGTAGTCGCGGACGGGAAAATGAATCGAAGCGTTGTGGCCGTTCGCCGTGTCATGGTAAATCGTATGACCACATATGTGGCAACGGACGATGTACGCCCCTCGCGTGGGGAGATTCGTGGGCATTCCACAGCGCTGGCAAAATAACTCCATTCTCTTGATCCTGTTGCGAAGTCGTGGGGCGCCGGCGCTTTTCAAAACGCCGGCGCTTGCCATTGCTCAGCGTCCGGTCGGGAGACCGGACCTACGTTAGGCACCGTTCTTCGATTCGACCGGCGGCATCACCTCCCGGGCGACGATCGGTTTGTAATCGAAGCCCAGTCGGTCGGCCGTCATCAGGCCGACGAGGGCCGACAGCATATTGCCGCTGGCCTCGCCGCCTGAACCCCCAGTGACGAACATTTGGCTCGGCACCAGCGGTTGTTTGCTGTTGGCAAGTTGGTCCGCGATCACGCTCAAGGCGTAATAACGGGGGTCGCCAAAGCTGGCTACTTTTTGCCGCAATACGTCGGCTTCGGCGGCACCCACCTGGCCGATCTTTTCGGCCTCACCTTTACCCTCCAACACGGCCTGCCGCGAGTTGGCCTCGGCCAACACGATGGTCTGCTCGGCCTTCTTGCGGGCACGAGTCAACTCGGCGTCGGCTTCGTTGGCCGCCATTTCGATTTGGATCTTCGACTGCGTCAGCTTCGGCTGCAAAGCAGCTTTGGCCTTCGCTTCGTTGAGCGTCTTCTCGTGCGCCGCGGCAGCTTCCTGCTTGGCGAACGTTTCCATCTGCTCGACGGCGTATTGCCGTTGACGCAGCTGTTCGAGCAAGTTTTCGATCGAGTTGTCTCCTTTCACGGCCTCGGGCTTACCTATCAGCACGTCGACACATTCGATGTCGAACAGCGTGAACTTCGCCCGCAGTTCGTCGCGGGCCTGGGATTGAATCAGGTCGCGGTCGTGGATCAGCTCGAGCATGCTCTTACGGTGCGCAATATCTCGGAAGTAAGCCGAGAGTAATGGGTCGAGCGTTTGCGTAATGAGCTGTTTCACGTCACCGAAACGTTGAATCACGTTCGGCGCCTTCTGGTAGTCGATGTGCACGACCACCGAGAGAGGCAGGTTTGGTTCATAGGCGTCGCGGGTAATGAGCTCGATACTCTTGAGGCTGTCGTCAAAGCGGTGGTCCTCCGTTCGGCCCGTGATCCAGTGCAGCACGAAGTTCGTGGTCGGCACGTGGATGATCTGGCCGGCATAGCGGTTGAACGGATACTTGCCGGGGCCGAGCGTGTTTTCCCACACGCCGCGCTCCCCTTCGTGAACGCGTTCACCGTGTCGGAAGGTCACGCCCGAGGTATCGGCGCCTTGGCGGCCGCAGTACGAAACGACGACCCCTACGCAGCCGATCGGCACAACTTCCTTCGGAATGAACTCGATCGTGGCAAACCAGCGGTTAATGAAATACGTCCCGTCAATCAGCGGCGCGTACTGCAAACCGCGACGGCCACCAGCCGCCAGGAACGCTTCCACGTCCTGGTAGTTGTTGTGGCAATGCTTTTCGAGCGGGTCCATACCGACCGCCGGGGCGATGATTTCGCCTTGCGGCAGGGCCGGACCTTCGTGCACGGTCACAATCCCGATGTCGTCGTGTTCGCCGATCTTCCTGGCGCCGACTACCACCGGATCGAAACCGTGAATCGCTTGCAGGGTCTCTTGCCACTCGGCAAGGTCGCGCGTCCACTCCAGGGCATACACCCCGTCTTCAGTGATCACGTTGAACAAAGCCAGGTTCACGGCATAAACCCCTTCACGCAGGATGGCCCGTTGGCGACCACGTTGGCCACCTTGATTCAGGAACATCCGCGCGTCTTGGTAATAGTTGCTATCGACGACTTGTCCCAGCGTCTGGCTAGGCGTCAACGGCTTGCCACCACGGGCAAACACGTAACCGATCTTCCCTTGCTTGACGATCACCAGCGGCCGTTTGTGGACGGCGAATTGCCACCGCCAAAAGCCCAGGTGAATGCCACCACGCAGGATGTCGGCTTGGTAACCGGCTTCGCCCGAGAGGGCGACAATCTGGCCTTCGCCGAGCGAACCGGCGGCCGACCAGAGTTTTTCAACGATCCCGATCTTGTTGTTGGGGATGTAGCGCAAGCTCACGAAAATGGCGAGTAACGCCAAAGCAACAACGACCCCCAAAGTCACTTCCAGAATGAATATCACCGTGTGTCTCCTTTCGCGCGCACCGGTTCCGCTGCTGAGGTATTCGCTCGCCGAAGTGTTTGGGACGCTGTGGGTATAGGGATTCCCACGGCGACCGCGCACAAAAGGCGGACGAGAACTCAAAACGGGAGGCGAAATCGCTTCGCGCTAGATGTGTCGCTTCGCCGGACGGCGGAAGCGCCTGCAACTTGCCGCCACGCACCTAGGGGGCAAATCGAAATGGTGAGAGACGCGGACTATTACCTTCGGCTGGAATCAATTTCCAAACGAAGGCGGTCCACTGGGCTGGCCTCGAATACTCACGAGACCAATACGTTAGAGCGGTGCGCTCTCGTAAGCTTCCCAAAACTCGGCGAACCTAACTGCGACTCGCCGCATCTTGGGGAGCACTGGCTGTAATTATATCGTTTCCGCAAGTCGACTCTTGGTTTGGGACCATCCGCACACCCCTCCAACTAGGCATTTGTTAAGTTGCAACTCTCGCTGCGATGGACAGTTAGGGAACTCGGATTTTTTTGGAAAGGGAGCCCCTCGCACAGCGACGGATTATTGATATTTGCCGTGAATTCCGTGTTTTCCGCACTTCGAGGGGGCTAGCAGCCGTCGCAGCCTTTTCGCAGTTCGACTCGCCGTCTAGATTGCACGTGGAAGGAACCGACTTCGTTGTCCCCGCACCCTGCCACACGCGTGAACGGCCCCGTCAAAGCTGCCATCCCAGTCCCTGAGAAAGTGGGCGCTGAGAAATCAGCCCCTGAGAAATCAGCGGAACCCAGCAGCGCCTATCTGATGTGGCGGATGCTCGGGTTCACTTGGCGCTACCGCTGGCAATGCCTGTGGATGCTCAGCCTCCAAACGGTTCTCCAGTTCCTCACGATCACCGCGCTGCAATTGCTCGGTTTGGGAATCGATGTCATCCATCACTCGGCCAAAGCAAGAGTGGTTCCCTATTCGATTCTCGATCCCAATCCCACCCCGCCGCCGATGACGCAGGTAGTGCGAATCGCCCTTTTGCTTTTGGCGATCGAGATAATTCGAGCATCGCTGAATTTCATCTTCCTCCGCAGTTCGGGGCGGGTCATCCATACGCGCATCGTTCCGTATCTGCGATCGATGCTGTACGACAAGATGCAGCGGTTGAGCTTCCGCTTTTTCGACGCTAACGCCACCGGCTCGATCATCAATCGCGTTACTAGCGACGCTCAATCAGTACGTGCATTCATCGATGCCGTGCTGATTCAACTCGCGGTTCTGGCCATCAGCTTTGTGTTTTACATCGTGGCAATGGTGCAGATTCATGCGTGGCTCACGCTTGCCTGCTTGGCGACGACGCCATTGATGGCCATCGCGACTCAGTTGTTTTCCCGGCGTGTCCGTCCCCAATACGACAAGAACCGCGACCTGGTCGATGACTTGATCCTGCGGCTCTCGGAAAACATTCAGGGCGCCCAGGTGCTCAAAGGGTTTGGCCGCGAGTCGGAGGAAATCGGCAAATTTGCCAATCGCAACGATGCCGTCCGCGACCAGCAGCAAGGCATCTTTTGGCTGGTGAGCATCTTCACGCCGACGGTCGGCTTCATGACGCAGTTGAACATCGTCATTCTGCTGATATACGGTGGCTGGCTGGTTTCGACGGGGACTCTCACCATCGGTGCCGGCCTCATTGTTTTCGCTGGTTATTTGCAGCAGTTCTCCAGCCAGGTGGCGAATATCACCAACATCACCAACAGCATCCAGCAAAGCTTGTCCGGTGCGAAACGCGTCTTCGAAATCCTCGATGCTCCCACCGAGGTCCAATCGAAAGCCGATGCTCAGCGTCTGCCGCATGCTGGCGGGCGACTCGTTTTCGAAAACGTCTCGTTCGCCTACGGCGATGGGCCGCTGGTGCTCAAGGACATCTCGTTCACGATGGACATGGGCGAATCGCTGGCGATTCTCGGGCCGACAGGGTCCGGCAAGAGCACACTCTTCGCTTTGATCTGTCGGTTCTACGATCCGACGGCGGGCCGCATCACGCTCGATGGAATCGACCTCCGCGAACTGAACCTCGACGACGTCCGCCGGTCGATCGGCCTGGTGTTCCAGGAGACCTTCCTCTTTAGCAACACCGTTTCAGCGAATATCGCGTTTGGCCACCCCGAAGCAACGCAGGAACAAGTGGAAACGGCCTGCAAGATCGCCGCCGCCCATCCGTTCATCAAAGAGTTGCCCGACGGGTACGACACCATCCTCGGCGAGTCCGGCCTCGATCTCTCAGGCGGCCAGCGGCAGCGTTTAGCCATTGCCCGCGCGGTGCTGCTCGATCCGGCCGTGCTGTTGATGGACGATCCCGCTGCCTCGGTCGATCCGCATACCGAAGAAGAAATCCTCTCGGCCATCGATGGTGCCATGGCCGGGCGAACCACACTGATCATCGCGCACCGGTTGAGCACGCTCCGCCGAGTTGATCGCGTCATCGTGCTGGAAGAAGGACGGATCGTTCAGGCAGGCACGCACGCCGAATTGCTCACTCAGGAAGGGCATTTCCGTGATGCCGCCGAGGCTCAGTGGGGCGCCGTGCAATCGCTTGGCGCGACGCCAGTTGCCGCTGGGGACGAAGACAAGTAGACAGTTTCGGGTAGGACGGACAATCCTGTCCGTCGATGGTGACCATGTCGACGAAAATGATTGCCGAAGCCAAGCCAGTCCCACACGATACTCGCGATCGCGGCGAAGCCGGCGCGACACGAGCCGTGCGTAAACGACAGGTTCGGCTCACCGTTCGGAAGCACGACGACCACGAGACCGAGCGCCGTCCGCTCGAATGGAGTCTCATTCGCCGGCTGTTTGCCTACACGGCCCCTTATGCGGCGAAACGGAATTGGCTGGGGCTGTGCGTCGTCTTGCGGGCCATACAGCTCCCCTTGATTGCGTGGTCGATCGCCGCGGTGATCAATGGCCCGATCAAGAACCCCTCGCTGCTCTACCACAGCTTGCTGGGGATGCGAGTCTACTTTCAATCGATCGGCCTGGAACAAGTTGCACAGTCCATCGGCGCCATCATCGAGTGGCCTCTCGTTCGCCAGTCGCAGTTTCAACAAATCCTGCTCGGCGCAGCCGGCGTCGCGGGCATCGCCTTGTTCACGCAGTTCACGTTCCACTTCCGACAGCGGCTCGCGCTCGAACTCGGCGAAGCCGTCATTCACGATCTGCGGCAACAGATCTTCAGGCACTTGCAATCGATGCCGATGGGCTTCTTCAACAAGAACAAGATCGGCCGAATCATCAGCCGCTTCACCAGCGATGCCGAAGCGCTCCGCGTCGGGGTGCAGGATGTTCTATTCGTCGGGCTCGTCGGTCTTGGCCAGATGGTCGTCTCGGCACTGATGATGGCCTACTGCGACTGGGTCTTGTTCCTGGTGATCGCGGGCATCAGTCCTGTGATTTATGCGCTCAATCAGCTCTTCCGTGCAAGGCTTTCCCGCGCGCACCGGCGAATTCAAGAGAGCTTCAGCGGCGTGACAGCGACCTTGGCCGAATCGATCAACGGCATCCGGGTGATTCAAGGCTACGTGCGCGAAGATGTGAACTCCGAACTCTTTGTCGACCAGATGACCGAGCATGGTAATAACGTCTACAAAGCGGTGCGGGTCGAAGGCCTGCTCATGCCGCTGTTAGAGTTCAGCAGCCAATCCTTTTTGGTCGCGCTCCTGCTAGTGGGTGGCTGGCGAGTTCTCAGTTCCACTACCGATATCGATGCGGGCAGACTGATCTACTTCTTCTTTCTGGCCAGTAGCTTCTTCAGCCCGATCCAGCACATCGGCAACATGTACAACCAATCGCTCACCGCCATGGCGGGTGCCGAGCGGGTCTTCAAGTTCCTTGATACCAAGCCCGAGTGGCAAGACGCTCCCGACGCTCAACTGCTGCCACTGATTGTGGGGCGCGTCGCATTCGACCACGTCTCGTTCGCCTATGTTCCCGATCGCACGGTGCTGCACGATATTTCGTTCACCGCCCAGCCAGGCCAAAGCGTCGCACTGGTCGGCCGAACCGGCAGCGGCAAATCATCGATCATCAACCTGATTTCGCGGTTCTATCTAGCCAGCTCCGGAACCGTCTCCATCGATGGCCACGATCTTCGAGGAATCACCGCCGATTCGCTCCACCACCAGATGGGCCTGGTGCTGCAAAACAACTTTCTGTTTACCGGTTCCATTGCCGACAACATTCGCCTCGGCAAACCAGACGCAACCGATGAAGAAATCCGCGCGGCGGCTCTGCAGCTCGATTGCCTCGACCTGCTCGAGGCCTTGCCCGACGGACTGGAAACGCAAGTCGGCGAACGGGGCGCGCAGCTTTCGTTGGGGCAACGGCAACTCGTCTGCTTCGTGCGAGCGATGATCGTCAATCCACGAATCGTAATTCTCGACGAAGCCACCAGCAGCATCGACACGCTCACCGAACTGCGCCTGCAAAACGCGCTCGCCAAACTCCTGGCCGGGCGAACCAGCTTCATCGTCGCCCACCGCCTCAGCACCATCCGCAACGCCGACCTGGTACTGGTTCTTGAGAACGGCCACATCGTCGAACGCGGCACGCACGACGAACTAATGCAAGCCAGCGGCGGCTACGCGGAACTGGTGAAGCAGTTCACCGCGGCGGCAGTTTAGTCGCCGTTTTATCTCTCGACCTTGCAACCCGGCTTCTCAGCTTTAAAACTGTCGATCGCTGCCTGGCTGACGTTGGTTCTCTTGAGATTCACCGACTTCAGGTTTGGCATCGTTCGCAAAGTTTTGAAGACATCATCGGTGACTTTGGTTCCGTCCAGATTCATGTTGGTCATTTGATGGCAGCCATTAAAGGTGGCGACGCCGAAATCCCCCACAGGCGTATTGGTTAGATTGACGACGCGGAGCTTCGCGCAGCGGTCGAAGTAACGTAGGCCTGCATCGTCGACCCTCGTCCACGATAATCCCAGCGTGTGCAGTTGATGGCAGTCGCGAAAATGGACCATTCCCGCTCGCGTAACCCTAGTGTCAGATAAGTCGAGCAGTTCCAGCTTTTTGCAGTTGGCCAAATGGGCAACCCCCTCGTCGCCGATTGCTGTTCCCATGGCCCACAACGCCTTCAGGTTGGGGCAGTCCTTCAGCTGTTCGAACCCCGCATTTGTCACCCGCGCGGAAATCAGATTAAGGTCCTCCAGCTTGGTGTTCTTGCGAAAGTATCCAAAGCCGACGTCGTTGATCCCCGTGCGATCGAGCAGTAAGTGCCGTATTTCGGTGCAATCCTTGAACATCTCGAAGTCGTTGTTGGTGAGTCCCTTCTTGCCGTCAAGATTAAGTGTCGTGATCCGAATCACACCGGCTGGGAGATTCGCTTTTGTTGCCACAGGTCGAGGATTTCCGTTGACGTTGATCGAATTGGTCTTCAAGCCCAGCGCATACTCGGCGGCCTGCCGATCGTCTTTGGGCTCAGGCAAGATGTGGCACTGGGGCAACGCCTTCTTCAGCCGTAGCAATCCGTCGTTGCTGATCGTCGTCCCCTCTACGTTCAATTGTCGAAGGGCTTTGAACTTCTCAAGTTGTTCCACGGCTGCCTCGGTGACGCGCGAGTTCGCCAGGCCGAGCTCTAACAATTTGTCGTGGCGTGGAATGTCTGCAATCGCCTCGTTCGTAATCGGACAGCTATGGAGATGGAGAGCATGAAGCTCCGGCATGGTGTGAAGCTCTTTCAAGCAGGTCCCCGAAACTTCACAGCCTCCCAAATCGAGGTGCGTCAGCCGCCACAGTGGGCTGAGGTGCTTGATCCCTTCGTCCGTGACGGACGGGCTATGCATCAGCCGGAGTAGCGTGAGCCGCGTCAATTTCCCCAGGTGCGCAACGCCGTCGTTGGTGTAGCGCTTCGAGCCGATTTCCAACGTCGTTAGTTGTGGAAGTTTGCCAATCGTCGCGAGCGTCGTGTCGCTGAGTCCATCCGCCCGTTGGATCGAAAGCCATTCAATTCCGCGAAAGTTCGCCAGGATTGCCATGCCGGCGTCAGTCGGTCCTTGCCCCTTGATGTCGAGTGTCCGTAGCGCCGGTAAGGATTGAAGTGCGGAGAGCCCCTTGCCGGTGATCTCCGGTCCACAGGCGAGCCATTGCAGCTTCGTGAGCGATGCAAGTTCGGCCAGACCGTCATCGGTCAGCAGTTTGGAGTCGATTTGCAACTTTTCGAGGTTTTTGAACTTCGTCAAAATCGGCACGGCGTCGTCGCCGAGATTTTGAGTGTCCAAGAGCATGCAATCGCCTAGGTTCTTGCAGGCGGCGAAGTTGCTCAGTCCTTTGACGGTGGTTGGAGACGAGCTGAGCCACAGCAGAAACAGCGAATCGATTCTGCGAAACCTTTCCAGTTCCGCGTCGCTCGCGAAGGCGTTGTTGAGACCCAGCCCCACCATCTTGAAGTCTCCGTCAGGAAGCGTGGCCCCCTTGGACAACAACGGTAAGGCACCGTACTCGTTCCAGGTGGTAGGCAACGATCCCGGGGGAGCGACGCGAACCTGGCCACCGACACTCAGCGTCCACTCGGCCAACGCCCGATGATCGAGAGCAACCGGCGCAACCTGGGTTTCCAGCGTGATATCCTTCACTTTGATGACACGATCCTGTTTCCCTTTCACGACTATCTTCATCTTCTTGATGATGATGTCGCCTTGCTTGACGACCAATTCGTGCTCGCCGATCGAAAGCTCGATTTCGCCTTCCAATTCTCTCGCGGTAATCGGCCTCTTATCCAATAAGAAACTCTGGGTTGGGTCCTTAAGATCGACACCGTCGATTTGAATCGTGACCCGTACGCCATGGCTCTGATTGAAAAAGACAATTCCACCTAAGGCGATGAAGCCGCCCAGCATCGTAAGTACGATTGCTGCCCAAACCCACGGCGGTGTTCGCGATCCCTTGATGGCGGCTTCGACGACCGCGTGATGCGCCTTGCGGTCGGCCGACAGCGCGGCGAAGACTTCCGTCAGCTGAGGTCCGCTCGATTTTTCCGCTTCGTCCTTGGTATCGCTCGCGCGGGCGGTATCTCCCGATGGCGACGTCGGCGCGCTGCCTGGCCGCGCTAGCGCGTCGAGAGCCTTCGCGAGTTCCTTCATCGAGCCGTATCGCTGCGGCGGGGCTTTGGCCATCGCCTTCAGGCAGATCGCTTCCAGTGCGGGATCGACGCTGCTATGTCTTTTGGACGGCGCCTCGGGCTCGACATGCAAGATTTGCCCGATGACCTCCGTGGCCGTGCCGGAGAACGGTCGCGTGCCGGTGAGCAACTCATACAAGATCACGCCCAGCGCGTAGATGTCCCCGACCGGCCCAACCTCCTTCGAGTCTCCCCGCGCCTGCTCCGGTGACATGTAAGCCGGCGTCCCCATGATCACGCCCGACTGCGTGGCCCGCGCATCGCCCATCTGCGGCCCGCGAGCGAGCCCGAAGTCCATCACAACGACGTCCTTCCGCTCCCGATCGAACATCACGTTGCCTGGCTTCAAATCGCGATGGACGATCCCCCGATCGTGCGCGGCGGCGAGTGCCAGCGCGATCTTGCGCACGACCTGCGCCACTTGTTTGCCAGGCAACGGCTCTTTGCGTTGCTTCAACACATCAGCTAGCGAATGTCCGGGGACAATCGCCATCACGATATACGGCCGGCCTTCGTGTTCCCCGCTTTCGAAGATCTGGCAGACGTTCGGATGATTGATGGTCGCGGCCGACTTCGCTTCGCGCAGGAATCGTTCCTTCTCTCCCGCCGACATCGCCGTCGTCAAAGGCATCTTGATCGCGACTTCGCGCCCCAACTGCGGGTCGCGGGCCCGGTAGACGCGGCCAAACGCACCCGCTCCCAAGACGCCAACGATTTCGAACCTGCCGATTCGCTTTGGCAGGGGAGCGCTCTGGGACTTATGCAGCGCCGTCGCATCGGGGTTCAAAGGCGCAGGCGAAGCCAGGCTGCTGCGCGTCACTGAGGTATCGGCGATGCTCCGCTGGCGCAGCTCCTGTTCGATGCCTTTCAAAGCCGCACGCAGAGACTCTTGGTCTTCGGCGGGGGCTTGCGCGACGACTTCGTCCACGTCAGGCGACTCGCCCGCTTTGAACGCGGACTCGAACTGATCGCAGGCCTGGTCAATGCGGCGCGCTCGCAGGAGTGCGGCTTCGGCGTCGGTCATGGCGGGAACCAATTCAGCTAGGGCAGAACGCGACTGCTACTATTCTGCGCAGCAGGCAACTTTTAATGAATGCTTTCCTGGGCAAAGTGCCACGCGGTGTCAGACCGTTCATGGCCGGCTGATGGCGGTGCCCGACACGAAAATCGAAAAAAATCGGAGTCTAAATTTCTCAGGATTTTGGCGGATTGACTGTCGGGAACCAGGGTTTGCCGGCCATGAACAAGCCAGTCGGCGACGTTTGATCGCCTGGTAACCCCCCCTGGGAGTCGATCGCCATGAACCCTGTTCGTTTGCTCGTTATCGCCGTCATTGCGTTTTGGCCAGCAGTGGCTGTGGCTGCCGATCTAGACGGCCTGATCAAGCAGCTTTCCGGTCACAATCCCGTAACCAAAATCGCCGCCTGCGAAGAAATTGCAGCGATGGAAAAGCGAGGCCTACCGGCCGGCAATGCCCTTTGCGAACTCCTGGTCACGGAAAAGCAGGCCAGCGATGTCTGGCAGGCGGCGTCGGACGCCTTGGAAAAAGTCGCCCCTGAGGTTCACCCGCACGTCCTGACGATCCTGCTCAATGGCGATAAGCGTGGGCAGGCACGGCTTGGAGCTGCGGTTGCCATCGCTGAGCAAGCCGAGCAAGGCCAAGCAGCACTGCCCGTGCTCAAGAGGCTTTGGAGCGAACCTACCAACAACTACAAACAAGCAGCGCTGCTAGAGGCGCTCCACGCGACTGGCCCCAGCGATGCCGAAGTGAGCCGCCTGATCATGCTCGCCGCCAGGGGAGACTTGGATAAGGTCCTGCTAGGCAGCCACTGCCGAGTCACCGCCGTCCGCCTCATCGCTGAGCGGAATCTCAAGGACGACGAAATCAACAGCGCGTTGTTCGCCGCCCTGCAAGGAGGCACGAACCGTTATGGAGCGTTGCCCATCCTCACCAAGCGAGCGCTCGATGGCCGCGCCGATCCAGCCAAGGTCGCTGCCGGGTGCATGGTGATGATTCAGAATCAAGCCAAGAACAATCGCGACGAGAGGGGTGCGATCAAGTCTCTGGTAGAACTAGGCGCAGCCGCAAAAAATGTCTTGCCCGACTTGCGAAGGCTTCGCAATCATCCGAGCGAGCAAATTCGAGGCTACGTGAAACAAGCCATCGACGCGATCGAGCAAGCCGCAGCCGTCGAAGCCCCCGGCGAAGGAGAAACCTGGGAAGTCGTCGCCGTCAACAAAGCCGGGACGATCTCGCTCAAAAACGGCGATCGCGAAGCAACCATTCGACCGACGTCCGACCGAACCGTCGTCTTCGATGCCGACGCCAAGCCCATCCGCGACGGTCGCGCGATAATGAACGCACTCCGAACCGGCGCCAAAGTGAAGCCGCAATTCAAGGGCGAAAAGATTATCGCAGTGCAAGTCAATTGACAAAAAGTGGCACAGACAATCCTGTCTGTGCGCAGGGCGTGATTTTGGCAAGCAAATATGGATCTACAAAGAGAGCATCTTTCATCATGGATAGATGCTCAGTCCACAACGCGAACTACTCTCCCTCTGTGTTTTAAAATCCCTGCCTTGCCAAGCGTGAGAGAACGGTCCTACTGCGGCCAAGCTGCTTCCCACGCCAGGCGAATCAGTTGCAGCTTCCGCTCGACTTTCCGTTCGGTGCAGTCGAGCCGCTCCGCGATCTCGCGATTGCGATAACCCAAAAGCCGCAGCACGGCAATCTCGCGCACGGCGGGCTCAAGCTGATCGAGCAGCTCCTCGACGTGAGCATCGAATTCGGGCGGTGCCAACTCGCCAGCTGCTTCATCGAGCGGCAGTGGCGATCCGTCGGGCTTAGTGAGCGCCCCTTCCCCCATCACCTTTCCACCGCCCCGTTTCTCGGCCAGTTCCCTGCGCACCTGAGCGCGGGCCTTTCGCTTGGTGATCAGACCGAGCAAGTTCCACAGATCATCGCGGTCGGCGATCGAAAACTCCCCGCCCCGCACGCGTTGGCAAAACGAGGCAAAGGCGCTCTGCGCCGCATCGTCGGCATCGGCCATTTGCTGTGGCCTCCCGGCCAGCGACTTGCGGGCCAGCGATGCCAATCGCGGAAAGAAGCGGATCCAAATCTGCTCGGCGGCATGAGGATCGCCGGCCTGCAATTGCCCAAAGAAGTAGGTGACCGAGCCGGTTCCGTCACTCGCGTTGTGGTTCGTCATAGGTTCATCCATAACGACGAGTGACTTCTGAAAAGGTGTTCTCGCAATCCGCTACGGTTCTTTGGGAGCATCTTCTGCGGAAGGCTCGTCATCGGCCGGCCCGAAGATTTCTGCAGACTCTCGATTGACCGCTTCGTTCGCGACGTCGAACTGCGCCAGCTTCTTCTCGTCGTGCGTTTTCAAATACTCGACAAACAACCGCCAGCTTGCTTCCCGCTTGGCATAGTGGTCGGCCAGGCCGGCAAGAGCGGTATGAAATCCGTTGGAAACGCCCCGAATCGTCTCGAGTTTCGTTCGAACGTTTTGCCACGGCTTCAAGACGTCTCGTTCCATGCGCTCCAGGTTCGATTCGTTAGCCGCATCCGGCTCTGCTTGCGATGTGATAGTGCGAGCCGTTTTTTCGATTTCAGCCGCCTGTTGCTGGAGAGCCAAGAATTCCGCGTTGATAGTTGCTTTGACAGCAACTGGCATGACCCTTCCCGGCGCGCGATGGAACTGAGTCACGGTCGCCACGGCAATCACCCCCACGAGTGCCGCCAGTGCATTACGGAGAGGCCGCCACGCCACGGCCGTCGGCGAGGAATCCGACGCTTGAATCAGCCCCACGATAAATCCACCCACCAGGCCGCCGATGTGGGCAGCCTGGTCGACATGCTTGATCGACGCCGCCAAGACGATGTTCAGCACGACGAACGTGGTTGCGCCATTGGCCAACTCGGAAAAGAGAGCGGATGGAATGTTGCGGCGTTGATGCAGCAAGTAACCCAACAGCGCGCCGGCGACGCCGAAGACCGCCCCCGAAGCGCCGATGGAGACGGCGTCTGGATTCCAGTTAACGCTTGCAATCGACCCGCAGAGCCCCGACACGATGAAAAGAACGCCCATGCTCCAGTTGCCGAGCAACCGTTCTACCAGCGGCCCCAGGCTGTAGAAGCAATACATGTTCATGGCAAAGTGGATCAACGACCCGTGCAAGAACACGCACGAGAGCAATCGCCACCACTCGCCGTTCAAAGTCCTAGAGCCGTCGTTCGCGCCGGCCGCGATCAGCCCGGGAACATCGAACGACAGCAAAGAGCGCGTGACAATAATCTGCCAAACGTAGCCGACGCACACCAAGCCCATCAGAACGTAAGTCATCCAAATGCGCGGCGTCGCTTGATGGATCCGCCAGCGAAAGGCCTCCATGTGGGGGTCGATCGATTCAGCGCGTTGGGCATCAGGATGATGGGCGTCGGGGTGATGGGCGGGATGGTCGGCATGACGCCCGCACTGGGGGCAATCGCGGGAGTTGCGGTCGAGACGAGCGCCGCAATAACGGCAATACAGAGATTCCAACGACGCGTCCCCAAAAAGGCTCAACTTGGCACAACGTGGCAGCGACGACTTCACCCACGAAATGAGATAGCTAACGGGGGCGATTTCCGCATTTCGATTCTATACCCGGTGACTTGGTAAGGTATGCGGCATCCGTAAAGTTTAGGCCGCTGTGCCACATACCAAAGAGGGCGACAGCATCGTATAATTCGCCGAATTTGCTTGGTTCGTCCACCTTCGCTCAAGAAACAAAAGAGGGGGCCCACTCGCCGCAGCGGACCCCCTCCGGGATAGGCTGTCCGATGCCTTGCTTGCGCTTGGAATCGAAGACCCACAGCCGTATGAGCCTTATCGGGGGACGCGGTCAAGCGACTTTAGACTGTGAAGACTTGCCCGCAATAGTCACCGGCAAAGGCTAGGCATTGCCTACTCCGGTGATTGCGTACCAACCGCGGTGCGTGTGTTGGTACCAGGAGATGGAAGGGATTTGGCCAACGCCGAACGACTTTGAGGCGCTCACCCGCCTGAAACAAATTGCCTAAAGAACCCCATACCCAAAAGCATCCCGTCCTTTCGGAAACCAACTACCCAACGAGCTATGACCCACACGCATTCGCCATCCTCCCAAAACGCCCAGCCTCAAATTGCCAAACTCGCCTTGGAAGATGGATCGGTTTTCGTCGGAGAGTCTTTCGGGGCGACCGGTGAAGTCGACGGCGAAGTTTGCTTCAACACGTCGATGACGGGCTACCAGGAAATCCTTACCGACCCCAGTTATCGCGGACAGATTGTGGCGATGACCTATCCCGAAATCGGCAACTACGGCGTCAACGCCAGCGATGTCGAAAGCCAGAAGCCGCACCTGGCCGGCTTTGTCGTCCGCGAAGTCAGCCGCATCGATAGCAACTTCCGCTCCGAAGGGATGCTCGGCGACTATCTTCGTCGTTATGGCATTGTCGGCATCGCGGGCATCGATACCCGTGCGCTGGTGCGCCGCTTGCGCAACTTTGGTGCCATGAAAGGAGTGCTGTCGACGGTCGACCTCAACGACGCCTCGCTCGTCGCCAAAGCCAAGGCCAGCCCTGGATTGGTCGGCCGCGACTTGGTGCGGGAAGTCATCCCCACCGAGCCTCGCGAATGGAAAAGCGGATTGGAAAGCCTGGCGAAGCTGCCGACCGAATCGCTGCGTGCCGCCGACACCGCGGCCGAGTTCCACGTCGTCGCTCTCGACTACGGCATGAAGTGGAATATCGCCCGGCACTTATTCGACGAAGGCTGCCGCGTCACTGTGCTGCCCGGAATTGCTACCGCGGAAGAGGTGCTATCACACAATCCCGACGGCGTCTTTTTGTCGAACGGCCCCGGCGACCCCGAACCTCTCGAATACGCCCAAGAGTGCATTCGCGGCGTACTGGGAAAGAAGCCGGTCTTCGGCATCTGCCTCGGGCATCAACTGTTCGGCCTTGCCTGCGGCGCGAAAACCTTCAAACTCAAGTTTGGACATCGTGGCGCCAACCAGCCTGTCCAGAACCTGCTGACCGGCGCCATCGAGATCACAGCGCAGAACCACGGCTTCGCGGTCGAGGAAGAAACGCTCCCTTCGTTCCTGGAAGTCACGCACCGCAATCTGAACGACAATACGATCGCCGGCCTCCGCCACCGCGACTTGCCCGCCTTCAGCGTGCAGTACCACCCCGAATCAAGCAGCGGCCCACACGACAGCCGCTACCTGTTCCGCCAATTCCGCGAAATGATGTCCGGCGAAGCCGCCGCAAAATAATTTCGCAAGCCTACCCGTAGCCGCGTTCACCAGAACACGGAGCCCTGCAAAGCGACATCAATCTTCAAACAGCCCCCGGTGAAAACCCCGGGGCCACCGCACTCTTCGCGAGTGCAGCGACAGCCTGGGTGGCACTGGCGTCCCCCAGACGCCAGTGGGAGCGTGACACAACCCGCTTTCTGATCTTCTCGCATTGGTAGCTGTTCGAATAAGCTTGCGGCCCACCGAACCAGTTCCAGGAGGGAATGGCCGTGCTGCGCTATGGACTCTTGCTCGCGATCGCTCTCGCTCCTCTCATTGCCTCGGCCGAGGAACTCGATCCTTGGATTGGCAAAATGGTTCTTCTCAAACCTGGCGTCGTCCCAACGCACAACGGTTTACCTGTAGACGTTCGCTACCTGAGCCGTCCGGACAAAGTCGAGGTCGTGCAAAACGACCGCGTGTGGTGTCAACGCGCGTGGGTGAAAAAAGCCGACCTCATGGACATGGACGAGGCCCTGGCATTATCCGACGAGCAGATCAAAACTGATCCAACGAATGCGAAGGCGTGGCGACTTCGCGGGCTAGCTTGGCTTGGCAAGAGAGAATCGCTTAAGGGCATTTATAGTCTGAACGAAGCGATTCGGCTCGCCCCGACATTTTCGGAGGCCTTTGTCGATCGGGCGATTGCAAGAGCGATGAGAGGAGAATTCCTTTCATCCTACGAGGATCTCACGCAAGCGATCCGTCTCGATCCGACCGACCCGTTTGTCTACTTACGCCGCGGATATTACAAGGCGCTCAACCAAGAACTGGACGAAGCAGTTCAAGACTATGACCGGGCTATTGAACTCGATCCTCAGTGTGACCAAGCGTTCAAAAACCGGGGAGATATTTCGTTTAAGCGTGGCAATTACAAGTCGGCAATTGACGACCTAAGCGAAGCCATTCGAATTCATCCTCAAAACGACGGAGCCTTCCGCACTCGCGCGTTCTGTTGGTTCCAATTGAGGAACCTCGACAAAGCCCTGCGCGATACAGATCAAGCGATTCGAATCAACCCGCGATCAGATTCAGCCTACCATGCACGGGCCGCTTGTTGGATTGAGAAGGAAGGCCTCGACAATGCGCTGAAGGACATCTCTCAATCGATCGAGTTGAACCCAAACATTCTTGGGTCGTACCAGATACGAGCCCATATCTACGAGCGGCAACGTAACTATCGCAAGGCGATTCACGAGCACGAAACGTGTTGCCAATTGTTCCCCGGCGATCCAAGGCCGATTGTAGAAATGGCATTTTTTCTCGCGGCCAGTCCGGACGACGGCATGCGCGACGGAAAGAGAGCAATCGAGTTGGCGACCAAAGCTTGCGAGATGACTGAGTGGCAGAACGATTCGGCGATCGCTGCGCTAGCCACGGCGCATGCCGAGGTGGGCGAATGGGACGATGCGATACGATATCAGAAGAGTGCACTCGACAAAGCGCCGGCATACAAGCAAAAACGCCGGCAAGAGAACCTGCAGCTCTTTGAGAAAAAATGCCCGATGCGATTTACGCCGGCAAACGCGAAAGAGTATTTCAATCCTGAATTCATCTTCGTGCCTGAATGACCGAACGATGCCGCTTGGGATTCGCGGAGACTTCAGTGGTGAACCCGCCATCTGCAAAAATTTATATTTGGGCAAGCACATTTATCGGTTGGCCGGCTCGTTTAGCTCACTGATCGATCCATCCGTGATCCAAGCCCTCCCAGGGCGACCCAAACTCACCTCGCTACTCGCCCCGTCGCGGCCGCGCCAGCATTTCTAACGCCGCGTTCCGATCGACCGATCGCATGAAGTACGTATGCGATCGATCGCTCGACGGAAAAACCTCCCGCGCCAGCCGCAAGACTTCTTTGCCATCGCGCTGGATCTCGATCTCGTACGATGTCATCCGCGTCAGGCCGACGCGGTATTTCGCATCGTCTCCCGCGGGGCATTCGATTGTGATCAGGATTTCCGGGTTGTTGTCTTGCACCATCGCGAAGATAGCACCATCGAGAAAGTTCGGAACATCGCGGTATCGATAGATCGGCCGCGGTAAAACTCTCAGGGCGTAGGTTGTTTTCGCTCCCCCTTCGGTCACCACGTGATCGTCGCCGGTGAAGGAATCGGCGATCTCCTTCATTTGCTGCAATCGCCGCGCGGTGCTATCCGCCGGTTTGATCGGCGGCAACGCAATCTCGGACTGCCCTCCCTTTTTCGGCGACCAGAATTCGGTCCCGTCATACCGCCCGGCGAAGGCTCCCTCTTTGTCGCCGAACGTCATCGATTGGAACTCATGGAGCCACCGCTGCTTCTGAGCAAAGAACTGCGCCGCAGCCACTGGGCGTCCATCGAGCGTCCACATAAACAGAAGTGCGTCTTGCTCTTCGACAACGGTGTTGTTCCAGCGCAAGAGCGGCGTCTCGATCAGCTTCACCTTCTTGCCCCGCTGCGTGAACTCGTACTTCGCCGCCGATTGCTTCACGAAAGCCAGTCCGGCCTCTTGCAGCCGCTTCTGTTCCCCGTTGCCGATGTCGTCTTTGCTAGTGTCGTCCCCGCCCGCTTGCCCGAGCGCTAACGCCACGGCGATCGAAAGTGCCACGTTCATGCGACGTCCCCCACGCACCAAGGACAATTCACCAGGAACAATTCACCAGAGGACCAATGCAGATCCGCGCCAGAAATCGCGGGCGGATGATTTACGACATTATGTCGTAAGGCAGGAGAGAGGGGAAGACGCTTACATTTTTTCCCTAAAGTGAATGAGCCTCCGGCCGCAATCTACGATTCGAAAAAGAGCGCCGCTACAAGCACATCTCCTCTTCGTGGCAGCAGGTTTCGCGTGTTGATTCGCACCGAACTTGCCACTGGTGCTTTTCGCTATGGCTACACCTATCATGGCGGCTTTGCACGTCTGTGGGGAGCGAAGCTATGGAAGAGAAGGCCCACGTAACGCCCGCCGATGTGCAGCGGCGACATGACAGAGTCAAAGACTTTCGCGCTGCGATCTATGGAGGAACTGGGTTTACGATCGAAGACGACGGTCTGGAATTGAACGGGAAACGTTTCCAGGAAGCACTGGACAACGGGTCGTTTCGACTAAGCGGCCTAGAGGATGTTGCCAAAGCATTCCACCAGAATCAGGAGCGGCTTTGGGAATACGCTCGAACGCCTCAATCCATTTTTGATTTTGGCAGGCTGTATCAGCAAGCCTACGCTCTCATCTGTGCCCCGCTCAATCGAAACCCAAATACATCAACTGGTGAATTCGTCGGCGAAGTCACTGAGGAAACGCTGGAAACCGCCCGAGTGGTCGGCGATTCCCTTCAGCGATGGGCTCTCGGAATTGAAGATATGCCAGTGAGCGTTGGCTTAATCGAGACTGGGGAGGTTGCCGCCTACGCGGGAAGAGAGTATCCCCGTCGACAGCGCCAATTAGACGGCTATTTCTCATCGCTCGTTATTCATGGCTGGATCGTGTTTGAAACGCTTAGCGAGGATCTGTGGGAATCGGCGCTTAACGCACACCCCACAACATTGGCGGCGCTCGGGGGAAAGACCACGATTTCGTTCGACGACTTACTGAAAAATGGATTTGATGTCGGTAAAAAAATGGGGACGATCTTGAAGGACAAGAAAAAGGACGTGTCGTTTCGCGCACTTGCAGATATTCAGGATGCCTATTCCGTGGCATTCTCCAAGCAGGGGTCGGCGATCGTCGACATTCTAAAACGTCCTCGCTTGAGATGTGCGGCTGCGGTTCGCAATTTATTGGTGCATAAGCGTGGTATCGTCGATCAAGAGTTCTTAAAGCAGACAGCGGGAATCCCCGATTTACCCGCCGTCACCATTGGCGACAACTTTCCACTCAGCGGAAAGATAAGCGCGCAGTTGGTGGATAGTTGTCGACACTCTGCCATCGCGCTCGTGCTCGCGGTTCACGCGTGGATCGTCGGGCATCCTGAGAAGAGGCCCTAAAGGTTCAATACGACAACTGCGACGACCAGCGATGGGGCGGCGTGGCGTTTTTCGTGAGAAGGAAAAACTCTTTCAGACAGAATCTTTACGATCTTTTTCGCACCACATCGCCGCAGCGAATCGTCCCCGCGCGGACAACGCGGGCGTAGGTGCCTCGGAGATTCAGCCGCTTCCCTTCTCCCTTGTTCACGAACTGCATGGCATCAACGCCATAGCGCGCGATGAACTTCTTGCAGCCGGTGTGCAACTCGCTCGTGATCTCGAACTCGGCCGCGCCAATGGTGAATCGTTGGCCCACGGGAAAATTCTCGTAGCTGATGTCGAGGTCGACATAGAGCTGATCGCCTGCCAGCGGCCAGCGCGATCGCTCGACGGCCACCAGCTGCGCCAGACGCGAGTTCATCAGCGTCACTTGCACGCTCGGATCGGATGTTCCGTCAGGCAACGTCTTCCAACAATCGAAGGCCCAGTTGTCTCCTTCGAGGCCACCCTCAGGCGAGACCTCGCACCACCCAAGCTGCAATCGCTTGTTCTTCTTAGGACGAACGACAATCATCTCCAACCGCCCCAGATCGCGCGGCGACTCGCGGATGTGATCGAGACCGGCTTCAAGCTCGGCGCGGGTTCGGTAGAAGGTTTCGTTATCGATCGGGATAAACATCGCCTTCTACTCCGTCTGGGACACGTGAAGTGCCATTTAGTTTGACGGAAGCGACAGCGCGAGTCGAGACAAGGTTCGCTATTTCCAGCGACGCAAACCAGCGAAAGCCTTCGGCGACCGCCATTGCCGCCACACTAGTTGCGGAAAGATCATCGCATCGCGTGCGTAGCGTTTGAAAAGGCGGCGCGGCTCGGAAGCGACGCGGTGAAGCCATTCCAGCCCCACCTTTTGCATCCATCTTGGTGCCCGCGGTTTTTCGCCAGCCAGGAAATCGATCGTCGCTCCCACACACAGGGCCACACGAACGCGCAGCTGACGGGCGTGCTTGTGAATCCACAACTCTTGCTTCGGTGCGCCCAGGCCAACCACAAGTAGCTCGGTATCGGCCTCGTTCACCAGCTGGATGATCTTGGCATTCTCGGCTTCGTTCTTTTCAAAGCCCATCGGCGGGCTGTAGCATCCAACGACCTCGACACCCGGCCACTGCTTGTGAATGTTATCCGCCGCTCGTTCGGCAACACCGGGCCCAGCACCTAGTAAGAACGTCCGCAGCTTCCGGGTTGCGACCATGCTTTGAAAAATCGCCGGCGTCAGATCGGAGCCAGCCACGCGTTCCGGAACCGGTTTGCCTAGCAGCCGCGACGACCACACCACCGGCGCGCCATCGGCCAGCACCATCGAGGCCTCGCGATACACCGCGCGCAAGTCAGCGCGCTCCTGAAACATCACCACGTGATCGACATTGGGCGTCACCACGTAACGGCAGCTTCGTTGTTCCTCGTCGAGCCACTGCGACAACTTTGTGACCGCTTCGCGCAGACGCATGGCGTCGATGCGGATTCCAAACAATTCGATTCGCCGCGACATGTTCTTTCCTCGCCCTTCTCGTTGGAGCAGCCAAATTCGTGGGCGCAGAAAGGGTAGTTCGCGATCCAGTGGCAGGCGGTCACCCGCCGTCGCGATGGCGAGACATCCCGCAGCCCTCCGTCGGGATGTAGCGGCTATGCCGATGGTGCCGCGCGATGGCACGAAGTAACACCTCGCGGATCGCCTTTGCACATGCCGCCGCACATTACAGGGGTCAAGATTGAGATACGTCGTTGCGTCCGCTTCATCCCCCTCGCCTCTTTAAACTCGCTTCGCACTTCGGTGCGAAGTCCTCCCCGCGAGACGAATCATGCTTGTTCGCATCTTCGATATCAGCGAATTCGGATCACTGGCGGCACGATGGGACTGCGTCGCACGCGGCGTTCCCTTTCGCAGTTGGACCTGGCACGATGCCTGGTGGAAGGCCTTCGGAGCCAATCGACAAAGCGTCATCGCGGGCGTGCTCGACGATTCAGGCGAACTGGTTGGCTTGGCGCCGTTCTACCGCGAAACAAGCGCAGCCCTTGGCGCATCGCTCCACCTGTGGGGCGGTATCGATGCGCCAGGACACTATCGCTCGATCCTGTCGACCGTCGAGCACGAAGGCGCCGCCGCTGATGCCCTTTCGGCTTGGCTAGTCTCTTGCGCCGACTCCGCGCAATACGGATGGAACTTGCTCGCCTTCGACGGCATCGCTGCCAGCGATCGCGCGGTTGCCAAGCTGGCCGGTCGTCTCTCGGACGAACACTGCAACGTGCTGCGGCAGACCAGCCAGCCCTATTGGCGGATCGAGCTGCCTTCGTCTGTCGAGGATTACCTGGCATCGCTCGACAAGGCGCAGCGCCAAGTGATCGAGGCCGTGGAAGAGAAGTACTTGAACACCGGCCGCGCCAAGGTCCGCGCTGTCACGAGCGACGAAGACTTCGAGCACGCCTGGCGATCCCTGGTCGACTTCGGGCAAACGCCGCGCGAGTATGGCAAGACGCTGCCCGTCTTTGCCGGCGACCAAGCCGTCTATTTTCTCCGCGATCTCAGCCGTCGCTGGATGACCGAAGGGCGCCTCCAGATGACGTGGCTCGAAATCGACGGCCGCACGGTCGCCGTCGAGCATCGTCCCTGTTCCGCGGGCGTGACCTTCGCCTACGGCAGCGTGGTCGATCCACTGATGGACGATCCCGAATTGGAATCGATTCTCCCCTGGTTCCTCTTGAAACAAGCCCTTGAGCAGGGCCGCTTTGCCGTCGATTTGCTGCACGCTCACACCATCGAGGCCAGCCGCTGGAATGCCGTGCCTCGCCCCAACGTCAGCTTGCGAATCTCCGCACCCAAACTCTCGGCCAAGCTTCGCCAAGGTGTCTGGTTAGCCGGCGAAACGATGAAAAACTTGTTCAAGACTAGTTTTACATTGAGCGGGATGTGATCCGGCGCTTTTGGCCCAGCACTTTAGGTATGCACCTTTACCAGGCACCCCCGCTTTAGGATGGTTTTCCCCAGCGCACCTAAGTGCAACAAGCGATATGATGGAAGTGCGCCCGGCCAGGGGTTTACCGTGCGCTAACGCATCAAGGCGAGTGATCTTGGATCTTCCTCCCTCGCCAAATGCGTTTCTTGCCGGAGAGTTATAAGATGACGCCCGCTTTGAGCCGCGTTTGGTTTCGCTCCGCATCGGCATTGGTTTTGGGGGTCGCGGCAATCTGCCTGGCATCGACTCGCCCTGCGCTCGCGCAAACAAATATCGGCCAAGTCCCCAACCTGCAGTTTCAGTCTGGTCGAACGGCCATGCTGGCAGGCAACTACGAAGGGGCCCTCGAATCGTACGAAGATGGCCTCAAAGGCGCGATTCGAGGTGCTGATTCGCGGTGGGTCGATTCCGCCGCGTTCCTCGCGATGATTGGCGAGTGCCACTATCAGCAAGGCAATTTGCCGAAAGCACTTCAGAGTTTCGATGCCGCCATCAAGCTGTTCAACGACAACTCCAACTGGATGTTGAAGATCGATTTTCCGGTGCTCATCGAGCCCGCGCCTGTCGCAGGCGTGGCGACACCGTGGGGAGCGCCGGTCGAAGCGGTGATTCCCGGCCGCTTTGCCGAGCGTTACAACATGATCTACGACAGCGTAGGCATGCAGGGGCCCGGGTTAGGCAACGGCAACAACTTCTTGATGGCCCAGCGCCAAGCGATCCCTATCCGCTGCGCCGAAATCGTCCGCGCCATGTGCACGGCCATTCGCCATCGCCGTCAGATCTTAGGACCCTTGAGCGAACACGATCCGAACATCGACCGGCTGGTCAATGCTCTCAAGGCCCGACCTGCGCCGCCGAATCACTGGTCGCAGTGCTGGATCGAGGTCCAACTTGGCTGTGCCTATGCCGCCTTGGGAAAGCCCGCGCAAGCCGTCGGCGAGCTGACCAAGTCGCTCAAGTCGAACGACGTTTACTACCACCCCCTCACGGCCACGGCTTTCAACGAGTTGGGTCAACTTGCGCTGGAAGAGGGGAAGTACGACCAGGCCGGCACCTGCTTTATGGAAGCTACCTACGTCGCGGCGCAGTTTGGCATCGCCGAGGAAATGGAGGAGGCTTTCCGTGGTGCTCAACTGGCCTGGCTCCTCGCGGGAACCGGTGAGCCGTTTGCCCCGCTCGTGCCGGCCGGCACTTGGGCCAAAAAATCGGAGTACCGCGCGCTGCACGCGTCGCTTCTTTTGTTAGCGGGGGAAAACCTGAATCTCTTGGGACGCACCGCCGAAGCCGACGCGATTCTTCAGCAGGCGCAAAAAGAGATCAAGGACATGACCCCCTCGAAGTTCAACGCGCGGCTCCAGTTGGAGCAAGCTCGTCTGGCCTTCGCGTCGGGAAATCAGGTCGCGGGCGTCTCGGCCCTGACGCCGGCCCTCAAGTTTCAGCAATCCTCGTCGCCATGGCTCTTTCAGATCACCATGGCCACCAAGTACCACACCGACAAGGCCTTTTCCGACCGCGCGGTCGACATGATGTACTCCCAATTGCTGCGCGACCCTACGGGCGCCGATTGGGCGATTCATCCGTTCGACACGCTGGCCGTTTCGTCGAGCGATTACACGGCGGCTTACCAGAAGTGGATGGAAGTGCTGATTACTCGCAAAGACTACGATCGCGCGCTCGAAGTCGCCGATCGCATGAAGCGGCACCGATTCTATGCCTCGCTTCCCTTGGGAGGACGTCTGCCGGCGCTGCGGGCAGTTCTCGAATCGCCTGTGACCGCCCTCTCGCCCCGAACGCAAACGCAGCGCACTTTGCTGTTGCAAAACTATCCTGGCTACCAGCCCTTGATGACCAAGGCCGACGAGATCCGCGGGGCGTTACACGCATTGCCTTTGATGCCCGAGGATCGCGCCCAAAAAGAACAGCAGACCAAGCTGTTGCAGGAGCTGACCAAGGTTTCCGAAGAACAGGAAACGATTCTCCGGAACATGGCGGTCCGTCGCGAAGCGGCCGACTTCATCATGCCGCCGGCGGTCACGCTCGCCGAAGTTCGCAAACGCATGAACAGCCGGCAGTTGATGCTTTACTACGCGTCGACCAGCACCGCCACGCACGGCTTCGCGTTGACTAAGGATAAGCTGTCCGCCTTTCAAGTCGGAACGCCGACGAAGCTCAAGGCCGAGGTCGCCAAATTGCTCAAAGACATGGGCAATCTCGATAAGAACGGCAACGTTCCAGCGGAAACGATCGCCGGCAACAACTGGAAGGCCATCGCCAAGGGACTGCTCAAAACGCTCTCCAACAACGCCAAAGACGATAGTTGGTCGAAGTACGAAGAAGTAATCGTGGTCCCCGACGGGGCCCTGTGGTACCTGCCGTTCGAGTGCCTCGTCGCAGGCGACGGGTCCGATGCTCCTCCGCTCATTGCTCAAACGCGCGTTCGTTACGCCCCGACCCTGGGATTGTCGTTGCCCGATGCCATTGGCCACCGGGGCGAAGGCCGCACTGCCGTGGTGACCGGAAAACTATTTCCGCGCGATGATGTCAGCGTCGCAGCGACTGCCTTCGAAGATCTTTCCAAGGCAACCGCGCAAGCGGAACGCATCGCGCAGCCGATTTCGATCCCGGCGCCGGTTTACGCCTCGATCTGCGATCGTGTGGTGGTCTTCCAAGATATCGAAGAACCCAGCAAGAACCCGTACGCCTGGTCGCCGTTGCCGATCGACAAGGCCCGCAAGGGAGCCGACCTCACCGACTGGATGGCGCTCCCCATGGCCGGCCCCAATCTGGTTGTGCTCCCTGGGTTCCACACGGCAGCCGAGGCCTCCATCAAAAAGCCCGCCGCTGGTGACGATGTCTTCCTTTCGGCTTGTGCTTTGATGTCGTCAGGGACGCAGACCTTGTTGATCTCGCGCTGGCGGCCCGGCGGCAAAACCGCCGTCGACCTGGTCCGCGAGTTCGTCCAGGAGCAGCCGAACATGCCGGCCGACGCGGCCTGGCAACGCAGCGTTTTATTAGCCATGGATTCGCCCGTTGCGTACAAGGACGAACCACGCATCAAGAGCGACGTCAAGGATTCTGCTCCGAAGGCGACCCATCCATTCTTCTGGGCGGCCTACTGCCTGGTCGATCGTGGATCGATTCCCGGCCAAGAGCCCCTACCGGCGGTCGACATCCCTGAGGACGCGCTCAAGCCGGCTGCTGCCAAGGCTGCAAAAGAAGACCGTGACGATCCGCCTGCCGACAAGGGAGGAAAAAAACCAGCAGGCAAAGTGGGCGAAAAAATGCCCGCTGGCGAAAAGTTGCCTGCCGAAAAGCCTGATCCCGCAGGCAAGAAGTCGAAGGTCGGAGCGCTACCGGGCGAGGACGCTGTGGTGGGCGAACCTCTTCCCGCAGGTGACGCCGGCAAGCCAGGCAAAAAGCCCAAGATAAAGCCGGCCGCTAAGAAGTAGTCTTCGTAGCTCCAACGGTGTACGCGCGCAAAGACTGCGCGCTCTCTTTTCGACCACCAAAAATGGCGCGCCATTCGCAGTAGACCTGCTTTTAGGAATACGAAACCCGGCCAAATGAGTCCGGGTTTTTGGGTCGAGCCGGATTTTCGCTGGCGTGTTGCTCGGCGAACTCTCGTGGGTCCATTTGCCGATATGGCAAGAAATCGCGGTTCGTGAATCGCTAGAAGGCTAGCTCAGATGAAATCGTTGCAGAGCAACCCTAACGTTGTCGAAAACTCTCCTGTCGTCACCGGCAAGCCGTCGGCCACCAAGGTAGTGGCAGTCACCGGTGCCAATGGGTTCATCGGTAGTCGCCTGATCGCCCAACTGGTCTCCAATGGCGCATACCGGGCGCGCGGAATCGTTCGTAGCGACCGCGCGGCGGCGGCCGTTACCGGTGCAAAGGCCGAAGCGGCCATCACCTCGCTCGACGACGTCGACTCGCTCACCAAAGCCTTCGAGGGCGCCTCGATCGTGGTTCATCTGGCGGCCGAGACCGCCGCTCTCGACAAAGCGCGAATGATGCGCGTCAACGAGCAGGGAACTCGCAACGTCGCCGAAGCCTGCGCGCGGCAGCCTAAGCCGCCGGTCCTCGTCTATGTTTCTTCGATCGCCGCCGCGGGCCCCGTCGCTCGTGGAGCGGTCCGCGTCGAATCCGACCTCCCCGCGCCCGTGTCGCTGTACGGCCGCACGAAACTCGCGGGCGAACGTGCCGCGGCGAGTTACGCCGATCGCGTTCCTCTTTCAATCGTTCGTCCGGGCATCGTGTTCGGTCCCGGCTGCCACGATCAATGCGTCATCTTCCAGGGCATTCGCAAATCGCGGTGCCACGCGATTGTCGGTTGGCGCACGCCCCTGCTCTCGATGATCTACGTCGACGATCTCGTCGACTTGCTCTTGGCGGTAGCCGATCGCGGCGAGCGCGTCCCCGCTTCGTCGGGCGACCGCTTGGCTGCCGGAACCGGCGTTTATTTCGCCTCGGGAAGCGAGTTCGTTACCTACGCCGACTGGGGCGAAATGGTTAAGCCAATGCTTCGCCGACCCTTCGCGCCCAACTTTCCCATTCCCAAACCTATTGCGTGGCTCGTTGCTTGGGCGAACGAAGGGCTCAGCTCGTTTTACAGTCGCCCTGGACTTTTGAACCGTGATAAGATCCGCGAGGCCACGGCCACCTGTTGGGCAGCCAGCGGCGAAAAGGCCCGTCGTGATCTAGGCCTGCACGAACCCAAGTCGCTCCAAGAACGCATGGCCGAAACCATCGCCTGGTACTTCGAAAACAAGTGGCTGTAGCCCGTAGGACGGACAATCCTGTCCGTCCAATAAGCAACTTGGCTATCAACAATCGCTGGTAGCTCTCTCTGGCCCAGCGACTCGCTTCTCGCTCCCATTCCGGATACCCTATAACCGTGAGCAGCCGGGCATTTGCCATGCCGCTGGTATTTCAGCGATTGACGGGGAGTGAATCACGATGAACGTCGCGCACGCATCCCGCCGGACGTTCCTATTCGCGTCCACCGTAGGCCTGGCCGGTCTTTCGTTTTTGCCCCCGCGCTTGATGAATGCCGCGGAGAACGCGAAGTCTCAAACCGGCAGCGGCAAAGCGAAATCGACGATCCTCTTCTTCCTCAGCGGCGGCGTTTCCCACCTCGATACTTGGGACATGAAGCCCAAGGCCCCACTCGAATACCGCGGGCAGTTCCAGCCTATCGCCACCACTGCTCCTGGCGTGATGTTGTGCGAACACCTGCCCATGCTCGCCAAACAGGCGCACCACTTGGCGCTCGTCAACAGCATCAGCGGGACCGTCAGCACCAACGACCATCACGCCGGCTACTATTACAACCTGACGGGGCACGTCCCCGACCCGACGTTTCTCTCGCTCGGCAACAACCGCACGCCTTATCCCAGCGATTGGCCCTGCATGGGAGCCGTCGTCGGGGCCAAGCGTCCACCGCATTCTCACCTGCCCAACTTCATCACGCTGCCGCACAAAGAAGGCGCGCCGGCCTACACGCGTCCAGGGCAATTCGCCGCCCGATTGGGACTCGAGTTCGAACCGCTCTACGTCGATGGCGATGCGAAGAACCCTCTCAAGTTCCAAGTCCCCGCGTTGATGTTGCAAGAGGGAACCTCCGCCGCGCGTCTGACCAATCGCACCGAATTGCTTCAGGAACTTGATGGAGCGCGTCGCGAGTTGGACGCCTTTGCCGCATCGCGGACTTGGAATGCCCAACAGAACCGGGCTCTGTCGCTGCTCCTCTCGTCGAGTACGACCGAAGCGTTCGATGTCTCGAAGGAGCCGCCCGAGATCCGCCAGCGTTATGGTGAGACGGTCAACGGCATGAGTTTGCTCGCCGCCCGGCGATTGGCAGAAGCGGGTGTACCCTTCATCACGGTCTTCTGGCGCGGCGATCCCGAACGGCTCGACAAAAAGTGCTCCAGCGGCGGCGGTTGGGACACGCACGGCAATAACTTCAACTGTCTCAAGGAAGACCTGTTGCCCGAGTTCGATCGCGGCTTCTCCGCGCTCATCGAAGACCTGGCTCAGCGCGGCAAGCTCGATGAGACGTTGCTTCTTGTCACCAGCGAGATGGGCCGCAAGCCCAAAATCGGCGACCCGCGCAGTGGCGGAGTCAACGGCGCCGGGCGCGACCACTGGACCCACTGCCTCACCGACGTGCTCGCCGGAGGCGGCATTCGCGGCGGGCAAACCTACGGCGCCAGCGACCGCTACGGCGAATACCCCGCGATCAATCCAGTCACGCCCGCCGACATCGCCAAGACCGTCTTTCACGCGATGGGCATCAACAACTTGGAAGCCCACGACAATCAAGGCCGGCCCTACAACCTGTTGGCCGAAGGGAGTGCGATCGAAGCCTTGTTCTAGTTTATTGAGACCGTCATGGAGGGGTAGCGATGTCGGATCTTGGGGAGGGACGGCGATCTTCGCGCCGTTGGGTGCATTGGCTGGTGCCGCGTTTCAGCTTGCGGACGCTTTTGATCGGCGTGACGGCTTCTCCTTGTCGTTAGCCGACACGTCTAGTTCGGATGATGATCTGGAATTTCTGGCGAACTATGGTGCGATCGAGGAACTTTCGCTTGCCCGCACCAAGGTGACAGATCACGTGGCGCCGCAACTGGCGGCCCTCAGGACGTTGACCTCTTTGGACTTGAGTGGCACATCGATCACCGACGAAACCCTGGCTCAACTGTCACATCTTCCGAATTTGAAGAAGCTGTTGGTGAACAATACGCCGATCACCGATGCCGGTGTTGAAAAGCTGATCACTATGCGGTCGCTCGAAGAACTTGGCATCCGGGGGACAAACGTCACCGACAAGAGCTTGACCTATCTGAGGGAATTGCCACGCCTGCAAACGCTCAACGTGGGACGGAGCTATTCGACATGGCTTGCGCCGGGGGACGTACCGCGCGGGGCCATCTCGGAAACGGCCTTCGCTTTACTCAAGGACTATCCGAGTCTTCGGCAACTCGATCTGGTTACCGAAGATCTCACGCCCGGCAACGTCGCCACGCTGCGGCAGATGCCCAACATCATGCAGCTGACTACGGAAGACCTCGATGTGATCGAGGGTTCTTTTAAGACTCTCATGCAGCGTTCGGCGCCTCCTCCTACTTTAAGGAGAATCGTCAAGCGACGCAGGAGAGCGATCACCTTACCTTTCTGGATGCCTGAGGAAAAAGAGAGTTTCGACCGAGCCATAGCCGACCTGGGTCATGTCAGGCTCCAAGGGACCGATAGTACCGATCACCGTCTTCAAGAACTTGCAAGAAAAACCAACCCAACGTATGTGAGTCTGTCGAATACCGACATCACCACGGAAGGAATTGCACAGCTACAAGGCATGCATCGCCTTCGGCGCCTGCAGATCAATGAGCCTCAGCTCGGCAAAGAAATTGTGCCGCTGCTATGTAAAATCAAATCGCTAGAGGTCGTTGGATTGGCGCCTATGAGACTTGACCCCGAAGACTTCGAGCACTTCAAAGGCTTGCCTTTCCTTCGCGAACTATGGTGTCAGCTGCCCGATTCATCACGCGACGAGCAACGAGCGCTCAAGGCGAAGTATCCGTTCCTTCGAAGACAAGGTCCCCGCCGCACCAGGCAATGAGCGGTGGCAAGAAAAACAACTGGCGGCCAAGTCGGCCGCCAGTGCGTGTTCGTAGCTGCACTTGCCAAGAGTGCGGTGGCCTGCACGTGGATGCCGCTCTTACTGCGTTCTGGCGAACGCAGCTACACGGGATGCAAGGCACTTACTCGATAATGATGTCGTCCACCGTCATACCGGCGGGGATCATGGGGAGGACGTGTTCTTGGTAGGGGACTTCGACGTCGAGGACGTACGGGCCGGGGTAGGCCAGCATTTCTTCGTAGGCCGCTGAGAGTTCGCTCTTCTTTTTTACGGTCGCGGCACCGCAGCCGTAGCCTTTGGCGATCTGGACGAAGTCGGGGTAGCGGTCGACGGCGTAGATCTCTTTGCCCTTGCCGATGGCTTCGGCGTGGTCGATCGGGCCCATGTAGGTGTGGGCGCGATTGCCGGCGTGGAAGCGGTCTTCCCACTGCGTCACCATTCCCAAGTGCTGGTTGTTGAGCAGCAGCACCTTCACGGGGAGCTTTTCGCAGTACAGCGTGGCCAGTTCCTGAATGTTCATCTGGAAGCTGCCGTCGCCGTCGATGTCGACCACGAGAGCATCGGGATAAGCGGCTTGCACGCCCATTGCGGCAGGGAGGCCGAAGCCCATCGTCCCTAACCCGGAGCTCGACATCCACGTTCGCGGCTTGTGGAACTTGAAGAACTGGGCGGCCCACATTTGGTGCTGGCCGACGCCCACCGTCACGTACGTGTTGCGCTTGCCGATCAGCTTCGACAGTTCCGCGATGGCGTGCTGTTGCAGGATGCCATCGAAGTCCTGGCGGTACTTGAACGGGAACTTCGCCTTCCACTCGGCCAATTGCTTGGTCCATGGCGAAAGATCAGCCGGAGCCTCCACGATCTTATTGAGATCCGTAAGAAAACTCTTGGTGTCGCTCACAATCGGAATGTGGGCGGTCTTGTTCTTGTTGAGTTCCGAGGGGTCGATGTCGACGTGGATGATCTTCGCGTGTTTGGCGAAGGCGTCGAGCCGGCCGGTCACGCGGTCGTCGAAACGGACGCCGAGGGCGATCAGCAAATCGCAATCGCGGACGGCATAGTTGGCGTAGACGGCGCCGTGCATGCCGAGCATGTCCATGCAGAGAGGCTCGTCGGCCGAGACGGCACCGAGGCCCATCACGGTCATCGCAACGGGGATGCCGGTCTTCTTGATGAACGCGCGGAGCTCTTCGCTGGCTTCGCCTGAGATAACCCCACCGCCGGCGTAGATCATCGGACGGCGTGCTAACTTGATGGCGGCGGCTGCCTGGCGGATTTGCTCGGGCAACGCTTTGCGAACCTTGATGCGATAGCCGGGCAGGTTCATCTCGACATCGAAGTCGGGGATGCACGAGCCGTTTTGGACGTCCTTGGGCATGTCGATCAGAACCGGGCCAGGACGCCCTGTTTGCGCGATGTGGAAGGCTTCCTTCATCACGCGGGCGATGTCTTCGACCTTGGTCACCAAGTAGTGATGCTTGGTGATGCCGCGGCAGACTTCGACGATGGGCGTTTCTTGGAAGGCATCGGTCCCCATCACCTTGGTTGGCACCTGGCCGGTGATGGCGATCAGCGGGACGCTGTCGAGCTTGGCATCGGCGATGGCGGTAACGAGGTTCGTCGCGCCGGGGCCGCTGGTGGCCATACAGACGCCGACTTTGCCGGTGGCGCGGGCGTAACCTTGGGCGGCGAAGCTGCCCCCTTGTTCGTGACGGGGAAGAATCGTTCGGAGCTTGTGCTTGAAGCGGGTGAGGGCCTGGTGCATGGGCATGCTCGCCCCGCCTGGATAGGCGAAGACGACATCGACATCGTGGTCGACCAGCGACTTCACGAGGATGTCAGCACCGCTCATCACTTGCGTAGCACGAGACTTTTCAACAGTAGCCATTCCACCAACACCTTTACTGAGAAACCGATTACAGAACCGGTGTTGCCCTAATAAGTGGGCAAACCCGAGTTCTTCGCCGATAGAGGCCGTGAGTCCCGACCGGGACGCAATAAGGACATTGTCGGCAGCCTCTGTCGAGCCTTTCAACTTAGAGACGAAATGCCGGGAATTCAAGCCAAACCCACCCTTGCGGGTGGTTTTGGCGTTAAGTTTTCACACGACGTGGGTCGAAAACTCGAGAAGGGGCACCTTGGCACTGTGGTAACGGTTGTTGGGGCTCGTTCACGCGTAGGTTGCTGACCTTCCCCTGGTTTCCATCCCACGAGCGCGCAGGAACTGTGCACAGACCTATTGTCTTTGCAGAGGATGTAACATCGCACCAACGGAGCATCGGGAGAAAAGGGTGTCCGATTCGAACTTGAGGACGGGATTCTCCACGCGTTTGCGGGCCTGGGCCATCGGGGTTTCCGGGACGTTCTGCATGGCCGTGGGCGTCGCCGTCCTCATGGGATGGGCGCTGGATATCTCCCTTCTTAAGCGAATGGTTCCGGGATACAGCGCGATGAAACCCAACACCGCCGTTGGGTTCGTGCTGCTCAGCCTTGTGCTATTTTTTCATCTGGAGAATCGACCGGTACGACGTGCCGTCGCGATTTGCTCGGCCATCTTATTGTTGGCGCTTTCGTTTGCCACCCTGGCCGAGTATGCCTACGACTGCAACTTGGGCATCGACGAACTGCTGTTTCGGGACGCAGAGACCGAGAGCCAATTCTTTCCACCTGGAAGGATGTCGCCTGTTGCGGTCATCGCCTTCATCCTGATGACGCTCGCGATGCTCTTTCCCCGCCCGTCGAGCCTCGCGGCGCGGTGGGGCGTACTAATATGTGTGGCGGTCCCATCGCTCATGGTTGCGAGGGCCTTAGTCGCTTTCCTTTTGGGAGCGCCGGCGTTCTACGAGCTGAACCAATCGACCGTCATCGCGTTGAATTCAACTATTACGTTGGCTGTGGCTTCGGTCGGGCTCCTGTTGTCGCGCACCGATTCGTCGTTGGTGACGGTACTTTGCGGGGGCGGCATGGGGAGCAGGATTGCCCGGGGACAGCTCCTGTGGGTTCTCGGTGTTCCGATCGGGATTAGCTTGCTTTGTTGCTTTGGGCGAGCCATCGGATTGTTCGGCAGTCAAACGGGCCTGACTTTTTTCGTTGTGTTGACCGGGGCCTTTTGGATGGTCTCGGTGGTCGGCTGGTCTCGACTGGTCGACCAGGTTGATTGCCAGCATCAGGCGGCAGAAGAGTCCGCCAAGGTCTTTCGCCAAGCTTCGGAACGAGACGCGCTGACGGGACTGTTGAATCGCCGTGGATTCCTTGATCGCTGCGAGCAGGAACTCGCACGAACTCAGCGGACGGAACGACGTTTGGCTTGCTTGGTGCTCGATATCGATTTCTTCAAGAAGATTAACGATCTTCACGGGCACCGGGTGGGCGATACCGTGCTTTGCCGGTTCGCCGTTCTTTTGAAGAGCGTTTGCCGAGCGGCGGACATTATCGGCCGGATCGGTGGCGAGGAGTTTTGCGTTGTATTTCCCGATCTCGGCGAATTGAGCGCCAGCATTGTTGCCGAGCGACTCCGAACGGTCATCGCTGCAGAGCCGTTCCTGGCGGAAGGTTTGCGAATCGACGTCACAACGAGCGGTGGCGTTGCCGAATGGCGTTCGGGCGATTCGGGCATCCAGCGGTTGATCGACTGTGCTGATTCCGCACTCCTCGTAGCCAAACAAACGGGCCGCAACAAGATTGTCGTCGCATCTTCCATCGAAGATGGCGATTTGACGATGCTCACGCGCCGTCCTCTGCAAGGCCTGCGGATTCGCGACATCATGGCTCCGCTGGTGGTGCATGTCGGCCCGCAAGCCTCGGTATCGCGTACGGCCCAGCTGATGGTTGACATGAACGTCGATGCCGTCCCCGTGGTCGACGGCGAAGGAAGTTTGACGGGCTTCATCACAGCCCAGGACTTGCTGACGGGAATGATTCATTCCAGCGACTCAAAAAACATCGTTAGCAGCCGTCTGAATACCGCGGCCGTCTTCGAAGAGACCGTGGAGGCAGGCGAAGTCGCCAACTTCTTCTGCAGGACTTCGGTGCAGCGGGTCGTGGTCACGCGGGACGGAATTCCGGTGGGCCTGGTAAGCCGTCGCACCCTTCTCCGCTGGCTTTTGAATAACACCTTGAGTCGGAACCCTGCGCCAGAACAGGACTTGGTCGATCCGCCGGCCGCGGGACAGGATCTTTTCGTTGGGGAATTGGAATCGGCGGTGGCCCGATTGGCGAGGATTCGCAGCTTGAGCTGCGACGAACAATTCGTCACTTCGGCGATTGTCGCCGAGGCAACACAGATTCAGGAATCGCTCGAGAAACTCTTGAGCTATCGCAAACCGAGCAACAGCGTGGAGCCAGTCATGGCCGGCGCGGCTTGCTTCGTCTAATCGCTTGGGTGGAGGAATCTCTGCGCATGCGGCGTCCCAAAGACGCCAGGGAGAGGAACCTTTGCGCAACTGGCGTCTGAGGGACGCTGGCGCCAACCCCGGGAGCCAGACAGTAGAAAGTGGAAAGTAGACAGTAGAGAGAGAAGTAGGGACAAAGCATGGCCCGGGCCCGGTCTCGCGCGGCGAGGCTAGGCCATCGCGAGACCGGGGCAGATCTAATCGTTCAACCAGATTGTCAATGAACGGGCTGCTTTGGATTGCTGGCTCAGCTTCGGAGGTGCACAGGGTCCGAAGCCGTGGAAGCGTTCCGCGCGCAGCGGTGATGTGACACGCGCGACGGGCCAACGCATCTCGTGCGGATGGGAAAAGTGCGCAGACGTGGAAGCGTGGCCGATCGAATAGTTTCCTAAATGGGAAGTGGTTTCGAGGCAAGAACGTCGGTGGGGCCTGTAAGTGCTGCGTTGTGCGGCGGGCTCATCCGGGGGGGTTGGACTGGCGTCCAAACGACGCCAGTGCCACCCAAACTTTTTTTCTCCGGCGCGCGAACAAATCTTGGGTTCGCAGCATCGTATTAGTAAGACGCCGTCGTAGGACGGTGAAAAACCCCTTTCGAGTGGTTCCCCAAATCAAAAAATCCCCTGTCGCGTGCTGGCGGAGTTTTTCGCTGAGCCAAAGCAGGGAGACCAAGTCATGAAACGTTCCAGTAATCAATCCGGCAAACAGTTGGCCTATCAAAGCCAATTAGATAGCGCGCTCGCTTTAGGCGAGCGAAGCAACCTGCTGGGTTGGTCCGAACAGTTTGAACTACGACTTATCACGTGACGTCTGCTTGGCAGCGAGTTCCCTCGCCAAGCCCGGCGTCCGCAGGATGTCGGGCTTTTTTCGTGCGCGGAGGGAAGGTTTGAAACGAAACGGTCTGGTAGCTGAGACGGTGTAGCGCCTGTCTGAAGAACAGGATACGAGGATTCGAGCGCCTCCCAGACCACTGACAGCATGAACGAAACCAATGGGATTCAGGTGTTAGCGGCAGCATGCTCGGCTTTTAACCGAGTCGGTGGCGGTTCAAGTCCGTCGAGTCCCACTGTGAAGATTTTGAGGCACGGAAATACAGTCCCCGTCGAGCGCGGTCAAAAGCTTGCGCTCGACGGGTCACCGAACAAATGCACTGGTCGTTTAGCGGCTAGGACTCTGCACCCGTAATGCAGGTACGTGGGTTCGACTCCCACCCGGTGCTCTGAAAGCGATGTTTGACAATTCGGTCGATGTAGCAAATGCGTCTATGGCGTAGAGGTAGCGCGCTGGCGTGCCAAGTCGGAGGCGTGGGTTCAATTCCCGCTAGACGCTTTGAGAACAAGATTCTTGCGAGGTTCCTTGTTGGTAAGGACTGGGGGCTGTTAACCGCCGTGACGCTGGTTCAATTCCAGCCCTCGCAGCTGGGTCGGTAATTATTGCGAAGGATTCGGTGTTGGTACCGATGCCTGACTTTGAATCAGGTTGTCACTGGTTCAATTCCAGTCTTCGCAACTGCGATGGCAGTGCGTTCAACGTGTTGCGGGCGAAGGTTTGGGGGCAGGCCTTCCCTCGCAATGTGTGGCCGCACGAAATCGCTTTTCACGGGAGTCATCCGGATCGGATGAGGAACCTGTCTCGAAAACAGGCGGCTGGTTAATGCTGGCTTGTGGGTTCGAGTCCCACGGCTCCCGCATTTTTGGTCGCTCTTGCGACCAAAAATAGAGAGTTGAGATGAGACAGTAGAGAAAGCAGCAAGAGCAGAGAGGACGTTGAATGCAATGACTCTTCGGCTACTCAACTCGGTCTACTGATCTCCTGATCCACTGCTCAAAACATGGGACTATCGTCCAACAGGAAGACGCCGGTCTTGCAAACCGGAGATTCGGGTGCAACTCCCGATGGCTCCACCTTAGTTTTGTTGACACATGTCCTTGCAGAGTAGCCAGGAGTACTCACCACCCTGTCACGGTGGAGACCGCGGGTTCAAATCCCGCCAGGGACGCTGATTTTTGGACGCTCTGGCGTCCAAAAATAGACAGTAGATAGGAGAGCAGTAGACAGTAGAGAAGACATGGCTCATTTGACTTCTGGTGAGGTCATCGGACTTTCAATCCGAGTAGGTGGGTTCGAATCCCACATGAGTCGCTGGCGCTAGCAACGCCGCCAAGGGAGAGAGGGCAGCGATAAGTTGGACCGGTTGAGGCTTCGCGAAATGTTCTCTTGCATGCCGCGCGAACCTTCAGCGGGTCAATGTCTCGTTCCTCCTCTCTTGTCACTCGTCGAGTGGTGAAACTGGCAGACACACTCCGCTCAGAACGGAACGCCGTTAGGCATGGGAGTTCGACTCTCCCCTCGACGACTTAGGGGTTCGATCCTTGATCGAACCACACGCTATGCAGGTTTGGCTGGCGCCTGGGCGGCCCTCATAAGGCCGCGCTGCCCGGTTCGAATCCGGGGCCTGCAATTTTCAAGGGGTCTGAATGCAGTCTCGTCGTCCAATGGCAGGGCGCCGGTATGACACGCCGAAAACGATGGTTCGATTCCATCCGAGACTATTTGGTGAGCTTCGCCGCGGCTCGGTAGGCAACCGGCAGACCACTTTGGCTTAAACCCGAAGATGCTGTGGGTTCGAATCCCACTCGGGCCATCATCGCAAAACACAGTGTTTCAAGGCAAGCATGCGTCGGTTGGAACATGGGCAAGTCCAGGTGGCTGTAAACCACTCGCTTTGGCATTGCGGGTTCAACTCCTGCCCGGCGCACTCTTCTTTTGGCTCGTTCGTCTAACGGTACAGGACTTCAGCCTCTCACGCTGAGAACGCGGGTTCGATTCCCGCACGAGTCATGTTCGGGATTTTGCCAAAGAGTCGGGGGAGGAGAATGGGGGAGAGGGAGAATGGGAGATGGGGAGCGATTCTCGCTGTGGCAAATCACACATAGCCGAGTACGCAAATTGGCAAAGCGGCCAGATCGAGAGTCTGGTGCTTGTGGGTTCGACTCCCACTTCGGCTATTGATCCTTGAGGAAGGCAGCCAGATACGGTTGGCTGGGCCACGGTGCTAACGTGGTTCGCTTCACGGCGATGTGGGTTCGACTCCCTCGCCTTCCGCTTGTTTGCCGCAGAGCGTGGAGAGAGTTTCACCACGGAGACACGGAGGGAACGGAGAAGAGGGGAAGTAAAAATTTACGAGTGACGCTCCTGGGTGAGCAGACAGCCTCCAAAACTGTTGGACGGGGTTCGACTCCTCGCGCTCGTGCTTCGGTTTGTTTAAACACAGAGAGCACGGAGGACATGGAGAAGAATGTGAGATGGGGTGTTGAAGGAGAGTGGGAGTGAAAATCTTTTGCTCCCTACCTCCCACTCACCCCTTCTCCCCTTCGATTCTCAACCTTTGAGCCCTCTGTGGCAAAAACCATTGAACGCAAGAAACGCCGGTGGGTGTGCTGGATACGCACGTCAGCCTCCGAAGCTGGAAGATCAGGTTCGATTCCTGAACTGGCGATTTTTTCTGTCCCTGAAGTGTTAAGGATTCGCACGCGACCCTGCGAAGGTCGTAGTTCAGGTTCGACTCCTGACAGGGATACTTGGCGGCATCGAAGGGGGGGCGATTCTTAGCGGCGGTCGAACTCTCGTCGGCCTGTCGCAAGCAGTATCACAATGATCGCCATCGCGGTCACGCCTAAGAGTTCGATCGCTATTGCGAACGGATTGCCCAATCCCACCATCGCTAATTCTCCGTTATCAAACAGGGGCGCACTTTAGCGGCCAGGCCCTCGGAATAGGGCTCTGAAGGTCAACCGCAACCCCGATGGCGGCGCAACAGTTGGCGGAATTTTTTCATGAAACGCCCGGGGGATTTGGCGATAGCCTCGGAATGCCCTGTTTGGGCGTGGCTAGTAAGGGGGCAATGGCACGGGCTCTTGGATGTTCTGCAGGCCGCTGGCGCATGGGTTGCGCAAAAACAAAACGCGGCCGTATCAAAGTTCTGTCAAAGTCGGCTTATCCCTGTCGCTCGGTCTCTAGAATTCCGACGTGAATGATCGAGGTCGATTGGAAATTGACAAGGCAGAACAAACATGTGGCGTTTCAAACTGATCATGATCTGCGACACGGATGGAAATCATTACGTCGTTGGCCGTGTTCCCCAGGCCATTGGAGTCGACGTCGCGAGCTTTCGGCTCTATCAGGCTTGCGGCCCCTATGTTCCGGTGAGCTTCTTGGAGTTGTTGCCTGTGGAGGGCGTCGGCGAGTGGATGCGCGCCAGACAAAATGAAGGATTCGTGTTCGAAGCTGCCGACCGCGATAGCCCAAGTTGGAAGGGCATCGTAGCGGCTTTGCAGTCACCTACGGAGTTTCTCGCCGATAAGTGGCATGATGTTACGGAGACGCTTGCCTCGGTACTCATTCGTTCGGAAGGAGACATCGCATCTGCTGATAAAATCATCGGCACGGTCTGCGAAGTTAACGATCCTCAGGAGTTGACGCCGCAACACGTGACGGTCGATCTGCAACAATCAAATTGTGTGGCCGCTGGGCGACCTGAAAGATTGCTGTTCAATGCTGGCGAGTTAGCCCGGACCGCGACTTCACTTTGAGCCGAATGTCCTACGCCGGTATTTCTATTCGAGACAAAGAACATGAATGCGAGAACAAATCGGAGAATGTTTGAGCACTATGCGTCCAGCCAGCGCGCGGCACAACTTTCAACCACGGATGATGCACTCATATGCCCACTTTGTTGGCAGCAAACTCACTTTGACGGATTATCGATAGACCACGTAGTTCCCGGCGCGGTGGGCGGCAAGGCAGTCGTGTTGACGTGTACAAGATGCAATAACGAACAAGGCAGTTCCCTCGACTCGCACCTCGTCAGGTTTCAGGAACTGTCAGATGTCTTTCGTGGTTTTGGAACGCTCAGGACTATGCTCGATGTTAACGGTCAACGGATTGCTGCTGATCTGGCGTGCGGAACGGAAACCAAGAACTTTCGGGTTGTGGGCCGTGCCACTGACCCAAAGGCGCTCCAACACGTTGTGCGTGTGATGAAGGCCGGCGAAGTCTCTGGGTTCAACGTGTCTTACACAAACTATTCAAAAAACGTCTTTCACACAGCTATCCTGCGTGCTGCTTATCTCGCTTTGTTTAAGTGCTATGGATACGAATATGCAGCGGCCGAAATTGTTCAAGCGATTAGACGGCGGATTCAGGACCCAACTATGGCACATCCGGACCTCAAATCTCTGATCATTGGCTTGGAAAGCAACGATCTCCCGATCGACGAACCGCACTTCGTTGTACCGGGCAAAGTCAACGACGTTGAGTTTTTTCTTGTTGTTGTCACCGTGAAAAGGGAAACCGTAAGTCATCTGGGCGCGTTTATGCCAGTTCCCGTAAATGGTTGCGAGCGATTCTTCGAATTGATGGATATCGTGAGAAGAGAAAGAGAAGGTAAGCCATTTAAGATTTCGTTTGACACATCAAATTGCTTTCAGTGAGAGGCGTACGTTCGCAGAGTATAGAAGGAACTAGGGTGAGCCGCTTGTGAAGAATCGGGTTCCTATTGGCACCAGATTGTGCGGTTGGCGCGAGAACCAGATTAATCAGAAATCAGCGCGAACCTCTTCTTTTCTCATCGTGTCGCTTCGACCGCCTTTGAATTGCTACACAGTCGACCGGCCTTCAACGCTTCGTGATCTTCCCTACCCTTTGTGGCCGGTACCGGCGCCGCCGAGTATCATTTCACGCATGAACCCTCCCAAGATGGCGATTCGGTGCCGGCAGTTAGTCAAAACGTATGCGGCCAAGCCGCCTGTCGAGGCCGTTCGCAGCATCGATTTGGAGGTGGCCAGTGGCGAGTGCTTTGGTTTGCTGGGGCCCAACGGTGCTGGCAAAACGACCACCATGGAAATGATCGAGGGGCTGCTGGCGCCGACCTCGGGCGAAATCGAAGTGCTGGGCCTGCGGTGGGGGCACGACGATCAAGCGATTCGCGAACGGATTGGCATCTCGCTGCAGGAGACGCGCTTGGCCGATAAGCTGACCGTCGGCGAAACGGTCCATCTTTTTCGATCGTTTTATGCAAGCGGCGTTTCGGCAGAGGAAGCCATCGCGAAGGTTTCGCTGCAAGAGAAAACCGGCGCTTATGTCGAGAAACTCTCGGGCGGACAAAAGCAGCGCTTGGCTGTCGCTTGTGCGATTGTTGGGTCGCCTGACATTCTTTTTCTGGACGAGCCGACGACGGGGCTCGATCCGCAATCGCGGCGGCAGTTGTGGGAGATCATCCGGTCGTTTCGCGATGCGGGCAAAACCGTGTTCGTCACCACGCACTACATGGACGAGGCCGAGCGATTGTGCGACCGCGTCGCCGTGGTGGATCATGGAAACATTATCGCGCTGGGAACGCCTGCGGAATTGATTGCGAACTTGGGCGGGCAACACATTGTTGACTTCTCGCTTGAAGAAAACGGAATGAAGGCGACGGATGCCGAGTTTCAGAACTTGCCGTCGGTGCGGGCGGTCCGGCACGAGGACGGCGCCTACAGCCTTTCGGTCGACGAGCCGCATATTGCGTTGCCGGCGTTGATGAATCATTTGCAGAGCAGTGGCCGATCGTTCGCTACGTTGACCACGCGGCATGCGACGCTGGAAGACGTCTTCATTTCGCTGACCGGGCGACACTTGCGCGACGGGGGAGAAAACTAGATGAGTGGCGGACGCGGGTCGGCGCTAGTGCAACTGATCACGGCGCGGGTGAAGCAATTCCTCCGCGAGCCGGAGGCTGTTTTTTGGACGTACGCGTTCCCACTACTCATGCTGACGGCGCTTGGGCTGGCCTTTCGGGGCGAGCCCAAGGAAACGCACCTGGTCGACGTGATCGGGCCGAAGGCTGAAATATTCGTAGAAAAACTGAAGAGCGACAAGCGATTTGTCGTGGCCAACTCGACCGACAAGGATTGGAAGAAGCGACTGCAATCGGGCAAGACGAATCTGGTGGTCGATACGAGCAAGGAATCGCCTGACTATTGGTTCGAGCCGCGGCGCGCGGAGAGCGTGCTGGCCCGTCAGGCGGTGGAGAATGTGTTTCTGCGAGATCAGCTTGGAAGCCAGGCACCGGCGGTGTCGGAAATGCGACTGGAAGAGAAAGGGAGCCGCTACATCGACTTTTTGTTGCCTGGCCTGATTGGCATGAATCTGATGGGTGGCGGCATGTGGGGGATCGGCTTCGTGCTGGTCGACATGCGGATGCGCAAGCTACTGAAGCGGATGATGGCGACGCCGATGCGGAAGGGGGATTTTCTGTTGAGCGTGATGCTATCGCGGTTGATCTTCACCGTGTTCGACATGACCTTTTTGCTGCTGTTCGGTTGGCTTGCGTTCGGCGTGACTTGCCAAGGAAACTACCTGGAACTGGCGATTGCGATGTTGCTCGGCGGAGCGAGTTTCGCCGGACTTGGACTCTTGATCGCTTCGCGGGCGAATACGATCGACGCCATCAGCGGGCTGATGAACTTGATCATGCTACCGATGTGGATTGGGTCGGGCGTCTTCTTTTCGGCCGACCGTTTCCCGGCTTTCTTTCAGCCATTCATTCAGGCGTTGCCGCTGACGTGCCTGGTGAACATTTTGCGCGGGATCATGCTGGAGGGAGAATCGCTGATTACGCTTTGGAAGCCGGCGCTGATGTTGCTGGCTTGGGGCGTGGGGTCGTTTGCGGTGGCGCTAAAGATTTTTCGGTGGGAGCGGTAGCGGTTGGAGCTTCACCGCGTTCTGGCGAACGCGGCTACGGGTGTCTTGCTACGCCGACATCGATAGCCCGGCTCGGATTGCCCATTGCAGGACTAGGACGATCGCGATGGCGCCGAGTGCCAGTCCGCCTGGCGTGGTGAGGTCGAACTCGCGCTGGCCGTTGCGGATTCGCCACAGTTGCCAGGGCCGGTAGACCAGCTGAAAGGCCATCAGCGAAAAGAGAAGCGGACCGGCGAAGTTGAACGTGAACGCGCGGACGATGTTGCCGTGGGCGAGGCTCACAAATGATCGAGTGAGCCCGCAGCCGGGGCAATCGTAGCCCGTTAGCGTTTTCATCGTGCAGGATGGCGGCAGCGGCTCGTTGAAAATCGGGACGATGATTTTGTCGGGTTCACGCACTCGGAATACGAGCGCGAGAAACAGGACGACAAAGCAGGTGGTGAACAAGGCCAGGTGGAATAGATAGTCCATCCCGCTGGCACGCCGGGGTGCAATGTCCACTACCGTATCCGAAACCGCCGCCGACACGTCAGTTCTCCGGCTTTAAGCCAATTCGAAGATGACTTCGATTTCGACCGTGATGTTCGTGGGAAGCGAACCCATGCCGACAGCGCTGCGTGCGCCCACGCCGTGGTCGGGGCCCCAAATCTGGGCGCAGAGTTCGCTAAAGCCGTTGATCACCGCCGGGTGGTTGGCGAACTCGGGCGTGCAATTGACCATCCCGAGCGTCTTGATGACGCGCTTGATTTTGTCGAGGCTGCCGAAGTGGTTCTTGAGCGTGGCCAGGATGGCCAGGCCGGTTTGCCTGGCGGCGTTGTAGCCGGCTTGTTGATCGACCTGGGCCCCGACGCGGCCCGTCATCAAACTTCCGTCGGGCATCAATGGTCCGTGCCCCGAGACGTAGGCAAGGTTGCCGACGACGATCACCGGCTTATAAACGCCGGCGGGCTTGGGGGGCGGGGGCAAGGTGACATTTAGTGCGGCCAAATTTGCGTCTGCGCTCACGGACGAAAACTCCTGGGTGTTCTAGCGTACAAAATCGTTTACTCAGAATACCTACCGTTATACTTCGCTCGACCAACCTTCGCATGCACCATTCTACGGCTTGAGCGACTCCAGCAAGTCGATGGCTGCGGCGACCATTTTCTCGCCGGTGCCGGGGACGGTGCGGCTATTGATGGTTTCGTAGCTTCCTTCAACGAAGGCTCGCTTGGTCGGGATGTAGGCCGGGCTGTTGTTGCAGAGTTCGATCACGAGCGTCGTTTTGAAAGGGGAGTTGAGCTTGATCCCCAGGCCTAGTTGCACGAAGACTTCACCGGGAATGGCGATGATCGCTGTGTCGCTGGTGAGGCGAATTGCCTGGACTTCGATTTGAACGGTGTCCGGCTCGTGTTCGCTTAACTCGACGATCTTGACCGTTTCGACTTGTTCCAGGAACGTGGCCTGGTTGGTTCCCACTTTGGCCATGTCGCGTTTGGCGATTGCGACGCGCTCGGGTGGATACTGCTGCTTGGGAGCCTCGAACGCGGTCCGTTTCACTGCCAGGATGGGGCGAGTTTGCCGCTCCAGACGCGGGAGGGTTTCCAGCACGCGTTCAGCGAGGGCTGAGCCGATCCGGTCAGACTCGATCTTGTCGTGCTTGGGGGCCTCCTTGAGATGGAAGTCGACGTGGTTTATGTCGCCGCAGGTTCCGGTGCCGAAGATGCTGAGGAAGTTCTCGCCGAACTTGCTTTGCAGCCCCTTTTCCAGGTAGTAGGGATAGTCGGCTGCGTAGAGCGTTCCGCCGACGGTGTCTAAGTGGAGTGCGAAGGAGGTGAGGCTCGCGGTCGGCTGTTTGGTTTCGGCGTCGCGGACCAGCACGATGCCGAGATCGGGATCGATTGGACCCGCTGGGCGAACTAGTTTGGGATTGCCGCGGCCTGGATTGAATTGAACGGTTCCATCGGTCAGATGCCAGCGGCGATTGAACGAGAGTTCCGTCTCTTCGCCGATGCCCGTTTCTAGCGTGGCGGGGCGGACATTGTTGATTGCTGTTTCGGCGGCCTCGGCGATTTTCGCGGCGAGGAACTTGGGGTAATCGATGGGCTCGGCGGCGTCCTTGCCGTCGCGCTCGATGGCCAGACGATGGAAGTAGTTCCGCATCGCGCCGCCGTAGAGCGGCCCGGTGTGCGAGTGCGTTCCATGGACGATAACGTGATCGGCCGGCGTGCTGGTCCGAGCTTCGATTTGCTTCCGTGCATCGGCGGTGATCGAGGCCGAGAGTCCAATGAGATCGCAGGCGACGAAGACGACCTTGGTCTCGCCTTGAATCCAGGCGATGGCCTTGGCATGCAGGGGATCTTTGGTCCCGGTGTTGAATCGCTCGTTGAAGTACCCGCACATTCGACAGCCAACAGGCGGCGTGATGTCGGTTTTGGCGACGCCGACTTTCAAGACGTCGTCGGCGAGGCCGTTTCTGGTAAGAACGACAGAAACCGCAAAGAGGCAGGCAACGGCAAAACGATTCATCGTGAAACTCGTTGTGGGATGTAAATAGAATTCATTGCGCTACTTATTCGCGCGGAAGTTGGCCAAGTCGCGCAGTGCTTGTTCAGTCATGGGATCGTTGACCGCGCGGTAGGCGTTTGCTCTGGGTTTTAGGTACTGTTCGCTCCAGTCGAGGTAGCGCTCGTGCGCGCGGAACGCCTCCGCGGCCGTCTTTGGATCGAGCATTACCGCAAGTTCCATCAGGGTGGAACGGCGTTCCAAGTCGGCCGCGAATCCAGGAAACGGTTGTTTCAGCGCCTCGTAGGCCTTTCGCCGGAATTCCTTGTCGTCGTGGCCTCGCGCAACAACCGCTCGGAAAAAGAAAAACACGACGTGGTGGTCGATCCACGGGTCCGAGCGCAATCGATCGAACGCCTCAAAAACCTTGTTATCGCAAGTGGCGAAGTCTTGAATCACATAGTAGTAGTACGGTTCCAACACGGCGGTGTCGTTGGGCGACCATTTCGCCAGGCGATCGATGGTGGCTTTCATCCTGGGTGGGTCTTTCAAACCAAAGATCGGCGCCATCAAGCAGCATTGGATGGCGTCGTGAGGATCGTCGGTCTGCGTGCCCCAAATGTACAGCGACTTCTCGATTTCGCGTTCTCCGGCCTGTTGAAGCGACAGGCGGCGAGCTTCCCTGGCTGAATCTTCGCCCTCGACAAACAGCGACTCATGATGCCGAGCGAGCATTGAGATACGACGTTCGCGTGTCCGTTCGGGATCGGGGGCAAGGTCCTTTGCTGGTGGCTCGCCGTCGGAGTCTTGCAGCGCCTTTTTCCGCAGGTCGATCATGCTAAAGAGCGTTGCGTCCTGGACGGTCGATTGACCTTGCCAGGAGGCCACGGAGCGAGCGAATGCGTATTCCAAAGAGTTTTGATCGTCGCTGTTGAAGAAGCCGGCGATCTCGGCCTGGCCGCGCACCGTTTTGACTCCGGCCACGTAGTGCGCGGCGACGCCCTCGATGTCGTACATGTTCCATGCCGCCCGCACTCCTTGCTGAAAGGGATGTTGGCCCAGCCGCGAGCCGATGTTTTCCCAGTCGTAAGGCTCGTCATCGTCGCGGCAGACCAGGATCAAATCGTTGGCGATCCCGCTCCACACCTCAACGTGTTTGAACTGCCGCAGCAGCGTTGCGAAGACGGTTTGCACGGTGAGCACATCGACTTCGTAGCCTTGGAGCCATTGCACAAAGACACCGCGCGGCCGAAGGCGCTTCTTCGCGGCGGCGTAGTACTCGTCGGTGAAGAGGCTGGCCACGCCTGCCCGGTAGGGATTGGAGGGCTCGGAGACGACCAGGTCGTATTGATTGGGCGTGGTAAGAAGTACTTCTCGCGCGTCGTTGTAGATCAGATTGACTTTGGGGTGGTTCATGACGTTGAAGTTGAGCTCGCCGCAGCGGCGGCCCATTTCGCCGACAGCGGGCTCGAGTTCGATAACGTCGACGCGCTTGGTATCGGGACACTCGGCGAGCCAACCGGCCGTTTCGCCTGTTCCGAGTCCGACGACGAGGGCGTCGCTGAGTTTTTCGCGGAGAAGCGGCGCCAGGAGGCCGAGCATGATTTGCGTATCGCGATCGGTGATGGCGCTGCCGTCCGACTTGCCGTTTACCAAGAGCGAGAGGCCATCGGTCAATTGGATGGCTACGGACGACTCGACGCCATCCGCCTCCCAGATGGTCGTGGAACGATATTGCAGGAGTGTATTCTTGACGTCGTTCGCTCCCCATTTGGCGAGCCGGACGCGTCCCGCCCCGATGCCGCTGTGCCGCCAGAAGGGTGTGGGACCCATGGCGAAGAGACAGACCACGGCAACAGCAGTAATGGCAAATGCCGCCGCGGCGCCGATTCGCTTGGTGGTGGCGCAAATCGCGACGATCGCCCACACGATGGCCAGCACGGCCAGTACGGCTGCCGAGATACGCCACGCGCCCGTGGCGGTGAGCAATGGAATCAGCCCGAAGCCTCCGGCCAGCGCACCGAGGATCGAGCCGCACGTGTTCCAGAAGACGAGCCAACCGTACTGCCGACTGACATTGGTATCGCCGCGGCCGAGCAAAGCGGCGAGAATGGGGAACTGCATGCCCGCGATCAACGATGTGGGGAAGACAACAATCGTCGTGATCATGAACCAGCTGCGGACGAGGGTGGCGAAATTCGAGACGTGGTGAGAGCGGACCCAAGCTGTGAAGACAGCCACTTGATCACCTAAGGCTAAGGGAATCGCAATCGTCAGCGCCTGTGCCGCGCACATGATTGCCAAGAGCGCGGGGGTAACGCCAAACCTTCGAGCGATCACCGGGTAAAGCAAACCGCCGATCCCTATACCCAACAGGACCGTCGCCAGAATCACGGCGAAGGTGAACGTCGATCCGCCCAGGAGCGGCGTCAACATGCGGTCCCAGATCAACTCCATCAGGAAGAAGATGCATCCACAAAGGGCGGCCGTCAGATAGATGCTCCACATCGGCAACGCGAGTTCTTCCGTCGGCTTTGCGGGCCGTTCCGCGTCGATGTGGTTGACGTCGTGTTCTTTTTTTCGCTCGCGCTTGGTTTTCTTTGGCAGGGCTTCGACGGGCGCGGGCTTCGACGAGATGAACCACGCGGTCACGGCCAAAAGCAAGTTGGCAGCGCATGCAGCGAATAGCGTTGCCGTGTGGCCGAGGCTTTCCAGCAGCACAAAGGTTGCCAACAGAGTGCCCAGGACGGCGCCGAGTGTGTTCAGTCCGTAGAAGGCGGCCAGCCATCGGCGTTGGACATCGGAATGAGTGGTGACCGCTTTTGCGACGGCGGGCAAAGTTCCACCCATCAGGATGGTGGGAATGCCCATCACCACGGTGGCGAGCCCAAGCCGCACCAGCGTGGCGCCGAGAGGCCCCAGGGCCGACTGTCCGCCTAGTTGCGTGTAGATCGACATCGCCAGCTTGAGAGCAAATGGGCTGAGCATGGCGCTGAGGGCAATTCCACCTTCGAGCAAGCCGTAGAGCCGAAGCGGGTTTTTAGATCGTTCGGCGAAGCTGCCGAAGAGAGCGTTGCCAATTCCCAGCCCGCCCATAAAAACGGCGAGCACGGCGGCTGTGGCGGGGGTCGATCCACCAAAGATCAGGCGGAATTCACGCAGCCAAGTGGTTTGAAAGACGAGCCCGCATGCTCCCGAAACGAGCAGCATCAGGGCTAGTTTGAGGCGATAAGAAGTCATGTCGAGGGTCCACTGGGCGAAAAGCCAAAGGGTGCGAAAGCACTTTGGCTGGTACGTGCCCAGTTGCGTCGCGGTTCTCAGCGTCGGAAAGCCTGGTGAACGGGTTCGCTCACCTCGTCTCAGCTACTTTATACCGAGCGCAGGTCTTAGATAGCGGCAGCTTGACGATTCGTTGCGGCCGCGGTGGTTTTTTGCGAAAACTTTGCTACCGAGCGTTAGCGCGGAAGCTTCTCAGATCGCGTTCCGCCTGCGCCGCGAGCGGGTCGTTTGTTGCGCGGTATGTTTCGCGGCGTTGCGCGCAACCAAGTGGTTTGAAAAACAAGCCCGCAGGCCCCCGAAACGAGGAGCATGGTGGCCAGGCCAAGACGATAAGATGTCATAGGGGAGTTCAACGACGCGAAGGCACGTTTGCTGTGACTTACCTGGTCGCGTCGCAGTTGTTCGGGAGCGTATGCTAGAAGGTGAAGTAGTTAAGCAACTGAGATTCGCGACCCGATGTAAAGCCGGCGCGAATTACTTTTCGATCGAACGATTACGAGTTTGTTAGTCGCCTTGGTATTCTCTTGTGACCAGGATCGTTTCGGAGCCCGAAGGTGGACGATCGCATCATCGATATCGGCGCCTTTGACGCCCGCACCTGCGGCGGCGTCTCGCGTCGTTCGATGTTGCGGCTGGCAACGGCACTCCCGTTGGGCGCCAGCTTGAGTGGTATCTCGGGGATGGGCGCCTCGGCTCTTGCTGCGGAGAGCGCGAAGCGCGCACGGGCGAAGTCGGTGATCTTTGTCTTCTTGTGGGGCGCTCCCAGTCATCTCGATACGTGCGACCCCAAGCCCAACGCGCCGGCGGAGTTTCGTGGACCGTTTGGCGTGATTCCCACACGAACGCCGGGCGTGCACTTCACCGAACTCTTGCCGCAGATGGCTAAACGGAGCGATCGCTTCACGCTGGTAAGGTCGCACGCGACGACGGCGCCGGGACACCCTGATGCGGGAACGGTGGCGCTCACGGGCTTCGAGGAGCTGCCGCAGCCGGTGCAGCCGAACTTTGGCTCGATCATCGCCAAGCATCGCGGGCATGACGACGTTTTGCCGCCGTTCTTTTCGATCGCGAGCGGCGTTGTGATGGACGGTGCTCGCCGCATCGAAGGCTTTGGCGGCGGGACGCTGGGCCGAGCACACGATCCGTTTTTGATTGGTTGCGACCAGCAAGGGGAAATCAATCTGCCGGGCTTGCAGTGGCTCGACGATATCAACCCCGCGCGGATAGTCGATCGGCGGCAGCTGTCGCAGCGGCTCGATCGGGTGGCTGCGGCACACGATCTTGGCGGGCCATGGAATCGTGCGACGAGCCGGGCTTTCGATTTGTTGACCAATGGCCCGGCGAAGGCTGCTTTCGATCTGACGCAAGAATCCAAGAAGACCCGTGATCGCTATGGCTGGACCGTTTTTGGGCAAAGCGCGCTGCTTGCGCGGCGCTTAGCCGAGGCAGGTGTTCCTTATATCCAACTGAACTACAGTCGGCACGTCGAGGCGATCAATCCCGGCTTCGAGTTCGGTTGGGATACGCACATCTACAACTTCGAGTTGTTGCAAGACTGGCACTGCCCGATTCTCGATCGCGTTTACTCGGCGCTATTGGACGACTTGTACGACCGCGGGTTGATCGATCAGACCTTGGTGGTGTGCATGGGGGAATTCGGACGAACGCCCCGCATTAGCGCACGGGCGGCGCGGGACCACTGGCCGCCTTGCTACTTCTCGCTCTGGTCGGGCGCGGGAGTCGAACCCGGGCGCGTGATCGGCGAGAGCGATGCTCGCGGGGAATACCCCAAGACCGAGCCCTATTCGCCGCTGCACGTTGGTACGACGATTGCCGAGCTGGCAGGCGTCAATTCCGAAGCCCGCGCGGAGATGCGCGTGCTAGCGAATGGTCGCGTTATTCCTGGGCTGGTTTGAGCGGGAGGCCTTATGGCGCGGATAGGACTATTGGTCCTGGTTACTCTTGCTTTGGCGAGCGTAGCGTCGTCCGCCGAGCCGATTCGCCTTACCGAGGATGGGCGGCTCAAGTTCAGCCCTACGTTCGATTGGAAGCAGAAATCGATTCTGTATGCGGAACTCGAGAAGCCGACGCTGTTGCGATTGATGCGGCTTGATCTGGAGACGAAGAAAGCCGAGCCGCTGCATCCGAAGGCATCGACCAGCGAGTTCGAACCGCATTGGGCGCGCAACAGTCCGCACTATGTTTTCTTGCGACTCAAAGGTCCCTTGAGCGTGGCCATCGGCGTTCGCAATTCCGAGCGCGACGAGGAAGTGGAGATTCCGCCGGCGGCCGGATTTTCGGGGCTTCGTAGCCCGGCGATTTCGAGCGACGGCAAGCGGATCGCGTTTAACTTTCCCGATGGCGGCGGGCAGCGATTGATCTCGATCGGCGCTGATGGGCGCGACCGCAAGGAGCTGGCCGACGCCAGCAGCTTCAACAACTGGCCCGACTTCTCGCCTGACGGCACAGAGCTTGTTTTCAGCTCGACCCGCGACGGCAATTTCGAAATCTACGTGATGCCGGCTGAAGGCGGCCTCGCGACGCGGCTGACCGATTCGCCGCTGCAGGATATTCGTCCACGGTTCTCGCCCGACGGGAAACGGATCGCTTTTGTCAGCCATCGCGATGGCAACGCGGAAATTTATGTGATGGACCGCGACGGGAAAAACGTTCAGCGATGGACGGAGAACCCTGAACGCGACGATTACCCGGCCTGGCATCCTGATGGAAAGAGCCTGGCTGCGATTTGCGAGCGGGACGGGCAGTTCGACGTCTATTTGCTTTCCGCGCCCAATCAAGCAAGCCAATAGCAAAAAACTATTGCTTGTGGCTTGGAATAGCATACGATTGCGCTTGTCGATTCGAGGCCGTTCTCTCCTCTTCCACGGTTCCCTCGGGCAAATTTCTATGATCTCGTCTTCTCGCGTTCGTGCGGGCCTTTCACTCGTTGAGCTTCTGGTAGTTATGGCCATCATCGGCGTGTTGGTTGCGCTGACGCTAACTGGTGTCCAATCGGCGCGGGCTGCCGCCAGGACGACGCTGAGTAAAAGCAACCTCCGCCAGCTAGCGCTGGCCGACGACATGGCATCGGAATCAAACACAAATCACTTGGCGCAATGGCGAAGAGAGGCGCGCGAAGGCAATCCCACAGTCCTGCGTAGTCCCAACGATCCTACGTCGTCGGTGGCCTGGCCTAACGCGGTTAGCTACTGCGAAAACGATTTTTTGGAGTATCGCAATCGGCTGCGAAATGCGCGGCGGCCCGACATTGAAGATGGCAAGAGCAATACGTTGTTGTACACCGAGCACTACTCGGTGTGCGGCCGGTTTATCTTCATGGTCGACGGCACGATGGTTACGTTGAGTCAGCTACAGGACGTGGACGACGATATGGAGCGGGTGGCACCGCCTGCCGATCAGCCGCGGCCCAACACGTTCGCGGGCGCCAGATGGAACGACGTCGTCCCCATCACCGACAACCGGGTCACGTATCCATCGGTTCGCAACAAGAAGTTCCAGGTCATGCCGAAAGAAACGGAGTGCGACTCCACCATTCCGCAGGCGCTGCAGCGGGGCGGGTTGCTGGCGGCGATGCACGATAGCTCGGTACGCGTGATTAGTCCGCAAATTGACGTGCAAGTCTTTTGGACGATCGTCACTCCCAACGGCGGCGAGGCGCCTGCTTGGTAATGGTTCACGGAATTGGCTTGCGATACTGCGGCTATGCCGAAAAAAGTTCGCGATCGCTTGAGATCAACCGCGGGAGTGTTGCCATCGCAAACTCGAAAAACGGACGATCCATTTCCCAGGACCAACTCGCAATTTCGAATAGCTGCCCGATCGCGTGGACTCGCACGCGCTGGCGGATGTCCACGGAGAGTTGCCCGTAGCCTTGCTGAAAGGCCGTTTCGCGCGGCGGCCTGCCTTGCAGGTCCTTGATCCAAATCATCGCCAGGTCCTGGGCTGGGTCGCCGAATGTGCTGCGTTCGAAATCGAGCATTCCGGAAATCTGGATATCTGACGAACATAAGGCGAGGAAGTTCCTGGTCGACAAATCGCCGTGAACAAGACACGGCTGGATCTGGCCGGTGATAAAAGATGTCGCCGCAACTGCCGATTCGAATGACGTTGATGCCGCCGACTGAACGTCGCGGCAAGGGTCGTTCCGTTCCAGGACAACGTCACGGAAACGTCGATAGCGTTCCACGATCTGGCTTTCCATCGTGTTTGTGGGGCGGACTCTCTCGTCGAGCGTTTGCGCGGGGTCGAAGCGGATTTCGTGCAACTGTTGCGTGACGGCCCCGATGCCTCTCAACAGTTGAGCATCGTGGTCCAGCGTGAGCTTCGGCAGCATGTGGTCGGCGGGATCGCCGTGCAGGTAGCTCAGACAAATCCATGGCGTGCCATCCTTGAGCTTGTTCGCTGTTAAGAGCGTTGCGACCGGAAGAGGAGTTCCTTCGAGAGCGCGGTACGCCGAGACTTCGCGAGCGAATTTGGAATCCGCGGCGTGGTGGTACGCTTTTACGACCGCTTCATCGGCATTCACCGTGAAGACTTCGGTGCGGTTGAGATAGCCGCTGATTTTGCGGAGATGGCACGGCTTTCGAAGGTGCCGCGACACTTCCTCGGCGAGTTCTCCGAGCGGCATATCTTCTTGATACTTCGCCACCGCCTCGCGCCCTCGCGTCTGCACTGCGCACGGTCTACAGCATGTTCCGCGCTTTAACGGCCAGGTACTGATTGATCAGCGGCGCGGTCATGTCTTCGGGGAAGGTGTCGAGCATCAGGACGCCCGCGTGTTCCAGGTCGGTGAGAACCTGGTGCCGCCAGTTCAAGATTTCGGCGGCAGCGCCGGCGCGGTAGAGAGCTTCGGCGGTGTTAGTCGGACCGTCGGCGATGTCGAAAAGCGAGTGGTCTCGCATCAGCACGGCCATCGGCAAGTGTTTGCCGACCAGGTTGAGCAGGTAACTGTGGATCTGGTGTGCGTTGACCTCGTCGATCACGTTGGTGGCCAAGACCACCAGCGAGCGCTTGCGGCAGTAGCGGTTCAGGTGCAAGAACGCCAGGTCGTAGCGAGATTCGACGACTTCGGGAAACTTGTCGAATGAAGCGTGCAGCAGTTGGTTCATGTGCCCCATGCCACTGCTGGGCGGAACGTAGGCCAGGATCCGATCGGAGAAGAGCATCAGCCCGACGGAGTCCCCTTGCTTGAGCGCCACCCATGCGAGCATCAGCATTGCGTTGAGCGCGTGGTCGAGCAAGCTGATGCCGCCCGACTCGTTGGTCATCATGCGGCCGCAGTCGATCATGAAGATCAACCGCTGGCTTTGGCTGGTTTGAAAATCCTTGACGGTCAGCTTGTTGCGGCGAGCGGTGCTGCGCCAGTCGAGGTGCTTGTAGTTGTCGTCGAAGGTGTAGTCGCGGAGCCGTTCGAAATCGTTATCGGTTCCGATCCGGCGCGTGCGGCGGACGCCGAGCAGGCTCAGGCGATTGGTCCGCGCCATCACGGCGTACTGGGCCAATTGCCGCATATCGGGATAGACGTGGAAGACGCTGTTGACGGGGTATTCCATCAACCGCGTCCACAATCGCCAGCGGCTTTGGCATTCGACGTAGACGCGGTTCATTTCGAACGCGCCGCGCCGCGAGGCTGAGAAATCGTATTGCAGCGACGTGCGGCTGCGAGGTGCCAGGACGCGGGCGAACTCGTCGGGCGTGGCCGCGAACCCCTGCGGCGCGTCGTCGCGGATGCGCAAGCGGATGGGACGATTCGATTGGTTGACGATTTGCAGCGTGACGCGATGCGGCTTTTGCAGCGAGACCACTCGCAACGCCTGTCGCTGGCAGGCGAGCGCCTTGCGGCTGGGAAGCGTAAAGGCGTCGATCGCGGCCAGGATGCCGAGGACGACGTCGACCACCAAGATGAACGGCAGGGCGTCGTTGGAAATCAGGATCGAGAAATTGAACAAGCTGGCGGCCAGCATGCCCAGCAAAAGCAGGTTGCTGGGACGAATCCGCTTGACCGCCGCCAGGACGACAAACGGAGACGCGAACGCGATCAACGTGATGATCGGGTATTCGGTCAGCAAGGGACCGAGCTTGTACAGTCGCTCGAAGAAGTCGTTCAAAAGCGTGGGACCTCCACGGAACGGATCATTTCAACCAGGACGTCGTCGACTTTCTTTCCTTCCACTTCGGCCTCCGCAGTGAGCACCACGCGATGGCGCAGAATCGGAAGCGAAAGTTGGACCACGTCGTCGGGCACGGCATAGTCGCGGCCGCTAAAGGCGGCCAGCGTGCGGGCGGCCTGCATGAGCGCGATCCCGGCACGAGGCGACGCCCCCATGTGGAGTTCGCGCCACTGGCGCGTGAGCCGGACGATCTTGGTGATGTAGTCGACTAGCCGGTCGTCGATATGGACCTGGGCATTTTCCTGGATGATCTTTTGGATCTCTTGGCAGTTGGTGACCTGCTCGAGCTTGTCGTTCAGCTGCAAATTGACGTCCTCCTGACGGCTGTGCATTTTGAGGATGTCTTGTTCCTCGTTTTCCTTGGGGTAGTTGGCGACGAGCTTGAACATGAAACGGTCGAGCTGCGCTTCAGGAAGGTTGTAGGTCCCTTCCGACTCGATGGGGTTTTGCGTTGCCAAGACCAAGAACGGGCGTTCCAGCGGATGGCTCTTGCCGTCGATGGTGACGCGGTATTCCTGCATGGTTTCCAAAAGAGCCGCGTGGGTTTTGGCCGGCGAGCGATTGATTTCGTCCGCCAGCAGAAGCTGCGTGAAAACGGGGCCCGGCCGGAAGCGGAACTCCTGCGTCTTCATATCGAAGATCGGTGCGCCCGTGATATCGCTGGGCATCAAGTCGGCCGTGAACTGGATGCGGCCGAAGGGCAAACCGAGCACGCGGCCGAGCGTGCGGACGAAGAGAGTCTTGCCTAACCCTGGGACGCTTTCGATCAAGACGTGGCCGTTGGAAAACAAAGCCACCAGTGAGCCGAGAACGAGTTCGTCTTGCCCGACATAGATCTTGGCGATCTCGCTGGCGATCTTGTCGAACAAAAGTTTCGTTGGTGTTTCGCGGGCCGGCGTGGCGGCGAAACCACTTTGCCCGTGCCCCATCGGCGCCGCGGACGGCTGTGGCTGTTGGGCGGGTGCCGGAGTCAGGTGCATGGGACCAGGTGCCGGTGGTGCGGCGGCTGGCGGCTGAAAGGACATTTGCGGGATCGGCCGCGGCGGCGCCGGGGGATGAGCCGATTGTTGACCGTAAGCAGGTTGCTGCCCAAAGCCCGGCTGCGATCCGTAACCTGGCTGCGAACCATAGTTGGACTGAGGGACGAAGTTCGACTGAGGAGCAGCAGGCTGGCCAAAGTTGGGCGCATGGCCGAACGAGGGAGGCGTCTGCGGGGCGGGGCCTTGCATCGTCGCCAGCCCGGGAATGGTTTGCGCGACACTGGACTGACCGGGGATGGTTTGGACCACGCCGCATTGGGGGCACTTGGCCTGTTTGCCCACCGCGGTGGCGGGGACTTTCAACATTCGGCTGCAGCCCGAACAAGGAAACTCAACGCCAGCGGCGGCCGAGCCGCTTGTGCCAAAGGGTGTCGTGCTCATGGATTATTGTTGGATCAACTGGCGTCGATTAAAGAGTGCTGGGTTGAAGAGTATTGCGGTTTTTTGCGAATGGTGATGATTCTAACGCTGCGGCGATGCTAGGTGGCAGCACCATCTGGCGGAGGTGCTGGCTCCGGCTTTGCTTCGTGGGTGGCAGCCGGGCTTTCCGCCACAGCATGGGGTTCCGCAGGAGGCTCGGCGAGGATCGTGGCCGCTGTCGCGCCGCCAGATGCACTTGTCCCGGCTGTGGGGATGCGCGAGGGAAGTTTCAATTCGATCGGAGAGGCCTTGAGCTTGACGTCGTGAATCGCTCCGGGGGCGACTTCCAAAACACGCGCCTGATCGTGGCGAACGCCGGAGGCGCGGCGAGCTTTCAGCCGGTATTGCTGTAGATTGCTGGTCGCGTAGCCGTAGTCTTTGGTTCGCGCCATCAAGTGCCCCAGGGCTTCGACGTGCTTGCCGAAGTCGGCCAGTTTGGTTTTGGGAATCGATCGGGCGCGGCCGAACGGGATGAAGCGGGCAATGAGGAACGCCAGCCCTAACGCCGAGAAGTGAAGCACAATCACTCCCAGCGGCCACGACATCATCAGGCGCCACGCGTTACCCCGCTCTCCATCGGACTGCTCTTTAACGGGAAGGCCATTCTCTCCGCTTTCGAGAAAGACGACGTTCCCCTTGCTGGGGCACGATCGAACCATTCGCATGGCAAGCTTGCGATGCTCGGCATTGGCCAACGGCATGTTGAGGCTAAACGATCCGTTGGCAACCACGATCAGTTGCGAATTGGGCGCGGCATCCCACGTTTGGCGGAACGCGAGAATATCATTCTCGCTTTGCAACAGGATCTCGCTGTTCCCAGTGCCCAGTTGAACACTGGGCGCCACGGGCCTCCGCGCTTGCTTTTTGGCCCACGGCGGCAAAAACACCGGCGTTGGGATGGCGGGGGCAACCTTGCCAAAGGGAAGATCGAGCCGGGTATTCAACCACAGGTCGGCCTTCGCGGGATCGATGCCCTCGGCCCAGGGGCCGTCGAGCGAATCGATTTTGCGTTCGCCCATGCCGCCGAGCATGTCGAACCACTCGTACGATTGACGTGCGGGGATGGCGGCGCGCTCGGCCTCGTTCTTCGATTTGACGTCGGCCCAGCGACGTTTGCGTTCGAACGACTCGGTCGATTTACTGTTGGCGGCGATCAATTCCCAATAACGTTCGGCGGGGTCGAAGTCGCGGCCGATGTAGATCAGCGTTCGCCCGCCGTTGCCATTGTTATAGAGCCACTTTTCCAGGAACTTGCGTTCCGCGCTGGAGGGGCCTTTAAAGGAATCGGGCGTCCATACCAGGATTTGCGCTTTTTCCAAGCGGTCCGACAACTTGGCGGAGCCTTGGACCGTGGAGCCGTTCAGTTCGAACAGTTTTTCGAGAGCCGCCGTTCCGGAAACGCTTTGCCCCGCCGGCGAGGCCTGGCGTTTGCCGTACTCGACCGGCAACTCGCTCTTTCCGCAGCCAACCGTAGCGAGGATGGTGACAGCGAGCGCAGCCATTAAGTAGCGGAGCTGCAAGCAAATCATACCGGCTGCTCCAAAAGTTGATGAAAGCGATCGACGTTTTTCCAGAGGGGCTCGAAGCGCGAGCGATCGAGATCGTGTTCGCCGAAGAAAGCATCCTCGAATGCGACCACGGTCGGTTCGATCAAGTTCTTCATTTCGCGGCGGCTGCGGAGTTCCCACAGATACTGCCGATTCGTTTTTCCCTTGGCGAGTTCGATTTGCTGCCGCTTGTCGAGTTGAACCAGCTGGTACCCGTACAGGTAAACCACGGCGCGGTTGAAATCGCCTTGCTCGTAGCAGGCGCGGGCTTCGTCGAGCAGATTGCCGCGGACCGCTCGGACGTCGAAGGGGAGTTCCTCGATCTTGTCGGCGGGTGTTTCGGGGATTTTTTCGTCGAGTGTCGAGTCGCCTAATGTGCCGTCGTCAAAATAGCTGGCCAGATTGAAGTAGCGAAATAGAACGAAGCCAATCGTGCCGAGTATGGCGGCGATGATCAGGAAGATAAACCCGCGCAAGATCCAACCCAAGATATTCCAGAGCGAAAAATCCCACGTTCCTGCCGTGGTTGTGGTTTTGGTCTGCGGATCGTCCAGTTTGCCTTCCCAGGTGCCGCGGCTACCTTTGTCTTCGACGACCGTGGGCGGGTCGATCGACTTGAGTCCATCGGCTTCGGCATCGTACCAGGGTGCTTTCTTCAAGGATCGGAGCGCATCGCGACCGTTTGATTCAGCTTCCGAATTCGATACCTCGGGAGCCGATTTGGCAACCGGCGTGTTCCACTTTTGCGATACCGGTTCATCGTCTTCTTCGTCGTACACCTCGAACGCCGATGCGGGGCGGGGCAAGTTCGCCGTATACCCCCCGCAGACGCAACACAGCACCGCGACCATCAGGCGGCGTGAAATGGCACGGCCAGCCAGCGTGCGCATGACGGGCGTGCTATATGGGTTGCTCGTGTTGTTGAGGGGCATCGACACGCAAACGATCCGGAACTAGTGAAACTGTTTGGCGAGCCGTTCGGCTTCCGCCCGCATGAGTAATTCGACTTCCCATCCTTCATATCGGATTCTGAGATCCAGATAACTGAGAAATCGAAACACGGCCATGAAGGCGACTACGGACCACATGGCGAAGGGGATAATGATGTCGAGCCCCACCCGGCTGATCCACCAACGCTCGTTGAGGAGATACCAGCCCACCGAGTAAAGAGAGCTGACAATGGTCACGCAAAGGGTGCCTCCGACGACCGCGGCCACGATGGCGCGGAGAATCAAATCGGACGAACTGGGACTGTGCAAAAAGTTGCTGCGGCGGCCGATGGTCATGGTGTTCTCGGTCTTCGCGAGCAGGGGATTGCGCTCGAGCAAGACGATTTCGTTCATGTACGGACGAAGCATGCGAAGCAGGCCGACGTAGATCAAGAGCAGAATCGGCACTCCGAGTTCCCAGCCGAATTGAAAGTTCTCGGTGAACAAAAGCGGCAAGCATGTCCCGACGATGACGCCGCGGAGGACAAACTGGGTCCACAGCAGGCGATGGAAGAGCTTTCCGACATCGCGGAGAACCTCGACCCAGGATTGATCGCGCTGGAACACCGCGCCGCCCAGCCAGGCGGTTGCAATGGCGGTCGCGGCCGGCCCCTGCCAGAAGACGAGCAGAAACATAGCCCAAACGTAGCGGAGGCCTTCCTCGGTGAAGGCTGCCGAAACGTTGCTTTCAAAGGGGCTGCCTTGCATTTGCGCGATTTGTTCCCGAGCGGCTTCGACCGCGAGGGGAGACATCCAGCCGATCAAGACGTAGTTGAGCAGCGCAAAGGGAACGATCCCCAGCAGCATGGGTATGATCAAGCCGCCAGCGAATCGTCGGATGACTTGCAGCGTGAGGTCGAGCGTATCGGGCAAGTCCCGCTCGCGAATGACAATTCGCGTTTTATCGAGCTGCACCTATGCCTCCACGGGGCCAGCCCAAAACGACGAAATACCAGGTGAGCAACATGCTCGAAAACCCGGCTACCAGTGCTTTGACGATATAAGGTAGCCACGAAGGGGAGATGAATCCTTCAATCATGGCGGCGAGGCAGAACAAAATGGTGGCGACGCCGACGACCGGCAGCATGTCGCTGGCGGCTTGTCTGAGCGAGTCGCTCCGCTTGAGATCGCCAGGGGCCAGCCATCCCAGCCCGACGCGCAGCCCCGCGCCGGCCGCTAGCGCAATGGCAGTAAGCTCAAAGGGGCCGTGCGCCGTGACGAAGTGAAAGAAGTTCTCGCCTTGGACGACTTCGGGCCGCGCCATGTGGCCGAAGATTGCCCCCAGCAGAATCGCGTTGTAGGCGAGGGTCAGGAGCCCCGGCAGGACGATCGTTCCGCCGGCGAAACTGCGCAAGCCGATGCCGGCGTTATTCCAAACGTAGAAGCCGCCCATGAAGGCATTCTGATCTTCCGATCGGCGCGTCCCATCGATCGGCTTGTCGTACATTTCCTCGACGCTGTGGATCTCGTCGTCGCCGACTACTGTTTTCACGTAGTCGGGCCATAGCGAACGGTTGTATGCCAGAAAGGCGCTCAGTAAGAACATCCCCCAGAACAACGCGAACGTGGTCTGAATGCAGCGATCGTTGAAGACCCGCTGCGGAACGACTTGCAGCAACGTATCGAGCGCTTTTTCCAAGTCGGTCTTGCCGCCGCGATACATTTTGTTACACGCGCGGGCGACCAGGCGGTGAAGATACTGCACCGTGTTTTGCGGCAGGTGATGCGACTCGGCGAGCGCCAGGTCGGCGCAAGCGGCTCGATACAAGGACGAAAAACGGGCGCACTCCCGGGCGGTCGTTTTCCCTGTATCAATGCGATCGCACAGGACTTCGAGTTCCTGCCAATTGACGCGCCGGCGTTCGAGCAACTCGGCTACTTTCATCGCGGACCTCCCTGTTGCGGCGCAGAAGCGGACCACGTGGAAGCGGCCGGCGTCGATCCCGGCGGATTGACGAAGACGATGCCCGTGCCGTCGGGATGATTGGCATGCTGCTGCGGCCACACGGGGCCGTGAGGGGACATGCCCACTGCAACAGGGCCGCCTTGCCACGGCGCGGCAGGTGCCATGGGGGAGTAGGCCAAACCGGGCTGGCCGCCATACATTCCCCATGCTGGCGTGCCGACCGCTTGGGTGGCCAGCGCGACGGCAGCGGCGTGCCGCTCGTCGTCCTTGTGATCGCCAATGAACGTGCGGTAATACATGGCGCACAAGAGCAAGTCGTGGCTAGTGTCGGGCGGAAGGCCAAACTGTCGAAGTAGCGGCGCTCCCAAGTGCCGCGCGATTTCACTTCGCCGCGTGGCCATGAAGAAGCGCCTTCGTTCGACATAGGTTGCGAGCGCCTTGGCGAGGGTCTTGGAGACTTCCAGGTCGGGCGGCAAGTAAGCTGCGAGTTGAATGGCACGAGGGTCGTCGATCTTCGCGACGCCCATCAGCCACTGCCGGTCTTCTTTAATGACGATTGTTCCGGCGGCCCAATCGCCTAGACGTTGGTAGCGGTCGTTCATTGCCATCACGATGTAGCCGGTGATCGGCGGGGAAAGATCGATGCCTTGCATCAATCCGCGAAGCAATGCGTGCGACCATTGAATCGGTTGGCCGTCGATGGTGAGAACCCGCAGGCCGGTTGCCATTTTGCCTAGCGTACGTCCGTTCCACATGGCTTCCTGGATGGCGCACCAGCCCCACCACAAGATGAACATGCCCACCAAGCCGAGACCCGATCCTAAGCCGCTACCGACTCCCAGCGACGTCGCGACGAAGCCGATCGCCATCCACATGATGGCGAGAGTGACTCCCAGAAGCGTGATATCGATGGCAAAGGCAAGAACGCGCCGATAAGGCCCGGCGGCGCGGTAGTGGATCATAATGTTCTCGGGCGTGACAACTTCGATCACACCGTCGATCGGGGGTTGGTCATCCATCCGCATGCGAACGCGATCCGCGAAAAGGGCGCTAGAAAAGGCGCTGGACGCGTCCACCGCGCCCCGCCCCCATTATTCGCTGCTGGATAACCCCTCGCAAGTCGCGGTGTGACGGCGGCGCCTAACAAATTCAGGCGTCAAAGGCGATCTGCACGCCACTAGCGCGGCGATCTTCAAGGACTTGGTTCGGGGAAAGCATCCACGCACGTTGCCGGTTAGCTCGGCGAACCTGATCCATTTCTGCAGCATTGTGCAAAAAAACGGATATGTTACAGCTTCCCTTTGCGATCCAAGTCGAAATGGGGCCGTACTTCTCGTACTTCCTTCTCCCGGGAGTCGCGATCTTTTGAGCCGCCGATTTGCGGTGAGGTCTGTGGACTTCATCCATGAGAGCAAACGATGCCTCCAGACTCCCATGATTCGTCAGGCGAAGGCGGGGATCCCCTGCAAAAGCTTTGCGATCAATATCAGCGAGCGCTCGAATCGGAAGAGGCGTCGCCGTCGATCGAAGGCCTTTTGACGAGGGTCGAGCCGGCCTTGAGGCGGGAGTTGCTGTTCAAACTCTTGGGAATCGATCTGGCCGTTCGACGAAAACGGGGCGAACGGCCGCGGATGTCGGATTACCTGGCGCGCTTTCCCGAGCTGGACGAGTTCATTTCAGCGGATGATTTTGTTCCGCTGGTGACCGCCAAGTTGGTATCGATCAGCGAAAGCCCCGTTCGCATTTCGTGGGACGGTGGGTCGGTCTCGGTACGCGGTACGCCTTCGGTGCCGCAACTGCCCGGATACGAAATCCTGGAAGAGATCGGTCGCGGCGGAATGGGCGTCGTCTACAAGGCGCGTCAAACAGGACTGAAACGGATTGTCGCCGTAAAAATGATTCTCGCCGGCTCGCATGCCTCGAGCGAAACGGTCGCCAGGTTTCGCGCCGAAGCCGAAAGCGTGGCGCGTTTGCGGCACGCAGGCATCGTGCAGGTTCACGAAATTGGCGAATGGGAAGGCCTGCCTTACTTCACGCTGGAGTACGTCGAAGGAGGAACGCTAAAGAAACTCCTGGCGAACAGTCCCTTGCCGCCGCGCGATGCCGCCGTCATGACGCGATCATTGGCGAAAGCGGTCCAGGCCGCTCATGCCTCCAACGTCATCCACCGCGATTTGACGCCGGGCAACATTCTGGTCGCCGGACGAGACGCCACGGACGAGGAGGCCGTCGAAGAGACCACCACGCCTTTCTCGTCGACTCCGGGTGTGAGCGCGCGGATTCGACTCAAGATCGCGGACTTTGGGTTAGCGAAGCAACTCGACGTGCTCGACAAGCGGACCGTTAGCGGAGACGTGTTTGGCACGCCGAGTTATATGGCGCCCGAGCAAGTCGAGGGACGCGTTGATGCCATTGGGCCAGCCACCGACATCTATGCGCTGGGAGCGATCTTGTACGAAATGCTAACGGGGCGACCGCCGTTCAAGGCGTCGACGTTGGTGGGAACCTTCGCATTGATTCGGAATGAGGAACCGGTTGCACCGCGCATTCTCCAGCCCGGTACTCCGCGGGATCTGGAAACGATTTGCCTTAAGTGCCTTCGTAAGGAGCGGGCCAAGCGATACGACTCGGCAGCGGAACTCGCGGCCGACTTGGATCGATTTCTCGACGGCGTCCCGATCCATGCGCGACAAACCAGCGGCCTGGAAGTGGCGCTGCGATGGTGTCAAAGGAAGCCGGCGCTGGCGGCCTTGATTGCGGCTGCTGTTCTGTTCGCCGGAGTGTTTCTTCCGATGCTCGTGATGTATCGAGTTCAAGCTGCAGCAGCCGCCACGGCCGCGAAGGCCGCAACCATCAAGGCCGAATCGGCCGAGCAATTGGCCGCGACCCAAAGCTATTTTTCCATTGTGCAACGCGTCGAGAATCGCAATCGGGAACGCTCTTTGGGGTGGATTGATGAGGGGTTGAGCGACCTCCGCGAAGCGAGTCGGCTTGATACCACCAGCAAAGATGCGCTCGAGCTGCGAAATCTCGCTGCCGAATGCATTGGCGGATTCGATTTACGCGAAACGGGAGCGTTTGCCGAAGGCGAGTCCAACAGCCTTGTGGCCATCTCTCCGGATGGCAAGACGTTGGCAACTTCGCCCAACCGGGCGCCGAGCCTCCGCTACGTCAAGGTCTTCGATGTGGAGACACGGAGGTTGATCAAGGAGTTCCCCTTCCTGCCCGATCCGGACTACGAAGCCAAGGCGGGACGGCCGAACGGCCCTCGCAGTATGTCGTTCAGTTTGGACGGGCGCTACCTATTCGTAGGCGCGCGAAACGGGATGCTCTGGTGCTGGGATCTTCAAGGCGACTTCAAAGAGACAAGTTGGCTGGCGCATCCCTCCGAACCGATCGTCGAGGTGGCGTTCGATCGAGACAAAAAGACAGTCTATACGGCGAGCGCAAGTTACTTGAAGGCCTGGACCATCGGGCAACCTGCCGTTGAAGTGGCGTCTCGTCAGACGGCACCCGGCCGAAGCATTAAAGGTTTGTTTTTGGATCGGCGGGATGGTGCCTGGCTGGCGGTCGTCGACGAACACGGTTGGTTGACTGGGATCTACCATCCAAGATCCCTCGAGCCGGTATCTGGTCGAGAGCAAGCCGAGCCGGCGTGTGGCGAACTACCTTGCGTAAGTCATTGCGGCCGCTACGTGGCCTATGCACGCGGCGGCGCGGTACGCATTCGCCCGATTTCCGATTCGAGAGCGCCGATGCGAGAGATGTCGGAAGACGGCGTCCGCGTCGCGCACAGCAATTTCGATGTCGACGGTTTGGCGTTTTCGCCCGACTCGTCGCTCCTCGCGTCGGCTTGCGGCGGCGACGACGATCGGACGCTGAAGATTTGGGAGGTTGCCAGCGGTCGATTGTTGACTTCGGTCAACATCGGCGGCGTAGCGAACGAGCTCCGACTGGCCTTCCATCCCGACGGGCGAGCGTTGTATGTGACCGCGAACCAAAAGGTGGCCGTCTATGAAGTCCATGGCCTCACGGCGGCAACCTATGCGGCGATTCAGGCCGATCCGATTGTCGGGATGCATTTGTTCGATCGAAGTCGGCAATTGGCAATTATGTCTCACCGACACGGCGTGGAAGTGCAAGACCAATACGAGTTTTCGAGATGGAAGCCGGATGAACCTCTGCCCTTGGATGTCCACACCATCACTCCTTCGACTTCAACGTGGCCCGAAAAGTTTGCAGCGGCGAGCGACGCCTCCCAGATTGCGTTCGGATGTGCGAATGAATTGTCGTTGAGCGATGCTCCCGATCATTGGCGCGCGATATCGGCTCCGGATGTTGAACATTTGGCATACCATCCGCAGGGGAACTCCTTGTGGTCGGCGCAAAATGCGCGATCTTTGGTGGGAACGAACGCCTCCGATTTCACCGAATTCTTTCGATGGACTCTTCCTCTCGGTCCTGAAGGACGTTCGAGCCTCAAGTCGCTCGTCGTCGGGGAGCGGCGGGTGGCAGTTGGAACGCGCGAAGGGGAGTGTCTGTTGTTCGACCAAAAAAATCCAGTCCCCGTTTACGAATGGTCGGGGATGCCGGGATCGGTCAACGCGTTGGCGATAGGCGCCGGCGAAACAATGGTCGCTTCTGGATGCACTGCTGGTACGATTCAAATTCGGTCGTCTGTCGATGGGACCCTCATTGCGCAGCCGCAGGGTCATACCAAGGGCATCACGTCCCTCGCGTTCGACAACGGTTCCAGCGATCCCTATTTGGCGTCGGCATCGCGCGATAAAACGGTGCGGCTTTGGAAAGTCCAAGATCGGGAATGCACCCACGTCCTCACCCTCAACTTCAACCGCCCTGCCATTCGAGTGCAATTCGACAAAGAGTCGCCGCGACTCTACGTGCTCTGCGAAGGAGAACATGCGGTGCGCGTTTGGGATCTGGGCATCCTGCGGCAGAAGCTGGCCGACCTCTCGTTGGACTGGGATTAAGATGCGCGGGGCAGCGTGACGGGCGCCCCCTTAATTCCCGGCTGAAACTTGTTACGTTGAAGCCCTTGTTGCCTGTTTCTGCTTCGAGTTCCACTGAGTTGTTGCACAAATGATTACGAATCTGGCTGGAAAGACGGTATTGGTAACCGGGGGCGGTAGTGGAATCGGTTTGGGAATCGCCGAAGCCTTTGCCCAGCACGGAAGTCGCGTGGCGATTGCGGGACGACGTGGCGATGTGCTTAAGCAAGCTGCCGCGGGCATCAAGGGCGAGCATGCGGTGCAGTGCCACGAGGTCGATGTTTCCAATCGCCAAAGCGTGAATACTCTGTTCGCTTGGGCTCAGAAGACGCTCGGACCGCTCGATATTCTGATCAACGCAGCAGGCGTGAACATCAAGACCCGCAGCATGGTTGAGATGACGCCCGAGCAGTTCGACCAGGTGATGGCGATCAACACCACGGGCGTTTACAACTGCATGCACGCGGCGCTGCCGGGGATGCGCGCGAAAAAGGATGGCGTGATCATCAACATCAGCTCGACCTCCGGCAAGCGCGCGGCGCCGCTGGGTGGCATTGCCTACAACGCGTCGAAGTTCGCCGTTGCCGCGCTAAGCACAGGCGTGGGGAACGAAGACTCGAAGAACGGCATCCGCGTGACGTCGGTGTTCCCGGGCGAAGTCGATACGCCGATCTTGGAACATCGTCCGCAGGCAGTTAGCGCCGAGCGCCGAGCCAGCATGCTCAAACCGGAAGACGTGGCCCATCTGGTGATTGCCATTGCGCAATTGCCGCCGCACGCGCATATCCCGGACGTGATCATCAAGCCACTGAGCCAAGACTTCACGTAAGCGTTTGGCTTTACGTCAAACCCTTAATCGGTTCGCCGTGATAGACGTGGTGGGGGCGATTGAACTGGTCGTTCCAAACGACGGTGCGTGGGAGTCCTAGCGATTCGTAGATCGTCGCCGCCATGTTTTCAGGCGTTTGTGGATCGGCCTTGGGGTAGCCGCCGATGCGGTCGGATTCGCCGATGACGGTCCCGCCGCGAACACCGCCGCCTGCAAAGAAGACCGTTTGCACGGCTCCCCAGTGATCGCGGCCGGGCAATTTCGTCTCGGCGCCTGGAAAAGTAAAGACCTTTGGCGTCCGGCCGAACTCGCCGGCCATCACGATCAGAACATCGTCGAGCATGCCGCGGTCGGATAGGTCTTCGATCAAGGCGGAAACGGCCCGGTCCGTCGGCGGGAGCAAATAGTTGCGCAGCGTCGAGAACGCGGCTTCGTGGGTGTCCCACGATTCGTCGTTTCCGAGATTGACTTGCACGAGACTGACACCTGCCTCGACCAGTTGTCTCGCCATCAGCAGCGACCAGCCGAACGAATTGCGGCCATAGCGATCTTGCAAGCGATCTTCGGCCGCATGGACATCGAGCGCGCGATGGACGCGCCCTTCCATCAGCATCGAAACAACGGTTTGCCGGTGCCGATCCAACTCGCGAACGCGTGCGCCGGAATCAAGTTCGCGGCGCTGCGTTTCGATCGAATCGAGTAGCGATAAACGTGACTGAAACTGGTCACGCAACATTCCGCCCGCGAGCTCGATCCGCGGAGCCTCGAAGCGATAGCCCGGCGGTGTGGTTCGTCCCTTTTGGCGTTGGAAGCCGTACTCGGGAAACGCTCCGTGGGTGTAGTTGGTGTCTTTGTAGTTGCTGGCCTCGATCAACCAAGGGTTGTGGGCCTCTCCCATTTCGCCCGCGAACTGCCCTGGAATCGTGCGGCCCGTCACGTGCACCAATCGCTCGGGCAAGACGGCGGCCGGCGGCAAGTTGTTGCGCTGCGGCATCACTTTCGAAACCACGGATGCCATGCATGGAAAATCGGTTGGCTTGGGGCGATTGCCGTCGAAGCCGGCCGGCGTGGGAGTTCGCCCCGTGAGCATCACGTGGTGGCCGGTGGAGTGATCGTTGTAGGGATGCGTCAGCGATCGAACGAGGGCCCATTTACTACTGCACGCGGCGAGCATCGGCAGGTGTTCGCAGATACGGATGCCGGGCGTTTGGGTGGCGATGGGAACAAACTCGCCGCGGACGTTGTCGGGGGCCTCGGGCTTAGGGTCGAAGCTCTCGTGCTGCGCTAATCCACCGGAGAGGAAGATGTAAATGACGGCTCGCTGCCGGCGCGTTGGCGACTGGTCGGCCATCGCGCGCAGACCTGCGACGTGATTCATGCCCAGACCCAGCAAGCCGATCGAGCCGGCTTGCAGGGCGGTCCGCCGATCGAAGCTAGGATGGTTTGGTGTGCTTAAGTGGAACTGCATTTCCCCGTATCTCCATTTCCCCAATCACGGCGCCGAGAGGGGTGATCACCAAGCCCCTACTCTATCAGATCAGCACGGACGGAGGGAGTTTTCGGAGCTGGCTTGCTCGACTGGCAGTGCCGCTTGCTGGCGCTTTCCAGCAACTTGTTGGCATCGCGTTGGCGTTTGGTTCCCAAACCAATTACCATCAAGGGGCAAATTTCCGGCGAGCTCGCCCCCTTCCTACCTTTTCAGGTGCCCACCTATGTTGTTGCGAACTTCGATGTTGTTGGCTGCGGTCGCTTTGTTGTTGGCTTGCGGAACGATCGCTTCGGCGGAAGACAAACTGAACACGCCGCCTCAGGGCTTCACGGCCCTGTTCAATGGGAAAGATCTAACTAACTGGAAGGGCCTGGTTGAGAATCCCAAGACCCGCGCGGCGATGTCGCCTGACCAACTAGCGGAAGCGCAAAAGGTGGCCGACCAAAAGATGCGCGACCACTGGAAGGTGGTTGACGGCATCATTGTGTTCGACGGCAAGGGCGACAACTTGTGCACCCTGAAGGACTTTGGTGATTTCGAACTCTACGTCGATTGGAAGATCGAAGCCAAAGGCGATAGCGGCATCTACTTGCGCGGTAGCCCGCAAGTGCAGATTTGGGATACCAGCTTGCCGAACGGTGCCGAAGTTGGATCGGGCGGTCTTTACAACAACCAAAAAAATCCCAGCAAGCCCACCGCGGTGGGAGATAAGCCGGTCGGCGAATGGAACACCTTCTACATCAAGATGGTTGGAGAAAAGGTGACCGTGAAACTTAACGGCAAGACCGTCGTCGACGACGTGACGCTCGAAAATTACTGGGAGCGCGACAAGCCGATTTACTCCACCGGCTCGATCGAACTACAAAACCACGGCAACACGCTGTACTTTCGAAATATCTATGTGAAGGAACTCCCACCCGCAAAGTAGTGGACAAAGTCAAGAACGCAGGTGGGATTGACCGATTCGACAGCAGTGGAAGTGTCGCACCGGTTGGTGGCGGCATCGATAGCATCGTCCCTAACGGAAAAGTTTGCGGCGGCGCTTGCCGACGAAAGACTTTCTTGGGACGATAACAAGTGATTCCGGCGACCGCTTGGATGGCGGTTGCCGGGCCGAAATCGACGCGATTTCGTGCGAATTTGCCACTCGTTGCCCCCAAGGGTTCCTTGGGCGACTGCCCCAGATTGGGGGTCGTCGGTGCTGGAAAGTTGGCGGAGTTGATTTTTTACCGGTTACGGAGAAAGGGACTTCTTCGCTCGGCATGAATAGGATTGGGGTGGCCCTCCTAAACCGACCCTTCGACGTAGGTTGAATGGGTTGGTGGAAGTTACCTCACCGCGGGTGGTTACGAGAGCTACCGCGGACGGACAACAGTAGACTATTCGACGAAGAGAAGGAGTGCCTTCGATGGCTCCGCACACCACATCAACGACCGCCGGACCGGAGGAAGCGATTGCCACCCTCGATTCCGTCGCGACCCAAGTCTTGGCTTTGGTTCAATCCAAGTCGCACGTGCCCGTCCAGATGGACTCCAGTCTGAACGAGATCGGCATCGATTCGCTGGCGATGGCTGAGATCCTGTTCGAGATCGAAACGCGGTTCCAAATTCGCGCCGACGAAACCGTCCTCGACCTGCAGAACGTTGGCGAAGTGGTGCAGTACGTTCGCGATCGCTTGGATCGCAACACCGACCAAGCCGCGCCGCCGAACAACCCGCGGTAGTTGACGATGCCTGTGCCTTGATTGAGGCACCATTTGGCAGGTAGTCCAGGGCCGAAGGCCCGGCAGATCTTAGCCAGGGGCCGTGAGGCTCCGGAATCGATAGCAATTGAAATAGGAAGGCCCGAAGGGCCGACAGATGAGGCGACTCAATTTCTGTCGGCCCTTCGGGCCTTTCAATGCGCTCGGGCCGTATCCGGCGGCTTACGCCGCCGGCAAAGATCTGCCGGCCCTATCGGGCCTTGAGAAATTCAAAGCCCGATTATTTCACCTGCAGCGCATCGGCCAAGAATGCATACACGTCGGCGGCTTCGCGGATCAGTTTGCTGGTTGGCTTGCCGGCGCCGTGACCGGCTTTGGTTTCGATGCGAATTAGCGCTGGCCTGTCGGCTGCTTGCGCTTGCTGGAGCGTGGCCGTGAACTTGAAGCTGTGCGAGGGGACGACGCGGTCGTCGTGATCGCCGGTCACGATCAACGTTGGCGGGTAGGAAGTTTTCGGCTTGATGTTGTGGAGCGGCGAGTAGGCTTTCAGGAACTTGAAATGCTCGGCGTCGTCGCTGCTGCCGTACTCGCCGACCCAGGCCCAGCCGATGGTGAACTTGTGGAACCGCAGCATATCCATCACGCCGACGGCCGGCACGGCGGCGCCGAAGAGGTCTGGTCGCTGCGTCATCACTGCGCCGACTAACAAGCCGCCATTGCTGCCGCCGCGGATCGCTAGTTTTTCCGGCCGCGTGATCTTTTGCGCGATCAGGTACTCAGCCGCCGCAATAAAGTCGTCGAAGACGTTTTGCTTTTTGTTCCGCATCCCCGCTTCGTGCCACTCGCGGCCGTATTCGCCGCCGCCGCGGAGATTCGGCACCGCGTAGACGCCGCCCATCTCAAACCATGTGACGAGGGCAGGCGAGAACCCAGGCGTGAGGGCGTTGTTGAATCCGCCGTAGCCGTAGAGGATCGTCGGGTTGTTGCCATCCAGCGGGAGTCCTTTCTTGCTGGTGATGGTCATGGGGATGCGGGTCCCGTCGCGGCTGGTGTAGAAGACCTGGCGGCTCTCGAATTGACTTGGGTCGAAAGCGACTTTCGGCGCGCGGAAGACGCTCGTCTTGCCGGTGGCCGTGTCGTAACGAAAGATCGTCCCAGGTGTGATGTAGTTCGTGAACGAGTAAAACGTCTCGCTGTCGCCGCGTTCGCCGCCGAAACCACCGGCGGAACCGATGCCGGGCAACGCGACTTCGCGGAGCTTCTTTCCTTGCAGGTCGAACAGCAGGACTTGCGAGTGGGCATCGCGCAGGTAGTCGGCGACAAAGACTTCGCCTACCACGCTGACATCGGTGAGCGTAGCGTCCGATTCGGGGATGACCGTCTTCCAGTTTTCCCGCTCAGGCTTAGCGACGTCGATTGCGATGAGCCGCCGTTTGGCAGCGTCGGAATCGGTCGAGACCCAAAAGGTATCGCCGTCGTTGTCGACGAAGCTGTATTCAGCGTCGAACCCGGTCACTAGTTCGATCACTTTCGCGTTGGGATCTCCTAAGCGTTTGTAGAAGATCTGATTCTTCGGCTCCGAACCGCGCCACACGTTGATGATCAGGAACTTCCCGTCGTCGGTCACGCCTCCGCCGAAGCCCCACTCCTTGTGATCTTTCCGCTCGTAGATGAGTTGGTCTTTCTCTTGCGGATCGCCGATTTTGTGGAAAAAGAGCTTTTGGTAATAGTTGGCTTTGACGAACGCTTGCCCGGGGGGCGGCTCGTCGTAGCGGCTGTAGAAAAAGCCACTTCCGTCGGGCAGCCAACTCGCGCTGCTGAACTTGACCCACTTAATGTGGTCGTCGAGGTCCTTGCCCGTGGCGACATCGCGGACGCGCCACTCGTTCCAGTCGCTGCCGGAGGCCGCCAAGCCGTAGGCGAGTAAGCGGCCGTCCTTGCTGATCGACGTGCCGCTCAAGGCGACGGTGCCGTCGGCGGCGAGCTTGTTGGGATCGAGCAGTTCGCGCGGCGCGGCGTCGGGCGAATCGGCCACGTACAGGACCGATTGGTTCTGCAGGCCGTCGTTGCGCGTGTAAAAGTACTTGCCGCCGCGCTTGCGAGGCAGGCCGAAGCGTTCGTAGTTCCACAACTCCGTGAGGCGAGCCTCGATCTTCGCCCGGGCGGGCAAGTTATCGAGATAAGCGAACGTGACTTTGTTTTGGTTCTCGACCCACTCTTTCGTCTCGTCGCTGTCGAGGTCTTCGAGCCAGCGGTAAGGATCGGCGACTTTTTCGCCGTGGTAATCTTCGACAGTGTCGCCGGTTTGAGACACGGGATACTTCCAAGGACCGGCCGACATAGGGGGATCTCCAAAGACGAGAGGGGACAACGAGAGGACCGCGGCCACAACCAACAACGATTGCGAAAGGGAAAAACGAAAGTGGGGCATGGACTTCTCGTACAAAAGCGAAAGTGAGCGCAGAAACGGATCGCGACGGTCCAAACGATAAGATACCGCAACTTGCCGCGGTTGATGGCGGGCGGCGATCTGGGGGCATCCGACTCAACTTAGTCGCCGCTGGCGATCAAGTTTTCCAGCCAGGTGGCGCGCGATTCCATCGGGAAGAAATGCCCGCCGTCGATTTCGACGAACGTGAACGATCGATCGCCAATCTCTTGCCAGCGATGCATGGTGTCGGCAGAGGTATGCTTGTCGAGCTTTCCGTGCATCGCCACGATGTCGACGGGCAAAGGCGCCGTCGGATCGAAGACCATGGTCTCGGCGATGCTCACATCGGACTTCATCGCGGGCAACATCACGGCGACGAGTTCGCGCTGCGCGAAGAACGCCTGCGGAGCGCCGGCCAGACTTTTGAGTTCGCGGATCAACTCGTTATCGGTGAGGTGACGCATCGGTCGAACAAGTGGCCCGGCCGTGTGAGGTGGGTGACAATTCGCGACCACCAGGCGCTTAGGAGCGGGATCGCCATTGGCAGCTAGCTTTGCGATGACGGCGGCTGCAATTCTTGCTCCGCAGCTGAGGCCAAAAAAGACTGTTGGAACCGTGAGCAGCGGTGCGATCCGAGGCACTAGCTCGCGAACGACGCTACTCATATCGAACAGCAGCGGGTCGACGATGCGGTCCTCGCGTCCCGGCAGGTGGCTGGCGACCAGTTCGACGTCGCCTGGCAAGTCGGCGGCCCAAGGCCGAAATTGCCATCCCCCGGCGCCTGCGTGGGGAAAACAAATCAGGCGGGCGCGCGGCTGCTCGACGCGGCGCGGAATGACTAGCCAGCGGTCCGACGAAGATGGCATGAACGGGAGTATATCCGGTAGCCGCGTTCGCCAGAACGTGGAAGGTCGGCTTTGGTGTTCAAGAAAGGGGTGATGCGGGCTTGCTTGCGGGGCAACCGCACTCTTGGCGAGTGCGGCTACGGCGTTCCGCTTTGGCTGGCGGCTCAGCTCGAATAAAGAGAATACGGCGGTTTCCTATTTCGTCACTGCGGTTTGGCCGGCGCTTTCGGGCCTTTCACGAATTCGAGAAAGTAGTCTTTGCCCGGGCCGGTTGTTGTTCCGAATCGACCTTCGGTGAAGACTTCCGTGCCTTCGAAGGCGAGGTGCAACTCGGCGTGCGCGAGTCGGCCTACGCCAAAGCGAAACTTGCCGTTGCTCTTGCCTGTCGCGTCGGCATGAACCTCCAAGTAGAGCAGGATCTCCGGATTGGTTCCGTTCGCAAATGTAAACAGCGCGCCATCCAAGAGGCTTTTATCGGGATCGGAATAAGTGAGTAGCGGACGTTCGATCAACCGCAATTCAAAGCGCGAGTTGTCGGGGTCCCAGAATTCGTGCGCCGTGAATTTGGCGGCCAGCGATTTGATTTGCCGTTGGCGCGAGGTGGTCGAAGTCGCCGGTTGCGGACCGTTCGGCAGGTCTTTCAGCTTGAAGCCGGAGTCGTGTTCGCGCCACCACGTTCGGCCGTCAAGATTCGCGCGGAGCTTCTTTTCGGACGAGTTGTAGTTGGCGGTGACCCACGTATCGAGCCCCGTATTCGCCGAGGGCTGGTAGTAGATTTCGTTCACCATCAGGGGGCGGCCTTTTTCGCCCCAGGCCCAAATGGTGCCGCGCGCGTCAAAGCGGGTGGGATCGGCGGTAATTAGAAGCGGCTTCTCGCGCAGGGGTTGCTTGACCCAGGCCCCGTTTTCGAAGGTTTCCACTTCGAACCCCCGGGCGATGACTTGGGCACGCTTCACCGCTTCGCGCGAGGCCTTGGCTTCGTCGCTGTCGGAATCTTCCTCTTCATTCGCTTCTGTCTTCGACTTTTCCTGAGCCGTGCCGCCGCAGTTCAGCGAGGCGACAATCGCCGCCGCCAGAAACCAGGGAACAAACGGCATCCAGGCATTCTGTTGGAAGGCCATGACAGGGGCTCGCTTTAAGACAAGTTGCCGCAGGAAAAGACGCTCCGTCTTATTTTGCGGCGCGAGGCGGCCCTATGTCAAGATTCCTGTCGCTCAAAAGGCCAAATTAAAGCCCGAGCCCTTTGGCCAGTTCGAAGACCTCGGCGGCATCGAGAACGGCGTCGTTTACTTCGAAGAGCTTTGCCAGGGCGGCCTTGTGGATCTTCATTTTCATGCCGCCGACGCCTAGGGCTCCGTAGCCGATGATGCCGTCGATTTCTTTGGCTTTGTCGAGGGCGCCGATCCCTTCGATACCCAGCGGCGGAACGGCGTTGAGGTCGACCGCCACTTTGAGCGACGCACACTTCTTGCGGGCTTCTGCGGATAGAAGCGTGACCTTGGCGGCACCGGCGCTGATGACCACTTGCGAGTCGCACAAAGCGGCAATAGTTTCCGCGTCGTTGCCGGTGGCGAACGATTTGAGGTTCGCACCCGGGACCTGTTTGCGAATCACCTCGCAAACGCTCTCCGCCTTTTGGCGGCTGCGCGAGGCGACGTGAACGGTGGCTCCTTCGCGGGCTAACAGCAGTGTGGCGCGTTGACCGACCGGGCCGGTGGCGGCGAGCACCGTCGCGGTTGCGCCTTTGAGGTTGACGTGTTTTGCACAGGCCAAGACGGCTGCTGCGGCGGTGGTGTTGGCGCCGTTGGCATCCATGAGGACGCTCACGCGCATCGGACCGAAGAAGCAGTCGACAACGCGCTTGAGCAGTTCTTCGCCGACGGTGACGTTGGTCCCGCCGATGAAAATGGCGGTCGAATGGAGGTCGGCTGGCCCTCGCGTGAAGATCGCACCGTGCACGAGCGGCTGGACCTGCGTTGGTTCCACGCCGCGGTACTGCAACAAATGATCGACACCGGCATCGACCGCGACGACGGCGTCGAAGCTGCTGGCATGGGCATCGGGATCGAGTTGCAACAAGATTTTCGGCTTGGCCACTGCGGCGGGCTCCTCAGGCGGGGTGATTTCAGAAGTTGACAATTTTAGCGAAATGCCCGCCCGTTGTTGATGCCACGCAAATGGCGACCTTTGCAACCCATCACGGCCTTGGGAACGGCGGTACTGGCGGCAGCGTCACCGGTTCCTCCTTGAGTTTCTGCTTGAGAAACTCGACCCCTGCCTTGAGCTGCGCGTCTTCTCCCTTGAACGTGGCGTGCGGCAGATTGTCGACCACCGTGTCGGGTTCAGCGCCGTGTCCTTCGATCAGCCAGGTTCCATCGCGATCAAACACGCCGAATTCAGCTGACGTAGCGATGCCCTTATCCAGCAGGTTATTGCTGGAGGAGAGCCAAATTTCGCCGCCCCAGGTGCGGGTGCCGATGACCTTGCCGAGCTTTAATCGCTTGGCCGCTTCGGTGAAGGCTTCGCCGTCGGAGGCGGTCCACTCGTTGCACAAGATCACCACGTGGCCGCGGAACGCGTACTGCATGTTCCATGAATTTGCGCGGCCGACACGCTGGTTCCAGTAGAACCAGGCTTTACGCAGCAAGCGGGCAACGATCCACGAATCGATGTTGCCGCCGCGGTTGTTCCGCACGTCGATAATCAATCCGCCTTTGGTGTAGGCGGGATAAAAGTTTCTTGCCCACGATTCGATATCGTCGCCGCCCATGGCGCGCAAGTGGACGTAGGCGATGTCGCCACCGCCGAGTTCGTCGACTGTTTGCCGGCGGCTGTACTCCCACTCGTGGTAACGCAGGTCGTCTTCTTCGGCGGGGCTCATTGGTTTGACGATCACTTTGCGTGGCTCACCCATCGCCGGTTTAATTCCGAGCAGAACTTGCTTGCCGGCTTTGCGGCGAAGTAATTCGCCGATGTCTGCAACGGCTAGCGTGGGACTGCCATCGACCGAGACGATGGTCTCGCCGGCCTTCACATTGACACCGGGCCGAGCCAACGGTGATGCCCGTTCGGGTTCGTCGGGATCGTTTTTGTATACACGCTCGACGCGGTAGCCGCCTGTTTCCGTGTCGCGTACCAGAGCCGCACCGAGTCGAGCAGGCGTGACGTCGTCGGGACCTTTGCGGACGTCTGCCCCGCGGACAAAGATGTGCAGGGCCGACAGTTCCGAGACCATCTGTGCGATCAAATCGTCGAGTTCGTGGCGATCGGTGACGCGCGATAGCAGGGGCTCGTACTTCTTGCGCATCGCCGGCCAATCGACGCCGTGCATGTCGCGGTCGTAGAAGTAGTCACGCTCCAGCCGCCAGGCTTCGGCAAACATTTGCTGCCATTCGTCGCGCGGATTGACGGCGAATGTCCATCCACCCAGATCGACTTGCGATTTTTTTGGGTCGAGCTTGTCGCTCCCGGCGTCGGCCAGGAACAGTTCCTTCTCGCGCCGGATCAAGAGCGTCTTGCCGTCGGCCGATAGCTCCATTCCGACGACGCGATCGGCGATCGTCTTCACTTCGGGATCGTCGTGGCCGATTTTAAGGCTTTCAACAGTCGCATTTCTCTCATCGCCAGCGGCGTAAGAAATCCAGAACAGCGTGTTGTCGTTCGCGGTCAGCGACCGGTAATTGCCGGGGGGGACTGGCACGGGCATCAGCCGCTCCGTAATGCCATTGAGATCGATTGTGACCGCGGCCACCTTCGGCTTGTCGTCAGGCTTCTTCTCGTCTTTCTCTTCCGGCTTCTTTTCTTCTTTGTCGGACGAATCGAGTTCCGTCGGTGGTGTGAAGGGAGATCGAACGCCGGGCGTCAGTGCCAGTTGGTAGATCTTTGTTTTCTTGTCGAAGAAGGGCTCGGGCTGATAGGTGCCCCAAGGCGCTTTGACGATCGATTTGAGATTGCGATCCGAAAGAAAATAGAGCCACTTTCCGTCGCGGCTGAACACCGGATCGAAGTTGTCGTAGCGGTCGGTTGTAACAGGCGTGGTTTCGCCCGTTGTGAGGTTGTACAGCTTGATGCGGCGGAACTGGTTCTCGCCTTGCTCGGCGAAGGCCAGCCATTGCGAGTCGGGCGACCATGCCAGGTCGTCGAACTCATCGATCTTCGATTCCGCAAGGCGCTTGTTCTCCTTCGTCTCGACCGTGAGTAACGAAAGTCGGTGGTTCTTATCCGTATGGGCAATGTATTTTCCATTAGGTGAAGGGATCAACCTTCGTCGCAGTACATCACCATCGGTGGTGAGCTGAACCGGCTCGCCGAGGCCGTCGGCGGGGACCGTCCAAACTTCGCCTTCGCCCGATTCGTCGGAGAAGACGCAGATGCTTTTTCCGTCGGGCATGAAGCGCGCCTCGCGATAGCGCGCGCCATGCTTGCGGCCCGCTTCGACCAGTCGCCCCCCTTTGCGCGGGATGACGAAGACTCGCCCGCGAGACGTGACGACCACGCTTTTTCCGTCAGGCGACGGATGGGCTTCGCTGAGAAACTCGATCGGGTCCTTGATCCACTTTTCGCGGGTGTGATCGAAGTCGGAATCGAGCGCGATCGCAATCGGATTGTCGGCGCTGGAAGCGATGTCGAAGACCCGCAAATCGGCGCCGAGTTGGTACACGATGCGTCCACTCGCCAAGGCAGGTGTGGCGATGTCGAAGCCGGCGTGTTTGGTGTGCTGCGTCGGCTCGGTGCCGTCGGGTTTGACGGACCAGAGGTTCATTGTCCCGTCGCGGTCGGAGGCGAAGTAGACGCGTCCTTCCCAAGTCATTGGCGATTTGCTGGTCCCGGCGAAATCAGCAGTTAAGGCGACGGCTTCCGCGTCACCCTCGCGGAACGACCAAAGTTGTTGGGCCGTGCCACCCTTGTAGCGATTGGTTTGGCTTCCTTGAAACGAAAGTCTCGTAAAGAATAGCGTTGCGCCGTCTGGCGCGTAGCTGCCGTCGGCTGCTTGAGCGAGCGGGATGCGTTTGCGCGTGACCGTCCCGTCGGCGGCGCCAATGTCGAGCACGACCAGTTGTTGGCTTGGCAGACCCGCGTAAGCATTGGTGCCGATCAGCACCTTGCCATCGGGTGTCCAACCGACGTGCGAGATCTGGGCGGCGTCGAAGGTGAGTCGCCGCGGACGGCCACCCTCGAGCGGCATCACGTAGACTTCGGCCGGACCCTCGTAGCGCCCCACGAACGCCAGGAGCTTGCCATCCGGCGAGATCGCTGGAGCGTTTTCGAGCGCCGGATGCGCGGTGATCCTATCGGCTCTTCCGCCGGCGAGTGGCACCGACCACAGGTCCCCTTCGGCGACGAAGACGACGGTATCGCCGTGAATCGTCGGCTGGCGATAGTAACCCGGTTCCGCAGCATTTCCCACTGCACCGATGCAAAGCAGAAGAACAAGAGCACGCATGACGGACCTCAGCGAGACAGGACAGCCAGAATCAGCACCATAATAATTGCCAACAAGGGCTGACTGACCTCGATCTGCAAGGCATAAAAAAAGCCCAACCGGTTGGGTTGGGCTTGGACAATTCGATAACCAGATCGTTCAGGTTTAGAAACCCAAGAACGGGTGCTTTACTTGGTCTTTGGCGGCGATCATTTCGTCGGCCGAAGGCTTGCCCGACATGGCGTTGGCGATCGAGAGCTTGGTCGCTTCGTAGTTGTATTGGTAGATCTTCTTGTCGCTTTCGGCGGCGGGGTGGATGAACACGCCGCAGACGATCACGAGATCTTCGGCTTGGGCCTTCGGGATGACGCCCGAGGCGACCGAGTCGGCCACGGCCTTGGCGACAGCGGCCTGAGCAGGGCCGAACATTTGGACGGCTTGGCGCATGCCTTTGATCGTGACCTTGGTCACCATCACGGTGGCGGGCTTCACGGCGACGTTGGGGGTGAGCACGGCCAGCAGGTTGGTGTGGCCGGCGGTTTGGCGAGCGAGAGCGTTGGCGAATGCTTCGCCGACAGGGCCGTCCTTGCTGCCGATGAGCAAGTCGATGTGCGCGATTTCGTTACCGTCGCCGACCAGGCCTTCGCCGATGAACATGGACATGAATCAAACTCCAAAAAAGATGCGAGTGAACCAAAGTAGTCAGTACATCAAGGTCGCTAGACAGGAGTTATCCGACCTCACTTGGAGAGTCACAAACGGACGAAAATCCTGGCAACGGATGCCTGCAGGTAATGCGAAAAACTACCCGACACACCCCTTGTTTGCAACCACGCGAGGGGCCGCTTGCCCAGAATTTGGACCCATTTTGAGGGGGTTAGGCAAGATGGCGGGGCGATTTATGGACGCTATTTGGCGTCGTTATTTCTTGGCGTCCGCTTTCACCCAGGCTTCGGCGAACTGTTTGCCGAGGTCGAGGTACCCGGCCGTGTCGTAGTGCCAAGGGTCGCTGTAGCCGTAGCTGTCGGTCGACGTAACGATGGCCGCGCGCGGATCGTTGGTGCAGTAGGCGTCCTGCGCTTCGCGAACAATCCCGCCGAAGTCCCACACTTTGCCGTCGCCATCTTTGCCTGAGTCGGAAATGCGTCCGACCACCACAGGGACGTTGTCGTACCGCAGCGCGGCGCGAAGGAGTTCCATCAGTCGCTTCAGGTTGGCACCGTAGCGCTTGGCAACAGGTTCGTCGATTGCCCCGTCGCTCTCGCCTTGCATCCAGAAGATGCCCATCGGCTTGAGCGTATCGGGCTGGCCATCGCCGTCGATGTCGCTGACGGCCGTGGCGTTTCGAATCGTCGCCAGCGCGTGGTCGTATTGATTGACGCTCTTCCCCTCCCCTTCTCCGCCGCGGAAGTCGGGGTCCCAACTGCCGAAGTTTCGCGCGGCTGCGGCGTCGATCGACGTTCCACCGCGGGCGTATTTGATAAAGGCGATATTGGCTTGCGGCCGCAACTCTTTCAGCTTGCGCGCGAGCGTGAGTTCAATACCAAACGTTCCGGAGTAGCGAGGAGTCGGGCCATCGGTCGCAAAGCCGTTGCCGTGTCCCGGGCGCAGCACCGTCCACTTGCCACGGCCATCCACGGCTGTCGCATCAGGCGAAGTGTTGCCGTGAAAGATCATCACGCCGGGGACTTCCCCTTGTTGATCGGCGGGGAGTTCGTCGTTGCGGCCGAAGCCTTCCATGTTGGATTGCCCGCCGAGGAAATAGACTTCGTATTCCTTGGCCTGGCTGGCGGTTGTTCCAACCACGACGAGCAACGATGCCCATAGCAACAAGTAGCGAGAATGACCGAACGACATGCACTGAGATTCCGATGAACTGCCCGTGGAGATGAGCTGCCGAGCCTTTCGGCGAGACGAACTTAGTGTAGTCGGTCCTGGGGCGGGCTTCAAAAAAATGCCGTCTGCTGTGGGCGCACTCGCTAAGAGTGCGGGAGGGTGGAGCTTGGGACGCGGGTGGTTCATTCATTGCTTGTCGTGCGGCGTCCATCTTCTGCGTTCTGGCGAATGCAGCTACAGCGGCAAACTCCGCGTTCTGGCGAACGCGGCTACAGGTTATGATGCGATTTGCTGGCTCGCGGAATTTGATCGCCTCTTCCACGGAAAATGACGTGAAAATCCACTTTTTGGGTGCTAACCGACAAGTCACAGGGTCTCGCTATGTCCTGGAGGTGGGCGACCAGCAGGTCATGATCGATTGCGGGCTGTTTCAGGAACGGAAGTTTCAAGATCGCAACTGGAACGATTGCCCGATTCCGCCGAACAAGCTCGATGCGATGCTGCTGACGCATGCGCATGCCGACCACTGCGGCCTGATCCCCAAGCTGGTTCACGATGGATTCAATGCCCCGATCTATGCGACGGAGCCGACCGTTCCCCTTACGGAAGTGGTGCTGCGGGACTCGGCGGGGATTCAGGAAGAAGATGCCAGGTACAAGCGCAAGCGTCACGAGCGCGAACGCCGCAAAGGGCGATTTGAAGAAGAGCCTCTCTACACCGAAGAGGATGTCAACCGCGCCGTGCCGCTGTTCAAGCCGGTTCGCTTTGGCGTGGCGACGCCCATCGTTCCTGGCGTGATGGCGACCTATCACGAAGCCGGGCATATTCTGGGTTCGTCGGCGATCACGGTCGATGCCGTCGAAGGAGGAGTCGCGCGGAAGATCGTCTTTTCGGGCGACGTCGGGCAGTGCAACAAGCCGATCATTCGCGATCCTTCGCCTGTGCCGAATGCCGACTATTTGATCCTGGAATCGACGTACGGCGACCGCGACCATGAGCGTCATGGCGATATTGAAACGCAGTTGGCCGAGGTGATCGGCGCGACGGCAGCCCGCGGCGGCAAGGTGGTGATTCCGACGTTTGCGATCGAACGCGCGCAGGAACTGTGCTACTTCATCAGCCGGCTGGTGCACGAGAAACGGATTCCGCTGCTCGATATCTACCTCGACAGCCCGATGGCGATCGACGTGACGGAAATCTTTTTGCGGTTCAAAGAGTACTTCGATGCCGAGAGCTGGAACCATCTCAACCAGGGCCAATCACCGCTGCGATTCCCAGGGCTCAAATTCGTCCGCACGGCCGATGACTCGAAACGCATCAACACGGTGAAAGAGCCGTGCGTGATCATGTCGTCGAGCGGCATGTGCACCGCCGGGCGGATCAAGCACCACTTGCGGAACAACATCGAGGACCCGCGCTCAACGATCTTGTTCGTGGGACATCAATCGGTCGATACGCTGGGCCGCATCATTCTGGATGGTGCCAAGGAGGTGCGGATTCACGGCGAAACGTACCGGGTTCGCGCGAAGCTCGCGCAGCTGTTTGGCTTTTCGGGACACGCCGACCAATCGGGCCTGCTCAAATGGTTGGAGGCCTTTCAGCAAAAGCCCCGCCACATCTTTTTGACGCATGGCGAAGAAGATGTCTCGCTCGGTTTCATGCGGCTGTTGGCGGAGCAGAAGAACTACTCGTGCTCGGTGCCGCACTATCGGGATGTGGTGGAACTGAAGTAACACAGCTTTATCAACGTGGCACAGACAATCCTGTCTGTGCGTGGTTGACTGTGACTTGCCGAGTGATTCCGAGCAGCAGGAAGACCCGGCTTTTTTGCAGCTCAGATGTCTATTTGATTGGATCGTCCACCGCGGCCAGACAGGATTGTCTGGCCTACTTTTTACTCGCGATATGTTGACAGCGGGATCGGTGTTCCGCCGCGGGCCAGGTGGACGCGATACGCCTGGTACATCCAGTGCGCGAGGACCATCTGGTCGTAGGCGCTGGCGAACAATCCGCCGATTCCGGCGGTCGCTACGGCCAGGAGTACTAACGCAAATCGCAGCAGGACCCGGGCGATTGTGATCAGGATCAGTTCGGGCCACGTCTTGAGAACGAATTCCAGCACCCAAGCGAAGTCGAACGCCGCCGCCAAGTTATTGGCGATCCCCGCCCGAAACGCCATGATGCTGGTGAAAAAAGTGATCACGAAATAGAGCAGGACACCGCCGGCCAGGGCCGCATACCAGGGTGTCAAATCGACTGCAGTGCCGCTCACGTGGGACATGACGACCATGATCACCCCCAGCACGATCGGGCCGGCAATCACGATCTGCACGCCCAGATCCAGCGCCAGTGGCGCCAAGCCTCGAACCAAATAGTCGGCGATCTTATGGGTGCGAAAGGCGGGGTGCCACGTGCCATGCTGCCGGTGAAGTGCTTCGGCCACGGCGTAGGCGTAGCCGACGAAAATGTACGGCGGCACGACCAGCGAGTTCAGGAAGTAGCAGACTGCCCCTACTGCGAGATCGGTAAACCAGTCGGGCGAGCGGAAGACATAAGTAATCCCGTCCTGCAAGTTCATAGCGAACGGCGCGCGGGTTCGGACCGGAACCGCTGCGACGCTTGAAGGTTCGGTAGTCGCGGTCGATTCCATGGACGGTTGGCGCGTCTGAGGGTTGGCTGATGGTTTGGCGGGTCGAGCGTCATGGCTTTTTGTCGCCAATCGCCTTTGTCGGATTGTACCCGCGGCTCGCGGGGGCGGCATACGGATTCGACAAGGACGTCGCGATTGTCGAGATCGGCGTAAGGGTTCATGTCCTGCCTTGGGAAAACCAAACAGATGGGATGTGGCCGAGTTGCCGTGTCTATTCACTGGGCTTCTCGGGAGGTGGGGGCCACGATGGAGGCGGCGCACTCGGGGGCGGATCAGACGTGTAACCATCAAGCGCGCTTGCTGCGAGTCCCGTCACCGGAACGCCGCCGCGGTTCAAGTAGAGTTCGTAAAGCTGGTAGTCGAGGTGTCCTCGCACGAGCTGAATAAACGGCGGCGCAAGGAGAATTCCGATACACAACAAGAGGAATCCAAGGATCGACGCGACAAGCGAGATCACGATCATCAACAGCGCGGATACCAGCATCTCGGGCCACATCTTTTGGAAGAAGCCCCAGCCCCACTCAAAATCGAAGGCGTCGCCAACATTTCCCGTCAAGCCGGCGCGAAACATCATCGGTTGCATGAAGAAGCTGAGAAAGACAGTGACGATGGCGATGGCTCCGCTAGAAGCAAGAGCGTTCATCACCAGATCACTCTTGAGGGCCCGGCCGAACCCACCCGTGCCGAGCTGAATTCCCTCCGTTAACACGTAGGAGAGGACGGCGACAATAAGCCATCCCGTGGCGCGCGAGAGGTAAACGGTCACGCGATTGAAGTCGAAGTCGGCATAGCGGGTGCCGTTGGTTGCTAATAACGATGCGCTCCCTTCCCAGCCATATCCAACGGCAATGGCCATGCCAGCTTGCCGCAATAGTGGACCGACAAACGGCAACGCGCCCAGGCAAATAAAAGGGATGTAACACACCGCCGCAAGCACCAGGTTCATGATCCAGTTTGGGTTCTGAAACACAAACTGGATGGCTTGCTCGTAGTTCATCGCCACGCGTTCGGGGTTGAGAACGTACGCCTTCGGTGGATTGCTGTCCTGGCTCACGTGGCGTTCCTGTTGTTTGAAGAGCCGGTGTTCAAAGAGCCAATGTTCAAAGAGCCGACCCGTTTGCCGGTGATGGCCACAGTGTTGAGCGCTGTGTTGAGGTCAGTCCGAACGCTTCTGCTGAAGTAGCCACTTGTACAGTTCAGGGTTATTGTACGTTTCGGTCCAGCAGTCGTGCTCGGCCTCGGGATAGATGGTGAATTTGGGAGAGCCGCCTGCCTTTTTGAGTGCTTCCACCATGTTCACGCTCTGGCTGAGAGGTACCGCTTCGTCGCGCGCGCCGTGGAAGACCCAACACGGCACATCCTTGAAACGTTCCACTCGCGCGGGATCGCCCCCGCCGCAGATCGGGACCATGGCTGCCAGGCTCTTGGCATTCGAGGCCGCGAAATCGAACGTCCCGAAGCCGCCCATGCTCAGGCCCGTGAGATAGACTCGCTTGGGATCAACCGGATATCGCTTGATGACGTCTTCGAGCAGCGCCTCTAAGTGTTCAGCACGCCATCTCCGCCCTGCGGGGCATTGCGGCGAGATGACGACGAACGGCAGGGGCTTGGTCTCGACGATCTTGGGCGGGCCATGCTTCTTGACAAGTTCGAGATCTGATCCGCGCTCGCCTGACCCGTGCAAGAAGATCATCAACGGCCACTTGCCATCGGCGTTGCGGGTGTCTTCGACTTTGGTCGGGTCGGGGACATAGGAGAGGAACCGGAGGGTTTCCGTGATCGTGATCTCCCCCTCGTTTTGCGCCTTCGCATCTTGAGCGAGGGCCATCGTTGCGAATGCCAGCGGCAAGAACAGACCCAACGCCATCAAGAACTTACGCAACATGTCGCCGACTCCAAACAAGGACCGCATCTCCGCCGAGAAACGTTGGCGGAGGATAAAAGGCATTGGACCCTATGCTAATCGGAAATCGCCTGTTTCGCCGCGATCTAGCTATTCTGGCAGACCATAGCGGCCTGCTAAGCGACGTTGACGCCTCGATGTGTACCCTAAGAGTTGTGGGTTCGTCTCGCCATCGAGAGAGAATCGAGAGCTTTCAGGATGTCTTGGAGTCCGTCATTGTAGTCTTCTCGGAAATCGGCGTATTTCTTTATCTTCAGCAATTCTGGAATTTTACAGTCCTGGTAAAGCACGGGCAGTACTTTTACATCGCCTTCGTTGACCTCGTCCCAGTACTTATTTTGCCATTCACGCTCAACCCATTTGGACTTAGTTGAGTGCTGTGAAAGAACGACGAGTAGTGCATCCGCGTTTTGTATCCCCTCTCCGATCTTCTGCGGGATGGATTCCCCAACCTGTATCTTCCATTCGTCGAACCAGATGTGGTGACCTGTGTTCGCCAAATCAACTCCGATCCATCTCGTGAACTGCCTGTCTTTTGATGAATAAGAAATAAAGACGTTCATGCCGCGGCGTTTTTTGGTGGAGTAGCGCGCATCGCTTAAGCGTTCGACCAGGGCCGCCTCGACAAGATTTAATTCGCAAAGAAGGTCCGCACGATGCTCGCCCTTTGCAGTCCCTACGAGGCCACAAATTTGATAGATTTCGTCGCGCCGCCGAATCAGATCGTCAGTGGTAACCGGCTTGATGAATTGGAAGGGAATGTTGTAATCCCCTTTAACCAGGTAATAGTCTCCGAAGTGCACGCTCGCGAATTTCGTCCATGACTCGCTGCGCGTTTTTGTCGCCGATGTCTTTGACCCGCGCGACGCTCTATGGTTGCTCAGCGAGGGGGTCTCGGAAAAGTCAAAATCGACATCGTCGAAGTAACCAATGCGGCCCTTGTGATCTCCGCCGGTTACGACAACGATGTCGTAGTCGTCATCTGCCAATTCCACCGCATCGTCGCTGGAGGGTGTAGCAGCCTTCGTCCCGATGCGACGCCTCGGCTGTTTGCCGCCCGTATCACTGTGAAGGAAACAAACATCGCCACCCGCAATCGGCCGGTTTCGACACCGGGTACCCTTAGTTGTCCTTGCAGAGCATCTCGTGAGGCGAGTCATAGACGTATGTGATAACAAGTCAACGAATTCATCGCTTGCAGCCAAACCGCGGTATTGTCGCTGGCCTACCACCTGAGCGTCAATCATCTTCTACTCAGGTTCGCTTTCTAAGCGGTGAGATCAATTTCATGCATCCACGAACCGGCGCACCACGTTGGCCGTGATCCGGCTGATGTTCTCATCGACAGGTAAGCTGCACGGATACGTGATCGAACCGACCGAGAACACCGCGCCGCCTGAGGGCGTATCGAAGATCACCATCTCGGCGCCGCCTTCATCGGGGTTGAGTCCCTTGGCCAAGAGGTGCGTGTTCTTGGGGGAACTGGCTGAGATCTTGTCGGTCTCGTGTCCCGATGCTCCGCCGGGGCAGCGCTGGTGGAGGCACTTTTCGCCGAAGATATTGCCTGGCTTCAGGTTGGTCCCTTCGAAGACCCAGTGCTTGGCGTCGATGCAGCGATAGGGTGCGCCGGTCATCACGCCGGTTTCGGTGAAGACGACTCCGAGCAAGTTCGCTTCGGATTCGTATCGCTTGCCTAGGCGGCTTTCGGCTCCGATGGCTTCGGCCGAGAGCCCTTTGATATTGCCGTTGTGGACGTGCATTTGCGAGCCTTCGAGCGAGACTTCGCAGTTGATGCCGTTGCCGCCGAGGTACATCAGGCGGCCTCCTTCCTTGAAAACCCATTGTTTGACGCGGTCGTACATGCGGCGCGTCCAGTACTCCGGATGCGCGCTAATCATGAGAACGCGATAGGCCGAGAGGTCGAGTCGCCCGCTGTCGAGTTGCGTTTCGGCATAGAGGTCGTATTCAAAGCCGGCATGTTCGAGCCAGCCGAACGTCCGCCATTCGGCCGGCGCAACGTGGCAGGCTTGCCGCCCTTCGACGGGATCGGTGATTCGTTCTTCAAAGGCGATATCGTTGATCGGTTCGGGACGATCGAACGAGAGCGGGTTGTAATGGTCGCAGCCCCAGCTGAGAAACTCCGCTTCGGCGTAGCGTTTCAAATCGCATCGCGAGTTGACGGTGGGCGTGGGCGGCAGCTCGTCGGCGTGGATGTAGTTGCTGCGTCCGCCAAAACTGTTGTACGAGTTCCAGTTGAGATTCGAGGCCAGCACGGCGATCTTTGCCGTCGGCTTGGCCGGCGCGACGATCCAGGGAAACGAAAACCGCTTGCCGCACGTGGTGAACGCGCGGAAGTAATAGAGGCCGCTCTGCTCGGGCGCCGCGACGAATTGCTTGTGCGTCGGGCTGGAGTAGCCGACCTTGTTCCACTCGACGCCGGTTTGGGTGTAGTCGCCGTCGGGCGTGATCTGCATGGTCGCGCGCGGGCCGTGTTCGTCGAACCAGCCAAGCGTGCGGACGAACTGGGGCTCCCAGCCGTAACGCCACAGTTCCAATTTGTACGGAACGACCGAGTGGACGCGGAACTCCGATTTCTCCCCGCCCGCTACCCACTTGGGCCATACGTAGCCCAGTAAACCATCCGACAACAAACGAAACTGATGCGGGCTAGTTGGCGGGATGGTTACCTTCGAGCGTTTGGCGCCAAAGCCTGGCTTTTGCAACACGACTGAGTACTCGCCAGGCGGCAAGTCGGCATGGACTGAACCTGACGCGCGCGAGCGGGCTTCGAACGAATTGCCTGTAGCATCGAGGAATTCGAGCGCAACATCAGGCAGCGCGACGTACTTTTCGTCACTGACGTAGCCAATCAACATGGAAGAGTCCTAGGTGGGCAATGCAAAGGTGGGAAGCAACTGGAGGAAAGAGAGAGATGATGGCGCCTAGGGAACAGGGCCGGCGCCACGCGAGGAGAGGGCGTGGCATCTATCGGCGTTTTCTCTCGGTGGCCTCCGTGCCTCGGTGTTTCAATGTCCTAAGAAGGATAAACACAGAGGCACAGAGATCACAGAGCTAGGGTTGAAGCGGGCACGAAAAAAACCGTTCAACTTCGCAAATCAAAAATCAGCAATTATCCATCAATTGATCAACGTCATCTAAGCGCGAGGGGCTTCGGGGCGGCAGCGCCAACCGCTGACGGACAGGATTGTCCGTCCTACGTTTTGGTGCTGTGCTACTTCTTTGCGCCGAAGAAGCTGTCGCGCCAGCCTTCTTCGTAGGAGCGGGAGAAGATCATTTGCACTTGTTCGGCGCGGTCGTCGCGATGCTGGGTCAGGATTGAAATGGCGCGCGAGATGCGTTCGACGCGGGGGTCGTCGACGAGTTCTCCGTCGGCTCGATCGAGCCGGTCGAACGCGGCGGCGAGCTCCAGGATCTTCGCCCGGACTTCGAGGAACTCGCGATTCATCACCTGAGAGGCGGACATGGGAAGTGGCATGGTGGGAAACTCCAAGGTGGGAACCGTCGTAGTAGGCGGGAAAGACGATTAATGACAGCGCGAACTCAGTGGGGCAAAAGTTCAGTTTCCCTATCGCTTGAGTGAAAATCAAGTCGCTCGCGAAGCCGGAACAATCGGGTCGACCGTCGCATCTATCACTGTTTAGCAGTCGAATAACCGAATTCCGCGGGCGGTTCCGTCCCTTAGCGGGGTTTTCGCCTTTACGTTCCGTAGACTTCCTTAAAAGGAACGCAGTCGGCCTTGGCTTGTGCCGACTTCAACGTAAGGCGAAGGGATTCTCGAAGCTTTCAGCCAGTCGTGAGGTGAGCAGAGGCACGATGCCAAGGCACCTGTTCCCGTAATGGGTTTGGAGTGCGTTCGTGGCAGGCGGGTGGCGAACAACCCTTAAGGTCCTCAGACAAACCGATAGCGAATGGGCCGAGCGGCTTTTGCTGACGGTCCTTGAGGACCGCGCGCAGCCCGAAGCGGTTGAGGCTTTGGGGATTCTTCTTACCCATCGCAGCGCTAAAGCGGCCAAGTTGATTGTGCGGCAGTGGAAGAATCTTCCTAAGTCGTGGCAACTGGAGGTCGCTCGCAATCCTGCGGCTATTCACGATGCCATTCGATCGGCATTGCTCAGCCACGAGGTGGGCACCTTTGAGGCGGCCTGCGACATTTGCGTGACGAGCGAAGACTTCGATGCGATTCCGCTGATTGTGGAAGTCGCCGAAAACCCGAATCGTCCCGAGCGCCGCTACGCCGCGCAGGCCGTCTTGTCGTTGGCTGACTTATTGCACGAGAAGTGCCACGTCCCGCGCGACTACAGCGATCGCCGCGATCCGCAGCTCATTCGTCAGCATGTCAGCCCTTGCTTAGAGCTTGCCGCGGCGCGGTTCGAGAGCCATCAACAGCTTCCTTTGGTGGAAGCGTACTTGCTAAACACGACGCGCGAGAATGCGACGCTTCGCCAGGCACTCCAATCGCCGATCGATGCGCTGCACAGGCCCATCCAGTCGATCCTGGAAAGCTCGCCGCGGTTTGGCATTTTTCGGCTGCTGTTGAGTTTTTTGGACGCCAGCCAGCCGCCGATGTCGATGCTCGAAACGGCTCTCTATCGCCACGATTCGGATTACTTCGATGCGATGTGCCTGCACCTGGCCGACACGTCGTCTCACGCGCGGGCGAACTTGAAGCGAATCACGCGGCTCCCCTGGTTGCCCGCGCTGAACGAGATGGTGGGCTGGCTTTCGGAAGAGGGGCAATGTGGGTTGGTCCGATTGGTTGTCGCGGCGTCGATTCCCAAGCCGCTTTTGTTTGACGCCCTCGACAAAGTGCTGGCTCACGGCCGGCCGGCGGCTCGAGCGCTGGCGACCGCGGCCCTGATCGATATCCCGGGTGATGCGACGGATCGCCGGATCATGATTTTGGCCAACGACCGCGAGCCGATCGTGCAGGCCAGCGCCTTGCGGCAACTTCGGTCGCGGCAACTGCCGGGCGCTTTTGCAACGCTCCTCTCGCGAGCCGACAATCGCAACCCGCACATTGATGAAGCTGTTCGCGACAGCCTGGCGGAATTCACGTTTGCTCGGTACCTGGCTGCCTTCGACTCGATGTCGCCGTCGGTGCGGGAATCAACGGGGGCGGTCGTTCGGAAAGTCGACCGCGAAGCGGCGGGGCAATTGGCGCTCGAAATGGAAGCCAGCGGGCGAGCGCGCAAGCTTCGTGCCATCGAAATTGCCGTTGTGATGAAATTGGTGGATACGCTCGATGAGTCCTTTCTGGTGGCGCTTCGCGACGAAGATCACGCGGTGCGCGCCGCCGCCGCATCCGCCCTGGCCGATAGTCAATTACCGGGGGCACGGGCCGCCCTGCGGCAAGCGCTGATGGACGTCGACATGGAAGTGCGAGCCGCGGCCGAGAAGGCCTTGCGACAACGGGCCAACGCGACCACGACGCCTGCCCCATCCGACACGATTGGCTGGCAGCAGTTTCTCGACGGCCGCGGAATGAACATGGAGTAGACCGCCGTGAATCTGTCGTATATCGGGACCCAAGGTGTCTTGCTTGCGCAAGACGGCGCAAATATGGACCCGTCCTTGCGTGTCAGCTTGTGGCTGCAGATCGTGGCGCTCGTCCGCGACCGGATCAAAAATACAACGATTTGGGACGGCGTGCTGGTGTTGGCGATCGTGTTTGCCGCCGTCGCACTGACGTGGGTTTTTACCCGCTGGCGCCGACGCGTGTGGGGACCCAGCAAGAATCCAGAAGGGCTCTTTCGCGAACTTTGCCAGGCGCACTCGCTTGGCAAGCGGGCGAACCACTTGCTTCGTTCGCTCGCGGCCGCCCACGAACAAAAGCCGGCCATGATGTTCGTGATGCCGCAGTTCTTTAAGGCCGAGGCGCTGCCGACTTCGCTGAAGCCGTACACCAAAGAGTTTCAAGAGTTGGCTCGGCATCTGTTTTCGTGAGGGGCTATCGTAGCCGCGCTCGCCAAGAGTGCGGAAGCGCTGCGGGATGTTGTTGTCTTGCGGGTTGTGGCCGCCCTTCCGCGTTCTGGCGAACGCGGCTACTAGCGGTTCGCTTCTCGTACGATGTGGGGCGCTTCGGGGACGATGAGCTTGGACATCGCCAAGCGGACGCCGGCGGGACTGCCGGGCATGGTTGCGAGCAGCTTGCCGCGAGCGATTCCCGCGACCGCCCGACTGAGCATCGCCGCGGCGCCGATTTCCTGATAGCTGAGCCAACGGAAAAGCTCGCCGTATCCGGGGATAGGCTTCTCGATCAGCTGACTCACAGTCTCGAACGTTTGATCGCGGCTTGACACGCCCGTTCCGCCGGTCAGCAAAACGACATCGCAGTCCTCAAGCTGCAAATACCATCTGAGCAACTCGCTCATTCGTAGCGGCTCGTCGGGAATAATCTGCCGTTCGACCACGCGGTGCCCGGCGGCTGTCCACAAGTCGATGACCGTTTGCCCACCGGTATCGGTTTCGAGCGTCCGGGTGTCGCTGACCGTGACCACGGCGGCCGAGAGAGACGTGGGTGAAGTTTGGTGATGCTGTTGAACGACATCGCTCATGGTCGATTTACCCCACGTCGCCGAGTTCGAGAACGTCCCCGTACCGGGCGAGGACCATTTTTTTTAGTTTCGCAAGACTCGCATCGGCGAGGGAGGCGTCGCTCGCCACTAGCGCCAAGGCATCGCGGCGGGCTTCTTCAACCACGGCTGCATCGCGGATCAGGTCGGCGATGCGCAGTGGTGGCAGCCCGTGCTGGCGCGTTCCAAAAAGGTCGCCCGGGCCGCGCAACGCGAAGTCGACTTCGGCTAGTTCGAAGCCGTCCGTCGTGCGGGCCAATGCTTCCAACCGCCTGGTGGCTTCTTCTGTTTGCGGCTTGGCGAAAACGCAGCAGTATCCGGCGTGCTGGCCGCGGCCGATGCGGCCACGCAACTGGTGCAACTGCGAAAGCCCGAAGCACTCGCCCCCTTCGATGGTCATCAAGGTCGCGTTGGGAACGTCGATGCCGACTTCGATGACACTCGTGGCGACCAGCACTTTGGTTTGGCCGCGGCGGAACAGCTCCATCGCCTGGTCTTTTTCGTGCGTGGTCATGCGGCCGTGGACGAGGCCGAGTTTGAAATCGGCGAGCTCGTCGCGGGCGAGTTCGTCGCGGAGTTGTTCGACGCCGGCGCGGGGGTCGTTTTCGTCTTCTTCCACCAGCGGCGCGATCACGTAGCCTTGCCGTCCTTCGCGGAGCTTCTTGCGGAAGAACGCCCACCACCGCTCGCGGCGCTCGTCGCCGACGACGTAGGTGTTGATCTTTTTGCGGCCGGGTGGGGGTTCGCGGAGTGTGGAAATCTCCAGGTCGCCGAACATCGTCATGGTGACGGTTCGCGGAATGGGCGTGGCTGTCATTACCAAGTAGTGCGGCGCCAAGCCGGCCTGCTTGAGGGAGTGCCGCTGGGCCACGCCGAACTTGTGCTGCTCGTCGATCACAACCAGGCCGAGCTTATTGAAGGCAACTTCGCCCGTCTGAACGCCGCTGCTGATGGCGTGCGTTCCGATGACGAGGTCGATCTCTCCCCCTTCGATGCCGCGGAGCGTATCACGCCGCTGTTGGGCGGAAAGCGATCCGACCAAGAGGCCGATACGCACGCGGCTGGCAGCCAGCGCTTTCTGCATGGTGTGAAAATGCTGCCGCGCCAGGATTTCGGTCGGTGCCATCATTGCCGTTTGACAGCCGTGGGCGATCGCCAAGAGGATCGCGTACTGGGCGACGACCGTCTTGCCGCTCCCTACGTCTCCTTGGAGGAGTCGATTCATCGGTCGCGGCTGGCCCAGGTCCTGGCACATTTCGTGAATGGCCTGATTCTGGCCGGCTGTGAATTCAAACGGAAAAAGCCGCCGGATGCGGGCATCGATCTTGGCCGTGGTCTCGAGCGGCGCGGCATGCCCTTTCGCGCTGGCGGCGGCCTTGCGGAGGGCCAAGGCCAATTGCAAGACGAACAGCTCCTGATAGATAAATCGCCGCCGCGCTTGTTCGAGAGCGGTGTGATCCGACGGCTGATGGATCTGCGGCAAGGCCGCGCGAATGGGCCACAGCGCGTGCTCGTCGAGAAACGGAAGCGGGAAGACTTCGTCGACCAGCGGCGTCATCGTGTCGACTGTGCCGTGCACCATGCGGCGCATCGCCGGCTGGTTGATGCCTTCCGTCAGCGGATAGACGGGCATGATCCGCCCTGTGGGGACATCTTCGTCTTCGGCGAGAAACTCAAAGGCGGGGTGATTCATCTCCCATCGCAAGCCTTGAAGCTTGGGAGTTCCCGAGAGCATGATCCGCCGGCCGCGGTGGAACTTTTGTTTCAGCCAAGGCTGGTTGTACCAGAGCGCGCGGAGGTACTTGCCCTCTTGTCGTACCAATAGCGAGAGGATCGTCTTGCCTGGGCGAGTATTTCGCAGAGCGACCTCTTCAATCGTGCCGACGACGCTGGCATCGACGCCTTCCTGCAAGTGGTCGATATCGACCAGTGCGCTCATGTCCTGGTACGCGCGAGGAAAAAAGAAAAGCAAATCGCGCGCGTAAAACAACCCCAGCTTCGCCAAAAGTTCGGCGCGTTGCGGCCCCACCCCTTTGAGAAACTGCACCGGCGTGGCTAACTGCTCGCTGCCCGACTTATCGTTGGCAGGAACACTTGGGACCGTACTTGGCGCTGCGGACTCGTTTTCGGCCGAGTCGTTTTCGAAGAGATTGTTTTTGGCGATGTTATTGTTCGAAGGAGCCATCGGAAAAGGCGCCACGGCGGACAACGTGTGCGGCGACTTCCCAAGGGATATCGCCACATTTGTACACTATTTACCCAATCGTATCCGAAATCACGGGGAACTTTCCAGTTGTTTCCCGTTAAGAAGGGCCTCCGGGGGCAACTTCGCGGAATTCCTGCCGGCCGGCTCGTCTTACCGCCACCGTAGCGGGGAATTGACGTCTAAGATACCTTGCAGGGGCGTCCGGCGGTTGGTCGGGCGCCAGAAACCGTCACCAATGGATGTGACGAATTGTTCTTCATGGAGTACTGACACCCGCTATGTGGGGTTGGCAACTTGGATTGATGTTCGCCATGGTATTGGCGAATAGCGTGCTGGCGGCGTTCGAGATCGCTCTCGCTTCGGTGACTTTGGGGCGATTGCAGGTGCTCAAGGACCAGCATCGTCGCGGCGCCAAAGCCGCTGTCCACATGAAGGACAATATGGAGTCCTCTCTTGCCGTGGTCCAACTCGGGATCACGCTCGTCGGCGCCGTCGCCGCCGCCGTAGGTGGTGCGGGCGCTGAAAATAGTCTCTCGCCCCTCATCCAGGAACGCTGGCATGTCTCGGGCGTGACGGCCGATGTGCTCGCGATCGTCTTTATTGTGGCGCCGCTCACGATGGTGACCATTGTTTTTGGCGAGCTGGTGCCAAAAGTCTTCGCTCTTAAGAATGCCGAGTGGATGGTTTGCACGCTGGCGCCGGCGATGTTCGTCTTCACGATATGCGTTTGGCCTGCTGTCTGGCTGTTGGAAACCGCCACGACGCTGGTGACCGACTTCCTGGAGTCGCTGTGGTTCCGTTCGACGGGAAAGAAAAGCGAGGAGTCGCACCTGCAGGAATTGCGGGCAATCGCCACGCTGGCCCGCTCGTCGCGTTTGATCACTGCCCGCGAAGAGAAGATCATCGTCAGCGCTGCCAAGTTCAGCAGCCGCACGATCAAAGAGATCATGTTGCCTGCCAAGCACATCAGCATGATGTCGTCGGCGAACACACTTTCGGAGTGCCTGATTGCCGCCCACATGGATATGCACACGCGGTTCCCGGTGACGGAGCGTTCGGGTGATCCGCAAGGGATTGTGGGCTACGTTAACTTCAAAGACATCGTTTCGGTCTTGCGAACCAGCCCGCGGAACCCATCGCTCCGCGCGATTCTCCGGCCGATCCTGTCGTTCGACGACGACACGTACATCGCCATGTGCTTGGAACGCATGATCCACGAACACTCCCACATCGCGCTGGTTCGCTCGGACGAGGGGCAAGTCATCGGGATGATCACGATGGAAGACATCGTGGAAGAACTGATCGGCGAAATCGAGGACGAGCACGATAAGCTCCCGAATCACGTGGTGGGGTACGAGGACTCGTGGGTCGTCGGCGGCGGTGTCGATTTAGGCCGGCTCCGCGAACTGACGGGGGTCGACCTGACAACCGATCTTCCCGAACCGCACGTCCGCAAGCTTACGGAGTGGGTTACGGGACATTTAGGAAAGGCCGTAACGGGGGGCGAAATTGTCGAACGCCCTGGCTTCCGCGTGGTCGTCCGCAAGAGCCGCCGTCAGCAGGTGCAAGAAGCGCAGGTCAGCCTGATCGAAAAGGAAGACGAGGAAACAAGCGAAGAAGCAGGGACGCCCGTTACGGACGAAGAGACCTAAACCGGGCGGACTTCGGCCTCGGCGCGGTAGACTGTAGGCAGTGGTTCGCTCTTATGGGAGGCTCCCTGTTGCAGTCGAGACTCGATTTCCGGATTGCGCGGCTGATGGGTGTGCTCGCGCCTAGACCTGCTCGGCAAGCTGCTGCATGCCTGGTGATGGTGGTCTTGCTGCTCGCCGCGGCTCGCTACGCTCCAGGCCAGGACGATTCGCGGTTCGAATCCGACCTGCGTACCTTTACTGCTAAGCACTGTGTCGATTGCCACGGCGCCGACGATCAACGGGCGGGGCTGCGACTGGACGACTCGCTGGCAATCGGCTTCGGCCAGGTAGGCAATGCCAAGCCCTGGCAAAAGGTTTTCGATCGGCTCTCCAAGGGGGAGATGCCTCCGAAAGACCAGCCTCGTCCACCCGCAGACAAGCTGAAGGGAATTGTGACCGGGCTAAAAGAGCGGCTGCACAATGCTTCTCTCGCGCAGCAGCGCGCTCAAGGGCGAGTGGTTCTTCGCCGTTTAAATCGGACGGAATACGAAAACACGCTCAGCGATCTGGTGGCCAATTGGGTGCCAGTTAAGGATTTGCTGCCGGAAGACAACATTGTCGCCGGCTTCGACAATGTGAGTTCCGGCTTGGAGATTTCGCCTACGCATTTGCTACGGTATCAGGATGCCGCTGAGAAGGCCTTGGCCGTCGTGATCCCCAAGCAACCGCCGGCGCCCGTCAAGGATCGCCGCACAGGCCGGCAGATCACGGAGAAGGTGGGCCCATTTAAGGACTTGATGGATAAGGTGGTGCGACTGGACGGAGACACGCTGATCCTGTACTGCCGCCCGTGGAATTATGTGCCGTGCTGCACGACACAGGTGCAGCAAGCTGGCCTTTACCGCGTGAGGGCGTCGCTCTACGCGGTGGGCGACGTGAAGGATCGCTTGCCGGTGAAAGTCTCCGTGCGGGACTTCTACGGCACCGACGAACTGAAGATCGTACGCGATGTTGCGCCTGGACAACCCGTGGTGATCGAAGAGGAACTCGAACTTAAGCCAAGGCAGGTGGTCGCGTTCGCTGGTTGGTCGCTTCCTCCTACGAAACACAAGCCAACGCTCGGTTTCGAACCGCTCGAGAAGTATGGCGGTCCTGGTTTGGCGGTGGAGTGGGTCGAGATCGAAGGGCCGCTCGAGCCCTGGCCCGGCGAAGGCTATCAGCGCCTCTTCCGCGATGTCCCGTTGGGTCCATCACCGCCGGGACGGTCGCCGGCGTCGCTGGTGCCGATCTCGCGTCAGCCGCAAAAGGACGCCGATCGCCTGATTCGCGACTTTCTGCCGCTCGCGTTCCGGCGCCCCGTCAAGCGGGAACTCGCCGATCAGTTCGTGAAGATCGTTCACGACGAACTCGAGCGGAAACGGCCGTTCGGCGAGGCGATGTTGCATGGATACAAAGCCGTGTTGTGCTCGCCGTATTTTCTCTTCCTGACCGAGCCGATGCGGACGGAAGAAAAAGGTGGGCCGCTCGACGACTACGCGCTGGCGTCGAGGTTGTCTTATTTCCTGTGGTCGACGATGCCGGATGCGGAACTCAACAAACACGCTAACCAAACGGACTTAAAGACTCCGGAGGTATTGCGCGAGCAGGTGGAGCGGATGCTGAAGGACCCCAGGGCCGAGCGCTTTACCAAGAACTTCGCCGGGCAATGGCTCGACCTGCGGAGTATCGACGCCACTTCGCCCGATCCGCAAATCTATGGCGAGTTCGACGACTTTTTGTTTTGGTCGATGCCGCGAGAGACGGAACGCTTCTTTGAGCACGTGCTCGCGCAAGATCTGAGCGTTACGAGCTTTGTCGACTCGGATTGGAGTTTCCTCAACCAGCGGCTCGCACAGCACTACGGCATCCCAGGGGTGATGGGCGGCGAAATGCGAATGGTCCAACTCCCCCGGAGCAGCCATCGCGGCGGCGTGCTTACGCATGCATCCATCTTGAAGGTCACGGCCGACGGCACACGGACTTCTCCGGTGCTGCGTGGAAAGTGGGTGCTCGATCGGATTTTAGGGCAGCCCCCTGCCCCGCCTCCGTCCGACATCCCGTCGTTCGAACCGGACATCCGCGGGGCCACGACGATCCGGCAGCAACTCGACAAGCATCGCAATACGGAAGCCTGCGCCACCTGCCATCGCCACATCGATCCTCCTGGGTTTGCGCTCGAGTCGTTCGATGCCATCGGCGGCTGGCGGGATTTTTACCGCAGCAAGAGCGGCAAGCGGGTGGCTCTGCCCAACTACCCAGGCCGCGAAGTTTCGGTCGGCTTGGAAGTGGAGCCTGGAGGAGAAACTCCCGCAGGCAAAAAATTCAAAGACGTTGATGGTTACAAGGCGCTGTTGCTTAGCGACCGCGACCAGATTGCCCGAAATGTGATCGAGAAGCTGGTGATCTTTGCGACAGGAGCCGAAATCCAGTTTGCCGACCGCGAAGTGATTGAAGAATTGGTGGCCAAGTCGCGAGAGCGGAATCACGGCTTTCGATCGATGATTCACGACGTCGTGCAAAGCCGGCTCTTTTTGAACAAGTAATTCTGATCGCCACAACCAGAAGCATCGAGAATCGATCATGCCTGCTCCCCTCCCTCGCCGCACCCTTCTTCGGTCCGCCGCCGTTGCGATCGGCCTGCCGCTTTTGGACGCGATGGTTCCCGTTGGGCTGCGCGCTGCGCAAGAAGATGAGAAACTGCGGGTGCCGCGGATGATTTTGATCGGCCGGCCGCTGGGGCTGCATGCCTCGTTCTTCTTTCCTCAAAAGGCGGGACAAGATTACGAGACGACGCGGTATCTCAAGCCGCTGGAAACTTTGCGGCGGGACATCACCGTGTTCTCGGGGATCTCGCATCTAGGCTATCGAGGAGGGCACGACACGATCGCCGCACTGTTTACAGGCGTCGGCCCCGATGGAATGCGCTCGGGCGATGTCCGCAACACGATTTCGCTCGATCAGGAAGTGGCAAGGCACCTGGGCGCCAAAACACGCTTCGCATCGCTTCCGTGGGGAGGAGACGGACTTTGTTGGAATGCCGAAGGCGTCAAAATCCCGGGCGAGGTGTCGGCGGTGAAGGCGTTCAAGACTCTCTTCATCGAGGGCAAGCCGGAGGACGTCCAATGCGAAGTGCTGCGCATTGAACACGGCCTCAGCATCTTGGATGGCGTTCGCGATCAAGCTCGATCGCTAGCCAACACACTCGGGTCGGCCGACCGCCAGCGGTTGGACTTGCTGTTGACGTCGGTCCGCGAGGCGGAGCAACGGCTCCAGCAAGATCAGGCCTGGGTGAAAAAGCCCAAGCCCAAAGTGGAAGAAAAAGCTCCGACGAACGACCACATGTTGGACGGCAAGCTGATTGCCCGGGAGCAGCAGTGGTATGCTCTGTCGCGATTGGCGCTGCAAACCGATTCGACGAGGTGTATTTCTCTGCTGCTCTGGTCGCACGCGGAACGCCCCGATTTGCCGGGGATCTCGATGACGCACCACGACGCATCGCATCACGGTCAAGATGAAGCAAAGATTGCGCAACTGGCTATCGTCGAAGAAGCGGAGATGCGGCTCTTCGCCGAATTCCTCAAAGAGATGAAGGCGGCAGACGAGGGGGGAACTCCGCTCTTGGACAATACGACAGTGTTGTTCGCCAGCAATCTAGGGAATGCATCGGCTCACACCAGCGATAACCTCCCGGTGATCCTGGCGGGTGGCGGCTTCAAGCACGGCCGCCACATCGCCTTCGACCGAAAGAAAAATCAACCGCTCTCGAACCTCTACGTTCGGATGCTGCAACGGATGGGAATCGAGAAAGATTGGTTCGGCAGCAGCACGGGACAAATGACCGAAGTTTGATCTCTCCCGTGGGAGTGCCGCTCGGCCACGCTCCAAGCGGGGCGGTGACCGAGCGATTTCTCGCAACTGGCAATGCCTGTTATCGGCGCTTGGTCCATTCCGAAAGCACCAGGTCGATCATCGCGAGCGACTGCGCCTGCGTGACGCCTGCTGTGGCGCTACCACTCACCTGAATAACATAAGTTGCCTCGCTCGCATCGTTGGAGCGAACCTTTAAGGTGCCGCTAAAACTGCCGGCGGCTGCCGGACTGAATCGCACCACGAAGGTGGTGGACTCGCCCGCTAGCAGGCTGCTGTTGCCGACATTCGTGACTACGGTCAGCCAAGACGGCAACGTGGTCAGGTCGATCGGTTGGAGCGTGAGCGTCCCATTGCCATCGTTTCGAATCGTAAACGTCTTTTCGACGAAGCTGCCGACGGTCACGCTACCCAAGGAGGTTTGTGTCGTCCAGCTGACGATTTCCTTGGCTCCGTCCAGCACCGTAATTTCGGGCGTACCCGTTGAAGTGGACGACGTTGACGAGGACGTGGTAGACGTAGTCGTCGACGTGGAGTTCGAAGGGACAAAGGAGCCCGTCAGGGAGTATTGCCCCACGTAGCCGTAAACCCCCGTACTTCGCACCACGGCGTAGTACGTTCCCGAGGCCAGCGAGACGCTTAGGGTTGAGTTCATGGACGTGGAGGAATTCGCCGTGTAGACGACCACGCCGGAAGCGTTTCGGATCTCCAGCACGCTGTCTAAGTTCGCTCCCACGCCGATGTTATTGACGTTGAAGGTGGCGTTGCCGCCAGCAGTCGTGAATTTCCACCACTGCTGATTCGTGTTTTGAGCAACAAGGCCCGCGACGCTGAATGTTCCGGTGGTCCCCAGCGTTCCCGCAGTCGCGGCGCTCCCGATCGCGTTGGCGCGGTAGCCAAATCCATTGGCGCTGCCAGCGATCACCGCCATGTTGTCCTGGTACGCGGTAGAACTGGTCGAAGTGGCGCCGTTCGCCCACGTTGTTACGGCCGAGTAATAGCCCACGCCCATGATGGGGGCCCAATTCGCGTTGCCTTGGTTGTACGCCGAAACGAGCGTGGTCCCGTTCCATAGGGCTTGATGCTGAAGCCCGAACAAATGGCCCGATTCGTGCGAAACGGCTTCGGCCACATAGCGGGCATTGCCACTGCCCAGATTTTTAGCGAACGCGAAACCGACGTTCGAAGCGGCGTTGGAGAAGCCGCCGATGTAGGCTACGCCGCCGGCGCTTTGCTTATACCAATCGGCATTGCTGCCGCCAATGGCGATCTTCGCGACAACCTTATCCGTGAGCACGCCTGGATCGGCGGTCGTCACATCGATTTTAAAGGGGGCGTAGTCTTCCGCCACGCGCTTCCAGATCTCGCGGATGTTGGCCAGTTCCTGATCAGAAAAGGTGGTGGCATCGCCATCGATGTCGTAGGCTGGGGTGACGACATTCGTCTTTCCACCCCAACTGCTCAACGTGTTGCCGTTGAAGTCGAGCACCAGTTTTGCGGTGGCGCCAGCCAGGCTATGCAACTCGGGGAGCGACGAAAGAGAGTACTTGACGACCGTGGCGGCGGCGGAAGTTCCGCCAGTTGTGGACGCGTTTGAGGTGATCGAGGTATCGATTTGTTGGGGAAGACCGCGGCCCGTGCAGATGGGGCAGTTGCACATCGCATGAGAGGTGCCCGCCAAGGGATCGAACGGCGACGCGGTCATCAGATCGCGCCGTTCGAGCTGTTCGACTCGCAGCCGCTTCGGGCGAGTCGACGGTTTTATTGGCCACTTAAAGTTTTTCCGAGCGATGAGACGTTTCATCGATCCTCTCCCAATGCGCGCAGCGGTACCCCGGCGCTAGCAGTGTGGTGAAAAAGAAACGCGGATGTCCGCGGCCGAGCGCTGCGGATTGTGCGTTTCAGACGAGTAACTGCGCTTGAGCGGGTCGCCAGATGAGATTTCGCGAACCGGTTTCAAGCAGCCTTGAAAAGCCAACTGAAACCTAGGTCAGGGAAATCCTGATGCAAAGGTCCAAACAGAGAAACTGGGTCAAGATTGCGGGCTTCTCGAAGGGTCGCTCGACTAATCGTCACGAGCGCCCTTAACGGTTTGCCGCATGGACAATTGGCTAACAAGTCAGAAAGGTCCGAGCATCTCGACTCGCACCGGCGAGAATTTTCGTATGGGGAACAACCGTGCTGAAAGAAGCAGCTCATTGTTTGGTAACCTCCGTGTCCAAACCACGCGATTAGAAAGGCGATTCCGCCCACAGTGCGACAGCAATGCAAGTTCGATGCCAATGCGATACGCGATGATGTTCGAGACATCAACGTACACGGTCATCTGCGAAAACGTCCGACAAAAACAGCGCTCGCCCATCCCTCTAGTTAATTTTGGTATGAGCCGACTGCTTGGTCTTCAGCCAAAGTTTCAACACCCGTCGAGTTTGCAGACTTCCTTCGTGAAGCGCGACCATGGACTTGGGAAATGCATCTGTAGATTTTTCAGGGAATAGAATTTGATGCCTTAGAAACGAGGAGCCTGGTTGCACGTTCGTCGCACCCGATCTTTTTGCTGCGAGCTGTTGCGATGCAAAGGACGACACCCTGAGTTCGTCGACTGGCTCTCAACGCGCGATGCCTATCCGTTTCAGCCTGAGAGCGTACCGGTGATTCGAACCACCGATTGGCACCGGGAAATTACTTGGATGTTGTTCCGATCACACGCCAAGAGGCGTTTTGAAATCGCCCGCAGCGGCGAAGCCAATTGGCTAGTCGTGATGAAGCGGATGCCACGGCAGGTGATGTTGAACGCTCGTATCGGCCACCCAGTCGATCGCGCAACACCTGGCGGAGTTTTATCGCGGGCCGCAACGTTCGTCCGAGCTCGCCAGGTAAGACGAATAGAACTGGACGAGTCCCAACGGAGCGATCGTGCGTCGATGTCCAAAAACCTCTCGACCCCATCTCGCGCCGTGAATCCGGGATTGGCCGACTATTGAATAGACGATAGGAGCCCTAGGCGGCAAAGTCCTAGTCGTCCGATCGGCAGAGGTTTTCGAGGCGATCAAGTTCGTATTCAAGCTGACGAAGCGGGATGCCCAGCACCAATCCAGATCGGACGATGCGACGACGGCCCTCCAGGGCGTCACTTCCCTCGAGAAGCTCTTCAATAATCAGCTGTTCCAGGACGCGACCACAGTCTCCCTGCGGAAAGCGGTCCAAAATCGCTCCCGAGCGGGCGTGGAGCAATCTCTCCACGGCTGACACGACGTCGATTCTACGGTAAGGATCCATCGCACCACCACAATCATTGTGGACAATGGGAAAAGTTCGTTCTGACTCGTACCTATCGGCCTCGTGCCCGTCCTGCTCCCCCGCCCTGACCGGTACCCAGATTCGTCTGGAAGTATTGCCCGTAATTCATGAAGCGAGACCCGGTACCGGTGGGAGCAGCGCCGGTTTCGCGGATTTGTCGCATATCTCCCTGCAATCGGCCGACTTGGGATCGCAACTGGCTGAATCGGGCGTCATCCTGGCGTCGGACCTGGTTAATCCGCGATTGCACCTGTTCTAACGGTTGCCCATATTGGCTGTAGGGATCGAACATCGCCCCAATGTCCTGGCGAAACAGATTCATTTGGGTGGGGACCGTCGACCCGGCCGGCGCCGAATAAGGCGACGCATACTTCCTGAGTTGCTGCGCATCGCAGCGGTTTTCAAGAGCACCAATCGCAAATCCGGCCAAGCAAATCGCAGCGATACGAATCGACGTCATTTTTAAGCCCCAAAAAGTCGGCATCAAAAGACGAAGCGGAAAACCCCAGTTCCTGTTATCGACCGGGTTAGGTGCTGAATTGTATCGGTTTCTCTTTTTTGGATGAGAGGAAAATCTTCCGCTTTTACCTCGAATGCTATCATTGCGGGAAATTTGAAGAGTACTTTCATAAAACCGCAATCCTTTATGTAAAATGCGCAAAAGCTGCATGTTCGGGCGCGACGACGGCGGTCCATTGCGGGTAGCCGAACGGCAGACAAAGTGCCCTAGTGGTAGTTCATGGCGACGATCCAATTTTTCGGAAATTTCGCCATAAAACGCCATTCTTGGCTCGATCCGGCTCGGGCGAAAAAAGCCGCTCAGGCCGATTTATTTATCCAAATTCACATTCACGACAGTTGACACATAGCGCAAGATCACTACACTCGATCGGTGTGGCAGGTTCCATACGAACTGCTGGGACACCTTGTTTTGCTCAGAGAGAATACTGCATGATTAGAAAAACGTTCCTATGGGCAATCCTCGGATTGCTCGCAGTCGCTGGATTGGCCAGCGAATCGCAAGCCTCGCTTATTTCGCAAGGCCATTTCACAACGGCGGCAGCTGGTGGTTCCGTTACGGTCGACTTTGCTGTCTATGATAAAGCCGGCGCCGATTACGGGACTGGAAATGCATCTGTCGAAGGCGTATTCGCCGGCGGCAGCAATTTCCTCTACTTGTATCAAGTCAGGTCGGATAACGATTCGATCTCGCAAATCTCCATTCAGTCATTTGTGGCTGGCACTCCGCCCCTCGTCACGCTGTTGGCAACGGGTCCGGATGTTGTGGATGATGTGTTGATGGACTCAACAGGTCCGGGCGTTTCCTTTGTAGCCGGATCTACTCGCTCAACCACGCCATCGACCTTCGGGGCGAATGTGGTGCGAGGCAACATTAATGAAGTGTCACCTCCTTCCGCGAGCGCGATCCTTGGCTTCACTTCCGCCTATGGACCAGTAACGGGTCGGTTGGCTGCTCAAACGGACGAAAATGGAGATAACGTTGCGTTCTTGGTCGACGTGCCGAACCCAGACTCGCACGTTCCTCCGCCGGTTCCAGAACCGGGCACCTTGGTGCTGTCGGCGATCGCGTTGGTTGGCGGTTTCGCCATGCGACGTCGCATGGTGGTTGCCTAGTTGATGGTTTGCTAGTGGCTTAGCCCGCTGGCAGATGATGAAGTAATACGAAGTCGGGCGAGGGAAATTCCTTCGCCCGACTTTTTTGTTGCGTCGCTGTCATGCCGATTCTTCTGCGTTCACCGAATCTCTGCCTTGGGGGCGCGGGTGGCCGCATTGCGGCTCTCCCGTCGAACCGATCGGTGCCCTGGCGGCCTGTTCCCGATGCACAGCAGATGCGTTGCGATCTCTGGTCGCGTTGAGCCAGGTGGAGCGATTGGGTTTAGAGGTCAGCCTTATGACTCGGCGGGAGCCTGGGCATGTCCTGCGGGAAGGCGCGTTATTCTTGATGGCCAACTGCGACCGCGACGCGATAGGAGTTGTTGAATAATCGCGCGAGCGACTACCGAACTAGGCGCGTCCTTGGAAACACGGGCTTGGGTAGCTCCTCGGCTTCGTCCGAAACCGATGCCCTCACGGGCGTTGCTCGAACGGTGTTGGCCGGCGCTTCCACGTCGGGCGTGGGCAAAAGGTAGGCGACGTGAGCCTGTTCCCTCGGCCGGTCTTTAGCGCTGCGATAGTACGATGCCTTCGCTTTGACAGGGCGAAGATAAGTGGCCGTTGGTTCCTCGTCCGATTCGGGAGGGATGGTCTCGCCTTCCTCCGGTGCTGGTTCCTCGAGCACGTCGGGGTTCGGCTCGCCGGGATTCGGCATCTCCTCACTCGGCCCTTCTTCGCTATCGATGACCGTGGGCGCGCCATGCGCGGGGATTGACGGTTTGATAATCGATTCTGGTGCCGGAGCGGCGTGGATCATCGCCGGATCGACGGGTGGCGGGCACGACTGGCATTCGTCCGGCCAGCGATCCCAGCACGTCGAGTGGTAGCCGTAGCAATCCGACCAGGTCGGGCAGTGCGGCGCCTGGCACGGATCCTTGTGACCAGGGCCCCAACGAAAGACGCCGCATACTGGGTTACCGCTGCAGCAGCCCGATGCCAGGATCGAGGCCACCGCGACGAGCGCCATGCAGAGTTTCGTTGGCAAGGAATGCTGAGTCATAATTTCGTTCCGTGGCCGCGCGGGGCAGGCACCGTCAGCTACGGTTGCACTGAAATGTTGTTTTGAGTTCCGCCGAAGGCACCTCTCAGGCCACCGCCGTATAGGACGCGTCCCGTAAAGCGCGAAGCCGTGTTCGCTCCGAGAATCGAGAATCCGAAGATGCGTTGGATCGGATCCAAGACCTTGGCCGTGTTGGTATCGAAGGCCACCCATTCGTCTTCCGCAATGAAGACGCGGTCTCCAGGAAGGATCTGGAAGTTCGTATCGGCCTCGCCGAGGGCGGTGAGTTCTCGCCAGTCGACCGGCAAGATCTGCATTTGCCCCGAGCAGGGCTGAGGACGAGCGACCCAGATCCGCTTGGAGGAAACCTCCGTCATACCGTTGACGTTCGAGATCGCGTCGAGGACTGTTTCGTTACCGGTGATCGGGAAACGGCTGACTCCGTCGCCGAGACCTGCCCCTTCCGTGATCACGTAGTAGACGCGGCTGTTGTATGCGGACACATCGACGGCGACTTCCGGGCTATCCAGGAACCGTTGCAAGTGGTTTTCGACGGCGAGCTTGACCTCGGCCAGCGTCATGCCGGTGACGAACACGCTGCCGTACGTGCCCAGCGTGATGGTTCCATCCATCCCCACCAGGTGCTGGCCGGAGATTTGTTGCATGCCAGCGAACTGGCTTAAGGTAATGCTGACTTCTGGGGCCTTCAGGTCCAAGCGTTGCCGGAGAACCTGCACGATGTGCGATTCCGCCTGTTCGACGGTCATGCGGGCAATCTCGATGGGGCCGTAGGTTGGCCCCAAATTGATGATTCCGCCTGGTTGGATGGGGTAGAGGCCGTCGATGGGCTCATCCGGCAGGGCATTGACGACCTTGATGGCGACCACGTCCGACGTTCGAAGAACGTAGGGATTTCGGGGGATCAGGTGGATTCCCTCAATCGAGAGGACGTCGGGTGGTTCGACCGTATAGGTTGGCAGGGTCGTCTTTTGCAGTTCTTTTGGTGTTTCTGGCGGAGGGGGTGGGATGTCTTTAATTGCCACGTTATCGTGGTAGTAGCCGGGCTTTGGGGACTGTACGGTGGGGGTTCGGCAACCCAGGATTGGCGCAACGAGATTTGCCAGCAGCAGTGCTGCGAGCAAACTTTTGATGCGGTATCGTTGACGGTTCATCGGCCCACCCTATTTGGTCGTTTCGTACAACGAGTAAAATCGGCATTTCAGTCACCTCGGCTTTCCCGAATTACGGGAAAATCTGAAAAGCGCCGTGCAATCATTGCAATCCGTGCTACACATGGGTTCCTTTCGCGTTGAATTAGCTTACGGCTTACCGCAGACAATGCACGCGTGAAGAGTTAAGGGTGCTCATGCAAGGCAAACTCATAACCGCCCCCGAGCGAAAGAGGGTGCCTAGCGACAAAAAGCTTGGCGACAAAAGGGGCCACGAAAAGAAGGTAGCTGAGCCTCTCAAGCTCTCGACGGCAGGTTGGGTGGTCTTCTGGTCGACGGGCGCCTATCTGGCGATCGTGCTGGCGTTGTGGTGGGCCCATTGGTCGTACGTAGACGACTGGTGGCTCCCGACGGTGTTGTCTTTCGGCCCGACCTACCTCTACTTCGCGCCTCTGGCGCTACTGGTGCCGGCCGCCGTGGTTTGGCATCGGCGATCGTTGTGTCCGCTTACGATCGCGTCGTTGATCATTCTCTTTCCGATCATGAATCTGCGGTTCGGTCCAATCTTCGTGGGTCAGCCGAGCAGCGACTCGCAGCCGCTGCGAATCCTGACATGCAACGTCTTCCGGCAAAAGAACCTTGCTCGTCTGAAAGCTGTGATCGAAGCGGAGAAGCCCGACTTGGTGCTGCTGCAAGAGGCGCCTGCGGAGGCAGTGGAAGCGCTCGACCTGGGCGAAGGCTGGCATAGCAAGCAATGGGGAGAATTGGTGATCGCCTCCCGATGCCCGATCACCAAGTCGAGCGAGCATTCGTCGCCGGCCTCTTCTTATCGGCAGCTGATGCTGACATGCGAAATTGCTACGCCCGCGAACCCGGTTCGCGTTTCGTGCATTCATTTCATGACGCTCCGCCCTGGCCTATCGGCCGTTTTAGAGCGAAACCGAAACTCGCCGCGGATCGTTACCGAGAACAATGCCGAGCGCTGGAGCGATGCGCTCTACGTTGGCGACCACTTGGGTGACGATGATGGAACGTTTACGATCCTGGCCGGCGACTTCAACACCACCACCGAAGGACAGATTCTTAGAAAGCTCCGCCCCTACTGGCGCAACGCCTTTTCCGACATGGGACGAGGGTTCGGTTGGACCAAACGAACCCGCTGGCACGGAGTTCGCATCGATCACATCTTGGCCTCGGAAGAGGGCCGCTTTCAGGATTGTCGTGTTTTAGAGGACATCGGAAGCGATCATCGCCCGGTGGTCGCCACCGTGTGGATTCCGCCTCGGAAAGCCGCCGACCCGTTCGCTGGTCCCTAACTCGCGTTGATTCCTAACTCACTGGCTGCTAACGCGCGGTGGCTAAGTTGACCGGTCGAACGTCAGCGTGATTGAGCGCGCTGCGCGGCTCACCAGTTGTTCACGGGCCAGATCGTGATGCGTCCATCCTGGCTGCCGGTGTAAACCGTTTCGCCGGAGGGATCGAAGGCGATGCTGTCGATGAATGTTTGGTGCCCGCCGCCGTTTTGGATGAGTCGGCCGGTATCTGAATCAAACACCGACCAGGCCAATTGGCGCGCGATGGCGATCCGCTTGTTCGCGACCGAGCGAGCCATGGCAGTGCCGGCGCCGCTGATCGGAAAGGTCACGTTCCGCTTCGCCGATTGCGAGGCGTAAGGGAGCCCTACATAGTTGCCCGCCAGGTCGAGCGCTCCCAGTTCGTCGCTCGAGGAGACAATCAAGGTGACGGGCGTCTCCAGCCTGGTCGACTTTTTGCGACTGCCGTGCTGGTCGATCTGAATCTCTTCGAGTTGTTTCTGCGTGATCTGCGGCAGGGCCTGCGGCGGTGCTTGCGCTGTCGCCACGTGCACGGTATGCCCGTCAGGCGATGTCCCTACTTCTACCGGAACGGCGTCGCCCAGTGCGGCCCAGCGGCGCAGTTCGCGCCCCGACTTCAAGTCGAACAGGACCACGGTTCCGTTTTCCATTCCAACCACCGCGCGATCGGGTGAATCGGCGGGGGCCGCGCTCGGAACAAACGCGATGGAGCGCGAAGCCAGGCCGTCGGTTCGCAAACGACGGAAAACTTCGCCGGTGGCGGCATCCCACAGGTAGGCGTCGCTTCCCAATACCGCGCCGCCGATCCACTGCCCGCACTGCGACCAGACGATCGAGCGAACCGGACCGCCGACGTCGTGCAACCGAACGGCAACTTTGCGCCGGGCGAGGTCCCACAGCCACACTTCGCTCTCAGGGTTGGGGCGATTGACGACCTGTCCCGACGACGAAGCCAACTGCTTGCCATCCGGCGAAACCACCAAACCTAAGATGGGACGAGTGTGACCTCGCAGCCTTCCGATGGCCGTGGTGCGCCGTTCGCGCAACAATGGCAAGATCGTATCGATGCGGTATTTTTGTTCGGCGTCGTTTGTTTTGATGGCTTCTAGAATCGACAGCGCCGGCGGACCGATTTTTACGATCGCCTCGGTGGCTGCTTCGCGGCGCGCGAAATCGTCGGAAGCGAGTTCTTCAATCGCTCGATCGACCACAAGACGCTGCTCGGCTGTGAGAGCGGGGGGCGGTTCAATTCTCGGCGCCGCAACGGGCGGGTTGGCCATCGGCGGTGCGGATGGCGGCGCGGGAGCTTCGTCGCTGTGGAGCGTGGGCAAAAAAAAGAGCGTCGCGAGCAAAACGAGCGACAACGCGACGCTACGCATCCCTGCCGAATGGCCTCGAAGAATCATCTTCCACTCGATCTGCCGACGAAAGAATATGGGTCGATAAACGTCTATAATAGTCGGTTCGGATCGTACGCACGTTCCTTGATCCGAATCCGTCACGCGAAAATCTCCATCTTGTCTCTCCATACGCGGCAATGTCGGTCACGAGCCTGTAAAAACCGGCATCCAAAACGATTATGAACACCCCTACCTTGGCCCTGACGGCCCCCGAAATCAAAGCCTACAAGTCGCTCGAGAACGACGAGTTGTGCCGCCGCATCGTCGAAGTGAAACGAAAGTGGGGCTCGCAGCTCCTCATTCTAGGGCACCACTACCAGCAAGACGAAGTGATTGCGCACGCCGACCTGACGGGCGACAGCTACCAGCTCAGCCGGATGGCGGCCGACAGCCCCGACTGCCGGGCGATCGTTTTTTGCGGCGTCCACTTCATGGCCGAAACCGCCGACATCCTGGCCAATCGCCCTGAGAAGCTAGCCGCGCGCGATAACGAGCGGATTCCCGTCATCCTGCCCGACATGGCTGCCGGTTGTTCGATGGCCGACATGGCGGCGATCGACCAGGTGCAATCGGCCTGGGATGAACTCGGGCAAGTCATCGACACCAAGGATGTCACGCCCGTGACGTACATCAACAGTGCCGCGAGCCTAAAGGCGTTCTGCGGCAAGAATGGTGGGATCGTGTGCACGTCGAGCAACGCCGCCGCCGTCCTCAAGTGGGCATTCAGTCGAACGAGTCGCGTGTTGTTCTTCCCCGACCAACATCTGGGGCGGAACACGGCGCTCAAGATGGGGATCACCAACGATCAAATGCCCGTGTGGGACCCCTACGCAGGCGAACTCGGCGGCCATACCGAGGATGCGCTTCGCAGCAGCAAAGTCATTCTCTGGAAGGGGCATTGCAGCGTCCACCAGATGTTCAAGGCCGAGCACGTGGCCCTGTTTCGCAAGAAGTACCCAGGGATCAAGATTCTCGTTCATCCTGAGTGCCCTCAGGAAGTGAACGACATCGCCGACATCTCGGGCTCAACTAGCAAAATCATCGACGTGGTCAAAGCCGCACCGGCAGGCACCCAGTGGGCGATTGGCACCGAGTTACATCTGGTCAATCGACTGAAGAAGGAACATCCCGAGCAGGAGATTCACTTCCTGTCGCCGGTGGTCTGCATGTGCGCCACGATGTATCGCATCGACCTGGCTCATCTCTGCTGGAGCCTGGAACGGCTCGACGAAGGCCGCCCGACGAACATCATCCGAGTGGATGAGGACACGGCTAAGTGGAGTCTGGTTGCGCTGCAGCGGATGCTGGATGTGCGGTAGGTTCTGATCGCGACAGAGTCAGTACTTGCGACGTCGATTGGAAGCGTCTTCTGAAATGTGCGCTGGCAGGCATCTTCACAGCATCAGACTTCCCAGATGTGTTTGCTCGCAACCCGGAAGAGGGTGGTTGCGCTAATTCCTACTACTAACGGATGGTGAGTAGCAGGCAAATAGAGGGGATCGACAGAGGAAGCTTTTGTAAAGAGTGTGAAACTATTCGCCTGTAGCGATTTACCTGATTGACTTTTGGGATAGGTCGTCCAGAATCGTCGCCGCTATCGCGCAATTAGTGCCGAGAGTCCTTTCTTCCTTATGGGGGCGATATGTTCTCTCTTTCAAAGTGGGTGGACCGCGTTTTGGGTCGCAAGTCCTCGTCTCGTAGCCGGACAAAAGGCAGCAAGCGGCGGCTGACTGTTGAATCGCTTGAGCATCGTCTTGCCATGGTGACGAGCATTTCAGTCACTGGCCTCCAAAACGATTCCTACTCGATAGCTCACGACCATACGCTCACGGTCAGTAATACTGGCCTGCCCTTTCCCGTCCGTAACAACGACGTTGTGATGTTCATGGCTCCCCCGACTGGAATGCCAACTTCGGTCGCGTCTTCGGACTTGACTGTGATCCTGGTAACGGGGACCTCTCACGGCTCGCTATCGCTTGCCGCAAACGGTACCTTTGTTTACACGCCAGCCGGCGCATACGTCGGCACAGACTTTTTCACCTACAAAGTCCAATTCACCAAGAATGGAACGACGTACGAAAGCACTAACACGGCAACGGCCAGTATTTCGGTAACGAACTTGGCTCCCGCAGGTGTGACGGACTTGTACCTCGACTTGGCGGGTAAGGCCATCACGGTTGTCGCGGACAAGGGAGTGCTGGTGAATGACGACCATGTCCTGAACGTCACGGAGCAAGATCCGAATATTGGTCCGGTGCAGCATCCAGGGAGCGGGACTGGAACCGTTTCGGTTCAGGACGTAGACAATGATCCCCTTTACGCGGTGCTAGATACGGCGCCCGCCGTCAATCAAGGGACATTAAACTACTTTGGCAGCGACGGGTCATTTCAATTCACGGCGGCCGCCGACTTCTATGGCGTTGCGACTTTCAAGTACAAAACGATCGATAGTGCAGAGGTTGAAAGCGCTCCTATCACTGTGCGCATCCAGGTCTATCGGCCCCGAATCATTTTCCACCAATGGACACAAATCTCCGGAAGTTGGTATGACCAGGGATGGAACGAGCAAGCTGGCACGCGAACCCAAATGATAGGTGAGAAAATTGAACTCCTCGCCGACCTGGAAGGTCCCGATGCCGTTGGACCATTTGCGACGTTGTCTGACGTCGATTACGCGTGGACGTTGTCGAATAGGGCACTAGATGAGTTCGTAGTCTCATCGCACGGTGTCGCCGTGAGCGTGCCTCCTTGGGAGCGTGCGGAGCACGACATCGATTTCTACTGGATGACCATCGGTTCGAAAACGGCATCGGTTGACATTTCGCTCCCGGACTACGATTTGTCTACCACCGTCAGCCAGTTGTTCGATATTCAGAAGCCGAGTGTGACGCTGGGTGTCAACACGGGATCCTCCAAGCCCCTATACGATTCAAACGGCAATATGCTTGGCGTACAGTACGGAACCTTAGGCGGTAGCGCGTGGACCTCACCGCTCAATCTCGAATTTGCGTACCAACCAGGAATAGAGTTCGAAGCGAATATCGGAAGTTATGCCGCGAGCGATTTTCAATTTGTTCAATTGGTCCGTGACCAAACGACGATATCGGGAGTTCTGAAAGACAGTGGTTGGGGATTGGACAACGGCTATCCTTATCAGAAAGGTTCAGACACCGACGGTTCAGATAACTTTGTTTACACCACTGACAGTCCGCACGTGGCAGATGATACGGCTGCTGATTGGAATCAGAAGTCGAGTTTTAAGCGAACTTTCGACGCGAAGATGTACTTTCAGTGGAAATCCACGCGACCTGGTTCCATCTTCGCTACCCTGCAGTGGGTAGAATGGGGCTTTACCCAGAGCTGGGTCAACAACGGCGGCGCCTGGTCGAGAGAGACTAGTGGCGGTCAGGTCGTGAACAATTCAGACAATACTCCAATAATTCACAACGATGAGAGCTTACCGGAATGGAGCAAAATCGTAACGGGGACTCCTTGAACGAACCGATTGTCGCTTTGACTCGACGATATTTCGTCACCGTGGTATCGAGCTTCCCGGTAGTTTCGTGGCCTTTCCTTGGACGAAAGGCCACGGCACAAAGTGACGTTGCGCCGATTGCTTACCGCGCCCCCTATTCATCGCCGTGGGGCAGGGTAGCGATTCGGATGCGAGAGAATGTCGATGACATGAAGAAGGCTTTAGAGTTTGTTTATCGTAACACAACCCAAAACGAACTGTCTTGTGCGTTCACTTTTAACGGTCTTGAAATCAATGACAGTTGGTTGACGTTGGCGGTGTTTTCGTCGGAGGATCATGCATTTTTGGGAAACGCGCTGAGGCGCAGTGGCGGATTCATCGAGGCGTTGAACAACTCTATGACGATTCCGCCGGGTGGACTGATCGGCAGCGTGATGTCGTTACCGATCAGAACGAGACAGCCTGGCGACGCTCTCTTCGACAATCGCATTCCCCGCGGCAAAATCCTGGTCCAGGCGATCGTCCGGGATGGTTTTTTGCGCTCCACATTGCCGTTCGTCAAACGGGCGCCCGGCGAACTGGTAGACCAAGAGAAGACGGCGAAGCGCAGCCCAAGCCGATGGATTCGCAACGCGGAAATCATGCGATCGAATGTTTTGGAACTCGAGAACTAAGGCGCTGCGGCATGCCCGATGAGAAGTCTACGGCAACTGGAGACGGCGGGAACGACGCAGAAAATGCCTGGGGAGAGCGTCAATTTGAATTCTCCTACGCGGAGCCGCAGGTTTCCAAATCTGGCCAACTCGAAATTGCCAGCAACAAGTCCAGTCGAATCGTCGCTGGCGAAACCGGAAAGCTCATCATCACCTACACACACTTTCGGGGACCTCACCAAAAAGATCCCGGAACGTGTCAGATTTACAACCCCTTCTTCAACAAGTTCCTGCGTCCTCCATCTTTTGCCATCGCGGTTTTTGATGCCAATCGCAGGTTTGTAATGGATCTGGCGTGGTGCGGCACCTTCGGCAAGCGATTCGTCCTCAGCGCTGACTTCATGTATTTCAAATACCCGGGCAACGTGGTGGGCGGGCAAGTCGATCTGCCGACGATGAGTGCGGACCCCGCCAATCCGCCGTACGATTACCCGCGTCTCCGACCGGGCAAGTGGAAGCTACAGGTCATTCTTTTAGATCGCTTCTATCCGAAATTCACCATGTGGGGCCCAAGAAAGCCGAACCAGCAAGACTTGCTGTACGGCACAGATGAGACCATTGGCCTTGAATCCGACCATCACGACGAAGCCGTAGAGGCGTTCCTGCGCGACAATCCAGGCAAAGAACTGCTCCGCTCGAATATCATCGAGGTCGAAGTCGTCGCCCCTCAAAAGTAACGCCTACAAACGCAAACCGGCCCGCGTTGGCGGGCCGGTTCGTTGTGGCTTCAAGACTGCCAATCGCCATAGAGCTTAGCCCGCGGCGAGCAGTGCTCGCTTGGTACGGGGCGTCAGGTTGCCTTGGGGGTTTGGCTTGGGCGTCACGATCAAGGTGGCCTGGGCCGTGTTGTCGCTCGGGTCGCTGTCGGTTTGGTCGAGGCCGTTCAGCGAGACGTTGTTCACCGAGGCTCCGACTGTGATCCCTTTGACCGCGATGGTTAGCGTGGCACTCTGGCCAACGGCCAGGTTGCCGATGCTCCAGATGCCGGTCGAGGCGTTGTAGGTGCCGAAGCCCGTCGCGTGCGTTTGATAGGCGACGCCGGCTGGCAGCACGTCGAGGAAGGTCACGTTCGTGGCGTTCTGGCCGCCATTATTCGTGACGGTAATGGTGAACGTGGCCGTTTGGTCGACTTGGATCGACGACTTGTCGACCGTCTTTGTCACATGCAAGTTGGTCTGGCTCGGAGTGACGGTCGCCGAGGCGGTGTCGTTGGCGGCGTTGTCATCGCACTCTTTGGAGAACTTGACCGACGCCGTGTTGGTGACTTCGGTGGTTGCCGTCATCTTGGCTTTGATGAGCAACGTGACCGTGGCGCCGTTGGCGATGTCGCCGATGACCCACACTCCGGTGGTCTTGTTGTACGTCGTTCCCGGCGGAGCGACGATCGAATCGAGCGTCAAGCCAGCGGGCAGCTTGTCGAGAATCCGGACGCCGGTGGCGCCGTCGGGGCCGTTGTTCTTCACGTTGACCGTGAAGGTGACGGTTTGCCCGACGTTTGGCTTGTTGTTGTCGACCGACTTGGTCACTTGCAGGTCGGTTTCTTTCATCGAGACGCTGGCCGATGCCGTGTTGTTCGACGGATCGTCCTGCTGATCGACCGCCGAGATCGTAGCCGTGTTCACGAACGTATCGCAGGCGACGATCTTGGCGATGATCTTCAACTCGGCAAAGCCGCCCGAGGCGATCGAGCCGATGGTCCACACGCCCGTTCCGGCGTCGTAGGTGCCGCCGCTGGAGCTGACGAAGGTGACGCCGGCGGGCAATTTGTCGGACACGACGACGCCGGTGGCCCCGTCGGGCCCGCTGTTGCTGACGCGGATGGTGTAGGTGAATTGCTCGTTCTTGCTGACCTTGTCTTTGTCGATGGTCTTGGTCAGAGCCAGATCCGACTTGGCGACGCCGACGGTGGCGCTGGCCGTATCGTTGGCGGCATTGGTGTCGCATTGGTCCACGGCCACGATTTCGGCCGTGTTGATCTTGCTGGCACCGTCGGTGATTTTGGCCACGAGGGTCAGCGTCGCATGGCCGCCTGAGGCGATCGAGCCGACGGTCCAGACGCCGGTATTGGCGTCGTAAGTGCCTTGGCTCGCGGTGGCCGAGCCGACCAGCGTCATGCCTGGAGGCAACTGATCGAGTACGGAGACGTTCGTCGCCGTGTCCATGCCGGCGGCGTTACTCACGGTGATGGTGAACGTGACACTTTCGCCGACGTTCAGCTTTTGCTTGTCGGCGGTCTTGGTGACTCCCAGGTCGACGCGCTGCGGCGTGACGGTTACCGACGAGCTGTTGTTGCTTGTATCGATGTCGAGGCCGTCGGTCGTCGAAACAGTGGCCGTGTTGACGAAGGGATCGCAGTCGTCGACGTCGGCGGTGATCTTGAGCGTTACGGTTTGACCCGCAGCCAAAGCGCCGATGTTCCAAACACCGGTGGCGGCATCGTAGGTCCCGGCTCCGCCGATGATCTGCGACGAAATGAACTTCGCCTCGGTCGGCAAGAGATCTTTCAGCTGGGCGTTGCTAAGCGAGCCACCTGCGCTTCCGTCGCCCAGTAGGGCCTGGTTAGTGATCGTGATGGTGTAGACAATATCGTCCCCTTTGTTGGGGTGATTGTCGTCGACCGTCTTGGTGACTTTGAGGTCGACCTTGTTGAGGTTGGTGAAGTCCTTCGCTACTTCGGAAGGAGCGACGACGTTCACGAAGTCGAGCCGCGAGTCGGTGCCAAGTTGGGTTCCGTTCACCGTGAGGACGATGGCGCCCACATTGGAGAGGTCGGCACCGTTGCCGCTCTTGGCGGTGATACCTTCGAGGCCGCCATCCTTGAAGCGGAAGTACTGGCTGTGAACACCGCCGCCACCTGCTTGGAACGAGGCGAGGGTTTGGGTCCATTCCGACCAGTTGTTGGCATCGGTGTAAACGCGGAACGTGACCGTCGCGTTCAGGTCGAGGCTGGCGAGGCGAAGTTGAATGGCGCTAGCGCCATTGGCCTTGAGGTTGACGCCGCCGAGGCCAGTGAAGTTGACCGAGTTCGACGCGCCGCCACCACCGTCCCAAACGACGGAGAATTTGCCTGAGGCTTCCGACGACAGGGTTTGGTCGAGCCGGCCCGAGCGGACTTGCAGCGAAGCCTCGTCGAATTCGGTGTCGGCCGATTGCATGTCGGCGATGAGCTTGCGCGCTTGGCCGATGGTCGCCGACGCAGCGATCCCGGTCGTGGCGCCCGAAATGCCGCCGTCGCCCGGCGTTGTGTCGGTGATCTTGGGGCTGGTGGTGTTGAAGTCGTCGATCATCGTGCCGACGTTGCCGAGAGCCATGTCGGCGGTGACCGTCGCGATCGAGCTGATTTGCTGACGCAGGTTGATGCTGCCGATGGTTTGCGCACCAATGCGGGCAAAGTATCCGCCTTCGATCAGGCCATCAAAACGGTATTGGCCGCTGCCGTTGGTGGTGACGGTGGCGACGAGCGTGTCGCCGGCATCGAACGCCAGGTTGCCGTTGTCGCGGTAAAGCTGAACCTGCGCGTTGGCCACCAGCTTGGATGGGTCGAGCCCGGAGCTATTGGGGTCGTTGTAGACCTTACCGACCACGGCGCCGAAGTCCGCGGCCATCAGGTTGCGGTCGTCGAGTCGCTCGAACGACATCTTCCGGCCTTGGTTGGCCTTGTCGTGGCGTTCGGGACTGCTGATGAGCAGTTCTTTAAGGATCGTCAGGAAGCTTTTGCGACGAGCCGAGCGGGTACCTTGGGGCATGAGACTTCGTGTCCTATGAAAGCATCCGTGCGGGGCTTCGGTGCTAGCCGAAACCAGAAAGGCAACCGCGAGAGAAGCACACTCGACGGTATCGTTCGTATCGTCCTCCAAAAGAAGGACGCTCAAACCTTTTTGGGAAACCGCCCGATCATCTTGCCCAAGTGATACAAGAAACAAAAAAGCGGCAACCATTTCTGATTGCCGCATCGTTGAAGCAGGGCTAGCAAAAGTAGGACCGCGCTCGTAAAGGGGCCAGGCGCGAGCGCAAAAAAAAACGCCAGCAGTTGGATGCTGGCGTTGCGCTCTTTGTCGTGCGTGGAGTCACCTTCAAAGTGCTAACTCCACCTTGTGCGACTCTGGAGAGTCGCACCACTTTACCAGCGGGCTTCGAGGCCGACGCTCACGCCGTAAGCCCAGAAGTCGTCGCTGATCCAGCGGAAGTCGGGGCGTTGCAACCCGTTGATGTTTTGCACGGTGTTGTCGAGGAAGTCGGTATTCACGTCGGTGTTGATGATGCTGCCGGCTCGGTAGACCTTGGGCCAGTAGACCAGGCTGGTGCCGAGGACGGCTCGCCAGCACGGATTGAGTTGATAGCCTAGGAGGAGATTCATTTCAGGGACGACGGCGAAGTCGCTTCGCGAGTAATCGCCGAAGTTCGAGGTTTGCACCAGCAGGATCCCGCGATCGTTGAACACGGTTCCGTCGCTGTTGAGCGTGCCGCTGACGCGAGCAGTGCTGCGGGTGCTGCCGATCGCAATTCGCATGTTCCCTTGCAGCGACCAGCAGTTCCAGCGGGTTGCGAAGTTCGGGCCAAACACAAAGCCGTTGAAAACGTTCTTCGTTTGGAAGGAATCGGTGCCGGTGTTGTTGGCATCGTTTTGCAGGTTGGTCACGCTCTCGGTGATGCTGATGTCGTCATCCAACCGCAGATATCGCCAACCGTAGTTGAAACCGAATTGGTATTGGCGATCGCAATCGGCGCCGCACGACATAAGGCGATTGACCCACAGGCCGGCACCTTGGAAGCGGTTGGTGGCGACGACATCGATGCTGCCGCTGGCGACGTTGGGGAACGAGACGATTTCGGCTGAGTTCCCCGTTTCCGCGGGAGCGTTGCCGGCACCATTCAAGCCACCGACTTGAACAAAGGGACGCATGATGACCAGGCTTCCGGTACGGCCATTGGCCTCGTTCGAGTAGCGGGTGGTCGTTTGACCGAGGCCGAAGTACTCGCCTTCGATCGCGTGTTGGTGGCAAGGGTCGAGCCACATGCCGACCATGATTCGAGCACCGCTGCGCGAGGTATCGAACAGCCGGTCGGTCGGGAACAGGACCGTCGTGTTGGGCGCGTCGGTCGCTCCGGTGCGTTGCCCGTTGGTCGAATTGAGAGCGGTGTCGGTCGAAGTGGTGACAAGCGCGGGCGTCGTCATCCCCTTGGTCCACCAGTGGAGGTATTCGGCTCGCATGTACAGCCCGCCTTGCAGGCCATAACCATAGTCGCCTGGCAGGCAGCCGTTGCAGAAATCGCCGCAGCTGCCGCAGCCCAAGTTGAAGCCCCCCTCGTCCATGTAGGGGCCATCGCCGTAGTATTCGGGGCCGCCGTCTTCGTAAACGACTTCACTTTGCATTGCCGCGGCAGCCGAACCACGCACCATCTTCTTGTTGGTGCGGGCGGTTCGCATGACAGGGCGTTCCTCGACGAATTCTTCACCCTCCATCTCGTGGGCCACCATGCGGCGCTTCACCGACGAGCCCGTCGGGCGATCGCTGCGTGAAACTTCTTCATTAAGCGTCGGGATATCTTCTTCCATCGAAGCGAGTTCGACGTCCTCATCGATCGTTTCTTCGGTAGCTTCGTCGCGTTGGCGAGCGATTCGCGAGGCCTTGCGTTCGGCCGCGGCCACCACCAGCTTGGGCGTCATCTCGCCCGGCATCTTTTGCTTGCGTCCTTGGAGGACGATGCGTTGGCCTTCGTATTCTTCGAGGTCGACGCCAGCACCTGGGCTTACCAGGAACTTGGCGACGCCCTTTTCCATGAGCCAGTAAGGGGATTCGTCGCGGCGGGCGCCCGTGTTGCGCTTGAGCGTCCCTTCCACTTCGACCACGGCCGCGCTCGAACGCATCGAGCGAGGCATGCTGGCGCCGTCGGAGCCTTCCTCGTCGCCGTCTTGGACGGTTCGCGGACGAATCATCGCCCCCGATTGAGTGCGGGTTCGACGCATTGGCGATTGTGCCAGTGCGGTGTCGGCGGCCATCACGGCGACGGCCGCGGCGGCAATGGACCAAAGGTACAAGCAGGTTCGGTTCGTAAGTTGCACGGCGAGTATCCCTCCGCGTCGAGAGCGGTAAATAGGCCCATGAGGGGCCCTTCGATTTCCGACGCGGTTTGTATCCCCAGCCGAGCCCGTGGAGAACGGAAGAAGTTACAACGCAAGGCCAATTGTCATGCAGTTTTCATGATTTTGCGCGGCCGGCTGCGATTTTGTTAAACGCGGGAGATGCCCGCCACCAAAAGAATAAGCGGGCTTGCGGCGGCAAGTTGCGTTAGAGCAAAGGGTGCGTGGGGGCGTTTTCCGCTCCCAGCAGCATGCCGCCGACTCCTTCCCAAGCCTTGGCCTGGCCGCAGATGTGCTGGCACATGGTCTGCGTATCGCGCAAAAGGCGATCGAGACCGCTTCTTCGACTGTAGATGGCACTGCCACCAATGGCGTCGTACATGATCCGGACCACGTCCCGAGCCGCTTGAAAGGCGTTCGTGCGAGCCAACCAGACGTGGGCGCGCTCGTTCTTGCCAAGTTCTTTCCCTTGCTCGAGCAATTCCCATTGCCGTTCGAGCGTCGAGAACACATAGCTGCGGGCTGCGCCCAACAGCGCTTCGGCTTCGGCGAGCGCCAGTTGCACCCGGGCGATTTCGCGAAGAGGCTGCCCGCTGGGAAACTCCATCTTGGACGTGAGGATCTCCGACGCGATGTCGATGGCCTCGCGCGCAGCGCCCAGGGGAATGCCGGCCATCTTGCGCAAGAAGGCGTCGGGCCAGCGCCACAATACGCCTTCGCGTTTGGCCGGTTCATGAAAACTGAACGACCGCTCGACCGGGACAAACACTCGCTTGCAACGATAATCGAGACTTCCGGTTCCCTTGAGGCCGGTCGTTTCCCACGTGTCGACGATTTCGAACTCACTAGGGCGTGCCAGCATCACCCGCCACTCGGGTTTTCCATAGGGGCCAATGCAGGCGCGGCCGTGTTCGACCACCAGGCATCCCGCCGCCAAGACGTCGCAGTGGGTGATGCCGCTACCAAACATCCACGAGCCGGAGACTTCGTAGCCTCCTTCGACGCGCGAGGCGAAACCGACCGGGTAAATCCAGCCTGCCTGCACCATATCGAGCCGTGGATAAAGTTCGCGCGCGGTCGCGTCGTCTAAGTAGCCGGAGTACAACCCCGAGTCGCAGCCGATCATTGCGCACCAGCCGACCGAGGCGTCGCCGCGAGAAAGCTCCTCGATGACTTCGATTTGCTGCATCGAGGTCATCTCGGGCCCGCCCCAAATGCGAGGCATGTTCATCCGAAAGATGCCATCTTGGCGAAGGCGAGAAACGATGTCCGCCGGCAGTCGACGAGCTGTTTCGATATCATCGTTGCGGGTTCGCAGCCAACTGGTCATGGCGCGAGCGTTCGCGAGGATCTGATCGCCTGAGAGATGGGACGACGGGGAACCGACTGGTCCCGGCGCGGCGTTCGATATCACAGGTTGCGGAACGGGGTTCAACATTCCATGTGACCCTTGAGATGGACGATGCATACGACTCGCATTCGCATTTTATCGTTTGTCGCGAGCGGAGGCAGTTGCGAGGAGAAAATTGGCAGAAACTTGCCTCGGAGCAGATTTTTGCCACAGCCAGCACAGAGAACTCCGAGAGGGAATAAAAAGTAGCACGGACATTCCTGTCCGTGCGAAGTGCGGCAACCAACCTTGAACGCGCTGCTTTCAAGGGAATGATTATTCGATTGTTGATGGATGACTTTTGATTTGCGAAGTGAAGAGCTTCTTCCCTCTGCGTTCTCTGTGTGCTCGGTCGCAAATCATTCCAGGACTTCGGTGGAACTTGCTCGCTTGTGCCGCGAGGGTTGCGTACACTAGCGGCTTCGTTTTCCTTCGTTTTCGGTTTGGTTCCATGAAAATCACACGCATTGAAACGCTGGTTTGCAACGCCCGGATGCGGAACTGGGTGTTCGTCAAAGTTGTTACCGACCAGGACGGCCTCGTTGGCTGGGGGGAAGCGACGCTCGAATGGCACACGCGCGGGGTCGTCGCGGCGATCGAGGACCTTTCGCAATTGTTAATTGGTGAAGATCCGACGCGGATCGAGCACCTGTGGCAAATGATGTATCGCCAGCACTTCTGGCACGGCCACGGGATCACTCGCTCGACCGCGATCGCCGGGATCGACCTGGCGCTGTGGGACATCCTAGGCAAAGTCACTGGCTTGCCCTGCTCGAAGCTTTGGGGCGGACCGGTTCGCGATTACGTCCGCACTTATTGCCACTTGGGCGGTGGCAAGATGGAGGACTTTTACGAAACGGCGGCCGACGACGCCAAACGCTTTGGCGACTTGGCAAGGCAAGCAGTGGCCGATGGCTTTACGGCTTTCAAGAGCATGGCTGTTCCGCCGACGATGCCGCTCGATGGCTTGCGGCCGATTCGCACGGCCGAAGCCGCTGTTGCCGCGATGCGCGAGGCGGTGGGGGATTCGATCGACATCATGGTCGACTGCCACGCCCGTCCGTCACCGATGATGGGCTTGCAGTTTGCCAAGGCGCTGGAGCCGTACAACCTTTACTTCTTTGAGGAGCCTTGTTGGCCCGAAAGTGTCGAGGGACTCGCAGCGATTGCCCGCGCTGTGAAGACGCCGATTGCGACCGGCGAGCGAGTGACCCACTTGGCGGCGTTTCGCGACTTGTTCGCGGCCGGTGCCTGTGCGGTGTGCCAACTCGATATCACGCACTGCGGCGGATTGAGCGAAGCCAAACGCATTGCGGCACTGGCGGAGGCCTATCGCATTGCCTTGGCACCGCACAATCCCCAAGGCCCGGTCAGCACGGCGGCATCGCTTGAGTTCGGATTCTCGCAACCGAGTTACGCGATTTGCGAGACCGTCCATCAAGATGTCCCCTGGCGGCAAGACGTGGTGCAGGAAGGTTTCACGGTCGAGAAGAAGGGCCGCATCGTTCGTCCCAACACGCGGCCCGGGCTGGGGATCACGATCAACGAAGCCGAAGTGAAGAAGCATCCGTTCGAGCAAGAGTTGCTCCAGCGCGTGTTCCATGCCGATGGGAGCGTGGGAGACTGGTAACGCAAACGATCCGCCTGGCCCGTGAGATGAGCAATGAGCGAAACCGGTGAGATCAACCGCGATTTGAATCCGTATCAATCGCCATCGAGCGTGTCCGATGAGAAGGCGAAGCTGGTCTCGCCCAAGCCCGCCATGGAAGGGAGCCCCTGGCGCTATGGCATTGTCGCGTTGCTGGCGGTCATGGCGATGATTGCCTATTTGCAGCGCTTCGCTCTGAGTGTTCCGCTTAAGGAGATCGCGGGAGACTTAAACATTGAGGACATTGCCGGCCAGATGGGCAATGTCCAGTTCATCTGGTTTTTTTGCTACGCCGCGATGCAGCTTCCCAGCGGTTGGTTTGTCGATCGCGTGGGAAGCCGTTTCGCCATCTTGCTGTTTTGCTTGGTCTGGTCGGTCGCCACCGCATTCACTGGTTTCGCTACCGGATACACCTCGCTCATGATCTTGTGGGGGTGCATGGGGGCGGCTCAGGCAGGGGCTTTTCCGTGTGCAACGAAGGCGATATCGCAAACCTTTCCCGACGGCGAGCGTGCTCGCGGTTCGGCCCTTTTGACGAGCGGCATGATGCTTGGCGCGGCGATGGCCCCGTCGCTGACGGCCATACTTTTGCGGATGCTGGAACCAAACGCGTTGTGGTGGGAAACCGAGCGCTGGCGGCTTGTGTTTCTGCTCTATGCGATCCCCGGCGTGCTTTGGGTGGTGGTGTTTTGGTGGGCCGTACCCGCGTCCCAGTTACCCGCATCACAGCTGCCGGTTGTGTCGCCTTCGACCAAGGGAACCGCGCGGGTCGGCTGGACCCGATACTTCACCGATACATCGCTGCTGCTGTTGTATAGCCAGCAGTTCTTTCGTGCCGCAGGGATGGTCTTCTTCAACACGTGGTTCCCTACGTTCCTGCAAGAGACGCGTAATTTTTCGACCAGCGACTCGGGCTACTTAACCACGGTGGTGAATATCGGCACGGTGGTCGGCGTCGTGCTGGGAGGCTTTTGCTCCGATGGCTTGCTCGCTTGGACTAAGAACGCCCGCCTGAGCCGGCAAGGGATGGCGGTCACGGGAATTTCCGTGAGCGCTGCCCTGTTTTTGGCCGCCTACTTCGTCACGGATGTTTACCTGTGTATTGCCTTACTCACACTGGGGGCACTGAGCGTCTCGTTCGGCGGCGTGAGTGGATATACCCTGGCGATGGCTCTGGGGGGCAAGCAGGTCGCCACCGTTTTCAGCATCATGAACATGTGTGGCAACCTCGGGGCGGCCCTCTTTCCGCTGATTGCCGGGCAGCTGGTCAAGGCGACAGGCGATTGGAACTCCATTATCTTTTTGTACGCCGGAATCATGGTGATCGATGCGGTATGCTGGGGGCTTCTCAATCCGAAGGAGACGCTCTTTGAAGACGACGCCAAAGTTGCACCGCGTTAGAACACCTCAAACACGCTGCCTCGCCGCGATTGGCCGGATCGACATTACGCCGCCGGTCGGCATTTATCACCGGATGTGGGGCGCCGCCTTGCACGATCAAGCGACGGGCGTTCATCGACCGCTCGAGGCGTCGCTATTGTGGATCGAGCCCGAATCGGGCGATGCCAAGAGTGGCTATGTCGTAATCTCGCTCGACCACTGCATTCTTGACGCCGACGAGACGCGGCGGATCCGATCATCGATCTCCAAGGCGACGGGCATCGCTGCCGAGCAAGTAATGGTAACACTGACTCATACGCACGGCTCGGGATGGATGTCGCGATTGCGTAGCCACTTGCCTGGCGGTGACAAGATCGGGCCCTATCTCGATAAACTGGCAGTCGACCTGACGAATCTCGCCAAGGAAGTGCAGCCGCGATTGGAACCGGCGACGATTGTTTACGGCACAGGCAAGTGCTCGCTGGCCGGGTTCCGCGATTTCTACGACGAACAGCGGGACGGCTACGTGTGCGGCTTCGATCCAGAGGGCTCAGCCGACGAGACCATCATCGCCGCGCGGGTTGTGAACAGTCAAAGCAAAACGCTCGCGACGCTCGTTAACTACGCCTGCCATCCTACGACACTGGCTTGGGAGAACACGCTGCTCAGCCCCGATTGGATCGGCGCGATGCGCGAGACAATCGAAGTTAACGAAGGGGGCGTTTGCCTTTTCCTCCAGGGAGCGTCGGGCGATCTGGGCCCGCGCGAAGGTTACGTCGGCGACACGGCCGTCGCCGATCGCAATGGGCGGCAAGTTGGCTTTTCGGCACTGGCTGCGCTGACGGAGTTACCCAAGGCGGGAACCGAATTCTGTTACACGGGACCGGTCATCTCTGGCGCGATTCTCGGCACGTGGAAGCACCAGCCGCTTTCGAAGGATGATTTGTCCAAGCAAGGCATCTGGCAGTGGCACGAGTGGACGTTCGATCTCCCCTACCGCCACGACCTGCCGACGATCGAGCAAACCAAGCGCGAGCGCGAAGAATGGACCGCCGAAGAAGCGAAGGCCCGCGCCGCAGGCGATACTGCCCGACTGCGCGATTGCCGGGCCGAGATCGAGCAACGCTCTCGGCAACTCACACGCTTGGAGCTGTTGGCGCCCGGCAAATCGTATCCACTCAAGATCACGGTCGGTATCTTAGGCGACTCGATTTGGATCTTTACGCCCGGCGAGATGTACCAGAAGTTCCAGATTGAAATGCGCCGCCGCTTCGCACCCCGGGCGGTCTTGATTTCGACCAACACCAACGATTGGCAGCCGGGCTACATTCCGACGGCCAGCACGTTCGGCTACGGCATCTATCAGGAGATCATCGCCGCGACTGCTCCGGGGTGCCTTGAAAGCCTGATCGAAAGTTTGAGCCGAAAACTAGAGGGCGTTCTGCCGTAGGCGTTGCACTTGAGGAAGCGTTCGACCACGATCAATTGACGGGGGAGAACGGGCGAATGGCTGACGAATCAAGCGAACACGAAAAAACGATTGGCCATACCATGGCCGATCCGCTTGCTGCTGCTGGTTCCCCGAAACAAATCGATGCCACGGTGGGGAACTCTCCGGCCGGTTCGCCTGAGCCGCTCGAATCTATTTCTTCTGCAGACCCAGCCGACTTTCGCGGCCTGCGAATCGGCGACTACACCGTCCTGGAAGAAGTCGGCCGCGGCGGCATGGGCATCATTTTCAAAGCCCGCCACAACACGCTGGGGCGGATCGTCGCCCTGAAGCTGATTCGCGCTGGCGAACTCGCCGACGACGAACAGATCCGCCGCTTTCAGGCCGAAGCCCAAGCCGCGGCGCAGCTCGATCACCCGGGCATCATCACCGTCTACGAGACGGGCCGGCACGGCCCGCATCATTTCATGGCGATGGCGTTCGTCGAGGGGCGAAGCCTGAACCATCGCCTGGCGCAGTGGGCCTTCCCGCCGCCAGAGGCCGCCCGTTGTATCCAGCGCGCGGCCGAGGCGGTGCAGTACGCGCATGATCGCGACATCATCCACCGCGATATCAAGCCGCAGAACATTCTGTATGGCGAGGATGGCCAACCGCGGATCGCCGACTTCGGTTTGGCGAAGAAACAGCACGCCGATCATAGCCTTACGGCCACGGGAGCTGTGCTCGGAACGCCAGCTTACATGCCGCCCGAGCAGGCCTCAGGGAAGATGGAAAGCGTCGGCAAACCGGCCGACATTTATTCGCTGGGAGCGACGCTCTATTTTCTGTTGACCGGCAAGCCGCCGTTCGAGGCCAACAATGTCGTCGATCTGCTGATGAAGGTGCTCGACGACGAGCCCGTAGTCCCTCGCGAAATCAATCCTAATGTGCCGCGCGACCTGGAAGCAATCTGCCTGAAGTGCATGTCCAAACAGCCGGAGAGCCGGTACGAATCGGCTGCGGCGCTCGCCGAGGATTTGCGACGCTTTCAGGACGGAGAAACAATCAGTATCTCTAGCGGCGACTGGACGGCGGCGCTGGTGCAAACGCTCACCCGCAGCCGCGACGACGTGAAATACAAGGATTGGGCGATCGTCTTGTTCGAGTTCGCGGCCATCGTCTGGCTGACCGACTTCGTCGTGTTTCTACGATGCCTCTACGAGTGGCCGTACGGGCATCTCATTATCGGCACCGCCCGCGTGATTCAATTTGTGTCGATGGGTTGGATTTGCTGGCGGCACCGGGTGTTCCAACAAGGCGCGGCCAATGCTTCGGCTCAGCACATGCTCAGCTTGTGGATTGGCTTTCTGGTCGCCTGCAATGTCACGGCGGTGACTGTTTTTCAAAGCGCGGCGGTGCTCCATCCCGACAAGCAAGTCGAGTTGCGAGTCTGCTACCCCTACTTCGCTAGTCTCAGCGGGCTGTTGTTCTTCGCTCTGGGGCGGAACTTCTGGGGAGCTTGCTACGCCTTCGGGGTGTTGTTTTTTGTGATGGCGCTCGCCATGCCGCACATGATTGCCGTGGCGCCGCTCCTGTTCGGCACGGTGTGGGCAGGGATTTTGATCACGCTGGGCGTGCGACTGCGCCGACTTGCCATTCAAGACGCCGAAACGGTGGTGAGCAACTCTCGCCGCACTGGCAGCGGCCCTTCGGCGCGAACTTAGCCGAAGAGCTTCGTCAGCGCCGTCCCACGCGAGACGGGGACGGGACGATCCTGGGCGTCGTGAATCTCTTGCTCGTACTTGATGCCGAGCGCCCAGTAGATGGTTGCGGCGATGTCGTCTGGGCGAACGGGATCGCTCGAAGGGTAGGCACCGAGCCGATCGCTGGCGCCGTAGATCGCACCGCCGTTGATTCCACCACCTGCCAACAACGCCGTGTAGCACCGCGGCCAATGATCGCGGCCGTTGGGGCCGAATTGGGCCGTGCTGGTGATCCGCGGTGCGCGGCCAAACTCGCCCATCCAAACTACAAGCGTTTCGTCGAGCAATCCGCGCTCGGCTAAATCGTTCATCAGCGCTGGGACGGTGCGATCGGTTGAAGGCAACAAGCGATCCTTGAGTTGCTTGAAGTTCTCCGCGTGCGTGTCCCAACCGGCTTTTTCGCCGTCCCCGCCGATGACGGTCGAATGGTACACCGAAACGCAGCGAACGCCGGCCTCGATCAGCCGACGGGCGAGTAAGCAGCTTTGTCCATAAGTAGTGCGGCCATATTCGTCGCGCGTGCGATCGCTCTCGCGCGTCAGATCGAAGGCTTGCTTCACCCGCTCCGACGTGAGCATCTCGGTCGCGCGGCGGCGATAGTCGGACATTTCGTCGCCGACCAGGCGTTCCAGGCTTTGTTGTTGCTGCGACATTTGCGAGAGCAGCGTGGCACGGTCGTCCAATCGTTCGGCCGAGACGCTCTCAGGCAACGCCAATTCAGGGACCGAGAACTTAGGGCGATTGGGGTTCCGGTCGATCGTGAGCGCATCGTAGCGCCGTCCCATGAAACTGCCGGTTTGGCCTGGTGTGGGCGATTGGTCGCGAATCACCCACGGCAAACTCACCCACGACGGAACGGCTGGATCGTCGCTGGGGCGAAAACGAGACGTCATCGCGCCGATACCCGGCATGAGATCTCGTCGGTCGAAAAAGACCGTTGTGTTCGTGAGCGGCATGTGGCCCGACAGCATGTAGTAGCCGGCCGGGTTGTGATTGGTGACGGTGTGATGCACCGTTCGCACCTGCGCGAACTTGTTCATCACACCTGCCATTCGCGGCAAGTGCTCGCAGACGGGCGTTCCCGGAACACTCGACGAGATTGCCGAGAACTCCCCGCGCACTTCGGCCGGCGCGGCGGGCTTTATGTCGAATGTATCGATATGGCTGGGGCCGCCCCACTGATGCAAGAAGATCACCTGCTTGGCTTTGCTCTTGCGCTTGGGCGCTGCATCCTCGGCCGCCAACAGCGAGGCCAGCGACAGCCCGCCGATTCCTGCCACACCAGCGCGCAGCATCTGGCGGCGCGTGAGCGATGCGGAATCGTAGAAGCCAGGGCAAGCGAATCGCATGGGGAATGCTCGCAGGGAGGTGGGAGCGTGGCGGGGACCTCATTTTAGCCAGTTGCCCACGAGGTCCGCCACCCGCGTTTTCCCGCCTTATTGCCCGGCGAGGAACGAACTGACGGGCGTTTTTTGCGTGGTTCCATCGACCTGGGTGATCGAGACCATGTCACCTTCAACGACGATTGCCAGGTGCGCCAGTCCGATGAACAGGCCGTGTTCCAGAATTCCGCAGATCCGCGAGAGGCGAGTCGCCAGACCGACGGGATCGGGTATTTGCCGGAAACGGCAATCGACAACCCAGTTGCCTTGGTCCGTGATGGTCGGTTCGTCGGGCCGATCTTTGCGGTGGCGCAGGATCGGGTCGCCCCCGAGGACCGCGATCTGGTCCATAACCCATGGCGCTGCGAACGGTACGACTTCGATGGGTAGTGGAAAAGCTCCCAAGACAGCGACGGTCTTGGAGGAATCGCCCACGATCACAACTTGATCGGAGGCCGAGGCGATTAACTTCTCGCGAAAGAGTGCGGCGCCGCCCCCTTTGATCAGGCTCAGGCCGGGTCCGATCTCGTCGGCGCCGTCGATGGTGAGGTCCAATCGCAGGCCGCGCGAGGGTTCGATGAGCGGGATGCCCGCTTCGACCGCCAACTGATGCGTGCCGGACGAGGTTGGCACGCCTGCGATCTTGAGTCCTTCGTTGCGTAACCGTTCGCCGAGCCGCTTGACGAGATACACCATCGTCGAACCGGAACCGAGGCCGACTCGCATGCCGTCTTTCACGTAGCTCGCTGCCACCAATGCGGCCCGCTGCTTTTCCAATTCGATTTCGTCTTTGCTTTTCATGAATCCGCCTCGCGATGCCGGCCGAGCCACTCCAGGCCTGGTGGCTCGTATCCTGCATCCATTATTGCGGGTTGGCAAAGATTTGTGCCCAGTACAACTGGCCCGATTTGCTTTTGGCGAAAGCGACGCCAACCCGTGTGTATTGCGATTGCAAGATATTAGCTCGGTGGCCGGGCGATTGCATCCAGCTACTCACCGCTTGGGCAGGCGTTTGTTGCCCTTGAGCGACATTTTCCCCGGCACTGTTTGAGGGATAGAGTTCGATCCTTTGCGAAAATGTCTTGCCATCAAGGTTGTGGCCCAGTCGGTCAAGGCGTGCCATGGTCGCTGCGTGTTCGCGTGCCAACCGCATCAATTCAGGGTCGGTCACCAGCGAAGCTACTTGGAATCGAGCTCGCTCCCGATTTGTCAGATCGAGCAGATTTGTTTCCACAGCGTCCTGGGAGGCAGTCTTAATCGCAGCTGGCATCGCCACCGCCTGTTGCTCAACTTGGATCGGCAGCGGACGCGCGGCAGGCAGTCCGGATCGGGTCGCTGCTTGCTGGCAGCGCGGGCAAGGTGTTGTAGGCATTCCGTTGGAACTGCGGGGCGCTCCGACAGTAACAGTTCCTTCCCACACGATTCGCTTTCGAGCGACATTCTCGTCGGCCCGCAAACTGGTACCGAGTCCGGCGATCAACAAAGCTGCGACAAAAGAACGAACCATGGGCGGTTTCCTCGGATGGGGCTATGAACTAGGGGCGCCTTCAAACGGCCTGTCCCTGGGTTCATGGCGCTGGTGCGTGCCCGCCCGACACGCAATCCGAGAAAGTTTTGGCGGCCAGAGCCGCTACAGATCGCCTACGGCGAATTTCACCACGATTTTTCGTACAGGCAGAGGATCTGCCAGCGCGATTTGGGGGCGGTGCCCGTCGCTGGGGAAGAAGACGGCGAAATCGTTTGCCCGGAGGACCAGCCGCGAGGCCGAATCGGGCGATGCGAAAAAGCCAACATCCCGCTTTTCGTCGTAGGCTTCGCTGACTTGCAGCAACTCGGTCCCGCAAACGTCGATGGCTTCGGTGCCGGTCACGACGAACTGGATATCGCCATAGACACGGTGCGATTCGAACTTCGTGCGCTCGAAGGGGCGCGTCACGTACTCGTCGACGATGGCGAAGAGCTTGTCGCCTTCGATCTCGTGCTTGCCTGTCGGCAGCAGGTCAATCGGCGCCGACTGGAGCCAGAGCAAGCCTTTAGCGAGCCGTGGGTGGACCGCGAAGTAGTTTTCGCCGCGGGAAATAGCATCGTAGATCATGGCCAGAGTCTCGATGAAGGGACGCTAAAGTTTGCCGACTCGCCCGAATAGTGGGGGATAAAACAGAGCATGGCAAGAGGCCTAGGGAGTTAATCCCGGTTTGGCGTTGCGGTTCACCGAGCAGAGGGCGAAAACATGACGGCAAACGAGGCTATCGCAAACGGGGCTGTGAACCAACCGCGATCCTGGTGGTGGTCGATGGTCTTTTTGCTGTCGGTGCCGGGGAGCGTGTTCTTAGCAACTCCACCCTCCTGGCCCGATTGGGGAGCGATGTGGCTCCTGGTGGCTTCGGCACTCGGCGGAAGCAAGTGGATCACGTGGTCGTCGGTTGCGCATTCGGGCGTCTCGTTGCGGCGGCAGCTTGCCTACTGGCTGGCATGGCCTGGGCTTGATGCCGCAGCCTTTTTGGCTCGGGGAAAACTGGCCGATCCGCCTCGTCGCATCGAGTGGCTGTTTGGTGGGGGGAACTTGCTGGCCGGAACCGCCATGATGTCGGCCACGGCGCACTTGCTTCCGAGCGAACATCATTTTGCTTTGGCGTGGCTAGGAATGACGGGGATTGTTCTCGCCATCCATCATGGCCTGTTCAAGCTACTTTCGTGCTTGTGGCGAAGTGTTGGAGTGGCGGCCCATCCTTTGATGAAGGCCCCGATCTTGGCCACGAGCGTGAGCGACTTTTGGGGCACCCGGTGGAACCGGGCGTTTCGAGATCTGAGTTACCAGTTTCTGTACCGCCCGTGTGTTCGTCGCCACGGCCCGGTGTTCGCTACGTGGCTGGTATTTCTGTTCAGTGGATTGATTCACGAACTGGCGATCTCGGTCCCCGCTCGCGGTGGTTACGGATTGCCGACGCTTTACTTCTTGATTCAGGCGGCCGCGATCTTTGTGGAGAAAAGTCGTTGGGGTAAGTGGCTGGGGCTGCAAGCCGGAATGGTTGGGCGAGTGTTTACCGCGGCCGTGCTGATCCTGCCGGCGCCATTGCTGTTTCACGAGCCCTTTCGCGAACGCGTGATTCTGCCGTTCTTTGCAGCGATTGGAGGCCTACTGTGAACGAGTATCTTCCGCAATTGATTCGCCTGGCGTCTCTGGGGCACTTTGCGATTCTGATCGCGTCGGCACTCGTGCCATTGCGGCTCGATTGGCGACGAGTCTTCGTTGCCTTGCCGAAGCTTCATCGCCAGATGTACTGGGTGTACGGCGGGTATGTGGTGCTGTCGATTATCGCGTTCGGTGTCGTAGGCCTGTTGAATGCCGATGAATTAGCTCGCGGAAGCGGTCTGGCGAGAAGCTTTTGCGCGTACGTCTCTTTGTTTTGGATCGTCAGGCTTTGCCTGCAAGGGGTGCTCGACGCGAAAGAACATCTCACGGCCTGGTGGCTGACCGCGGGATATCACGGGCTGACGGTGATGTTTTTGTTCTTCGCCGTCACATTCGGCTGGGCGGCGTTCGCCATCCGATAATCGGACGCAAAACAAAAGGCAACAAAGGACGAGCCCCTGTTGCCTTCGCGTGTTTGAAGCCTCTAAAGCTACTACCCGACGGTAACAGGCACCTTCTCGTAGATATCCGCGAACCGGCGGAAGTTGCGTTGCTGCCAGCCTTGTTGGTGGTAGCCATAACCCGCGATCATCGGCACGGCGATCGTCGCTTCGCTGAAGACCATCTGTTCCCAGACGGTGTCGACTTTGCCCCAGCTGGAAGCTTCCTTGAGCGTCGAGCTGGAGAGTGCGCCATCGCGGACGTCGGCGATCGTCACTTGAATAGCGTACTTATGCATCGGGGCATCGTTCCCCAGGATGTCGGCCGCCACAACAATGTCTTGAGCAAAGTTCTTCGGCACACCGCCGCCGATCATCAGCAGACCTGTGTTCGGGTTCTGCAGCTTGATCTGCGTCACTTCGTAGAAGTCCTTGGCGCTATCGAAAGAAGTCTTCGGCTTGTCGCCGCGCTCGTGGTAGTGAGCGACGATTCCCAAGCCTGCCGAACAGTCGGAGAAGGCTGGGCAGAAGATCGGCACACCACACTCGTGAGCAGCCAGCACGATCGAGTCCTTGGTCTTGCCGTGGCGCGTGAGATACTCGCCCATCACGGCCAGGAGTTCGCGGCTGCTGTAAGGCCGCGGCGGCAGTTCGTCGGCGATCTTTTTCACCGTCTCGTCGCAGATGCGGAGTTCTTCTTCGTCGATGAACGTGTCGTAGATGCGGTCGATCATCAGGTCGCGGAGAACGCCGTCGTACAGGCCCGACTTGTACTCATCGGGAGCGACCCAGTGCTTGTAACCGAGGGCTTCGAAGAAGTCCTGGTCGACCATGTTAGCGCCAGTGCTCACAATCGCGTCGACCATCCGGTTGCGGATCATGTCGACGAAGACTTGCTTCAGGCCAGCCGAGATCAGCGAGCCCGCCAGGCAAAGAATGATTCCGCAATCGGGATCGCGGAGCATCCGGTCGTAGATGTCGGCGGCGCGAGCCAAGTCGCGGGCGCTGAAGGCCATGTTTCGCATGGCGTCGACCACTGGGACGACATTGTGGCGCTTGATATCGATGTGCTCAACCGGCTGCGACAGCAGTTGAGCCTTGGTGATTTCATGCTTGGCGGAATTCGACTTATTGGTTTGCTTCGACATCGACGGGCCTCCATCTGGCCGGCTCGCGTTGTGACAATGCGGCGGCTAGGACAGAAACGAAAGACAGAAACAAAAAAACTGACCTACGCAGGGCCCTCGCAAAAACAAAAGGCCTTGGGGTCAGTGTACCGAACCCAGTCAGATGCGAAAGGGCGCCGCGGGTTTCGCCAGATCTTCAAAAAAGCTTGCTTGGAATGGGGGCGCTTTATGAGGCGCGAAACGAGTTCCAGAACGTGTTAGGTGGTTGACGTTTTTGAATGACGGATGAGCTTGTTGGCACCAGGTTCCTTTGAACACGCCAGGGCCAATAGGCCCGACAGATCTTAGCCGGGTCCCGTCAGGGCCCGGAAAGTTGAGCCCAAAAGGTTTCGAGGCCCGAAGGTGCCGACAGAAATGGTGCCGCTGCGTATCTGTCGGCACCTTCGGGCCTTGAATTGCCGCTGCGATCCCATACCGGTGGCTTACGCACACCGGCTAAGATCTTTCGGCCCTTCGGGCCTGCGCAGAAACTTAGAGCCCGCGCGAAGACTTGCGGCCATCCATTTCTGAGTGCGACGATTCCCTTCGCCGGACAGGATTGTCCGGCCTAATTTTCATTTCACTTGTCGCAGGTCGAGGCGGACGGCCTTGGGGATGTAGATGCGCGCGTCGTTGATCAGAGTGCCGAAATCATTGCTGTTGCTGGCGTAGGTGATCAGCAAGTCGTCCGCGCCGCTCAACTCGGGATGCCCTTTGCTGGCATAGCAAAAGACGCTTTTATGCAGGTCGACTTCCGGGCAGCGATAGATCTTTTGTGGCGCGGACCAGGGGCCTGTCACGTCCGGAGCAGTTCGCACCACAATGCTTGGCCCAAGGAATCCCTCGTGGTGGATCATGATCCAGCGGTTTCGCGGAGCGTCGTACGACGCCGAAAGCTCGGCCGCGACATCGCGACAGACGACGTCCGCCTTCTCGACCGTGTCGGCCCACTTGGCTTGGCCAGCTTCATCTCGACCGGCAAAGAAACGCCACTGGCCCGGATTGCCGATTTCGGAAAGGGGAACCTTCGCCACCAGGCCCTGGTTGTCGGGAAAGCCACCTTGGCGATTTCGCCAGCCGAAAATGTAGGCGTCGTCGTTGACCACGGTCGCGGCGGCGCCAAAGGTGATCGTTTGCTTGTCTTGATGCCCGCAGAACGGCAACGGGATCTTGCGGAACTTCCAATCGGCCAGATCGCCCGAGGTATCGTCTACGATAGCCAGATCGCTGCCATAAACACGGAAGCCAAAAGCACCATCGCCGGCCGCCTTTTCGACTCGCCACAGCAAGATGGCGACGCCCTTCTGAGTAGCAACCGGCGCAGCTGGCCAGTACCAGCCGCGGCCATCGTCGGGCTTGATCCACGTGTCGGGCGAACCGTCCTCTTTCTTGGCGACAAAGAACCGCAAGTTTGGCTTGCCGTCGTCTCGCTTGTCGCTGATGGCGGCTGTGTTGTTGAGAAACTTGGTGCCTGGTCGGCTTTGCTTTTCTCCATCGATGGTCAGCTTGCCCGCGAACGAATCGGCAAATAGCCACAGCACACGGCCGTCGCTGAGCCTCGTCGAATAGACAGCATCTCCCCCTGCCCAACCGTCGCGTGGTTCGAATTGCTTGTTCCACTGGGCATCGATGGCGACGGGCTCGTCGGCAACCACGCATCTCGTTGCAAGAATCGCGATGCTGGCGAAGACGATTGAGCGGAGGATTTTTGCCACAGAGATCACCGAGGCCTCAGAGAAGAAGGAGAAATGTGGCGGATGATCTTGGATTCACTTTACAGATCAAAAATCATCAATCATCAATCGATTAATAATCAGTGTACCTCAGCTCTGGCGCGTTCTGTGTTGGCAAAGACCACCGCGCACAGACAGGATTGTCTGTGCCACTTTTTCGCTGCCAACCTCTCTCTGAGATCTCAGCGCCCTCTGTGGCAAATCCTACTGCAGCACCTGGAATAGGTTGCTGTAGCGGTCGGTCCACAGCGGCGCCTCGAAGTCGCGTTTGAACCGGGCGTGGCGGTCGCCGGCGTCCATGTCGGTGATCATCTCTGGTGTTTTGGCAAGGAATTCCTCGTCGTTGGTCAGCAGGGCGAAGTAGGTGCGGTAAAGCAACTTGTCGGTGTCGCCCTTGTTGTAGACCCGCGTATACTTGAAGCCCTGATTCTTGGCCAGCGTTCGCACGACTGGGAAGAGGTTCAGGTAGGTGTTCGTGATATTCACCACGATGATGCCGTTGGGCTTGAGATGCTTTTTGTAGAGGGCGAAGGCCTCGTCGGTGAGCAAGTGCGTGGGCACCGCGTCGCCGCTGAAGGCATCCATGCAGAGGACGTCGAACTGGTTCGATCCCTCCTTCTCCAGTTCGCGTTCCAGTTCGAGCCGGGCGTCGCCTAGCACCAAGTCGACCTTCACGCCGCGGTCGCGGGCGTCTTGCAGGTAGGTGAACCACTGTTTGTTTTCGGCGATGTCGATCACTTCGGGATTGATCTCGTACGCGCGGACGTAGTGTCCTTCTTTCGCGAAGCCGGCAATCGTGCCGATCCCCAGGCCGACAATGCCGATGCGGCAATCGGGCCGCTGGGTAACATGCGCCATCGAAAGTTGGCAACCGGTGTTGGGTCCCCAGTACGCGATGTCGGTCGAATGGCGAAGCTCGGGGCGGGCGTATTGCCGTCCGTGTTTGATGTGTCCGCTGATGAACGCGAAGTTCTCATCTGGATTCAAGCCGTCGCCGGGCTTGTCCAGGAATCGCGAGCGGTGCTGCACCGAGACCAGGCCGTAGAAGTTGCGGGCGCGGTAGACGGTTCCTGCCTGTTCGTTGGGATTGTCTCCCTCCCATCCGACCATCTGCGTGTAGACGATGAACAACAAAGCCGCCGGGGCCAGGATGATCGTCGCCACGCCTTGCGTGAGGGGGAACGCGATCGCGGCGGTCGACGGCGAGGCATTCTTTGGCGGCGGATTCTCGGAATTGCGAGGGCCGCTCGCAGTCGATGCACTTTGGGACAGTCGCTGGCCCACGTCGACCAGCAAGAACACCGCTGGAATCACAATGGCGGCGGCCATTGCCAGCGGCAGTTCGAAGAACGTCTTAAAGATGTAAGGGCACAGCAGGTTCACCAGCAGGCCGCCAATGGCGCCCCCGATCGACATCGTCATGAAGTAGGCGGTCAGGTATTTGGGGGACGGCTTGAGGTGCGCCATTTCGCAGTGGCAAACCATGCAAACGGCGAATAGCCCGCTGAAGTAAACGGTGCATTGCAGCACCCAATCGGCCCACAGGCGGTAGCGGCGCGGATCGTCCTCGCCGAACCCACGGATGTTATTGAGAACGTCGCTGAGCCATTCGGTCCAAAGTCCCCACAAGGCGATAGCCGACATCAGCACGAGGCATGCGAGACAGAAGAACGTGCGCGAATACCAGCGTGGGCTATCGAAGGCCACGATGAACGAGATCAAGTACAAGCTCAGCGGAATGATCCAAAGGAGCGGCACGGTCGCGACGTTCTGGCAGACTTCGTTCGTCACGGCCAGGAACATCACCGAGGCGAGTGCCGGGAGAATAATCCATACCACCCACAGCCCAATGCCGGGCGCAGGTGTCGGCTTGGGAGGAGCATTCGTCGCGTTGGGCTGAGAGGCATGCCCGCGAATCGCGTTGAACGTGTACCAAGCGCAGTAAGCGCAGCCGATAAAGAAAACGGCGAACGCGTACGACCAGTACTTGGCTTGCTCGCGCGAGTCGAACGCGATTTCGAAAATGAACGGATAGCTCAACAGCGCCAGTAGCGAGCCGACGTTCGATAGAGCGAAAAGCCGATACGGCGACGCGCCATGAAAGGCGTCGCTATACCACTTCTGCAAGAGCGGGCCAGTCGACGATAAAACGAGATACGGCAAGCCCACCGTTGTCGCGAGCAGAATCAAGATCTGCGTCATCGGGTCGCCGTTGCCTTTGGGCTTCATCGCTTCGGTGGGCGTGATATGGGTGACCAAAGCAACCGTGATGGCAGCAGTCAGCAAGAAGATGTGCAGATAGAACTGTCCTCGCGGCGAAAGGAACTTCGTCGACAAGTGGGCGTAACCGTAGCCCGCGCAGAGAGCGACTTGAAAGAAGAGCATCGCCGTGGTCCACACCGCGGGCGATCCGCCGAACCACGGGAGAATGAACTTGCTGATCAGCGGCTGAACTTGAAACAGCAAAAATGCGCTGGTGAAAATCGTCACCGCGTAAGCCAGGTAGATCCCGAAATTGGGGCTCGTCCCCTGCTCCTCCTTCGCGGCCAGTTCGGGTGCGCGCGAGGTGCGAGTGGTCACGGCGGGGTCGGTAGCGGTCGACGTCATGGTTTCGGTCTGCTGGAAGGTGGGGTTTAGCTTGGGTGGTCGCGGCGTCTTTTGGAGGAAGAGGCTTCAGGAGGGAGAGACCATTGTGATTGCTCGTAATTCTGATTACTCGGAGCGTGGCTCGGCGATTTTTCGCAGTTCTGCTCCAGGCGATTGCATCCCGTTTGGAAATACAATCGTATTAAGCGTTCCGAAACGGACAGTCGGCAAAACGAATCGCACGGCGGAACGTGAATGGACGGTTTTCTGCCAAATAGGACTCCTTTTGTGTCTGGCGATTCCAAGCCTGAAACGAATCCCGAGCCGCGTCGATCGCCGCGTCGCGATTTTCTTACGGGAAAATCGGCTCTCGACGCGGTCGAAGACTTGGCCGATCGGTTAAATCCGCCCGAAGAGCCGTCTGACCGTCTGGGAAGATCGACCGACGAGTTCGTGCTCACGTTTTCGCGGCCCGCCATGGCCTGCGAGTTTGAAATCGCCCTCAACCCCCGCGAGCACCCAGGCGGTCCCACAGCGGCTGCCGAGGCGCTCGATTTGGTCGACCATCTCGAAAGCCAGCTCTCCGTCTACCGAGACGACAGCGAAGTCAGTCGGATCAACCGCACAGCTTTCGATAGGCCGATCCCAGTCGAATGGCGGCTATTCCGTCTTCTCCAGCAAGCGGCGGCGATTTCGTCCGAAACGTCGGGAGGGTTTGATGTTACGACCGGTGCTCTGAGCAAAGTTTGGGGTTTTTACCGCCGTCAGGGGAGGATGCCCTCGCCGGAGGAAATCACGCAGGCCTTGGCCGGCGTCGGCTTTCAGCACCTGGAACTGGACGAACCCCGGCGGACGGTTCGCTTGCTGCACCAGGGATGCGAACTCAATTTAGGGGCGATCGGCAAGGGTTACGCCCTGGACCGCTGTGCGGAAACGCTCCGGCTGGCGGAAGTCCCCGATTTTTTGATCCACGGCGGAAACAGCAGTGTTCTGGCAGGCGGCTCACGGTCGGGGCGATCGGCAGACCACCCCGGATGGCTGATCGGCCTGCGCCACCCGTTACGACCCGAGAAGCGACTGGCCGAGTTTCTTCTGCATAATCAGGCCCTGGGAACTTCCGGCTCCGGCACGCAGTATTTCCACCACCAGGGAAAACGCTACGCCCATATCATCGATCCCCGTTCGGGTTGGCCCGCCGACAAGGTGTTATCGGCGACGGCCATCACGCCTAAAGCATCGCTGGCCGATGCCCTTTCGACGGCCTTCTTCGTACTGGGAATCGAAGGAACGCAAAACTACTGCGCCGCCCATCCGGAGATCTCGGCGCTCCTCACGTTGCCCGGCAAAGCGGCCGGTGAGGTGGAGTTGATCCCGATCAACTTGCCTGACGAGAAGTGGCAAGTTGTTTGACGGACTTTTGCCACAGAGGGCACCGAGGTCTCAGAGCTGAGAGATTGACAACGGGCGATAGGAGAGGTGCAATGGCTTGGGGGGCAATTTCTGTGGGAACGTCGCTTGAACGACGCAGTTTCTAAGACAAGCATCGTCGCGAAAAAGCGGCGATGGTTCGTGCCGCGATTTTCTTTGCGGACGGTACTCATCTTCATCACCGTTTTCGGTGGCACCATCGGGTGGTGGTGCGAGCGCGCCGAGCGGCAGCGGCGCGTTGTTGAAATGTTGGGCGAGTCGGGCAGGTGCAGGTGTGACTTTCCCCCCGAACCCTTTTGGCTCAAATGCCTGCCAAAGGCCGTGCGCGATTTTCGTGGAGGACATTACGCTCGTTCGATTGAGTCGATCAACCTGGACGACCATAAGCCCGATGGACTCGTCTTGTGCCGGCAACTTCCTCGATTGGCATCCCTCGCGATCGGCGCGCCGATCGCCGACGGCGACTTGGAGCAAATCGCGAGGATTGCCGGCCTCAAGTCCCTGTCATTCACTGTGGAGTCGATTCAGGAGGAAGACATTCCGCATTTGAAGGAGCTGAGCCGACTTCGCAACGTAGAGTGTCTCTTGAACAACTCGAATGAGGACAGCAATAGCCTGCGGTGCTTGGGAGAATTGGTCAGTCTCACGTCCCTACACGTAGACCACTGCAGCGATAAAGATCTGAGATACTTTGTGCCGCTAGTGCGACTCGAATCGCTATCGATTGGTGATGGCCTTAGCGGCGACGGGCTTCAGTGCCTTCATCATCTCCCGCTGAAGAGGCTGGGTTTTGAGTGGTCCGGTTTCGACGACCGAGGAGGCGCATCCCTGTCGAAGTTTCTAACTTTGGAAGAAGTTTTCCTCACAGGAACACTTGCGGGCAACGACACGGCAAAGGCTCTTGCGCAGTTGCCGCAACTGAAGATCGCGGATCTGAGTTTCACGTTATTGGATGACGAAGGAGCCGAGGCGCTGGCGAAGTCGAAAAGTCTAGCCAATCTGCTTATCGGCTTTACCGCGATCGGTCCCAACGGGTTGGCCGCCTTGGGCACCAGCCCAACGTTGAGGCACCTCGATCTAAATGGCGTTCCCGTTTCACGAGAAGAACTAGCCAAATTTGGTTCCATGCCTGCCCTGCAAGAGTTGAGCCTCGGCGACCTTCCCTACTTTTCACGCGCGCGGTTGTCCAAACTCTCTACGGAGGCGCCCGACGCGATGGAGCGAGACATCATCTGGTTGTCGCCGCAGGAACGGGCGGAGTCGTATCGCGCCGACTTCGCCGCAGCATCATCCGATGAGGAACGAGCCGAGGTTGAATTGTTGTGGTCCATGAAATGGGGGGGAAACGGGGAGGAGTCGTTCGGGCCGTTTTCCGACGAGTGCCTGAAGCTTGTCCCGGTAATTCCAGGGACTGAATCGCTGGAGCTTTCGTCTTAGATCGTTACGGACCAGGGACTTGCCTCGTTGGCGACCGTAACGTCGCTGCAATCTCTGAATTGTTCGAAGACGGCGATCAGTTCGGTAGGACTAGAGCATCTGGTCGGATTGCCTGCGCTCGGACGCCTTAACCTAAGCCATTGCAAGAACATCGATGGTTCCGCAGCCGATGTCCTTTGCCGAATGAAGGCGCTCAACGAACTGGATCTTTCCAGGACGAACATGACTCGCGACGCCGTGATTCAACTTGTGAGTTCGAAGGAGTTCAAGCGGCTAACATGCGATTTTGGCGTCATCTACGATCGAGTCCCGGATCAGCGACTGTCGCTCAACTTAGGAAAATTCACGCGGGAATCAGGTCTCGACGCGCTTGCCAGCGGATCCTTGGTTAAGGCGCTGCTTACTTTCGCCCCCACTCGAATTTCTCTCGATTTGTCGAACGACGGGCCGCTTACGGACGAACAAGTGGCTCGCCTCGCAAAATCGACACATCTGCAGCAGTTGCGGGCCGAGATGAGCGACGAGCAATTCGCAGTCCTGCATGGACTGACGGCACTCACCGACATCGGCCTCGTAGGTCCGCACATGGGAAAAAGAAGCATTCGCAGCGCACTCCAGCGACAAGGCTTGGAGGAACTACATCTGGTCCGTGTTCAACTGGTGGGCGACGATTGGGCGGAGTTGCGCGACGCGAAGGTCAAGTCGCTTGTACTGGATAATGTCGAAGTCAGCGACGTATGGGTGAACGCCCTGGCGACTATGCCCCGCTTAGAGACGCTTTCGCTACAAGGCAGCGCTGTTTCGAATCAATCGGTCTCCCGGCTGATCGAATGTTGTCCCGGCTTGAAGACGCTTTCCTTCGACGCCACACGTTGCTCGCCTGACGTAACGCGGCAGGTGATCCGACGGCTGACCAAGCTGGACTCTCTCGACTTGGGGCAAGGCAGCCTCAAGCTTTATCCGCGCGCCATGCTTCGCGGACAAGAGGCGTACGATCGGACTCAAGAGACAATTCGAGGGCAACCCAGCCACCATGCCGTCAGGCAAGACTATCGGCCCGGCGGACATGACGTGGAACTCTCGGGACCTTGGGTGGACGATGCCGTTGGATTGCCTGACGGCAACACGTTTATTGTCAACAGTGTAGATCTGCGAGACTCGCGTATCACGAGAGCAACGATCCGGCGACTTGCGAGCTACGACCAACTGCTTCAACTTAATTTGTCGCGCTCGGCCATCAACGATTCCGACATGGATGGCATCGGCGACCATTCTGAACTCCTGACGCTGGCCATGAACGATTGCGCTGTCGGTGGCGACACGCTCAAGCGGTTCGCTGGCTGCCGCAAGCTTGCGACACTCAAGTTGGCTCGAACTCGCATTGATGATGAGGCTCTGACAAACTTGGCGAGGTTTCGGAACCTCCAAGAAGTGGATCTCAGCGAAACTGCAGTAACGGACCAGGGAGTGGAGTTTTTATCCGCTGTGAAGTCATTGACGGAACTTCGACTCTCAGGCACGCAAATCAGTGACGCCGGCTTGAAACGTCTTGGTGGACTAAAACGCCTTCGAAGCCTCGACCTCAGCTATACCACAGTTGGCGACGAGGGGGTGAAGACGCTCAGCGGGCTGCTTCGACTGTGTCGCGTCGATCTGCGGCAGACCAAAGTGACCGACCAAGGAGTCGACTCACTAGCAGTCTTGCGACAGGCGGAATTAATCGACCTGCGCGGAGCTCAAGTCACGCCCGACGGTATTGCCAAGCTGCGTCGCGCTCTTCCTTACTGCCGCATCCTATTGACAGAATCAGATAGTGTGATGGCCGAGAACCTGGGCGAATTGGACGACAATGCAGACTAGCCAACGCGCTTCGCCACCTCCCCCACCAACATGTCCCAAAACGATGGCAGCCGGTCCCACGGGTTTGGCATGATTCCGTCGGTGAGGAACACCCAGCCGAGGCTTTTGTTTTCGGCTTGATCGAGCAGCGGTTCCAGTTTGGTTCGCGGATGGAGCGAGTGGGCTAGGCCGATGCGGCGGGTGGCGGGGGCTGCGATTGTGTCGCCTTTGAAGTCGGCCAGCGGCGTGCTGTTTTCGAATGTGCAAAGGATGTCCGGGCCGCCTTTGGCGAAGTAGCCTTCGTCGCATGGCGTGCCGGGGTTTGAGACGACCGTGCCTTTGGGACGTGCTGCCTTCGCTGCTGCGACTAACTTTTGGTAGTGCTCGACGTGGGCTGCGTCCGACGTTTGTTCGTCGAGGAAGTATCCCTGAATCTCGGGAACCATTTTGGTCCAAGCAACGATATCGGCCTTGGCCTTTTCGAGCGGCACTTTGGCATAGCTAGTAGAGATGTAGCCCACCAGCTGCGCCTTGGTCTTGGCGAGTTTCGCAATGACGGGCGGGTAGGACGGATCGAGCTTTTCGCCGGGACCGCTGTTGGGATTGATCACCACGATCAGCGGCATCTTCGCGGCGGCCGCGGCGAGATCGTCCCAGTACGAAAGGTTGTCCCCGCTGGGATGAAAGTAGGCCGGGACGAAGATTCCCGACAGTTTTGTCGTGTCGCTGTTCGTCTTGTCTTGGGCAGTCGCATCGCGCGTAACCAACGACGTAGCTAGCGCCGCGGAACCGGCGAGCGTGGCTGCGACAAACGAGCGACGCGAGTTGCGGATCATGGTTCTTCTCACAATGGGCTGCAGACCGGCAAATGCTGCCGGATTGCCGGTTGCGTCTTGCCGATCGGCAAGACCTGCCGCTATCGGGCGTTTGCTCGCAGCGATCGCGCCAGCGAGCTAGCGACGTTACATCTTACGCAAAAATCCAGGTCGCATCGCGATAGCACGCGGCTGTGCGGGCGTGCTCCATCTTTTGGCCCACGCTTTGCTTTAAGGGCGGCAACTCAAGGAAGAGAGGAGTCGCACCATGTACTACGGAATGTATGTCGCTGCTGCCGGTGCCGCTGCACAAAGCCGCCGCATGGAAGTGATCTCCCACAACATCGCCAACGTCGCCACGACCGGCTTCAAACGCGAGATGGCGCTGATGCGGGCCGATTCGATGGCCTCGCAAGAGACCGGCCAGTACGTGCCGGGAAGCCCTTTCGACCTTGGCGGCGGCGTTCACGTCAGTGAATCGGTCACCGATTTCAGCACCGGCCCGCTCCGCGAAACGGGCAACGACACCGACTTCGCCCTCGAGCGTCCCGATGAGTTTTTCGCCATCGAGAAAGACGGCAAGGAATATCTTACGCGGGCAGGGACCTTTCACCTCACCGAGACAGGACAACTTGTTACCGATCAAGGCTATCCCGTGATGTCGGCCGAAGGGGGCGTGATTCAACTCGATCCCACGTTTCCGTTCAGCGTTTCGGACAAGGGAGAGATCATGCAAGGGGGCGGAGTCATTCCTCTGTCGGTCAAGCGTCCGGCCCAGTTGGGCGATCTGACGCGCGTCGGCGAAAACCTGTTTCGCAGCGTCGGCTCGGCACCGACTCCCGTTCCAGCCGAACAACGTTCCGTTCGCTGGCAGCATTTGGAAATGTCGGCCGTTCAACCTCAACGCGAAATGGTTTCGATGATCGAAACCTCGCGGGCGTATGAAGCCAACGTACGAATCATCCAAAACCACGACAACATTCTTGGCAGCTTGATTGGCCGCTTGATGCGAGCCTAAGACGCACTCGACCAATAAAGGAGTTCCCCCATGAGCGTACAAACCCTCTACACCGCCGCGACCGGCATGGAGTCGATGCAAACGCGGCTCGACGTCATCGCGAATAACCTGGCGAACATCAACACGACTGGGTTCAAGCGCAATCGCGCCAACCTGGAAGACAGCTTCTATCGCAACTACGTCTATCCCAACCAAACGACTCCCACGGGAACGGCGGTGGGTTTGGGCTCGCGCGTGCAAAGCACTCAAACGGAACAACGCCAGGGAGCTTCGCAAGATACAGGCAACCCGCTCGACATCGCCATCGAAGGCCGCGGTTACTTCGTGGTGACCGATCCTTCAACGGGCCAACAGCTCTACACGCGAGCGGGAAATTTCTCGCTGAACGCGAACGGCCAAATGGTGATGGGATCGGCTTCGATGGGCCGACTGGTCGAACCAGCGATCACCATCCCGCAAGACGCCACCAGCATCTCGGTGGGTGCCGATGGCCAGGTCTTCTACACGACGGCCGGCTCGACGACCGCTCAACAAGCGGGCCAGCTGCAATTGGCGATCTTCCCCAACCCGGAAGGGCTGATCAAAAAGGGGGATAACCTCTATCAGCAAAGCGATGCCTCTGGGAACGTCACCCAAAGCATTCCTGGCCAGCAAGGGGTTGGCGTCCTTCGCGGCGGAGCACTCGAAGCCTCCAACGTCGAGCCCGTGACCGAGCTGATCGACCTGATCACCACGCAACGCTCGTTCGAACTGAACGGCCAAGCCATCCAAGCAGGCGACCAGATCCTGCAACTCATCTCGAACCTGCGCCGCTAGTTGGAAGCACTCGGACTAGCACAACTCGGAACTGGAATCATGTCGCGCCAATTCACACTCTCGATCCTTCTCCTCGCGGTTGCGGGAACCCTGTTCGCCGGCGAAGTGCAACTTCGCTCGCAAGCGACGGTTTCCGGCAGCGTGGTCCGCTTCAGCGACGTGGCCGACCCGATCGATCTGAGCGACGTGGAGTGGGAACACCTTGCCAGTGTCGAGTTATTCCCGGCTCCCGCCGAAGGTGAAACGCGTCTCTTGTCGGCCGCGACGGCTCGCGAGTTGATCGCCTTGCGTTTAGGCGACGAAGCTGGCGAAACGCCCATCGTTGGCCAATGCCGTATTCAAGCCGGCGACGCCCGCCGCGCTCCGGCCAAACGTACTGCTGCAAGTCACACAACCGCGAATCACTCGACCAAGAAGAAGCCGGTTCGCGAGGAATCGACCTCGATGGTTCGTCCTCGCCGCGACGAAGAGAATCGCTTCGCCTTACGTGAACCGGGCGAAACGCTGCTCAACACTCCGGCGAGCCGCGGCGACGCCTTGGCCCGCACGATGAGCATTGCCCGTCAGCGATTGGTCGACGCGACAAAGGCCTATCTGTCGAAGCAATCGTCGGACCTGTCGATGTGGAACATCGATTTCGACCTCGATTACAAGCAAGCCGAACAACTCGCCAACGGCGAAGTCATTCAAGTCAGTGGGCCGCAAGCTCCTTGGACTGGTCGTCAACTGCTGACGATCCAGGTGGATAACGCCAAGTGGTTCAACATCAAGGCTACGATTGCCCGGCACATGATGATTAAGGTCGCCAGGCACGACCTGCGAGCGGGCGAAGTGCTGAGCGACGACGACATGGAAGAAGTCTCGACCGCCGACATCGCCGCGGGCAGCACGCTGGTTGGAAACAAGACCTACGTGTTGGCTGGCGAATCGGTGGCCGAGAAGACGCTGCAACAGCCGATTGCCGCCGGTAACCCAATCCCCAAGGCCGCCCTTAAGAAGACGATGGTCATCGCCAAGGGTGAAATGATCACCGTTTATGCCGTTGCCTCGGGCATCAAGATCAAGTCGATCGCCAAGGCGATGGGCGACGCCGCATCGGGCGAACTGGTCACGCTTGAAGAGCCGACTACCAAAAAACAATTCCAAGCCCGGGCCGCGGGTCCTCACGAGGCGATGGTGCTGGTCGATGTGCCTCGGATCGCACCGCAGGGAACGACCAGCTATCGCCAACAAGCGGAGGAGGCGCGGATGGCCCGCGAACGCGAGAACACCATGCTGGAAGGCCGCAAGCCGAGCCGCCCCGGCCGTCGCTAGGCCGCATCGCACGAATCTCGAATTGCAAGAGAAAAGACTTATGTCAAACAAACGAACCTGGAAAACGAAAGTGCTGGCGGGCGTAGCCTTCGTGGTTGTGCCGTCGGTTTGTTTCGCCCAGAACTCGCGACTGCTCGAACAACCGGTGCCTGCCCGGCAAGCGCAACGCCCGGGCGTGGTGCGAATCGGGCCGATGAATCCGAATTTCGACTACCCCGAAATGGTCGACCCAGGGCCAACGTTGGCAACGGCCGGCTGGTTTGCGGCTCCACCGCCACCGCCGCGCGAGTTGCGCAAGAACGACCTGATCAAGATCCGCGTCGATATCACGGCCCGCACCATCCAACAAGGCGAAACCGAACGCCGCAAGACCTCGAACTTCGACGCCTTTCTCCGTAACTGGGTGAATTTGGAAGGGCTCTCGGCGATGCGGACCACGCCCAACCAGAACGACCAGCCGCGGGCCCAGGGAAACCTCAACGCACAAAGCCGGGCGCTCGGCAATCAATTGACCTCAGAGTCGATGAAGTTCGACATCACGGCCACGGTCGCCGACATCCTGCCGAATGGCAACATCGTTTTGGAAGCGCGCCGCAAGGTGAGCAACAACGATGAGAAGTGGCTGGTATCGCTGACCGGGATTTGCAACCGCGATTCGATCCAGCCGGGTGGTTTTGTCCTCAGCCAGGACATCTACGACTTGCAAGTGAGCAAGGAAGAAGCGGGCATGGTGAAGGACTCGTACGAGCGCGGTTGGCTCCAAAAAGTGTGGGACCGCTTCAAGTTGTTTTAAGTTTCAACGGACGCGGGTCGTCACGAAGCTCCCCAGTTGTTTAGGCCGAATTGTTTAGGCCCGATTTTTCAGGCCGAATTGTTTAGGACTGTCCCATGCGAACCACCATCCTCCTCACGCTTGCGATCTTGACTGTCCTGTCGATCGCGAATGTTGCGGCTTTCGCCGAAAATCGCGTCGGCGACGTCTGCCGCGTGAAGGGTCAGGAAGAGAACACGCTGCAAGGCACAGGCCTGGTGGTGGGCCTTCGAGGCACCGGCGATGGCGACTCGAAGATCACCCTCCGCGCCTATGCACAGTATTTGGAGCTAACTGGCTTCAAGGTTGGCGTAGGGAAAGACGGTGGGCCCAATCTGGAAGAACTGAAAAACTTCAAAGGGGTCGCGATGGTGACGGTCACGGCAACAATCCCCGCCGGTGGGGCCTCGCCGGGCGATCAAATCGAATGCACGGTCTCTGCCTCTGGCGCCAAAAGCCTTGAAGGCGGCACCTTGATTCTCACGGCGTTGATGAGCCCAAACCTGCGAGACAAGCGAGTCTACGCGACCGCCCAAGGGCCAATTTCTCTGGACGATGCGGTGTTGACTCCTACCGTAGGACGCGTCAATCGCGGTGCGACGGTCGAACGTGAGTTCAAAAACGAGTTCGTCAAGAACAACAAAATCACGCTGTTGCTTAAGCCGGAATACAACTCGTTCGAATTCACGCAAATCGTTGCCGACGCGATCAATGGTCAACAGGACCTCCGCAAGGATTCGGACAACGAAGAGAAGAGCCGCAGCAGCGATTACTTTGATGGGGGGCCTATTCGCAATGGATGCGCCAAGCCTGTGGGTGCCGATCGCGTCGAAGTCGAGATTCCCTCCGTATATGCCGACACGCCTGAGTATCTCGTCGACCTGATCCTGCAAACGAAACTGCAAGAGATCCGCTCGGGCAGCACGGTCATCATCAACAAGCGGCAAAAGTCGGTGATCATCGGCGAAGACGTCGAGATTGCCCCGGTCGCGGTGATGCATAAAAATCGCGTCATCGAGGCAGGCGGACCGATCGTCGCCAACACGTTTGTTCCAGTCGAAATCGCCGCCACGCAAGCCGACAAGAGCGTCAAGCTGCAATCGCTGGTCAATGCGTTGAACGCCTTACAAGTCCCGGCTGAGGACGTGATCGAAATCATCCTGATGCTCAAGCAAAAGCGAGCTCTGTCGGGTCAGCTGATCATTCAGTAGTCGCCGCTTCGTTTCCGCTGTTCAGAGCCTTGCTTTCAATTTTCTAGGGTCGTCGCCATGTCCGCCATCTCGATGCTCACTGGCCGTAGTTCCGGCGAAACCAAGTCGGCCCAACCGCTCGACACGTTGGTTGGCAAGTCGGGCGGCCGTGACTTCGGAAATGGGGACTTCGCCAAGCTGTTCGCGCAACCCACCGCTACGCCCCCCGTGCTCAACAAGCCGGCGGACAAGCCAGCCGATTGGGACGTCTCGAAGCTGGATAAACCGGCGGCGAATCCGGAAAAGCTGCGCGAGACGTTCAACGAGTTCGTCGGCAGCGTGGCGTTCGGCCAGATGTTGTCGTCGATGCGAAAGACCGTCGGAAAGACTCCCTACATGCACGGTGGCCGGGCCGAAGAAGTCTTTCAAAACCAACTCGACCAAGAACTGAGCAAGCAAATGACCGAGTCGAGCGCCGCCCAATTCGCCGACCCGATGTTCAAGCTGTTTCAACTGCAACGAACTGCCTAACGCCGCGATGGAATGAAGTGATCGCCAATTGATTGAGACGCATTGACTAAGACGCGCTGATTAGGACGTGGAGCGACAAAATGACCACTGTGACCTCAAGCCATCCTCCCATCGCCGTCGAGCAACTGGCCAATTTGCTGGCCGAGCTGACCGACGTGCAATCGGAACTGCTGTCGCTGCTCGACGAAAAGCGCAAGCGGATGGTGGCTCGCGACACCTCCGGAATGCTGGCAGCGCAAGCGAAGGAAGAGGAGCTTTGCCAGCGGCTGGAGTCGATTCAGCAGCGCCGCCAGGCAATGCTTGAGCTCGCGGAAAGCCAAGGATTGCCTCACAACAATCTGCAGCAGCTGGCTAAGGCTTTGCCAGCGGGCAGCAAAGTTGCCCGAGATGCCAAAAACGCTGCCGCCCGCATGCGCGTGCTTCAGCAGCAAAGTCTGACAAATTGGGTTCTGGCACAGAGATCCCTGCTCCATATCGCGCAGGTGATGGAGTTTGTCGCGACAGGCGGGCGGTTAATGCCGACTTATGGAGAAGGGACCGGCGTGAACGATCGCGGAAACCTTGTCGACGATGCCGGTTAGTGATCTTCTGTCTTAGCTAGCAGGTCCGCGCCGATGTCGTTGCTCGGTACGCTCCAGATGTCCACCGGCGCGCTGAGTGCTAATCAGCTCGCGTTGCAGGTGATCGCGAACAACGTCGCGAACGCCAATACTCCCGGCTATATCCGCCAGCGGCTCGACTTGGAGGAAGCCTCTCCTCAAAAAGTCGGGAACATCACTTATGGCATGGGAGTCAAGGTTGGGGGTGTTACCCAGCTTTACGACAAGTTCCTGGCTGAGCGGATTCTTGGAGCCAACAGCAACACCGCCGAGGGTACGGCAGTCGACAGCGCCTACACCGATCTCGAATCGCTCATCGGCGAGATGAGCGATACCGATTTGAGCACTTCGCTCAGCAAGTTTTTCAACAGCATTCAAGACGTTTTGAACCAGCCGGAAAGCCGGTCGGTCCGCAACCTGGTGCAGTTGCAAGGGCAATCGCTGGCGACCGATATTCGCACGCTCTACAGCCGCGTCGAGACCGCACACAACGACATCGACGAACAGATCGGCGGCATGGCGACGCAGATCAACTCGCTGATTAAAAAGATCGCCGATTTGAACATCAAAATCACGGCCTCCGAGGCGGGCGTGGTGGGCAAGAGCGATGCGGTCGGCTTGCGCGACCAGCGGGCCAACGCCCTGAAAGATCTCTCGCAGATCATCGATATCCGCTCGGAAGAACAAATGACCGGCGACGTGACGGTGTTCATCGGCGGCGAATATCTGGTTGCGCAGGGCAATACTCGGCAAGTCAAAGCGGAAGACGTCTCCCAAGGCGGCTATACGAGAACGGAAATACGGCTGGCCGATACCGACTCGCCTATCTCGGTGACGGGCGGAAAACTTCGCGGACTTGAAACCGCGCGCGACGACGTGATGGAGAACTTCCTCACGCAGTTGGATGGTTTCGCAAAGACCTTGATGTTCGAGTTCAACAAGGTTCACGCTTCGGGACAGGGCCTGACAGGTTACTCGACGATCACGAGCGAGTTCGCCGTCGACGGCGTCCAAAAGCCGTTAGACGAAGCCGGGCTTCAGTTTATCCCTCAAAATGGCTCGTTTCAGGTTCTGGTTACGAACAAGCAGACCGGACTGACGACGACGAGTGACATTCGAGTCGATCTTAATGGCCTCGACGCGGACGATTCGTTGGAATCGCTTGTTGCATCGCTCGATGCGGTCGACGGGATTTCGGCTACGATCACGCCCGAGCGGCGTTTGAAGATCACCTCTGATTCGCCCAACGTCAGCTTTAGCTTTGGGAACGATACCAGCGGCGCGCTCGCGGCCCTGGGGGTGAACACGTTCTTCTCCGGCCGCGGTGCACGCGACATCGACGTGCAGTCCGCACTAAAAACCGATCCCAGCAAGTTCGCCGCCAGTACCGGCGGGGTCGGCGTCGATTCGCACAACGCCGAGGCCCTGGCGAAATTCCTGAATACTCCCTTGAGCTCGCGGGGCGGAGACTCGCTTGCCGTCACCTACGACCGCATGGTCAGTGACGTCGCACAAGGGTCCACGGTCGCGAAAAGTGTCCTCGCTGGGTATCAAACTTTCCAGCAATCGCTCGAGGGTCAGCAGTCGGCCATTAGCGGCGTGAGCATCGACGAAGAAATCGCCAACATGATGGCCCATCAACGCGCCTTTCAGGCATCGGCGCGGGTGATCTCGACGATCGACCAGATGCTCGAGGTGCTGGTCAACCTGTAATGACTTAATGAAATACGACGCGCGCCGACGCCAACTTCCGGCGCGACTTTCAACTGGATATCGGCCATGCCCATCTTCCCCATTCCCACGTCGCGCAGCAGCGATATCTTGCTGCAATCGCGACTTACGTCGCAACTCCAGTCCGACCAACTATCGCTGCTGCGCCTTCAAACGCAAATCAGTACCGGCCGCCGCATCCAACTTCCCAGCGAAGACGCCCCCGCCGCGACGCAAGCCATTTCGCTTCAGCGGCTGCTCGAGCAGAAAGACCAGATCAAAGTTAACATTTCGACCGGGCAATCCTATCTCGACGCGAGCGACAGCGCCATCGCCAACCTGTCGAGCTTGCTCAACGACGCCCGCGGCACGGCGCTGACTGCCATCGACAGTTCCGCGAGTGAAGAGCAGCGGCTGGCCGCCGCCGAAGAAATCAAGCAAACGATTAGCACGCTGATCACACAAGGGAACGTGCAGTTTCGCGGGCGGTACCTGTTCGCAGGATCGCAGGCGAATGCCACGCCGTTCTCGCGCAGCGGATCGAACGTGACGTACGCCGGGAACACCGATTCCATCAACGCGTTCTCCGATCTCGATTCGCTGTTCCAGGCGAACATCTCCGGCGATGCTATCTTCGGGGCCCTCTCGCCGCCGGTTGGGGGCAAAGTCGACCTGAATCCAATCCTGACCAGCGATACCAAGCTGAGCGATTTGCGCGGCGGCCAGGGAATTCGTAAAGGAAGCATCGCGGTAAGCGACGGCGCAAAGACCTCGGTCATCGACATCAGCAGCGCCGAAACCATTGGCGACGTGGCGCGCCTGATCGAAGCCAATCCGCCGGCGGGCCGAACGATTCGCGCGCGGGTCGAACCGCAGGGCCTGATTCTTTCGCTGGCCGACGGCGCATCGGGGAACTTGACCGTCCGCGAGGTTGGCTCCGGGACCACCGCCGCCGAGTTGGGAATCTACAACACGTCGGGCGTCGGGACCGGCCAACTGGTGGGCCAGGACCTGGACCCTGTTCTTCGCGCAACCAGTCCGCTGGCCAACTTGTTGGGAGTTCGCGCGCGGGCGCACGTCGACTCGACCGGCGCCAATAACGACATCTATATCGAAGCCGTGCAGCGAGGCACGCTGGACAACGGCGTTACAATCCAGTACGTGGACGATGGACTACTGCACGCGGCGCCCGGCCTTCCTGCCGGAGGCGAGACGGCCACGTATAGTGCCGTGGCCACGGCACCTAGTGCGTCGCTCGCGCTGACGGGCTTCGGGAACAATCTCATTCTCACGGGCAATACCACCGGAACCTCGCTCAACGGTGTGAAGATCGACCTGGTAGATGGCGGTGCCATCGGCAACACGGCCACCGCGACCTACAACGCTTCGACGAAAACCCTCACCTTGGGAGTCGATTCGACGGGAGCGACCGAAGTCCAGTCGCTGATGAATGCCATCAATACGGAGGGGACATTCTCGGCGGCGCACGATCCCTCGTTCGCGGCCGATGGCTCCTTCAATCCGACGTCAACCGTGAACCCGGCCGACGTCGGCAACGTCTCAGGCAACACGGGTGCCAGCGGCGGCAACGCGAATACCATTTTTGTTTATGTCCGGCCAGGCGCCACCACGGCCAACAATGTGGTCAGTGCGATCAACAGCAATCCGACCATTGCCGCGCGGTTCAAAGCGAGCGTCGACGGCCACGATACGTCGTCGCCCGGATTGGAAGGACAGGGCTTCGTGCAGGTACCCGCCTCGGGCACCACCTCGCTCGGAAGCGGAACCGACCTTGATCAGACGTCGGGCTTGAAGATTACCAATGGCGACAAGTCGGGAGTCGTCGATATTTCCGGCGCCAAGACCGTTGAAGACCTGCTCAACGTGCTTAACGGCGCCAATCTCGATCTGTTGGCCACTGTCGATCCCAATGGAAAGGGAATCCAAGTCCATTCGCGGGCCAGCGGGGCCGACCTCTCCATTGGCGAAAACGGCGGCACCACGGCGTCGCAGTTGGGCATTCGCACGTTCGACGGGGCGACCCTCCTGTCCGACCTCAACTATGGCCAGGGTGTCGCGGCCAATACGGCGGGGAACGACTTCACGATTACCCGCAGCGACGGCGTCAGCTTCGCTGTGACGCTAGGGAGTTCGCAAACCGTTCAGGACGTGCTCGACAAGATCAACAACGATCCGGCCAACGTGGGAGCTGGCAAGGTCTTCGCACAGCTCGCCAGCGTTGGGAATGGGATCACGCTGACGGAACTCGCACCGTCAGCGACGGGGACTCTCACGATCACCCGCAATCGCCAAAGCGAGGCCGCCAGGCAACTTGGGCTGGTGGGTTCGACAGTCGACACAACGGCGGCCGCGACGAGCGGCACAACCCAAGTGATTTCCGGCACCGACGTCAATCCGGTGGAAGTCAAGGGAGTCTTCAACGCTCTGTTGAGACTTCAGCGAGCCATCGAAGCGAACGACCCCGGCGCGATCGAACGCGCCAGCGGTCTGTTGCAAGACGCCTCGGATCAAGCGCTCTTCGGCCGAGCCGATATCGGCGCCCGGTCCAAGGCACTTGATGCGATCAGCACGCACCTCGACGACGAGCAGGTGCAACTGAAGTCGGCCCTGTCAGGCGAGATCGATACCGACTGGGTTACCGCCATTTCGGAACTCCAGGCCCGCCAGGCGTCGTATCAAGCGACTTTGCAGCTTGCCGCCAAGACCTATCAACTCTCGTTGCTCAACTATCTGTAGCGCGCTTACGACCTTTCGCACTTGCCGTGCGTGGATCATACTCGACGGTACGTGTTGATCTGTTGATTTTGAGCGTGCAAGCGGATTGTCGATATCATGCAACTTTGGCCCGCCATCGACCTGCGCGGTGGCAACTGTGTTCGACTGCGGCAGGGTGACTACAAGCAAGAGACGGTCTACGGGAACTCGCCCGCCGACATGGCCCGGCAATGGGTCGATCAAGGGGCGGAGTGCCTCCACCTGGTCGATCTCGACGGCGCCCGCGACGGGCAAGCCGTCAACCGGCAAGCCGTGATCGACATCCTGGCCGCCACCGGCATCCCGTGCGAACTGGGCGGGGGCATTCGCGACGAAGCGACGATTGTTCGCTGGCTTGAAGTTGGCATTGCGCGATTGATTGTCGGAACCAAGGCTTTGAAGGAACCCGATTGGTTCCGCGACATGTGTCGCAAGTATCCCGGAAAGCTGTGCCTGGGCATCGACGCGCGAAATGGCTTTGTCGCGACGGACGGTTGGCTCGAGACCAGCTCCACGCCGGCGGTGGAACTCGCCAGGCAATTCGAGGACGAGCCGATCGCCGCTTTGATCTACACCGATATCGCCAAGGACGGGATGCTGGCCGGTCCTAACTTCGACGAGATGGCCCGCATGCACCAGTCGTGCAAGTTGCCCGTCGTCGCCTCGGGCGGCGTGACGACGGTGGACGACATTCGCCGGCTCACGCAGCTGCATATTCCGGCGGCGATTCTGGGCCGCGCGCTGTACGAGGGGCAATTGCGATTGCCCGACGCCATTGCCGCCTCGCGCGAGTAAGCAGGCGGAGGCCCGTGCGCTGGAATGGACACGGGCAGACGGATCAACGAGAATAAAGGGGCAATGCAAATTGCCCCCGCCTGCCCCCCTTCCCGCCCCGGTACTTCTATGACCGACGAACTACGCCCTTGCGGCGACTCGACCGCACTACGTATTCCGCAAACGCGCCGCGACTTTCTCACGCAGACCGGTTTTGGCGTGGGTGGACTCGCGCTGGCGTCGCTATTGGCCGATAGCCAGCGTGGTGTCGCCGACGAAGTGCTGTCGAAGCCCAAAGAAAACCTGCCGCTCGACATGAAGCCGCGGGCCGGTCACTTTCAGCCGCGGGCGAAGGCGATGATCTCGCTCTTCATGCACGGCGGACCAAGCCACGTCGACCTGTTCGATCCCCGCCCGGAATTGCAAAGCCACCACGGGCAAGAGTATGGCGGCGAAGTGGTTTACAGCTTCCAAAATCGGGCCAACAAAAAACTGCTGGGCTCGCCATGGGCATTCAGCAAACACGGGCAATGCGGAACGGAAATCAGCGAACTGTTGCCGCACACGGCTGGCATTGTTGACGATCTATGCCTGATCCGCTCGATGCACACCGGGCACAACGGCCACGAGGTCTCGATCCGCTACTTCCACGGCGGCATCCCTGCCCAAACCGGCCGGCCCACGCTGGGGAGTTGGCTTGTGTACGCACTCGGCTGCGAGACGCAAAACCTGCCGGCGTACATGGTGCTCTCGGACCCCGGCGGGCACCCTGTCGACGGAACGCACAACTGGTCGAGCGGCTTCATGCCGCCGCTGTATCAAGGAACCGTGCTGCGGGCGCAAGAGCCGCGGATCTTCAATCTCGATCCGCCGCCGCAAATCCGGGGCGAAGTGCAGAAAGAAAATCTCGCGCTGCTGCGAAAGCTGAATCGCCGTCACGCTGAGGCTCGCCCACTGGAAGCCGATTTGGAAGCGCGGATCGCCAGTTACGAAATGGCGGCTGCGATGCAGACCGCCGCTAAGGAAGCGCTCGACCTGGCAGACGAACCAGCCTACATCCGCGAGATGTACGGACTCGATCAAGACGCGACCCGCGAGTACGGCACGCGCTGCCTGATTGCTCGACGGCTTGTCGAACGAGGGGTGCGCTTTGTGCAGCTGTTCCTCGGTGGTCAACCGTGGGACACGCACACGTCGATCAAGTCGGCGTTGCCCGACGTTTGCCGCCGGACCGATCAGCCGTCGGCGGCGCTGGTGAAGGACCTGAAGCAACGCGGGTTGCTTGATTCGACCATCGTCCATTGGGGCGGCGAGATCGGCCGATTGCCGGTGTGCGAAGGGGAAATCGGCGATACCTCCGGTCGCGATCACAACGGGCAAGGCTTTTCCATCTGGGTAGCCGGCGGTGGCTTCAAGCCCGGCATGACCTACGGCGAAACCGACGAAGTCGGCCACAAGGCAGCCATCAACGTGGTCACGCCGAACGACTTCCAGGCAACGGTCCTCCAGCAGATGGGCCTCGACCACAGCAAGCTGTTCTACAAAGTGAACGGCCGCGAGCAGTTCCTGACTGCAGGTCGACCGGCAAGAGTCGTGTCCGAGATTCTGGCCTAACGTGCTCCGGGTGGCACTGGCGTCCAACAGACGCCAGTGAGTGAGAGTCAACCAACACTGGCGTCTTTGGGACGCCAGTGCCACCTGACGAATTTGGTTCTACGACAAGAACGGGCGAAGGACCTCGGCCACGACAATCCCGATGGCCGTTCCCACGATGTAGCCCCACAGGCCGATCAACAGGCCTGGAGTTACAAGCCGCTTCCAGCCTAGCGATGCCGCCATGGCCGCGGCCGTCGGCGGTCCGCCCAGCGTTGCGTTCATGGCGAGCAACAATTCTTCCAGGTTGCACCGCATCAATTTGCCGACGACGAGCGTCATCCCGATGTTCACCACGGCGATCACGGCGCACAGCAAGAACATCGTCGGGACGTTCTTGATTACGGCGATGAAGTCCGACGGCAAGCCGATCGAGAAGAGGAACACGTACAGCAAGTAGCGGCCGATATCGTCGCTATGCGCGATCGACTGGAGCTTCTTGCCAAACAGCGTCGCGGCGGTGATCGAAAGGATGGTCACCCACACGAACTTGCTGGCGACGAGGGAACCGATCACCTGCACCGTCACGCTGGCCGACTTAGCTTGCTCGGGCGTGCCTCGGATTGCCAGGCCCAGGTATTGGGCAATCGAGGCCGACACGGCGGCGATCGAGACAGCAATTGCCAGGGCCAACGCCATATCGCGGACTGGCGATGATTTCCGCGAGGCGGGCTTGGGAGGTGGCTCATCACCGATTTTAGAGGGCAAATCGTACGGCAGAGACGGTGGAAAGAACTTTTTCAGCCAGGGCATCGAGGCCATGCTGAACATCGCGAGAAAGGCGATCGCCATCACGATGTTGTCGGCCACCAGCAGCGAGCTGGTGAGTCCATCATCGACTTTATAAATCTGCTTCACCGCGAAGAAGTTGACGCCACCCCCGCTGTAACTGGCGGCCATCATACCCGTTGTTTCTGGAAGTTGCCGCGCGAAGACCTCCACCTGCGTCGGGCTTGTATCCGCGTTGCCGGGGCTTCCAATCACGGCATGGACCACGAACGCGGCCAAGAACGACCCCAGCATCGTCGCGACGCACGCGATCTGCATCGCGATGAAGGCCATTCGCGAAGTCCGCACGATCTCGATCAAGTTGGCCCGAAAGAGGAGCAAGGCCACGGCGACCGGCACCAGGTAGTCGCTGATGATGTCGTAGGTAGGGCTGGCCATCGGCATCAAGCCGATATTCGAGAGGCACATCGCCAACAGCAGCGCAATCACTGGCCCGCTGATCTTGGCGCCCCAGTGGTAGTTCTCTTCCAGGTAAATGCTGACCGCGACGCCTGCGAGAATGACCGCCCATAGAGCCCACACCTGCTCGGGCCCAATGGAAAATACAGCGGTAAAAGGAATCATCGGCGCCACGCAGTACTTAGGGGGGGCAAGAGCGACAGCAGTTGGTAGATCATTTCTTCGGTATGCGCCGCCGAAACCGCGATCCGCAACTGGCCGGCGCTGCCCACACCGCTGTACGTGGGGAAGTAGGCGATGATGATCCCTCGCTCGCGCAGCATCGCTTGAATCCCGCGCATCTTCTCGGCGGTTCCGTGCACGAGGCCCACGAACGGGACAGGGGAATCCTCGACCGGATGCCCTAGGTTCGCCAGCCCAAGCCGCAACGCACGGGCATTGGCAAGCAACTTCGCCCGAAGATCCGGTTGCGATGCCACAATTCTGAGCGCTGCAGCTGTCGCGCCTGCGACCGGTGCGGCCGGCACGCTCGCGGCGTTAGGGATCTTCGACGACGCCATGATCCGCGCGATCCATTCCTTCGTGCCGGCAATGATCCCGCCGCTGCCGCCGAGTGCCTTGCTGCACGTGGCCGAGGAGAATAGTCGCGGGCCACTCGCCGCGGTCAACGTATTGACGTTCGAGCGAGGAATTCCAAAGTGAGCGAATGTGCCACGACCATCCCCTAACACGCCGGCTGAATGGGCGTCGTCGAGTGCGAGAATCGAACCCTCGTAATTTCGCAGCACGTCAAGATACGCTTCGACCGGCGCAATCCGCCCGCTGGCCGCGAACACACCATCGCTGATCACCAGCGGCCGATCCCCGGCGCCCACGATGGATCGGAGCTTGTCCGCCAGATCGTCGGCACTGCGATGTCCGAAGGCTACGAGAGGAACACCCGAAAGCCGTAGCGCCTCGACCACACAGTAGTGTGATTGCTCGTCGTAAAAGGCGACGTCGAACTCGCCACTCAATGCGGATAGCGTGAGATGATTGCCCCAGTAGCCTGAGATGAAGTAGTACGCGGCTTCCGTCCCGAACCACTCGGCGGCCAGGCGTTCGACTTCCAGAACGGGCGGGCTGCTGCCATAACCGCCGCGCGATGTCGCCGTGTGGACGCCGTATTTTTGTAGTGCGTCGACGCCGGCTCGAATGACGTCGGGGTGACCTTGCAAGGCGAGGTAGGCAGTCCCTGCGAAATAGCGATAACGCTTGCCATCGATCGTTACTTCGGCGCCGGGCGGGCTCTCAAGAATGCCTGTCCAGGCAGGCGAATCGGTCGGCGGTGGTTGAATGTGCGATGACACGGCACTGATTCTAACTGCCCGCCGCGCTATCGGTGGACGCGTAGCATGTCATGCCGGTGGAAAGCGGTTGAGAAACTCGGGAGCGGCTCCCTTGAACCAGGCGTACTCCCCGTCGATTTTGTCTGGCGTGAGCACCTTTGCCGACTGTCCGATAATGAGGCCTGAAATCAAGCACACGACCGGCCCCAAGATCACCAGGAGCATGTCCGGCCCATCATCGATTCGCGGTCCGGACAGCGACAGGAAGATACCAATCGTAGCGGCCGTTCCCAGGGTCGCGATGAGCCAGCCGATCAGAATCCTTTGGAACCGAACGCCCCGCCAGTACTCGCTCACGGGGACTTGAAGCTTCATCGTCCTTGTCATCGCAAGGGCGACGATGATATAGATCAAGGGACTTACGAGCAACGTCACCAAGACCCACTGCGGATGCCAGCGGAACGTCCACGGGTCGTAGCGATTGGTCAACGCGTTGGTACGCACGCAATAAGGAGGAAACTGCGCCAAGCGATGGACGATCAGCAAATTCCCCTGGCGAAAGATCCCGCTGCCGACGTCCTGACCTTGCTTGACCAGGGTGGCCTCCATCGGAGGCGCCGCGTAAGGATTGTTCGCGTAGTCCGACGCCATGATCTGTTTCCCACACTCAACCATTGCCGACGCGCTGGCGCGTCGGCATTCTAATCCGTCTAGTCGGCCTTCTTCTTCACCGCTTTGACGGGGCGCGATTTGGGTGGGCCAAGGCGATACCAATTTTCGGCGACCTTCGCAGGGTCGTACCCGTAGATTGCCGGGAAGAGCTTGGCGAAATCTCCCCCTTTGCGAAGTTCGGAGAGGAGCTTTTGGTAACGCTTGTTGTCGTTGGTGAGATACTTCACAAAGCTATAGCTGAACGTGTCGGCCAACTCGTTGTTCATTTTGCCTTCCATGAATTCGGTAGGCTTTTCCATCTCGCCCCACGCTTCCATCAGGACGACGTCCCAAGCCTTGCCACGCACGTCGTTGGGGGCGATCTTCGCGGCGGCCATCCGGCCGCTTCCCTCGGCAAACCAATGCGGCACGTTCGTGCCCAGCGAGGCGACGTAGGCCGATCCGATTTGATGAGCGATCAACCCTTCGTTGGAGTTCTCGCCAGACTTGGACGAAAGCATCGCGCCGTACGCATCGATCACGGTGTACCGCCAATGGGAAAACGCTTCCTTGGGCATGTCGCGCTCTTCGATCATCTTGCCGAATTCAGAGTAGCTATAGCGGTCTTTGAGCACGAAGACGGTGAAACGACCTTTGAGCAACGGATCCTTAGGCGGGGCCCCGAAAATCTGAGCGATCTTCGGAGACAAGGTTTCCGCCCGTTGCCCGATTTCCTTGAGCGTGTTGTCGCCGACGTTGCCCATGACCAGGAAGTTGGTCGATTCGAAACGTGAGGCAGGTTCTTTGCCCATCCCTTTGCGCCAATTTCCTTCGGCTGCGGTATTGCGGATTTTGGTCAGCTCCTCGTGGGTCGAGAGTTTCGCCGTGCTGTATGCCGCGACCATCGACACGGGAGTCTGAGGTGTTTGGCCATCGAACTTGGCCCCTTCGTTGATCCACGTTTCGATTTGCTTGATCACTTCGTCGGGCAATGCATCGCTGCCGCGCGGCATGCGATCGCCGGAAGCGGTTCCTTTCAGCTTTCGGACCAGTAGGCTATCGCCCCCTTTGCCCGGTTCGATCGCCAACCCGCTTTGTCCACCGTTCAGCAAACCGGCGAAGGTATTGAGGTTGAAATTGCGGGCAGGGTTCTGTCGCACGCCGTGGCAGCCGGCACAGTGGTCGGCGAAAACGTGAGCAATGTCCTTCGAGAAGCTGACGCTCTCGTTGCCGGTGGCTTGCGTGACCGTGAGCTTGGGAGCATCGGGGACTTTGAGCGATGGATCGAGATCGGTCAGGATCGTCTTGGGGTCTTGCCCGTCGAACTTGGCGCCTTCGTTGATCCACTTTGCCAGCGTAGCTTTCTCGGCGTCGCTCACCTTTTCGCCGCTGGGGGGCATCGAGCCGTCGCTGATCATCACCATGATCTTGCTGCCGATGGGATCTTTGGCGACCACGGCGATTCCGCCGGCCCCCTTCATCAGGTTTTCGTAGCTGTTGGCACTGAACATGCCTCGCATGGCTTGGACGTGGCAACGGCCGCACTTGCCGACGAGGATCGGCGCCACTTCCTTGACGAAGCTCGTTTCGCCGTTGCCTGCTTTGGATTTGCTGGCCTTTTCCACCGGAGGCGGGAGCGGCAAGAGTTCGGCGAACTCGACCCCTTCCAGGGCCAACTCACCGCGAAGGTTGTCCAACCGCTTGTGGAGCCCTTGGAGCTTTTTGTGAAAATCGGGTTCGACGCCTTCGGCCAGCGTCGTCAAGCCTTGTTGCACCAACTTGGCTTGCTCGCCACTCTCGTCGTACTTCTTTTGCTTGGCGAGGTTGGTCGATTTCCTCATCAGGCTTTCGAGCCGCTCGAGTTCGGACTTCTGTTCCGCCGTCGGGGCAGCCAGCAAGTTCACGGTGGCCAGAACGCCCAACGACAGGACGACGGCGATACCCCAAACAAGGCCGATTTGAGCAAACCGCTTCATAGGAGAATTTCCAACGCCAAAGGGATGGCGGACCGAATGCGAACAACCAGATAAGGGAAGAATTCAGCCCGCAACCGCAAAGCCAACAAAGGGAAAGCCCCAATATAAGGCGGCTCGCAACCGGGGCAAAGAGAAACAACGCGACCCCCACCAAAACGCGCTAAGTAGGCCCAGAGTACTCAACCGCTCGGGGCGTCGTAGTAACGAAAGGCCCTTCGGGCCATCGCAAGTAATTGCCAGCAAAAGACTTGCAATGACCGTTACGGCTGGGAGCTTACTGCTGAGTCGGAGCACCTGCCGAAACCAGCTTGGCCATCTCGCTGGGGGCTTGGGCCATGATTCGCATGTACTTGTCGATCATTCCTTGGCCGTAGGTGGTTGTGGTCTGCTGCATCCGCTTTTCGGCGCGAGCCCGCGCAAGTGTGGGGGGCACGGCCGTGACCGACTGCCGGTACCAGTAGACCGCTCGAAGTGTCAGCCACATTTGAGGAAGGTTGTCCTTCTTTTCGCCCAAGTCCCAATACAGGTCGCCTAGATCGAGCATTTGCTGGGGGTCGCGCGGATTGGCGACGTCGATCCCCGCCATGAACTTCAGCTTGACGTCGGCCGATTTGGCAAGGAACGGGAGTCCTCCGTTCCAGTCACCTTTGTGAAGGCAAAGGTATTCGCCAAGATCCTGATTCGCCTGCGGATCGTCGGGAGTTTGCTTGAGAGTCTCCTTCGCGGCATTGACTTTCTCGAACGCGCGCTTCCGTTCCAATACATCTTCGTGCAACTGCGTTACGCGCTTGATTTCGACGATGGCCGGGTCGTCGGTCTTGGCCTTCTTCTTTCCTGGTTCGGAGTTGTTCGTAGGCTCGCGTTCTTTCGCGAGCGCACGACGCGTCGCCTTTACTAACGCATCCGAGGCGATCGCGGCGGTTTTGTAGTCGTCGCCGGCGATGGCTTGTTCCACCGTCTGTTCGGTGTCTTTGCGGAACGCATCGAGCGACTCTTTCTTGATGTGCTCGCCTAGGCTTTCCAACATCTTGCGGCGCTCGATCAGCGAATCCAATCGGTACGCGGCGAGCAATTTCGTGGTCGCCTCGAGCACCACCGGATACTCACCTTGCTTGGCAGCGCTATCCCGAACAGCTACCAAAATCGCATAGTAGGCGGGCGGGTCGGCCTTGTACTTTTCGGCGTCGGTCAGCATTTGCCTGGCGAACTCGCCTACCTTTTTGGCATTCGTCGCCTTGGCTAGTTCGTCCGAATAAAGCGCCTTCAGGTCTTTGCGAGCGCGCTCCACCTCGGCCACCGCGGGAATCGGCAGGCGATTCTCAAATGTTTCGGCGACATCTTCCTTGGAGAAAGCCGACGTGGCGCCTTCAATCTCGGGAAAGAGCGAGCCTGCCGGAACATCGACGCTGACCACCTGCGTAGTTCGACCGACCACGTCGTCCCACGGCTTGGCAACGGTGCGTGGCGAGATGTTCTCGTTACCCGCGATGGTGAAGATCGCTCGCATCTTTTCTTTTGGGAGAGTCGACTCCACGCGCCGGATTTCTCCGTCGGCCCATCCGCTCAGAAAGCCTCCTTGGCGCATCTTACCCAGGCGCGCACCCGGCGAAGAGCGGCGGTAATCGTAGTCGCGCGGACAGGTCCACGGTTGGGCCATGGGGTCGTCTGCTTCGACAAGCAGCACGGTTTGATTAAAGCCGTCCGCCAATTGTTCGCGTTCGACAGGCGTGACACCCTGAAACGCACAGCCGCGTCCCTTGGCCGCGAAAATGGTGGTCCTGCCGTCGTTCTCGCGATGAGGCGATTGGAATTCGATGGGAATACTTTTGATCAACGTGAGATTCTTCGGGTCGTCCCAAGCAAGCGTCTTGTCGTACAGCGCGTAGAGTTCGTCGTAGCCCAAGTAAGGCAACAACTCGACTCGCCACGAGTACAGCGGCTCGCCTTTGTCGTTCAAGATGATCGCGGGCGGGTAATGACCGTTCTTGTTGGAGTACGCGTCGAGCGCGAACAAAATCCGCTTCATGCGATAGACCGATTGCTCGAGCAGCTGCTGCTCGGAGGCGGTTGGTGGGAGGCTCGTTTCAATCTTCACCGAGGAGGGAGGAGGCAGCGGCGGCTGAGTTACCGGACCTGCCACCGTGGGAAGCGTGGCTGCCGGTGTTTTAGGTGTATTTGGTTGCGGATTCGTCGAATTGGCTGCGGCTTGAGGGTTGGGATTGGCGGCATTGGGATCGGCCGCAGGGGGTGTGGTTGCGACGGGGTTCGCAGGTGAGGCTGGTGCGGCCTTGGCCGTTTCGGCTGCCGGCGGCGCCGCTTTGGCAGGAGGCGGCTCCGGCGGTTTTTGAGCAGTGGCGGCCGGTGGTGCGGGCTTCGCTCCGGCTGGAGGGGGCGCGGGATCTTCCGAATCGTCCTTGACGCGTCGGCCAGTGGCGAGCTTCACTCCCGTGCCGCATCCCAACAGGACAACCGAGAGCAATAGACAACAGATCGCGCTCGAAAAACGAACCATGGACGTGCAGACCCCACAACGGAACCCAGGCAACTCTGACCTAGAGAGTCGCAACAACGCATTTTAAGGCGCCAATTGTGAAGAACGCGTTATCGAATGATTAAGGTGCCGATCTCGCGCCGATTGCGCAGCGGCCCATCACTTGTCGAACGCGTAGACTTCCTCGCCGCCGTTGGTGGTGAGCATGCTGGTAACCTCCTCCGATCCCGTATCGAGGGGGATATTTCGCGCGACGCCGTCCACGAATCCAGCCTGAAAGTGGGTGGGATGATTGGTGGAGGGAGACGACGTTCCCGTGTTGGCGACAAAGGCCATTTTGCCCCAATCGAGATCGACGGGCTCCATCCAAGTCGCGCCGTTGGACTTTATTTCTAAGACGAGGATCGTTTGATCGTGACGATCGCTGATCTGACTGGTTGAGACGCCTCCATCGCGCGGAAAGGCGGTCTTCTTACCGACCACCACCATATAGGAGGTCTCGTAGGAACTAAGCGCATTTTGATCCGTTGGTGCGGCATAAACCGACGGCATCTCGCGCAGCAGCATTTTGTTGCGAGTCGAGTCCCACGGAGAATTGAAGTCGTACCGATCGTACAACCTCTTGTGTCCCAAATAGGGAAGAATCAGCACCCGCCAGCTGTGCGCAGGTTTTCCATCAGCGCCATTCAGATAGGGAGGCGGAAGCGTTCCGTGGTCCGCCTGATACTGCCGCAGAGCCGCGACGATTTTTTCAAGATTCTTTCGCCCTGCCGAAAGATTCGACGAGTTCGCCGTATATCGCATCAGCGGGCGGACCGCGCTGACAACGAGGCTCAAAACGGCAATCGCAAACAAAACCAGCGCGGCGGCAGCGACCCTTGCACGCACGCGAGACGAGAGCCGCGACGCGATCATTTGCCCCAACGAAGGGTTGGCGGCTGCCTCGAGTTGGATGGCCGCTTGTGCCGGCAATGGTTGCGCGGCGAGTTGATCGGCGTAGGGTACCGTTACGAGTCGGCCGCACACGGCGCAGGGACCAGTCTTGCCGCAAAACTGCGGCTCGATCCACGTCTCCGTGTCGCAATGCGGACAGCGAAAGTAGAACGGCATAGGAACGTCGTAGCCGCGTTCGCCAGAACGCGGAAAGTGCGGATGGACGAGGTTAGGTCTTTTGCATTTCGGCGCGGGTGGCGCGGACGATCTCTAGTAGTTGTTTCGCGGTGGACTCGAGTTTCTTGAAATCGCCTTGCGCGATCGCCTTAGGGTCCATCATCGTCCCTCCCATACCCAGCGCACAAGCGCCGGCTTTGAGATAGTCGGCTGCGGTTTCGAGCGTAACTCCGCCGGTCGGCATCATCCGAACTTGCGGCAGCGGTCCCTTGAGGGCCTTGAGATAGCGCGGACCAGTCACTTCCGAGGGGAAAATCTTCACCACGTCGGCCCCCGCCTGCCAGGCCGTGACGATCTCGGTGGGCGTCAATGCTCCTGGCATGGCGAGCTTGTCGTACCGGCGGCACATCTCGATCACCGCGGTGTTGGTGTTAGGGGCGACGATGAATTGCGCTCCGGAAAGGATCGCGATCCGAGCCGTTTCGGGATCAAGAACGGTACCCGCTCCCAGGAGAACGCGGTCCCCCAGCTTCGCGGCGGCTTTCTCAATCACCTGGTGAGCCGCCGGCACGGTGAAGGTGACTTCAATCACATTGATCCCGGAGGCCAACAGAGCCTCGGCCACGTCGATCAAGATTTCGGATCGGTCCGACCGCAGAATGGCGACGACGCCCAGATCGGTCACACGTTGCAAATCGTTTCCGCGAGGCATAAACAGCGGGGCTCCAAGGGATTGCGAGGACGGAACGGGGCGTCGTGCTAGCAGTTGCGCGACAGGCTTTCCACGATGATACACCAATGCGATTGCGGCGGACGGTCGGCAAAGCCCCGCTGGCGGCGCGATACCGCACCTAAACGAAATCGACGCGGCTTTAGATTCTGCACCGCTATCGCAAAACCGTTGCCCCTGGACTCACGTATTCCTAGATGCCCTGTCGGAGATGTCACGCGTCCGACCGGCCGCCGCAGTGCCAGGCTCATCGCCTTCGATGGCCGGAAATGAGGCAACAGGAGCGAGCGAACACGCTCGAATCGTGCGGTCCCAGCCCGGGCCAGCGGTTTGAGAAAAGGGCCGAAATTCCGGCCTCTACGGATCAACTCAAAGATCTTGCATTCGGGCAAGTCGATGGGTGGACCGGTCGTGCAGCTCGGCGTGCCCCCTCCCTTTCGATCAAGGATGTTTTCTTTACGTTGCCCCCCCGTTGTGCATAATGAGAGTGGATCGGCCGAGCCGAATGAACCGAAAACTTGGCGCATAGTGCCGAACGGTGCATCCTACTAAATGGGATGTCGTTCTCTTTTTGGTTTGTAGTGGTTGTTGGGTCGTCCTCTCATGAACGCGACATCGAATTCAGGGATGCAAGACCTCGTCGTCCAACTGTCGTTGTATGGTCTGATTTTGGCGATGATGATCGGCTTGGCCGTTTTAGTGGTGCGAAGATTTCGCAGTTACGCGGTCGAGGATAAGGGAACGACGCTGGACTTGCTCACGAATTTCCGAGAAATGAGTTCCAAGGGTGACATCACGGACGCGGAATTCCGAACAATAAAATCACTGCTCGGAGATGCGCGCGGCCAAGCTGTCGCATCCAAGGCAGAGCAGCGAAAAGATGCCACTTAGTTAGTTTGCCCGGCCATTGGCGGTTGGGCGAAGATTGCCAAGTTGATGCCAGTCGGCCGACCTCTCTGGAAGAGGGGGAATCGAGCGGACATCGATTTGGCAATAGATGGCTGTTTTGATTTACCACCCCGAACGACAACGCTCGACCGATTGCGGACAGGGAAGCCTCGCAGCACGGAACGATCAGGCCATCTCGCCTTTAGGTTCACACCTACGGCGAACGGAGGGCTGATAGTCGCCCGTGCCATTCGAGCCCAACAATTTGTTGATTCGTTATCAATCGCTGAAGGGTAGCGCTTGGTGACGATGCCCGAAAGGAATGGCTATGCCTGTTGAAAAGGGTCCTCCCGCGGGAGGTCGTCGCGGTACCAGTACCACGAAGAAAAATGCGTTCTGTTCGTTTTGTCGCAAAAGCTATCGCGATGTGGGGCCCCTCGTCGAAGGTCCCGGCGATGTCTACATCTGCGGCGAGTGCATCGAGCTTTGTTCGTCGATCCTCGATCAGGAATCGCGTCGCCGGAACACCGGCAAGCAATTGTTCGCCCGCATCCCGACGCCGCGTGAAATCGTCGAGCAACTCGACCAGTACGTTGTCGGGCAAGTTCGCACCAAGCGAATTCTGGCCGTCGCTGTCCACAACCACTACAAGCGGTTGCAACTCGGCTGGTCGGGCTCGGGGATCGAAGTCGAGAAGTCGAACATCCTGCTGATCGGCCCCACCGGCTCGGGCAAGACGTTGCTCGCTCGCACGCTCGCACGCATCCTGAACGTGCCGTTCGCCATTGGCGACGCCACCACGTTGACCGAAGCGGGCTACGTGGGCGAAGACGTCGAGAACCTGCTCCTCAAGCTGCTGCATAGCGCCGACTTCGATATCGAAGCCGCTCAACGCGGTGTGCTTTACATCGACGAAATCGACAAGATCGGCAAGACGAGCCAGAATGTCTCGATCACTCGCGACGTCTCGGGCGAAGGGGTCCAACAAGCCCTCTTGAAGATGCTCGAAGGCACGGTTGCCAACGTGCCGCCGCAAGGTGGCCGCAAGCATCCCGAGCAGCAGTACATTCAGCTCGACACCTCGAACATCCTGTTCATCTGCGGCGGAACGTTTGTCGGCATCGAAGACATCGTCCGCAAACGGATGGGCCGCAAGATGATGGGCTTCGGTAGCCCGTCGACGCAAACGCTGGAAGCCGATCGCCGCGAGTTGCTCGAGAAAGTGACCACCGACGACGTGATCGAGTTCGGCATGATTCCCGAACTGGTCGGCCGCTTGCCGGTGTGCACCTCGCTCGCTCCGCTCGATCACGAAGGTCTGATCAAGGTCCTCACCGAGCCGAAGAACTCGCTCGTCCGCCAGTACCAAAGCCTGTTCGAACTGGAAGAGTGCGAACTCACGTTCACGACCGAGGCCTTGGAAGCAGTCGCCGGAAAGGCGATCAAGAAGGACGTCGGTGCCCGCGGCCTGCGATCCATCCTGGAAGACCTGATGCTCGACATCATGTACGAACTCCCGGATCAACCCAAGGGAACCAAGTTCGAAATCACCCGCGACGTGGTGGACGGGAAACACAAGTTGTTCCCCACCGCCGAGAACGCCTCAAAGAAGATCGCGTAGGAACACCTCCGCCGTAGCCGCACTCGCCAAGAGTGCGGTGCCCTGCAAAGCGACAGTGGCGTAAATTGAAAAACCTGCGAGCCGGTCCTTATAGTGTGGCCGGCTCGCTTTTTGCGCAAACGGATGAGAGGTTCTATTCTTCTCGCTGACGTTCCATTTGCGGAAGCCTCTTGAGTGCCGCCGCTTGGACTTCTTCCCAAGGGACGCCTTCCATTCGGCCGGCGTCGAACTCGGCTGAGCGCCGTTCGATCTCCGCCATCCACTCGGGCGACAATGTCATCGCCAGTTCTTCCGGAACGGTCTCCCAAAGAGCCTCGATGAGACGAAGGCGATCGGCGACGGGCAGGCGGGAAGCCTCAGCCAGTATGGACTCAACGGTTGACATCTCGAACTCCCTTGTTGTTAACTGCAACACTTGCTGTAGCACGGTAACGGGTTACTGCACCCGCGTCGCCTCGGGAAACTTCCACCGCCCATCAATCACTTCCTCCCGCGGGCGGTAGAGTCGCACGATATAGTTCCAGCCGGGAACAATGGGCAAGCAGTTAGCCGACTTGCCATCGCAGCCGCCGAACTGGACCGTGATCGACCCATCGTCGCTCTTCTTCGCTGTCAGGTTATTGAGCGTGTAGCTGTTCTGTGGGTTGGCTTGGAAGTAGCCCTCTGCGTTGTAGACGCTGATCGACCAGAAGCCGTCCACAGGCACGTCCTTCACCGTCAGCCGGTAGATTGCCTTGCCATCGTTCTCGGTTGGCGTGACGTTGATATAGATCGCGTCCTTCTCTGGATTGCCGCCCCAAGCCATCGCCGTACCGATCAGATGCCTCACGGGATCGACTTCGGATTTCAAGCCGAACATTCGCTTGGAATCTGGCAACGTTGTGCCCAGGACCAGCAGCGCGTCGCGGACCTTCTTTTGGCTGGCGGCGTCCCAGTGCGGTATCTCGAACTTACCGGGACTCTTTTGTTCGATTTGGATCGCGTCCTGCAGTTTGTGGACCACCGCCAGGTCCTTAGGGTCGTTGGGATCGACGAGCGACCGCACGGCGGTCATGACGTAGCGAGTTCCGATCTTCTCGCGCGTGAGCGTATGAGTCCCCGCTCCGTATGCAACCAGTGGGGAGTACTGGTCCTCGTCGATCACCTGGAGCGACATGAACCGCTTCCCCGCATCCGGCAGCGTGACAGTCACGGGCCCGGCATCGAGATCGAATACCGCTGCGGAGTACAGCGTATCGCGATTCATTCGGATCACCGTTTGCTTGTCGATAGCCGTAACCTCGCGGCGGTGGATGAACTTGCCGAGTGCCCCGTCCTTCACCTGGCTGCCGAAATACAAATCGCTCTCGGCACGCGCAAAGTTCTCGGCCGTGACGAGAACGCTTGCCAGACTGCCAGCGCTTGCCACTTGCAGTGACGGAGGTTTCCATAGGCCATTGAGCGCGCTTTCCTTGGGCCAATACAACCGTAACACCGTGAAGAATGGTCCCTTGGGAGCGGGTAACCAGTTGGATTCCTTGTCTTTGCCTGGCGAGTCGTGTTGAACGTAGAGCGTCAAGCCGCCATCCGCATCGCGCTTGAGATCGGGAAGCATCGGCGAGTTGATGAGATAGCGATTCAGCGAATTGGCGGAAAGCAGGCTACCAGGAAGTTCGTATAGAGTGAGCGACCAGAAGGCGTTGGTTGGTGGAAGTTGGTCCGATGCAAAATGAAGGGTGTATTGGTTTGTTCCATTCAATTTGTTTCCTGCTGAATCGACAAAGTAGACCGGATAAATCGCTTCGTCCTGTGAGTTGCCGTAGATTCCGAGAACAGCCCCGGACATGCGGTCGATGTACCTTCCCTGGAGGTGCGCGCGCGACCCGAAACCATCGGCGCTCGTTCTCTTTCCGGTGTCGAGTTGCGTTTTTTTATACTCGGCGAATTCCTTCCAAGCGTCAGCTATTCCCTCCTCGATCGCCTTCTTGATCTCGGGCGACCATTTTGAAACATCGAGAGTTTGTTTAGTTCCAACACTAAGCTTGGCGAACTGCGCGCGCAGGTCCGTCTCGGACGGGTGAGTGGGACAGAATTGCAGCACAAAGTTCAGGACACGAAAGAATTCAGGCGATGTGCGCTGCTGCTCGGCGGCAAGTGGTTTTAGAAAATCGATCTTCGGTGGAGCGGGCTGCGCCGGCTTGCCAAGAAATGCCGAGAGGGGTTGAACCTTGTAACCCGCCTGCACCTTTTTGACATTTTCAATGTCGTCCGGCTTGAACAACTGGGTTCGATTGAGAACGAACGCAAACTCCGTCTCGCAGCGGATTACGTCTTTGATACCTTCCGGCTTCTCTCCTTTCCAGCTTGGTCCGGCGAGCAGGAAATGGCCTGCATCGTTGCCCGTGGAGCGGCTGCCGACGTAAGCGAAATTGAACGTATACATGTCGATGAATTGCAGCGAGTAATAGCGATCCTTCTCGACAGCGGGCACGCTAAAGACCAGTGGTTCGGCCCGCAAGTCCGCGCCGACATAGGAATAAGGCGTATCCGAGTTCGGGGTTTGAATCGCCCTGTCGTTGGGCGTGTAAACCCTCGCATTATTGAAAATCTGGTTCCATGATGCCTTGTACTCACCCCCCTCTCGATCGACGAAATACGAATACTGAATGCGGTAGTTGTCGACGAGTGGAAAGCCATAGATGTAGGCCTCTTTCGCGATCGCACGCGCTTCCGCGGGTGTGAGGTCCTTAGCCGTTTGCGCTTGGGCCGTGGTGCCCGCACTCAAGACCAATATTGAGATGGCGCCGAGTAGTGCCGAAACGAGAGGGACGAAGGATGTTCCCATGAGAGGGCTCCCGACACACGAGGAATGGACAAGACTTAGCGCGCGGCCTGGACGAGTGAGCATGGGCCCGCAATCGAGATTGTACTTGTCTCGCGGTACATTCGCGCGCGCCCGCGCTTGGATAGCTGATAATTGGGTTCGCCGATGCTAAGTGATCTATTCGGCGGTGAAGCTTTACGCCACCTAGGACGCTCGCACTCGCACGCGCCGTCCATCGACCGTCACGCGTCCTTCGGCGATCCAGCGCAGCACAATCGGATACGCCCGGCACTCCGCCTCGAAGACTCGCGCGGCGAGCGTATCGGCGGTGTCTCCGTCTAGAACGGGCACCACTTCCTGATGAATGATCGGCCCGTGATCGTATTGGTTGTCGACAAAGTGCACGGTGCAGCCGCTGATCTTGGCGCCGTAGTCGAGCACGGCCTCGTGGACGTGGTGGCCATACATCCCTTTGCCGCAGAAGGCAGGAATGAGGCCGGGGTGAATGTTGATGACGTTGTTCTCATAGTCCGATGGGATGGCCACGTGCTTGAGAAAGCCCCCCATCACCACGGTATCAGCCCCTACATCGCGGCAGGCGTCGAAGACCTGTTTGCCGTACTCTTCGCTGGACGTCACCTTGTCGCGTTCAAAGACTTGAACGGCAATCCCGGCGTCGCGTGCAATTTGCAACCCCTTGGCCTTGGGCGTGCTCGAAATCACGAGGCGAATATCCAGCGGCAACGCCTCCGCGGCCATTTTGGCCAGCAAGTTCTTCAGCGTTGTGCCGCCGCCGGAAATCAGCACGGCGACAGGCAATTTCGGTGTCGTCATGTGATTACAGTTTCTTGACGAAGAGCTGGATCGTATCGTCGCCAAGCTCGCGCTCGACAGGTTCGCACTGTGTGGGAGACTCAAAGGTGAGCCAGTGGAGTGCATCCTCTGTAGAAGGGTAATGGTCGCTAGGAAGAGAGTTAGGAACTTGGATTTGATTTGTCCATCGATTCAACACTTCTGGACGCTCTGCCTGGAAGTATTTCCAAACAGTTTCCGGGTCCGGCAGGAAAAATACGGCGCCTAAAGTTTCACTCAGTATCTTACTACTATGGCGTTCAATCGCCTGTTGCAATTCTGATGAAGCACCTTCAATCTTCACGGCGATCACATCGGTGTAGTCGAGCCGCAATTCCTTGCGGCGATCTTGAATCAAACGGACCGTATCGTTGGCGTAGCCTTCTTCGATCAACTCAGGCGTGATCTCCGTGTTGAGGATCACCACGCATTGCGAACCTTGCGCCGCGGCCCAGCCTGGCTTGGCTTGCAGGCGAACCTGCAAATCCTCGCCGTCGAGTTCAACCGTCTCGCCTTGCAGCGTCAAAACGACTTTGCCATTGGCCGAGAGTTCCGCCAACAGCGCGCCGCCATCGGCCGCGGTGAGTGCTTGCTTTAAGGCGGGCAATAATTTGCCGACGCGCGGTCCCAACCGCTTGAAATTCGGCTGCACCAGATAAGTGATGTAGCGATCCCCTTCCCTGCTGTAGCCGATCTGCTTGACGTTCAGTTCGTCTCGCAGCAGTTCGTCGTGCTCTTCGAGCCAGGCTTGGTGCGTGTCGTCCGACAGAATCACTTGCACGCTCGCCAACGGCTGGCGGACTTTCAGCTTGTTATCCATCCGGGCGGAACGGCCTAGCGAGGCGATCTCGCGAAGCAGCTTCATCCGCGCGGAAAGTAGCTCGTCCTGGCATCCCTTGTCGGCAGTCGGGTAGTCACACAGGTGGACGCTCTCAACGGCTCGCCCGCCGAACACGCCTGCCAAGTTCCGCCACATCGTTTCCGCGAGGAACGGAACAAATGGAGCGACCAGCTTCGATGCCGTCACCAGGCACTCGTATAGTGTCCAATACGCATCGAGTTTCTCAGGCGACTCGGTATCGCTCGCCCAAAACCGATCGCGGCTGCGTCGGACGTACCAGTTCGACAACCCGTCAACGAACTCGTTGATCTTCTGACAAGCGATGTAGTTGTCGTAGCCGTCCATCCGCTCGACGACAGCAGCCGTTGTTTTGTGAAGTTCACTGATCACCCAGCGGTCGAGTTCCGACCGCTGCGCAATCGGTCGCCAACCGCGGCCGCGTTTGAGAACGTCGGGCGTCAATTGGCCGGCGTTACCACTCAATCGCTCGCCGGGATCGAATTTGTCGATGTTGGCGTAAATCACGAAGAACGTGTAGCAGTTCCACAACCGCAACAGAAACTCAGGAATGCTGTCCTTGATCGCGCGGTCGGAGTAGCGGATGCCTGTCCACGGCGTTTGGCTCGCGTAAAAGTACCACCGCAGCGCATCGGCGCCGTACGAATCGAAGATCTCCTGTGGCTGCCGGTAGTTCCGCTTCTGCTTCGACATCTTGCCGTGCCGCGAAACGTAGTTCCCCTTGCCGCATTCGGCGATGGCGTCGTCCTCGGATGCGAAGACCTTTTTGCCATCCTTCGTTTCCCACCACTCGGCCGTCATCAGTCCGAGGACGATGCACGTCTTGAAGGGATGCGGGAAGGGTTGTTCCTTCGCGACGTTGGTCGGTGGCGTGACGCCTTCGGGGTTCTTCCCAAACAGCATCGTGCTGATCGCCAGTTGGCTATAGAACCAGCCGCGCGTTTGGTCGATCGCTTCGCTGATGAAGTCTGCCGGGAACTGCGAAGCGAACCGCTCCGAGTTTTGATGCGGCCAACCCCACTGGGCAAACGGCATCGCGCCCGAGTCGTACCAGCAGTCGATCACTTCCGAAACCCGCCGCATGTGCGCGCCCTTGGCGAACGGTGAGTCGTACGTGATCTCGTCGATGTACGGCTTGTGGACTTTCAGGTCATCGGAGAGTTCGGGATTCTTGCGTTTGGCCTCCGCCCAAACTTCCATGCCCTTCGCACCGGGCTTGCCGATGAGTTCGGCGTAGCTGCCGATTGCTTCCATCTGCCCCGTTTCTTGGCAAACCCACACCGGCAGCGGTGTTCCCCAGTAACGCTCGCGCGAGAGGGCCCAGTCGACGTTGCTCTCGAGGAAATTGCCGAATCGCCCGTCACGGATGTGCTCAGGCAGCCACTGGATCTGCTTGTTGTTGGCCAGCATCGAATCGCGGAACGAGGTCGTGCGGATGAACCAACTTTTGCGTGGGTACTGGATCAGCGGGTCCTGCTCCGCCCGCCAGCAGAACGGGTAATCGTGCAGGTATTGTTCCTGATGGAACAAGAGCCCGCGCTCCTTGAGATTGCGCGTGATCTCCTTATCGCAATCCTTCACCCAGCGGCCTTCGAACTCGGGAAAGTCGCGCGTGAACTCGCCGTCGGGCGCGACGGCGCAGATCAGTTGCGGACCTTGACCCTCGACAAAACGCGGGCCTTCGGTGTGGAGCAAACTGTAGTCGACTTCACCAAACGCCGGCGCGATGTGGACGGCGCCGGTGCCGGAATCGATGGTGACGAAATCGCCCGTCACGATCCGCCACGCGACATGTTGCTTGCCGCCGGCGACGAGCGTCCCCTGCTTGTTCGCGTCCGTCTTGTAGTAGCAATCAAAGGGCGGAACGTAGCGCTTGCCGACGAGCTCGCTCCCCTTGAGCGTCTTCTCGACTTTGAACTCGACTTTCGCTTTGGCCGCGATCGATTCCGCCAGCGCTTGAGCAACGACAAGCTTCTCACCGGTATCGCCGACCGAGACGACGACGTAGTCGAGCTTCTCGTGAACGGCTGCGAACTGGTTGCTAGGCAAGGTCCAGGGAGTCGTTGTCCAGACGAGGAGCGAGGTCTTGGTCGGTTTGCCGGCATCGTCGAGCAGCGGAAACTTGACGTAGACGCTGGGGTCGGCGACTTCGCGATAGCCTTGGCCGACTTCGCCGCTCGACAGAGCCGTTCCCCCTTGAGCCCACCACCAGACGATCTTGTGTCCCTGGTACAAGAGGCCGCGGTTGAACAGTTCTTTCAGCGACCACCAGACGCTTTCGACGAAGCTTTGGTGGTAGGTCACGTAGGCTTCGTCGAGCTTGATCCAAAAGCCGATCCGCTCGGTGAGCCGTTCCCATTCCTGCATGTAGCGCCAGACCGATTCCTGGCATTTGTGGATGAAGGGCTCGATGCCGTAGGCTTCGATCTCTTCCTTCGAGTGGATGCCGAGCGCCTTGCAGACTTCCACCTCAACAGGCAAGCCGTGCGTGTCCCAGCCTGCCTTGCGTTCGCAGCGGTAGCCGCGCATGGTGCGGTAGCGCGGGAAGAGGTCTTTGATCGCGCGGGTGAGGCAGTGCCCCGGGTGCGGCATCCCGTTGGCGGTGGGCGGGCCTTCGTAAAAGACGAAGTCGGGCGCCCCCTTCCGCTGCGCGAGCGATTTTTCGTAAATCTTGCCTTCGCGCCAAAATTGGAGGATTTCTTCCTCTTGCTTGGGAAAACTGGCGCTCGCCGAAACCGACTGGAACATGCTGCGTACCCAAAAAAGGGCCGAAAACTACCCAAAACCCGCTACCGGCCGCTGGTTCGACCGCGGCCAATTCAGCAGTAAATCACGGGCCAGGGAAATTGACAATTCCAGGAGGACGCGGGTTCAGCCTCCGTTGATTGACCAATGCTGTCGCGAGTGCCGAGAATGAACGCCGATTCACCTCTTTCCATCGCGGCAGGGCGTACTATGTGGCAGCCTCCTCCTGATGTCGACGCTCAGGCCATTCTCGACGAAGCAGCGGCCGATGCCCGTCACGGCCGTTCGGAAATCGCCTTAGAGAAGTTTCTGTGGTTCCATCGTCATGCGAACGAGTATGACCCAGGGCTGTCCGCCGTACGGCTCTCTTTCGCTCTTGGCTACTGGCACGACTTGGCGTCGCATTACCCGCAGGCGCTGGAGGCAATGATCCGCGTTCGTGACGAGACCGAATCGGAGTTCCGGAAGGAGATGTCCGACTTCGATTTGTTTCACGATCTCACGGCTCTCAATGAACGACTCGACCAGGACGAGCGGACGGCGCAGCTGTTTCGCGATGTCGCGGCGAAAGACCCCAAGGCCGCCGCAAAGCTCTACCACGTCGCCGCGTCGCATTTGGTGGCCGCGGGCGACTTTCGCAGTTGCAACCCGTTTCTCAAGCCCAAAAGAGATTGGGCTTTCGCGGCGCAGTGCTACTGGATGTCACGAGAGTTCGATGCGTCGCGCCCGCAAGACGTTCCGCGCACAGCGCGTTTGCTCTTCGTGCACAAGGTTGCGATGCTTGCGGCGCTGCTGGTACTGAACGATCGCCACGCGGAAGCTCGCGAAGTTTATGAACGATCGATCGTTGTCATTGACGACGACGACTTTCGCACCACGATGGACGCGGCCATGTCGGGGCATCTGACGTCGCTGCGGCAACTAAGCGATCGGCGTTCGTGTTGAAGACTCGGCTCATGCCACACTCGGCCTCACACAGCGGCGCGAAGCGATCCACGCGATGGCACCGAACAAAAGATGTATCACGACCCCCGCCACCATTGAAAAGTTTGGAAGGATCAACAAGGCGAGCAGATAGCCGATTCCCACAAACAGGAGCAGGTTCGCAATTCGCCGAAACATCCGACGGTCTGCTTCCTTCCTCGCTATTGCCACTTGCGGTTCGGGGAAGTAGCAGTCATCAAACTTGCTCCAGTCGAACTGGCGGGCTTTGTTCACGTTCTTGCGAAGGAACATGACGAGTTCTTCGCGATCAGAGGGAGTGAAGTCCCCGAAGTCGATTCTCATCGCCCCAAAAATGCCTCGCAGCCGAGCGCAGCCACCGTTGGGAGGAATGCCCCACCTCAACTCGTCGATTTGCGAAACCATCGCGACTTGCTCGAAGAAAAGCCCAGCCTCCCGGATCTCCGAATTGCTGATCCAGAGTCGATAGCGACGGCCAAGAGCGACGAGGTACGCGCCAAGAAGGGTCATTGCGAACCAAAACCCTCCTATGGTTAGCGCGGCGTAGACGCGTTTGGATTCCACCGGTCCATCGAAATAGAAGAAACACGTGTTGGCAACAGCAACCGCGAAAAAGAAAAGTGTCATTCCCGCGAAGAGATTTTGCTTCGCCGTTGAAAAGCGATAGCATTTGGTCGCTGCATCACTCTCAAGAGTCATGATGCTTGGTTCCTTTGGAACCGCTCCTACCCCCGCTTCTTCCCCACAAACCAATAATACGGCGTGCGCATCAGCGGGATATAAGGCACCTTCGCCGTGTGTTCTTCGAAGTGGACCGGCTCGAAGTGGCGATGCAAAAACGGCACGTGGTCGGGCGAGGGGAACACATTGTCGTTCGCGAACCACAGCGGCCAGAAGCCGCGGGTCAGCCCACCATGTTTTCGTAAGCCATCGCGCGGGTATTTGCGCGAGATGTAAAAATCGACAACGCCGATCTTGCCGCCGGGCTTGAGCATCGCCAGCGCGTTTTCGATCGCCGCGAACCAGTCGGGGATCATCGTCAGCGAGTAGGAAAACGTGATGGCATCGACCGGAGCTTCTGGCGGCTGGTAAAGCGTGGCGTCGGCTTCGACCGTTTCGACGTTGGTCCAGCCTTTGTCGGCGGCGCGCTTGCGGGCGACGGTTAAGAGCGATGGTGAAAGGTCGACGACGTAGACCTTGCCGAGCGTGTTGATCCGATTGGAGATGTACTCCAGGTTCGATCCCGTTCCGCCACCCATCTCGACCCACGTGCCGCCCGGTGGGCAATCGAGGGCGGCGTACATTTCGGCCCGGCCCTTGAGCAGGCGCTTGCGGAAATCGTCGTAGGCTTCGGCCTGGCCGGAGTAAAAATTCTCCATCCGGGCAGCATGGTCCTTGCCGCGAACAGGCTTGAGCGCCAAGTGGTAGAGAATCTTGAGATCGGAAAGAAAACCCATGGTTGGATGAGATAAAGCTCTTAAGGATTAGCCGCGGGATCTCAGAGGGAATTCACCACGGAGACACGGAGGGAACGGAGTGGAGGACGTTTCAATTTTTGTTGGTCAGTGAAGTCGGAATACGCAATTGTTTCAAGGTTCTTTGCCTGGAGCCTGGAGCCTGGAGCCTGGAGCCTGGAGCCTGGAGCCTATTTCTGTCGGCCCTTCGGGCCTTGGAAACCTTTGGGGCATCTAATCCGGGCCCTTACGGACCCGGCTAAGATCTGTCGGGTCTTCGACCCTTCTCTCTGAGACCTCTGTGTCCTCTGTGGCAAAAATGTTTTGAACTCTACGCCGCCAAGTCGGCGATGTAAAAGCTGCCGTAGGTGTGTACGCGGTCTTTCTCGTGGAGTTCGGCTGCGAGGTTGGGATTCAGCTTGAGGAGTTCAGGCAAACGCCGCAGTCGCCCATCGACTTGCACTTGGACGCGGTCGAGGAACTCGGTTCGCAAGCCGCCGCTGCGCCACAGGATCCGCGTGTCGGGACCGGCGCGGTCGATGATCGATTGCCACTCCAGTTCCAAAATCGGGAAGAGTTTGTCGGCCAGCCAGTCCATGTGGTCGAGCAACACATAGCGGGTGATGTTGCCGTCGTGCCGTTCGAGGAAGGCTTGCACGCTGTCGGTGTGGGTCGAGACTTTCTCGATCATGCCCGACTTGAGCTTGTGAAAACCTTGTTCGCTCACATACTCGGGGCAGCAATCGCGAGTGTAGCTGCCGTTGAGGTAAACGCGCCAGAAGTAGTTGTCGTGAATGGGGAGCTTGGCGAAGACCGCTTCGACGCAGTCCTCGACGAACTTGACGATGCCACCATCGTATTGCTGTTCGACTTGCCGGCGCTGCGCTTTGGGAACGCCGACCATCGAGAGGGTCGAATCGCGGTCCATCACGAACCGCATGAAGCCGGTCCAGAAGCGATCGCGCAGGCGTCGCTCGTAAATGTCGCGCTGTTCGGCGACAGTTTTGGCCGAGAGCAAGTCGTCCAGGTCGCGACGGACGCGAATCACCTTATCGGTGTAAACCTTGATCAGCTTGGCGAACGCGCCCGAGGTTCCGCGGAAGTAGAAACTGGTCCGCTTGTTGTCGAAGAACTTGATGTGCTTGTCCCAGTAGGCCTGCGACCACACGCTTTTCATCTTGGGCCGCAGGACATCGGCATAAAGCTTCTTGGCTTTGTCGTGATGCCCTTGGCCGAACATCTTGAAGAAGTCGTCGTACTCGAGCCCCTTGATGGCCGCGATCTTCAAGTCGAGCAGGGCGTTTTGCCGCGGGTTCATGTCGACGGCGTAAACGTGATTCGGATTGCACAGTGTGTAGTCGAGCGCGTTGCAGCCAGCCGACGTGATTACCAGCACGTTGTCGGTTGGCTTCAAGTCGAGCGCGACGCGGTCGAGCCGGGGGTCTTCCCAGCAGGTGTTGTAAACCAGATTGTTGCCGTGAACGAATTTGAAAACCCGTCCCGAAATCCAATCGAACACACCCATCGTCAAAAAACTCCCAGTGGTTGGGCTGAAAGATCGAAGTCCGCTATCGTCGGGCGAGAGAACCCGATTTCGCCTAACGGACCCGAATTGCCCAAAATAAACCGAATCCGCGATTGTAACCGCCTGCAAAAACGTCTCAAGGAGTGCCCTCCGCCTGTTTGAGGGGGCTGCGGCTCGGCACCGTTGCTGGCGGACCTCGCAAAAGGAAAATTCGTCGTGAATTACCGCTCATTGGCGCCCGCGCGGGTGCCAGCACCGCCTTCCGACCAGATTCCGCCCCGTTTGCCACCAACAGGGAAAGCATTTCCCTTGACCCCACTGGAAGGCCGTTTCGATAATCCGCCCGCCCTTATTTTGCCAACCCTGTTTGTACGCAGGCAGAATCCTGTTGGACGGCCGCCGCATGCAGTTTTTCCTCCCATCGTTTCGCCGGAACGCCCTTGTTCCGGTCGCCCTCGCGATGGGGATGGTGCGCGCCGTTCTGGCGATTTTGCTGATGGGCGAGAACGTCGCCTCCGCCGAAATGCCCCGCTTGCGGAAGCAATCAGCCAGGCGGGCACCACCGGTTGAAGATGTTGAAGAGGAAGTTGACGACGAGTATTTCGACGAAGAATACTTCGACGAACATGAACTGCTCGAGGAAGTCGCGCCTGGGCCCAGCTTGGGCTTGATGCGATCGAGAAACACGAGATCGTTCCTCGTGGCCGGTCGCAAGAAGCAAACGCCGTCGTCTAGCGCCGAGGATGGGGGCGTCTTCGAGGAAGATGATTCCGAAACGTTGCCGCCGAAAGCGAGCGCCAAGCGGTCGCGCGCGAGTCAGTCGGCCCCCATGCCGCGGCCGGTCCCGCCTGGAGAGCCTATCCCGCGGCAGCGATATCTGCCCCAAGGAGATGAAGGCGCATACGAAGAAGAGGAAGACTACGACGATCCCACGTGCGCGGCGGAGTCCTCGCCTCACAACGCGAAGCACAAGCGCCGTCGCGGCGATGGGTATCCAGGGCCGAGCTTGCCGGACGAGCCGCTGTTCGACCACTCCAAGTGGCGGATATTCACCTCGCCGATGTTCGCCCACAACGACCCAGCCGACCCGATGCGTCATCGTGGTTGGGGCGAGCCGTTGTATGGCAGCAGCTGGCGAAATCGCCCGTGGTACATCAGCCCCTTCGCAGGCGGCTTGATCGGCGACGACCTGCAGAAGGACTTCATCCGCCAAGGGGGCAACTTTTTTGCTGGCGTCCGCTTGGGCAACGACTTCGATCACTACTTCGGCACCGAGGTTCGCCTGGCGTTTTCGGACTTGCCGTTGTCGTTTCCCACGGCGGGAGTCAGCTCGGGGCACAGCAGCAACGTTGCGATGTTCGACGGCAACTTGCTTTACTACCCGCTGGGCGACAGCCGCTGGCGCCCCTATTGGACCACTGGGATCGGCATCGCCTCGTTCCACTATTACGATCCGAGCGAAAACAAGTTTCGCGGTTCGTGCATCACCATCCCTTTCGGAGTGGGGCTGAAAGTAAAGATTCGCCCGGCGATCGCACTGCGGTTCGATATCGTCGACAACTGGGCTGTCGGCTCAGGCGACCTGCTCAACTCGATGCACAACGTCAGCTTCACCGGCGGCTTCGAGTGGCACTTTGGGGGCCGGACGACAAACTACTATCCGTGGTAGAGACGAGGAGAATTCACCACGGAGCGACCCGAACGTGGCACAGACAATCCTGTCTGTGCGCGGTTGGCTATCCCTTTTGAGGCAACAAAGGAGCAGCAAGACAGCACGCTCCCCAAAACTTTGAAGCTACTCATCTTGAAATCCGCACTCAGCGCTGCGTGACGTGTGACATTCAGGGGGCACTTTTGTTTGTTGCTCGATACCTACTGGCGTAAAGTGTCCACTGCGCACAGACAAGATTGTCTGTGCCACTTTTTGCAACTCACCACGTGAGCGCGAGTCTTAGAAATCGCACCACGTCCAACATCGCCAGTCGGCCGTCGGTGCCGCGAATGACGATGGGGCGCCGGGTGACGAGGTCGAGCTTGGGGCCGATCTGGCGGATCATCGTCGCGACGTCCTCTTCGCTGTCGATCGGGAAGTCGCAGATCGTCGCTTCCTCGGCCAGGTGATCGATCGCGCGATTGGTGAACAGCGACCAGCCGAATTGCCCGTACAGCTTTTCGTAGAAATGATCCCGCGGGATCATGTCGATCGACCCGTCGGGTTTTCTTAAGAGCAGAGCGACACTCTCGGGGTTCTCTTTAAATAATCGATCGGCCTCTTTGCCCGTTGTATTGGGTTCGATGAAGAGGGGCTCGATCAGCGGGACTCGCAATTTGCGGATCGATGCGCTTCTGCGTCCGTAGACGTTCCCGTGCGTCAGCAAGGCGTGATCGTTCACGACTTCCGACATGCTGTCGGGCCGATCGGCGGGCGACTTCGCGAGCATGCGTTGCAGCAGCAACGCCAAATCGGCCGGAACCTCAGGACGGATGGCGCGAACGTTGGGGGGCGGTTGCTCGCGATGGGCGATGATCGATTCGACAATGTTGCCGCCAGGAAACGGCGTTTGGCCCGTCAGCGCGTAAAAGAGGGTGCAACCGACGCTGTAGATATCGGACCGTTCGTCCGCATGTCGGGAATTGAGCGCTTGCTCCGGCGCCATGTAATCGAACGTTCCCAGCACGTCACTGGTATTCGTCTGGCAGTTGAAATCGACGGTCATTCCGCCACCCTCGCCAGCGTCGCCGCGAACGACTCGGGCGATTCCAAAATCGAGCACTTTGGCGATGCCCGACTCGCAGCACATGATGTTCGAGGGTTTAACGTCGCGGTGAATGATCCCCATTTTGTGCGTGTAGCGAAGGGCGTCGGCCACGCCCAGGATGTAGTTGGCTGCTTCCTCCAAGGGTAACGGGCCAGACGTGCGGACCTTTTCCTGGAGTGTTACGCCGTTCAACATTTCCATGACGAAAAACGCGAACGGCCCGTCCCAGCCGGCGTCGAAGACTTCGACGATATGGGGATGGTCCAGGTTGGCGATCAGCGAAACTTCTCGCTCGAAACGCCGATCATCGGTAACGGGGTGGCGGTTGATGACTTTGATCGCCACCGGCCGCCGCAGCAACGTGTGCATTGCCCGGTAGACGGTCCCCATAGAGCCGTGACCGACTTCACCAACGATCGAGTAATTCGCAAATTCGGGAACGTGCGTCGGGATCGATGTCATCCGAGACGTGTGTTCCATTATTCGAGCCCTGTTCCCGCGCGCTTTATTTGGCACGCACCTGCGGACGCGACTAACCACGTCGTTTCATGGATGCCTTGATCTGCCCTTCAGCCAGAGAGGATTTTATCAGATTCAGGCGTCGACGGAAGATTTTTGAGAGAGGTCCCAACTCATGAAGAAATAGAGCGCAAAGGCAAATGTGAACGTCGTCTTAACATCGCACGGTCTTGCGCTTTGGCGCAATCTTGAGGCCGCGGCGGCTCTTAATGATGTAGCTGGGCGCTTCTGGGATCTTGCAATCGGTGTCGCCCACATCAACGTCCACCACGCCCATCTTCTTGGCGGTCGCCATCGCCTTAGCTGCAAGCGGGAGGACGTAGGTCCCGATGTTGATCACATAGTTGTTCATCGCTTGGCGCACGCGATTGGGTGCGGTCTTGATGTTCGCCACCACACGATCCAGCAATTCGGAGAACGTGTCGACGGGGAGTTCTTCATCGGCCACCATGGCCGCAACCGACGAAAAAGTCGCCCAGCCTGACGTCGCAATCAGTTCCTTTTTCGAATCGATCCATTTGGTCGCGATGGCAATCGCTTGCGGGTGCTCGGACGCGACCCAAGGAACCGTGTACCCGGAGATCATGTGCCAGGTAGCCTCCTTGGCCCACTGATCGATTTGCTTCCTCGTCATCTTGGAGCCATCGGCAATCAATCCAGCCAGGTACATGGCGTCGGAATTCTTGGTGGCATAGAGCTCCAGAGCTAACTCCTGGTTGCCTTTCAGCTTTTTCAACATCGGCTTCATGTCGCCGATCTTTACCCCGAAAAGGGGCTCGACGGCGCCATGCCGGAGCAAAGTCTTCTTGGTCGAAGGAGTCGCTTTGGCCTCCAACTCTTGCATCACTTCATCGACTGTCATGGCCGACCTCGTTGGATCGTGAGACGTGGGGCCTTTTGGACCCAAAAGCTTCTACCCAGAAGCGCCTTGAGCCATCAGGATACCCGCCGGTAAATGGTACAGCCAACATTTCGGCGACGCATTTCCACGCTAGATTAGGTGGCACTCACTGGGGCGGTTTGCCCTGGAGTTATGCCAGAGATGTGAGATTATGGCCTCGCTTAGCGACTTCCAATTTGCCGGCGTTCCAGCCTCTTACTCGGCCGCAAAAACGCGGATCGTCCGATTACCGAAGGGGATTCGCAGCAAGCGGATCCTCTTCAAAGCCCTCGCCCAGCGGCTGCAGTTGCCGGGATGGTTTGGCGGAAACTGGGACGCCTTAGAGGATTCGCTCCGCGATCTCTCGTGGTTGCCTCAGGGTGAGGCCGTCGCGGTCGTTCACGAAGACCTCCCCTTTGGCAATGGGGAGAGCCGCGGGATCTATTTGGCGATTCTCCGCTCGGTCGTGCAGCATTGGCGCGAGCACGGCGATCGGCAATTTGCTGTTGTCTTTCCCAGCAGCGTCAAATCGGCGCTACCTGACCACGAGTGATCGCGGCTACTACTCCTGCCTGCTTGCGCATCTAGGCCTGCTTCCGCATCACGAGCGCGTGGAGCGTGATCACGCTTCCTACCGAGAGGAGCGACCAACCGAGGAAGGTGGGCGGCGTGATCGTTTTGTTGGCGATGGGACCCTGCGAAGCCAGCCAGTTCGACGGCTTCGTGCTCGCGAGGTCGTCGCCCATTTGCTCCATACGTTCCGCTAGGAATTGCGTAGTGTGCTTGTTCAGCACGATCGCATTGACGCACCGAAAGTGCACGCCAAACAGCAGCAACAACAGTCCGATCATGAAGAAGCGAGAGCGGTTCCATTCCATGGCAAAGACTCCATTGAGCCCGGCGAATCGACGAGTATTCCCTACATCGTCGCGGTTGAGCGGAGCCGTCCAATGGGACGACGAAACGTCCGCCAGCGCCGGATAGGCCGATAGCGCGGCCAGAATTGCAATTCAGAATGATTCAGCCGTTACGACCCGGTAAGTTTGCGCCGAGTGTCGTTCGCAGCTAGTTGACGCAGGCGACCAGGCTTTCCAGTGCCAACAGCAAGTCGGTCGTCGTGATCACGCCGATCGGCCGGCCTTCATCCGTCACAGGCAAGCAGTGAACGCCGTTCTCCACCATCGTTCGTGCCGCAGTCGCCAGGTCGGCCGTCGGTCCGATGCGAGCCGGGTCGGTACCCATCAGGTCGACCGCTCGCAATTGTCGAAACGCGGCGGCGTCGCGATCTTCGGCCGTGAAAACGCGGGCAATATCGCGGTCTCGCAGCATTCCCGCGAGTTGGCCGTCTTCGACCACCAGCAGGTGTTCGATCTCGTAGCGCTCGAAAAGGCTCAGCAATTCGGCAACGGGAACATGCCGATCGACCGTAAGAGGATTGGGCGTCATTACGTCGCAAACACGCGAACCCGTTTCGTTTTGCGAAACGATGCGGTTCACGCGGTTGCGCTTCTCGGAGATGTCATTCGGCTTACGGCATGTCATATCCCGGTCCTATTACCTTCCCAGCGATATCGACAACGAGTCCCCGTTAGGGATACATCGCGACGATTTTCGAAAGCTTACGTCAAATCTCTGAGGTAAGACGTGGAGTTTTCAAGAAGGATTCCGCAATCCGGAATGGGAAGGCAACCAAAAAAACGATCCGATCCCTCCAAGGCATCCTGGAAGACTTACCAACGAGGCCGGTCGTGCCGATTCTTTCGATCAGGCCGACATTGACGTTGGCGCGGCGATCTTCTATACGAGCTTCGGCTGGCAATATGTCCCAATTCTCTCGCTCCGGTTGACCAAGCTGGCCGACGAATTTGAAAGCTCGCTCCTCCTATCCTTCGCGGAACCTCCGCTAGCATGTCGGCAAGGACGTCGACCTCGTTACGCATTTGGGCCTTGATGCGCTGCTGGATGCAATCTCGCGCGCTGGGGACGGTCGTTCTTACGCTACCCGTCGTCTCGGTGGGGTGCTGCCGCTTCCGACCTCATTCCGCCGACCAGAGCGTCATTCAAGCCCGCCAGCTTTCATTGCAGGGAATGGAAGCAGCCGAGCAAGGGCGATCGTCGGACGCTGAAAAAATCTTTGCCAATGCCGTGAAAGCTTGTCCCACCGACGAACGTGCCCGCCACTGCTACGCCGAAAGCCTGTGGAATCGCGGTGCCCGCAACGAAGCAGTCCAGCAGCTCGAGCACGCTGTGAAGCTCTCCTCAGGCGATCCGCAGCGGATCGTCCAGCTGGGCGAGTGGTATCTGGAGCAGGGGAACACCCAAGATGCGCAGCGGTGCGCCGAGGCCGCGATTGCCCGCAGCCCGCGACTTTCGTCCGCGTGGGCATTGTGCGGCAAAGTTCACTGCCAGCGCGGCGAGTGGGAAGGAGCACTGGCCGACTACCATCGCTCGCTCTCGTACGAAAAGCAGCAGCCCGAAATTCAAAAGGCGGTTGCCGAAGTCTATCGCAGGCAAAATCGCCCGCACCGCGCATTGGCGACACTCGAAGCACTCTGCGAGCAATATCCACCAGGCGAAGTGCCGGCGGAGATCTACGGGCTGCAAGGCCTGGCCCTCAATGCTCTAGGACGCCAAGAGCGATCGATCGAGCAATTCCTGTTGGCGACCCAAGGGGACTCGCCCGATCCAGAGTGGCTGTGCGAACTCGCCGATGCCTATCAAGTTTCAGGCGACGCTGCCAGCGCCCAAGCCACGCTCGAACGGGCGTTAGTCATGTATCCCGACTATCGACCCGCTCACGACCTGCAAACCCAGTGGCAGGACGGCCAAAAAGCGCCAGAGCAAATTGCCGCTGGCGAGCGACGGAACACCATCCGATAGAGAGCGGCGGCGCTACTTCGCCCCATTTTAATTGTTGCTTAGAACGTCGAAATACTCCGTTGTCGCAAGTTTCCATTCCTGAAGCCTGAATCACGCTTCGATCGGCATGTCCTGCGCCGCCTTGTTGATCTCGGTCAGTTGCACGACCCGGTCGAACTGCTTGGCCACTTCCATCGAGTGAGTAACCAGAATGAGGGCGATGTTCTCCTCGCGGCACGTTTCGCGGATCAGGTCGAGAATCTTTTGCTGATTGCGCGGGTCGATGTTGGCGGTGGGTTCGTCGGCCAGGACCAACCGGGGTTTGTTACCCAGCGCCCGCGCGACCGCCACCCGCTGCTGCTCGCCGACGCTCATCGAAGTCGGTTTGTGGTGGAGACGATGCGAAAGTCCGACCCGTTCAAGCAGCTTCTTGGCTCGCGCTGTATTGGCCGCTCCTCGCGCCAAAGTCATGCCGAGGGTGACGTTTTCGAGTGCGCTGAAACCGGGCAGAAGATTAAACGTCTGAAAGACGTACCCGATCTTAAGCGCGCGGAAACGATCTCTTCCATGTTCGCGGAGTTGGCAAATGTCCGTCTTGTCGAACCAGATTGCTCCAGAATCGACCGCGCTAATTCCCGCGATCACATGCAAAAGTGTCGTCTTACCGCCACCGCTCCTTCCTAACAGGACGAGTTGCTCTCCCTCTTTCAGCGAAAAATGAGGGATGTCGAGAATCGGCAGCGGCTCGCCATTGGGTTGGCGGTAGGTCTTTTTGACGTGTTCAAGCGAAAGCATGGAAGTATTTTTGGAAAAGAATTTCTCTGGCGGCGAGTGCGAACGGGAGAATCTTGCTCGATGTCGGCGCAATAACGTCGTTAAGTCGTACGCCTGTCTTCCCGGCGTGGTTCGCGATTTTCCTGCTGCCCCTGCCCATTGGCAGTGAGGCAAATACAATACACATGTTACCCCAACTCCTCTTGTTTCGGTCGTATTCCACGCGGCCGGATTGCCCTCCTGTTATGCCCGTCCCCCAGGTAGTTATTGTCGGCCGCCCCAATGTGGGCAAATCGAGCCTCTTCAATTGGCTGGCTCGTCGGCGTCTGTCGATCGTCGACGACGTTGCTGGTGTTACGCGCGATCGCGTGACGTTCTTGATGGACGAGGATGAGCGGTTTTTCGAACTGGTCGACACCGGCGGAATCGGCGGCAACGACGTCGACAATCTCACTCACGAAATCGAAGAGCAAATCGAAGCCGCCATCGAGACGGCCGCGGTGATCTTGTTCGTCGTCGATACTAAGACCGGCATCGTCCCGCTCGATCAGGAAGTAGTGAAGCGGCTGCGATACATCGATACGCCGGTGATCCTGGTCGCCAACAAGACCGACCATCCCAACCAGGAGACGATGGCCGACGAGTTCTACAAGCTCGGCCGTGGGCGGCTGGTAAAAGTCTCGGCCAAGGAAGATCGTGGCCGGCAAGATTTGCTCGACGCGATCATGGAGCGGCTTCCCAAACAGCAAGACGCCGCGCCGACCGATCCGGTGATGAAGGTCGCCATCGTCGGCCGCCGCAACGTCGGCAAGAGCACGTTCGTCAACACGCTGGCCCAGGCCGAACGGATGATCGTGAGCGAAGTGGCCGGCACCACTCGCGACAGCGTCGACGTGCGATTCGAGCTCGACGGCAAAACATTCATCGCCATCGATACGCCTGGCCTCAAGCGGATGAAGTCGGTCCGCACCGATATCGATTTCTATAGCACCCACCGGGCACAGCGAAGCGTTCGCCGGGCGGACGTCGTCTTTTTGTTCTTCGACGCCACGCAGCAGATCAGCAAGGTCGACAAGACCCTCTGCAAATACATCTCGGACAACTTCAAGCCGTGTGTTTTTGTGGTGAACAAGTGGGACCAGGTTCACGGAACGATGCCCACCGACCGCTGGGTCCGTTACCTGCGCGACACGTTTAAAACGATGTGGCACGTGCCGATCGCCTTCATCACTGGCCAGACAGGCAAGAACGTGAAGGCGTTGCTCAACCACGCGCAGATGCTGTTCAAACAATCGCTCGACCGTATCGGCACGGGCGAACTTAACCGGCTGGTCCGTGCGGCGATTGCCCATCACCCGCCGCATATGCACGGCCAACTCACGCCGAAGATCTACTACGCCGCACAGGTGAGTAATCAGCCGCCGACAATCGTCCTGTTCTGTAACGAGCCCAACGCCTTCAACGCGACGTATCGCCGTTACCTGCTGGGTGTGTTCCGCGATCAACTCAGCTTTGGCGAAGTGCCGATCAAGCTCTATCTGAAACGCCGCTCGCGGAGCGACAATCGCTTCCGGCCTCGCGAAGGAGACATTCAGACGGACGAAGCTGCCGAGTCGAATGTCCTGCCAAGTGGTGAGATCGACGACGATCGCACCAATGTCCTGCACGACGAGGAGATGGAAGGGGGCCTCGACTTCAACGAATTCGTCGATCTCGACGGCATGGAAGACGCCGGCGAAGACGACGACTATCGCCTAAAAAGGGATTAGACACCTGAAGCGGGACTAGGTCCGTTTCGCCGGGCGGGCAAAGGCCTATTTCTGCCAATCGCAGCGCCACTGGGGCGTTGCTCCGGGTATCCTGTAAGACGGCTCCCGTGGCTGCACGCCGGCTTTCTGGCGCGAGCTGCCGTAGGAACGCCTCCCACCTCAATCCTCTTCTCGGATTGGCCGCAGCATGCGATTCCAGAGAGACAATCTGGCGACGATCGCTTGGATCACGGTTTGTTTCTCGTTGGCGGGGTGGGCCCGCGCTGAGGATCCGACTGCCGAACTCCAGTTCAACCGCGATGTTCGGCCGATCCTGGCCGACCACTGCTTTGCCTGTCACGGCCCCGATGCCGCCAATCGGAAGGCCGATTTGCGATTGGACGTTCGCGACGATGCCATCGCCGCTGGTGCGATCGTTCCAGGCGACGCCGACAAAAGTGGGTTGGTCGCGCGAATTCTGAGCGAGAAGCCCGATGAACGAATGCCCCCTCCGGAGGCGAAGAAAGACCTCTCGCAAGCTCAGCGCGAAGTGCTGCGAAAGTGGATTGCGCAAGGAGCCAGGTACCAAAAGCACTGGGCGTATGAGCCGCCGCAACGTGCGGCCATTCCGCAAGGTGAAAACGGTATTGATTTTCTGGTGCGCAAACGCCTTGCGAAGCTCGGCCTGAAGCCATCTCCCGAAGCCGACCGGCGAATGTTGCTGCGGCGATTGTCGTTTGATCTAGTCGGCCTGCCTCCATCACCGGACGAAGTCGCCGCGTTTGCGAATGACAAGTCGCCAGATGCGTACGAAAAGGTTATCGATCGCTTGCTCGCCAGTCCGCACTACGGCGAGCGAATGGCCATCGGGTGGCTCGACGTTGTCCGCTTCGCCGACACCATCGGTTACCACAGCGACAATCCGCGCAACATCTGGCCGTATCGCGATTGGGTGATCGCGAGTTTCAACCAAAACAAACCGTTCGATCGTTTCACGCTGGAACAGATTGCCGGCGACTTGCTGCCCGACGCTAACCAAGAGTCGCGGATAGGCTCGGCCTTCAATCGCTTGCTCCTCTCGACAGAAGAAGGTGGCGCGCAACCGAAAGACTACGAATCCCGGATGCTCACCGACCGGGTCCGCGCCATCGGCGCGGCATGGCTGGGGCAAACGACCGGTTGTGCCCAATGCCACGATCACAAGTTCGATCCCTTCACGCAGCGAGATTTCTACTCGCTGGGAGCCTTCTTTGCTGACATTCAGGAGGCCAGCGTCGGCGCGCGCGAGCGCGGTATGCCTCTTGTCTCCGACGAAGCGAAGCAGCGATTAAGTGAACTCGACGCCGCAATTGCGAGTGCTGAAAGCGGCAGCGAGCAGCGGGCGAATCTCGAAAAAGAACGCAAACAGTTCCACGACAGTCTGCCAGCTTGCCTGGTGAGTGCGAGCAACGAGAAACTTCGTACTGTTCGCATCCTGCCGCGCGGCAATTGGATGGACGAAAGCGGCCCCGTCGTCGAGGCCGCCCTGCCCCACTATCTGCCGCAAGAGGGTTTCGCAGGGCGAAAACTAACGCGGCTCGATTTGGCGAAGTGGCTTGTCTCCAAGGAGAACCCTCTTACGGCCCGTACGGTCACTAACCGCTTGTGGAAGCAGTTTTTCGGGACAGGGCTAAGCAAGGTCCTCGATGATCTGGGTGCCCAAGGCGAGACCCCCGCGAATGTAGATTTGCTCGACTGGCTGGCATGCGAATTCGTCGACAGCGGCTGGAACGTCAAGCACTTGGTCAAGACGATCGTGGTGAGCGACACCTATCGACAAAGTTCCAACGCCATCGCCGACTTGGCGGCGGTCGATCCAGCCAACCGTGAACTCGCCCGCCAAAGTCCCTTCCGTCTCGATGCCGAACTGATTCGCGACCAGGCGCTCCGCGTCTCCGGCTTGCTCGAGCCCTCCATCGGCGGACCAAGCGTCAAACCCTATCAACCGGCGGGCTACTGGGAAAATCTCAATTTCCCTGCCCGCGACTACAACGCCGATTCAGGCAAGGCTCAGTATCGCCGCGGCTTGTATTCATGGTGGCAACGCACGTTTCTGCATCCCAGCATGCTCGCCTTCGATGCTCCCAGCCGCGAAGAGTGCTGCGCCGAGCGGACCCGCTCGAACATTCCGCAACAAGCCCTCGTGCTGCTTAACGACCCGACCTATGTCGAGGCGGCCAAAGCCGTGGCCATCCGAATCGCAACTGAGCCAGTCGACCGCGACCAACGTATCGAGTGGGCGTGGCAAACAGTGCTCCAAAGATCACCGCGTGATGACGAACGCGAGGTCATCGCCGCGCTTTATGAAAAGCACAAAGCCGCTTACGAGATAGATCCGGAAGCCGCCAGAAAGCTACTCAAGGTGGGGCAGCTGCCTGTGCCCGAGAAACTCGACGTCGCCGACCTGGCCGCTTGGACCCATGTTGCCCGCGTGCTACTCAATCTTCACGAGACGATCACGAGGCCGTAATGAATACGAACATCCTCCGAAGAACATTCTTGCAAACAACCGGGCAAGGCCTAGGAGCCGTCGCCCTGGCGTCGCTCCTGCCGACATCAGTGCGAGGTGGAGAATCGGCGCAAAGCGGTGTCCTCAGCAACTTGCCCTATCCGCAAAAGGCCAAACGAGTCATCTGGCTCACGATGGCAGGCGGCCCATCGCAACTGGAACTCTTCGACCCCAAGCCCAAGCTGGCCGAGGTCGACGGCCAACCGATGCCCGAGAGCTTTACCAAAGGGCAACAACTGGCGCAGCTGCAAGGACAGAAGCTGGTTTGTCTTGGCCCCAAGTTCGCCTTCACGCGCTACGGCCAGTGCGGCACCGAGATGGGCGAGCTATTGCCGCACATCGGTTCGATTGCTGACGACATTTGCCTTGTCCGGTCGATGACGACCGACGCGATCAACCACGACCCCGCCCACATGTTCATGAACACCGGTTCGCAAATCGCCGGTCGCCCCAGCATGGGCGCCTGGGTGACGTACGGTCTCGGCAGCGAAGCCGCCAACCTGCCGGGCTTCGTCGTGATGGTCTCGACCGGCAAGGGCCGCTCGCCGCAGCCAATCGCCAACCGCCAGTGGAGCAGCGGATTCTTGCCGAGCCGCTTCCAAGGTGTCCCCATGCGAAGCCGCGGTGAGGCAGTCCACTATCTGGAAAATCCAGCCGGCGTCGGGCGTGACGGCCAAGAAAGCGATGTCGCTGCGATCAACCATCTCAATCGTCAACAACAATCGCTGGTGAACGATCCAGAAATCGCCACGCGGATTGCCCAGTACGAGATGGCCTTCCGCATGCAAATCAGCGTCCCCGAACTGATGGACCTGAAAGACGAGGACGCCAAGACGATCGAATCATACGGCTGCACTCCAGGCGATGGCTCGTTCGCCAACAATTGCCTGATTGCCCGTCGCATGGCGGAGCGCGGTGTGCGCTTCATTCAGCTCTACCATCGCGACTGGGACCACCACAGTTTGCTGCGCGAAGAGTTGCCGCTGCGAGCCAAAGAAGTCGACCAAGCCTGCGCGGCGCTCGTCAACGATCTCAAGCAGCGCGGCATGTTCGACGAAACGTTAATCGTCTGGAGCGGCGAGTTCGGCCGCACGCCCATGGCCCAAAGCAACAAAGGCCCCGTCGGCCGCGACCACCACAACAAGGCGATGTCGATGTGGCTGGCCGGAGCCGGCATCCGCCGCGGGATGGTCTACGGAGCCACCGACGAACTCGGCTACGCGGCCGCGGAGAAGATCGCCACCGTCCACGACCTGCACGCCACGATGCTCCACCAACTAGGCATCGACCACGAAACGTTCCGCGTGAAGTTCCAGGGGCTGGACTTGAAGCTGACGGGAGTGGAACCGGCGAAGGTGCTGAGGGGGATTTTGGTGTAATAGGAGAGTAGCCACGCAAGCAAGTAGCCCGGACATTCCTGTCCGGGCAAGGTGGACTAACCACGCCCCAAAAACGTTGCTCCCAAGCCCACTACTCCTCCCGAAATCCCCATCCGCAAGCCTCCCAGTCTGGGTGAACCCATCGCCTCCAAGCATCGCGTGGGATGTTCGCGAGCTTAGGATTTCGCCCAATGTATTGAACGACTCTCCAAAGGTGCTCGCGATCGCGAATGATGCGTGTGTAACTCTCATCCTGCCAAACCATCCCACTAGCACCGCGTAACTTGTTGATACGATGCGCGACAAATCCTTTCAACGAGCGCAGAATGTCCGTTAATTCCCAATCGCCGAGAGGCTTGATCGACAAATGGCAATGATTGGGCATCACAACGTAAGACGACACGAAGTAGCGTTCGTCTTGGAAGTGAAGGATTGCTTTTTCAAGTTCTTCACTGCTACCGTGATCGCTGAAGACGCATGAACCATATCCTTGATCGAGCCATTTCTCGGCAAGTTGCAAAACAGCTCGAATGTGGTTCTCTAACTCTGCGTTGGAAGCTCGCTCTGGCAGTGATCCAGCCCACGCCTTTTGGAGCCGCTGGAGGTATTCAAGTTTGTCTTGCGGGAGAGAATCGCCCAAACGAAACGTGACGAAGTACGTCGCACCATCCTGACGCCAGTGCGGGAGGTTTCGGTGGTAGATGCGAAGTGGCTTGTCTTGGTTTAGAGCTTCGAATTGGGGAGGTGGGTCGGGGAGATTGAGCACAAATTGGCGTGGATCCTATTTTTGTTTGCTTGAGAGCAACGTGGTCTTATGAGATCGAGTCCACCTCGCCCGGACAGGAATGTCCGGGCTACTTCTTCTAACCCACAATCCGCTTATACGCCCGCCCCTCGTTCACCGTCGGCCGCTCTGGCCGGCCCTTGTACTGATAGACCAGCTTCATGTGGTCGATCCCAAGCAGCCACAAGATGGTGGCATGCAGATCGTGTACGTGCAGGCGCTCGTCGGTGGCACGCAATCCCAGGTCATCGGTACTGCCAATGGCTTGCCCGCCGCGGACGCCCCCGCCGGCCATCCACATCGTGAAACCGGTTGGGTTGTGGTCGCGGCCGTCCCCTTTTTCCGACATCGGAGTGCGGCCGAACTCGCCGCCCCAGATCACAAGCGTTTCGTCGAGTAAGCCGCGCTGCTTCAAATCTTTCAGCAACCCAGCGATTGGCAAATCGACGTTACGGCACAGCTTGCTGTGACCGGCTTCGATGCCGGAGTGGGCGTCCCACTTGCTGCCGGTGCCGTGATAGAGCTGGATGAAACGCACGCCCCGCTCGACGAACCGCCGGGCCATCAGGCACATCCGCCCGTAGACTTCGGTCTCTTTGTCGTCGAGGCCGTAAAGCTTGCGCGTCGCTTCGGTTTCTTCGGCCAGGTCGATGGCCGTCGGAGCTTCCGCCTGCATGCGAGCGGCGAGTTCGTAACTGGCGATGCGAGCTTCCAGTTCGCTTTGTTCGGGATGATCTGCCGCGTAGTCGCGGTTGAAATCATTCAACAGTTCGAGCTTCCCTTGCTGGCGCTTGGCGCCAATTTCGGCAGGCGAGTGCAGATTCGGAATCGGCTGATTCCCTTCCTGCAAGCGAACTCCCTGATACACCGCAGGCATGAAACCGGCGCTCCAGTTCCGCGAGCCGTTCACGATTTGCCCGTTGGTATCCTGCATCACGATGTAGCCAGGCAAGTTATGGTTCTCGGTCCCTAAGCCGTAGCTCACCCAACTTCCGAGCGACGGACGCCCTCCAAGGATCGAACAGGTGTTCATCTGGCAAACGCCGGCCGAGTGATTGATGCCGTGTCCCCAGCAGGAACGGATCACCGCCAGATCGTCCACGCATTCGGCCGTGTGCGGCAGCCAGTCGGAAACCCACAGGCCCGATTGGCCATGCTGTTTCCACTTTCGCTTCGTACCCAAGAGCGGCGAGCGGAACTCGCCCATCGACGTGATGACTTCGCCAAAGCTCTCGGGAATCGGTTGCCCGGCCAGTTCGTTCAGAAGCGGCTTGGGGTCGAACGTGTCGAGGTGGCTCGGTCCCCCTTCCATGAAGAGGAAGATCACGCTCTTTGCGCGCGGCCTGTGATGGGGCTGCGCTGCCTCGGCCAACATCGCATTCAGCGCGATCGCGCCAAAGCCCGCCCCACTCTGGGTGAGGAACTCGCGCCGCGTCTTAGGGATAGCGATGTGAGGGATCATTCGGCCAGCCTAGTGGACGTACAAAAACTGATTCGAATTGAGCAGCACGTGGCAGAAATCGACAAAGGCACGCCACTGCGGATCGTCGGTCGACTTCGGAACACTTTCCGCTTCGGCAGTTTGCCTATCGAGAAACGCGATTCCCTTTTCGAGTTCACGCTCGTTCGGATCCCGCCCCCACGCGATGCGACAAGCGTCTCGCACGAGCGACGCCTTGTCCTGCGTTGCCGTGCCGGGAGTGATGCCCTTGGCCTGCGCGACGCGAAGCGCTAACGCCTCTCCATACTTCAGCAACTCTTGATTGTTGAACAGGAGTAGTGACTGGATCGGCGTCGTTGTACTGTCGCGAACCGGCGAACTCGAAAAGAACAGCGGCAAATCAAAAACATCCAGCAGCGGATCGCGGGTGTTCCGCATCACGCGCGTGTAAATCGTCCGCCGTGGTTGGTCGGGTATGACCCCTGCCCCGCCGGCTTTCAGGTCGAGTCGCCCGCTGGTGGCCAGAATCGCATCGCGAATTTGTTCCGCTTCAAGCCGCCGCGTGTTGCCCCGCCAGTACCAGCGGTTGGCCGGATCGCGCGCGGACTGATTCGCAAAATCGACGTGCGCCGTCGATTGGCGATACGCGGCCGATGTGACGATCAGCCGATGAAGCGGCTTGAGTCGCCAACCGCCATCTAGAAAACGCATGGTCAGCCAATCAAGCAACTCGGGATGCGAGGGCCGCTCGCCGAGCTTGCCGAAGTCGCTGCTGATCGGAGACAAGCCGCGGCCAAAGTGGTACTGCCACACGCGGTTGACGATCACCCGCGTCGACAGCGCATTGTCGCGCCGCGTGAGCCAGTTGGCCAAGGCGGTTCTTCGTCCCGAAGAAGTGGCGTTTTTGGGGACGATTTCCAGGGACGTTTCGCCCAAGATGGTCGGGGTGCCAGGCGAAACCTCGACGTCCTTCTTAGGAATGATTGTTTTGGGTGCGTTTGCCGAAACGTCTCGCGCGCTCAAGGCGACCGGCAACGGCTTGGGACGAATCCCATCGAACTTCGCCAGTTCCGTTCGCACGGCGGCGATCGTCTCTTTGTCTTCAGGCTTGAATTTGGCATCAAGATTCGCGTATTCGTAGTCGACTTGGCGCAAAGCGAGTTCCGCCAACTGCTGCTCGTGCGGCGTTCGTTCGCCTTGCGATTTGCGAATGATCTGCTTCATCTCGGGCGGAAACTTTTCCGTCGCCGTTTCCTCGGCCGCTTTGCGATAAGGGCTTTCCAGGGTAAACAGCTTCACCCGCAACGCCGCTGTTTGCCGCTCGTACTCGGCCATGGCCATCCGATGGGCTTCGCGCTCTGTCGGTGGCACAACCGGTTGATCGATGTTCAGGGCCATCGGCTCGAAGAACGCCCGCAGCGCGAAGTAGTCCTTTTGCAGCAGCGGATCGAACTTGTGATCGTGGCAGCGAGCGCATTGCAAGCCGAGCCCCAGAAACACGTCGGCAGTGGTATCGGTGATCTCGTTGAGGATGTAGTCCCACTGCCCCTCGACGTCGCGGGCGTTGTACTCGTAGATGCCGTGAGCCAAGTAACCCGTGGCAATCAACGCCTGGGAATCGCCCGGGAATAACTCGTCCCCCGCGATTTGTTCGCGGACAAACTGGTCGTACGGCTTGTCAGCGTTGAACGAAGCGATGACGTAGTCGCGATATCGCCACGCATTGGGGCGATAGTGGTCGATCCGGTAGCCGTCCGAATCGGCATAGCGCACCAGGTCGAGCCAATGTCGCGCCCACCGCTCGCCATAGCGAGGGCTTTCGAGCAGTCGATCAACGAGTCGTTCGAATGCTTGCGGGTCACGATCCGATAGAAAGGCGTCCACTTCCTCAGGTGACGGCGGCAGCCCGATCAGATCGAACGACAGTCGGCGAATCAACGTGGCTCGATCGGCTTCGGGAGCAGGCTGGAGATTCTGTTCGCGTAGCTTCGCCAGGATGAACTTGTCGACATCGTTGCGAATCCAACCATCATCGCTGACTAGCGGAACAGCAGGCTCGACCACCTTCTGCCACGCCCACCACTGGCGATCTTCGTCGGTGAAAGTTCGATCCGCATCGCTGGCCGCTGGAAGATCCGTCTTCGGCCACGGAGCGCCCATTTCGATCCACTGCGCGAGCAAACCGATTTGTTCGTCGGGCAATTTGCCATCGGGCGGCATTTCGAGCGATTCGTAGCGAACCGCCGACAGCAGCAAACTCTCCTTAGGCTTGTCCAGTGAGATGGCTGCTCCTGATTCACCTCCAGCGAGAACCCGCTCCGGCGAATCAAGCCGCAGTCCACCCTTTTGTTCGGTTGGCCCGTGGCACTTCCAGCAGTGTTCGGCCAGGAGCGGGCGGATTTTCGATTCGAAGAAACGAGCGTGCTCGGGTGGAATCGCGTCGCCTGTTTCGTCGGCGAATAACACGCCGGCGAAAAAAAGCAGGAACCAGATTGGGAACGCGTATTTCATCGACGCGGCCTTCGTCTGCCAATCAGGAATACTCATGGGTGGAATATCGCCGCTATTTTGTCATGGCAAGCTGCCCGTGTCGAGCGCGACGGTCTTTCGCTGGGCGCGACAGCAAGTCACACTGGGTGGCACTGGCGTCCTCAAGACGCCAGTGGGAGTAGGCGTTCTTACACTGGCGTCTTGAGGACGCCAGTGCCACCCATTCATCCTATCCTTGAGGAGTTTACGGTTCGTGGCTAGTCCTTCCCGATCGGGTGTTTTTGCCAGCGCCGCCGACAAACGCGTCGAGCGGTTTTCCGAGAGCATCAGCTTCGACCATCGGTTGTACGCCCACGATATCCGCGGATCGATTGCCCATGCGCAGATGCTCGCGAAGGTCGGTTTGCTAACCGCCGACGAAGCCGCAGCGATCGAAAAGGCGCTCACCGAGATCGGCCAGCAAATCGCGGCCGGCGAAATGCCGTTCCGGATCGAACTCGAAGACATCCACATGCACATCGAGCAGGCGTTGATCGATCGCCTGGGGGATGTGGGTCGTAAGCTTCACACCGGCCGCAGCCGGAACGATCAGGTTTCGACCGACTTGCGACTTTGGGTCCGCGACGCCCTCGATCGCGTCGATGCTTTGCTCGGGTCGCTGCAAGCCGCGTTTGTCGGCCGATGCGACGCTGATGCCGATACAATCTTGCCCGGCTACACGCACATGCAGCGGGCACAACCCGTTTTGGCGCCGCACTATTGGTTGGCCTACTGCGAGAAGTTCGAGCGCGACCGCCAGCGAGTACGCGATTGCCGCAAGCGAACCAACGTTTGCAGCCTGGGTGCGGCGGCGCTGGCTGGGTCGACGCTCCCTATTGATCGCCACGATGTAGCCAGTCGCCTCGAGTTTGACGGCGTGGCTGCGAATAGCCTCGACGTATCGAGCGATCGCGATTTCGTCCTCGAATCGGCTTTTTGCCTGGCGGTGATCGCCGAGCACCTGAGCACCTGGGCCGAAGAATGGATTTTGTGGTCGACGACGGAGTTCGGATTCATCAAGCTCCCGGGCGAGTTTTGCACCGGCTCGTCGATCATGCCGCAGAAGATCAATCCCGACGTGCTGGAACTGACTCGCGGCAAAACCGGGCGGGTGATCGGGAACCTCCAGACCTTGCTGGTTTTGGTGAAAGGCTTGCCGCTGGCCTACAACCGCGATTTGCAGGAGGACAAGCCGGCCCTGTTCGACTCGTTTGATACGGTCGAAATCTGCCTGGAGTTGGCCGCCCCCCTAGTCGCCGGGGCGAAGCTGGACCAGGAATCGATCAATGCCCGGCTCGATCGGGGGCATTTGGACGCGACCACATTTATGGAGTACCTGATCCAACGCGGGGTTCCCCAGCGGACGGCTCACCATTTAGTAGGGCAGCTGGTGCGGACGGCGATGTCCCGTGGATGCCGGCTTTCCGACCTGTCTTTGGCCGAGTACCAGGCCCTCGAACCGTCGCTAACCGCAGAATTGTTCGACGTGTTGGGGACGGAAAAAGCGATCCAAGCCTTCCAAAGTTACGGTTCCACGGCCCCGGCCGAAGTGGCCAAACAGGTGGCTATTTGGAAATCGCGAGTCGCCGGATCGGCATCCGCTGATTGATTGGCCGGAATGTCCGACTATTGCCGGCAAGTGGCAAGGTTTCTTTGGCATCGCGGCCAAGGTTGAATTACTCTTGAGCGGGGTGAATTCCGTTTGGAACGGAGCACCTATTGGAATCCCCTTGGTTTGGCTGCATTGATGCCCACCATGCCTTTATCCTCTTCACGATGGACCATCCCGGTTACCATGCTCCTGATGGTCGGGGTGCTTGCGCTGGGGCACGCGCAAGATGCAGATCCCTTTGGTGCCGGTGGTGACTCCGACGCCACCCCCGCCGCAGCCGCTGGTGGCAAGAAAAAGGCCCCTGAAAAGGCCTCGATCGACACCTCTAAAGCTGGCGGGATGGCCGCTCAGGCAATTCTCGATTCGAAACCCGCGACTCCCAAGAAACAGATCGAAGCCGCTCAAAGCTTGTTGAGTCTGGGCTACCCTGACGATGCCCGAGAAGTCATTACCGCGTTGTCCGAGAGCCCGCCCGTTGGCGAAGAAGCGTCAAAGCTGGTTCGCGATTTCGGCAGCAGCTTGTTCTTGAACTGGCTAAGCAGTCCGGAAATGGCCCCCGAAGGGCATACCCTGGCCAAGACGCTGCTGGCCAACGCCGCCGAATACATCCGCAGCCCGGTCCAAATTCAGGCCGCCATTACCGACTTGAGCAAGCCGGGGGCAAAGGCCAGTCGGGCCCGCATTCTGCTTCGCGAAGCCGGCTTGTCGGCGATGCCTTCTTTGGCTGCCGCGCTTGCTGATCCCTCGCGTAAAGCTGAGTTCCCCGCGGTCCGCGGCGCGATTTTGACCTATCGTCAGGCCGCCATCGACCCGCTGATCCCGCTCCTCCTGTCGAACGACCCCCGCCTCCGCGCGGAAGCCTCCGTGTTGCTCGGTCGCTTGGGCGCCGAATCGGCCGCCCCTTACCTGGCGGCTTTGGCGGTGTCGGATACCGACGCGGATGCGCAGTTGGACGATGCCCGCACCGCTCGCTGGGCACTGCGCAAACTGGGGAACGATATCCCCTCGCGCGAAGCGGCCGTGATGTATCTCGACGAAAAGGTGACCGAAGCGCTCAACGACAAGGCCGCGGCCAAATACGACTATCAAGAGACTCGCCGCATCTGGCGCTGGAACGATGCGAAGCGAGAACTTTCGGTGCACGAAGTCTCGCTCGAACAAGATCGCCGCGAATTGGCCGCCCGCCTGGCCGACGCCCTGGCTCGCGTTAAGCCGAACGACGCTTTCTATCAACGGCGACGCCTGTTAGCCCACCTGGCTTACGAACAAAGTATCGCTGGCGATCGAGGTACGCTCGCCCCGGCGAGTTCAACAGCCGTGAAGTTGGCCAACGAAATGGGAATCGACGCCGTCGATGGCGTGCTGGCCGACGCCCTCAAGAGCGCCAACGTTCCCGCGATCCTGGCTTGCTGCCGCATTCTTGGGGCAAGTGGTCGTCCGGAACTCCTGACAAGACAGCAGCCCCAGCCCGCGCCGCTGGCCGAAGCGATGCGCTTCGTCGATCGCCGCGTTCGCCGAGCCGCTACCGATGCCGCTCTGAGACTCAACTATTTGGACGTCTACCCAGGCGACAGCAACGTCATCGCCAACTTGGAACATTTCGTCGCGACCTCGGGGCAACCGCGTGTCCTCATCGGCCACGGCAACCGCGATGAGGCCTCGCGATTGGCTGCTCTGTGGAGCGAGATGGGCTACGCCGCCGACTTTGCCACCAGCGGCAAACGGCTGTTCGAAATGGCGGTGGCCAAGCCCGACTACCAGATGATTTTGGTGAGCGACACGGTCGATCGCTGGAACGTGCTCGAAACGGTGCAGTGGCTGCGGCGCGACCGCCGAACCTTTGATATTCCTGTCGGCGTGATGAAACGTCCACAACCGTTCGCGACCGAACAGCCGCTTGCCAGACGTTCGGCGCTGGAACCTCGCCGCGATGCCGCGCCGCCTCCGCCGTACAACTATGGGGGCCAGGCGGGATTTATCAGAAACACGTCGGAGGTGCGCGAAGGTCTTGAACTGAAGCTGGACATTGTGCCGATCTTGGTTCCGCTCGAGCAGCCCCATCGCTTTGCTGAGTTGGCTGCCGTGGAAGTGCCGCTGGCCGCATTGGTCTCGACGCCCGTCAGCCGCGACGGGGCCGACTGGGTGACCCGCGAACTGCAAGACCGCAACGGCGGGAAGCTCTATCCGCTCGAACGCGTGTTGGACGATGCAGCGTGGGCCGTGCGTTGGGCGGCCAAGCTGGCCGACCAGTACCACGACGGCGACCACTTCGATTTGAATTGTCTCGAAAGCCAGTTGATCGGAGCCCTTCGCGTTCCGGAACTGGCGATTCCGGCGGCAACGTGTTTGGGCAGGCTAGGCACGCCCCAAGCTCAAACGGCGCTAGTCGACCAGGCCAGCCTGAACGGCGTCGACCTTGCAGCGCGCCAAGCGGCCGCGGATGCCTTTGCCAAGACGATCGTCGTTCACGGAACGCTGCTCACCAAGCAGCAGATTCTCGATCAATATGAGCGCTACAACGCCAGCGCCGACGACATTCCCGAAAGCATAGCTATCCTGGCGAACGTGCTGGACGCTATTGAAGCGAATGGCAATAAGGACTCGCTGGATTTGTCGCGCGAGTAAGAACGCTCTTCGCTGCAATTGAGCCCCTGGCGTGCAATTGCCCACGTCGCCCCTTACAATACGGCCATCTTCGGCCGCGTTTCTAATGGGGTGGCACTATGGAACCGAGCGCGCCTGGCGGGGCATCTGCTTCCTCTAGTGGCAAAAAGAAATCTTGGCTGCGATGGCTGATCCCGCGCTTCAGCTTGCGCACGCTGCTCATACTGATTTCAGTATTCGCGATTGTGCTGGCGGTTTGGGTCGAGCGTTCCGAGCGTCAGCGCCGCATCTTCAAGCAGATTGAAGAGCTTGGCTGTTACCCTCGGTTGGACGAGTTGCCGGCTTATTTAAAGCGACTTCCGCAATCGATCCAGAACTACGGCGAGGGGCACTATCTTCGCAATATGTCGAAGTTGGATGTTCGCCGCGAGCATACCGAAGAAGTGCTGCGTTTGGCCGCCGGTTTGCCCTGTCTCACGAAACTGCACCTTGATGACCGCGAGCCTACTTTGCAGGCGGTCAAGCTGATTGGCGCGCTCACCGGGCTTCGTGAGCTCGAAGCACAATATGCCACTATCGACGACGAGGCGGTCTCGCATTGGACTGGCTTGCGGCGACTCGAAGTACTCAAGCTGTGGGAAGACCGCATCAGCGACGAGGGTTGCCGCGACATCGCCAAGTTCCATCGACTGCGCGAGTTGGACTTGGGCGGGAATGTCGTGACCGACGTTGGTGCCAGTGAGATCGCAAAGCTGCACAATCTAGAAGCTCTTACCATCGGACGCACATTCATCGGCGACCAGGGCGCCAGTCAATTCGCCACATTGTCAAAGCTCGTGACGTTGGATTTGTGGGGCGCGCGTGTCACGTCGGAGGGAGTCAAGTCGCTTGCAGTTTTGCCGAATCTCAAAGTACTGCGATTGAATAACACCAACGTCGACGATTCCGGCATTGAAGCCCTGGCCCAGCTTCCGAAACTGGAAGAACTTTGGATTGATGGTACGCTCTGCTCTCCCCAAGCCTTGAGCATTTTTGGGCGAATCCCCAGTCTTAAGCGAGTCGAGGTGGGGCGTGTTCTCGATCTTGAGCAGGCGATGCAAGTCGCCGCGCCGCTACTCGACCAGGGTAAATTCCCGTTTCAATCGCAGCGCGCCCTTGGCGACGGGAATGTGCTGGAGTTTCTACTTGGCCGCACCAACGACGCGCTCCTCAACATTTCCCTAGCGGGCCAACAAGTCACCAAGGAGCATTGGGCGCGACTGAGCGAAAGTGCCAAGAATTATAGTGCGATCGATTTTTCAGAGACGAGTCTCGACGACCAGGACTTGGCCCTATTTGAAAATTCCAAGGCGCTAACCAGCCTCTCGCTCGCCGATACCCAAGTCACCGACGAAGGGCTTGCGACCATTGCCAAGATGACCAACTTGATCAGCCTGGATCTCTCTTGCACCCAAATCACGGATCAAGGGCTGGCTCAACTGGCGGGCTTGAAGAAACTCGAAACGCTGATTCTCAATCGCATGCAAATAACCGACGCCGGCCTCGCGCATCTTAAGAGCCTGGTGCTGCTGGTTGATTTGCAAGTCGATAAGACGCAGGTCACCACGGCTGGCGTGCAAACGCTCACGCCGTTGACGAAGCTGCACACACTCTACGCACCCCACCCCGAAGAGCTCTTTCAATCCGGTTCGCCGCGAACGATTTGGCCCTCCCTGAAAGCGATGAGCCCGCCCGACCGAACGTTACCCTTCGGCGCGATTGGTTACTCCGACTCGCCGGGTCCTCCCACGTGGTCGCTACCTGATTCGACACTCAACTTCGGCCTCCCGGTTGCTGGCAGTGGCGATAAGCTGACCGTTCATCACCAGGACCTGACCGACGAAATGTGCCGCCAGATTGCCGCCGAAAAAACGCTGCAATACCTGCGACTCTACCAATGTGGGCTCGACGACCCCCGCTTGGACCTGTTGTTACCGCACGACGAACTCGTATGGCTCGATTTGACCGACGCTCAAGTTACCGACGAAAGCATCGACCGGCTCCTTAAGTTTCGCAATCTTTGGGTCTTGAAGGTCAACGGAACCAAGGTCACGCCAAAGGGGTTAGCTCGACTTCTGGCGTCGTCGAAGCTTACCAACCTGGCGCTTTCGACTTCGCAGTTGACCGATGCCGTGCTCGAGGTGCTCCCTCGTTCGTCGGTGACGCACGTTCACATCATTGGCGACAGCCCACCGGTCGAGGCGCTTAAGGCGATCGCGTCGATTGAGAAGATGGAACACGTAAATACGTATCACGAGGGTGCGAAATGGCAACTTGATCGCGACGCGATGGATTATCTCTTGGGTAAGACGCTCCATCCTTCAACCACGCGGATCATCGCCGTGGGACCTTATTTCGATGACGAACTATGCGCCAAGATTGGCGACTATCGATTGCTCAGGACTTTCTATACGCGAGGTGTCACGATCACTCACAAGACGGTCGACGAGCTTTGCAAATGCCCGTTTCTCGACAGGCTCTACTTCCGGCAGATGGACGTCTCAACCGAGATCCTGGATCGATTGCCGAAGATCAAGTTTCTGGCGGAACTGACGTTGGAAGATTGCAACATCGATGACGACGACCTGCGCCATCTGGCTGGTCTTCAAGACTTGAGGGTTCTGTCCTTGAATAGCAATCCGATCACCGACGAGTCCATCAATACCATTGCTGCCATAAGCCGGCTCCACGAAGTTCGTTTGTTTCGCACGCAGTGCACGAAGAAAGGGCTGGCCCGCCTTCGCGAGCGGCTACCGCATTGCAGGGTTGTGACGACTGAGGTCCTGTACGACTGAAGTACGACGGACCATCCAATCCGTATTCCTGGAGTCTGACGCCTAGTTCCCGTCTCAAATGAGGATGGCATTATGGAACCGAGCGAGCCCGGCGAAGCAACTTCCTCCGCGGGGAAGTCGAAATCCTGGCTGCGGTGGCTAATCCCGCGGTTCAGCTTACGCACGCTGCTGGTGGCTACCGCCTTCTGCGGTATTGTTCTCGCATTTCTCGGGGTTTGGGTGGAACGGGCCGAGCGCCAGCGCCGCGTTAGCAAAGAGATCGAGCGGCTGGAGAGTTCGACTCGGATGGACCCGTTGCCGTCTTATCTCAAGTGGCTGCCCAAATCGATGGCGACGTTCGGCGACGGCCATTATGTGCGCAATGTGTCGGAATTGGGTGTCGCCACCGGCACGAGCGTGTCTGATGGGTCTATTGAGACGATTGCAACTCTGAAAGATCTGCAGCGGCTTTGGATCGGCGGAACTAAAGTCACCGACGAAGGAATCGAGCGGCTCCGTGAAAAGCTGCCTCGCTGCAACATTCAGACCCTGCCGCCAAGGTGAAAAGAGGTGGGCGTGAGTTTGGGGACGCTCTAACCGATCAGCTTCTCGATCACATGCCCATGCACGTCGGTCAAACGGCGATCGATTCCGTTGTGACGCACCGTTAGCCGTGTGTGGTCGATCCCCAGCTGGTGCAGCATCGTGGCGTGGATGTCGTACACCTGCGTCGCATGAGTTCGGTCGAGCGGCTTGTAACCCCACTGGTCGCTTTCTCCGGCGACGATGCCGCCGCGAATTCCGCCGCCCGCCAGCCAATTGGTGAAGCAATACGGATTGTGATCGCGTCCCGTGCCACCTTGGGAGCTGGGCATGCGACCGAATTCGGTCGTCCAGTGGACGATGGTGTCGTCGAGCATCCCGCGTTGTTTGAGATCGGCAATCAGCGCCGCCGCCCCCCGGGCCATGCCTGAAGCCAGCGGCCCGTGGTCGCGTTTCAAATCTTCGTGTGAATCCCAATTGCGGCGAGGGAAGCCGTTGTCGTTGCCGCTCCAGATCTGCACGAAGCGGACCCCCCGCTCCAGCAATCGCCGCGCGGCCAGACAGCGGCGGCCGAAGTGATTGATTTCTTCGGGAACATTGATCTCGATGGGCCACTCCTTGCCTTCGGACTGGATGCCATACAAATCGAGGATGTGCTGCGGCTCGGTCGAGAAGTCGAGCGCTTCGGGCGCGGCCAGTTGGAGCTTGGCTGCCAACTCGTAGCTGCGAATGCGCCCTTCCAGCCGCGGGTCGTCGGCCCGCGTTTTGGCGTGCTTGCGATTCAGCCGTTCCGCGAGAGTCAACCGCTTTTTGTCCGCTTCTGGCGTGACGAAATCGCCGCGCGAGTCCGGATACAGATCGACGATCGGCGGATTGGCACCCGGCTGGATCATCGTCCCGGCGTGATGGCTGGGCAAAAACGCCGAGTCCCAATTCTTGGGGCCGTTCGACGCGAACCCACGATGATCGGGAATCACGACAAACGTTGGGAGATTCTCGTTCATGCTCCCCAGGCCGTAGCTGATCCAGCAGCCCATCCCGGGAAAGCCCGGCGATTGAAAGCCGGTGGCTTGCAGCATCGTTGCCTGGCTGTGGACGCCTGTCTTGCCGACCAGGTTGTGAACGAAGGCCATTTCGTCGACAACGTCTCCCAGCGGCGCGACGATGTCCGAGAGCATCTTGCCGCATTTTCCATACGGTTTGAACGCCCACTGCGGTTTGAGCCACGGCCCGAGCCCGTTTTGGAAGGCCTCGACCGGCTCGCCGAAATCGGAAGGTTGCCCGTCGCGCTTGACCAGTTCTTCTTTGAAGTCGAACAAATCGATGTGGCTGGCCGCTCCTGCCATGAACAGCTGGACGACCCGCTTGGCTTTCGGCGGGTGATGGAGCGTGACGCCATCGCCTGCGAGCAGCGGGTCCCGATGGAGCATGTGGGCCAGCGCGATGCCAGCAAGTCCACCGGCCGAACTGGTCAGCCACTGCCGGCGGGAAGCGGGTGCGAACTGCGACATAGGGGGATTGCTTGCGAACAAAGGGAGCCGCGTTCGCCAGAACGCGGAAAACGGTGTGGCTGGGATACGTCTCAGTTTATTCGAACCTGCGGTATTTCGCATGGCTCTTTCACCAGCCGTTTCGGAACGGCACTCCACAAGTGGCAACTCTTGGCGAGCCCGATACGATAGAAAATGGGGAATTCGAGAATTCGTGTCCGGTTAGCGGGCTGTTTGCGGCTTTGTCTAAAAAGGAACCTCCGCGCGTGGCAGAAAGCGTCGACCTCGCCGGTCAATGGGCTCGTGGCGACGAACAGGCCGCCGCGGCCTTGTTCGATCGTTACGTCGAACGCCTGATTTCCATGGCGCGGACGATGCTATCGGAAAAGCTGGGCCGTCGGGTGGACGCCGAGGACGTCGTCCAGTCGGCCTATCGCAGTTTCTTTTTGGGAGCCCGTGAAGGGAAATACGTCATCGAGCGCGGCGGCGACCTGTGGCGGCTGCTGGCGACGATCACGGTGAGCAAAGTCCGCAAGCAGGCGGAATTTCATCACGCCGCTAAACGGAGCCTGAGGCGCGAGGAGCCGCAGCCCGAAACAAACGGCGCGGCGCTGCTGACACACACGCCGGAGCCGACGCCCGACGAAGCGCTGGTCCTGACCGATCTGTTGGAAACAGTGATGCGCGAACTCGACCCGGTCCAACAAAAGATGCTGCAACTTCGGCTGCAGGGTTACCGGCTCGAGGAGATCGCCGCCGAAACGCAGCGCAGCGAACGGACGGTCAGGCGGTTGTTTGAGTTCCTTCGAACGCGCTGGCAGGATGCGAGTCTCCCATGAGTGCCGTGGTCGATTCGCAACTCTGGCAAAAAATGGAAGCGGCGTTTGCCCGCTTCGAAAGCGCCTGGCAATCGGGCCCGCCGCTGTGGGAGGACCATCTCGACCAGGCGAAGAGCGAATCGCTCGATCATTCGACCGTGGTCCGTGAGTTCGTCAAGATCGACCTCGACTACCGCTGGAAGCAAACGATTGCCGGGACTACTAGTCCCCTTTCAATTCTCTCGCCGCGGCGGCCCTCGGTCTTCGACCGCCTGCCGATGCGGCCGCTTTTGGAATCGTACGTCGAGTGCTTGCCTGAACTTGGAGCGGTCGAACGCCTTGGGCTGGAACTGATCGGCGAGGAATACCGCGTCCGCCGTCGCTACGGCGATTCGCCGCGGAAGGAAGAATACAGGGCTCGCTTCTTCGCGCATCCCTCGATCGAAATCGACCAGACGCTGGCCCAAGTTGACCGCGAGCTGCGCGGCGAGTCGACCGAAAGTTCGGCCACCAAGCGGCGCAAGCTGGGGCGATACGAGCTGATCGAACAAATCGGCCAAGGGGCCTTCGGCGTCGTTTGGAAAGCCTGGGACCCGCATCTGCGGCGCGAGGTCGCAATCAAACTTCCACGCGGTGCCGCCTGGACGACGCCGGAAGGAGAACGGAGATTCGTCCGCGAAGCCTGCGCCACGGCGAAACTCTCGCATGATGGAATCGTCTCGGTCCACGACGTCGGCCGCGAAGACGACGCGATCTTTTTGGTCGCCGAGTTGGTTCAGGGAACCACACTTTCGGAATGGCTTAAAGAGCAGCGGCCCAGCGTGAATGAGTCGATCGAACTGGTGGCACGGCTCGCCGAGGCGCTGGACTACGCCCATCGGCACGGCATCGTTCATCGCGACATCAAGCCGTCGAACGTGATGCTCGATACGAAGAGGAGCGACAGCGCGGCAGTCGACCCGGGATTGAACTCGCCGTCGCAGTTGATGCCGCCTCCCACGGCCGAAGATTCGCGCGGGCCAAGCGTTCGCCCCGTATCGCTGCCGTTCCGTCCTCGCATTATGGATTTCGGGCTCGCCAAACGAACGGCCGGCGACACCACCATGACCCGCGATGGGCATCTGCTGGGAACGCCCGCGTACATGAGCCCCGAGCAGTTCCGCGATCCACACAAGGTCGACGGGCGAAGCGATGTCTACAGCCTCGGCGTCATCCTGTACGAACTCCTCACTGGTTCCGTCCCCTTCCAAGGCGAAACGCACACGGTCCTCGCGCAGGTGCAAACCAAACCTCCGCCAGCGATTCGCAAGATCGCCGGGAATCTTCCCGGTGGCGCCGAGGCAATCGTGATGAAGTGCCTGGCCAAGTCGCCGGACGACCGCTACTGGACGGCAGGCGAACTGGCCGACGACTTGCGCCGGCTGCTCAATTCGCAGCAAACTCGCGCCGAGGGGCAAACTTCACTCGGCGAATACTTTCGCCGCATGTTGCAGCTGCCTTGGGCAGCGGTCGTCGTACCACTATTGCTCTTGCTGGGATGCGGCGGCGGCATCCTCGCCGCGAAGTATTTTCAGACGCCTGAGGCGAGTGTTGTTCAAGCAGTTAGCGAGGCTGCAAACAGCGAACCGCCCGCGCCGAACACGTTCGCCGCGCTCGATCCGAACAACATCGCCGAAACCAACCGATTCGACGGGATGCCCAATGACCTGGTCGCCGTGATTGGTCAATCGAGCCAGCGGCACTGGGGACAAGCCTATCAAGTGGTCTACATCCCGCGCTCGAACTTGGTCGCCACGTCGAGCGAAGGAGGATTTGTCCATCTCTGGCGGTACGACGAAAAATCTCACCGGATGGACGATGTCGATTCGTTTTGGGCCAGCCCCGGAAGAATTCGCGGACTCGCCACGCTGCGCGATGGCAACTGGCTGGCCACTGGGGGCGACGACGGCGTCGTGCGGCTGTGGGATCTCGACCGCGAGCGGCGTTTGGCCTTTGATGTGTTGCGCGATGCGGTTCAAGATCGGGAAGAGGCTCCGGCATCCATCATCGCGATCGCGGCGGCTCCAGGCGTCGATCGACTGGCCGTCGCTACGGAGCGCGGGGCCACCGTTTGGGATCTCAGCGAAGTCCCGGCAAAACGCATCGCGCACGTGCCAGGCGAAGGAATGGTCGGCATCAGCTTCGGTCAATCGCCGGAGGAGTTTGTCATTGTTCAAGGCGACGCGGCCTCGCTTTGGAAGCTCGATTCCAGCATTGCAACAAACAGTGCGCGCGAGAACCAGTGGTTCGTCCATGCTCGACGAGTGCGGCAGGAAGAGTCGGAAGAGCCAAGCGACGGCGATTCGAACGAAGCCGAAGAAAACAACGAGGAGAAGGACGAAGAGGATCAAAGCCAACCAGGCGGCGATCACGAACCGGAGATGAACGACGAGGAAACGCATCCCCCCGACGAAGACAGTAACGATCAGCCAGCGCCGGAAGAATTGCCGCTGTTCGGGGCGACGCTGGTCGCCAGGTGGGAAAATCATGGCGACGCCTGGCGGGCCTTGGCCGTGGAGCCGACTTTGGGATTGCTGGCTGTCGGTGGGAACGATCAGGGGCCGATTGTTTGGTCGCTCAAGAATCCGCCCGAGACTCCTCCCGTGCACCGGCTTAATGCGTCTGGGATTTCGTCGCTAGGCTTTTTTCCAGGCCGCTCCGATTTGGTTGTCGCCGGCAGTGGTGGTTCTTTGGAGGCATGGAATCTAGATGGGCGAGAGCCGCGCCGGTCGCATCCGCCGAAAACCATTCATGCAGGGCAAATTCACGGACTGGCGCTCGATCCCACCGGCCAAGTGGTTTTCACCGTCGGTGAAGACCATACGGTTCGCGCCAGCAACAGTGCCACAGGCCAAACTCTCACCAAGATCGAAGGGCACGTCGGCCCGATCAATCGAGTGTTGTTCCTAGGCGGCAATAGCGAGCAGATCGCATCCTGGTCGACCGCTGAGCGAATCTTGCGGTTGTGGAAGGTGGCCGATGGAAACATTGCCGCTGCGATCTCTTGCAATTCGACCGTCGATCCGTTGCGGGTCGCCACGGCACCGGATGGTTCGTTCTTCGCCTTAGCTGAAGAGGATGCCGGCAAGACATCCGTTATTCTGCGAAATCGCGATGGGAATCGGCGTTACACCTTCCCGAAGTCGTTCATGGAACTGCTCGAGTTGGCCGTCTCGCCCGACGGCCAACGTGTCGTCGCCGTCACGGCGGCCGGAGAGATCGTCGACGGCCACATCGAGCAAAAGGAAGCGGTCACGCGGCGGAATGCTGACGAACAGAGCAACTGCCGAGCCGCCGCAATCTCACCTCTAGCCGACGCGGTAGCGCTCGTTCAGCACGATGGCGGAATGCGACTGCAGTCGTGGCGATCAGGCCACGAATTGGAACGCGATCTGTTCAGCGGAGATGAAGGCGACGTCACGATGGCCACTTTTTCGCCCGACGGCCAATGGATTGCCGCGGCGATCGACAATTCGCAGTTGCGATTGTGGAGAGTCGAGGACGGAACTTCGTGGAAAGAGCCGTACGACGATTCAGAAGGAATCGCCGCGATGGCATTCTCGCCCGACAGCGCAACTCTGGTCTTGGTCCTGCGAGACGGGAGTGTTCGCTGGATCGATACGAGCCGAGTCGGTTCCGCCGGATCGAAGCGCGGTCGCGAAGGACCCGATCCCGTGGTCCGCTTTTCGCCCGACGGCCGGCACTTCCTGGTGGCCGACGGTTATGGCCGGCTGACGCTATGGAACTCGTCGAACGACCGCGTTGTGCGCCAATGGGAGTTCGGCGGGGCTATCCTCGATGCGGCCTTTTCGCCCGACGGCCGGCACATCGTGACCGGCAACGCCAACGGGACGGCGTACGTTCTGAAGCCGAGCGGCTGGTGAGTGAGACTATTTGTCTTTCGGGTGGAGTTGCTGTTCGAGATCGCGAGCCATGGCAGCAAGGGAATCTAGGTCCAGTTTCGTGAGTTCGTCGCGAGGAGTTTCAGGAACGCCCAGAACTCGTTGGAACGCATGGATCAGGCCGATTTGTTCGCCTTCGGCCAAGCCTTCGGCCAAGCCTTCGGCCAAGCCTTCGGATCGAGCCTCTTCCTTCGCGTACTCGATCCGCGCACGTTCATCCATTTGGACCTTCAGACGTCGATGGTAAAGCGATAGCCATCGCGGATCGCGCTTAATCATTTCCAAAACTCCAAGTGCCGATTCGAACACGGGTTTAGAAAGCTGGCGACTCAGTGTCGCCGATTCAATCCGACCTGCATTTCGAAAAAAGTAGGCCCACTGTTCCAAGGGACCGACCCTATCCAAATTATGTTCGGTCGCTATGGACTTCTGCAACTCGATTAGATGAATCTGGACGTCGTCCGTCAAAACCTCCCCCGAAGCTGTTCGCAGACGAAAATCCAAGTGCATCCCAGCCGTTTGCTTGAAGATCGAGCCTTCCAGAACACAGATCGAGATGGCTGGTCGAAGCGATTGGTAGCTTTCTCCTTCTTGGAGTTGCTCGCTGTAGAGACCGGCGTTGTAGTAGGCGAGTCGCTTCGCCAACGCCTGCTGCGTGGCACGTTGCATTTCGATATGCAACAGCCGACCGTTTACGTCTTCGGCCAGAATGTCCAAGATGCTGAGCTTGTCTTCCTCCGTCTCCTTCTCGAGCATCGGATTGAGGAATTCCACGTCGACAATCGGCGACTGGCCAGCCAGCACCGAGTTAAGGAAGTGGATCGTGATGTCTTTGTGCTGCTCACTTCCTAAGAGAATCTTGAAGACGAAATCGACCAGCGGACTGACGAGCGTTTCCATAACGTCTGCCCTTGGTCGAGTATTCCGATCACTCCGTGTCCGATTTGGCCCGGCCCATCGCGAAGTCGAATTCGCCCAAGGCCGGTACCATCATCGACGCGGTGGTTAAACCGTAGGCCACCGCTGTCATCACGAACGCGTTCAGCGGGTGATGCAACAGGAAACTGGTGATCGCAAAGAAGGTCAAAAACGGAAGCAGGATCGACGACAGGCCGATCGCCTGGGATGGGTTCCGTGCCCCCAATGCCATGAACAAGCCGGCGCTACCGCCCACGATGAACGCCAAGAATGGCGCCAGCTGGGTCGCGAAGCTGCCGCTAAAGCTCACCATCATGACCAGAAGCGTGACGACGCCGATGAACAGGAAGAAAACGCTTCCCAAGCTCACGCCGATCGACGAGCGGCTGTTGGCGTAGTGCATTCCGCAGTGCAGGCCAAGCATGATCACGAACAAGTCCATCACCAACAGACCCAGCAGCAAGTAGACCAGATTCTCGGTCGTGATCCCTTCAAACCACCACAGCGCCAGACAGAGCAGCATGGGAACGACGATCATTTCCTTGACCACGTAGGCGACGCCAAGCAGCTTGCCGAGCAAAAACTCGCGCGGCGTCAGGTCGGTGACCATCAACAAATCGATGGCTCCGCTGTCGCGCTCGTTGGTGATCGACGTCACGGCCAGTGCGTTCACGATCACCAGGCTCACAAAAAAGAACGGCCCAAGCGAACGCGCCGCGGCCGGAATGAGCGATTCATCTCCGCCTGAGGCATGGCCAATGGCGCCTGTCTGAATCATCCAAACCAAGGCGCCAACTGCCATGGCGCTGATAAGAAAGTAGGCGGCGCGAATCAGCAGCACCTTGCGGCCGTATGCCCACGTGCACATCTCCCGCCAAAGGATCGGGTTGTCCCACACCCGGCGGTGTGATCGGGAAACTTCGCGTACCCGCGCATCGACGTGCCCTAGCCGCGCGGCCTCGGCCTGTTCGCGGCGGCGCATCGCGGCGATGGCCTCGCTCTCGTTCGCAACGTCGTGGTCGGCTGTCCAAATGCTGCCGTGGCCTACTTCCTCTTGACCTTGCGGGCGTGCTTCGCGTGATGGATTCCACACCCGCACGCGGACGATCGCGATGAAGTTAACCAGCACGCCAATCGCCGACATCACGATCAAATAGAGGGGGACACCATCGCCGATCCAATGGCGCGATCCATCGACGATCGCCGGAGAACTGGCCACCAAAATGGCCCGCGCGGGGCTAAGGCCCGTCGCCCATACGCTACCAGGCAAACCCGCAATCGTTCCGTTGCCTAACACGCGCGCCAAAATCTCGCAGCCGGCCGTCCAGGCGACGATGGTGAGCGCCGTCAGTGCGAGCGTTTGAAATGTTTTCTCGCGCCAGTAAGCGATCATGCATCCAAGGCTGCTCGCCGTGATCACCGTGACGAGCGTCACCGCGTACGACAGGATCACCTGTTCAAACGTCACGCCGCCCAGCAGCACAATCAACAGAAACAAAGGGAGCGCGGCCAGCAGCATGGCCAGGCACTCGAGCGAACTGGCGAAGAGCTTGCCTAGGATCAACTCGCTGTTGTGCAGACGGGTCATCAGCAACAGGAGCAGCGTCTTTTTGTCTTTTTCGAGGGCGACTGTACTTGCGGTTCGCAGCGCTGAGATGAACGTAAGCAACGTTAACTGCAGAGGCGCCAGTAGCTGGAACACCAGCGTTCCGAATCGGCCCATGTCGGAGGCATTGCGAATGTCCTGCGTGCCGGTAATGACGAGCCACGCCGTGCAAAGGACGACGAACAGACCGGCGACGTAGGCCGTTCGTGAAACAAAGTGCTGGCTGCGACGGGGGGCCGTGACCAACTCGCGGGTGAAAATAGGGCCGGCCAGCACAATGCTCTCAACAATGCTTAGGTTCGAGAATCGAGACGAGCTGAAAAAGGGACTCGGCGATTATGACTTCCGAACGTACGAAGCGGAAGTCTTCCCGGTTCGCCCCTTCCAAGCGCTTTAGGGCGAGAATCCGTTGTTTCGACTCGCGTGGGCTACGGTTTACGGAGGCAGAAACGCCGTGGTTAGTCACCCTGGCCTGCCGGCCGCCAGTCGACGAGTTGGACTTCGACCGACTTTCGCCCCCGAAATTCGTTGATCACAGGGCGATACGCCACGTCGATGAGGCCACCGTGCTGCTTGAGTTCGTCGGCCCAGTCGGCCTGCCCGAAAGCAACACCTCGTAAACCCGTTCCCTGGTGGTCCAGCGACAAGCTCAAGTGACGCTCCCCCTGCCCTATCTTTCGTGCCTCGCGGACGGTCACGCCGAGCGCGGCTAATACAGGTCGCGGGTTGCTGTGGCCGAAAGGGCCCAGTTCCTCAAGTTGGTTGATCGTCTCGAACGTCAGTTGGATAAACGGTGCCTCGGCGTCGATTTGGACTTCCGCCAGCCGATCGTCTGGAGAGAGTTCGGTGGCGGCATACTCCAAGAATTCACGCCGGAAGGCGTCGACCGACGGTTCTTCAATCTTCAGGCCCGCGGCTGCCGCATGGCCGCCATGCGAGAGCAATCGATGTCCGCACGCCGCCAAAGCGCGGTGCAGATTGAATTGCCCCACACTTCGCGCCGAGCCGATCCCTGGTTTCCCACCCAGCTGATCGAGCGCGATCATCACCACCGGACGCGCGTGCCGTTCGGCAAGTCGGCCCGCCACAATCCCAATCACGCCGGGATGCCACCCGCGTCCCGCTAAGACCAACGCCGCATCGTTTTCGAGATCGAACTGTTCTTTGATCTGCTTTTGAGCGGCGATCAGGATCCCGCGCTCCAAACTGTCGCGGCTGTTATTCAATTCGTGCAGATAGCTGGCCAATTGTTCGGCCTTCATCTGGCTCTCGGTGGTCATTAACTCGACCCCGAGCTGAGCCTGCCCCAGCCGGCCCGCCGCGTTGAGCCGCGGTGCCAGCGAGAAAGCGATGTCTTCGCTCGACAAAGCGGGCTTATCCGAAAGCTTGGTCACGTTCATTAGGGCCGCGATGCCCAGCGGCGGATACGACTTGAGATAGCGCAGCCCGTGACGGACGATGATGCGGTTTTCGCCCGTAAGTGGGACGACGTCGGCAACCGTTCCAATTGCGGCCATGCCCACCGCGGTGAGCAGCCAGTGACGATGCGACTCGCTTACCTTGGCCGAACCAGAAGCCACCTGGCAAAGGGCCCACGCAACTTTCAGTGCGACCCCTGCGCCGCACAGATGCGGAAAGGGATAGTTCGTCCCGGGCAAGCGCGGATGAACCAGGACCGAGGCTTCCGGCAGCGTCTCGGCCATCTCGTGATGGTCAGTCACAATCAACTCGAGTCCTAATTCGCGGGCTGCCTTTGCCTCGGCGATGCTAGCGATGCCGCAGTCGACAGAGATAACCAGCTTGGCGCCGCGACGGGCCAGGGTTTCGAGCGTTTGCGAGTTGAGCCCGTAGCCGTCTTCTAACCGGTTGGGGAGGTGGCACGAAACATCGCCACCTAAAAGTGAGATCGTTCGCGACAACAGTGCGGTCGCGGTCATGCCATCGGCATCGTAGTCGCCGTAGACGACGATCTTTTGTTTGGTTTCGATGGCCCGATAGATGGCCTGGGCGGCGCTCGTGGCTCCCGGCAACAGGTTCGGGTCCAGTAGTCCCGTCAGCTTGCAATCGAGAAATGCGCGGACCTCAGCGGCGTCGTCGACCCGCCGGGCCGCGAGAATTTGGGCCACGATCGGCGATGCTCCCGCGACCTGGACTAGGCGCGAAACATGCCCTTGATCGTGCGAAGCGAAAACCCATCGGGCAACCATGCCAACGCCGTTTCGCCGTCGCTGGCCCTTTGACGAGGTCCGACGGCGGTTCCAGAAGGTCCTCGCTCAAGGCTGCCGACTCGCCGGCAACTTCCTGTCGAGATGGTGAGGGATTTTAAACGAGAAATCTCGCTTGATAACCCATCCCTAAATAACCCGCCCCAACGAAGCGGACTACTTCTTCTTTTCGTTGTGGATGGTGTGCTTGCGCAGGCGAGGCGAAAACTTCTTGAGTTTCAGCTTTTCGCCGCCCGGCTTGCGGAGCAGGGTGTAGTTGTAATCGCCCGTTTCTTCGCAGACGAGGTAAACGACTTCCGACTTTTTCTTGCTCTTTGCCATCGCGGCACCTTCAACTCAACATCTGGCCAGCCAAATTCAGCTTCGGCGGGCGACGAGACTCGGGCTACACCCACCGGGGACACCAATCCGCCGGAGAGAATCCCAAATCATAGCGGCAGGTAGGGATTCCGTTCCAGGGGCTTTCGGCGAAAGAAGTTTCAAAACGGGTCTGGAAGCCGCATCCTGGAAAAGCACGCGTTTTTGTTTGAGTACGTTCCTGCCGCCAAGCGTTTAGTCTAAATAAGCGCCAATGTGGTTGGACGTTGGCGTCCTATTGCCCAGCGGCGTCCATTTGGGACGCCTTGGACAGATTTAACTGCTTTGGCGACAGCGATTTACGTCGTCGCGACTAAAGATCGCAGTTAAGAAATGTTTCTTGTTTTGTGGGAAAGATCGGATAATTTAGATAGTTGATTCGGGTGGTCGAAGGCGCCAGCCACTTTCAACGGGCGACTTTCGACGTGCGGTTTCACGATTTGTCGGGTGGTAGCTTCTCTTCAGGTAGATAGAAAAACGTCGTTTGGCCCACAAAGTCGATGGCGTTGAGCTGTTTCTTCGGCGGCTCTGGGTTCAGGAATCCACATGAACAACGACCTTCCTTCCGGCAATGGATCTGGTGGCTCTTCCTCGCCGACCCCAGAGTCCTCAGGGGGTGGTTCGCCTGCGGCCGGTGGTAAAAAAGCCGGTGCAAAAGGGGCGATGCCGAAGATCGCGATGCCCGGAGGCGCTCCTGCCTCGCCCGCGAAGCCCGCTGCGGCAAACTTGCCGCCAAGTATGTCGATGCCGGGAAACGGGGCTCCTGTACCCCAGCCTGGGGCCCCGATGCCGCAGCCGGTCCAAATGGCACCGGTGCCGATGTCGCCTGCTCCCATGGCGCCTGTGGCGATGGCTCCGGTCCCCATGACCCACGCCCCAGGGATGCGGATGCCGAGTTCGCCTATGCCGGCGCCGGCTGGCCCGGCGATTCAAATGGGAGAGGACGAAGGCCCTGAGTCCAGTCTTCTGACTTCGGCAACATTGCCTAGCGTGATGATCAGCGGTGTTGTCCACGCGATCATCGTCGTCGTGATGGCCTTTTTGTTTTTGCCGCAAATCATCAACGAACAAGTTCAGGAAATCGTCGCTGAAGCGCCGGAAGACGTCGTCGAAGAGATCGCCGAATTCAACGATACGCAAATCGATGAAATGCGGCTCGAACCCTCGATGAGTACCGCTGACGAGTCAAGCGGCTCCGGCGACGTTGTGTCGGTTGCCACCCAGAACCTCGTCGACCCAACCGTGGTGACCAGCGATTTGGCTTTCGACTCCGACGCCGCGGCGTTGCATGTTGACCCAATCGACTTCGGCGGCAAGTTCGCACCCTCGAACGGCACCAGCAGCATTGGCGTCGTTGGCGGTAGCGGGCTTTCGGGGCGCGGTGCCGCGAAACGGGCGCAAATGATCGCCGTTGGTGGCGGTACCGAAGGGAGCGAAAAAGCGGTCGCCCGAGCGTTGAAGTGGTTTGCCAACCACCAGTTGCCAGACGGTAGCTGGAACTTCGATCATCGCGACGCCCCCGGTTGCAAAGGTAAGTGCAACAACGGCGGTAAACTCACCGATTGCCGAACGGGCGCAACCGGGATGGCGCTCTTGCCGTTCTTAGGTGCGGGACACACGCACAAAGAAGGTGAATATAAGCAAGTCGTGGAAAAGGGGCTTCTCTTCCTCACGAACCAAATGAAGGTGAACAACAATCGCGGCGACCTGGCCCAAGGCGGCGGCTCGATGTACTCGCACGGCATCGCCGCCATCGCGCTTTGTGAAGCCTACGGGATGACCAAAGACAAGAATCTGCGGCCAGCGGCGCAGTTGTCGCTGAACCACACCATCTACGCACAAGACCCCTTGGGGGGCGGCTGGCGTTATGCTCCTCGTCAGCCGGGTGATACCTCGGCCGTGGGCTGGCAGTTGATGGCGCTTAAGAGCGGTCACATGTCGTACTTGGAAGTCCCCGCATCGACGGTCTCGGGCGCGATGAAGTTTCTCGATTCCGTCCAAAGCGATGGTGGAGCCCGTTACGGCTATGACGCTCCCGGTGCCGGCGGTGCAACCAGCGCCGTGGGACTACTTGCCCGCATGTATTGCGGCTGGAAGCGGGATGATGCCCGACTTGGCAAAGGTGTGAAGATCCTTTCCGACACGGGTCCCGACCGTGCCAACATGTACTACAACTACTACGCCACCCAGGTCCTGAAGCAATACAACGACAGCGAGATGTGGAACAAGTGGAACACCGCGATGCGCGACCAGCTGATCGAAACGCAAGAGAAAGACGAACAGAAGCACACGCTCGGTAGTTGGATCATGCCTCCGGGCGACCTGGGGACTGACGTGGGTGGCCGACACTATTGCACTTCGATGGCGACGATGATTCTCGAAGTCTACTATCGTCACATGCCGATCTACAGCGAATCGGCCTCCGAGGACGATTTCCCCCTCTAGTGCTTTGGTACAGCTAACTTTTCGGGTGGCACTGGCGTCCTAAAGACGCCAGTGTGCGTACGACAAGACGTTGCGAACCAGAACATTTGGTTTTGACAAAGCTCTAATGCGATCGTGGCCTTGCAACTAACGCGTACTCCACGAACCGGCCGATTCCGCAGGGAACTTCGGCCGGTTTTTTGTTAACGTCTGGTTATCTTCTGAGGTGCCGATGGCGCTGCGTCGGGTTGCGGACAGATAGGGCCAAAACTAGACTTGATTTTGGCTGATTGATCCGAGGTCCCACCTCTTATACCTCGGCCTAGGTTGAGCCCCACCTTCCTGTGGTCTTGCGAGTCGACACTCGCTGCAGGCCACGAATACCTGAACTTGCCGCACTACGTGCTGCGCGGAGTGTGCTGCGCGGAGTGTGCTGCGCGGAACGTGATCGCGCTGTCCGCTTATTGGAGTTTCTTCATGCGTTGTTCGAACTTTGGTTTCATCGCGATCTGCCTCGTCGCCGGCTTGGCGGTGGCGGGTGATACTTGGCCCCAATGGCGCGGACCTCATCGCGACGGCAAGTCGGACGAGACCGGTTTGAAACTCGAATGGAACGGCGACGCAAAGCCTCAATTGGCTTGGATGGCCGAAGGATTCGGCGGTGGCTATGCCAGTGTGTCGCTCGACAAGGATCGCCTCTACACCGTCGGCAACTTCGACGACGGCCAGGCCGTGATCGCGGCCGACGCGAAGACGGGCACGATCCTGTGGAAACGCAGCATCACCGATAGCAAGCCCAAGCACGATTACGAGGGCTCGCGCAGCACGCCCACGCTCGATGGCAACTTCATGTACGTGATCGCCTCGAATGGTTCGATCGCGTGCCTCAAAGTCGACGGCGGCGAAATCATCTGGCAACGCGATTTCAAGGATTTCGAAGGACGCTTGATGTCGGGCTGGGGCTTTTCGGAGTCTCCCTTGGTCGACGGTGATTTGGTCCTCTGCACGCCCGGAGCCGATAAGGCTGTTGTCGTCGCCCTCAATAAAAGGACTGGCAAAGACGTGTGGCAATGTGCGATCGATCCCGCAGTCTTCGGCAGTCGCGGTAAGGAAGGGGCGGGATATTCTTCGATCGTCATTTCGCACGCGGCCGGCGTGAAGCAATATGTGCAACTGTTCGGACGCGGCCTCGTCGGCATCAGCGAGCAGGGAAAGATGCTGTGGGGTTACGGCCCGGTTGCCAACGGTGTTGCCAACATCTCGACGCCGATTGTCGACGGCGATTTCGTCTTCGGTTCGACCGCCTACGGCACCGGCTCGGCGCTGCTTCAAATTAGCAAGGAGGGTAACGGTCTCAAGGCCGACGAGAAGTACTTCCTCGACCAGAAGACCATGCAAAACCATCATGGCGGCATGGTCTTGGTGGATGGCTACATCTACTGCGGCCACAACCAGAACGCCGGGATCCCCGTTTGCGTGGAACTCAAGACAGGCAAGATCATGTGGGAAGGCAATCGCCGGACGACGCCAGGCGACGGTTCGGCCGCCGCTGTCTACGCCGACGGACACATCCTGTTGCGATATCAAGATGGCACTGTTGCGACACTGGCAGCGACGCCCGAGCGGCTGACCGTTACCGGCAAATTCAAGCCCGAATATCAGGAGCGCGAAAGCTGGTCGCATCCGGTGATCGCGAACGGCAAGCTGTATCTGCGCGAGCAAGACAAGCTGATGTGTTACGACCTGAAGTAGCGTCCTCCAAAGCTTAAGACGCACCGACACTTAGCCGCCGAAAGCCGACACGAACTTGGGACGTGTCGGCTTTCTTTTTCGTAAGTCGCACCCGCGCGCCTTAATGGCAACTAAGAGTCCTCTCCGGCACCACTAAGGCGAACCCGTTTGCGGTCTTTCTTGTCTAGGAAAACCCGCAAAAGATTTTCCTGCGAGCTTTGTCGCAATGCAAAACGCACCACCGAGCGAAAAAAGTACAGTCGTGTCGAAAAGGTAACTGGCGCACGGTTTGCAAATCTAGAGGGGCTATACCGACAATTCCTGCCAAAACGGTTGCAACGTTTCAGTTGCCTCACTTTTGGTGGGGGAGCCGGAAAACGTGAACTGCATTTGACAACCCTGCGTAGAATGGTCGCGATACCAGTGACAACCGTTACAACAACGGGGTCATTCCGCTAGGAATACTTGGCGAGCGGAAGAGAACGAGAGAGGAGACCTAATCATGCGTCGCATCAGTGCTCAACTTAAGAAGGTACGAAATCTCCTTATTCAACGGCGAGACGCGTTGCGCTTGTCGCTGGCAGGTGACGCTACGGCCCTGGCAAAGCTCAAGGAAACCGTGGGCGACGAGATGGACGCCGCCTTCGACACCGTCACAGGCGAAACCTCATCGCAGCTGGCAGAAGTCGAAAGCCGGGAACTGGCCGAAATCTGCAACGCGATCGAGCGGATCGATATCGGCGAGTACGGAAAGTGCGAGGTCTGCAACAAGACCATCGGCGCCCTCCGCCTGCAAGCCCTCCCGTACGCGACACTGTGCATCCACTGTGCACGTCGGGACGAGCGCAGCGGATCGCGCAATTCGCCCCGCTTCGGTATGGCCGATTTCGATGCAGAAATCGAACAGGACGTGTAAAGCGGCGTTTTGAGTTCCTGATTTTTCGGAAAAAGTCGTCGAACTCGCGAACCAACTCGTTTTAGAGGCGTATTCAAACTACCTCCAGAAGAAAACGTGAGCCCCTTGTAGGGTCTTACGAAGCAAAACGCGAACAACCGCGGCCGATGGGTGAAAAGCCCGTTTGCCGCGGTTGTATCGTTTCTTGGCCTATCGGCCGCCAGTCTTAGTTTGCCGATTTTGACATGCCACGCGATCGTTCCGATTGCATCTTTGAAACCGCGAGTTCCGGTTCGTCCGGCGTCGGCCTTCCCCGCGCTGGGGGGTTGGCGATCTTTGGTCGGCCTACGAATTCATAGCGCATGACCTATTTTTGTGAGCTTCTCGCTGGATTGTAGGGCCGAAGCTGCGTCCGAATCGTCGGACCATTCAGCCCGCGCGCGAAGCAAACCAAAGATTCATTTTTTGAATCACATCGCACTCAGTCGCGCACGAGGGATGCTGCGTGGCCGGTGCGGGAGACAGATCCATGGCTATCGAGGCTCCTCCGGGAAACGCTGCTGCGAGCGATTCTGCGCGCGGCGCGCCGCTCCAAAAGTTGTTTGCCTCCCGTTACTTGGTGACGGACGTCTTCAACGAGGAAACTCTCACACGAACGCTGTTTGCAACCGACACCGAGTCGGGGCAAGCGGTCGTGATCAAGGTGGTGCGACGGGACGCATTGTCGCGGGGCGCCATGGCGCGCATCGAGTACGAAGCCACCGTCCGACAGAACATCGCCTGCCCTTGGCTCGTTCCCGTTCAAGCGGTTGGAGACGACGACGGCGAACTCTACATCGTGATGCCGCGCGTTGAGGGAGTTTCGCTGCAAACTTTGTTGCGCGATGGAGCGCTGGATGTTGCCGACGCGGTGACCGTTGGTCGCCAACTCTTTTCCAGCCTGGCGCAGCTCCACATGCGGCGCGCCTTGCACCGCGATATCATGCCCTCGAATGTGATTGTCGAGACGGGTGACCATCCCCGATCGGTGCGTCAAGTCACCTTGGTCGACTTCGGGACCGTCAAGTGTTTTCATCCCGAGCGACTGATTGGCAGCGAGGAGTGCACGCGAGTCGCCTACATGTCGCCCGAAGAGGCGGGCTCGATCGACGTCGACGTCGGTCCTCAGTCGGATCTCTATTCGGCGGGCATCCTTCTTTTTCACTGCCTTGCGGGACGTCCGCCGTTTCATGGCGAAAACGCCGGCGCGATTTTGTTTGAGCATCTGACGGGATCGGTACCTTACTTGCCGAGTCTGAACCCCGCCGTGCCGCGCGAACTGGACGAACTCGTTCAGCGGCTGCTGCGAAAAGACCCCCACGACCGCTATCAACTTGCCTCGGCTGTCGCCAACGACCTGGAAGCCATTCAGGCCGCGATGGCGAACAAGGAGCATTCCACTACGATCGTCATCGGTTCAACGGACCAACGGTGCACTCTCGCCGATCCGGCGTTTGTGGCGCGCAGCAAGGAAATGGCCGACGTCGCCAGGTTTCTTAAACGCACAGCCCAAGGCAACAGCGCCACCATGGTGATCGAGGCCGAATCGGGCGGCGGCAAAAGCCGGTTGCTCGTGGAAGTCGCCATGCAGGCCCGCCGCGAAGGCTTACGCGTTCTGCGCGGCCAAGCCACCACGCAGGTGGGCGATATCCCCTACCGCGTGCTCGACGGGATCGTCGACGGCGTCCTGGCCGCCTGCGAGAGCGAACCCGAATTCCTCAAGACACTCACCGAGGAACTGGCCGACTACGCGGACCCGCTGGTCTCGTCGCTGCCGCGGTTGGCAACGTTGTTCTCGACTCGTCGTGCGGCCTCATCGCCGGCGGCGTTCGGTGAGAATCGTACCATCGAGGCCTTGGCCCGCTTCCTGGAAGCGATTGGGTCTCCCAGCAAACCTGCCGTCGTCATTCTGGATGACTGCCAATGGTGCGACGAGCTGACGTGCAAACTCATCCGCCGCTTGCATACCGAAGCGCGAACCGACAAGCCGACTTCGCTGGTGGTTGCGTTTCGCTCGGAAGAAGTCGCCGCGGATCACCCGCTGCGGTCTCTCTCGAACTCCACGCATATTCGCCTGCAACCCTTCGAAGACGCCGAAATCCGTCGCCTGGCGGAATCGATGGCCGGCGCGCTTCCCACGCAGGCGGTCGACCTGGTGATTCGGTTCGCCGAGGGGAGTCCGTTCATGGCGTCTGCCGTGTTGCGTGGGCTTGTCGAATCGGGCGCGCTTGTTTCACGGGACGGAGTCTGGACGATCGAGCCCTTGGCGATGGCCGACATGCAGTCGTCCCGCGAGGCAGCCGCGCTCCTCACTCGCCGCGTTGACTTGTTGTCTGAGAAGGCCTGCAAGCTCCTTTCGGTGGGAGCCGTGACGGGAAAAGAATTCAGTTTGGATACCGTCGCGAGCCTGACTGGGATGACGCCCGGCGAGGCGATCGACGCGTTGACGCAGGCTCGCGAACGTCGCTTGGTATGGACTCGTACCGACGGCGGCCAGATTGTTTTCGTACACGACCAAATTCGCGCGACTTTCCTGAACCGTCTTTCCGACACGGAGCAGCGGCAACTCCATGCCATGGCGGCCTCGTACTTGGAACTGAACGCTCCCAGCCGCGCGGCGGAAATCTCGTACCACTTCGACGCCGCCGAGATGCCGCACCTGGCTCTCCCGTATGCCTTGCGGGCAGCGGAAGCTGCCAAGGCGCGATTCTCTCTGGAAGTCGCCGAACGCCAATATCGGATCGCGCGCCGCGGTGCCATCGAATGCCCTGCCTGCACGCGCTTTCATGCCGCGGAAGGGCTGGGCGATACGTTGATGCTTCGCGGTTGCTATGCCGACGCGGCGATCTATTTGAACGAAGCGGCCGAGCTGGCCGACAGCACGCTGCAACGAGCGCAGATTCACAGCAAGCTCGCCGAGTTGAGTCACAAACGCGGCGACATGGAAAACGCCACTCTCGGCTTTGAAACCGCTTTGCGGATGTTAGGAAACTGGGTCCCCCGCTGGCATGCCACCGTTGTGGCGTTGCTGCTATGGGAAGTGATCGTACAAGTGCTTCACACCGCCCTGCCCCGCTTCTTCCTCGGAAGAAGGCGCCGGCCACCCACCGAACAAGAGAGGTTGTCGATCAAACTGTTCAGCTTGTTGACGCAAGGTTGCTGGTACTGCCGCACCAAGGAACAGTGCCTCCTGGCTCACTTGCGCGGTCTCAATCTGGCGGAAAACTTTCCTCCCACTCCCGAGTTGGCCCATGCCTACTCTGAACACGCCCCGGTGATGTGCCTGGTCCCTCTTTTCAAGCGAGCCAGCCAGTATGCCCAACGCTCGCTGGAGTTGCGGAAGGGCTTCGACGACGTTTGGGGGCAAGGGCAATCGCTCAATTACTACAGCTGCGTTCTGTACGCAGCATCACGATACGAAGAGTGCGTGGAAAAGGGGCGTGAGGCGATCCGCTTACTCGAACGCACCGGCGACTACTGGCAGATGCACATCGCACGCTACCAGGTGGCGGCGGCGCTCTATCACCTGGGCCGCTTTCGAGACGCCCTCCGGGAGGCGCGGCTCAATCACCGCTCCGGCCTCGAAACGGGTGACGAGCAGGCCTCGGGCATCATTTTGGACGTTTGGACGCGCGCCTCTCGCCACGCCATGCCTCAGGACATTATCGACACGGAATTGGCCCGCAAGCGGCACGACGCGCAAGGACGAGTGCAGGTGCTGATGGCGGCCGGCATTCGCACCATTCACCTTGGCAACGTCGTCAACGCCATCCAGTATTTGGAAAAGGCGGTTGCCGTTGCGGATCAAAAAGGAATTCAGAACGCGTACACCTTGCCCGCCATTGCGTGGCTGGCGACCGCCTACCGTCAATGTGCCGCGACGACCGCCGTCTACTCGCCCGAAAATCGGAAGCAGCTCCTGCAAAAAGCTGCCAAGATTGCCAAGCGAGCCATCCGCACGGCCAAGTTGTGCAATAACGATTTGCCGCGCGCACTGCGTGAAGCGGCACTGATTGCCGCCATGCAGGGAGATGCTTCGTCGGCTAAGCGCGATTTCGAAAAGAGCTTGTCCGTCGCGCAGCAATTAGGCGCCAAGTACGAATACGCCAAGTCGCTTTGGCACCGTGGCGAAGTAGGGCGAAATTTGGGTTGGGCAGGAGCTGAGGACGATGTGCTCCGCGCCCAGCGAATGATCGACGCCATGGACGCCGGCGAAGATCGCACGGCTAAGGGAGTCTCGGATACAACAGGAACCCTGTCGCTCGCCGACCGGTTCGATACGGTGCTGGACCGCGGTCGTCGCATCGCCTCTGCTCTGTCGCCGGCGAAGGTCTTTGAAGAAGCCCGCAGTGCCGCGATTCACCTGTTGCGCGCGGAAGCGTGCGTAGTGCTCGAAATAGATCGCGACCGGGGCCGGATTATGCCCCGACCGTTGGAAGGCGGAGCGGCGACCACGTTCAATCATCAAGCTGTTGCGCTTGCGATCGAAGCAGGGCGGTCGAAGGCCTTTGCCCGCGACGATGGCAGCCCCGCCATTTTCGTGGACCTGGCGTCGCAGCGATCGGTGCTCTGCGCTCCGATCAAGGTCCGCAATCGGACGGCGGCGTGTCTGTACGCCACGCACCAACACGTCGCTGGGCTGTTCGGAGCGGACGAAGAGCGGTTGGCCGATTTCGTCGCATCGATCACGGGTGCCGCTCTCGAAAACGCCGAAGGCTTCGAACAGTTGGAAAAGCTCAATGCCACGTTGGAAGAACGCGTGGTCGAACGAACTGCTGCTGTGGAAGCGCGGGCGAGCGAACTCGCCCTCTCCAATTCGGAATTGGCCCGCACCGCCAAGGAACTGCGCCGCGCCGAAGAACAACTGCGGCAAGCGAAAGACGTGGCCGAGGCCGCCAACGCCGCCAAGAGCCGCTTCCTCGCCACCATGAGTCACGAGATTCGCACGCCCATGAACGGCATCCTGGGCATGACCGACCTGCTGTTGCGATCTCCCTTGTCGACGCAACAGCGAACTTGCCTCGATATTGTTCACCAATCGGGCGGCACCCTGCTGCACTTGCTCAACGATATCTTGGACCTTTCCAAGATCGAAGCCGGCAAGATGGTGCTGGAACATATTTCCGCCGACGTGCACAGCTTGATCTCCAACGCCGTGCGGTTGATTGGAAGCCAGGCGGCGACCAAACAACTGGAACTGATCCACCGCGTTGCTCCCGAGATCCCGCAACAACTGATGTGCGATCCGTGCCGCCTGCGCCAAGTGATTGTGAATCTGCTGGGCAACGCCATCAAGTTCACCGAGGCCGGCGAGGTCTTCGTCAACGCCTTTATCGATTTGGACGAGGCCGGCAACGAATTGCTCCACGTCTATGTGAAGGACGACGGCCCCGGCATTCCCGAAGAAAAGCGGGCCCTCATTTTCGAAGCGTTCGAACAAAGCGACGGATCGACCACGCGCCGCTACGGCGGCACGGGCCTGGGGCTTTCGATCTCGGCTCAGCTGGTGGGACTGATGAACGGCCGCATCTGGGTCGAAAGCAAGCTTGGCAAGGGAAGCACGTTCCATTTCACGATTCCGCTGGAGCGCGTCTCGGCCGCGCCGCAGGAAGCTCCTGCCCGGCCGACGCTTCGCGGGCACGTGGTGGTTTGCTGCAACAGCGGCCGCGCGCGCAATACCTATTGCGAGTCGATCATTCACGCCGGCGCCAGCTGCAGCCTGATTTCCAATAGCGAGGCTGGTTGGGGACAACTCGAACAACTCCAGCGCACGCTGAAAGAACCTTTGGTCCTCTTGATCGATGTTGGCGTGAACGGCGTGAAATCCGACGACTTGCTCGCGACGCCGCGGGCCAAGTCGTTCCAAGCCCTCAAACGCGTGATGCTGGTTCCGGCGGTCGATCGCATCGAAGGGATCTCCGACTCTGGCTTGAGTTCCGCCAGACGATTGCTCAAGCCTGTTTCCTCGCGCGAATTGATCGAAGCCTTGGATGAAGGCCTCAAGCCGGCGGAGGGGGACGAGGTCATTTGCGACACGGAGGAACCAACGGAAACCGGCACCCTGAACGTCTTGATTGTCGACGACATGGCGGTGAATCGTTTCGTCGCGATCGGAATCGTCGAGGCCTTAGGGCACAAATGTTCGGCCGCGAGCTCAGGGACCGAAGCCATCGAAATCGTCGGCCGCGAGTCCTTCGACATCGTATTCATGGACATGGAAATGCCCGACATCGATGGCTTGGCCGCGACGGCGAAGATTCGCGAAAACGAACTCAAAACTAAGCGGCATACACCGATCGTGGCGATGACGGCTCACGCCTTCGCCGAGGCTCGCCAGAAGTGCCTTGATGCCGGCATGGATGGTTATGTGGCAAAGCCCATCCAACTAGAAGCCGTGCGCGAAGCGATCGAACGCGTCGTTTCGCATCGTGCGGAGTGGCAAGCAGCCAAAGAGTCGTCACCCAACCAGCAGCTCTCGTTGATCGTTGGCGAATAACGCCTGGTCACATTCACCTGGAGCCTGAGGCCTAAAGCCTGGAGCCTAAAACCCAGTGTTAACTGAGGACGCTAGCACTGGTGGCAATGACTGAAACGATCCAATCAGTTTTATTGATCCTTTCTATATTCCCGGTCGAGGATAGCCGTATGTTCGCCAATCTCGCCACATCGCGTTCCATTTAACAGCGGTTGGACAGTCATGAAGCGCCTCGCCCTCTCGATCATGGTCTTTGCGGCCTTTTCCGCTGCTGCGACGACAACGTTCGGCCAGGGCATGATCCTGACGGGTGTCGGTCCCATCAACCGCTCGATGGGGGGCGCCGGTACTGCGGCACCGCTCGATGCGATCGGCGCTCTGCACTGGAACCCAGGTTCGATCAGCGCGCTTCCGACGTCGCAAATCTCGTACGGCTTGGAAGGGTTGGCGGCCGACGTCAAGCTGTCGACTACGATCGGCGGCGTTTCGAACACGACCACCGGCGATGCCGGCATTGTGCCGATTCCGACTGTCGGTTGGGTGCACCACATCGAAGACACCCGGCTCACCATCGGGTTAGGTGTCTATGGTGTCGCTGGTTTCCGCAATGCGATCGGGTTCAATGCAAACGACCCCATCCTCTCGCAGGGACCCCTCTTCGCCGATGCCGAGTTGCTCCAAATCGCGCCGACAGTTTCCTATGCGTTCACCGATCACCTTTCGATTGGGATTGCACCGACCATCACCACGGCGCGGCTTATGATGGACCCCTTAGGGCCGTCGGTCATTACGCCCGTACCCACGCCGGGCACGGGGACGCGGGTCCACTGGGGTGCCGGCTTCCAGGTTGGGGCGTTTTACACGACCGATTCTTGCTGGCAATTCGGCTTCACCTATAAAAGCCAGCAATGGTTCGAGCAAATTGGGTTCATGGCGCCCACCGGCACCATTGGATTCAATCTCGACTATCCCTCGATCTTATCGACGGGGATCGCCTATCGCGGGTTCTCTCGCTGGGTTTTCGCGACCGACGTTCGCTACATCACGTACCAATGGACCGAAGGCTTCGACAAGTTGGGCTGGCGGAACGTGTGGGCCGTAGCAACGGGAGCGCAATACCAGCTAAGCGAAATGATCTCGCTCCGCGTAGGCTACAACGCCAACCAAAACCCCATTCAAAGCGAAGACGTCTTCACCAACATTTCCACGCCGCTGATCCAAGATCAGAACATCGCCACAGGTCTGACCTGCAAGTTGACGCAAAACGTCGATCTGGCCTTGGCCTACGTCTACTTGATGCAGAACAGCGTCACGGGCGACTTGCCAGCCGGCGTCTTCGGCCCCAATGCCACCTTGACCAACCAGATCAGCGCCCACTCGATTGGTCTGGGAATGACACTCAACTACTAATCGTCAACAACTGTTGACGCAGACCGTCCGCATTGTTGCGACACTCTTTGGAACGTGATTCTGTCACGTTCCACAATCGGACGGCTTGGGCGAAGTGTAGCAAGTCTTTGGTCCGCCCTTAACAAACCGGTCATGACGGTTATGGCGGGGATATCGATAGCTCCCCCCGAGATGGGCGACCCATCCCTACGGCCATGATTATTCTGCGCAATCTAGCAGCATCCCCCCATTTTGACGTTCTTTAACTTGGAACCTATGGTTGTGGTGGATTTCCAGGCCACCGCGCGCCTCGTGAACAGTCGTGAACGCGTGGTGCGACCCATTTGACGTGACTGAACTCCACCTTGCCACTCGTGAGCAAGAGGAGTGCCCACATTGGAAGCCCGAAAAGGAGTTTTCCGATGCAACCCGTTTGCGAACAAAACACATCTCCGATCAACGTCGACGAGTTGCTGGCCCGTTGTGTCGGCCGCGTCGACTTGATGGAAAAGACCCTCGTCCACTTCGAGCAATGCATGTCGCCGCAACTCGCTCAGTTGGAGGAGTCTGCTCAGCAGGGGGACGTCGAGGGTATCCGCACCATCGTTCATCGTCTTCGAGGCGCGGCACTCACCGTGGGCGCCCATTCGTTGAGCAACACTGCCGAACAATTAGAGAAGACGCTGGCAAACAAGCCTTCGTCTTGTCCGGATAAGTGCCTTGAAGGCGTCCTGCAAGAATGCGGTCGAATCAGTACGTGGTTGCGCGCCCGTACAACGAGAGGCTAATTCGTGATCATGGAATCCATTTCCCGTGCGGAAAGGCCAACGATTCTGGTCGTCGATGACGATCCGACTTCGCGCGAGTTGCTGGGGTCCGTCATCGAGATCCTGGGCTACGAGGTGAAGGTTGCCTCCAACGGCCAGGAAGCACTCGAACTCGCCTCGGAATACGACGTGCGGATCGTGGTCTCCGACTGGCAGATGCCCGGCATGTCGGGCCCTGAACTATGCGCGCGGATTCGCAGGCGCCAGCTAAGTGGGTACGTCTACTTCATCCTGCTCACGTGCTTGAATCGAAAAGAGGACGTTGTCACCGGATTAGGTGCCGGAGCCGACGACTACATCAACAAGCCGTTCGACCCCGACGAAATACAAGTCCGCCTGCGCGCGGCGGAGCGGATCTTGGCGCTCGAAGGGCGCGACCTCTTGATCTTCTCGCTGGCGAAGTTGGCGGAACTGCGCGACCCCGAAACGGGAGCGCACTTGGAGCGGATGCGCGAGTACTCGCAGGTACTGGCCCAGTATCTTTCGACGACGCCGAAGTACGAGAAGATCGTCGACGCCGACTATGTGCGGACGATCTTCTTGACGAGCCCATTGCACGACATCGGCAAGGTAGGCATCCCCGACAACATTTTGCTTAAACCGGGAAAGTTGACGCCCGAAGAATTCGCGATCATGAAACAACACGTCATGATCGGCGTTTCCGCCCTGGAGGCTTCGTTCCAAGGGCGCGCTCCCGCGGAATACCTCCGGTTTGGCCGCGATATCATCTTGTCGCATCACGAGAAGTTCGATGGGTCGGGCTATCCCAACGGACTCAAGGGACAGGACGTCCCGCTTTGCGGACGAATCGTCGCCTTGGCCGATGTGTACGATGCTCTCACGACCAAACGCATTTACAAAGACGCGATCTCCCACGAGGATGCCAAGGCCATCATCCTTAAGGGGTCCGGGTCGCACTTCGATCCGGATATCGTCGACGCGTTTTTGAAATGCGAAGCGGAATTCATCAGCATCAAAAAGAAGTTCGACGGCGTCGAAATGCCGCTTACGTTCGCGATTCCGGCAAGCCGATCGGTCCCACCTGCTTTGCCGATTCCGGCAATGACTGGCGCGGCAATGAGTACCGCGGCGAATGGCCAACTGGCCAGCGTTTAGCGCAAACCCGGCGGCGTGGTCTCACTCCGCCGGGCTTCTATTTTCGCAATGACGCGCGCGGAGCTTCGGCTGATCCCCACGTCGACCGAAGCGAGTAAACCTCAAGCGAGTGGATCTTGACCGCGCCATCGTCGGCACGGATCGATAGACCATTTTCACCCGGCAGCATGAACTTGGTGAACGACAACTCGCCGTGATAGACGAAGACTTCAATCGATGTCGTGTCGACCAGGATTTCGACCGACTCGATCCGATCCTGCACCTTGGCCGATCGTTGGTCGCACGCGAGTGTCTTCGAAGTCAGCGCGACGGGAACTCCGCGCAGGCGGAACGTCGCTTTCGCGTTGGGCGCGATCTCCAAGTCGGCCTTAATGCGGAACTGACGCCCCGACGGCACTAAAGGCAAGTTTTGCCCCGGTTGGAGTTCGCGGTTCGACCAGGTCTGAGGCGGTCCATCGTGGAGCTTTGCCAATTCGCGGATGGGTTCGCGGAAGAGCCGCAGCCCGTTGGCAGTTGTCTTAAGAGTCAATTCGCAAGGGAAAGTAACCTGCTGGCTGAACGGCATGTCGGGGAAGTGCGAGTATCGCATCCACGCCGCTTGGATGCGGCGGTCGTCGCCGGTGTGGGTGTTGCTCCACGACTGCGTTGCGTAGAAGTCGCCAAAGTCGCAAGGAAATCGCTCGGTCTCCTCCTTGAACTCGGTGCCATTGAATGTGCCGATCGAATACTTCCCATTTCCCTGGATGAGTACCCACTTCTTTTGGGCAGTGTCGCCATCAACAGGCAGTTCGAAGAAGTCGGGACACTCGTAGCAGTCGCGGATCGGCTTCTTCTCGTCCTCCCAGTGCAGCAGATCCTTCGACGTGAGAATGTGATAACGATCGTCGCCGTAAAGCATCATCACCCAGTGCTTTGCCGGGGCGTACCAAAACACGTTGGGATCCCGCTCGCGGAAGTCGAGAATCGGGTTCTTGGCGTACTTGATCCACGTTCGTCCGCGGTCGAGGCTGTAGGCCAGGCACTGGCTCCGGTTATCGGCACCCGAATAAAACGCGACCAAAGGCGGCTTCGACTTGTCGGGCGATAGCCCCGAGGTGTTCTCGTAATCGATCACACAGTTGCCCGACTGCACCCCGTCGTCCAATTTGTCTTCCCAGAAGGCGGGCTCGAGCTCTTTCCAGTGGAGAAGGTCGGGGCTCACGGCGTGAATCCAGCACTTGTTCCACCGCTGGGCGAACAGGTGGTACTCTCCCTCATAGTAAATCAGGCCGTTCAGGTCGTTGAGCCAGCCCTCTTCTCGCTCGCGCGGATTGAGGCGGTTCATGGTCCACTGCCGCGCGGTGAAATGGAACTGCGGCCGTAGCGACTCGTGGTAAAGCGGTTCGACCGGCGCCGGTTGCGCAGGGGGCGAATCGGTTTGCCGGATCGGGCCAGTGTTGATATGGCCCCAGTCGCCGCTGGCGTTGTCGACGAGTTGGACCCGGGCGGTGCGACCGACCAAGTCTGCCACTTCCCACGTGGTAGGTGTCAACCGGTCACTGCGCCACCCGGTGGCACTGCGGACCACCTTGCCATCAACAAGCAAGTCGATACAGGTGTGTCGCTCGTAATTGCCGCCACCGACCGTGAACGCGATAAACTTCCGCTCAATGATGAACTCGGGCGACGTGAGCGTGCCGGTAGGGCCATCGCCGTCGACTTCGCTGCAAGCCACGCGGGCTCCATCCAGCGCGTTCTCGATCTCCAGCGTTGTCAGCATCTCGCCGCCGACAGGACCAGGCTTGAAGGCTGTTCCCTTCACGGTCCAACTGTCGTAGCTGTCGCCTTTGAATACACCGATGGGGATATCGTCCGCGCACAAGGCTGTTGTGAGGGCCAGGAGCACGAGAAAGGCAGTGCCAGGTTTCGTTAAGAGCATAGAAGTAAACCCGGAGCTTGTTGCCGGCAACGGTCACGCTCGACCGCCCGCGAACGGATCAGGAGGTGACGGTCTCGTGCTTGACGGTCTGAAGAAATCGGACACATTGCCGCGTCCGACCCTCGGGAAGCGGACGGGCCTTAAGAAGAGCCATCATAGCTAATGGCCCGGGCGCAGAAGAGGCTGGCCATTCAGGCGACTGCGCGACGGCCATGAACGCGTCGTGCAGTCTGAAGAGGAGACGTAGCCAGTCTACGAAACTTAGAGGCTGTCCGAAATCTTGTTTCGGATAGCCTCGTGACGACCTGGAGGGTCGTCGCAACGTCAAAACACCGAACAGTCTCTTAGTGCTCTTGCTTCGTTGCGGGCGCGTGCGGCGTCACCGTCGCGATGTTGGGCGACACCGTTTCCGCTTCGTCGACCCGGCGCCGGATGCCTTTGGCCTGGCGAGTGACGAAGTTGATGATGATGCCAGTTCCGTCGCGGCTGATCTCCATCGCGTCCACATCCAGGCCGGCGGCGGCGAACAGCTTGTCCATGTCCTCGCGGGTTCGTTGGTAGAAGAACCAATCCAGGTGCCACTGGTACGGCGTGTGATCGTATTGTTCGCAGTCCTTGAACGCGATGTACATCACGCCGTTCTCGTTGAGCGTGTGCCACCACCCATCAAACAAGCGAATCAGGTTGTCGTCGGTCAGGTAGTCGCACAAGCCGACACTGTACATCACGTCGAACTTGCCGAATTGCCGGATCGTTGCCTCGGCCGATGCGGTGCGGAAGGCGTTGTAGCGGACCGGTCGCAGGGTCATCCCCTTGGGCATCTGCGGGGAAACCTCGCTTTGAACAAAGTCGAGCGCCTTAGGATCGGTATCCATGGCAACCACCTCGACGTCGATTCCCTGAGGCGCCGGCCAGTTTCGGTACTCACGGCAAGGGCCCGAAGCGACGTCCAGGATTCGCACATCACTGGTCCGCGTCGAAATCTCTTTCAACAAGAATCGCCGGGCGTCGGCCAGCCGCGTTCGGACTGCGCGAGCCAGAGGGAGATCCATGATGCACAGGTCGAGGTAGCCGCCGAGGCCGCGGGCGGAGGTGGTCTCGTCGTACAGCTTGATCAGCATGTCGAAATCGCCGACGAAACCATTCGGCTTGGTTCTCGCCCGATGGCCGATCCAGCTCATCGAAAACCAGTGGTTGGTTTCTTCGCGGAATCGCCGTTGCACCTCGGTCACCAGTTCGGGCGAATCGCGATGAGCCAGTTCAAACTCGCGGCAAGCGACTTGCGATTCCTCGAACGCCTTGAGCGTGCGTTGGTGGAACTCGTCGTTCAGCTGGGGCATCGCGTTGGGATCGATTTCCCGTTCGAGCGCCGCCAGTTCACTCGTGAACTTCGCCACGTCCTCGGCGAAAAAACGAACCACCGAGTCCATTTCGTCGATTCTCGTATTGTTGATTGAGGTGCTCACAATAATCACTCCTTGAGGGATATCTTCTTGCGAAATGGATCACAAAGAATTTAAAAGTTTTAGAGGTAGGAACACTGTCATCTCGATCGCCTCCTATGTCAATAAATTCACGGACCAAATGCGGAAACTCGCGATCGACCGCTCACTCTAGGGGCCGTTGTGTGACCGCGCAAACGATACGTTCGTTTCAGCTTAAGAACTCAAGAATGAGTGCTCGAAAGAGTCGAGTGATTTCGCACCACTGATGCGATTCTCTCGCAGCAGAACGTGTCGATCGCGCGTCGTCGTGCAAGCGCGCGGCGCGCACGCTGGGAAACCACGTGCTGCTGTGAATCTCTTTGCGTTAGCGAATATCTGGCGCTCACGTTAACTTTGCGCAGCGTGTGGATCAGAGCGCCTTCTCGCACCACATTTCTCTTCTCGGGCACGAAATATGTCGTTCGAATCGACATGGATGCAGGTAAAAAACTGCATGCAGATAGAGAGAGGGCGCGTGCGTGGTTGTTGTTATGTCCCCCGATAGACGCCCGGCAATTATTAGAACCCCCGAAGGTGCGCCGTCGACGTGAAGGGGGCGAGGTGAAAGGGGCGCGGTGAAGGCATTGAGGGCCGATCAGTCGAACGCCTCAAACGGGAGATCGCTGTTAAGCAAGAAAAAGTAAGGGCCGCCGGGCAGTTAAGCCCGGCGGCCCTTCTCGTCGGAGTCTCTTAGGTCCAGTCTTGCTTAGCGAACCAAGCGAGCGCTGGCTTGAACGACCCGGCGGTTAGCTGGGATGAAAGCCGAAGGATCGACAACCGGAGCTGGCGGCATCGGAGCCGATTCAGCGGCAGGCGTCGGGGCAACGGCGGGCATGCTCACAGGAGCCGAGCTGTTGATGATTCCGCAGCTCGGTTCGCAAGCGTTGCAACCACCGCAGCTACCGGCTTCGCAGGTCGGTTCGCACGAGTTGCAGCTGCTGCAGCTATGGCAGGCAGGCTTGCAGCATCGGCGCGAGCCGAACAGCTTTTGCAGGAGGCCCGGGCCACAGCAGGGCTTGTGGCAAGCAGGCTTGCAAGCGGCTTCGCAGGTAGGTTCGCAAGCCGAACCGCAAGCCGAGCCACAGGGGTCGGCAGCGCAGGTCGGTTCGCAAGCCGAACCGCAGTGCGAGCCACAGCCGCAAGCAGGAGCCGAGCAGCAGCTGCCGCAAGGCGAGCTGCAGCAGCTCGATCCGCAAGGATCGCAGCAGCTCTTACGGCAGCAAGGGACCTTCAGGAACGGCTTGAAGCACAGCGGCTGGCGGCAGCAAGGCTTGCAGCACTTACGACCGAGCAAACCACCAAGCAACGAACCGCACTTCGGGGCGCAACGCGGCTTGCAAACAGCGGCGCAGGTCGGGTCGCAAGGCGAACCGCAGGCCGAGCCACAAGCAGGTGTGCCGCAGGCCGAACCGCAAGGATCGGCGGCACAGGTCGGCTCACAAGCCGACCCGCAAGGCGAATGGCAAGCTGGGCCGCATGGCGACGAGCAAGCCGGGGCTGCCGAAGCGCATCCGCTCGGGCAGCTCGAAGCACAAGCTGGCTTCGATTCACAACACGATGTCGAACAGCCGCAGCCGTTCGCGCCCAGCATCCGGTCGAGCAGTTCAAAACCGAAGCTTTGCGAACTAATGCTCAATCCGATTACCAGGGAAAGTACCAGGTTCCATTTCATGAAGCCACGTCTCCTAATTCGATGGAACTGACGCCAACGCACCCTTCGAGCAGTCGCTGCGATTCCGGGGCAAGTGCCTGACGGAAATTCATCGGCCTCGCCATCGCGCCGCTTGTGAACTCGCTCCTTGCGGAACGTGGTTCACAAACGCAAATCGCATCTTGCCGGCAAGACCACTCGGTGGACGGCTTCGTGGGCCGTCGCAGGGTATCGTTGGAACCGGTCAGGCCATTCCTTGGCCCGAAAATTGTCCGCTCCGGTTCTTGACCCGTCCGTCTCGAACCACGCAACGACGCGGCTCCAGACGACGGGTAACACTATGCGTATCGACGACGACGCTCGAACGCCTTGAATTGACGGAAACAATTTCTCAGCAATGGTTTAGAACGACTGTTGCGTAGACTTTTCCGCGCGTGGCACGGGCGGAGTCCAGGGTGACTTTGAGGGCGACTAGAGGTCCAAATCGCCTGCAAGATTTCCCCAGTCAGCCACCGCGGTTGGTGGTCTGGTACGGCCACGGTTTTCCGCAGTTCAGCTCGCCTGAGGATGCTCTGACGTTCTGGAGAATGTTTTCACGTTTTGCCTAGACATTACGTGCTGTTAACCCCCTCCCATTGATGGTACCCTGGACGTTGTCCCACGCACAAAATGAAGGTGAATTCGTCCCAGGGACTAGACTTCATTGCAGCGTTTGGATCGCGTAACCCGTGCTGCTTCACGCAGAATAGTTCGTTGGCTCCTTCGATGTGCCAGAACCTCCAGCACGCTTTGCTTGAGATCCGGTTTTCGTACCCACCTCCAATCTGTACTCTCGCATCAGAGCGTCCTCTCATGACCTACCTCGCTTGCCTCCGTCGCTGTGCGTGCATCGCATTGCTCGTTTCAACGTGTATTGTCGCGACAAGCATTGTCGCGGCCGCCGATCCGCTCGACTGGCCTTATTGGCGCGGACCAGAAGGCAACAGCATCTCGCGCGAAACGGGGTTGCCCGACACCATCAATCCCGCCGGCGGCGAGGGAAGCAACTTGCTCTGGAAGAGCGAGGAAGCTGCCGGACGCAGCACGCCTGTCATCATGAACGGCAAGCTCTACACGCTCGTGCGGGCTGAACCAGGTTCGCACAACGAAAGCGAGCAGGTCCTCTGCTTGAATGCGGAGACCGGTGAAAAACTCTGGGCCAATCGCTTTAACGTTTGGTCGAGCGACGTTCCCGATACCCGCGTGGGTTGGTCGAGCGTTGTCGGCGATCCCGAGTCGGGCGATGTTTTCGCACTCGGTGTCTGCGGCTTGTTCCAATGCATCGACGGCGAGAGCGGCAAGACCAAGTGGGCGATCCCCCTGCACGAGCGATTCGGTTTGGTCACCACGTACGGTGGCCGCACGAATCTTCCGGTTGTGTTCGAAGACACGGTCATCCTCGGTGGCGTCTATGTGAGTTGGGACGACCTGGCACTCCCGGCCCATCGCTTGTTGTGCTTCGACAAGAAGACAGGCGACGTCCGTTGGTTTGCCAGCACGCGGGTTCGTCCCGAAGACACTATCTATAGCGGTCCAACGCTCGCGGTGTTTGGTGGCCAACAGTTGTTGCTGACTGGCTCGGGCGACGGATATGTCTATGCGTTCCAACCTCGCACCGGCAAGCAAGTTTGGGATTTCCTGTTGTCGCGCCGCGGTCTGAACCTTTCGCCCACCGTTGTTGGCGAAACGGTTTACATGGGGCACAACGAAGAGAATCCCACGGGAACCAAAGTCGGAGCAGTGGTCGCGATCGACGGCTCGCTCACGGCAGACCCCGCCAAGCGGGAACTATGGCGCATCAACGAAATCGACACAGGCAAGGCTTCGATCCTCGCGCTCGACGGCCGGCTGTATTGCTTTGGGGACGCCGGCAAGATGTTCGTGCTCGATGCCAAAACAGGCGAGCAGATTGGCAAGAAGGTCAACCTGGGAACCATCTGTCACAGCACGCCGCTCTACGCGGACGGAAAGATCTACTACATGGAAAAGAACGGCCGCTGGCACATTCTCACGCCGGACGACAAGGAAGGCGTGAAGAAGACAGTCCGTGGCAAGACGATGGGCGACTTCCCCAAGTACGTTGATCCTGTTTCCAAGGAGCGGGTGTCCCCTGAGTGCTGGGCCTCGCCCGTGATCTCGCACGGCAAGCTGTACATCCAGACCACAGCGGCCCTGTACTGCTTCCAGGACAAGTCGAAAACGCAAGGCGTTACCGAACGTCCCAAGGTGGCGACAGAAGAATCTGGCAGCAAAGACGCTCCGGTGGCCCAAGTGCAAGTCGTGCCGGCGGAACTGATGCTTCGCCCCGGCGACGAGCGCAAGCTGGTGGTCCGTACATACGACGCCGAAGGGCGATTTTTGAAGGAAGTCGCCGATGCCAAGTTCGACGTGGAGGGGCCGGCCAAGGTCGCCGATGGAACGTTGACGGCCAATGCCGATGCCAGCCACGAACGTGTTACGGTCACCGCCAAAGTCGGCGACGTCGCGACAAAGGCTCGCGTTCGCGTGGTCCCACCTCTGCCTTGGAAGTTTGACTTTGAAGGTTTGAAGGATGCTCCTGCGACGTGGGTGGGCGTTCGCTATCGCCACCGCGTAGGCAAGGTCGATGGCTCGACGGTACTCGTCAAGGTGACCACGATTCCTCGCGGAACGCGCAGCCGCTGCTTCTTCGGCCAATCCGATCTGCACGACTACACCATCCAAGCCGATCTCCGCGGTTCGTTGCAAGACAACAAGCTGCCGGTGATGGGCTTGATCGGCCAAGGCTACAAGCTGGCCGTGGAAGGCGTTGCCAAGCAAATCATGATCACGACCTGGGATTCGCACGATCATCGAACGCGAGCCGTGGAACCTTTCACGATGGAAGCCAACGTTTGGTACACGTTCAAGCTCAAGGTATCGAACGTCGGCGACAAAGCGCTCGTACAAGGGAAGGTATGGAAGCGCGGCGAAGAAGAGCCCAAGGAGTGGAGTCTCGAGATGGAAGACGAGCTTCCTGTGAAGCAAGGCGCGCCCGGTTTGTACGGCGACGCCACCAACGCCGAAATCAGCATCGACAACGTCTCAGTAGTGCCCAACGAATAGCCAGTCTCCAACGAATAGCCCTAACGAATAACCTCGCCTTCACCGGCCTCAACCACAACCAATCCAGATTCGGGTAAGGAATATAGACCATGTCCAAAAAACTCTCCCAAGGAGCAATGGCTCTTCGCGGCGGACTAGCGATCGCGATGGCCGTAGCCGCGGCGATGTCGCTGGGATGCCCCGGGCCGACTCCGCCAGGCGCTCCCCCACCCGGCCCCCCTGCCCCAAAAACGACGTCGGCTAAGAGTGTCACCACCGACGCCGCCTCGCCTAAGGCGGCCGAATCGGAGTCGCCTCGCACGAAGTCCGACGACACTGAAACGAAGGCTGCCGAGGCCGCCGACAAGGCGCTCGAGGAGCACGAGGCGAAGAAAGCGGCCGAAGCTGGCGACAGCGATAAGGGTGCCGAAGGCCCAACTCCTGAGACAAAGGCACAACCCGCTCAGGAAACGTCGGTGCCCGCCAAGCCGACGTCCGAGCAAAAGGTCGCCGCAACGGATGTCGCAGGTCCCAAATACCACGGGCCCGTCGATGCACACGGCAATCCCCAACTCCCGTCAGGCAATTGGAATCAATGGGGCGGTTCGCCGATGCGCAATGCGGTTGTGCACGCGGTGAGCGAATCGCAGATTCCCACCGACTTCGCCGTTGGTGATTTCGATCGCAAGACCGGTAAGTGGAAAAAGGACAGCGCCAAGAACGTTGAGTTCGTCGCGAACCTGGGAAGCCAAACCTACGGCAATCCGGTGGTTGGGGACGGAAAGATCTTCGTCGGCACGAATAACACGGCCGGTTACTTGAAGCGTTATCCCGCTGAGGTTGACCTGGGTTGCATGATTGCGTTCAACGAGGCCGACGGTGAGTTCCTCTGGCAAGACAGCAGCGAAAAGCTTCCCACCGGCCGCGTGCACGATTGGCCCCTCATGGGCATTTGCTGCTCGGCGATCGTTGAAGGGGATCGCGTTTGGTACGTCACCAGCCGCGGCGAAGTGAAGTGCCTCGATACCGAAGGCTTCCGTGACGGCGAAGACGATGGGCCGCTCAAAGGTGAGCGCGGCCGCTTGTTCGACATCATGAAGAACGAAGACCCAATCAAGGACCAGGTCGCTCCCGCGGTGACCGAACTCGACGCCGCCAAGTGGCCCGAGAAGTTGGATCCCCTCATGGCTAAAGCGGGTTTTGCCCTCACCGAGCCAGCTGTCGAAGTGAAGGATGCGGGCAAGGCCTGGGTCGTCAAAGGGAAAGTCGACGGCAAGGATCGCGAAGTTCGCATTATGCTCGCCGGGACGCGCTTCCAAGTCTTCAAGGTCATTACGCCCGACGATCTCGACGAGGCCGATACCGTCTGGACGCTCGACATGATGAAGACGATGGGAACCTCCCAGCACAACATGTGCAGCTGCTCGATCACCACCTGGGGTGATTTCCTGTATGTGAATTCGTCCAACGGCGTTCACGAAGACCACAAGACGATTCCATCGCCCGAAGCTCCCAGCTTCATCTGCATGAACAAGCACACGGGCGAAATTTACTGGACCGACAACTCGCCGGGCGGGAACATCTTGCACGGACAATGGTCGTCGCCCACCTGCGCGGTGATCGATGGCGTCCCGCAAGTGCTGTTCGGCGGCGGCGATGCCTGGCTCTACAGCTACAAGATCGGCGCCGAAAAAGAATTGCTGTGGCAGTTCGATGCCAATCCCAAAATGGCGCTGCTGGAACTCGGCGGCCGCGGAACTCGGAACGACATCATCAGCACGCCCATCGTGTACGACGGTCTCGTTTACTTCGCGACCGGGCAAGACCCCGAACACGGCGAAGGGATCGGTATCTTCTGGTGCATCGACCCAACGAAGCGTGGCGACATCAGTGAAGAACTCGCCGTCAAACGTGACGATCCCACCAAGGCGATTCCGCACAAGCGCGTCCAAGCCGTGGTCGAGTCCAATGGCGAAGTCGCCGTGCCGAATCCTAATTCGGGCGTTGTTTGGAAGCTCGACAATCAGGAAGTGCCGCTCAAGGAAGACGAAAAGGATCAGGCCGAGTTCCGCAACCAGTTCCACCGCTCGATCGGCACGCCGGCCGCGGACAAAGGCATGGTTTTCGTCGCCGACTTTAGCGGCCTGTTCTGGTGCATCGACGCCAAGACGGGCAAAGTGAACTGGAACTACGACATGCTGGCTGCCTCGTGGGGTTCGCCCCTCATCCTCGGCGACAAGGTTTTCGTCGGCGACGAAGACGGCGACATCGTCATCTTCGAAGTGAGTGCCGAGCAGCACGATCCGATCGCCGAACTGAACATGGGCAATTCGGTTTACACCTCACCCATTTTCGCCAACGGCAAGCTCATCATCTGCAACAAGGACCACTTGTTCTCGATCTCGGCTTCGCAGAACTAGAACCTACCTCCAAAGAGTGGCACTGGCGTCCAAAAGACGCCAGTGTGAATTGCAGGCAAACACTGGCGTTGTTTTGAAACTCAGTGCTTCGCATCAAAAAGGCCCGAAGGGCCGATAGATCTTAGCCGGCGGCGTAAGCCGCCGGTATTCGAGCATAAGAATATTCAAGGCCCGACGGGCCGACAGAAATTGGGTTTAACCTAATCTGCCGGCCCGTCGGGCCTTGAGATCTTCTTGCATCTCCTAACCGGGGCCTGACGACCCGGCTGAGGTCTGCCGCGCCGTCGGCCCTGGGCTTCGACAATCTCTAACCGACCTTTGTATTCAAAGTCCACCTTGTGCGACGCTGGAGAGTCACACCACTTCACTCATCCGGCTGCCGCACCCGCTCCATAATGTAGTTGACGAGCGAAATCCCCTTCACCGTCACCACGTTATCGTGAACCACGGTGAACCCGGCCTTCTCGAACATCGGCCGCGCGCAGATCGAGGCCTCCACGAACACGCGATCGACCTTCATCGCGAAGCAAGTTTGGACGGCGTGCCTCACCAATTGGCTCATAATGCCGCGCCGCTGGAAATCGGGGTTGATGTAGGCACAGTCGATGTGGCCGTTGGTATCCAACTCCAGGAACCCGGCAATTTTCCCATCTATCTCGGCCACAAACGGCCGCTTGAATTCGCAGCGGATCTTCCAGCGTTCGTAATGGGGCTCGCGCGACGACCACGCCAGGCACTGCTCCGGCGAATACACCTGCGAAGCGATTTCGTGAATCGCGCGGGGGAAGATTTCGGCAATCGCCACCTCGTCCCCATGGCGAAAGATGCGGATTTGCGGCTCACTCAAGGGAGAAACTCCAGGACGGAAACGGGCGCCGCCTCATTTCAACCACTTGTTTCGAACTAGGCAACGTCGAGAATAACAGTTGTCCAGCATCGCTGTTTCGGTCTCGTTCTTCTGTAGGCGGTCGCACCGTGGAAGTTGTGGTCTTCGACGAACCGGGACCATGCCCTTACATCGAAGGGCGAACGGCGCGGACACCGCTTCGCTTCCCGCGAACCCTTTCGCCTGCCGAGTTCGATCGGCGCTTGACGGAAGGCGATCGTCGGATGGGCTACTTGCTCTATCGTACGCAGTGCCCCGGTTGCCAGGCCTGCGAGCCGATCCGCCTCGACGTGACGGCGTTTCGCCCTAACGAATCACAGCGGCGAACCCTTCGGAAAGGGAACGCTTGCTTGCGGACAGTGATCGGCGCGCCTAAGGGCGACGACGAGCGCATTGAGTTGTTCAATCGCCATCAGTTCGAGCGCGGCCTCGCCCGCGACGACGCCATCACCCACGATTCGTACAAGGTCTTCCTGGTCGACAGCTGCACGAGAACCGTCGAGTTGGCCTTCTACGCCGACAACAAGCTGGTGGCGGTCTCGGTGAGCGATTGGGGCCACGACTCACTCAACGCCGTTTACACGTACTACGATCCGTCGTTCAAGGCGTTTGGCTTGGGGACCTATTCGATCTTGAAGCAAGTCGAGTTGTGCCGCGAGCGCGGCTTAACGAAAATGTACCTGGGATTCTACGTCGCCGAGAATCGCCACATGGCCTACAAAGCCAACTATCATCCCCACGAGCGTTTAGTGGATGGGCGATGGCAAGTGTTCGACGGATAAACTTTCCCTTCGAGGACAGTATGAGCTCGTTGTCGCGACGCGATTTTAGTGTGCTGACTGGAGGAGCCCTTTCGGTGATGACTCTGCAAAATGCTCTGGCTGCTGACGATAAGACGTCGGAAGAAAAGGCCTCCCCCGTCGAATTGCACTTGCGCTCCAGCTTGCCCGACGACTTGAGAACGAAGGCACCCGGCAAGCAGAGTTCTGCCGAGTACGCCGAAACATGGAACCTCAAGAAGACCGCGCTGATCATTTGCGATATGTGGGATCACCACTGGTGCAAGTCGGCCGAGCGGCGCGTCGGCGAACTCGTCGGCCCGATGAACGCGATGGTCAAACGGGTCCGCCAGCGAGGCGGCTTTATCATCCATGCTCCCAGCAGCGTGGTCGACTTCTACAAAGATACGCCGCAGCGCAAGCGGGCCATGGAAGCCCCGTTTGCCAAAACGCCGATTCGCCTTTCCGATTCACCCCGTTGGGGCACCGCCTGGTGCTGGACTGACGGCGCCCGCGAAGGCGTCCTGCCGATCGACGACAGCGACATGGGCTGCGATTGCCAGGTGAAGTGCGCCATCGAACCCCCTTGGACGCGGCAAAACGAAGGGATCGAACTCTTTCCAGAAGACGCCCTCACCGACAACGGCCAGGAGACGTGGAACCTGTTGACTGCCCGCGGCATCGACCACGTGATCCTCTGCGGCGTCCATCTCAACATGTGCGTGTTGGGCCGGCCATTCGGCATTCGCCAGATGACTATGCTTGGCAAACGGGTCGTGCTGGTCCGTGATATGACCGACACGATGTACAACCCCGAGCGCCCGCCCGGCATCAGCCACTTCGAAGCGACGCGAAAGATGGTTGGCCACGTCGAGAAATTCTGGTGCCCATCGATCGCCAGCAGCGATCTGACGGGCGAGCCGGCGTTCAGGTTCAAAGGCGATGCGTAGAGCGAAAGCGGTTGGTCAGAAGTATCCAGCAGAAGTGGCGATTTGTTGGATGTGTCCTAGTCCTCGAGTTCTCGCGGTGGAGTGGCGTTCCAACCAATCGCGACCGCTAACCCGGCGCCAAAGACGAGCCCAAACGCTGCACCTAACATGGCACCAAGAGCGGGGTTGCCAAAGACGACACCCACAACGAGCCCAAAAGCGGATCCCATCACCAATCCGATGCCAGAGCCACTGCCCACGTGATCTCCACTATTTTTCGAGTTTTCGCTCATCGAAAGTCCTCCGCGTGATGTCACGGCCTAGACCCAAGAATCGGGGCTCGTAACGTCCGCCATCATTCTTTTCGCACTGAGGGTTACCAATATTGCGCTGCCAAAGTTTCATTCTTGACGGCGGATTGTGAAACTCCCTTTAATATGTGCGGATTTCTCCCCCACCGGCAAGGATTGCCCCATGCAGGATGCAGCTTCTCCTCCGCGCAAGCGGTGGTTTCAGTTCACGCTTCGCGATTGCTTGATCGCAACCGTGGCTATTGCCGCAACCATCGCCCCGCTCAAGTTGTATGAGCGGTTCAATCCGCCGTCGCAGCACGTTCAGTTGACAGCAGTCGTCTACCAGGCCGATGCGGCACTTCTGCGTGACCATGTCGGCGATTGGAACGATGGACAATTCCGCGCGGTGTCGAAGGAAGAAGTCGCGGCCGTTGTGGCAGGGCTTCAGAAGATTAATGCCCAGGTGCTTTCGGCACCGAAGTTGATGATGCAGTACGGACGCGAGGCGAGCTTCATGGTTGGCGGGCAGATCCCCGTCGTGGAACAAGCGAGCGATGGGAAAGACTTGCTCACCATGGCCGATATTGGCAACCGCTTGCGAGTGAAACCGGAGATGTTGCCCAACGGCCGAGTTCAGCTGGAAATGGAAATACAGTCCTCGTATCAGATTCCCGACAGCGTTCCGGCAAGTCGACACATGCCCGCCAGCTACATTGAGGACGAATCCGATCAAACTCTCAAGCGGCCCGTCATTGCCCTCCAAAAGATGAACTTTCCCGCTGAATTGGCTTCGGGCGAGACCGTCTTCCTTTACGATGCGAGTGAAGGAGCCTACGCGCGCGGGACGATCATTCAAGTGCAAGTGCACAAGTTGAAGTAGCCCAGGGCAGCATCGTGTTCAAGCACTCCACGAAGCCGTTGTCAATCAGGAACAAGCCCACGCGGGCGTTCTTTTTTCTTAACAAGATTACGGCGCGTTGACAGACGATTTTTGTTCTTGGATATTACGCCTGTTGTTTGGAAAGACGTTTCACAGACGTTTTGATGTTGCGGCGAAGCACGACGCTGCAATGGAGTGGCCCGCAACAAGCCAGGCAACGTGACTTCCGCTTGATCCGCTTCGCTGGTGGCAAGGCCGGCCGGGTTGGTTCAAGAGGGGTTCGACTTCGCAACAGGTTGGAGCCGATCAGGCGCGAAGCGAACAGGGCGCATGGCGATAACTTGGGATCGCCATCGTCGACCGTCACCAACAAACACCCACTCCCCTTTAGCCAGGCAGGTCTCAAGGAGCAGCGAACGTGCCTCAATCGGTTCTTGAAGCCATCAAGTTGGGTGTCTGGAATTTTGAACCGAACGACGACAGCGTCGAACGTGTGGCCCCCACGGCGGCCCTTCCCGGTAGCTCCGAGAAGATCGACGTGTTGGCCGAACGATTACGCTTAGGTTTGCCCCTGTGGCATCCCCGCGACCGCATCACCTATCGCGACAGCGATATCGAGATCTAGCTCGACGAAACATCGCCTGACGTCTACCGGAGCCGCGCTGTGGGCAAGTGGTTCGGAGATTTGTGGCCGCTGCGCTTCATGCTTCTGATCGCAGCCGGGGCGATCTCGATTGGCTTATTGCCCTGGAGTACTCGTCGTCTACAGCCCGTCGTGGCAGTCGACTATAAAGTGCCCGGCTTGTACGGAAGTACCCTTGGTCGATTTGGACCGCCACTGTTCCTGGTGGATCGAACCGGTCAATCCCAAGCTTGGGACTGGCGGACGGGCCGTTTTTGGTTGATACCGAGCGGGATTCTTCCGCAGCGGAATCACAGCAACCCTCACGCTGATCCCCTCGTTGCTTGTGAAGGAGAGCATGCCGCCATCGCCAACTTGAACGACAAGGACGAAATCGAACTCACCGATCTCGCGCCTCCGTTTAAGACGACGATCGTCACGCTTCCTCTCAAATCAGGAGATGCGCTAGTACTAGCCAATCAAACAATTCATGCGATCGATCAGACTCGCAACTTCACCCTTATCGAAGACGGCAGCGATCGTCGCAGCAATGAAATTCGAACCTGCAAGACTCCGTATGGTTCGAAACTTCTCGATGTTTGCTACAGGGCAACAGGCGAGAGAAGATTTGAGGTCACTGCGATCATGGAATCCGCCCGTCGTCCCAGTGATGATGACGAAAGGCTCCGCTCGCTTAACGACTGGCTGCCGAAGGCGACAAGAATCGACCACCGCACGCTGGAACTCAAGCCCCCTCAAAAAAGTCCCATCCACATTTTCGTGCCTGCGGGGATCTTTGAGTTCAAGAGCAGTCTCGACGGCAAGGAACTCGTCACTATCGATCGCCAGTCGACCATTCAGGTGTGGGACATTGCGACGGGCAAACTTGTCGCCGAATCGTCGCTAATCAAACGCAAGACCATGTTTGCGGCCATGATCGTCACCATTGGCCTGCTGATCTGGCCGGCCAGCGTCGCCGTGGCGGCACGAGAAGGTCAACTTTGGTGGGCCATGTTCGATTGCTTCACCTCGACGTGCATCGCCATGGTGTGGGTTTGCGAAGTCTCTGGTCTGGCCGGACTATCCTTACTCGAAACTGGATTTGCCACTGCTGCCGGAGTCTATCTTGCGTCGAGCTTGGAAAGCGTTTGGCGGCGGCTGCTGCTTGTGATCGTTGCCGAGTTCGTCCGATCCGCTCCTGCTACATGAATCGCACGGGTTTGTTTCACTTACTCGATCTATATAAATCCTCGCCCGTTTTCGAAATCATTCTGCCAACCCTCATTGCCGCGCTCGGTGTGTGGGTGTTCCATGCATTTGGTTGGCGACTATCAATTCCCATGCACTCATCCAAGACGAGGCCCTTTCAATTCTCTTTGGGCGGCCTTCTTTTTGTCACGGCACTGGTCGCACTCACGATTCAACTAAAGCAATATCAATTGGCGCCCGACCTGTCGTGGGCGACCATCGCAGCCAGGCTGGGGGCGTTAACAGCCATCTCGGTCAGCTTGCCGGTGGGCCTGTCGTGGCTATGGCTCCGTGACTGGCCAGCTTGGCAGTGGCAACTCGCAGTGAAAGTTCTGGTGGCGTTGGTCGCGGCATCGGTCCTTTTTCTAGCCAGCGACTCAATATTTCGTGCTCACGCTCCAGCGGCGCTTACCGACTTTGTCATTCCGTGGGCAGTCGGAGCGAGCTCGCTATGCTTGCCTCTCTATGTCTCCCGCCGACACGGTTTCCGCTGGGTCCGCGTCACGACGCCTTCGGGATGAACCGCTTGGCGATCTTGACCCCCACGGTTCCCATCGCGAACCAGCCCACGCTGTACCTCGCCACGTGCGTGAGCAGGTCGTAGCCGAGCCAGCGATTCAGCCCATAGTCCGCTTCGAGCCACAGAATCAATCGCGACGAAGCATCGGCGATCGAGCGCTCCATCGGGCTGCCGGTCGCGATCGCGATCAACTCGTCGGGCGTCTCGATCCGCGGTCCGGGAATGGTTTTACCTTTCATCACATCGACTTTCAGCTTGGTTTGCGCGGGCATCTCGAGCCCGCTCGCCGAGAGTTCGCCGTGCCCCATCGCGGCATGCGCATCGCCTAGGTAAAGAAATCCTCCAGGGACATACACCGGCAAGTGAATCGTGTTGCCCGGTGCGACTTCGATGATGTCGAGATTGCCGCCGTGATTTCCAGCAGGCAATGTCGTTGGAACGCCCCACTCTGGGGCGGTTCCCAAACAGCCGAGCATTGGTTGATAGGGAATCTGCACGCCCGGTGCCCACTCAATCGCACGGTCGCGGATCGGGCACACGTGAACGCCGTGAGGGCAATCGCTCCCCAGCCATTCGGTCAGCATTCCGGCTTGGCCGGTGCGCGTGAAACATTTTCCCATCGTCGGTTCGATCGAGGCAATGGTCACCGCCAGTGAATCTCCTGGCATCGCGCCCTCAACCACGATAGGTCCCGTGACGGGATTGCTCTTGGGGACTTTGGCTTTGTCGCGGCGGTCGTCGTTGGTTCGAATTTGCCCGCTAAAGGCATCCTCGCTATCGACCGTGAACCACTCGCCCGGGGCGACCGTAGCGCGCGGGTCATTGTGGCGACTGAACTCATAAACCAAGGGACCGACAGGGATGTGTGTCATAGATGTCTCGATCAAGCGAGCGAACGCGATCGCTTGCACAGGGGGGAACCAACTGCGATCGCAAAAAGGAGGGTCAGTCATTTTGGCACACGGCGTGCTAACACTCAACAACCTCCATCCATACCTTGGTTGCAACGGACGTCGGAGCCGCAAGATGATTTCTAGTTCAGTGGGGCGGATCGAAGGGATTCTCAACAAGCTGCAAACTGAGCTGCGAGAACGCGTGGGAAGAAGATCCGACCTTAAGCTATCGGCACGTGGCAATACCGTGCACGTCGAGGGACGTGTACCGACCTTCTACCTGAAGCAAATCATCTTGAACGCCGTGGCTCGCGGCCTCCCCCTGGACGTCGACGCAAAGGGGCTCGTGGTCGACTAGTGACCACGGGAGCAATATCCAAATGCCTTATGGCTGAGCGGGTGCTGCCCCCATCACTGGCAAAGGTTGTGCGAGTGCGTGCTTTCTTCGATGGACGCAAGGTCGCGCTCCGGTCGTGGAGGGGGAGAAGGGGTGAATGGGAGATAGGGAGTGAATCACTTCGCAAATCAAAAATCACCAATCATCAATCTCGAAATCTTCTCCCCCTCCCCTTCGACGCCCCTTCTCCCCATCTTCCATTGGGTAACACTGCGCACCGGTTAAGGTTGGACCAATTTCCCTAGCGCTTTCGCCTAGGCCGGCGGCCCATCTCGCCCTTGCTGCCCGAAACGCCCCGTTTCCTCTACAATCGAGCGCCTTTGATCTCGTTGCGTCATGGGTGTTCGCGGCGCCGGCGGGTGGATCGCTGAACCCCATTCATTCCCCTTTTCGTATTGTCCCAAGGGCTCTCCGTCTTATGTCGCTCGCCACCGGTAGCATCGAACAACTCGCCATCAACACCATCCGCACGCTCAGCATGGATGCCGTGCAGAAGGCCAACAGCGGCCATCCGGGAACGCCGATGGCCCTCGCTCCTGTCGCCTACGCGATGTGGAACGACCACATGCGATACGACCCCGCCGATCCTCACTGGCCCGGTCGTGACCGATTTGTCTTGTCGTGCGGCCATGCCTCGATGCTCCTTTACTCCGTGCTCCATCTGGCAGGCGTGAAGAAGGTCGACAAGGCAGGCAAAGTCCACGACGAACCGGCCATCACCCTCGACAACATCAAGAACTTCCGCCAACTCGGCAGCCCCTGCGCCGGCCACCCTGAATACGGTGACGCCGCCGGGATCGAAACAACCACCGGCCCGCTCGGCCAAGGCGTGGCGACCAGCGTCGGCATGGCGATGGCCAGCAAGTGGTTCGCCGCCCGTTACAACAAGCCCGGTTTCGAGTTGTTCGAGTACGACGTTTACGTCCTCTGCTCCGACGGCGATTTGATGGAAGGCGTCTCCAGCGAAGCGGCCAGCGTCGCCGGCCACTTGAAGCTGAACAACTTGCTGTGGGTCTACGACGACAACAATATCACCATCGAAGGGGAAACCGAACTCGCTTTCAGCGAAGACGTCGGTCGCCGCTTCGAGGGCTTCGGTTGGAACGTGCTTCACGTCAAGGACGCGAACGACCTTAAGGCTATCAACCAGTCGATCGAGAAGTTCAAGCAGACGACCGACAAGCCGACGATCGTTGTCCTTAAGAGCATCATCGGCTACGGCTCGCCCAACAAAGCTAATACCCATAACGCCCACGGCGCGCCGCTGGGTGCCGACGAGATCAAACTCACCAAGAAGTTCTACGGCTGGCCCGAGGACGAATCGTTCCGCGTGCCAGGCGAAGTTCCCGAACACTTCGCCAACAAGATCGGGGCCCGCGGCGCCGAGGTCAACGAAGAGTGGCGGGCCAAGTTCGCCGAATACAAAAAGAAGTACGCCAAGGAAGCGGCCGAACTCGAAGCCATCTGGGCCGGCAAGTTGCCGCAAGGATGGGAAGCCGGCATTCCAACTTTCCCCGCCGACGCCAAGGGCATGGCCACGCGCGTCAGCAGCGGCAAAGTTCTCAATGCGTTGTCGCCCGTCTTCCCGTGGCTGATCGGCGGCTCGGCCGACTTGGCCCCGTCGACGATGACGATGATCGAGTCGAAAGAAGCCGGTCACTTCGAGGCCCACAGCTATGGTGGCCGCAACCTGCACTTCGGCATTCGCGAACACTCGATGGGCTCGATCTGCAACGGGCTCTCGCTCAGCGGACTTCGCCCTTACGGGGCGACCTTCTTTGTCTTCACCGACTACATGCGGCCGGCGATGCGGTTAGCCTCGATCATGCATCGTCCGGTGATTTATGTTCTCACGCATGACTCGATCGGCCTCGGCGAAGATGGCCCGACTCACCAACCGGTCGAACACCTGGCCGCGTGCCGCGCGATTCCTGGTCTCTCGGTCATCCGCCCTGCCGACGCAAACGAAGTCGCCGAGGCGTATCGCGCGCTGTTGAAAGATACGCATCACCCTGCCGCGATGGTCCTCTCGCGACAAAACGTCGCCACGCTCGATCGCACCAAGTTCGGCGCGGCATCAGGCGTTGCCAAAGGAGCGTACATCCTGTCGGAGGCCCCCAGTGGCAAGCCCAGCGTCATCCTGATGGCCACTGGAACTGAAGTCGACATCGTTCTCAAAGCGCAAGAGCTTCTCACCGCCGAGGGTGTTCAAGCTCGCGTCGTGAGCGTGCCGTGCTTCGAGTGGTTCGATGCGCAAGACGCTGAGTATCGCAATAGCGTGTTGCCACCTTCGATTACGGCTCGCGTCGCTTGCGAAGCAGCGATCCGCCAAAGTTGGGATCCTTACCTAGGTCCACAAGGTCGCTTCGTGGGTATGAGCAGCTTCGGCGCCTCGGCTCCGTCCGGTGTGCTTTACAAGCACTTCGGCATCACGCCCGAACACGTCGCCGCCGAAGCCAAAGCAGCCCTCGGCAAATAGCCGGGTTGGTCCCCGTAGCCCCACTCCCCAAGAGTGCGAAAGTCCCGTAGCCGCACTCGCCAAGAGTGCGGAAGGTGGAGCCTGGGAAGCGGCTGATTGGACTATTCGTGGGTGTGCGCCGAAGGGCCATCCGCGTTCTGGTGAACGCGGCTACAGCATGCACTGGCAAACATCCTTGGTAGCCGCACTCGCCAAGAGCTCGCCAAGAGTGCGGTCCCCCTGGAGCCTGAAGCCTGACTTCTGAAGCCTTCCTAACCGTTTTTGCCGGTTTTTCCGGGCTTTCTGTGAAGGTTATGCGGTTACGGCGGCGATTCGCCCTGCCGTACCCTAAGATTAGGAGTAGAAAAGCGAACCTTCTGTAACGAGCCAATTGGCTGCTAAAAGCCAGTTCTCGACGTTCCTCCTTGCGGGAGTCTAAGGCGATGTACGCTTTCTTTCTCATCTGCGCGACGCTCGGCGGAACCATTCTCATTTGCCAGATGGTCCTCACCGTATTGGGCCTCGCGGGCGACACGGAGATCGCGGACGATCTGCCCGATGCCGCCGATGGAATCGATGACGCTACCGGTCATGATGCGGATATCGACCACGCCGATCAACACGCTGCTTCCGATCAGCACGGTCATGGCAGTTACACCACGTGGCTGTTTGGCATTCTGTCGTTCCGCACGATGGTGGCAGGCTCGGCCTTCCTCGGACTCGGTGGACTGGCCGGATATTACGGCGGGTTGACCCCGTTGCAGCAGGGGCTGGTGGCTATCGCTGCGGGCTCGGCCGCGGTCTTTGGCGTACATTGGCTCATGAAGCAGATCGGGCGATTGTCGGAAGACGGAACCGTCCGTGTCGAACGGGCGATCGGCCACACGGCCACCGTCTATCTGATGATTCCTCCTGCTCATAGCGGTCAGGGCAAAGTCCAAATCAAGCTGCAAAATCGCTTGATGGAATTCGCGGCGGTGACTTCGGTCGATCGGCCCCTCAAGTCGGGTTCGATTGTTCGAGTTGTTGCCGTGACGGGCAGCACTTTGGAAGTTGCACCGGAAGGAGTGGCAATCGCCGCCGATTCCGTACCCGGCGAAGCCCCCACGCGCGAAACGCAAGTGACGACATAGAAGTCGCACGCGTCCCGTAGGCCGGACCATCGCAGTCCGGCGGAGTTAACGCAAACGTAAGCCGCGTTCGAGACGAACGCAGCCCAGAGACAATATACCCACAACGCACAAAACACCTCACGCACACAGCAAGAAAGCGAAAGGCCCCACTATGACACTTCTCGCGCAGTTCGGGTCGGCCCAGCAGATGGCGATCATCTTGGTTGTCGCCGCCGCGCTAGTCGGCATCGTGATGTTCACGATGCTGATCATGTTGATGAAGCAGTACAAACGCTGCCCCAGCAATAAGGTGCTGGTGATCTTCGGGCGTACTGGCAAAAGCGGCCACTCGGCCAAAACGGTTCACGGAGGTGCGGCCTTTATTTGGCCGTTGATCCAGGACTACGCCTACTTGAGTTTGGAACCGATTCAGATCGAAGTCCCGCTGCGCGGCGCACTCTCGGCCGAAAACATCCGCGTGAATGTGCCCAGCGTCTTCATGGTGGCGATCGACACTAAGCCCGAAGTCATGCAGAACGCGGCCGTCCGTTTGCTCGGACTCTCCACGGGTGAAGTTCGCAAGCAAGCGGAAGAAATGATTTTCGGTCAGTTGCGGCAAGTGATTGCCTCGATGCGAATCGAAGAGATCAACCGCGACCGCGAAACATTCCTGGCACACGTGCAAAGCTCGCTCGAACCCGAACTCGCCAAGATCGGTTTGCAACTGATCAACGTGAACATCACCGACATCACCGACGAGTCGGGCTACATCGACGCGATCGGCCAAAAGGCCGCGTCCGCCGCCATCCAGCAAGCCCGCGGCGACGTCGCCGATAACGAACGCTCCGGTGAAATTCGTGTCGCCAGCGCCGAACGCGACAAGGTGGTCCAAATTGCCGGCGCCAAGAAAGAACAAGCGATCGGTACCCGCGAAGCCGAACAGCAACAAGCGATTCGCCTGGCGACGCTCGAAAAAGAACAGACCGTCGGCGAAAAGACGTCGCAGTTCGAGCGCGAAGTACAAGTGAAAGAAGCCGAACGGCAGATGCGTATCCAAACCGCAGCTGCCGAAGCTCTGGCCATCGGCGGCGAAAACGAAGCCAACGCCAAGGTCGCCGCTTCACAAGCCGAACTCTCGGTAAAACGAGCCGAAGCCTTCGAGAAAGCCGAAGTGCGCAAAAAGCAAGCCGAAGCGCAGGTTCTCGAGCAACAAAACGTCGCCATGGCCAAGGCCGCCATCGCGGAAGCCGACCGCGTCGAAGCCGAACAACGAGCGAAACTGGAAGCCCCGGCCAAGGCCCAAAAGGCGCGAGCGATTGTCGATGCCGAAGCTGCCGCCGAGACCCGCCGCCTGCAAGCCGAATCCGAAGCCAACGCCACCTACCTGCGATTGGCCGCCGAGGCGAAAGGCCAATACGAGATCCTGGCCAAGAAAGGCGAAGGCCTCAAGCAGATCATCGATGCTTGCGGCGGCGCCAAAGAAGCCTTCCAAATTCTGCTCTTGGAACACCTCGACAACCTGGCCGAGGCGTCGGCTAAGGCCATGGCGAACATCAAGTTCGACAAGGTTGTGGTCTGGGAAAATGGCGGCAACGGCAACGGCCGCAGCAACGTCGGCGACTTCATCAGCGGCATGGCCCGCACGATGCCTCCGATGCTGCAAGTGATGAAAGACATCGGCGGCGTCGAACTACCCGAGGCCCTAGTGAAGCTCACCGAAGAGCAAGGCAAAGTCGTCCCGCCCAGCACCAACGGAACCAGCGAACCCAAGTCGCCCCTGAACCGGTAAGTCGCCGCTCCCGAATCGTTCAACCTGCAGCCGCACTCGCCAAGAGTGCGGTTGCCCCTGGGTTCGACTTGGAAGGAAGGGTAGCACTGGCATCTAAGTGACGCCAATGCAACTCAAGTTTAATCCCCAGCCACGCTCGCCTTCTTCGGCGGATCAGGCGCCACCAGCGGCTCCAGTGGCAAGAATGGATCGAGGTCCCCCTTCAAGAGCGCCTCGAGCTTGTGAGTTACAATCCCGCTGCGGAAGTCGTGAACTTCCGCCCCCGGACCCCATGAATAGCGGCGGACCGGGCGCTCGGAAACCGTATCGTCGATCGTTGTTTTCCCCAGCGATTCTGATCGCACTAACTCGCTGCGGAGCCACTCCGTCAGCCACATGGCCGACTGTTCGATCGAAAGGCCATTTTTGGCGCTCACTCGCGCATGCGATGGCTTGTGAAGGACGGACATCTCCGTGCGAAAGTCCCCCACCCGCGGGCTCTTCCCTTTCACTCGCACCTGCGTGACCGTGAGATCCTCATCCGGCAACGGGCAACGCCGTTCCGGCTCCAGCGGCAACACGCGAACGCGCACATATCGCGGCAGCTGTTGCAGCTTGGCCGACTTCGGAACCCGCATCTCGTGCAGCCCTTCCTCGCGAGCCAGAATCGCGTACAGGGCCAACCCCTCAATCGCCAACGTGACTTGCTCGGTGTGGCGGGTCGTCGTTTTGCGTTCGTTCACGACGTGGACGCTGAAGCCCTGCGACAGCGCCCAATTGGTGTACATGTCGGCCAGCATTGAGACATAGTCGGGATCGCCCGTCACTGGATCGCCCACCTCGACGAGTTCCACAATGCAATCGCTGGCATGCAGCGGATCGTCCGATTGCATGCTGAAGGCGACAATCTCGGCGCGGCGTTGTAATCGTCGAACCAAGGCCAACGCACTTCCGCTCTGCGAGCGGCTCTTGCCCTGCGAAACCACGTCGTCGCAGGCGTTTTGCGACGCCTTGCGCAGTTCGTCGATGGTCAGCAGCGTCCGCTCGATGTAGTGCAGTTCGTCGCGGGCGGCTCGTCCAGCCACCGGATCCTTCCACGTGTCGTGCCGCGCAACCTGCTCGGTCAGTTCCATCTTGCGAGTCGCCAGGGCCAGTGTCTCGGCGATCGATTCGATCTGCTCGACCGACTGCAGCAATCGATCGCACTCCCCTTGAGCATCGGCAGGCGTGACCTTCTCGCGCCGCTTGCGGATCTCGTCGCGGACCACAATCTCCGTCGGCACCGCTTTGACGACACGCTCGGGCGGACCCACTCGCTTCACCGCCAGCTTCTTGCCCGAGGGAACCAGGCGAAACACCACCGGCTCGGTGGTGGGCGAGGTCCGGACGATAGCGTTGGCAATAGGAAGCAGCGCGAGCCGTTCGACGGCCCGCTTCAGCGGCCGCGCCCCAAAGGCTGGGTTGTATCCTTCGCGGGTCAAAATGTCGTACACGCCAGGATCGATATCGACGGTCACGTTCCGCCGCGTCAATCCGCCGCGACTGAGCGCATTGTCAAGTTCTCGCTCCGCCATGGCCCGAAGATGTTCGGGCTTTAGCGGTTGGAAGATTACCACCCGGTCGATGCGGTTGAGCAACTCCGGCCGAAAGAATTGCCGCATCGATTCGCGAACGGTGTTCTCCAGTTGCAGCGAGGGGGACTCTTGCTTGAACCCGAAACCGCGCGGCGTTTGGATCTCGCTCCCCAGGTTCGACGTCATGGCGATGATCGTCTGGGTGAAGCTGACGGTTCGCCCACGCGAATCGGTCAATCGTCCGTCGTCGAAGAGTTGCAGGAACAAATCGAACACATTGGCGTGCGCCTTTTCGATTTCATCCAGCAAGATCAGCGAGAAAGGCTGCTGCCGGACTACGTTTAGCATCGCCCCGCCGCTGTGGGTGGAATCTTCGGAGGCATTCGGCGAGCCGATTAGCTTCTCGTACGAGTTCCATTCCTTGAACTCCGACATGTCGTAGCGGAGCATCCGATCGGCGCTGCCGAACAGGAACTCCGCCATCGCCTTGGCGGTTTCCGTCTTTCCAACGCCGGTGGGGCCGACGAAGAACAACACGCCCATCGGCTTTTTAGGATCGGTGACGCCGGCCTTCACCATCGTGATCAAGTCGATCACTTCGCTGACGGCGCAATTCTGCCCCACGACGCGCGACTCGAAGAACTTTCGTGTTTCCTCGAGCGAGAGTTGCTGCGAGTCATCCAGCAACTTGATGGGAACGCCCGTCATCGAATGCAGCGCGCGGACGACATGTTGGTGCGAGATCGCTAGCGGTTTGGCGGTATCGTGCTTCGCCGGTTGTTTCACGCCCGTCGCGTCGAGCAGCTCCTGCATGAGATGCTCAAGCAAACGGACCGACCCGCCGGGAGCCGCCGTTCCGGGAAAGTAGAGCTTCCCAAAATTCCGCAGCGCACGGAAAGCGTCGTCCGAAACGGCGATCGATTGTTCGTGCTCATCGGTAAAATCGTCGCACAATCCCTTTCCCACGCCGCGCAGGATTTGCTCGACCATCTTGTCGTCGGGCTCGACGGCGTTGAACACGGTGAACAGCTTCTTAAACCACGGATGACGCTCGATCCCCGTGCGATACGTTTCCGGCGTGCATTCGCCAATCAGCACCACCTCCTTGCGCTCCACGTACGCTGTCAGGGCAGCTGCGATGCTCTCGTCCGATTTCGAACTCTTTCCCGCGCCCGTCAGGTTGGCGATATCGGTAATGAACACGGCGATTCGTTCGGAGCGCTTGGCATCGTTGGCCAGATTGCGAACTCGCGTCTGCCACTCGCCCAGGTAAACGGTGTCGGCCATCAACTGCGTGGTCGACGTTTCCAGCACATACCAAGGTTCGTCGTCGTCGTTGGCAAGCCGACGGGCAAGTTCCCGGATCGTCGCCGTCTTACCTACGCCGGACGGACCGCGAATGAGAAGCGAGTTATTGCGGGCCTTACGGACGTGGCGTTCGAGCGCCACTAGCGCCTCGTCGTTTCCTACATACGTCGAGGTCGGAGTCGCGCCGTCGTGATGGAGAATGGCCCCATAATTCTTAAGGCGGTCGCACAAGTTTTCGTCGAGCACGATTCGATTCTCCACCAACCAGGGCGAGGCCAGCCTCTGTCTGGCTGGCCGGGGCGGTCGGGCCCGGCATAAAGAAGCGCGGAAGGGTCGCAACTATTATGATTCGCGGATGCCGCGAACCATTATGGCAAGAAACCAACCTGGCGTTGTGGAAGTGCCCGTTATGCCGACTTCCCGTTATGCCGACTTCGAAGCCGAGAGTGTCAGCAATTGGACGATGGCGTCGTTGAGTTCCCGAACCTTAAGGGGCATCATCAAGAACACACGGCGGTCGGACAGCCGGGCCTCCTTGATCAGGTCCTTTTGCTTCTGATCCAAGAACAAAATCGCCGGCAGATGGCGCGTGTTGTCGCCCGTGGCGAACTGATTGAAGGCATCGAGGGCTTCGTAGCCTAACTCCGGCGCCGAAAAAATTACCAGGTCGGCGCCCGGATGCTCGGGATCGGAAAATCGCGAAAGGGCTCGAGCGGGATCGCTCAAAATGAGAACGCGGTAGCCCCCTTTCTTAAGGCGGTCGCGAAGCAGATCCTGCATCTCCATTTTCGACTCGACCAGCATCACCGTTTTGTTTTCGGTCGAAACGTCGAGCAGCGGGCCGGCATGTTGGGACTCCCCTTGGGCATTCGCCATTTCGTCGACCATGTCGGCGGTGCCGTTCTCCATGCGCACCTTCACCTTCTTAAGTTCGGTGAGCATGGTCGCCGCGCTGCCAAATCGCTTGTCCGGTTTGAGTTCCAGCGCCTTCATGATGAAAAGGGCCAGCGCCTTGGGACAATCGGGCTCGATGGTTTGGATGGGACGAATATCAGAATAGCGCTGCACCGAAAGCCGTTGCAAACGGTCCCGAGTTTCAGCCAGCGGCGTGTGGCCGCTCACCAGGTGGTACAAGATGCAGCCGACGAAGAAGAGATCGCTTCGCGGGTCGTCCTTGCGCACGCCCGAGACTCGCTCGAGTCCGGCATAGTCGATGGCCCGCGCCGCTCGAACGTCGTCGATGCCGCTGTCTTTGAATCCTTCAGCGAGAGAGGCCAAACCGAAGTCCACCAACTTCGACAAGCCTTTGGCTGTGACCAGCACGTTCGACATTTTCAGGTCACGATGCGCCAGCCCTTTTTCGGCCGCGTAGGCAAGGCCGTTCAGAATATCGAGCCCCATGTTCACGGTTTCCATGGGCGTGAACTTGCGCCGCACCTTGATGAATTCCCGCAGGTTGCGCCCTTCGACGAACTCCATCACAAGATACGGAGCATTCGGGTCGCGGCTCACTTCGTAGATCGGGACGATATTCTGGTGCCGCAGTTTCGAGCCGATTTCTCCTTCACGAAGAAACTGGAGCGACTCCTCTTTGTTCTGGCGAAAACGCTTGCGCAGCACTTTGACGGCCACGACCTTGCCCGTCTTCATGTTCACCGCGCGGTACACGCGGGCGAACGTTCCCGTACCCGTCAGGTACAGAACCTTGTAGTCGCCGTAGAAGTAACCTCCCTTTTCCCCCTTCAGCAGGCGGTCGATCTGGAAGTTGGTGAGCAGCTCTTTTCGCTCCAGTTGCCGGATGAAGTCCGCTAGCTCGACGTCGTGCGTCCCCATCTCGCTACGAATGAGGTCGAGCTGCCGCGGTTCCACCAAGTTGGCGTCGAGGATCCGCTGGGATAGCTGTTCGGCCGTCACGTCACTCATGAGTTGTCCTACCGGTCGAATGCTGGACGCAGTGGGTCAAAATGGTGGACGCTACCACCCTGCCCCGTAATGTTCACCCCAATGCGCGGCCCTGCCTTAAGGCGAGGCAAAAACGTGTCAATCTCTCCATGCTATTCGACCGGATCGCAACCGGCAAATGTTGCGCACCACCGGCGCAAAAAAAGACGGCGAGACGTTATCGTCTCGCCGTAAAGCATTCAGGTAAAAGCATTTACCGAATCAACGCCCGCCTATGCGGTGATGCCGGTAATCTTCACTTTGGTGTAGATGGCGCGGTGGCCGGTGCGGCGGTGATAGTTCTTCCGCCGGCGGAATTTGCTCACATAAATCTTGGTGCCTGGTTGATCGCCTAGAACCTCGGCTTCCACCTTGGCGCCGGCGACGGTCGGCTTGCCGATCTTCGTCGATTCGCCACCTACCAGCAGGACCTGGTCCAGCGTGAGAGTGCTTCCCTCGGCTGCTTCACGATAATCGATCAAGAGAATTTGATCTTTCTCGACCCGATACTGACGGCCACCGTCAACGATAATTGCGTACATCAGAGCACCCAGGCAACTTCTCGACATCACCATCAATCTGCCACCGTAAGTCGTTGTGACAAAACGACTTGAAAGATGTGGCAGGAGCCTACTTGGCTCCCTTTGATTGTGTCGAGTCACGTATGGTATCGCGAATCCGCCCGACTGTCGAGGGTGGCCCAAGCGTCCTATTTGGTCATTTGGGTGGCGCCTGGGGTCCTAAAAACGCCAGTGTTAGGTGCGCCAAAGCAACCTACCCAATCAACAGCCAGGAAAGCCCTCGAATTACGCCGTAGATCACCAGCATAAAGCCCGCCATCCAGGCCCCGGCCCGCCACGAATGGCTCAGGATTGGCCCAGGGAGCTCGTGGCGCGTGGCTCCGTACACAAAGCTCACGGCGACAATCACGGGAAACAGGTACCACAGGGGGGCAGCCATCAGGTTCATGCGTTGCTCCCTTCGGCAGCTTGAGCGTCAGGCGTTCCTGGCGGTGAATCGGGTGGGCCGTCGCGGGATTTGTCCCCGTCCCCTTTTTGCGGCTCCGCCGGCGGCGCGAGCGGGCCACCAAAGGCATCGAAAATCACCAGCATGTTGAGCAGGCCGGCGACCATGGTGTACAGGATGCCGATATCGAACGCGGCCCCATACCTCTTGTGTAAGTCAGATAACTGCGTGTCGCTGTACGGAGCCATGAATCCGTGCCACAGCGGCGCTTGATTGCGAGTCACCCGTACCTGCTGCACGACCGCGGGAAACGAGGGTCCGCCGCAGCCAAATTGGGCGGCGAACTGCATGATCATGCCGTACTTTCGCGCGCGAATCGCTTCGCCGTCGAAAGCGGATACCGATCGCCCGCCCCCTAGAAAGACGCCCGCAAAAAAGAGCGTCGTGATGCACGTCATGAACAGCGCCCCTTTGGCATAACGGCGCTGATAGATGTGCCCCAGACCAGGCCACAGCCACGCGAGCACGGCCGCGATCACTGGGTCGCGCAAATCGATCTCGATCGACTCGAATTCGATCCGCCCCGTCGGCTTGGGACTGCTCGATTTGGATAGATTTTTTTCCGCCGATTTTCCGCCCGCGCGGGGACTCGACGTTTCAGGTGTTTTTGACATAACGAGATCGCAAAAAATGACGCGTGGTCACACGTCTGGAGGTGGCCACGTTCGATGGCCAACCCGGACGCTGCCGGACAATCGTAGACTCAATAGTACATGCGGTACAAGCTCGCTCAGGGGGCTCTCTACCCATTCGTCGCCGATTTGACCACGGTTTTCCACGGATTGTCGTTTTCCATCGTTTCTTACGTTACGGACCTTACGTTACGGCGACCCAAACCTCTGTTTGCCGTGGGGGCATTCGACCTCGGTTTTGGAGCGAGTAGGCCGTGCCTTGGGCCACCTCCGCTTGCCGGCCTTCTTCCCGTAAAATCGGAGCCAACTTGCTGGAGAGTTATTCAACTATGCTTACGCTCGATGCTCTTTCGTTTGGGGTGGGCGACCGTTTTGCCCACCAGGCTTCCGCGCAATTACGGGCCTTTCAATTGCTGGCCCAAAAAGGCGTGCACGTCACTCCTGTCTGGAACAAGTCCAACCGCGAACACAACTTCGTCGGCAGCGAGCCGCAAAGCGTCTTCGACGCTGCGAAAACTGCTGTGACTAAAGCAGGTTGGGACCGGGCTTGGCATGTCGACGCCGACCACATCCAGATCGCGACCGTCGATCGCTTTTTAAGTTGTTCCGACTTCTTCACCATCGATGTGGCTGACTACATCGGCAAGCCCGCGGCCGATGCCGAGATCGATGCCTTTGTGAAGCGCCACGGCGAGTTGGTCGGCAAGTTCGATTTCCCTGGACTCACAAGCGGCTTCTCGATCAACGCCGATTTTGTGAAAGCCGTCGCCAGAAAATACCTGACGGCCGCCAAAGCAGCAGGCGACATCTATCGCCACATCGCGGCCCGTCGCGGCGAAGGGAATATGATCGCCGAAGTCTCGATGGACGAAACCGACGCTCCCCAAACGCCGCCGGAGCTCCTGATCATCTTGGCCGCATTGGCCGACGAAAAGATCCGCGCGCAAACCATCGCTCCCAAGTTCACGGGCCGATTCAACAAGGGCGTCGACTACGTCGGCGACCTTGCTCAGTTCTCTCGCGAGTTCGCCGACGATCTGGCGGTGATCGCCCACGCGGTGAAGCAGTACGGCTTGCCGGCGAACTTGAAACTGAGCGTCCACAGCGGCAGCGACAAGTTCAGCTTGTATCCCATCATTCGCGACGCGCTGCGAAAGACCGGCGCCGGAGTGCACGTGAAAACTGCCGGGACCACTTGGCTGGAAGAGCTCATCGGGCTCTCCGAAGCGGGCGGCGACGGTCTGGTGTTAGCCAAAGAAATCTACGGCTACGCTCTCAGCCACGTGGACGAGCTCTGCGCCCCCTACGCCAGTGTGATCGACATCGATCGCGCAAAGCTGCCATCGACGGCGGTTGTCAACGATTGGAGCGGGCCCGATATGGCGGCCGCCATTCGCCACATTCCTGGCAATCCCAAGTTCAACGCCAACGTCCGCCAGCTCTTGCACGTCTCGTTCAAGGTCGCCGCGAAAGCCGGTTCACGCTACACCAATTTGCTCGAACAAAACGAGAAGATCGTCGGCGAACAAGTGACTTCGAACCTGTTCGAACGGCACATGAAGCCGCTCTTCCTGTAGGACATTGAGTCCGTTCTGACGCACACACGTCCTACACCACGAGACCTCTCATGCAGACTCGCAAGCTTGGTAAGACCGATCTGGAACTCCCCATTCTCAGTTTCGGTGCCTCGTCGCTCGGCGCCGAATTCCGCGCCGTGCAGTTGAACGAATGTTTCGAAAGCGTTCGCACGGCGCTCGACCTGGGGATGAACTTCCTCGATACTTCGCCGTTCTATGGACGAGGCATGTCGGAAGTGCTGCTCGGGATCGCGCTGAAAGACGTCCCGCGCAAAGACTATTTGTTGTGTACCAAACTTGGCCGCTATGATTTGCAACACTTCGATTTCTCGGCCAAGCGCGTGGCCGAGAGTATCGACGTCAGTTTGCATCGCCTGCGGACCGATCATCTCGATATCATCTTGTGCCACGATATTGAGTTCGTCGCCATGCCGCAGATTTGGGAAGAAACGCTGCCGGCCTTGCGAAAGATTCAAAAGGCAGGCAAGGTCCGCTACGTCGGAATCAGCGGTTACCCGATGAAAATCTTCCGCACCGTCGCCGAGCACGCGCCGCTCGACTGCGTGCTCTCGTACAACCAGTACACGCTGCAAAACACGCGATTCGCCACAGAAATTGTGCCGCTCATGAAGTCCAAAGGGATCGGCACCATGAACGCCGGGCCTTTCGCCGCGCGGCTGCTAACCAACGCCACATTGCCCGCCTGGCACAAGGAACCACCCGCCGTTCGCGAGGCCGCGCGCAGGGCAGCCGAGTTGTGCACCAAGCATGGAGTCGATATCGCGCAACTGGCGATTCAATTCTCGTGTGATCATCCTGATATGACGACCACTGTGGCCGGCAGCGCGAATCCCGAGAACGTCCGCAAGTGGGCCCAGTGGCTCGCGCAGCCGATCGATCGGCAATTGGTGGCCGACGTCCTGAAAATCTTCGAACCCGTCAAAGATATCGGCCACGTCGAAGGCCTGCCGGAGAATAACTAGCGATGCGTGCTCTGCAACTTGCCGCTCCCAAAACTTGGAAGTTCGTCGATATCCCGACGCCCGGCGAGCCCGGCCCCGACGAGGCCGTGGTCCGCGTCCACCGCATGGGCGTCTGCGGCACCGACATCGGTTGCTACCTGGGCAAATTCCCCTACTTCGCATTCCCGCGAATTCCCGGACACGAACTAGGCGTTGAGGTCCTGAAGATCGGCGCCAACGTCAAGCACCTGAAGGTCGGCGAACGCTGCTGCGTCGAGCCCTACCTCAACTGCGGCAAGTGCTACGCGTGCGTGCGCGGCTTCACGAATTGCTGCGAGCACAACCAAACCTTCGGCGTAATGTGCGACGGAGGTTTGACCGATCAAGTGACCTTGCCCGCGCGCAAGCTCCATCCCGTCGGCAATCTCTCGTTCGAACAAGCGGCCCTCGTCGAAACGCTCGCAATTGGCTGCCACGCCGTCGATCGTGGCGCGCCGAAGAAAGGTGAATCGGTCCTCATCATCGGCGCCGGCCCCATCGGACTCTCGGCGCTCGAGTTCGTCAAGCTTTCAGGTGCCCGGCCCATCGTTGCCGATATCACCGAGTCGCGTCTGCGCTTCGTCCGCGAAACGATGGGCGTGCGCGACACGGTCCAGTTCCAAGGCACTGAAGCGGACGAGCAAGCCGTCGCAAACTTGACCGACGGCCACTTCGCCGATCTTGTCATCGACGCAACAGGCAACCACATCAGCATGGTGCGAGCCATGAACTTCGCAGCCTTTGCCGGGCGCGTTGTTTACGTGGGGATCACGCAAGGCAAACTGGAAATGCCCCACGCGCCGGTTCTTCACCGCCGCGAACTGACGCTGCTCGCCAGCCGCAACGCCCGCTCGAGCGACTTCGCTCGCATCGTCCAGCACATCCAAAACGGCGAGATCAACACCCAGCCGTGGATTACACACCAGGCCGGATTCAGCGCGGTCCCCGATGTCTTCGATAAATGGATCGACCCCGCCACCGGCGTGATCAAAGCGATGATCGAAGTGGGGTAAGCATTCAGTCGATGTCGCTATGCCAAGCCGTTCTCAACGGCGGCCAAACAAAGCGGCTAAGTCGGTAACCGCCAGCGACCTTACAAAGGGAAGTTAGCAGGCATGGATACGACAATCATCGCAGCGGTAATTGGGGCGGCTGGGGTGATCGCAGCGGCGATGCTCCCTATCTTTTTGAAAAAGAACTTGCACCACCCTAAGAAAGTGGGCGAGCAAGCACTTCCATCTCCGATTCCCATCGTTCAGGGCGACGTTGAACGAGCGTTGCGTGCACACGATCAGGTTGGACGACTACTCCGCCACAGGAACTTGAAGGACGCCGCTGAGGCCGCTGTCAAATACTTTTGCCGCGGCGAGGAATGTAAGGTCGACGGTTGGCGGACCACTTCGACCTGGCAACAAGTGGCCGCCGTCCACGCCGAGATCGTCAATCTTTCCACCGAGACGCCGAGGAGCCAGGTAGATCAGCTATTTCAACGCCTTCTCCGCGAAGGCAGAAAAGTCTCGTACATCCGGGCTTACGAAATCCTCCTAGGTAACCGGCCGAATCCCTGGCACAACATGCCGCACTGCCGAGAAGTTCTCGCCATCGCGCAGCAGTCCACGCCACAAGTCCAAGGTGGCTTGACCGTTCAGTTAGATGCCCTGATCGTCAATCAGGAAGGCACTCAGGAGCCATCGGACGGATACTTCACCAATCGTGGATTCACACGAGAGCAGTGGCGGATCGTCTTTGGGAATTGGCCTCTGATGTAGCCAAACCTACTACCTGTCGCCGCCGGCGACACTAGATGGCCGCCCGATAACAAAAGTCGAACAGCAACTGCCATTCGAGTTCCTGGACGCGGCTCGCGAGTTCTTTTTGATCGTTGCCTGCGCCTTCCGCCCGAGCGACGAAGTCGACAAACGCATACGGATCGGTGAACTGGTAACCGAGCGCTGGCGCCTCCTCGACAAGCTGCCCGATGACCGGATGCGATCCCACCCGCCGGAACCAGTATTTGGCGTTGCCATAATCGGGTTCGCGGCGGTGCATGATCCCGTGCCAGAAACTCCCCTCGGCCGTCTCAATTTCCTGGCTGATCGTGTGCGACTCGGCCAGGAAGTTGTGCCACAGCCATAGCCCGGAAATGCAGCACTGGGCCGCCGCGCGGTCGATTATCTTTCGGCTCCCCGCCAGCTTCTCGGGCGTCAAGCTGACAAGCTTTTCCCGCATTGCGGCGTTCGGCTTACCGGGGCCCAAAGGCGGCACGGCCGGGCTGGCGAGCAGTTCGGCGACGATCGGGCCATACTCGTGCGGATCAAAGGGAAGTTTCATGACGTGGCCGGCACCGAAAATGCGATGATCGACAGGAGACGACCTAGGATATCGTATCGCGGCGAAAAGCCTATGTTGGCGGTGACAATTCGGCCGTCTGGCGTCCAGTGGGCTCTTATCCTTGCGAAAGACCCAATCGCTAGGGATACTCATGCGTTGCGGCAATTCCGCGTTTTTTGACCTAAATCAGTTTTAATTGACGGTGCTGAAGGCGAAGGTTCGGTTCATGAACGAAGAGAAGACTGGCGAAGAACAACCCACCGAATCAGCCCCCAGCGGCTTGAGCGGCATCGTCCGACGTGTGACGGGAAAGGAAGTCGAGTCCTACGATTACTCGGCCACCTCCGACGAAGCCGCAGCTGCCTCGACAGCTCAAGGAGAAACCACTGCCGGCGAAGCTGGTCCTGGTGAGCAACCGGGCCAAGGACAACCCGGCCAAGGTGAACGAGGCCCGCGACGAAATCGCGGACCACGCCGCGATTCCACTCCTCCTCCTCCGGCTGCGACACACATTCCCATCCCCTCAAAGCGCGGTCCGTTGTCGGACGACCTGGAACGAGAACTGGAAGAAGCCCTCGGCGGCAAGTCCCTCGAGGAAGTGATTGCCGAACCCAAGAAGGCCGCCACGCCTGCCGACGAAGGACGGCAGCGCGGGCAGATCGTCAAGGTTCACGGCGACAATGTCTTCTTCACCCTCGGCGGCCGCAACGAAGGAGTGGCGTCGCTCCGCAACTTCAAAACACCTCCCAACGTCGGCGACGTGCTCGACGTGGTAGTCACGGGCCGCAGCCGCGAAGACGGCCTGTACGACGTAAACATTCCCGGCGCGTCCCTCTCGGCCAATGCCGCCGACTGGTCCGATTTGCGACAAGGTTCGCTGGTCGAGGCCCGCATCAGCGGCGCCAACATCGGCGGTCTGGAGTGTGCCGTGGGCAGTGTGCGAGGGTTCATCCCAGCCAGCCAGGTGAGCTTGTATCGCACCGAGAACCTTGGCGACTACATCGGCCAAAAGCTGGTGTGCGTTGTGACCGAAGCCAACGAACGTCGCGGCAACCTGGTGCTCAGCCGCCGGGCAGTCCTCGAACGAGAAAAAGAGGAAGCCAAAAAACAACTCTTGCAGGAACTCGCCCCCGGACAATCGCGCGACGGGGTCGTCCGCAAGCTGATGGACTTCGGCGCGTTTGTCGACCTCGGTGGCGTCGACGGGTTGATTCACATCGGCCAGCTAAGCTGGGATCGCATCAAGCATCCCAGCGAAGTCCTTACCGAGGGACAGAAGGTCCGCGTCAAGATCGAGAAGCTCGATCCCGAGACGGGCAAGATCTCGCTCTCGTATCGCAGCGAAGCCGATCACCCGTGGAAAGACATCGATCGCAAGTTCCCTGTCGGGGCGACTGTCGAAGGCGTGGTCTCGCGGATCGCCGACTTCGGTGCGTTCGTGAAACTCGCCATGGGCGTCGAAGGGCTCATCCACGTCTCGGAACTGTCGCACAGTCGCGTCTACGCAGTGAAGAACATCGTCAAGGAAGGCCAAACCGTCTCGGTGAAGGTCCTCTCGGTCGATCCCGAGTCGCAGCGGATGTCCCTCTCGCTCAAAGCGACCTTGGCGGCGCCGGTCAAAGAGACCAAGAAAGAGGAAGCGGAAGTCGACGAACCACCACGCAAGCCAGTCATCCCCAAGCGGAACGCTCCGCTCAAGGGTGGCATCGGCCGCTCCAGCGGCGGCGAGCAATTCGGCCTGAAGTGGTAGTTTGGCCGCTGAGAGCTTATTAGAGGGTGGCACTGGCGTCCAAAAGACGCCAGTGTTAAGTACGCCCAATTCCACTGGCGTCTGAGGGACGCCAGTGCCACCCATTCTCAAGGGGCTCCGACTATTTGCCGCTGCGCATTGCATCAACCGTGCGCTTGAGCCCTTCCAGGTAGTCGACCTCGGGCGCGTAGCCCAAGAGCCGCTCGGCCTTCGAGATATCGGCTAGGCTATCGCGAACATCCCCCACGCGGGCTGGTTCGAACTGGGGTTGCAAGTTCGTTCCCAGAATCTTATTCAGTGCGGTCACGAGGTCGAGCAGCGAGTAGCTGCGACCCATGGCCGTGTTGAAGACCTGGCCACCGACATCGGGTGCCTTCGAAGCCTTCAGGTTGGCTTGGACCACGTTGGCGACGAATGTGAAATCGCGAGACTGTTTTCCATCGCCGTAGATGATCGGCGCTTCGCCGGCCATCATGCGGGCGATGAATCGCGGAATCACGGCCGCGTACGGGCCATTCGGATCTTGCCGCGGGCCAAAGACGTTGAAGTAGCGGACGGCCACCGTTTCCAAACCGTACGACTCGTAAAACGCCCGGCAATAAAGCTCCGCCGCCAGCTTGGCAGCGGCATAGGGAGAGAGCGGGCCCGTCATGTCGACTTCCCGCTTCGAAGCAAACTGCGAGTTGCCATAGGCACTGCTCGAAGCGGCGTAGACCACGCGACGGACCTTCGCCTTGCGGGCTTCGTTCAAAACATTCACGGTGCCGGTGACGCACGCTTCGTGGGTCGCCAGCGGATCGCTCACGCTCCGCGGCACCGAAGCGAGGGCCGCCTCGTGGAAGATGCAATCGACGCCCGTAACCGCTTTGCGGACGAGTTCTTCGTCGAGGATGTCGCCGCGAAGGAATTCGATTTTCCCTTCGACATGCGCAAGATTTTCCATGCGTCCGGTGGCGAGGTTGTCGAGAACGCGGACGCGAGTCCCTTGCGCCAACAAGCCATCCACGATGTGCGAGCCGATGAATCCGGCGCCGCCGGTAACGAGACAAGTAGTCATGATGAGATTTGACTTCGACCTTTCATTCGAAGGAATCGCCGCGAAATGGATCAATGTTCCGTTGCGTGAGCGCCAGAAATAGACGACTCAACAGGCATTGACGTTGCGGTCTTGGTGAAATCGAAGTTGGGTTCGATGTCTCCCCCCTCCGCTTGACGCACCAAGGCCGCCATTTCGTAAGCAGTCACGTAGTAATACTTAAAATCGGATTGTTCGGCAGCATAACGCATAAGCGACTGGTGGAAGTCCCGCATCGGCCCATCCAGAAACATCGCCGCGTTGGCTTCCTGGGCGCCATGCGTGTGGAGCTTGATAAAGGTCCAGTCCTCTCGCCCCACGACGTGGACATTCGCGCCCAGCCACAGCTTGAGCCTCGCCAGCGTCGCCGGTCGGTTGCCGGTGAGGTCGCTGTTCTCGATGCCCGGCATCACGCCCCACTTGCGCTTGGACCAGTCGAGCGCCAGCGGCCCTTGGATCATCAAAAGACTCTCTTCCGGGCGAACCTTGCCGACTTGCGCCGGCGTGCCGCGATCGTGCGATTTAGGCCGCTGCGGATCGTCGGTTGCATAGTAAATGCTATTGATCGTGGACGTTTGACACGGATCGGGAGCCGAAGGCATGGTCATGTCGGCGTAGCAGCCCGTCTCGATCAAGATCGAGATTTCGTTGTTCACGCCGCACCAGCGGCCATCGGGCCGACTGTTGTCGAGCGACCAGTTTCCGTGAATGAAGGCGTACGAGAGCCGCCCTTGCTCGTCCCGCCGCAGCATCCCGTGCTCGTGGTGAAGTGTCTCGGCGAACGACAGCAGCTTCTCTCGCAAACCGTCAGGCGTATCGTGATCGTGATGGAGGTGAATCTCCATATCGCCAAAGCCTTGCCGGCATAGTTCGGCAATCGGCTGGGCGTGTTCGGGCAGGTACTCGTCCTGCGGATAGAAGAACGAGTGTTGCGGTGGTCGCCCGCGCGAATCGGAAATCCCGGCAGCCATGGCCGGATAGCCGCGGGCCCATCGGTGGACGCGTTCCATCTGCACTGATGGCGCGGGCCGCAGCCACATCGGCTCGTAGTGGTCGGCGATGCAGATAAAAACCCGCCGCCGTGAGTCGCGCGCCGGCGCCTTGACGCGCGATAGCGCCAAAAGATTGCTCAGCGTGAGACCTCGCACTTTGATCATCGGGCGGTTCGCTCCCAGGTTCCCTTTTGCTTTCGATTGAGCCATCGGAAAAACCCGACGGCCAAAGCAAAATTCATGGAAGTGAACATGCCGCCCAACCGCGCGAAACGCCCCAAGGCACGCGGCAGTGGAACGTACAGGCTGACAAACGAAGCTGCGTAAAACATCACCTGGGCGACAAACAACACCAGGAACAGCGGTTGCACAATCAGCGCCCCGCTTCCGACAAACGCGATCACCAAAAACAAGGGGCAAAGCCACCGCAGCAACTTGTGCGACCAGAACGCCAGGCTGAGCCACCCATAATTCGGCAATAGCAGGCGCCACAGCACGGGGACGCTTTGGTAACCCCCTGCTCCGATGCGGGCCCGCCGTTTGAACTCGTCCGACACGTTCGGTGGGATGTCCTCGCGGGCCTTGGCCTCGGCGTCGTACACAATTCCCTTCCGTCGTTCCATCGTGATTAATAGCGGGATCACGAAGTCGTCGATGATCGTATCGTTGGGGATCGGAACGAACGCGTCGTGGCGGATCGCGTAGATTCCCCCGTTGGCGCCGAGGTTCGCCCCTAGCCGCGACTCCCACTCCTTGAGGGCGTTTTCGTACCGCCAATACATCCCGTCGGTATTGGTGCCCGTCGTGTGGTCGATCAGCTCCAACTTGCCGCAAACGGCGCCCACCTTCGGATCGGCAAACCAGCGGGCAAGATTCGTCACGGCATTGGGAGCAAAGTCCGTATTCGCATCCGACAACACGACAATCGGCGATGTGACGCGCGTCATCGAGTCGTTCAGCGTCGCCGATTTGCCTCGCCGGTTAGGAAAGTCAAGCAACTGCACACGGCCAGGGTGTTTCTCTACGAACTCGCGCACAATCGCAGGCGTGCGGTCGGTGCTGCCATCCGAGGCAATCACGGTGATAAGCCGATCGGCTGGATAGTCTTGCGTCAGCAGGTTCTCGATCCGTGGGCCGATGACGTCTTGCTCGTTGAGCGCGGCAATCAAAACGGTGACTTCAGGAGTCTCCGCGGCAGCAGCCGGCGATGGAGGAACAGGTGCTCGGCCAAAGAGCTTCGCCGCCAGTGCGATCACGATCGCATAACCCACGTAGGCATAGGCGACGAGTGCCAGCGAACCAATCACGCAGATTTGCAGGAACAACGTCACGGTGTCGCTCCTGTGCGTGCGGCGGCGTCGAGTGGCGCCGGCGCCGATTCTTCGTTAGCTTGTGGCTCCGAGCGGCGCGGAATCACGCGCGCCGGAACACCGACTGCCGTCGCACCGTCAGGAATATCGGAAATGACCACGGCGTTAGCACCAATGCGGACATCGTCGCCGATGTGAACGGCCCCGACGATTTTGGCCCCGGCGCCGATGAAAACGTGGTTGCCGAGCACCGGCGATTGCCGGCGCTCGGCGCCGATCGTCACTTGGTGCTCGATGTAGACGTGTTCGCCGCCGCGCGTTTGCCCATTGATGACGACGCCCGTGGAGTGAATCAAAACGAATCCTGGCCCAAACTCAGCCCCACGGCCGATGATGCAATTGCAGAGAACGACGTTGGCTTTGTTCGCGAAGAACTCCAGCGGAACCAATCGCCAGCGCCGCGACCATTGCATCAACCGATACCAAAGCATGGCGGCGGTGCCATCGGTGAGCAGCGTTTTGACCATCGCCGACCAACTCGTGCTTTCGTAGCACCATTGCGATTTCGCGCGGATGTCGGAAGCCATCAGCGCAATCACCGAATGCCTTTTCGCGGACTGGATAGCGGCGGCCCCAGTAACAGCGGACTCGGGAGGTGTCGCCGTCATGCCTTCACAATTTTCTCGCGATTGCCGCTGATACCCTTGGTCGCATTGCGCGTGTCGATCACTAGTTTCGCGTGCTGCACGATCATGGCGTAATCGTAGGCCGTGTGATCGGTCGCAATCAGAACGCAATCCTGCTCCGCCAGGTACTGCGGAGTCAACTCGCGGCTTTCCAGCTTGAGATCGGGATAGTGCCGCATCTTGGGCAGCGTCGGAATGTGCGGATCGTTGTACGAAACCTGCGCTCCCTTTTTCAGCAGCAGTTCCGCCAATTCGAAGCTCGGAGACTCCCGCGGATCGTCGATGTCCTTCTTGTAGGCCATCCCTAAGATCGCGATCTTGCTTCCCTTGATCGATTTGCTGCGGTCGTTGAGGGCATCGCCAACGCGGCCCACCACGTAAGCAGGCATCCCGGTGTTGACTTCGCCGGCGAGTTCGATGAAGCGAGTCGACATCCCGTACTGCCGGGCAACCCACGTCAGATAGAAGGGGTCGATTGGGATGCAGTGTCCGCCCAGGCCGGGGCCTGGGTAGAACGCCTGAAAGCCGAACGGCTTCGTCTTAGCCGCGTCGATCACTTCCCAAACATCAATTCCCATGCGGTCGTAAAGGACCTTGAGCTCGTTCACCAAGGCAATGTTCACCGAGCGGTAGGTGTTCTCCAAAATCTTGCAAGCCTCGGCCACTTCAGGCGACGAGACTCGCACCACTTGTGGCACGATCTTGCCGTACAGCTTGCACGCCATCTCGGAGCTTTGCTCGTCCATGCCTCCGACAACCTTGGGGATCGAACTAACGCTAAAGGTGTGGTTGCCCGGATCTTCGCGTTCGGGGCTGAAAGCCAGGAAGAAGTCCTTGCCGAACTTGAGGCCGGTCTTCTCCAGGATCGGGAGACAGACGTGGCGAGTCGTCGTCGGGTAAGTCGTGCTTTCGAGCACTACCAGTTGCCCTGGGCGCAATTGCTTGGCAATCGATTCGGTCGAAGCGACCACGTACGCCAAATCGGGCTCGCGCGATTCGGTGAGCGGCGTTGGAACGCAAATCAGGATCGCATCCGGCTCCTTGAGCCGCGAGAAATCATCGGTCGCCGAGAACCCGCGCTCGCGCATCTCCGAGATCGTCGAGTGGGGAATCTGCTTGATGTACGACTGGCCGTCGTTCAGCTTCGTGACTTTTGAACTGTCGACGTCGAAGCCGATCACCCGCACGCCCGCGGCAGCGAACGCCCGCGCGAGCGGCAAGCCGACGTAACCCAGGCCAATGATGCCGACCACCATGTCGGTGCTCTTGTTTCGATCCATTTCCCGCTTCACTTTCCGGCAATGTTTATTACTAAAAGAGCCAACTCGCGGTTGGCGTTACGTTCTCATCAGTGATTCACCGCTGCGAGTTGCCGCAACGGCTCGTCCACTCAAGAATGACCAGGGACGAGCATTTTATCCAGCATCGCGGCAAGCTCTTTCGCTTGCGAGTCGCGATCAAAACCTGTGCCATTGGCGCTATCGTTATTATGCGACAGCGTCGATCGGTCTTGAACCGCAGACTTGATCCAATTGGCAATGCCGGCAACATCGCTAGGTTCGAAAAGAACCGCGCCTGCGACACCTTTTAGCAGGTCCCATGCCTCGCCTTGGGGCGTGATCCCCAGGATCGCCCGCTTGCTAGCGACGTATTCAAACAACTTGGCCGGGACCACCCGTTCCGCACCCGGCACATCGGTCAGCAGAAGGCAGGCGACGTCGGTCGAGCAAAGAATCTCCAGAGCGGCCTTGTGGTCCATGTAGTCGTGCTCGACAACGTGGCAGCCCGTTCGCTTGAGTTCGGCCATGCAATCGAGTTGAGCACCAACCTTTCGCCCGACTAACACAACCTCGATGTTGCCGACCAGCGTCGCGTCTTGGGCTTCCAATCGCTTGATCGCTTCGACCAGTGGCGCGATCGACGTCAGGTTCCAAAGTGTCCCCGTGTAGACAATTCGCAATCGCGAACGATCGCGCGGAGCCTCGGGGATGTCTTGAAAATCATCCGCGTCGAACCCGTTATAAATGCAGCCGACGTCGGCCGTGGCGCCCGCTTCGCGGCAGCGTCCGCGGATCGATTCGGCGCTCGCCTGGGTCGTTGCCATGATTCCATGGGCCGAGCGCAGCACGCGGTTTTCCTGGCGGGTTTGAATTGCCCGCGAAATTGCCCCCAGGTTCTTATTTTCCAGGTAGTCGTTGCTGATCGTCCATTCGTCGCGGTAGTCGATCAGCAGCGGCAGCTTGGCGAACTTGGCCAGCGTTGCACCGATCAGGAACGCCGAGAAGGGAGGCGCCGTGACGAAGATCACATCATGTGGCGTCGCTTTCAGGATCGACTTCCCCTTGGCAACCGCGTTGGGATACCACAGCACCTGGAAGTCGGGCTGCAACAGCAAACTGGCCGTCGATCGCGCCGTGGTGCGTAGCAAATTCTTCACCGAGCCTAGCAGCGACGATTTCTTTGCCCCATCGCCCGTCGCGACCGATTTCTTGAAGCTGTAACTCGGCTCCCAAGATCGCGTGCGTACGACTTGGACCTCGGCCGGAATATCGGCCGCGAGGCTCTCATCAAAAACCGGTACCGAGGGATTCTCGACCGTCAGCACCGTCGGCATCCAACCGTGCTTAGGCAGGTACTTCACGAATTTCGCGATCCGTTGCACCCCTGCCCCGCCTACCGGCGGAAAGGTGTACGTGACGACGAGGACGCGGCGGCGAGAATCGGTGGAGGAAGTCATCGTGGATGAACTCGATACCTTTCGCCTGTCTTGTTCGGTAAGGTCTTTTTCAGCAATGAGCATGGAGGTCGTTAACGCGTCGCCTGAGGATTATTCATCAATCCGCGAAAAGGAGTAACCTTTGCCGCGGACCGATTCGATGATTGGATCGATCGAATCGACCGTGACCTGGCGATCATCGTGCATCAGGATCACGTCGCCTGTCGTTGGCGGAGTACTTTCGAAGTAGTCGACCAGCATCTGCGGCGATTCTTGTTTGTAGTCGCGCGGGTCGTAGTTCCATAGCACAACGCGATAACCATATCGCCACAGCCCAAACAGCGAACTCGCCGTAAGGTCGCCAAATGGCGGGCGAAACAAGTTCGTCTTCGTGCCGCTCACCGATTCCAGCAGCTTCCGCGTCTCTTGAACTTCCGCGAGATAGGGCATGGCACCTCGATCACGCGGTCGAATGTGCGACCACGTGTGATTGCCAATGGCATGCCCTTCGCGAACGATATCGCAAACCAGTTCCGGAGACTCTTCGACTCTCTGGCCAATGAGGAAGAAGGTCGCCTTGATCCCTAAATTCGAAAGTTTCGCCAGGATCGCAGGCGTCCGCTGCGGATGCGGGCCATCGTCGAACGTCAAATAGACGCTCTTCGATCGCGTCCCGCCGTGAGTCATGTAATACGACTTGGGAATGACTGCCCCTAAGGCCGCCCGCGCGATTTGCCGGGGCGAAAAGCGGCTGGTAGCTGAACCGTTCGATGGCATGCTCAGCTCCTCGCTTCCAGTTGAGGAACGGTCGAAGAAAGCAGCCCGATCATCGTCTTGGCGACGACGGCCCCATCCTGAGTCGCATCGGCTAATGCCTGCGAATCGACTTCTCGATTCGACAGTACATCCAGCACGGCATCGGCAAACGCGTTCGCATCGCCGTTGGGTACCATGCGGTCGATTCCTTCCAGGGCGATCTCCGGCACGCCGCCGACGCGCGTCGAGATAAACGGGGCGCCACAGGCGCGCGCTTCAAGTAAAACGTTCGGCACCCCTTCCGAGCGGCTCGAGAGGACTGCCCAATCGGCGGCGCGATACCAGTTGGCCAGATCGTGGTGTTCGACGCGGCCGACGAACTTGATGTGCTCGCCAAGTCCAGCGGCTTGAGCCTTCTCCGCCATCGACGCCCGAAGCGGACCATCCCCTACCAGGAAGAGCCGCCAGTCGTCGCGCTTGCTGCGTACCTTCGCGAAGGCATCGATCAACAAACCAATGTTCTTCACATCGACCAGTCGCCCGACCCACATGAACGTGGTTTTCGCCACGTCGATCTGCAGCTGTTTCTTTGCCGCGGCGCGATCGCCTGGATAGAAGACGGAGCGATCGACGCCGCGCCGAACCAGGTGAATCTTTCCTTCCTCGATCCCCATCGCGACGATCCGCCGGCGGATATCTTCGCTGACCGTGATGATGCCATCCGCGTCGTTAAGCGCCTTCAGGATCACGCGCTTGCGGCCGGGTTCTTCGCTCAAAAGCAGAATGTCGCTTCCGCCGACCATGATCCAGCCCGGGACGCCCAGCCGCTTGGCGATCCGCACCGCGACCGCGCCATCCGGATGAGCCCAGTAGCCCAGCACCGCTGACGGCGGATGGGCCGCGAGTTTGCGGACATTGGTTCGCAACGACCACGATAGGAACTGATCGAAGCGGTTTCGCATCACTTTCGGTGGATACCAGAATCGCGGGTACGAAACGGTGACGTTGCCAAAGGTTTCCTCCCGATTCGATGAAACGCGCAGTCCGCGCCGCATCCTGCCCTGGAGTTCGTCCACCCATGGAATGGGAACGATCACGCGCACGGGCGTCTGCTTGGCAATCGCCGCGATCATCTCGCGATTGAACGTCCCCTTCGTAGGCGAGATGGGGCTGGGGTATACCGACGACAAAAAGAGAATGCTCATGATGTCGCTGGTGCGCCCTGCTTGGCGCAAAGGTTCACCACCACGCGCAACTTGCCGGCAGCTGTGAGAGGAATGTCGGACACTGGCTCGATCGAGAAGGCCGTTCCGGGTCCCAGCACTTCGCGAATCTCCTGCTCTATTTGCGAGCGTTGCGCTGCCGGCCACTCGCCGCGCAGCACGACCTTAAGCACTACGCGTTCTGGCGATTCCTGAACGACCTGAAAGCGCCACAGTGGAGCGATGTCCTTAAGCAAATGCGGAAAGAACTCGCCCGGCACATGCCGCCCGTCGACGGTTTCGATGACGTCGAGGCTGCGGCCCGTGACCTTTTTAAGAACCGGCAACCCGCGACCGCACGAACAGCTTTGCCAACCAGCAACCGCGCGGTCGCCGTTGACGTAGCGAATGAACGGCATGCCGTAGTTGGTCAGATCGGTGAGGACCAGGTTCCCTTCCATTCCGTCGGGTGTCGGTCGGCCGTCGTCGTCGACGACCTCCACGATCAAGTTCTCCGACGTGAGATGGAAGCCATTGCGCTTCTCGCATTCACCGCCGATCAGCATGAATTCGCGCGAGCCGTACGTCTCGAACACCGGCGCCTGAAAGACCCGCTCGATCACTTCCCGCTGGAAGTCGTGCAACTTTTCGGCGCCGACCACAATGGTCTGCGGGCTCCAGGGCTTGATCCCTTTTTCTTCCAGCATCTTCGCGAACGTGTAAAGCGGATTCACGTACGCGACAATCGCTTCAGGACGATAGCGATTGAGTTGCGTGGCGTAGTCGTTGAGGGCGGCTTCACTCAAGCCAAAAGAGTTGACCACCTTGCGGCGGTAAATGCCGTGGTAGAAGGCGTCCTTGCAGCGTTTTACCAGCGACGGCTTTCCGACAGCCCCGCCCCACAGATAGAACTGTTTGGTCCCTAGGCCTGCACCCGCCCAAGCGTAGCCGCGATGCCAGGCGGCCATCTTGCGGTCGTTGCTGGCAAGGTCGAGATCGAACTGGAGCGGAACGCCGCTCGATCCGCCCGTCGCTTTGTGAATCAGCTTCGTGTGCTTGTTGGACCGCATTTGCATGCGGTGTTCGCGAATCGTCTCGCGCGTCACCAGCGGCCATCGCTGCAAGTCGGTCAGCGTGCGAATCGATTGGGGCTGGAGATCCGCCTCTTGCCAGACATCGCGATAATAAGGGCACGATTCATTCGCATGCGCCAGCAGCTTTTGCAGTTGACCAAGCTGCTCCGTCTCGTGCCGCTCGCGGCTCCACCACTGGCTCTCTTCCAGGCTTCGCAGGTGGCCGAACGTTCCACGACGATGCCAACCCGTCTCGAAGGCGGGAATAAGGACATCGCGGTAGAGCCATTGAGCAAGTGGCGGCATGGTCCGTTCCAAAAAGGCGTTAGCGGGCAGCAACGCCAAGGCGTTTCGCGACCAGGTCGGCGTAAAGCTGTTGGTACTGCGCGACGACGACGCGCAAATCGAAATGGTTCTCAATGCGGCGCCGGCCTGCCTGGCCAAGTTCGCGTGCCAGCGACGGTTGGCGAATCAGTTTCAGCAATGCATCGGCCATCGCTTGCGGAGATTTCGCCGGGGCAAGCAACCCGGTCTCGCCATCTTTCACTAACTCCGGGTTTCCGCCCACATCGCTCGCCACGACGGGCAAGCCCGCAGCCATCGCTTCCAAGATGGTGATCGAAAGTCCTTCGGCCGTGCTCGACAGAATGGCGATGCCGGCCTGCTCCAGCAGGTCGAGCACATCTTTACGGAATCCAAGGAATGTCACGTTGTCACGAAGTTGCAACTCGTCGCACCATGTCTCGATCTCGGCGCGTTGAGGGCCGTCGCCAACCAGATCGAGTTGAAAGTCGGGGACTTGTGCCACGACAAGCTGGGTCGCCTCGAGAAGCGTTCGGAAGTCTTTCGGCCGGCTCAACCGCGCAACGTGGATCGCGCGCTTCATCAGCGCGTCGTCCCGGTTGGCATTCCAAACGTCAGGCAGCCCGATGCCGTTTTGAATCACCTGCACCTTCGTCGGCGCAACGTGTTCGATCTGGATAGCGACATCGCGGGCGTCGTTTGAAACGGCCACCACCTTATCGGTGAACCAACTCGCCACGCGATTCCAAAGAACCTTCTTGCGGTCTTTGGGATAGTTGCGCCCGTGCTTGGTGTGGACCAGGACCGTGTTTCTCGAAAGTGCGGCCGCCCCGGCCCCGACAATATGCGGCGACGGGTTATGCGTATGCAGGACGTCAACGTGCGCGTCCTTAAGCTTCTGCCGAAGCTTCCACATGCCGCGCAGCGTTCCCCGGTGGAGCAGGCCGAGCGACTCGACCGGGATGTTGAGTTTCTCGAACAAATCGGCCAAGGCGCCGACGTCACCGAGACACCACACCTGAAAGTCGAAAGCCTCCCGATCGCCGTAGCGCAGCAGGTCGTAGACGACTTTCTCCAAACCGCCAATGTTCAGCGTCGAAACCAAATGAACGACGCGAAGCTTCTTCCTGGGAACGGCAGGCGAGGTTGGCCGCGCGGAGGATGAGGCAGCACTGACCGGTTTAGGAGCCACGGAGAGGTTCGTAGGCATCAGGGTTACACCGCCTTGGCGACGTCGCGTTGCCGATCGAGCACCAGACTCGATCGAGTGTACGGATCGGGTCGCAAGGCCGGCGGAATCGGCGTGCAGAATAGCTTCACCATCCCGCGAGATATGAAGTCGGACACCTTTTGCGGCATGAAGAGAAAGCGGCAGACGCTGTACACCTTGCGGCGGAACGCCCAGTTCTTCATGAAGCGTTCGTTGTAAAAATCGTATCCCCACCGTTCCTTGAACAGCCGATGCGACTGGTCGATCAGTTTCTGATCCCAGCGGAAAAAGAAGAACTTGAGGTCCGACCAACCGGGCCGGGCGTTGATATTGTCGAAGTGGACGATCGCCGTGGGCTCGCCCCAGATATCGATTCCCTTGTGATAGAGTTGCACGCCGATGTCGATATGTTCCCGCACGACCATCGCCGGCAGATCGAGTTCGCGCAGTACTTCCGTTTCCGCGAAGAACGTGTGCAACTCGAAGAAGTCGACCACGTGCGGTTCTTGGGGGAGTTCTTCCGGTGCGGCGCGGCGAAACGGCTTGTAGTCGAAAACATAATCCTTGCCGTCCACGTCGACCTTTCGCAGTTCCGAGTGCGACACGTGGTTCCGCAGCGGGATCTTGCGGGTGTCGACATCCAGCCCTTCGCACTCGAGCGTGACCGGCAGAATCACCCGCGCGCCCTGCGCCGCCCGAGCCAGCATCGCCGTCATCCACCCTTCGGTGACGTACGTATCGTTGTCGACCCAAGCCGTATACGTGGTATCGATCTTTGGCAGGTAGCTGGCGAACGCAATCATCGGAATGGTGCGGCCGCACTGCACGATTTCCAACGGTGCGTCGCCCGCGGCCTTGCGAATGGCGTCAAGCGTGCTCGAGCTGTATCCAAAGTCGAGGATGACCAGCTTGAACGCTTCGGGCGTGTACTTTTTGATGCAGCGAACGCAGTCGACCGCGCTACTGAAGCGATCTCGCGGCACGACCACAATGGTCACAACAGGTTTCATTTGAGGAGCTCTCCAAAGATGAGTTAGTTCAAGCTTGATTCGCTACCATGCGCCCTTCAAGGATGGTGCGGTACATTTCAACATGGCGCCGGCCATAAACTTCGGCCGCATAATCGATAGTAGCGACTTCCCTGCCGCGCTTTCCAAAGCGAGTTAGTTTCTCACGGTCGTTTGTTAAGTTTTGTATTGCTTGCGCGACTGCTTCCACATCTTCCGAGGGTACCAATACTCCCGTATCTTCCGGTCGCACAATGTCCGACACGCCTCCCACGTCGGTCGCAATGACGGGCAAGCTGGTCGACATCGCCTCGGCGACAACCAACCCAAACGCTTCCTGCCGGGGCGTGTGCACGAACAGGTCCATTGCGGCAAAGTATCGTTCGCGATCCTTGCGAAAGCCGGCAAAGCGTACGCGGGGTCCACAGTTTGCCGCCAACTCATGAAGTTTGTTGGCTTGCTCCGGCGTTCCCCCCCCGAGCACCACCAAGCCGAGATGATTGGCTTTCGACCTTCGCACGCATTCGGCGAAGGCCCTCAGCCCAATGTCGACTCCCTTTTCCTGGCCGAAATGTCCGACCATTCCCACCAAGATATCGTTTTCTTCCATTTCTAGCTCGCGCCGGACATTCCCCCGAGCGGAGGAATTTGCACAGAATTTCGCGACATCGATGCCAAAGGGAATTCGGATGACTTTTTTCTTAGCAATGAAGTTTTCGGTCGTGTAATGCCGCCAGCGTTCCGTCGATCCGACGATGATCGCCGCGCATCGCATGCCGGCGAACGCATTGCGTGCTTTGTCTTGCCACCGCGCCGATTCGATGCCCAGCGACCTGTGGAATGTCATCACAATCGGCGGCGACCGCTTCCACCAAAAGGTTCTTGTGGCCACGAACTGGCTAGCCGCGCAGTGGCAATGGATCACGTCGATTTGCCGCTCTCGAACGATTCGCCGCAGTTGGTCCATGCGAGACTCGGACCCGCTCTTGGGCTTGAGTTCCCACCACGATTGGAACTTCTCGGCGATCTCACTTTCCGGGCAATCAAGCGAATCGACGCAGCACAAATCGCACTCGACGCCCTCCGCCTTGAGTCGCGACGCGAGCGTTGCAATCGCTTCTCGGCGGCCGCCGGGCGAATACGAAAGTACGAACTGGAGGACGCGCATGGGTTGTGGAGTTGGGTGAAGCAGTCGTCACTTAGCGGCGTCGACTACAAACAACTTTTTGAGGTTCAAGAATGGTTTTTCGAAGCAGTTCCAGGATAGTGCCGCGACAAGGAGCGATACGGCAAAACTGGCGATCAACAACCAATACCAGTCCGATAATCCAGCATAAGCGGCACACTTGTTCACGACGACCTGCGACGCGCGATGGGTTACGTACGCACCGTAGCTAATTCGCCCCACGTAGGTCAGCCACGACCAGCGAAGCCATCCGGTCGCCGCCGTCCTTCGGTAGTGAATCGTCAAAGCCACGACCGCCGCCATCAGAAGCGAAAGAACCGTGTAGCCAAAGGTCTTCGTCGCAAACCCCTTGCGATCCCACCCGTCGACCCATGCGATGACGACTGCAAGCACAATGCAAGTCGCCAACGTCCCCACCGCGGCCTTTTTTCGCAATTCGCTGCTGTGTGGAACCCTGAACAACAGGGCCAGCAGACAACCTGTTGCGATCGAATCCATGCGGCACGGCGTAAGTTGGTACTGCAGGTGATGGTTCAAGGGGAAGTACCAGGCGCAGGCCAATCGCGTGCCGAGTGCGAGGGCGAAGATCACGACGAGGACCGCCCATAGCTGACGCGGCGAGCAAACCGCCACAATCAGCGGGAAGACGAGGTAAAAGTGCTCCTCAATGCTGAGCGACCATAGATGCCGGACCAGCACCGGGACTTCGACCCCCAGGGCGCTCTCTAGCAGATTGCCGCCGTATAGGAGTAACCAAAGCGGCGACACGTTGGGGACCACGGCCTCCGGGTTGCCGCCGTTTCTGCTTAGGACGAATGCGACAAGGAAGACGAACCCCAAGTAGGCATAGTACAGCGGAAAGATGCGAAGCGACCGGCGAAACAGAAAGACCCGCAGCCATTGTTTTCGGCCTTTAGTATCGGCCAGGATTCCCGCGATCAGAAAACCACTGATCACGAAGAACAGGTCGACGCCCAGCCAGCCTCGCGACGCGATGGATTCAACAACGTGCGGCGCGCCCGAAGGTAACAAATGATGGAACAGCACCGACAAGATTGCCAGTCCGCGCAGCCCGTCTAGTTCGGGCACATACTCGCGCGAATCCGGTTGTGGTGTTTCGTCATTCATTACAAACCATGCGGACAATCGCTGATCAAGCCGGTTGCTTCTTGCACAACATCAAAAAGTATCCAGCCGTGCTGGCGACCTGCGCCAACGATAGAAACGCTTCTACCGTGCGAAACGCCGCGTCCCCCGGATTCTTCCAGCCGGAAAACGGGGGATCGTAGAAATACGATTCGCGCTCGATGGAAAAATGATGCTCCGCCAGCAGCCGGCGGATTTCTTCACGGCTGCGCATGTGAAGCTTGCTCGGGACAGGCGGCCGCCCGAACATCCGTCGCACACCGTTGCGCAGGACATCGTCGCTTTTACAAGCCAGAATCAAATGCCCGTCGTCCTTGAGCAGTCGACGAATGGCGCGAAGATGGCTCGCGGCGTCGGGGATGAAATTGATCACGACAATCGAGGCCACGATGTCGAATGATTGATCGGGATACGGAGCATCGTCCGTCGAACACTGTTTGAATTCGAGCGGCGCGTATTCTTTGGCGGCGAACGCCACGCGCTGCGCATCGAGATCGACTCCGCAGACTTCGTTGGTTTCAGAAATCGCGTAAGCGAGGTCGCCGTATCCACAGCCGAAATCAAGGACCTTGCCCTTTAAGCCCTGCAGCATGTTCAGCACGGCTCGACGGCGGCGCAACTGATGCGACGTCGGTTTAGCGCCCTTGTGAAAGTTGGCCGGAACCTCGACTTTTTCGGTGCTCGTGGTCGTCATGATGTTTGTTGATGAGGAGAAGTCGAGGCGGCTATCGATCTAGCGTGCGACTTTGGTGAACAAATAAATCGCGGCCAGCATTCCCACTTCGCCCAAGACAAGCCGCTGGATCATCTTTCCATCGAAGCGAGGAAGCGGAAACGCCTTCGGCGATGCAATCAATCGCAAATACGCGACAATGGTGCCGACAATGAGGAACGTCGGAACGACGTAGCATCGCGACAGCGAGAACATCGAAACCATATAGGCAACGTTGAGCGCAAAAATGCACGGCATGACCTGATTGAGCATCGGGTCTTCAATGGCTTCCCGCTGTTTGCTGAGCTGCCATAGCGTGACGAGCGAAATCGCCATCACACCTAAGAAGAACATCCCGCCGAAAAATCCCAGTTCCGCCGCCGAATGGATGAAGGAGTTGTGCGCCACCAACCCCGCTTCCTCCGCGTACATGTTGTGGCCGCTCCCGAACAACGGCGAGCTTTTGAGCATTTCCATCCCTTCGAGCCACAACACCACCCGCGAATTTCCGGTGCCGCCCGACATGGCGCCGCCGATGTCGGTTTGACGCCCGCCCATCATGAGCAGCGCCGGCAATCCCAGCGATCCCAACAGCAGCGTCTTGTACAGGCCAAATCGTAAGTAAAACATCGTGCCGCAGCCCGCCATCAGGGCCAACAGGCCGCCGCGGGATTGGGTGAGCGTCAGCGAGTAGAACAGGAAGGCGATCGGGGCCAGGAGCCCGAATCGGATCCCTCCCAGTTCTTTGATGAACAACCCCGCGGTGCAAATGAGCAGTGCCGCCACGATGATCATCGACAAGTCATTGGGATCGTTGAAGATCCCGGTCGCGACCATCCGCGGCACCGCCACGCGTTCGCCTGTTTCTTCGTCGATCTCATGGTCCATCAGGGTCCGCAGGGTTTCGATCTCAACCCATCCGTGATACTGCGCGACCGCGATTGCATTGGTGACGAGCACCAGAATGACAATCGCCCCAAGAAACCACATCAGGCGCTCCCGCGACTGAATCACGCTGAGCAACAGCAGATAGTAGAGAGCGACCTTAAGGAACGCGAAGGCCCCCTCTCGGGCACTCCAGAGGTCGAACTTTGCGGCATGGGACAGAAAGATCGTCGCCAAAACGCCCAGGACACAGACCGTCACCGGGTTCTTAGCCAGTTCGTTTGACTGCAATTGGTGGATAACTTTTCCACCGCAGATGATGAGGTTCGCGCAGATCGCCCAGTAGTAAAGCTGCAAACCCGCAATCGACGGAATAAGTTCTTCCGGTCGAATGAAGAGGATGCCGTTCAGGACGAGGAAAAGGAAGAAATCCACAGGGCGTCGAAAGCGTTAGCGGTTACGGGGGATACTCGGAACAAGGGGCGCGCGAACATCCCGCCGAAACACAACGATTACGAGGCGACGGGCTGGCGTCGACTTTCGACTTTGTAAGAGTCGAACGATGAGTCGCTATCGCGCGACGGCGTATTTTCGTGGCTTTGATCTTTGCCGTTCTGATCTTTGCCACTCTGAATGCAGGCCAAGGTCGTGGGACCACCTGTCGATTCTTCCAAAGCACCGCATTCTTGATGCTTCAAGTCTACCTTGCGTCGCAGTCCCAGAAGAGCGACCGCGCGCCCCCCTCGCAACCCGAATACCCGCAACGCCGTCGCCGCGATAATCCGCAGATCCAGCCAAGCCGTTCCCGTCTGAATATACAGACGGTCGAGTTCCAGCTTGCGGCGGACGCTGTCGAGATCCGAATCCGGCGGCAAATTGACTTGGGCCAAACCCGTGATGCCGGGAAGGACGTTCAAACGATATTCGTAACCGGGGATCCGCTCCGAGAGGACGTCCACAAACTCGGGACGCTCGGGTCGAGGACCCACAAGCGACATTTCACCCTTCAGCACGTTGAACAACTGAGGGAGTTCGTCGAGGTGAAGCTTCCGCAGCCAGTACCCGATCCACGTGACGCGCGGATCGTCGCCCACGCCTGCCCACGTCGGGCCGTTGGCTTCGGCATCGATTCGCATGCTGCGGATCTTGTACATGGTGAACACTTTGCCGCGCAACCCCACCCGTTGCTGTTTGTAGACGCCCGGCCCCCGCGAGCTCAGCCGAACCAGCGCAATGCAAATCAATATGACGGGCGTCGCGGGGATAATCATCGCCGCGGCGAAAAGCCAGCTCACTGCGAAACCTAGACGCATCGGACTCTTTCGAGCTATCGGGGAGGAGGTCTCGATTACGGAGCATTCCGAATTAGGCACTCTCATTCTCCTGGAAACGATTATTCCGAACGTAGCCTTTTCGAGCATTCGGGCAGAAACTTGGATAGGAAGTCATTAAGTGAACTCCCATCTGTGTCTGGCGAATCAGAAGGCGCCGAGTAGGAAACTTGAACCTTGTACAAATACGGGCTTGATGCAAATTCAATCCGTGGCATGGCCGATGCGGACCAGGGTCCTCCATTAGACCAACCATACACACAGCGAAACGGACTGCGAGTGCCATCCTTGGAGGTGAACGTTAAATCCCACAAATCTCCATATTTCTCCACCTGATCGAGGGGCGTGTGTTGGGGCTCCGAGTGGCTGTACACGTCTGAAGGAACGCATACTTCCGGAATATGCGCTGCGATCGGGCCAGGCTTACCCAGCAACAGGAAGACGTTGGCACGACCACCCGTCTTCTTGTTGGTGTAGGTTCCTACAAACGAGCCATGGCACTGGAGCATGACGTTGCTATCGTCGTCCAGCTTGCCCCCCTCCGTGTGTTCCCAGTCACCTAAAGTTTCCGGAAACGGCTCCGCCAATAATTTGGTGGCTTGTCGAATCGATTCGGCGGCGGCCCGCGGGTCGGTCAACTTTTGGTGCGCGACACCCAAAGCAATCGACGCAACGCTCGTCAAAAGGACGAGTGCGATTCGCGATAGGGAAGTTGCTTGCGACATAGTTCGATTGATGGTGGCGATCTTTAGGAGTCGTTGGTCTTGCCTGACTTGACTTGTTCCAAGTACCGGGCGTCGAGTGGAGTCAGCGTCAAGGTATCGATGCCTAACTCTTTTGCTTTTGCAAGCTGCTTCTTGCACTCTTCGTATTTCTTCTCTTTCAGGTAGGCGAACGCAAGATGCAGGTGATGCCGGGGGTCTTTATTGGGAGGAGACGTGGCCAACTCCAATAGCGGCAAGGCCTCGTCGACTTGTTTTTTCGCCAGCAGCACAATCCCTTTGGTGTCGAGCAAAGGGGCTTCGCCGCTCTGGATCGCGATCGCCTTGTCAACGAATGTGACGGCTTCGTCGAGCTTAATTCCCTTGTCCGCGAGAACGCATGCCAAATTGTTCAGGATCGACACATCGTTTGGCGCAATAGCCAGCGCTTCGCGCAATAAACGCTCCGATCCTTCGTGATTGGCCGTAAGGAATTCGAGTACGGCGGCACTTTCAAGGAGCTTGGGATTACGCGGCGCGGCCTTCCTGGCCTCCTGCACTAACGCGCTGATCGTCTTGATGGCCTCGGCGCTTTTGCCGTACGTCGAGACCAAGTCGGTCATTGCATACAGAACTGCGACATCCTTCTTCGATCCATAGATCTCTTTGTAAAACTCAACGGCCTCTGTCACACGGCCAGCTTTTGCCAGCGAAATCGCCAAAAGTTGATAGCGGCTTGAGTCGGCCTTCACCAGATCCTTGAACCAGGCGACGGCTTCTTCGTGCATCCCCAGCTCAGCATAAATCTGACCCGCCGTCTCGATTCGGCTGAGACGCTGTTGTTCCTTGGAGGCGCCTCGGGCTGCGATCAAAACCCGTGTGATCAAGTCCTTGGCGGTTTGATTGTCGCCCTCGAGAACCAGAAACTTAGCCCGCAGGGCCGTACTGCGGACCTTGTTGGTGTCAATTTCATCAAGGCGATTGGCCCATGTCTGCCAGTTATCCATCCGTCCACTCGAGGCGTTGAGCGTCATGAATTCGGAGATGACTCCGGCATCGTCCCTACGTCCTTTTTTCAATACCTTCTCGGCTTCCTCAAGTCGGGTTGCGGCATCGGCTTCGCCTTGGCGAACCGCGAATCGAGCCAGATCCATCGCGCGTTTCTCGGCGTAACGTTGCTTGGCGCTCGGATCTTGATTTTCCGTGGAGATGTCCTTTTTCCACACTTCCTTGGCCTGCGCGATTCGTTGGGCTCGCGTCGCTGGTTCGATTGCAAGCTTTGCGTAGCTTTCCCACAGAGCGGCCAAAGCGAGTTGGTCCCCTACTTCGTGCGGATAAGCGGCAAAGACTTCCTTAGCGACGTCAATCGCCTTTAAGAGACTCTTGTCATCTTTTCGCGTCGACAACAAGCGAATCAGGGTCCTTCGATTTTCGGCACGATCATCGTCGGGTAAACTGCCCGCTAGCAGCAACTCTTGGGCTTCCGTCGCACCGGCCTCGTCCTGTGTAAACAGTACGCTCGCGAGCGTCCGCAGGATCGCGGGTTCAAGTGGCGAGTCCGCCAGCATTACACGCAAACGCTCGATCGACGCCTTCGCATCGAAGCGCGCCTGGAATTTGCAATAGCTCAGCGAAAGCTCGAGCGATTTGGGAGAGTTCTTCAAAGCTTGCAGGTAGTACTCGTTCGCTTTTTCTTGATTGCCAAGGAGTTCGTAGCAGCGAGCGAGTGCTTCCACCTTTTGTGTCGCTGGCACACGCGTAGCAGTCTCAAGGCGCTCCAGCAACTCTCCGGCTTCCGATCGACGATAGCGCATGCGGAAAGCAAAGTACTCCAACCACACTTTAATGCTCGTCGCGTCCAACTTGAGGGCGCGGTCGAACTCCTGTTCGGCCTCGATCAGTCGCGATTCTGCCCCCAGAAGTTGAGCGTACAAAATGTGGGCGCTAGCGTCGTTCTGGCGAAATTCGATCGCTTGTTTAGCCTGCTCAATCGCTGCCTCGGCCTCGCCGCTTTTGAGCTTGCGCGTCGCGAAAATCTCAGTCAGTTTCGGCGAAGTCGCGAGCACGAAGTTGTTTTCGGGCAGATAGGATGTCTCGAACTCGTCCGATTTTACTTTCGGAAGAAGGTCGTTCACTCTTTCGTAGACAAGCAACCGGAGCTCGCCAAGCTTGATGGCGCGAACGTAGGCCCTCACCGCCTCGAGATAGTGCCCACGTTGTTCCGAAAAAAGGCCGTGTTGTTGTGCGTAGTTTCCGAGTTGATGTTCGATCAGGCCCAGCAGGGTCTCCGTTTCGAACGAATGGGGGCGCAAGTTCGCGAATAGCTTTTGATCGTTCAGGGCGTCATCAAGATCCTTGCGCGTAGCTTTGGGGTTAGTAAGAGCTTTGAAGATCCGCGCGTAGCACAAAGCGGACTTGTCGCTGAGAGACGTTTTTGTCAATTTTTCGACGGTCTCTGCAATGCCTTTCGCATCGCGCCGGTCGACATCGATTTCCACCAACAACTTCCAAAGTCCTATCACCTCTGGGTTCCGGTCGAGCTCCAACACGACGATTTTTCGTGCGGCGTCGATTCCCGTTTGACCTGGTTGAATTTGAGTTAGCCGGAGGTGACCCGAAAGGTCGATCGCCAATTGCGCTCGTTCCGTGGGGGAGACGGCGTTCGTCATCTTTCCGAACACATCCAACATTTGCGGCACGTCGTTACGCAGCATCGCTAACTGGAGTTCCGTCCTGTATTGAAACTCGCTGGTTGGATCGAGGCTCTTCAGTTTCGCCAGAACGCGATCCGCTTCGGCGGTCTTGTCGCGCCGTTGGTAGTTGATGCTGGCAAAAGCCATGGCCTCGGGCGAGTGCTCGCCAAGATCTTCTACCGATTGAAGTTCAGCCAGCCCGTCGTCCTTTTGCGACCACTTCTTGTGCTCGACTTGAATGCGTTTCCACTCGCTCCGCATCCCCGCTATCCGCCATAACAGGGTTGAGTCGATTTGTTGATTCTTCTCCAACCCCGCCAATGTCCGGTGCAGCTGATCCATTTCGAGGGTCAATTGATTGTCATTCAAGGAGCGAGTACGGTCCCGTGCGATGATGCCGAGCAGCGTAGCGGCCAGGTCGATACGCGTTTCTGGCGTCGCCGCGTTGTTCTCCGCCTCTTCTAATGCCGCGGCAAAGCTCCTGCTCGCTTTGGAGAGCTGATTGGCTGCCAACCACGCTTTGCCAGCCGCAGCGTTCATGCCCGTGGCCCGGTATTTGTTCGCAGCGGAATCGAGTAGCTCCGCTGCGTTGGCGAAGTCGACATTCTTGCTGTAGTAATCCGCAAGTGAGGCAACTGCCTTGAGCCTTGTGGCATCGTCGATGGCATCGTCTTGCGTATTTACCAATTCCTGCAACTTGGCAATCGGCGACTTAGAGCCGCCTTCCAAAATGTCGACGCGGGATTCGCGAAGCTTTTGATTGCCTTCCTGGAGGCGAAAATCTTCTCCCCTAACGTAGGAAGAACGAGCCTTTTCAAGAGCCTCGCCGGCCTCCGCGGTCGTTGCCTTGGCTTGGGCAATTGCTTCCTTATGGAGGTTGGCGTCGGCGATTTGAGCATCCGCGATTTGAACATCGGCGATGTACGAAAGGAACCCATATTGTTCTAGGGGGGACTTCGTTTTTTCCAGGCCCGCCTTCCACGTCTCGATTGCCTTTTGCGAATTGCCCGCCAGATAATAGGTCCCTCCAACCGACAAGCTCATTACTGGATCGTAGATCGAACTGTCTTGCAACAGTTTCTCGCCCAGTTCCAGCGCTTCTTGGTAAGCCGCTGGTTCGAGTTTTTCGCCGCTCGGCAGCAACACGAAATACGCGCTCCGCAGAGTGGAACGCTTATCGCCATCTAACTCAATGGCCGCTCGAGCATCCTCTTTCGATCCGGGAATCCCGAACTGCCGTCGATACTGGGCGCTTGCCAAAAGAGCCTTGGGGTTTTTGTCATTTTCCTTGGCAAACTTATCGACCACGTCATTGGCCGCCGCGATTCGATCTGCCTCGGATTTTCCTTTCTCCTCGGCTTCGACTAGCGCAGGTGCAAGGCGGTAAACACGGGCGAGTGCAATCGTCAGTTTCTCGTCGGTGGGATTCAAAGCCCTAGCACGTTGAATCACCTGGAAAATGTTCGCTTCCTCACATTCTTTGGAAAGCTCGGGAAGTTGATCCCCGTCAATACCACCCGCTTGAAAGTTCTCAAAAAGCGACAGCGCGAGAAGCCGGTATCCAGCCGCCACCTCGGGCGAGTTTTTTAGGGCCGAGATCTTCTCAGACTTCTCAGGCGAGTCCTTCAATTCCTTCAATTCCTTCAAGGCATTCAGGACATTCAGCAGGCGAACTGCCTCGGTAGTGACGGCACCAAACCTGCCCAAGTGCAAATAGTGCTCGCCAAGTTCGGCTGTGAGGGCCAGCTTTTCCTCTTCGGGAGCAGTCCCGATGGCCTTTCTAAGAAAGTTAACCGCCCGCTCTCGCATTTCACGCGATTCTGCCGCTTTGGAGTAGCACATTGCCCGCTGGACGAGCAACTCCGGATCGTCCTTTTTCAGTCCCAACGCCAACTGATATTTCTCAGAGGCCGTTAGATAATCCTCGGTTTCGGCGGCTGCCTCGGCCTCTTGAGAGAGAGCCTTGACCGTTGCCAAAACTTGCCGGCCGTGCAACAAGTACAGCAGCGCTCCCACGACGATGAGTGTCCCCACCGTTAAGGCAAATACCGCGAAACTTGCACGACGCTTCATGACTGGATCGATCGAATCTGAGATCGGTTGCAGGAACTAGGGAACTAAGAATGCCGGCCAGCGCCGTAGCCATACGCGCCATAGCGGTACTGGTAATCGCGCGAGGGAACGCCCGATAGCACCACTCCGGCAAACTTGCTGCCCGAGTTGACAATCTTTTGGCTCGCTTCCTTGACCAGGCTCAATCGGCTGTGGTCGCGTCGTGCAACCAGAAGCGTGGCATCGGCGGCTTTTGCCATGACCAAGGCCTCGCTAGCGGGAAGGATCGGTGGGGTATCGATCACGATGTACTTAAAGTGGGTTCGCAGTTCACCAATCAATTCACGGAATCTTCCGTTGGCGGTGACGCGGTGTGGATTTCCCGTGAGTTCGCCCGCCGGAAGCACAAATAAGTTGTCGCCCCGCGCCTTTACGATCGCTTCCGATGCCGGGCAAGTGTTATCGAACACATCCGCGAGCCCAGGCGATAGTTCGAGTTCGAAGGCATTGTGAAGGTCGGGGTAACGAAGGTCGCCGTCGATCAACAATGTCGGCTCACCGGTAGCGCTCGCCAAGCTCAACGCGAACTGTGTCGACAAGCTCGTCTTCCCCTCGCCAGGGATCGCACTGGTGACCGCGAACACGCGAACTTCTTTTCGGCCGGATGGAACCATCAAACTGGTCCGCAGACCGTCGACACTTTCGATGAACAGGTCGAGACGATCTTCGCGCCGGCCCGAAAGAAGTGCTCGGCTGCGAGACGGCAACGCCGCGATCTCGGTGACCGTGCAAGGGACGTCCAGCGATTCGAGCTGCTTCCGGCAATTCACGCGTTGATGCAAGACTTCGTATGCCACGGCACATCCAAATGGGACAGCGAATGCTCCAATCGCTGCCATCAAGATCTTTTTGATCGGGATGGCCTGATCGGGCAGTTTGGGGACTACCGCAGGTCGGTAAATCTGGATTTGGTCCGAACCAGGCGGCTCGATATTCATTCGGTAAAGCCGTTCCGACACCATGCCCGAGACCATTAGCGTGCGTTCGTAGTCGCTCTTGAGAAACTCAAGCTCAACGGCATCGCCCGTATATTTTTTCTGTTTCCCCAACTCTTCGGTGTGCCTCTGTCGCAAGAAGTCGACAGCCCTCTCCGATCGAAGCACCTTTTGCTTCAGTTCGGCCATCTTTTCTTCGCGCGTCAGATTTGCAGTTTCCTCCATCTGCCCCTGGAGTTCAGACTCGATCGTTTTTCGCATCCGCTCGATATCGGACTTATTCTTGGCGATATCCTTCTTGCGAGCTTGGACCTTCGGGTTCTTCTTGGGGTCGTTTACCGCATCGGCAAGGTCTTGTTCGGTCCTCCGAAGTTCCTCTCCTTTGTCGATCAAATCCCGCAACCTGGCATCCTTCTCGATATAGGTGTCGATCAGCAGTTTCGAAGTTTTTCCCGTTGCGCTTTTGAGCAAGTCGATCTCGGCTGCGACTTCGGCCTTAAGAAACTCGTGATTGACTTCAGCCTGGGCCAGTTGTGCGTTTAGTTCGCCGGCAACGGTCTTCGCGGGGCCATCGTCACTTTGCGTAACGCCGTAAGGATCTTTCGTTCCGACGTCCTGGGCGAGTTTCGCGATTTCTCGCCGGTAATGTTTTAGCTTCTCCTCTTGTTTCGATTCTTGTTCCTCCAGCGACTCGATAATCTTCCTTCGTCGCTTTTTGGACTCAACAACCTGGGTGTCTCTGTAACGTTCAGCGACTTCGTTCGGAATCAGCGCGGCGCGTTCGGGAATTTGACTAGTGAACTGCAGAGTGTAGTAGTCTGATTTTCCCTGGCGCTGAATCTTCAACTGCTTTCGCAAGGCGTTGACCGGATTCGCTTCCCGCAACAATTCGGGCGTGCTGGCGACTTCTGGACGCCCTGCCACTTGATCGATCACCTCGGGGCTTTTGATCAATTCGAGTTGGTTTGCGACAAAGCGATCCGAATCTTCGATTCCGATCGGAGCAATGATGGACGCAGCCTTGTCGCGAATCTCAATCCAAGCTGTGGCCGTGTAGTTGGGAGGTGTCAGCGCATAGACCCCGTAGCCCGCGGCGCATGCCAGGCAGACGGCAATCGGGCCCGCGACCATCCACCAGCAGCGGAGCGCTGTCCACACGACTTCCAGACTAAAGGGCTCTTGTTGTTCGGTCTTTGCCTGCACTGATCCGACCTCCGGAAGCATTGCTCGCAATATTGCGAAGCAAGTTCGTTTTCGCGCCCTAGATGCTCGCCCGCTTGACGATGGTGGACAAACTCACCTCGTCGTCTTCGGGGAACAACTTTCTCAGATATACAAACCACACCCAAAACAGCACCGCAGCCAGCGGCATCATTAACCAACCAGCCGCATCGTGCGCCAGGTGTCGCATCCCTTCGTTCGTCGTGCTTTGATAAAGCAGACCGGTTCCAACGATCCGGGCGGAGTTAGCCAGGATCGCGATGGGAAGCGTTGCTACTGCGAGAAGGACTTTTTCCCAAATCGGGCCATCCGTTAGCGCCAAATACACATATCCCACGGCGATGATGCTCAGGAACAGCCGCAAACCGGAACATGCCTGAGCGACTTCGAGTGTATTGTCCCCCACGTAAATGATGTTACCGAGCGAATAGCACGGTTGTCCAAGCAATTGGAGACACCAAACGCTTATTTTTGTGGCTACCTTCTGCAGGGGACCGCTCATGGAGGTCTCGATCGAGAACGGGAGCGGGAACATAAAGAAGAGGAATGCCATGGCGGGAAGGGCCCACCCGACGAGTTTCCACCCCCCCAGCGCCAGAACTGCCGCCAAAACCCAGAATAAGATGGACCAATGCTCAAGGAAGGTGTAGAAGTACTTCGCCCCCGCCCATCGCAACAAGGCACAGACGGCCAGCGAGGCAATAACGCCAACCCAACTCGGCTTCCCCAAAGCAGGCATCGAGTCGCGCCGCACCCAAAGCATGAAAAGGGCCGTCGGAACAATCAGAAAGCCGTGAGAATAGTCCGGGATGTTTTCCCAAGATCTGACAAGCCCTTGTAGCGTCGGCCAATAACTGACGACGCCGCTGGCTAACAGAATCAATGACATCCCGATGACCAGCGGACTGGAGGCTGGCTCCGAGGCTCCCTCAGCGGGAACAAGCACGCCATTCCTTGCCTGCACCGCGTCACTGGTGGGCTTGAAGGGCTTCTTCTTGCGAGTCCCCGCAGATTTACTCATTTACCGTTGACACTCGAGAAGATGATCAGGCTTGATTAAGGGGTCGATTCGGCCGCGAATTCGACCTGGCTGGGATTTCCATTATGGAAAATCAGCCGCCTCTACGAACCAAAAATGGAATTTATGGGATTCTCAAATTCCGGTGTTTGGAAACTCTGTTCTCATGGGTGTCCGACCCCCTTTAGATCCAAGACCTCAGTCTATGTGGCGTTACTGCACTGTCAAGGAAACAGCGCATTGCGATTGCGTCCGCAAATTATCCACCTTACTGTTAAGACGAATATAAGGGCTCGGCGTACTCATCGCGTGCGTTTGTCGTTTTTGGGCATTTCGGAGGAACGGAACGGTTGTTCAGGTGTTTTTGGGTAGTGATTGGAGCGTAAGTGGTCGGATTGCGGTTTTTCCTGCTCCCTTAATCGCTCGCGGTTTCTTCGCAAAACAAAAAGAATTCTTAACCTTATTCATCCGCCGACCGTGGTCAGCACGATAGTGCGAACAAGCTCCGATCCAGTCAGGCGAAGCTGCCGAGCAGAAAGCTCACGCAATTCCGGAGCCGCCGTTGCCTGTAAGGCGAGAAAACCGCCTGCTCCCCCCTCACGGTCTGGAAAAATCTTTCCCAGAGGCTGGAGAGGCTCTTCCCTGTGGCTGATCAACCAGCGGAGCAGGTCCGCTTAGCAGACGCTTCCGTGAGGCGTCGCCACAAATTGGTCCGCGCCGGAACTTCTGGCTAATCCGTCGTCTAGCGAGACCAGCTTACGGGCGGCGACCCGTCGTAGTGCGGCGGCTTCGTCCAGGAAGAATCGCTCCAGCAGAAAGCGATATCGAAAGGTCTCGTTGATCGGAGCTTCACAAATGGTATTCAAGGCCACTCGCCGCCGTTCTCGAGAAAGGGCCGTGGGCTTGTTGGTAGGCTGCCAGCGGACCGCGGCCAAAATCGTCGCCAGCGCATGGTCATGTTCGCGGCTTTCTTCGGCTGCCATGTAAAGAATGGCTGTCGCCTGGATGACGTCGTCTATCGCATTTCCTAATCGTGGGCTCACGCTAAGAACCCGCGGCAGTGCCTCCCGCGCTGCATGTCCAATTTCGGCGACCACCCGAACCAGTGTCCACGTCAAATTCGGATTCTTCGTCACCTTGAGTTGTGAGACCAGCGACGACACCGCATCAACGCGATTCGCACCGATCTTCGCCAGGCACTCGGCCGCGATCGATTGCACGCTTACTGCCACATCGCATGCCAGACGCTCTTGCAGGAGCGCCAGCAGCCTTTCCATGTCATGGCCTCGCAGCGCCTTGGTCGAGGCATACCGGGTCAACGTCAGGAGGCTTTGGCCACGAACACGTGCTCGTTCCTCTTCCGGTCCCGCATGGTGCATCAGCCTGGCAATCGTCGACGGCTCTGGTTCTTCCGAGACGAAACGCAGCACGCAGGCCGCCAACTCGCGAACCTTTTCCTGTTCGCCGCTCAACAAGCGACATAAGTCCCGTTGCGGCAACAACAGAATATCGTCGATCGACACAGGCGGACCTACCTTCGACCCATCGCGCCCAGGGTAAGCCGTGAGTGCTTCGGTGACCAATTCGCTCAGGGGACAAAGCTTGCGGTCGATGGGAAAGCCTGTGATGGGAGAGATCGGCTTGGTGATCCGCTCGATGGCGGCTTCGATTTGTGTTACCTCAGGCCACTTTCCCAGTGCGGCTTGTAGCATGGGAACGACATCGTCAGCGTCGGGCCCCATTTCGCCGATCGCCTCGACAAATTGTGGCGCGGCCCATTTGACGCTGACCGATTTACTCTCGAGCATCACGAGATAGGCCGGCAGATACGCCGGATGCTGCGGATACCATTGATGCCCAAGCATCTCGTGCGCGAACCAGAGTGGATCGGCTGCGATCGCATCCGCACGGTCCGCCAGCGCCGCGCGTTGCAGCGAGATGGTTTCTTCTAGCGTCTTCGCAACCAGCGCCATCCGCTGGTGACATTTCGCCCGCGCCCAAAGTCCGGACTTTCTGAGCGAACGATTTTCGCCGGCGCTCTCGACCAGTGAGGTGAATCGCTTATAGGCCGCATAGAACGAACCCCCGTGCATCAAATCGCACGCGTTGTAAAACTCTTCCTTTGAGTTGAGGTGGATCATGCTTCCTGCAATCCGCGTCCGGTCGACAATGGCGATGGATTCCGACATAGGACGAAGGCCGCCAGGACACGTAAGGAAATTCCGTACTTTTAGTATAGAAGCTCAGCCTTACGCGTCCGTTATGAAATGCCCTTTGTCAAGAATCATCCCGGGCAGCCGAAACGAATGCAAGTCACAAGACCTCCTCCGCGAAACGGGTAACCGCCACGGGATGCCACAAGTTGTTGTCGGGTAAGGCTTTGCGAGATGAACGCGAGTTGCCCTATACGACTGTTTTCCCTCCGGGCCAAGGCCGTATCTTGGCCCGCGGCGCGTCTTCGCCTTGCTAAGTTCCAAACCGGTCTTCGGCGTGGGCGCACGTGGCGTCGGTCAAATTCGCGAAGTACCAGTCCGCCCCGGTGTTGCCAATTAGCACATCCGGCGCGCCGTCATCAAGTACCGTTTCGCCATGCCTTAAGCGCGTCGTTGCCGCTGCACTGGAGAGCAGATCGATCTTGGGTCCGATGGGGCCGGCGCCGGACCAGCTGAGCAGCAAGCTCCACAGTGCGGCATCATTGTCGTCGTAACTAGTTCGGCCACCGATAAGCAGGTCGTCGCCATCGCCACCATCGGCGCGGTCGCTTCCAAGCCCACCGATCAGAATATCCGCACCATCAAAACCATCCAGATAGTCGTTCCCTTCGCCGCCGAGCAGAATGTCGTTCCCCTCGCGACCAAACAGGTAGTCGTCTCCTGCTCCTCCACGAAGCAAGTCGTTACCCTGGTTTGCCCATAGCCGATCGACTCCTTCGCCGCCGTCGAGTAGGTCGCTGGCCGAACCGCCAGTAATAAGGTCATGCCCTCCTTCGCCGAAGAGACTCGCCGAGACTCGCAAGTCGGTAGCGAAGATCTGGTCGTTCCCATCGCCGGCGAAAACGCGCACCCGTCCACCGGCTGCCATCACAAACGGTCCCGACTGTTGGCCGTTAAGCCAAACGTAGACGGTCTCCGCCGTCGCGCCGCTCCATAGATAGATGGTGTCCGCATCGGATGTCCCTCGTACAACAAGGTCGCTCCCAACCATGGCGACAGGTGGCTGGACGACAATCGGTGGGTCTTCGGGCACGTTGGCGAGAACACGTTGCCCGATGACGTGACCAAACTGCAATGCCGAGTTAAAGTTTTCTGCGGTGATGATTTGTCCATCGACCACCACGTCGTCCGCAACCGTGTTCGGATCGCCAATCGACCCTGACACCGGGCTGGCGATGCCGCCGTTATCGATCACCTGGTCGTACTGCCCCAGGTAGTAGCCGTCGGTTCGCCACTGCCCGTTGTAGAACTGCGTCGGTGCGCTGACCGTGGTTGGAACGGCAACCCGGCGCCCGGCAATCGGGCTGACGCCATCCACGCGAGCCCAGGCCAAGACCGTTACGCCGTGGCAGAGAGCGGCGACGTATTTGTCGTCGGCAAGGAATTCGCCAATCAGGTTGTTCACGGCGACCTTCTGCGCCGCGATTTGCCCGTCGTTTAAATCGGGATCGCCATTGTAGGGATCGTTAGCGTAATAGTTGTCGATCACTCCATCGCCGTTGGGATCGTTGTACGCGTATTGGTACATCGAGGCTCCCCACCCGCCGACGAACACAATCGCCGAGTAATCGTCGGCGTCGACACTCGCGATTGCGATATCGGGCACCACCACGCCTGAGTTCCATCCCTGCCCTGAACCGGGGTGCGGAGTCGTCGGGTTGGTCGTCGTCGCCGCGACGACGACCTCTAAACCCTCCGCTTCCAAAGCGATGCGGGTGTCGTTGTATTCCTGAAAATAGAAATCCTGCCGATCGGCCAGAACCATCAATACCGGCAGCGGGTCGGCGGCCATGACTTGCCGACTTTCCAGCTTCTCGAATCGCAGTTTGTATCCCGTGCGTGGCCGAGGTTGTTTCTTCGCATTGTCTGAACGAGTGCCGAGCCAGCTCATGTCTCTCTCCTCTGGGGTTTTCGCAGTTCCGGCGGGGCGAGTGCCCAAGGCGATTGCCGGATCGGCACTTGCTTAAGGCGAGTGCCGCAGGAGAGAGATGACGTCCCGAGGCGGGACCTTTCAGCGATTCGCGATTTTCGAGATTTGCTGTAGCAGCTTGGCGGCACTACTGGAATCGCCGGCCGTGACCAACAACCCGTCGGCAACGACATCGTCGCTGGCGATGGTTCCCTTTTCGACTTCGATTTCGCCCGGACTCAAGTGCTTGCAGGCAGAAACGCGTTTGCCTTGTAAGGCCCGATGCTGAGCCAGGATTCGTTGCCCCGCGCACAACGACGCCACGATTTTTTTCTGACGTTGAAACTCGTTGAGCAGTCGGCGCGTATCATCTCCTCCTGGTCCGCCAGGAAGAAACTCACCCGTTTCGTATCCGATGGTAATGATCCCGTCGTAGTCGTCCGCTTTGACTTCGTTCAGTCGACGGTCCGCGAGCGCCACTCCCGGCGGCGAAGTCGTTACCAACTCGGACGGCTGGTCCGAAAGTCCCGCAAATGTGAGCTGGATGTTCTCCCCGGGTGCTGCCTTCACAAGCCCTTCGTAATCGGGATACCAAAGTCCCTTGCCAGGCAACAACACAAGAAGACGGGTTTTGCGTTGCATTCCCGGAATCATTCCCAGTGACCACGCGAGCAACAGGAGTATTACAACGCTCGACATCCCGGCGATCCATGCCCATCGCGACAACGTCGGCTTCGTCGGGCGAATCTCTTTTCGCTTGAGAAATGTTTCGAGATCATCGGCGACGTCGACCGCGCGCTGATAACGAGCAGCCGGATCGCGCGCGACCATTCGCTGGAGAATCGTTTGCAACTCGGCGGGCGCATCAAGCCTTGCCCCGAGGAGCGATGGAAAGTCGCCGTTGCTATGGCCTCGTAGTCGTTCGGCAACTGATCCTTGCCCGAACGGAGGCCGGCCGGTCAGCAAGAAAAACAGCGTGCACCCTAAGCTATACAGATCGGACTTCGCATCGGCCGCGCTCGAGTTGCCGATTTGTTCGGGGGCAATGTAGTCGGGCGTTCCCAAAACAACGTCGGCTCGCGTGTGAGAAGCGTTCGGCGCCGAGCGAGGTGCCCCGCTTGAAGGCGGCCCTGCGTCGCCACGAACACGCGTCAGGCCGAAGTCGAGAATCTTGATTTGGCCATTTTTTGTCAGCATCAAGTTCTGCGGCTTGATATCGCGATGGACCATTCCTTGCTCGTGAGCGTGTTGCAAGCCGAGCGCCGCCTGGCGGACCCATTCGCAGGCTTGCTCGATGGTCGCCGGGCCGCTTTGGGCAACAATTGCATCGAGGCTCTGGCCGTCGACGAACTCCATCACCAAAAAGTGAACGTTGTCGGCCTGATCGGCGTCGTGCGAGACCACCACGTTGGGATGCTTCAACTGCGCGGCAATGCGGACTTCGCGGCGGAAGCGTTCAATGGCCTCGCTGTTCGCCAGCAATCGCGGATGAATCACCTTCACCGCGACAATGCGATGCATCACACGATGTTCCGCTTTGAAAACCGTCCCCATGCCGCCTTTGCCTATCGGTTCGAGAATCCGGTACTTCGAATGGTTTTGCAGCGGAGTGGGAATTTCTTGCTGCGACGCGAAAGAGGTCTGCGATGCCGAAAGTCCATGCGTCGCCGCTTCCCGCGCTAACAACAGCAGCGTTTGGTCGGGCTGTTGGGCGAGCCGCGCGCAGCAAGAGTCGCACGTTCGGACGTGTTCCTCGATGCTGTCGAAGCGTGCGCCTAAAATTCGGCCCTGCGCAAACGCGGCCAATTCATCGGCGTTGGGATGAGAAGCAGGTTGCGCTTTCATGGCGATCTCAATTTCGGATGGATCACTCGGCGGTGCGCCGTCGCGCTCCAACCATTGTAGAAATGGCAGCCTTCGCACAGACCTTTCAGAGAATCGTCGAAAATTTGCCCGAATCGGCTAATCGTCGAGTAAACCAGCCGATTCCTGTCGCAATCGTGCCAGAACCCGCGATTTCGCGATGAACACAGCGTTGGCCGAAATGCCCAGTTCCTTGGCCACTTCGGCCGCCGGACGGGCTTGCAGCGCGAACAAATCGAATGCTTGCCAGGTTCGCAGTTCGAATTCCGACTTGAGGTCTTCCAGGAGTTTTCGCATCACTTGCCGGTCGTGCTCATGGTTCCAAAACTGCGACAGCTGACTGTTGGGATCCTCCAGCTGTGCCACAAGCTCTTGGATATTGCTGCCGCCCACACCCGGCGGGCTCGCCTTCTTCTCTCGCCAATACTCCCGCAAACAATTGAGGGTGATCGTCCGCAGCCACGTGCGAAACGCCCCGGCTCGCCCGTTGTGCTCGAAATCAGCCATCCTTCGCACGACTACCGCCAGGACGTTCTGTACTAAGTCGTCCGAATCGTGTCCCAACACTTCTTTTCGTCGGAGCCACCCCCGCAGCAGCGGTTCGTATACGCCCATAAATCGCACCCAGTCGGAATCGACCGGCGTCGCTCGCAGTCGCCCTAAAAGGCTGAGTGAAGTGGGTGTCGTCATGAAACGTCGCGCAAATGGGCTATCAAGACCTGTCCAATCTACTCGGCCAAAGCGGAGGATTGAATCGTGGCCGGACTCATGCTCGACTCGACGCCCGTTCTTCCATGAAACATAATTCGATCTTGATGGCTCCTTCCACTTCCGGAGCCCTGCCACATTAGGAGCACGCGCGCCCAGATGCTCTCGTTTCACCTTCCGACGATTTCGGCCGATGCTTTGTGCACGCGTCGCGCATGGCTCTGTCTGTCGACGTTGTCCGGCCTCGCCGCCTCGGGACTGACTGGGGAGGCCCAAGCGAGCGATAACGAATCGCCAGCACGCGGCCCTGGTTGGGGACGAGCGAAGTCCGTAATCGTCGTCTTCACCAGCGGCGGGCAAAGCCAGCTCGAGATGTGGGACCCCAAACCGCAGGCGCCGCTCGACGTCCGCGGCGAGTTTCGATCGATCGCCACCCGCCTCCCTGGCGTCCACGTTGGCGAGCACCTGCCACGCGTTTCCCAAGTACTGGATCGCTGCACTGTGGTTCGCAGCATGTCGCACGAAGATCTCGACCACGGTTCGGCCGTCTATCTGGCGCTAACAGGCCGTTACCACCCAAGAAAGTCATCCAATCCGCCGCCGACTGCCACCGACTTTCCCACGCTCGGCGCACTGGTGCGACGGATGCGCCCCGAAACTCGCTTTCTGTGCGACGCCCTCCACCTGAATGGTCCAATGCTTGTCCCGACGACGATTTCGCCCGGGCAAGACGGCGGAATCCTCGGACGAGGTTTTGAGCCATGGGTTGTTGGCGACGTCCTCGATGCGCGCGGCGCGATGCCGGGACTGGCGCCGCAAGCCGATTGGCCGGCACAGCGGCACCACCAGCGGCTCGGCTTGAAGCAGTCGCTCGACCACCTGCACGCCGACCTGGATCGATTGGGGACCAGTGGTGACATGAATCGCTGGTACGCCAGCGCCTACCAGCTTTTGGACAATCCCGCGGCCCGGGAAGCTTTCAACTTGGAACGCGAACCGGCCGAGATCCGCGATCGATATGGCCGGCATCGCTCGGGCCAGGCCATGCTCCTCGCGCGGCGACTCGTCGAAGTAGGCGTGCCCTACATCAACGTCATCTGGAATCACTCCATCCGTGGGCAAGACCTCACGCCCGACGAAACCGACACCTACGGCTGGGACACGCACAACGACATCTTCTATGCGTTGCGCGAGCATCTGCTGCCGCGGTTCGACGAAAGCTTTTCGGCGCTGATCGAGGATCTCGACCGTCGCGGACTCTTGGAGGACACGCTCGTGGTCTGCATGGGCGAGTTCGGCCGCGCCCCGCGCGTGGCGCTCGAACGCAACTTTGCCGGCGCGACGCCCGGTCGAAAACACTGGCCGAACGTCTATTCGATTGTCATGGCCGGCGCAGGCGTGCAACGCGGCGCCGTAGTTGGCCAGTCGGATCGTCTGGGCGCGGAGCCCGTCACTTCCCGCTTTGGGCCCTGGGATGTCGCGGCCACCATTTTCCATGCGCTCGGTATCACGCCGTCGGGAACCTACCACGACAAAGAGGGCCGCCCGTTCCACCTGACCGACGGCCAACCGATGACCGCTGTCTACGGCTAGTTTGACTCGTCAGTCGCCGTTACTGCTCTTCTGCCAAATGTGTTCGTGAAACGCCAACGCGGCACGGTGCAGCTTCGTAAGCTCCTCGTCAGTCATTTGAGGAACGGCCTTCTTAAGCATGGCGAGAAACCAGGCGCGATCGTCGGGACCACCGTGAGCGAGGCCGATCACTTTCGGCGGACCATCGTCGCCGGTCACGATGGTGTGTCCTTCCTCGTCAAGGATAGCCACCCACGGGTAATAGGCCGGCTTCGACTTGTCGTCGGGGCGATACCGATCTTGCACTTGCTTGCCATGCAGCATTTCACCGTAGCAATCGATCCTAACGACGATGAAGTGCGCCGCGAGCAAGTCCTGTCGTTCTTCCAGGAACTGTTCCAACTGCCGACAAGACAAACAAAACTCCGTGCCGAGCGTGAGCAGCACCTTTCGGTTGGTCGCCTTCGCATCGGCCAGCGCCGTCGCCAGCCGTTGTTCCGCGTCAACATTCGCGCGAGATAGCCGCCGCGATTCCAGAGCGATCGCCGGCGCGAACAGAACGGCCGATAGCCTGCTGCGACACTCAATCTGAATCGCACCTTCCGACGTGCGCCGGACGGTCCGATCGCAAAAGTAAGCCAACGCATAGCCCGCGAATAGGCAAGCGGCGACAGCCAGGTAACGAGGATTCATCAAGACGCGAAGGAGCATGGAATGTCTCGCTAGAAATTACTCGGCCCGGGTGTAACGCGTCACTCGGAGATCGCTGTCCGACTCTCCCGGCACCGAGCCAGGGCGAACGCCATTAGCCGCAACGCAGATGGTCAGAGCCTGGCCGTCCACTTCATAGATGCCGGGGGCACTGGCGAACCAGCGGCTGATATCGATTTGTTTAGGCCGGCGACTGTCGTCGAGAACAAATGTTCCTTGCTCCCCTTGAATGCGACGGCCATCGCTTAACGTCTGATACCGGTCGAAGGTGCGGCCAGAGATCACGAGGTAATCGGTGTAAGTGAACGGCGTCCCATCGGCGAACTGTCCGGAACTCGCGGCCTGCCACCTTCCCTGCAACTTTGAGAAGTCGGCGCTGAACCGAGTCTGCAACATGGGAAACAACCAATACGTTGACAACGGGAAACCGGCCACCACGCAGCAAACTAAGGCAAACGTCACCCACATCTTTTTGGCAGCACCCGCCGCCAAACTGGCCCTGACGAGCGCATTCGTAGTCACGCTGCACACAGCACTTGCCGCCGCGTTGCTCGCCGAGTACCCCAGCGCCACTTGAACGGTCGTCGCAACAAAGGCCTCGGGAACCGCATTCGCCATCGCCTGCTGCGAAAGGAGCGTCGTCAAGGCCGCTGCACCAATAACGATTCCTCGTCGCCGCAGACGGTTGGCCAGTTGTTCTCTCGACCGCTGTAGCCACGTACCGACAGTTGGAACCGGCGCACCGACGACTGCGGCAACATCCGCCAGCGATCGACTCTCCAGGTGGAACAGGACAAACGGAACTCGCCATTTTTCCGGCAGCCGATCGATCTCCTGATCCAAAATCTCGCGAACGCCATTCCAAGCTTCGTTCTCGGAGAGATCACGACACATGCTGGTCATCTCCGAGGCGGCCTTTCGTTCGTGTTTCGATCGAATGCTGCGCGAGCGCAGTGCGTTCCGGCAAACGTGATAGGCCGTCCGATGAAGCCATCCGGACACGTTCGAACTGGCGGCCACTTGCCGAAACTTTTGCCACAACAAGATGAACACCGCCTGCGCGGCGTCTTCCACCTCGCTTCCACCCAATATGCGACGGCAGACGCCTAAGACCATGGGCGAATGCTCTGCCACGAGGTTTTCGAACTCGCGGGACTGCGGATCAGCTTCGACATTTGTCGTCGGATCGCCGGCGTCGATCGGAGAGTCTGCGATACTTTCTACATTCGCCATGGATATCCCCACACGCTTGCTAGTCGCTGCAAAGGAGCGTTCTTCTAGCTATATGTCGTGTGGGGCGAGCGATTATTCAGAAAATCAGCAGCTATTCGGAAAAACGAGGCCATCCGACGATGAACTACGCAGCCAACTTAGGCCGCTCGACCGCCGTTTCGCCCGACTCACTTCGCTGCAAATACAACCGGGCGGAGCCGCGTACCCGGCGGGATTGGCGTAGAAAAAACTTATGAAAGGGCTGTTGGCCACGAACGGGACGATTCCGTCGGTTCGACAGGCTGTTTGCCAAAACGCGACGGATCTCAAGACGGATGGCCACCTTGCCGCGGATCGTAAAGGTGCTTGCGTGCGCCGGATTTACTCATCTGCTCGATTGTACTAACGGTGTTGCTCGACGAAGCGTGCCAGCCCGTTACGTCTCGCTCTTCACCCGCACAAAATCGCGACGAGCAGCATCAGCACAACGCACTGCTTCAACTGACGTTCTTCTTGAGGGCTAGGACTGGAAGTCAAGAGAAGTACCAGGCAGCCGATTACGAACATGGCAATGGCCGCCACCCAGCCAATGAGAAGACCGGTCGATGCGACCGCGCCGTCGGTCGAACGATCAAAGAATCGGCGTGTTGCGAGAAAGGGAATCACGATCCTGTACGCAGCAATCGTTAGCGCCGCTGCGCGATACACCGGGATCACGTAGGAATCGCAAACGTTTGGCGAACTGTCTTTGTTTGACGACGATTTCACCGGAGTTACGCCTCACCAAAAGCAAACAGTGAACTCCAGCTCAGTATCGGTTAATCGCGGCCATTCGTCACGGTTAGCGATGATAGCTCTTCACCGCGAGCCTTTGGGAATAGCCATGTCGGAAGACCTTTCAAATAAACGCTTCGTCGTCGCCGGTGGCAGCGGATTCCTGGGGACATCGCTCGCGGAGTACCTGGTTCAACAAGGGGCCTCCGTTGTGGTGCTATCGCGCAAGGCTTCGGCGGCCCGTGCCGGCATTGAGTACGTCCGTTGGGACGCCCGCTCGAAAGGCGATTGGTGCCAGACGTTGGACCGCGCCGATGGTCTGGTGAATCTCACGGGCCGCTCCGTCAATTGCATCAAGACGCCCGACCATCAAGAAGAGATTCTTCGCTCGCGCGTTGAGTCGACGAACGTCTTAGGCGCGGCGATCCGGAAGATTCCATCACCACCTCCAGTATGGGTGCAGATGAGCACCGCCCACATTTACGGCGATCCTCCCGAGGCGATCTGCGACGAAAGCTCCGCCGAGGGGTACGGCCTGGCTCCGTTTGTCGGCAAGGCGTGGGAAGCGGCATTTGCCGAGAGTGTGCTTCCAACGCAGCGGCCAGTGATCCTTCGTACCAGCTTCGTCATCGGTCGTGATCGTGGTGCGGGCTTCGGTGCCTTGGAAACGCTTGGGCCGCTCGCGCGATGGGGACTCGGCGGCCGTGTCGGCCGTGGAACTCAAGGAATGAGCTGGATTCACGAACTCGATATGAATCGTCTGATCGCGCGGGGACTCACCGATCCAACCATGCAAGGTGCTTACATCGCCTCCAGCCCCCATCCCGTCTCGCAAATCGAGTTCATGCGCCAGCTCCGCCGCGCCGTGGGCATGCCATTCGGGCTACCCGCCTTCGAGTGGATGGTCCGCCTCGGCGCGCCGCTGCTTCTTCGCACCGATCCCGACCTCGCCCTCTATGGCCGCTACGTCCGCTCGCAGCGACTGGCCGACGAAGGCTTTCAATTCTCTTTTCCGCACTTGGCCGAAGCACTGGCGGAGATCTACGGCAACCAAAAGTCGGTTGCTTGAGTCATCGATAACCAAGACGCGCCATTGCTTCTGCGTTTTCCGGAAGTTGCCAAAACAGATCCTGCAACTCGGACGGCATCTCGTCGCGATAAGAACCCGCCATTCCGCGCCGAAAGAATTCGCCATCGACTGATTGAAGCTCGGAGAAGCTGGGGACGATTGCACGCTCGTCCGGAACTAACTCGGGGCACAACGATTGGACCGCGCGCACGACAACGTCCCGCGGCGTCGCAATTAAATCCTCGTACCGCACCGTGACGGTTTCCGGCGCATCCGCGTTGATCCAACTGAGAACATTGCCGCCCCAGGAGCCCGAACTTGGCTCTGCAGGATTCCACGGGCGAAGGATTTGCTCGCGAAGAACTTGATCGAACGGTTTTTGAGCGTGCTCGCTTTGGCTGGCACAAAGCCGAGCCTGCGAGACCACTGCATCGCGCCCGTCGCGCACCAGGTAAATGGCGCGATATCCATCTGCCTTCCGCCGCTTGTGCGTTTTGATGATAAACAGATCGCTACTGGACGCCATACCCTCGCGATCGGTCGGCCTGGGCCTATAGCCCACAAGCTCCGGCCCCACTCGCTGGGCAACCGGGTCGTCATCGTCGTACACGCTGTAGGTGGGCAACTCAAACAGATGGTGCAAGACGATCCGAAAGAACGTATTGCCCGAGCGGGGGTACGAGGCGAGCCAGATCAGCATGTTTTACTTCTTCGATTACTTCCGAAGTAGCCAATCTAGCAGAAGCATCGAAGAAATCGGACGCTCATCGAAGTAGCCGGTATGCCCATCGCCGGCTCGCGTTTGCGAGCATCGGCGATGAACACATTAGCGCTTGCGACTAACCCAGGTGCGACTTGAGCAGGTACGTGTGCTGATCGATAACCTCGCGGAGGGTTTGGGTCAGCAGGTCGACGGTTCCTGGGTCGTCGTTATTCTCGAACTCTTCAATGGCGGAGTTGAGCTGATTCGAGACCGCCGTGGCGCTGTTCACGATGAATTCGATCAGGTCTTCCGAAGCCGTCATGTTCGGGGCCAGCGGCGTTAGCTCGGTCGTGTCGGCGACGTGGGCCGCGGAAGCATTCGTCAGCGATCCGAGGAACCGGTGCCGTTCGGCAATCAGGTCGGCGGCCTCGGAAATTTCCCCGGCGAACTTATCGAAAAGTTTATGCACCGCGATAAAGTTGGCTCCCGTGACATTCCAGTGGGCTTGCTTCACTTGCGAGTGAAGGTCGAGCATCGAGACCAGAACTCCATCGAGCGTGTCGGTGTGCGTGGCCGTGTTTGCGGCTTGGCGTTTCATATTTTGTTCCTTTACGAATCCGAGGCGATTGATCGATTGCTAAGGTTCCCTCAAATCTGCAATTGACGTGCCGCTTGCCGTAAACGGGGGTTGTATCAGAACGTGGCAGAAACGGATGCAACGCAGCGCTTTCGATACGTCGTTGATTGCGCCCTTTTCGAGTTCGTGGTTGGAGTTCAGCCACCGTAGCCAGTTTTCGGCCCGTCTTATCACTCCATCCACGGACGCAAATGCGAAGAACTTGCCGATTCCCGCTGAACTCTTCTCGGCACGGCTTTTGCAAAAGGTGGAGAGACCAAATTGGAGGGGGCTTTTCTCACATCTCGTCTTGGAAGTTGACATCATGTCGCGCTCACACGAATCCCGCCCGCACGGTAGCCAGAACCGCATCGACCAGGTCCGACGATCTTGGTCGGAAAACGAAACGTTGCGCCGTCGCCATCGCGCCCTCGCCCTCCAAATGGCGTTGTTGTCGACGCTCTTTCCCGAAAAACCCAAGCGATCGAAAATCGGTTCGGGCATGAGTTACTGATTTGGGATTATGAGCTTGCTAACGGCATTGGCAGTTGGCTTTTTCGCCTGCGGGAGCATCGACTATCGAAGTCCCCCCAGCGTTGGTCCGAACAACATCGGGACCACTATCTCATCGCCGAACGACAGTGATCTGTTCGGATTCAAGCCGCTCGCTTCGCCGCCTCGCAATGGCGTAACGCCTCTGCCTCACCGCGGCGGTGGAACTTCTGGAACTCGCCCGCGTCGGGGCTACGGCCCATCAGTCGTTTTCATAAAACTTCGGTCCATGCAACGCGGTGGATGCGAGAGCGACACTAAGGTGCTCGGCGTCTCGAACCAAGCGCGTCTAAAGGGGACGGGCGAATATACGCCGTCACGTCCGCTTGAAGTTGGATCGGCATCCGTTCGCTGAGTGCAGGCTTGACTTTGGTTGGTTTTTGACCAATTTGCTTGAAACAGGTTCACCAATCACTAAAATCAATGCGTGCCGGTGAATGCCGCACCTGAGCGATCTATGGCAGCTCGCTTCTAGCAGCGAATTTGATTTCGGGCTGATCGGCCTGAAACCAGTGGTGTCGTCAACGATGACGACGCTTAGGAGCGGCCATGGTATCGATGCAGCGTTTGCGGGCGGAAACGTCCGCGCTCTACGCCATTTTGCGTCAGCTTCTTTCGCCTGACCAAATCGCCACGTCGAAAGCGGCTTACACGAACATGCTTCTGCGCATGTACGAGTCGATCTGGCCGGTCGAAACCTATCTCGAGTCGCTGGTGCAATCGGATATTTTCCCGTTGGTCCTGCCCGACGGAGAGCAGCGGTTCGAGAAGCGGGCCTGGCTTGCCAGCGACCTCGCCGCCATGGGCGAAGCCGAATTGGCGAAGACTTCGCTTGTCGATGACCCATGCCCCGAGCGCGGGCCCGAGTGCGCGGCCGGCTTTCTCTACGTGCTGGAACGAATTGCGTACGATTCGCAATGGACGGCTACCGAACTCCGCCGTCAACTCGGCATCACCGAGACTAACGGAGGCAGTTTTTTCGCAGGGTATGGAAGCGAAAGAGACGAGAAGTGGCACAGCTTCCGTGCTTGGATTACTTCGCTTCCCCTCGACGAGCGCGAAGTGATTACCGCGGCGCAAACCGCCTTCGAGCGGTTCATTAGCGCCTGGCGATGAAGATGCCTCCGTGGCCCGCAAGGCTACGGAGCTTCGCTTCAGCCAGCTCGTTTCTCCTCCACGGCGAGGATTTGCTGCGCAATCTCGACGACCTTGATCCGCCTGTCCATCGCCAGACGGCGCAGTTGGTCGTAGGCTGTTTTCTCGTCGATGTTGTTTCGACGCATGAGAACGCCTTTTGCCCGGTCCACCACTCTTCGCGCGGCCATCTGCTGGCGGATGTCGGAGACTTCCTGTTTCAGCTCTTTGAATTCCGCGAACCGCCGCATCACCAATTGGATCATGGGGCGGATCTCGATCGCGCGCACCGGCTCCAGCAGGTACGCCATGACATGGTCTTCGAGCGCCTTTTCGATCGCCGAGAGCGAACTCTCGCAGGTCACAACGATCGCGGGGATCTCCCTCGACTCGGCGGCTTTCTTGAGTTGGGGCACCATATCGACGCCATCCGACTTCATGCCGCAAACGATCAGGACGATGGAAGAGTCGGCGACGATCTCTTCGACCAGCGTTGCGGCCGCAATCTTGCGCGTCTCATATCCCAACTGGGAGGCCGCGCTAACGACCGCTTCGCAAACTTCCGGTTCATCGTGACAAACGGCGAGGGTCTCTTTCTCTTGCATACGTATGCTCCTACAGGCAGCTAAGACCAGTTGAACATTCGCTGATGGATGGAGAGAACGTCGACGCGGCCGGAACTATCGGCCAAGCATCTTCGCAATCAAAAAAATGACGATGGCACCCAGGATGCTGCCGCCACCCAGCAGGTACACCAAGGCATAGTCTGCTGCACCAATCAACGCGGGAATAAGATCGATCGACATGACGCAAACTCCTGAATAGTTGATGAAAAACAGTTGCAAAGCAAAGCTAGATGCGGCCCAGCAAAACCAGGATCAACACGATGATCAGGATGGTCCCCACGCCACCGGCCGGGGCGTATCCCCAGTCGCGGCTGTAAGGCCAGGCGGGCGTCGCACCAAGCAGCAGCAAGATCAAAATGATCAGCAAAATAAGTCCCATGGCTGTGGTCCTGTTGAGAGAGCATTGTTCGGTTGAGTACAAGGCAGGTGTAAAGCAAAGTCCGTGCCGTACTACGCGCGCTCAGAGTGCGTTTCAAGCCTTGATTTCGCAAGAAAAAAACACGCCATCAACCCCCGTGAGGCGTTGTTGGTGCGTGATCATCGCGCGAGTCGATTCGTCGCGGATCAACCAGAGGAAGCGAGAAAGCCAACGAGCGCTACCTAACAGCAACGTCAGCTAGTTGGCGGCGGGCACTGCTGCGGCTTCGACCAGGCTCGGGACCTGTTGCGGCTTCGACATGCGGCGCTCGGCGATGAAGTCGATCAGTCGCACGGCGTCGCGCAGATTAGTCACCAAGTCGACGCGTCGGCCGAGGAGACGTCGCAGATAACGCCGCAGCTTGCCGGAGTGGCGCAACGGCTTCCAGTACAGAATGTAGATCGGCGTCGACTTGTTCGCACGCAACAGCGATCGGCAAACTTCGATCAATCGCGGCATGTTGTGATTGGGAAGGACGCACACCACGCGAACCGACGGCGCGTTCCCTGCGTTCTTCGCCGTTGTTGAATCGGCCTCCACAATCGTCGGGCGAAGCGTCGGCGGTAACGCACACTCGAGCGTTTGCGCCAGCAATCGGTCGGCCGCGTCGTCCAGGGGCGAAATGGTCACCGGGAAGGCATCTTCGCTTCGCTCGATCTTGTGCGCCCAGTCCCTTAGGACCGTGTCGGCGGTCGATTCAATTTGCTCGAATTCACTTGTCGTAATCGCCAGGCGATCGCGCTCCCGCTTGGCACACGCAATCGCCGGCACCATCACGCCGTCGAGACGCTCTAGCTGCCGATCTCGGCTGGCGTGAATCTCGCACATTCGGGTTGCTTCGTGAGTGTTGCCCGACAACAGGCGTTGATAGAGCGCAATCGGCTCGCTCAAGGGTTCGTCGTTACCAAGCAGTGTCGCCAGCCATGCCAGTTGAGGCATTTGCTTGGCGAATACCACGGCCGACAAGGTAAGCGGTACAGCCAGCACCAGGCCAACCGGTCCCCAAACCCAGGTCCAAAATACGAACGCGAACAATACGCCCACCGGATTCAGCCCCACCGAACGCCCGAACAGCCATGGCTCAACAAAGTTGGCCAAGATGAACTCCATGGTCACAAACATCGAGACCACGGCGATCGCGCTGGTCCAGCCTTCGTGGGTCGCCAAGGCGATCGATCCAGCCAGCACCATCGTCGCCAGGCTTCCCATGTAGGGGACAAAGCGAAGAAAGCCGGCCAAGGCGGCGATCAACAAAGCGTACGGAATACCGAGCCCGATCAGCCCGATGCCGAAGGCGAACGCGGAGAGAAAATTCAGTGCAGCAAGGCACAGCAAGTAGCGTCCAAGTCGATCCGATACTTCGTGCATAAGGTGGCTGGCCGTCGAAAAATTCTCGACGCCGGCGATCGCGAGCACGCGATTGTGCAAGTCGGATCGCTCGGAGAGCATGAAAACGACCAGGACCAGCACCACCACGATCGCGGCAAGCGGCTCGAGCGCAAGCCCGGCGAACTCGAACATCTTTCCCGCACCCGACGCCTCGCGAACGATCACTTCTGGCGGCGCATCAGGCGACGCCGTACCGTTCTCGGACAGGGATGGAAAAGACGCCTTCGCATCGGTAGCGAGCGCGCCAGTGACTTCGTCCCAAAGCCGCGTCAAGTCGGCGAACTGCGCCTGACGCGTTCCTTGGATCGCATGCAGTTTCCCCTTAATCGTCTCGGAATGCGCCGGCAACTCGTGGAGCAACGCCGACAATTGCGATCCGGCGGCGAACATCAAACCGCCGCCGAGGATGCCCGTGGTTCCGACGACCATCGCGACGGCCCACGGTGTTGCAAAGCGGCGCCGCTCCAAATACTGCACCACCGGCGACAGGATAAACGCCAGGACAATGGCCAACACAATTGGCATCAGTACGGGCTTGGTCACCATCAGTGCGGTGATCGTTACTGCCGCGACCACCGCCCATGCTGCAACTCGAACCGCACCCGCCCATTGCTGCGTTGGAGCCATTGCCATTTGTAGGGTCCCTCCTGACTAAATCCCGCCGTCCTACACGGGGCGGTTCACACCGCCGCCACCCCGGATCAAGCTGACCAGGAAGAACACGAGGAAAACGACAAATAAGACCTTGCCGATGGTTGCGAAACTCGACGCGATCCCGCCAAAACCCAGCAATGCCGCGACTAACGCAAGAATCAGAAACGTGAGTGACCATGACAACATGGCTGAACTCCTTGAAGTGGAACTCGGAGGTTGAGAAAATCACGTGAACGTCAGGGGTAAAGCAAAGCCCGTGCCATCGAGAAATACTTGGTGCCACGTGGGATCTGCCGGCAGGTGGCCTTGTTTTCCTACTGCGCGAGCTCGTTGGTCGATAATCGATCAGGCGCACGAATTGCTGGATGATTGAAAACCGAAGCGTCAAATAGAGCGACGATTCGATCGGCCACCCAACACAGCTTTCCATTCTTACAGAGGCAAGGCAAAACCGTGGTTTCGAGCCAAAAGTTACTTGTCATCGATGATGACCGTTCGATTCACGCCATCACTCGTGGCATGTTGGAACCGGACTGGCAATCGCTTCATGCGAAAACCGGCGCCGAGGGACTTGGCATGCTCCAAAGCGAAACGGTGGATGCCGTCCTTCTCGATATCATGCTGCCTGATCAGGGTGGTCTCGAGATTTACGCCAAGATTCGCGAAGCCGACCCCCGACTGCCCGTGATTTTCATCACCTCTGAAGGGGGCGGCGATGTCGTGATCGAAGCCATGCAATTGGGCGCCTACGACTATGTCGTCAAGCCGCTCGACGTGCAGCACCTCAAGCATCTGATCGAAAAAGCGTTCGCGCTCCGCGCCATGGTATCGGTCCCGGTCGCCATCGGCGCCGAGCCCACCGAAAACGCGTCGCAGCAATTGCTGATTGGCTCCAGCCCCAAGATGGTGGAGGTCTTCAAGGCGATCGGCCGCGTCGCGAAGCAGGATATCGCCGTGCTGATTCGCGGTGAAACGGGAACCGGCAAGGAATTGGTGGCCCGCGCGATCGTCCAGCACAGTGCTCGCTGCGATGGCCCCTTCTTGGCGGTCAACTGCGCAGCGATCACGGAAACGCTGCTGGAAAGTGAACTATTCGGTCACGAGAAAGGCGCCTTCACCGGCGCCGACAGCCGTCGGATTGGCAAGTTCGAACAAGCCAAGGGGGGCACCCTCTTCCTCGACGAAGTGGGCGACATGGCCATTGGCGTGCAGGCGAAATTGCTCCGGGTACTACAAGAGCGGACGTTCGAACGCGTCGGCGGCAATCAAGTATTAACCACCGACGTTCGAATCGTCGCCGCCACGAATCGCCCGCTCGAATCGATGGTGGCCGAAGGAACATTTCGCGGCGATCTGCTCTATCGGTTGGACGGCGTGACGATTTATCTTCCCCCCTTGCGCGAGCGGCGCGCGGATATTCCCAGCCTTTTGCAGCATTTCCTCAACCGCGCCAAGCAGGATTTCAAATTGGAAAACCTGGAGGGTATTTCGGCCGAAGCGACGCATATGCTCTGCGATTACGCTTGGCCCGGCAACGTGCGGCAATTGCAATCCGTCGTCCGCCGAATGGTCATCGATAATTCGGCGGGCGTCCTCGTCCCCGACAATGTGCCGCTCGATATCCGCGGAGAACTGTTGTCGCCGAACAATCACGAAGGTCCCCGTTTGCGCGAGGCGATCGCGGTTCCGCCAGTGGCGAAACCTCAAACCGCGTCGCCCCATGGATACGATCCGGAAGCGCTGGTTAGTCGGCTGCTGCGTGAGAAATCAACCGATGTTTACGCTCAGGTATTAGCGCAAATGGAACGCCATTTGTTTGTGCGAGTATTACAAGCCACCGGCGGAAATCAGTCGCAAGCGGCTGAAATACTGGGGATCACGCGCGGCAAGGTGCGCGACCGTATTACCGCTTACGGAATCAGCTTGGAAGGAAAAGTGTCGATGTCGGATGCACAGGAACTACGCCATGAATGATCCATCGATCGCGGTGGCATTTCCGAACGCTTATCGTCGGTTGGGCAAGAACGCGGAGTTGCTGGCCGAAATCGCAGCCATCTTGGTTGAAGATACGCCGACGCTCCTCGAACAAATCCACGCGGCAGTGCGAGCAGGAAACTTTGCCGAGGTTGCCGCAGCCAGCCACTCGCTCAAGGGCCTGGTCGCAAATCTCGACGAATCGATCGCGGCAGCCGTTGTGCAACCGCTGGTTGATGCCGCGCGAGTTCCGTCGGCAGGCCTCACAAGGCGGCTCGCAAACGAACTCGACGTCGAGATGGCTTCCCTGCTCAAACTGGTCCGCCAGTATCTTTAGCCCGTACCCGCTTTCTGGCTGCTCGAAAATCGTTCCCTCCGCTCGTCTCGCGATCAATCGCCAAGATTTATCTGTTTTCGAGCGGTCGCGGGTGGAGCGTTGCAGAAGTCGCTCTCTCGTTTTCCGTAATACACCTGCATTTCTTCAGGCCTTCGATCTTGTGGCATGGCGTTTGCCTTTACGGAGGGTCGTGAAGGCTGGCGGGTGCCGGCGGAAATGGAATTGCTCGCAAAAGAGGAGCGTCACGATGTTTACCAAAGAAGAAATCGCAGCGAATTGGAATCGAATCAAAGGCCGCATTCGCGAAACATGGGGCCAGTTGACCGACGATGAACTGCAAAAGGCACGCGGAAGCACCGAACAACTGATTGGAACCATTCAAGCCAAGACCGGGGTCGCCCGCCACGAGGTGGAAAAGTTCGTCGACAACATCGTCCACGAGGCCAGCGGGATCACCGAGCAAGTCGCGCAAACGGCACGCGAGTATGCCTCTTCCGCAGCCGACGCCGTTTACGACGGCTACCAACAGGCCCAGCGCAGGACGGCCGAACTCGGCGACCAAATGGCGCAAACGGTTTCGTACCGTCCGCTCGAGTCGCTGGCTATTGCCTTCGGCGTAGGCGTGCTGGCCGGGATTCTCGTTTCGATGGGCCGCCGCACCGCGTAGGTCGGAACCACTGATTTATTTCCGGGAAGTGAAGGGCGTCATCCATGAGCATGGTCGCGAAACAAACCGAGCGACAAGCGGTGCAAGCCAAAATGCAGGCCCTCAAGGCTCGCATGGTGCACGATTATCGCAATGCGAAAGAACGAGTCAGCCAGGTTGCTGACTGGAAGTTCTATGTTTCGCAGTACCCATGGCTCAGTTTAGGCGGCGTCGCCCTCGCCTCGTACGCGATGGTGCCCGCCGTAGCCAACAACACACCTTTGAGTGGAAGGGCAATTGAGGCCTATCAATTGCCTCCTTCCTCATCGTCGCATCCGACAATTACAAGTACGCTATTCGCTTTTGTAACACGCACGGCGTCGACCGTTCTGATGGGAGCAGCCGCCCGTTGGGCGACTGAATTCGTCAATAAACGTATCGCCGAGCTAATCCAGGAGCCATCGACGCAGTCTTGTGATTTGTCGCGCGACGGGAGGGCGGAATGCCATGATTAGTTTGGCACCTTTGCATCGCGAGCGAGAAGAACGATCCGCGCCACGGGAAGAACCCGTGGCGCAGTACGAGCCTGCTTCGGCCCAGCAGGCGGTAGCACGGTGGATTGCGGAGCAGCCGGCGCTGGCCGTCACGCTCGCTGCCCTCGTTGGATTGGCGGCTGGTTTCGTCGTGAAACGCGTGTTCCGGGGTTCTTAAGAATGGCCGATACGTCACGACACTATTCGCCTTGGCGGAGAATGCTGGGCGATATCATGGAACTCGCCCAGCTTCAATGGAAGCTGGTCTGGCTGTCACTCGGGGAGGCGAAGCAATCGATCGTCTACGGGCTGACCGCAGTCGCCATGGCGATCGCTTTCGGAATTCTCGTGCTCGTTTCGCTCATGCTCTGCGGCGTGTACGCGCTGCATGAATATGGCGAACTGGGGCTTACGGCTTCGTATGGAATTGCCTGCGGCGTGGCCGTGCTGGGATTGGTTATCACCTCGTACGCCGCTTACGCGTTGATCAACAAAGCAAGTGCGATGTTGGCAGCGACCGTTGCGGAGTGCGAGGAAAACGGCAACTGGTTGCGCCAGAGCTTGTTTGAGGAAGAAGAGCCCGTGGATCAGGGGCCAACCGATTACCAGCCGGCTGAGCTAAATCGAACCATGTACGGCCTTCCCCCAAGGTAATGTATTTTGTTAAGGAGTTGGAGCTATGGGTACCAACGGCTCGATGCGGCCTACCAATGCGCCGATGCAGCAGATGGGGCAAGCCGCTCGCGAAGGAGCGTCGTACGTAGCGAAGTCCGCTATGCAAGGGTCGCAGGCGTGCGCCAATCGGTTGGTGGCAGAGCCCACTAGAGACATCCTTTCGTTGTTCAAGCAATATGCGCAGGAGCATCCCGACGTCGCGGCATTTTGGTGCTTTGCCGTAGGAGCGTTTATCGGCTGGCGCCTCCGACGTTAGCATTAACCGATCGCGTGTCGACCGATTGTCCATCCCACGGAACGTCCGTGGGGAGGTCGGGAAAATAGCCGAGGAGATGGGCTTCCTTAGAATTGCTACATCGCAACTCACCTCGGTATTTCCGCATGGCCAGTCCGTCCCGATCTTATCCCCCGATTCTGCTGCTTGTCGGCGGATTTGTGGCGCTCGTGACTGTGCTCAGCCTGGCGACCACGACGCGGAATCTGTTTCAACTCTACGACCAAGCCTCCCAGGTCGCGCACACGCACGAGCTCATCGGCGAAATCCAAAAAACGCAAGGACTGGTTTCCGATGCCGAAACCATGTCGCGCAGCTATATCCTCTCGGGCGATCGGAAGTTTCTCACTTCGTTCGAGACCGCGGCGAACGGACTCAAAGGGCAACTCTCCCATCTCAAACAGCTTTCCGACGACAACGCCCAGCAGCAGAAGTTTTGCCTGGAACTGACGCGGCTCTGCGAAGAGCGGATGGCCCACGTTGCCAACAGCCTTACCGTCTACGATCGCGACGGCCTGGAGGCCGCCAAAGCGGAACTGAATAAAAGCATCGAGCCGAACGCGCAGTCCTCCATCAATGGCATCATCGGCGCCATGATCCTGGAGGAAGAACGGCTGCTTTCCGCTCGCGCTGGTCAAACACGCGACACCCGAAATGCCGCCCTGCTGACTTCTGTGTTCGTCGCCTTGGTGGCACTCGCGGCGATCGGAAGTTTTTTCTATGCCGTCAACAAACACCTTGTCGACCGGCAACTCGCCGTCAAAGAGATTGCCGAACGCGGCGATCGCCTTCGGGCGACCCTGGCGAGCATTGGCGATGCGGTCATCGTGACCGACGAGATGCACATCGTCACCAACATGAACTCCGTTGCCGAGCGACTCACTGGCGCCGAACATGGCGAGGCGGTCGGCAAGCCGCTCAGCGCGTTGTTTCATATTGTCAACGAATTCACGCGCAGGTCGGTGGAGAATCCCGCCGAGAGCGCCTTGGCCAAGGGCACGGTCGTTCGCCAGGCCGATCATGTGGCGCTCGTCGCAAAAGACGGCCGACAGTATCCTGTCGACATCAGCGCCTCTCCCATTCGAACCCGCGAGGGCGAAGTCCAAGGATGCGTCCTCGTCTTTCGCGACCTGAGCGAGCGCCGGCTTCAAGAGTTGGAACTCCGCAATAAGAGCGAGCAGCTCCGTTTGACTGCGTCCGTGGGGGGACTTGGAGCGGTCGTCATCGACTACGTCCATGGCACGGCAACGCTCGACGCGACCGCGGCGAAGATCTTCGGCTTCGAAGACCGCCCCACCCTGCCCCGGAACGAACTTCACGCGCGGATTCATCCCGAAGATTTAGGACGCGTGGTCGATGCCGTGGATGCCGCGATGAAATCGAAGGATAGCGGTATCATCTCGCTCGAGCACCGCATTTGCCCGCCCGACGGCGATATTCGCTGGGTGAGCGTGCGAATGAAAATTCTCTTCGACGAGATTCTCGGTGACCCGACCCCGGTGTGCTCGACGGTGGCGGTGCGCGATGTGACGGAGATGATCCGCAACCAGCAGGAGGCCGACGCCCGCGCCAAATTCCAATCGGTGGCCGTCGAGCTACTGGAAAAGCTGGGGCAAATCGACGACGAGGACGAGATTCGCCGCCTGGCTGCATCGGCCGTGGCGGAAAACCTGCAAGCCGACCGCGCCGGCTTCGCCGAAGTCGCCGACGATGCCACCGTAACGGTGAGCGAGTGCTGGAGCAGCGGGCGACTTGCTCATCTCTCCGGCCACTTCGACAGCACAATGGTGGGCAACGAGTTTTTCAACGGGCTGCGCGCCGGCGAAACGATGGTGGTCGAGAACGCTTCCACCGCGCCCCTTACTAAAGATTCGGAATACTTTGCCGCGTCGAAAATCTTGGCATCCATCAGTGTGCCGATCATGCGGCAGGGAGCGTGGCACGCCAGCATGTTTCTGCATCAGGCCACGCCCCGCCAATGGGATATCGAGGAGGTCCGATTCGTAAAGAAGATCGCCCTCCTTACGTGGGACGTGATCGAACGCGCGCGCGTTCGCCGCCGTCTGCAAGAAGGGGAGCAGTTCCTCCGCGATGTGCTCGACAATCTGTTCGCTTTCGTCGGCGTGATTTCAGTCGATGGCACGCTGATCGAGGTCAACCGCGCGCCGCTGGATGCCGCCGGCATCGCCAAAGACGAAGTCGTCGGCAAGCCGTATTGGGATACCCATTGGTGGAACTATTCGCCGGAGGCGCAGCAGTTTGTTCGGGATTCGATTGCCCGCGCGAACGCCGGCGAAATTGTTCGCCAGGATGTGCAAGTCCGAATGCGCGGGGATGAACTGGAGTGGATCAACTATCAGATTGCGCCGCTGCGCGATTCGCATGGCCGCATCACGCACTTGATTCCCTCAGGCATGAGCCTCAAGGAGCGAAAAAAAGCCGAGGTTGCCCTCCGCGAGAGCGAACAAAGAGCTCGCGCCCTCGCCGACAACATGTCGCAACACGCCTGGATGGCGAACGATCTCGGCGCCATCGTCTGGTTCAATCGACGCTGGTACGACTACACCGGCCTCGCCGCCGCCGATTCTCGCGACTCGGGCTGGATTAATGCCATTCATCCCGCCGATCGGGACGAGATCCGCGATAGCCTGCGGCACTCGTTCCTGACCGGCGAACCGTGGGAGCAAACCTTTCAACTGCGCAGCAAAACCGGCGAGTACCGTTGGTTCCTGGCTCGCGCGCTTCCGCTTCGTGACGAGGATGGTCGGATCACCCGCTGGTTCGGATCGAATACCGATGTCACCGAGCAAAAGTCGTACGAAGCGTCATTGCGCGAGGCCCGCGACGCCGCCGAGGCGGCCAGCCGTTCGCGCGGCGAGTTCTTAGCGAACATGAGCCACGAGATCCGCACTCCCATGACCGCGATCATGGGGCACCTCGACATCCTGGCCGATCACATTTCCGATCCCGACAATCTGCAAAGCATCGACATCATCCGCCGCAACGGCAAGTTCCTGCTGCAACTCATCAACGATATTCTCGACCTGTCGAAGATCGACGCCGGCAAGCTTTCGATCGACCGCGAAAAAGTCCGCCCCGATCTGGTCCTCGCGGAACTCCGTTCGCTCATGGACTTGCGGGCGAAAGAAAAACGCCTTCGCCTGGAGTTCAACTTCGATGGCAAGATGCCGCAATTCATCAAAACCGACGCCACGCGGCTTCGTCAGGTTTTGCTGAACCTGGTGGGCAACGCCATCAAATTCACGGAACAAGGGAATGTCCGCGTGGTTGCCCGATACGATCACGACAAAAGGCAAATGGCCTTCGAAATCGCCGATACGGGCGTCGGTATCGCATCGAAAAATCTTAGCATGCTGTTTCAGCCGTTCACGCAAGTCGACTCGTCCGACACGCGGGTCTTCGGAGGAACGGGGCTGGGACTCGCCATCAGCCGCCGGTTGGCCCAACTCTTGGGGGGCGATATTTCAGTCGCGAGCCAACTCCATAAAGGGAGCACGTTCGTCCTCCAAATCGACTGCGGCGAGATCACCGATGTGCCACTGATCGAGCCATCGCTAACCGTCGTCGATGCACTCGAAACCCTGCAACAGAATTCGCTCGACGACAAAATTGACGGCTGCATTCTCATTGTCGACGATCGTCGCGATATCCGTTTCGTCGCCCAGCACTTCATCGAAAAAGCCGGTGGGCGGGTGGTGACGGCGACCAACGGACGCCAGGCCCTCGACATTTTGGCCGAAGGCCAGCCCGATGCTCCTCGCATCGATTTGGTGCTGATGGACATGCAGATGCCCATCATGGATGGTTACCAAACCGTTTCCGAATTGCGGATGAGGGGCTTCACGAAGCCGATCATCGCGTTAACGGCCAATGCCATGCGAGCCGATCGCGAACGGTGCATCGTCGCCGGATGCACCGATTATCTTTCCAAGCCGCTCGACGGCCCCCTGTTGGTCCGGACAATCGTGCAATACCTCCGCCGTGCTCCTTATGTCACGGACGGCGAAACGGCTGCTGCCGGCGATTGATGGCTGCTCAACCTGATCGATCGGCGGTCAGTCTCATCATGTGCGGATGATCGAACGTCATTGCTAGGGGCTCTCAAAGTGCCGCTATTGATCGGCGCGTTTCTTGCTCTGCCAAATTGAAAGTGCTTTTACAACTCATTCCATTGGGGGGAAAGAACCAATGTCGCTTGTTCAGGAGACCAAGGTCGTTCAGGAGACCAAGATTCATCTAGGCATGGGAGCCATCATTCACGATCAAGGCGTGGCCTTTCGCGTATGGGCACCCCACGCCGAAGAAGTTTCTGTTGTAGGCAGCTTTAACGATTGGGACCCGCAAGCGAATCCTTGCGAGCGCGAGGAAAACGACAACTGGTACGTCGACATCCCCAACGCAAAGCCCGGCGACGAGTACCGCTTTTGGCTCCGCAACGGCGATGAGTCCATCTCGCGCATCGATCCCCGCGCCCGGCAAGTAACCAATTCTGTTGGGAACGGCGTGATCTATGGAAACCATTTCGATTGGCAGGGGGATGCGTTCAAAATGCACCCCTGGAACGAAAGCGTCATTTACGAAATGCACGTCGGCACCTTCAACGTAAAAGGCGATGGCGTCGGCAGGTTCGAGACTGCTAAAGATCGGCTCCCCTATCTCAAGACCCTGGGCGTCAACGTCGTCGAACTCATGCCCTTGGCAGAATTCGCCGGCGACTACTCTTGGGGCTATAACCCCGCCCATCCCTACGCCATCGAAACGGCGTACGGCGGCCCCGAAGCACTAAAGCTCTTCATCCGCGAAGCGCACAAGTTGGGAATCGCGGTGATCATCGATGTGGTTTACAACCACTTCGGCCCCTCCGATTTGGACCTGTGGCAGTTCGATGGTTGGAGCCACGACAATAAAGGGGGCATTTACTTCTACAACGACAGTCGTTCCACGACTCCCTGGGGCGATACACGGCCCGATTACGGCCGCGGAGAAGTGCGAACCTACATCTTCGACAACGCCATGATGTGGCTCGACGAGTACCACGCCGACGGCCTGCGTTACGACATGACGCTCTACATGCGGTCGATCGACGGCGACGAAAGCAATTCCATTCCGGAAGGCTTCAGCCTGGCCCAATGGATCAATCGCGAGATCTCCGAGCGATATCCCGGCAAACTACTCGTCGCCGAGGACCTCCGCAACAACGCCTACCTGACCAAAAAACACGGGGACGGCGGCGCTCACTTTTCCACGCAATGGGACGCTAATTTCGTGCATCCTGTTCGCGACGTCATCACCCAAATCGAAGATCAGCATCGCAGCATGGATAAGATCCGCGGCGCGATTCTGCATAAATACAACCTCGATGCGTACGAGCGGGTCATCTACACCGAGTCGCACGACGAGGTTGCTAACGGCAAGCAGCGGGTCGTTTCGGAGATCGATCCCAGCGAAAAGCCCAATCGCTACGCCGTGAAGCGTTCGACCCTGGGAGCGGCCCTCATCTTCACCGCGCCAGGCGTTCCCATGCTCTTTCAAGGGCAGGAATTCCTGACCGACAAGTGGTTCGACGATGGCAACCCGCTCGATTGGAGCCGCAAGAAGGAATACGAAGGGATCGTGCAGATGTATCGCGATCTGATCGCGATCCGCCTCAACAAAAACGGCCTCACCAGCGGCTTCACCGGCCAGAACATCGAAGTGTTCCACTGTCACGACGAGCAAAAGGTCGTCGCCTTCCGCCGTTGGGAAAACGACAACTACGACGGCGACGTTCTGGTGGTCCTCAACTTCTCGGAAGGGGTGAAGGAAGATTACACCATCGGCATCCCGACGGATCAGGGCCAATGGAAGCTCCTCTTCAACGGCGACTGCGGCGTGTACCATCCCGAACTCGACAAGACCGAAGTCGGCGACTTGGAACTGATTCCCGAGGAAGCCGATGGCTATTCGCACTCCGCGAAGGTCAGCATCGGCCCCTACTCCTGTTTGATCTTTGCCCGCGTTGCTCAAAACCGTGTTCCTCAAAACAAGGAGCCCAACCAGGACGCTCCTGCCGAGGAAGCAACGCAACCAGCCGATGAAAAATAGATCGGCTCGTATTGAATTGATCGCCGATCCGGCACGCTGGTCGGCGATCCACACCAAGCTCGCTGACAAGTTCTCGATTTGCTTTCGCAGCCTGCTTCTGAAGTAACGATAGCCGCGGCACGCTACTTGCACTCCAACCGATACAGACTCACCTCATCTGTCTGATCGACATCAAGTGAAGGCGTCCAACATGACCCTCAAGCGACTCGAAGATCACTACCGAATGCTTCGCCACGAAGACCCTTTGTCGAACGAAGCAGGTGCTTTTCCCGTCGGAACGGGAGTTGGCGCCATGCTAGGCGGGGCGGCCGCGGGAGCAGCCGTCGGTGCCGTGGCTGGCCCCGTGGGTGCCCTAGTCGGAACCATCGCAGGCGGAGTGGTTGGCGGATACACGGGCAAAGTCGTATCGGAATACATCGATCCCACGATCGAAGTCTCCTTCGCCAGGGCTCGCGAATCGGCCCGCCCGCAAGAAGCCCGTCCGCAAGGAGCAACGACTCGCTCGCACGACACTTCAGACGACGATCCTTCTAGCTCCGGCGAGTGGATCTACAACCCAGCGTTTTCGCAAGACGATCGAAAAGAAGACCTGGAACAGCGCTGGCAGCTCTCGAAGCGACTCTCCGCGCGAAACGCGTTGGGACGTCACTTGGTGACCAACGCGAACTACTTCGACGAGTAGTCTGTGGGCCTCAAGGCTTACCAGGAGGCAAGCCTTGCGAGATCTCTTCGCTCGCTCTCTTGACGAGCAATGGCGCCTGCCGTGGTGCCGAATGTAACCAGCGGCCCGAACTCGGCATCTAAGCACGGTTTCGATTTCAGACTGCGATGTCCACTAGGGCCCCTCTCCGCCATGCATCTCAACCATCTCAATTTGACGGTCGACGATCCCATTGCGACGCAAGACTTCCTGGTCAAATACTTCGGCCTCACGGTCATGGGAAAGCCCAATAAGAACATGTGCTTTCTTAGCGACGACAAAGGCATGGTCCTGTCGCTAACCCACTATCGGGTCGCCCACGAGTCGGAGGTTCGTTACCCGGCCACCTTCCATGTTGGGTTTATCCAGGAAAGCCCCGCCAAGGTGGACGAGATGCATCGCCGCCTGACCGCGGATGGATACGACGCTCCCGCCCCGTCTCAGCAGCACGGGTCGTGGACGTTCTACTTTGCCGCCCCGGGCGGATTCACCATCGAAGTCTTGGCCTGATGCGAGATCATTCCGAGTAAAAGTGCTCCGCGCGACGGTGTTCAGGAACGGCATGGAATAGAACTCTGCCACTCCACGCTCATTCTTGATGCTCGATATTCGCACCGAATGGGTGAAGTTCCGTCTCCCTCATATTCGTTAGAACGTGTTCTTTCTGCCTAGAGCGATCAAATAGCCACGTAAGGGGCTGCATTTTGCCACTGAAAATGGATCGCGGATTTTGCCGATCTATTGGCACGGACGTTGCTTTCTTCTCTGTTAACTAGAGTACCAGCCGTATGCCGCGTGCACGATGCGCTAGGGATGCGCTTGGATGAGATCAGATTCGATTTCCACAACGCACAAAGCTTGGATTTGGAGAGAGTCATGAAAAGGCTAATGACAATGCTCACGCGGCATCGCCTGCTCGTCGCGGCAACGTTGGCGATGTCGGCAGGAGCTTGGGGAGCGGCCGTCGCACAAGACGACGACCCGCTTCCTCCCACAAGAGAAGAGGCTGCCGACAATAAAGAGCAACCCCCGCCGCCCGTTACGCCTGGCGATGCAGCTGCTACCGATAAGGCCGAACGCCGCGCCGCAGCGACCGAAGTCGATACGCTGGCCGCGGATAAAGAAAACGGAGATCAGCCAGAAGTCCTCGCGCGGGGGCCGATTCACGAAGCCTTTGCCGAGTCGGTGGTCTTCGACCCCAAGCCCGGGTTGATCATCCACAAAAAGCCGCCGGCCGATGTGCCGGAAATTCCACCTGAACAAAAGCCCGATGAGCCCGATACGGTTTGGATTCCCGGCTACTGGGCGTGGGACGACGATCGCGACGACTTCCTTTGGGTGAGCGGCATTTGGCGCCGCATTCCGCAAGGTCGTCAGTGGATCTCCGGCTACTGGGCCGACTTGCCTGACGACGCCGCAGGCGAAGGCGACCGCTATCAATGGGTAGCCGGCCGCTGGGCTTCGACGGATGAGGACGAAGTCGAATACCTCCCTCCTCCGCCACCGACGCTTGAGGAGGGCCCCAACGTTCCAGCTCCCAGCGACGATTACGTTTGGCAGCCGGGCATTTGGATGTGGAGCAACAACCAATACAACTGGCGCGGTGGCTTTTGGGCCGCCAGCAATCCCAACTGGCTGTGGGTGCCACCGTATTACTCGTGGACGCCTCGCGGTTACCTCTACAACACGGGCTACTGGGACTATGGTTGGAACCGCCGGGGTATTTGCTTCGCGCCGGTCTACTTCAACTCCCCGTTCTACCTGAATAGCGGGTACTACTACTCGCCGTTCGTGGCGTTCAATGCCGGTTTGTTTAACCAGCACTTGTTCCTGCGTCCTGGCTACAACCACTACTATTTCGGCGACTACTACGCCTCGCGGTACCAACAGGGAGGCATTTATCCCTGGTTCGCGTACCACAATCGCCGCTACGGATACGACCCCTTCTACGCGAACGCCCGTGTCCGAATGGGGGCGAGTAATCCCGATTGGAACAAGCAGCTGATGGCCGACTTCCAAAGTCGCCGCGATCACGTCAACGAGCGCCCGCCCCACACCTTTGCTCAGATGAAGCAACAAGCAGGTGCCGGAAACGGGCCCGGTGCGCGCGATGCCAAGTCGAATATGTTCCTCGCATCGCTCGACGCGATGGCTAAAGGTGGAGGAACGGATGCCCCGAAGTTCACCTCGCTCAACAACGAACAACGTCGCGACGTTCTGAAAAGCTCCGAGCAATGGAACCAGTGGCGCAGCGATCGCCGCTCGGCCGAGACAGCCGCCGACGTGCGAGAGCGTGCCGCGGCTCGACAACGTGCCGCAGGCATTGCTGGAAAGGGTAAGAACGCCGATCCCTCGGCGCTCAAATCCGACCGCGCGAAAATGCCGAAATCGCCCTTCGCGTCCAATGTGGCGCCGCAGGGAAAAGGCAACAATCGCCAAGGCGACGGCCGCATTCAAATGAACAAGCCGAACGTTCCCGACGACCTCGATAAGGGCAAGAGGGACAACCGTCCGACGCCTCGAGTTAATCGTCAGGACAACGATGACCACACCGGTCTGGGTCCCAAGGGGATCGATCCCGGTTCGAAGGGTGCCTCAGGCCGACCGGAATCGAAGGTGCGAGCTCCTAAAGGTGGCGACTCCGCACCCCGTTTCCAAGGACCGGAAGGCGGCACAGGACCGGGACGCCGCGAGCCTAACACGACGCCTCCCAAGGGCACCGACTCGGCGCCGCGGTTCCAAGGACCCGAAGGCGGCGCTGGCCCGAATCGAAAAGAGCCAAACACTCCAGGATCCAAGGGTGGGGCTCCCGGAGCCGGCCCGAAAATCCCAGGTGCGGGTGGTGGCGGCGGTGCTGGAGCCGGTGGCGGAAACGGTCCAGGTGCTGGGGGCCAACGGCCTCCGAATCCCGGCCCGCGACTCAACGTTCCCAACACTCCCTCGGTGCCGCCTCGCGTGACGCCGAATGTCCCTTCCACGCCCCGAATTCAAAATACTCCGGCAGCCCCGCGCGTGAATGCCCCGAGTAACGCTCCACGGATCAACGCCCCCAGTAACGCCCCGTCCGGACCCCGCATTGGTGGCGGAGGAGTCGGTGGCGGGGGTGGAGGTGGAGGTGGAGGACCCCGCGGCGGCGGAGGAGGGGGCGGTGGCGGCGGACCTCGCGGTGGCGGCGGCGGCGAAGGAAAGGGTCGCTAGAACAGGCGAAGGTCGTCCCTACAGAAGACCTTTTGCAGAAGCGAGATAACCCATGAACAATACCATTCGAGTGTTATTGATCGTCGTCGCCGTTTTCCTGCTGGTTGGCTTTGTGCGCGGTTGGTTCTTCTTCACAACCAATCAAGAGCCGGCAACCGATAAGGTGAATGTCAACCTGACGATCGATACCGACAAGATGAAGTCCGACGCCCACCGCGTCGGCGAGGCGGCTTCCGATTTGACAGGCGAACATCCTCCTGCCAAGACGGAGCCGGCCAACTCGGAAGTGCCGAGCTCGGAACAAAAGCCAGAGCTGCCAAAGTCCGACGAGGCAGACCCTGATTTGTTCACCAATCGCAGCAGCACGGTCAGTCCTGAGCTGGCGAAGTAAACCAGCCGATGCGACTGGTCGGTGAGCGACATACCAAACAAAAGGGCCGCTGGAAAACCCAGCGGCCCTTTTTATTTTGGCTGCACGGATGATGATCTGCGATCGGCACGCTTAGCCGTTACGCAGTTCCCACATCCCGGCGTCATTCTTCACGAAAACGTAGTTGCCCGGCACAAGGGCCTGGCTGATCATCTTGCCAGAGCCGTCGTCGAACGAGATCGTCCACGAACGGTCGTTGGCGAACTTCTGAGAGAAGCCTGGCTGCATCGTGTACGAAAAGTCGTTCAGCTTGTAAGGAACGTTTCCACCGGCGCCCGCGGCCATCGAGATCTTGATCATCGCATCCGGAGTAGGCGGTGCCGGACGAGAGAGCACAACCGTGGGCGTCGAGTTGACGATGACGGGTTGCGAGTAGCCGTAATAGCCGTTGTTGTAGCCGTAGTTGCTGTAGTAGCGGGGATAACCGTAGCTGCTGTAACCGTAGGGATAGCCGAAGCCGCCATAGTACCCGCCGCCACCGATGATCACTCCCCCGCCACCATGGTGATGGTGATGCATGCCGCCACCTCCCATCCCACCGCCCCCCATGCCGCCGCCGCCATGGTGCATCCCGCCACCGCCGTGATGACCCCCGCCACCATGCCCTCCACCGTGCCCACCGCCGCCATGTCCGTGTGCGAACGCGGTCGCTCCCATTGCAAGAGTGCCGGCAATTCCCAAAACAAGAACCCATCGCGCTAGATGCCGAGCCATGACGAAATCCCCTATGTAGAGCACCTTAGGCTGGAGATCACTTCAGCCACGCGTGGAACAGAGGTGCCTTAAGTTGGCAAACGAAGTCGGTGCGTCGCGTTAATCCATTCTTCCTTTGGCCCACACAAATGCGCGGTCTTGGCGCGGTTCCTGATAGATTTGTCATGTTGCAACCACCAGACCTCTTCGAAGCTGACGTTGCCGCAAGCTTCGAGCGATACTGCACTCGCTTGGTAGCGGTTTTGCCGTTGGAGCAACCCCGATTCGGCAGGGCCACCAATTGTCCCATCGAAGGATTTGCCACAGAGGCCACAGAGAACCAGAGGGGAGAAAAGACTGGCACAATCGGTCCGCGCGCGGTCTGACAACTCCAGCCGAAAGAGCTAGGTGGAAGCATTAGTAAGTACGAGGACCAAATGCCGGTCGACTCCTACTCCCTTCTCTGCGTCCACTGCGATCTCAGCGGCAGAATCCTGGAGCCTCCGTCCCTACTTCACTCCTGGCGGCACCAGATCGTTAAATCGATCCACCGGTTCCTTCGCCGTCCAGGCGATTCCGCGCAGCACCAAGATACGGAACAGCGGATCGTCGAATGTCCACGAGTAGTGCCCCAAGATCGAAACGAACACGCGGCCGTTCGTCGGCTCGGTGGTCCACATCAAGGGACGCGGCTCTCCTTCTTCCTCGCCTTGAGCGATTAACGAAATCCGTTTGGGATCGCCGTTAAGCATCCAATAGCTTTCGTCGTGAAAGTGAACCTTCCCAAAGTTCCGCGCGATGGGGTGATTCTTCCCTGGCGAGAAATCGAGATCGAGCGGTCCATGGCGGAACTTGATGACGCCCGCGGCCAGACCGATGCGTTCCGCGAGACCGCCGGCACGCTCGCGCCCCGCGACAGCCCAGTGGAGATACACGGCACCGCCGCCTCGCTTGAAGAACTTATCCAGATCTGCTGCGCGCTCGACATTGAAATCGCCGTACTGAAAGAAGACGACGACGTCGGCCTTGCCCCATTGCTCAGGCGATGGCCACGGAGAGGCCGTATCGACTTCGACCTTGTCGGCCGCGCGGAACAACTCGGTCCATGCAGTTTGCCAGGCGGGATAATCATGCTCGCCGAGGCCGTGATCCTTATCGCCTGCTACCAACAAGATATTGAGCGACTTGATAGGCATTGGCGGCTCCGGAGCGCCGGCCAATACGGCAGCCACTTCGGCCGGCGATCGCGGCGCCGGTGGCGCGGGATTCTTCGCGTACTGCGGCATTGAAGGCGGAGGCGAAAGGAGGAACGTCAGCAAGTCGCGCATCCGATCCGGTCCCAATGTCTTGGGCTGATCGGTCGGCATGATCGATTGAGTCGACGGCGTCACCTCTTCAATCTCCGAAGGATCGACCACGATCCGCTCCCCTTTGGCGGTTCCGAGCACGAACTGCCCGTCGACTTTCTTCGCCACGGCGGCAAAGACTCGCCCGTCGGTCAGCGCATACGTATGGGCCACAAAATCGGGATTCACGGCGAAGCTGGGCTGCTCGATGTCGCGCAGCACCGATGCATAGTCGCGATGAATCAAGTTCGAGAGATCGGGGCCAATCGTCGTTCCCTGTCCATGCACGCTATGGCACTTGGCGCACCCAACTTCCTTGTCGAAGAAGATCTTCCGACCGCGACCCCAACTTCCGCCGGCCAATTGCGAAGGCAACTCAGGGCGTGCGGTTTCCCCGTCGCTCTCGATCTTTGCCCACGGCACCAAGATGCGTCGCAGTGGAAACGCTCGCGGCCGGGCATCCTCGGCCGTATGCCAATCGACGGCCAACGACGACGTTTGATCGGTCCGCGCGACAATTGTCAGGGCAACGAGGGCCCGGGCGGGCGACGTATACCGCGCCGTTCCAATTTGCACGTCGACAGGCTTATCGTCGACTAACACCGATTGCAAACCGCGACCTCGAACTTCGACCGCGACCGTTTCGTCCGGCAACGAGTAACTAATCTTCGATCCAGGTTGAACGGCTGGGCGCAACATGTTGTCCAAGCGCAATCGCGTCTTGATGGTGAGCGTTCCCGGCTTGCTCAGTTGTTGCCACAGTGCATCATGCTCGGCGCTTCCACGCGTCAATTCACGCGAGATCGCCGGATCAACGTGCGGCAGCCAGCCTGACCACGATTCGTCACCGGCATCCGATTTCCATTCGGCGATCACGCCCGTCAGGTCGTAAGCCAAATCGATATCGGCCGTCTGCTGAGGTGGTAAGTTGGAACTCGTCTTTTCGGAAGTCCCAGCGACCGTCGAAGACCTCTTGACGACAGGCTTTTCGAAAATCGTCAGCGCGTAACCATCGGCGACCGATTGCGGACCGGTCGACAGTACCAGCGTGCGGCGATCGGGCATCAATTGTGCCGAGTAGATCGGAACTTGCCGACGAAGCTGGGCCATCTGGCGCGCGACAATGGCATAACCTGGGCGCAGGTTCTCGAAGCGATCGCCTGCTGCGACCGCCGCGCCCGATTCGATCTTGAGCCGATCGAGCAACTGCGTCAGCGATGCTTCATCGACTGGGCGATCGAACGCCACATGCAGTTCGCGCGGGTTTGATGGCCAAACGCCGACCGGTTGCGCCAAACTCGGGTCGCGGTAGTGCAGCTTGAAAATCTTTCCGCGTCCGCCTGGACCGGTTCCCCAGTCGGGGCCGCCGCTATGAACACAAGCCAGCAAATCGCCTTGCTGCGTGAGCCCGATGTCACACAACAGCATATTGAATTGGGCGATCAGCTGATTTTGCGCGACATACCCAGGGTCACTCGGCACGAGCTTGGTGCGATACAGTTTTGCCCGCGAGTATCCCGTGACGAAGGCGTCGCCAGCCCAGGCCTTGGGGCCGAACGTCTTTCCTTCCGCGGTCACAGGATCGTTGAACTGCAATCCACAGGTCGATTGATGCTGTGGCCTGTAGTCGAACTCGCTTGGTTCGTCGATCACGTTCGGCAAGTACTGCGGGTGCCTTGGCGGAAAGCCATAGTGCCGCCCGCGGCGAATGTGCAACAGTTCGTCGAAGGGGTTACCGTTGGGAACCCAAGTCGCTCCCTCCTGCTCGGACGCGAAGAGATCGCCGCGCCGATTGAACGCTAAGCCCACCGTGAAACGGACGCCGGTCGCGATGGTCTCACTCGACTTCAAATCGGGCGCGATCCGCTGGATCGTCCCGTGGTCGTTGGCGATGTCGTACTGGACCTTTCCATCCTTATCGATCCAGTAGCCGGTCGTGTAGTCGGACGTCCCGCGGCCATAGTAGATGGCTCCGTCCTTGGGATCGATCGCGACACCCAGGCCGTCGACCGACTGAACGATTTCGTTCTTCCATTCGGTCGCCAAGATTTCCTCGTCGGCGCGATCGTCTCCGTCGCGATCGATGAGCAGCGAAATCTTGCCGCGGCAGGCGACAGCGATCCCTTTCCCTCGATGATCGCCTGGCGGAAGCACCGCCGCGCCGATGGGCGAGCGGATGCCGCCTTTGCCTTCCCAGTAGAGCGTCGCCTGGTCCTCAAGACCATCGCCGTCGCTGTCCGAGAGCAAATAGACGTCGCCGTTGTAAGCGACCGCGAAAACCTTTCCGTCGGGCCGGCTGCGAAGATTGTTGATGTTCGGCAAATCGAGCGGCAACTGTTTGGCCTCGAAGCCAGGAATAAAGAACTGCACGTCAGGGCACGGCACCGTCGTCAAACGCTCTCCGTCTTCGCCGGCGCGGACCGGTCGCGGCGTCTTCGTCCCAAGCCACTTTTCGTACTTGGCTTTGAGATACGTCTCGATTTGAGTTCGCTCTTCATCCGACAATGCTTTGTCGAAAATCAGAACCTCACCGATATCCCCTTCCATGAATCCCTGGATCATGGGGACGCCCGAGAAGTTGTCGTAGCAGCGGGCGCCGACCGTAAAGCGATCCAACGTCAGCTTCGCGGCCTTGCGAGCGCGGGGCGTCTCGGCCTTGCCGTCGACAAACGTCCGAACCCCCTGCTCTCCTTCGGCCTGGACGACCATCGACAAGATATGCGGCGTGCCAAATTCGAAATTGCGATTCAGCACATCCGCCGCGCCGCCGAAGCCGATCCCTTCCGGGTTCAGCCATTCGAGGCGTTGCGAAGCGAACGGCCCCTGATCGAGCGTGAATCCGCTTACGTAGTCGTTGACGCCCTTTTTGTTGCCCGCGACAAAGCCGCGGAACTCACCTGGATTGTCGAACACCGATGTAATCAAAACCAATGTCAGCTCGGGCGAGTCAAACTTGATGTCGTCGGCGAACAAACTATCGTCCACGCCGTCGAAGCGAATCACTTTGGCATCGCCAACGTTCTGACGCGTCGGCTGCGACTTCTCGGCCAACTGGCCAAGGTGCCGGCCGTGTCCTGAGCCATCCTGCCATTGGGACACCTCGACCTCGTTCGGCTCTTCCGATTTTCCCGCTGTGCGGGTCCCGTCGTACCAGGCGGCCAGTCCGGGAACGTTTGGCAGTTTGGGATCGGTCCACTTCTCGCGATCGACTCCCCAGCTGGATGAAGTTCCTGCGATACAAAAGAGGGTAAAGCAAAAAGACGCGAACGTGATACGGTTTCGGTAGGGCGAGTTCAACCGCTTTTCGACAGAGCAAAATGTCTGCCCCCAAACTTCTTCGAACGCAAGCAAAGTGGACACGATTTTGGCCCTGGAGAGGTGTTACCGACGGATGGTCGCCGATGCGCAAAGCAAAACGAGTGCCGGACACCGCATCCATCCGTTTTAGACGTTTCAGGCGGACACAATATGAAAAAAGACTGGCACCAGTTCGAGCCCGATGCCTCAACAATCAAGGACTGTTTCTCAAATGTGTTACCATTGTAACGGCCAAGGAAACACGACGACACACGCGAGCTTGCATGGACCTAGGGCGACAGCCGAAAATCGCGTTGGCCTTTCCAGCTAGACGAAACCCGGTTCACTCCTTACACGGCGCCTTCTTCATGTCCCAATTTCCACCGTCCGGCCAACAGTTCCCTGGCGGCTATCCCAATCAGCCTTACGGGCAACCGGGGCAATTCGGCACGCCAGGGCAGATGCCGCCCATGGGCTATCCACCACCTCCGGCTAAATCGGGCGGAGGAAATGTGCTGGCCGGCTTGGCCATCGGATGCGGCGTGGGCCTGTTGGTGGTCGTCATCGGTTGCGGTGTCGTCGGCTATTTGGCCGTTCGAGGCGTCCAGAATGTTGGCATCCAAATCGTTGCCAGCATCGCCGAGGGCGCCATCGACTCGGTCGAAGGGATCTCGGACGACGAGAAGATTCGCATGAAAGCACAAGTCGAGCGCGTTAAGCAGGGCTTCAAAGACGGCAAGATCTCGGTCGAAGACGCCACCCAAACATTCGAAAGTTTCACTAAATCGAACGCCATGAAGGCGATTAGCGCCGGTGCCATGGTCCAACCGCTAAGCACCCATCCCGACCTCTCCGCGGACGAGAAAAAGGCCGCCGAGCTGACACACATGCGAATCGCACGCGGCGTCCTTGATGGCAAAATCGAACTCAGTCGTGTGACGCAACTGATGAGTGAGCTAGGCGGGGCGTTCGCGCACGAAGTCGAAGACTTCTCAAACCGGGGCCCGGACGAGGACATGGAGTCAGAGAGTGACGCGGAAGAGGATGTCGACGAAGAAGAAGTGAATAGCACGCCCATCGACCCCGGCAAATACGACCGCGCGGCTCGCGTGAAACAAGTCGCTGCCGATCAGATTCGCGAAACGCTAAAAAAACTCGACACGATGGCCGACGAAGCAGGCGTCTCCAAAGACGAAGCGCAAATTAGAATCGACTACGCCGACGAAGTAAAAAAGATCGTCGACGCCAAACTCGGCCCCAAGGGCATTTGATCGCGACAAGCGAAAAGTTGCACGATCTTCCTTTGCGTGCATTTTGAGTCTGCTTCGCCAAGGATGGGGAGAAGGGGAGTCAAAGGTGAAGGGGAGCAGGATTTCGCGACGAATGATCTTTGAGCGAATCGAAATTCCACTTCCCCTCTCCCATTCACCCTTTCTCCCTCTCTCAGCGTTAGCGACTACAATACAAACAAAGAGTACCCCGCGAGATCCCAAGTAGCCCCGCCGCACATGCCTCAGATTCTGTTTTTGTGTACCGGCAACTATTACCGCAGCCGGCTGGCCGAAATCCTGTTCAACCACTGGGCCGCGGCGCACGGCTCCAAATGGGAGGCCGATTCGCGCGGGTTGCGGATCACCGGGTCGAACGTGGGACCTCTCTCGCAGCACACCAAAAAATGGCTGGCCGATAACGATATCCCGCTGCCCGAAGTGCTGCGGATGCCGATCCCCGTTAAAGAAGCCGACTTCTGGAAAGCCGATAAGATCATCGCGGTTAAAGAAGCCGAGCACCGCGATATGATCGGCGAATTCTTCCCGCACTGGATCGATCGCGTCGAGTACTGGGACGTCCACGATCTGGACGTCCACACGCCCGAGCAAGCACTACCCGAACTGGTGGCGCTGGTGAAAAAGACGTTCGACTCGCTTCACGCGTCGTGATCTGGCGACGCGCTACTCGCGACATGCTGCTCAAGACGCGTTGCTTGCGACGTGCTTGCAAGCTCTAACGAGCCGCACCCATCTGGAAGCTGAATATCTGCTTCGAGTCGCCCGCCTCCGACACCACCGGGAAGGCGAAGTTGAGCGCCAGCGGAGCCGGGCCCAGTGCCGGCACGTTGATCATCACGCCGATACCCGGAGCCACGCGGAAATCGGAGAACTTCACATCGCTTTGCACGGTGCCGGCATCGACGAAGAAGGCCAGCCGCACCATGTCGTCCGCCGTGACAGGCACGGTGTACTCGATTGTGCTGAGGGCCTTGAACCGACCACCCAAGCGGACGGTTTGATCCAGCGGGCCAACGCCGCGGAATTGGAAGCCGCGAAGCGAACCATAACCACCAATAAAGTAGTTCTCAAAGATCGGTGTGTCGGATCCTGCCACGCCCAGGTTCCCATAAAACGAGAGGACGTGGGCGCCGCTGCCGTCGGGGCGCTCGTACATACGCATGTGGTGCCGGGCGTCGATTTCCCCGCGCGGGAAGCTGAACTGCCCAAAGGCTTGCTCGTAGGAGATCGAGACGTAGTTCCCTTGCGTGGCGAAGAACGCGTTGTCGCGCGTATCGTGCGTGAGCGAGAACATCCCCGTGGCCAGGTCGTTGCTGCCGAGAACCTTATCGAGCTCGGCAACGCCCGCGATCCGAGGGCTGTAAATCTTGACGTCTTCGTAGCGAAGTGATCCCGACGCCGACAGGTCGGGCGAAAGGCGATAGCCCAGCGCCGTGCGTCCACCGACCCGTTGCTCCGCCCAGTCGAAGTAGAACCGCTGAAAGTAATACGCGCTGTTGCTCGAACTGATGTCGGTGCCGAACAAGTACGGCTCGGTCAAGCTCACCAAATAGCGGCTCACCTGGCTGCCAGGCATCGCTTCGATGCGGAAGCCCTGCCCTGCACCGCGGAACGCCGTCCCGTCGAGCCAGTCGTCCCAACTATCGGGCGGATTGAACAGGCTGAAGTTCCGTTCGTCGATCGTGATGTTGCCGTTCACGCCGGCGTTCGAGTTCACGCCGACGCCGAACGAAATGCGACCTGTACGAGCTTCCGACACAAATACGTCGAGCGGCGTGATGTTGTTAGGCGGGTTTGTCTCGTAGTATCCCCCACCGCCAATCGGCGGAGGCCCCATTCGCGGATACCCTCCGCCCGGAGCCGTAGGATCGATTCCAGCCCCCACCGGCTGACCGTTTTGATAGGTCATGCGCCGCTGCCCCGACGATGGATAGTCGGCCGGCTCGTAGCCGTTCGCAGTCGCGCCGTCTGACTGATTCGTTTCGTAAGCCGACGGTGGAGCGCCTGCCCCGCCGTAGATCGATTGTTGCGGTGCCGCTTGCTGCTGGCTTCCATACCCGCCACTGGCAGCCATGGGTTGCCGCTGGAAAGAATCGCCCGAACCTGGCGCGTACGATGGCGGAGGTCGAACATTCGCGCCGTAACCCGACCCTGCGGTGCTGGGGGTGTAAAGGCCGCCACCGGATGGCGATTGCCCCCGCAATGCCTTATCGCTGTAGCCTAGTGACTTGGTCGCATTCGAAGCCATGCGTGGGGCCGGAGCAGCCGGCAACGGCCGAGAACTGTAGTCCCCTTGTTGTTCGGCGATCGATCGCTGCTCAAACGAGCGCTCGTCGCTGTTGTCCCCGGCGACTACAGGTTCTCGGTACTGAGCAAACGTAATCTCGCTGTCGTGGCCACTCGCGTCGGGTTCGGCTCGTTCGATAGCGACATCGCTTTCGCGGGCATCGCGCGTGGGCGTTTGATTGAGATCGAACTTCCGCGGCGCGCGGTCTTTCCGCGCGATCGCTCGCGAGGCTGAGTCGTTGGCGGCATTCTTCGCCAAGGGCGAGGCCCAACCGCAACAACCGCTGAGGCTGAGCGCGCACCAGCCCGCAAACGCGATCAAGGTCGCGTGGCGTACCGAGTCGAAGTTCCTGAGGCGGGACAAGTTGGATTTCCTCAAGTCGGGCAAGGCCGACGGACGATCCTGGGATGTGGCGTCTTATCGCTGTTTTGTCGCGCCCTGAACAGGGCGAAAATTCGACGATTCTTTCGCTAGCGGCCGCATCGCTTCGCGGCCGCGACTCACTAGTGATTCATCACGACTTCGGTCGGAATTCCGTGCGGCTGCTCGCGGGCGAGAACTGCCCCGGGCGAACCTCTTGTTGCTCCTCCCTCGCCGGACCCGCGGTTGGCCTCGAAGCCGGCATGGTTGCGACGTAATTCCAGTACCGAGCCGAGTCGAAAATCGCATCTCGATCAGGCAACGAGTAATCAGTCTCGTCGTCGGGGCTTTGGCCGCGGCGGCGCGATCTCTTCGGTGCCGAAGCAATCCCCACGTCCCGCAACTCAGGCGGACGCACCACAATTTTGGGGCCTTCGGCTCCGGGCGTCGATTGCGAGGTTTCGAACAACTGCGAGAACTCCAGTCGTCGCTCGCTGTCGCGAATCTCGCGAATGTCGATCAGGTCGCCCGATCGAAGCGACAAGCGATTCAGCACTACGTTCCGCCGGGTGCGAGGGAACTCGCCCGCGAGGAAGACATTCACTTCCCCCACGCGCCACGGTTCCCCTTCTTTGATCCGGTAGATCATGTCGATCTGTCCTGGTTCGTCGGTAAAGCGTTGTTCGGGTACGATGTCTGCGAACACGTGTCCCATCGCCCCGTAGGCGTTTTTCAGCATCTCGGTGTCGCGTTCTTGGTCGCCGCGCCGGAAGTGGGCATCGCTCTTGAGCTTCATCGATTCGACGAGCGGACCTGTGCGGAAGATCTCCGCTCCTTCGATCTTGATGTCGCGAACTTTGTAGCGGGGCCCTTCGTCGATGACGAACGTCAGCGTCGCCCAGCGTCCTTCTTCATCGAACTCGATTTCGCGCCCGACCCGCGCCTTAAAGAATCCGAAGTCACGGTAGTACGAAATCAGTTTGTTCACGTCCTCGTCGATCTTGGTGCGATCGAACTTCCCGCGGAACCAACCCAAGTACAGATACGGAGGCAACGAGCTGATCTTGCTGCGCAACACGCCGTCGGGAACGAACGAATTCCCTTTGATGTAAACCGCGCCGATCCGCTGGAAGTTCCCTTCGTCGACCATGTACACGACGCCTTGGTCGTTGGGATTGTCCCCTTCCTCGATGCCGACGCGGATCTTCGAATACCCTTGTGCGTGATAGTGCTCTTCCAACCGGCGGCGTCCTTCGTCGACTTCGAATTGGCTGAGCGGATCGCCCACCTTCAGGCCCGTCTTCTTGATCAGCGAGCGATCGCTGTACTTGCGATTGCCGATCAACTTGACGTAGTTGACCATCGCCTTGTCGGTCAGGTCGAAAATGACGACCTTTCCCCCCTCGACGTCTTTTACGTAAGGAACCGCGTTGCGGAACCTGCCCGACGTGATCAATCGCCTGGCGTCGGCCGTCACCGTGTCGCTGTCGAAGTCGTGTTCCTTGCGGGTCTTAATCAGGCTTCGCGCCCGTTCTTCGTTCTTCGTTCCGCGGATGATCACGTCGACCACAAGTGGCGGCGTCTCTTCCCGGCCAGCCTTAGAACGCTTCAGATCGTAATCGCCTGGCCGAATCGGCTTCGGGATCGAGCCGTCGGGCATGTGGACTTGGGGTTCGTCATCGGCGCCGGCAAAAGGTGGAGGTAGTTCCTCCCGCGAGTTGCCCGGCGGGGACGTTTCCGCCGCGCGCTGTTGCGCATATACCGCACTACTGACGGACATCAACAAACAACAAAGGCCGCAAAACGACGATCGCCAGGATCGAAGCATTAGTGCGGCTTGGTTGCGGCTTGCGAGGTGGATCATGATGCGTGCAGGATCGTAGTGCGAACAGAAAAGGGTCGGCGATTCGGCGCCGGCCAATAAGCCGCGCGGTCGGAGCACACTCCGCCCGCGTGCCGAGTGATTATCGAAAGTCACCACCCGGCACAAGGGAAAATCCTTCAACCGACTTGGATTTCCTCACTGTGTTTAGTACTAGCATTGTGCCCGTATCAGATCTGTGCCAGCATTAGAGCTGCCAGCCGCTTCAGTAAGTGCTGGCAACAATGCGGGCATCCAAGGCAGTTCATTCAGGCAGAACGCCGCGATTACTTCTTACGCAGCGGAGCTGGCGGCGGCTTGCGGCCCGTTCGCAAGGGGTTCGACTTCCCCTTGCCTTCGCCGGCAACAGCCGAGGCATCGTCGTTCGATGGCAGCGTGCCCGGCTCGTTTTGCTGGCGTTCCTCTTCAACCGGTGCGACGCCAACTTGCTGAGAGGACGCGCCGCCGTTTGCTTCGTCGAGCAGCAGTTTGACGGCCGGTTCCAGACGCTCGCCCCGCGTGTGGATCGCCGCGACCTTGCCTGTCTTGTCGATCAACATCACAAACGGGATGTAACGGACGCCGCAGCGGACGGCCAACGGGTTGTTGAAGCCCAGCTCGGTGTTCTTGTCGCTAACAACATTCGTCCAGGGCAGCTTGTTTGCCGTTTTGAACTGCGAAAGGACGTCTTGGTCTTCGTCCAGGTTGACGCCGACGACTTCGAAGCCTGCCTCGCGATACTTCTCGTAGACCTGCGAGATGTTCCCCATTTCCTCGCGGCATGGCTCGCACCAGGTGGCCCAAAAGTCGACCAGCACCACCTTGCCTTTGTAGGCCGACCAGTCGAAGGCTTCGCCATCGAGCGTGTTCCCCTCGATGCTCATGCTTTGACCGATCAATCCCAATCGTTTGCGGGCAGTCTCGATCGTCGCTTTAACGCGCGGAGCCAGGGTCTTATCGTCCACGTTGGCGAATAGTTTTTGAATCCCCAGGTAAAGTTGCTCGGATGGTCGGAGCAAACCCTCGGCTTCCCATCGCGCGGCCAGATTGCTGAAAACGCTGAACGAGCCGGCATCGGCTGTAGCACCCTCAAAGACCTTCTCGATCTTCGCGGCGACATCGGTCATATCAGGCGCCTCCGTGGCCGCGGCATACTCGTCGACCGCGGTGTGAACGCCTTCGCGTAGCAGTTTGGCTTGCAAGCCGGCGGCCGAGGCTTCGACCTTCATCCGCGCGTCTTCCGACTTCGCGGCCGACTGTGCGATTGCTTCATATACCTCGGCAGCGTCATCGGGTAGCTTCGCTTCGTTCAAGTCGCCGGCGATCTTGGCGCATACGCCAATCAGTTGCGGTTCGAGTTCGGTATGAGTGAGGACCTCAATCACGGCATCGACCAACTGCCGGCCATTGTTGCTCTTGGATTGAAGCCAGTCTTGCGACAGGAATTGCAGCGTCATGATCCGCCCGACGCGGGCCAGTTGCGGATCGGAATGATTGACCAGCTCGGCGCATAGTGCGCGAAATTCCTCGCCTGCGTTCGGCGTTTCCAACGCGATCAGGTTGTCGTACGCATCCAGCTTCACCTGGTAGGCGGTTTGAACCGCTTCGGCCGACGGCTTGGCAAGTTTCAAAATCTTGTCGGCGACCGCAATGCGTTCCCGATGCTTTGTCCGCAACGTCGGCAGCGACTTCCTGGAGACTTTTCCTTGCTGCTGCGCCGCGGCTTCTTCCGCCAGCTTCGACAAGCGGGTGAACAGGACGGCTTCGTCCTCTTCCGATTCGTCCACCAACTCAGCATCATCCGTTCGCGATCCCGCTCCGCTCGAACTTCGGAGCGAAGGGACCTCCGGCTCGTCGTCACCGTAGACGCTCTTCGACGAAGAATTCGGTTCTTGAACCGCGGAGTTTTCCTCGTCGACTTCGGGAGCCTTTAGATTCTTCGAACGCGCGATCTCCACTTTTTCGCCGCCGCTATCGTTCGAAGCCGACGGTGAACCTGGATTGCAGCCCGTGAACCAGACCACCCCCGAACCTAGTGCGCAAGCCGCCAGAAAAGAGGCTCGACGTTTTGCGACAACGCTCCATTGATCCCGCGACATCTCAATCCCTCCATAGAAACGGCGACTAACCACTCGCCGCGACGAATCGTTTGCGGGGAGGACTATAGTAAGCTTCGCCATTCAAGACAGCGCCAAAAATGAAGGCGCAATCGTCGCTAGCAAGAGCAGCAGCGACAGAAGCCTAAGGGCGCACGAACGCGTTATTCCTCAAAGGATATTTGCAGCGCCGGCAAGGACTCTTGGAGTTGGATCGCACCGGCCTTGGTCACTTTGGTTCCCTGGAGTTTCAGCTCTCGCAATCGCGTCAGCCCTCGCAGGTGCACAAGCCCCGCGTCGGTAATATCCGTATTCTTGAGCGACAATCCTTCCAGTTGAGAAAGATCACCCACGCACCGAAGTCCGGCGTCCGTGATTCTTGCACCCGCGAGGTTCAGCCGTTCGAGCCGCTTGAGGCCAGACAGATTGGTCAAACCGCGGTCGGTAACGCTCTTTCCCGCGATCGTAAGCGACCTCAGGTTGGGCAGCGAGGGCAACTGGGTCAGATTCTGGTCGTTCGCGTGAGCACCGTGAAGGCTCACATAGTTGATGTCTTCGATCGATCCCGCAACCAAGGCATTCTTGAGCCGATTTCGAAACGAGTCGCGCTCTTCATCCCGCGCATAGGAAGGGCAACACATGGCGACCCCACCGGCCTGCCGGATATTCTCGGCCGCCGCCACCTGATCGCGCGCCAGTTGCCGCTCGCGAGCAAGCCAAGCTCCGACGATGCAAGTAACGACCATCGCGCCAAACAGCGCGCGAAGCGAAAATTGAAACCAACGTCGTCCGATGCTCCTCATCGCGGGCACCCCCGAAATCGGCTCAGGTTTTAGACAACGCAGCGACCTACGTCCTATACGACGCCCACACCGCCCGACAAGTTCCGCAGAAAGAACTACGAAGGCAAGATCGTGGCGCAGACAATCCTGTCTGTGCGTGGTGGACTCGCCTTAACAAGACGAGTTAGAACGCTACACCACCCAACTCAGACGGACAAGATTGTCCGTCCTACCTTTTCCTCACTCTGAGAACTCTGTGTCCTCTGTGACAAATCCCTTACTCCTCCGCCGCTCGGGCTGGACGGAACTCAGGCATTGGAGTCGGCGGCGACTTGTAAGCCACCTTTCCTTCCTTGAGGAACTTCTTCCAGGTCAAAATCGCAGCCCGGTTGCGTTCCACCGATTCACTTGGGTTGTAGTTCGCCAGGTTACCTGTGATAGCCTGCAAGTTGACGATAGCAAACGCGCGGATATCGCGGTCGCTGCTTTCCAGCGAGCCCACCAGTTCCTCGGCTCCACCCGCGGCCAACTGCTCGGGGCTATAGCCGCACAAAAAGCGGTACAACAGGTCCGACCTGCCGCTGCAAAAGCGATCGAGCGCCTGCTTCACGGCAGCAGCCCGTTCTGGGCTGCGAGCCACTTCGGCTCGCAATGTTTCGACGTCCTGCTTCCAATACGCCTGGCGAAGAACATCGTGGCTGAGGGCCGTCAAAATGTCCTCGTAGTCGCCCAGTAAGGCCAACGTCCGGCCAGCGAACGCCTGTACTTCCGACCGCCGCGGAGGCAGTTCCTTCAGCGCCAGCGGGAGGGCACGATCCGACTTGAGCTGCGGCTCAATGGCATTGACCGTGATCTTATCGAGCGTGCTCAGACGATTCCCCTCGACCCAATCCGGCGATGCGTGCGGGCCCTTGGTCAAATCGTCGTTCAACGAGTCGCCGCGAATGATGACGCGAACGTGCGACGGGGCAATCGTGACCGCCTCTCCACCTTGAGGTTGCCACACCACCGGACCGTGGATGGCGAAAATCGTCACCACGGTGATTCGCGGATTCGGATCGGCCAGCGGATCGCTCCCCGGCGGCAAGTAGGTGCGGACTTCGATCGCCGCATCGGATCCCGCGTCGACCAGCATCACCTCACCCACCAGCGGTCCAATTGCCACGGGAACAACGCGCGACTCCATCCCGGTTCCCAACAGCAAGACCCGCCCGTCGTAAATATCCAATGCGACGACTTCCTTGTTGACCAGCTGGGCCGACATCGCGGCCGGTCCAACGACCGTCGCCTGAATGCCAGAGCGGAACGTCAACTGCGGTTGGAAGAACGGCGGAACAATAAATTTTTCGTCCGAGTAGAGAACCGAACGCGGCAGGGCCCGCATCCACTCTCCCTTTTTCGCGTCGAAGCGAATCAATACTTCCGCTCCCGGTGCCATCCGCCCGATATCCAACATCGAAGCAGGCGAGACCCTGCTTGGTTCCGGCGGAACTTCCGTTGCTTCCGGAATGCTGCTGATCGCTGGTTCGTCGACGGGCACTTTCTCGGTGATGGATTCCACATCCACTGTTTCTTTGGTTGCGGACCCGGGCTCAGTGACGGTTCCCTCGACCTCGACGTCGACGTCCGTCGGAGTTTTGTCCGTCGTGATCACCTCGGTTGTTTCGCTGTCGGTCGTTGAACTCTTACTCGATTTCTTGGCCTTGGCGGCCATTTCTTCCGGCGCCTCCAAGTCTCCAACCGGTTCCACGATGACGGTTTGTTTCTTAGTTTCCGAACTGCTCGTGTCCTTGCTCGACTTGCTTTCGACGCTCCCCTTCTCGACCTGAACTTCGTCGTTCTGTGCGATCTCGGTATTGAACGGTCGATTCACGGCGACCCAAGTCGCACCCGCGATGGCCGCGACAAACACCAACGCCGCGAGCGCCAGTGGCCACATCGGACGCGGTTGCTCGCGCATGTACTCCGGTACTTCCAGCTTCCGCTTCGGGCTCGGCGGCGGAGGCGGCGCAGCGGGCTTCGAATCATGACCCGCGTCGTGCTCGCTCGACGTCCCCACGACCGGCGGCGCGGCAAGCTCGGCCTCCGCTTTCTTGTCGTGATCGTGGGCCGCCTTCGCGACAGCGCGCTCAGCCACGCCGTTGGTTGCAACGGGAGACTTGACTGTCGGTGCGAATCGCGAGCGCGTGAGATCCTCGTTGGGCAGCGCCGCCATCTTGGCGCGCAATTCCGGCGTCAAGAACTCGGCCGTAGCCTCGACGATTTCAGATCGATCGGCCGAGGGCTCGTTGCGCTCCAACTCGATTATGTCGGCCAACACGCGATGAACGCCCGCCACTTCGGCCAGATGGCGGTCCGATTCGAGGCATAGCTTCTCGAAATCGGCAATTCGCTCCGAGGGCAAGCTGCCATCCAGATAAGCGGCCACGATGTTCGGGTCGCCATCGAATCCCTTGCCGTCCACTTTGGGCGCGGACAGGCGCGATTCTTTCAAAACTTCTTGCAGCCGCTCGATAATCTTACTGGCGTTTTCGTTGCTCTCGACCCGCGATTTCAAGTCGCTTAATTGGTCAGCGGGAAGAACGCGGTCCAGATAAGCCAATAATGTTCGCAATGTGAGTCGCATGGGCGAACTCCTAACCCTGGCACAATGGGGAGAGCGCTGGCAATGAGCGCTATGAAATGATCAGGCCGCGAAACCAACCGGCCGCGAAACCAACAGCCCGCGAAAAACGCGGCGTCAAAGGTTGTAGTGCCTTAGAGAGGCCTCTGTCGTACAAAGTTTCACGCAAAGATCGTCAAAATCATCAAAAAAGATTCCCAATCCACCCACGCGGCCGTGATCGAGCGTCGAACGTCGGGGGGGAAGCACTGGACAAAGGTGTGGCGGCAATTCGCCCTAAAGGGCATCCCAACCAGAGCCACGGCAGCGCGAGGATCGCAAGCGCCGCCCTGGGGTGCCCAAGCGCTGCGCACAAGAAAGCCTCGAAAGGGCGCGCCAACCTCTGCCGCAATTAGAACAGGCTGCGCCCCGAAACCGCGTTCACCTTTACCGTGCGATCGCCCTGAAAGGCTCGCGTAAGAGAGTGGAACCAAGACGTTCCCGGCGTGTGCTCGTCCTCGCCCCCCTTACCCTGAAAAGGAAACGATCGCAGGGCCAGCACACTCATCACCAGCATCCAAACCGCCAACGCCGCGGGATGGAACCTCACATGCCGCGGCGCGGGAACAACATTCCAAGACGAGTTTTTCTGCCAGCCCATCGTGGTATGGCGCCACCCGTCATCGAGGCGTGCGCTCGCGTTCGCCGTTCGTTGGAACGACTCTTGGGCAACACTTGCACGGGTTGTATGGACGGCCCCGATCATGACGACAGTTACCAGCACCCAGGGGGGAAGGGCCTTCCCCAGTGTCGTCGCTCGGCGAGTTGTGCAAAGTGGAGCTGCCATGCAACACCACCAACGCACGCTCAGTGCCGACGCGATTCACTCACTGCTCAACGGCCGTAAGTCCCTGCCGCAGCGTGACTTGCAAGACGGGCGACACCATCTTCAACCCGCCTTGCGTTGACTTTTCTCGACGCCAAGTCCCGACCTACGTTGCCATTTGGCAACACGGCGAGAAATGCCAACCCCCGAAGGAGAGCAGAACGAAGCAATGCAACCGGTGCTTTGTCGCCGCCATTTCCTTTTGCCAACATTCGTAACGCGACCTAGGTTTTTTGAGCCGTCGTTACGCGCGACGAGGCGTTTCGAGACAGGAATTGAATCGCGTCTCAATATCGGGGAATGTCGAATGCCGTCGGGAAATCCTGGAAATCTCAAAGAATTGTTGGCCGGCGCGCAGCTCCCAGCTCTGCCGCAAAGTGCCATTAAGCTACTCGAATTGTCCCAAGATCCTAACAACGGCGCGCCGGAATTCGCCAAGCCTATCGAGGCCGATCCGGGCTTAACCGGCCAGGTGTTGCGATTTGTGAACTCGTCCTACTTCGGGTTCTCGCGCGAAATCTCCAGCATCAAGTTGGCGATCACGCTCGTTGGCGTTCGCACGATCAAGAACTTCTCGCTGTGGAGCGCCGTCTTCAGCTTGATGCCGAATCCTAAGTGCGGCCCGTTCGACCTGCGAAGCTTGTGGCAAGATTCGCTCCGTCGCGGGTTGTTCGCCCGCTCGTTCGGCAAGCTGCAAGGAATGAAAGACGCCGAAGACCTCTTCGCCGCGTCGCTGCTGCAAGACATGGCCATTCCGCTGCTCGCCAAAGAATTGGCCAAGCAATACGTCGGAATGCTCGGCCAACGCCAAGACGGCAAAGTCCGCTTGTCGGAACTCGAGCGAAAAGACTTTGGTTGGGACCACGCCGAAGCGGCCGGCTGCATGGCCCGCGGTTGGAACTTGCCCGAAGAATTTGCCCGCCTGATCGAATCGCATCTCAAGATCGATGAACATCTGACGGCGGCAACGATCGACAAGGGCGCCGTCTCGGTCAGCTTGTCGGCATTGCTCCCCACCCACTGCGATACACAATGGTCGGAACGCGACCGATTCGTCGCCGCGTTCGACAAACTCTCCGCTGGCAGCGGCAAACCGCTGGGCGAAGTCTTCCAAAAGATCGACGCCGAATACGCCGAGATCGCCCCGATGCTCAAGCTCCCGGCGTCGAAGGTGACGCTTGAGCAAGCCTTGACCGCACTGCCGGTCCCGGCCTAAACGATCACCGGTCGCAACATCGAGATTCAAACCTAAGAGCGGCTCCTAAGTGAGCCGCTCTTCTCATGTAGCCGCACTCGCCAAGAGCTCGCCAAGAGTGCGGAAGCCCCGCAAGTGGAAGCCGCACCTTCCGCGTTCTGGCGAACGCGGCTACATGAAAGTGCTCTACGGCGCCTGCGGCAAATTCCGCTGATACGGCAACGGCAACTGCGGCGGCAACGGGCGCTCGCTCCCCTCAGCCCACGCGTCGCGTTCTTCTTCTGACGCGTAGTATTGCAGCCAGACTTCCTCGTCGGCCTCGTCGTCCAAGCAATGCCAGCGCAAGTAAGCGGTGTCGAGATCGACCTTCTTCTCGCACGACGGCAAAATCGCGCCGCGAATCAAGCGATATAGCTCCAGGTCGCTCAAGTGATCGGTGAAGTCGAGGGCCACTCTGGCTTCGAACAACCGATCGATCGTCTCGTGCAACAGCCGTGACAGCGCCGTTGGTTCCAGCAACTCAGGCGGCGGTAAGATCAACTCGGGCGAGAACCACTGCGAAATCGGCAGTGCCGGCGCGCGTTCCCAGGCCAGCATTTCTTCCAGAAAGCGATTCTCGACCGGCGTGGGCAAACGCGTCGAATCGAGCAGGTTCAGCGAGTCATCACGAAACGGTTCGATCTCATCGCGCAGCCGCGCGTTGAGCAGCAATTGGTCGACTTCGTTGGAAGGGCGCGAGTCGGAGCCCATGAGCATATGCCTTTGACGAATGAGAGCCCAAACAAGCGTTCCGCAACTCCCACGGCCCCGCTTGCATTCCTCGACTCTAGCCAAAACAGATGCTGCTGAAAACGCATTCTTGAGCGAAAAGAAACCGCCGCTCGCGAGACATCCAGCCCGCCGTCACTCGGAATCCTATAACCGGCAAACTTTCACCCAGCAAAGTTTTGCCAACCGTCAGCAATAACGAGATTGGAAGAGTTTCTCTTTGAAAAACGAAGCGACATCTTTTCGCTTCTTACCCTGCTCCCTTCGAACTACTGACCCTTCTGCAAGTCAAGCCGATCCACCCAGTCGGCCAATTGCGAATCGATTTGCTTGGCGCAGTTGCGGTACTGCTCGATCGGGCAACCGACCGGGTCGGGCACGTCGCTTCCATCGTGATTGAGCGTGAACGTCCGCGCTTCCAGTTCCGGCCAGCGTTGCAAGATCGCCATCCGGTGGCCGCGAGTCATCGTCAGAATCAAGTCGGCATATCGCGCCGTGCGTTCGTCGAGCATCCGGCTTTCGTGCGCTGCTAAATCCAACCCGTGTTCGCGCATCACTTCGATGGCCTGGTCCGCGGCTCGTGCACCCGGATGCGCCGAGACGCCCGCTGAAACAACCAGCACGCCATGGTCCTCGAGTAAGGCTGCGTCGATGTTCAGTTTTATCGACAAGTGCTTCTTCAGCAGGATCTCCGCCATCGGACTGCGACAGGTATTGCCCGTGCAAACCACGGCGATCATCAGCGACGAAAGTCGTCGCACATTGCGTTCGCTAATCACGCCTGGCCTCACATATTCGAATCCGTCCCCTTCGCACGCGACAATCGTGGAAGGTTGGCCAAAGCGGCTCCGCCCATCGTCGAGCACAACATCGACGTCCGGACCAATCGACTCGAGCGCCTCGACACCGGAGATGGCGGCTTCGCCCCCCGGCCGGCATGCCGGAACCATCAGTAAAGGTCCCGCCGTCAGCCGTTGTATCGAAGCAATCAATGGATGATTGGGCGCACGAATGTGTACGCGCCGATTGTTATCAATTGCTTTACGCGTCAGTTCCGGCAGCCGCGTGATGACGCTGTCCTTCTGCGAATCCATCAATTGCAGCGTCAGCGGCCCCGGCCAACACCGCCGCGCCAAACGATCGGCAATCGCCGGCAGCTCCGGGAAAAAGTCGTACGTTTCGGTCACGCTGCGCACGCCCAACTCGATATCGCCCGTGGGGGCGTTGGGTCGCAAGCGTTCCAGGAGTCGCTTTACGGCAAGTTCGTTTAAGGCGCCCGCGATGGCGACATAAGTGGTATCGGTCGGGAGAATGACAATCTTCCCCTCCGCCATGGCTTGCACCGCGCGATGGACCACGTCCCGAGAGTCCTCGGTCCGCTGGACATCAATTACGACAGGTGGCATGGGCGGGCGACTTAACCAAGTGGGGGTCCCGACCGTCGCCGGTCGCCACAATCAATGCGACGGCGAACGAAGAAAGGGACGAGGGGGGCGAGCGATTCAAAAAAACGCGGAATTCCAACGAGCGTCGGACAAAGCAAACGCAGCGAATCGCGAAAAACCCTCTGTTAAGAGTGTAGAATGTCTTACTAAGTGCGGTCAAGCGATGCCGACCTCCCGCGCCGCGCAACCGCTCGCAGATTCCAGCATGAAGAATCGCTTGAGAAGCTCGTCGCAAAACTCCCCCCAAGAGCCCGTCTCGCGCCGCGCCTCCCTTTCCGCCGTTGTCGGCGGCGTTGCGGGGCTTGGTTTAGCGTCGCTCTCCGGCTGCATGCCAGGCGGGCCCCCAGCCGGCACCTACCACGCCGACTTAATTTGGGGATCGCACGGCGAGCGTCCTGGACAGTTCTTCAAACCGCGCGCGATTGCCATTAATAGCAAGGACGAACTCTTCATCGTCGATATGACGGCGCGGATTCAGGTTTTCACCCCCGACGGCGAATTCCTCCGCGCTTGGCGCACGCCCGAGGCAACCAACGGCCGGCCGACGGGGCTGGGAATTTCGAGCGACGGCAATCTCCTCGTCGCCGATACCCACTACTTCCGCATGCTCGTCTACACCTTCGAGGGCAAACTGCTCGAAGACCGCACCATCGGCGGCGAGTGCGGAACCGAACCGGGCCAATTCCACTTCGTCACCGATGCCGTGCAAGACAAAGACGGCAACTACTACGTCGGGCAATACGGCGAATTCGATCGCATTCAAAAGTTTGGGCCCGATCGAAAGTTCATCCTCGAAATCGGCGTGCACGGCGAAGAACTAGGCCAACTCCTCCGCCCTCAGGCGCTAGCCCTCGACAACGAAGGCCTCCTCTGGGTGGCCGACGCCTGCAATCATCGCGTGCAAGTCTTCGACGCGCGCGACAACAACCCCAAACTCGTCAAGCATTGGGGCTCGATGGGCGAAGAGGAAGGACAGCTGCGTTATCCCTACGGAATCGTGCTCGACGGCAAGGGACACGTCTACATCAGCGAGTTCGGCAACCACCGTATTCAAAAGTTCACCACCGACGGCAAACTCGTCGCCCGCTGGGGCAAGAACGGCAACAAGCGAGGCGAACTCTACCAACCCTGGAGCTGCGCGCTCGACTCCAAAGGCCGCCTCCACGTGCTCGACAGCTACAACCACCGCGTTCAACGAACGCGGGTGTAGGGACATTCACTTCACAAATCAAAAATCAGCAATCATCAATCAATTAATATTCCTCCTTCCCATCCCTTCTTGCTAAAGCGGGCCAATTGCTGACGGACAGGATTGTCCGTCCTACGTCTCTTCTCCGGTCCCTCCAGGTCTCCGCGGTGAATCCTAAAACAACACCTTCTTCCCCAGCTTGCGCCGCAGCACTTGGATCTGCCCCCAGTGCATCCACAGATGGTTGTCCAAACCGAGCAGCAGCTGCCGCATCGTCGGAGCCCAATCCACATTGGACGGCTTCGCGAGATCGCTATCCGCCATCTTCTCGACAATCGCGACCACATCCCCGCGAATTCGCTGAAACTCGGCCACGAGTTGGTCCTTCGTCGCCGTCTTAAGTAACACGTCATCGCTGGGGCAGCCGCCGAGGTACGCCTTCGGCCACGACTCCGGCGGCTGTTTGAAATCGGGATGGGTCTTGGCCATCATCGCCGCTTCGGCCGTGATCACGTGCCCCATTTGATACAGCCCAGGCGTCGAGTTCTCGCACGGCCGCTGCAGCAACTCCTCGTCGGTCATATCGGCCACCGTCATAACGGCGAATTGACCATTCCCTTTGAGATTCTCGACCAGCAAGTCAATTGCGACGGACATGATGCGCTCCAAGATGAGGTAACAAGGCGGCTCAAAGCACCGCTATGCTACCAGTCAGGCGTTAGGGTTGGAACTTGCCGTATGCGACTCTGCCGTAGTAGTCATGTTCCATTGCGTTTCGCATTCAATTGAACCAGAACGCGAAGCCAATGAATTGTCCGCCGAAGAGCCGTTGGAGGCGATCTCGTGTTTCTTCGTTCGCGACGGTGCCTTTTTCGGCGTACGGAAGTGCGGCTGCTCCGTGAGCCCACATCACCAAGTCGAACGGTTTGGGTTCTTCGAAGACTCGCCTCAGATTGATGCCGTAGTCATCTTTGAAGCGCCAATGCGGCATGAGCTGTTTTCCGTCGAGCGTCTTCTCTGCCTCGTCGAGAAACAACTTCCAACCCACGATCATCTCCTTGGTGACGCGGACGTTGGGGATGACGCTATCCTGGCTGCTGTTTGGTACCCACTCGCGATCGTTGTCGGTTTCCGCTTCAATCGCCTGCCAGCTCTCGCGGCTTAGACGGATGACTTCTTTGAAGTGCCCCAAGGCCAGCTTCATCCGCTCTGGTTCCTGCAAGGCAAAGTTGAAGTTATGAATGCCGGCGATCGCGTCGGCGATCTCACTATTAAATCCCTCTCCGTCGGCTAAAGGAGCTTGCGTTCCCGCAGGCAACGGCGAAACTGGTTTCGCAAAGATGTGACGCGAGACGAGGTTGAAAAACGTTTCTTCGTCGTAAGCGAGAATAGCTTCGCTCATCGCACTCAGAAGATGGCAGTAACCGCGGAGCCAACAAACATCGCCGTAGTCGAAGGCGATCACAAATTCCTCTGCCGCCCGCCGTTCAAAATCGCGGTGAAGGTCCAACCCCCGGTTGAGCGCAGCATACATCCTCCACAACTTTTCTTCCTCGCCGGCTTTTCCATCCGGGACGATGTCGAGCACAATCTGGCCAAAGTGGAGGCGCTGCTGAACCGACTTGTCCTCAATCGCGGCTAGTGTCTTCTCCGCCTGTGCCAGGTCGCTGACCAGTGTCTTCAAAACGGTTCGTACATCGTCGTACTTAACGGGCTCCGGCGCAGGATTGGCCGGAACGTTCATGCGGACGAACGGAATCAGTCGGGTCAGGCGCGACTCGGGGCCAAGTGCCCCGTACCGGTAAAGCGATTGCCCCAGATGCTCGACGGATTGGAGAAACTCCAGCGTTCCCAAGCCAAAGCGGGCCTGATCGTCTTTGGGCTGTTTTTCCAGATGCGCGAGCAATGCCTTTTTGCCGTCGGAGAGTTTGCCTGCAGTGAGATACCGCTCAATCATCGGCGGCGCATCCGCGAAGCACACGACGGCAGAAGAGACGAGGGCAGAAGAGACGAGGGCCATCGCCAAAATCAGAGATCGAAACATGGGTCCGTCCTCCGCGAGGGTAAGAGTGTCGGGATCGAGAATTCTACCCGCGAATGAAGTGAGAGTTTCGCAAAGAAGTTGCGAGCCAAAGAGCGCGCAAAGCAGTGCGCACCGGCGACCGCTCGCGAGAGTGCGAGCGGTGAGAAGGAAATCTAGTCAGCAATCAACTAAGGCAGCATAGCCGACATGAGCGTCAGCCCATCGGCGCCTTTGCTCAGAATGACCACGCGGTCGTTGCCGAACTTGTCGAGTTGCTCGACCCCTTGGAGGTCTTTCAGCGTTTCGTACGTCAGGCCCGCCGTGTCGGCGATCCGCTCATTGATCCCCTTTTGCTCGGCGATGTTGCTGGCGTCCACTTTCATCACGCCGCGGGCGCTGTTGGCGAGCAGCAAATAAGGCTTGCCGCCCTTTTCGTACGAGACAATGTCGAGCGGTTGGTTGCGGTTGCCGAGTTCGGCGACAGTCGTGCCGCGAACCTTGCTGCCCGAATCCAGGTTGCTCAGCGGGAACGAAACCAGCGGCGTGCACGTGTAGGCGGCTAGCAGCGTCGGTTGGCCGCCCACGTTGAACGGCACAAACGTGCGAACGGGCGCGTTCGTTTCTACGGCCCCGTGGGCACCGTGATAGATCTCAACGCTCGTCGATGTGTCCTTGCCGTTGAAGGGGAAGTAAACCGAGCGCAGCTTGCTGGCCTCGGCGGCGTTCGAAAGCCCGGCGATAAACAGCTTGCCGTCCAGGAATTGCAGGTCGGTCACCGATTGGTTGCGCGTCGGATTGCCGCGGCGGTCCTTTTGATCGGGCGCGGGAGCGTCTGCGATTTCGAGCTTCGCATACGGAACGCCATCCAGCGCAACGGCGGTCACCTTGCCGTCGGCTTCCACTTTGGCGAGCACGGCCTTGGCATCGGCACCTTTTCCAATGCTGACGCTGAGATAGGCCGTCGACGAACCAGGTTGCACCGCCAGGTCGGTCACGGCGATGTCACCGGCCGCTGCATCGAAGGCGGTGGCGAGCTTGCCGTCGAGCTTTTCGACCTTGAAATTCACAGCTGGGTCGGAGCTGCTCTTGCCAACGCCAACGGCGTACACCTTGGCGTCAGCCGGATCGGACACAAACAAAACGCCTGTCGGACCAAAGGCAATCGGTCCCGACGACTTCAATTCAATCTTCCCTTTTTGATCAAGACCGGCCGGATCAGCGGCTAAAGTCACTGTGGCCAGGCAGCTGAAAATCAGCGCCGACCAGCGAAACGAACTGCGCATACCGAACTCCTTACAAACGACGGAAGGCAAAAACGGACAGCCTGTGGGGTTTATTGGCGTCGCCCGTTAATCGACTGTCAAGTAGCGGCGAGGCGCGATGGCAAGTCGTAGACGAACCAACTCCAGGCCTAGGGTGGCCTAATAGACGTTAAAGTCCCTAGGACCCGGCTAGTTCCGCGAATTTTTCCCGTCGATTCATTTTGGTGTCCGCCCGCAGACTCTCGAATCGCGTGCTACCTTTCATTGGGGAAGTGCCGCGCCTCGATTTGAGACGCCGCGCAAACATGCTTAACGGGTAAGCATGGGGACGGAATCTCCCGCCAGGATGAGCGCCATGACGTCGGTTCGCCGACTCGCCGCTGATACGCACCGCGCCGCGGCATTCCTTTGCCGTGCGGCTGCGATGGCCTGCTGCCTCGCCCTGCTCTTCACCACCGGCTGCGCTCAGCTCCGCGTTCCCGCCATCGATCCCACGGGCAACTACATCTTCTCGGGCAACTCGACCACCGTCGAACTTCCCGACTACGCGGCGATCATGCCCAAGCCGGCATATCAAGCGGCGAAAACCCCGGCCCCTTGCTTGGGGCCGCAATGTGCCGCCCGGCCCTATGGAAATGTTCCGGGCGCCGTCTCGCCGGTGATGCAACTCGATAAAAAGCCTTACGTCGTCGTCATGCCGGGGCGCGTGGTCGCGCCAGTCGGAACCGAAGTCATCGTTGCCTCGGGCATCTGCGGCGGCGAAGGCAACTACGTCATGCGCCAGCCGCTGGAGTGGACTGTCTCGCCCGACAGCGTCGGCCACATCGTGCAAGTCGGCAAGAACGAATACTGTTTTCTCACCGATTGGATTCACTCGGGCGAAACTCAAAAATTCAGCGGCGAGCGAGCCTACACCCGCACGTTTACGGCCCGCCAAACCGTCGATCGCGGAACCGACAATAAGGCCGACGACGTGGCGCTCGGCAAAGGACAAAGCTGGGTCAGCGTGACCTCGCCCGTCGAAGGGGCCACCTTCGTCAACGTCGTCGCTCCGACCGTAAAAAACTGGGAAAAACGCCGCCAAACGGCCACGGTCTACTGGGTCGACGGGCAATGGATGTTCCCCACGCCGCTCATCGTCCGCGTCGATAAGCCGCAACCTGCCGAGTTGATCACCACCGTCGCGCGAACCGGCATGAACGCGCCGATCGAAGGGTGGATCGTCCGTTACGAAATCCTCGATGGCCCCGAAGCAACGTTCGAAGCCAACGGCCAACCGGTGATCGAAGTTCCCACCGACGTGAATGGACAGGCGATCGCCCGCGTCCTTCCCAGCTCGTCAACGCCTGGCGTCACGCAAGTCGGCGTCCAGATCATTCGCCCTTCGATGCGTCCCAGCGATGCGCCGCGAATGGTTGTCGGCCAAGGCGGCACCTCGATTACGTGGAGCGCCCCCGGCCTCGCGATTACTGCCATGGGGCCGGCCGCTGTCAACTTCGACGAGCCTGTTACCTACCGCGCGGAAGTCGTCAACGTCGGCGATATGGCGGCCAAGGACGTCGTGATCTCGTACACCATTCCGCCCGGCACTCAAGTCGAAAGCACCAACCCGCCGGCGCAGCCCTTTGGCGATCGCCTTGAATGGCGGCTTGGTGACATCGCCCCGCGTGAAGTTCCGCGAGCCGTCGAAGTTACCACCCGCATGACGGTCGAAGCCCAAGTCGATCACGTCTTCCGCGCCCGTAGCACCGATGGCTTGGCCGCGGAGCATGGCGTACGAACGTTAGTCAACCGTTCGGCTCTAACGATCGTGATGAACGGTCCCGAGCAAGCCCCCGTCGGCGCCGATGTTCGCTGGATTGCGGAAATCGAGAACACCGGCCTGGTGCCGCTGACGAACGTTACCCTCACCGACGTCTTCGACGACGGCCTCGAACACAAGACCGGCGCACCCAGCCCCTTGTCGCTCCGTGTTGGCACGCTGGCCCCAGGCGAGCGCTTCCAAGCCCCGTTGACGTTCCGCATCATGCGAGAAGGTCGGCTCTGTCACCGGCTCGAAGCCCGATCCGACGACGGACAGAAAACGCAAATCGAGCGGTGCGTCACCGCCTCCCGCGACGCCGTGCCACGAGTCTCGCTCTCGCTCGAAGGACCGCGCGAACTCGAAGAAGGAACCACCGGCCAGTTCCGAGTCACTGTTCAAAACACCGGCAGCATCCCGCTGACCAACGTGAAAGTCACATTCCAGGCCGGTTCCAGTTTGGAGGCCGTCCGCGCCAGCCGCCGCCCGCAGCCGAATCGCAGCGGCGAACTATCGTGGGACCTGCCCGAGATCGGTGTCGAACAACAAGAGTCGTTCCTGGTGGAATGCCGCGGCGTTCGTCCCGACCCCGATGCCATCTCGCGAGCCTTCGTAACCAGCTTCGAAGGTGCTACCAACTCGCAGGACGTCGTGACGACAGTCCAGGGAGTCGGCAATCCTACCGGGATCGCGCCAGACGACGGTGCCGCAGGCGCTGCCCGCGGCGGCTCCGTCGACGTCACGGCCAACCCCGTCAACAACCCAGCAACCGTTGGACGAGCTGCAAGCATTCAACTGAAATTGAGAAATAAAGGCGCCGCGGCCGATGGCGACGTCACCACCAGGATCCAAGTCCCCGCTGGAATGAAGATTACGGAACTTCGAAGCGCCTTCGCCGTCACGAAAGACCAGCCCAGCGACAACGAACTCGCCTTTCAAATCGCCACCATGGGACCCGGAGAACAAACCCCGAACCTGGAACTGCGAGTCATCGCCGACCGTCCCGGCGACTACCCCATCACGATTCAAACCCGAAGCAACAACGACCCCACAGGCGTACTCAAGACGGTCGATCTACAGGTGGTCGACCGGTAGGGCGGTCCAAGCATTCTCTTATTCAGACCACTTATTGTGATGATTGGCGTACGGAAAGCGGACAAACCGTAAGCCGTCAGATTTAAGCCCCAACGGGGCGTACCAACCAGAGCCCAGGGCAACGCCCTGGGTCATCCAGTCCCAACGAATCGAAAGCCCTGAAAGGGCGATTCAAAACGCCCGATGCAGGATCGGGTTGCCTCTCGTAGCGGCAATTTCCGCCGATTTTGCCATCTGCTTAGGCCTGACGGGCGAGGCCCATTCCTTACAGCAGTGAAAGAATTATTTTGCCGAAACGCCGCCGCGATTTGGCAGGGTGGACCCTTCGCGCTGGAATGACTTTGTGCCATATTTCACAATCTCTTGAACCGGGTGTCCTAAGAAAGGACGCCCCAGGTCGAGATTTGGGGTTCGGGATAGACGAAATTCCCGCGAAAGCACGTCGCTATGGCCAAGTTTTTTAACCTCGCAATCCTCGCTCCCGTCCTGGGGCTTTTCGGGGATGCGTGGAAACCGGGCGAGCATTTCTGGCTCGGCTATTTGCTGGCCGCGGCTGTTCACATCGGCCTTCTTCTGAACGTGGTTGCCGTTGGCGCTCTCGTCTTCATCTGGATGGAGCGAAAGATCGCCGGCCGCATTCAGGACCGCCTTGGTCCCACTCGGACGGGTGGAAAATTCGGCTGGCTCCAAACCCTCGCCGACGGTCTCAAGCTGATCACCAAGGAAGACATTATTCCTAAGGACGCCGATGCGATGCTCTTTCGCATGGCTCCCTATATTGCGTTCGCTCCAGCATTTACCGCTTATATGGTCCTGCCGTTCGCCAGTGATTGGCCGGCTGCAACCAGCAGTGTGAGCGCCTTTTTGATCCTCGCGATCATGGGCCTCCGCGCGTTCGGCGTTATTCTCGCTGGTTACGCATCAGGCTCGAAGTGGTCGCTGTTTGGCGGCATGCGTGAAGCGGCTCAGGTGGTCAGCTACGAAGTCCCTATGGGCCTGTGCGTGGTGATTCCGATTTTGATCGTGGGGTCGCTCGACCTGAACGTCATCGCCAATGCTCAAGCTGGCTTGTTCACCAACTGGCTCATTTTCCACGATCCCTTCACGTTCATTGCGTTTTGGGTCTACTTCACCTGTGCCATCGCCAGTGTAAGCCGCGCCCCGTTTGACTTGGCTGAAGCGGAAAGCGAACTGGTTGCCGGTTTCCACACCGAATACTCCGGTCTTCGCTGGAGCTTCTTCTTTATGGCCGAATATGGCGCCATGTTTGTCGTCAGTGGTTTGGCGGCAATCTTGTTCTTTGGTGGCTGGAACGGCCCGATTCCAGTCCTGGCTCCACTTGCTTACAAGCCGGGCGAGACCGATTGGAGCGTGCTGGGTTACCTGGTTCAGATGGCTGGTGTTACCAACTTCGTGCTCAAAAGCGTTGTCGGTGTGACCGTTATGATGTGGGCTCGCTGGACCCTTCCCCGTTTGCGAATCGACCAGGTGATGACCACCTGTTTGAAGTACTGCGTGCCGATTTCGGCCTTTTGCTTCCTGGGTGCCGTGGCTTGGCAAGCTGCCGACGTCCCGACGCCTTGGCGGCAAACCAACATCGGCGAGGTTCGCGAAAACTACACGCAGCCGGTGCCTGAAAAGAAATCGCCCGAAAAGAAGGGTTCTGCCGATTCAAAGGTTGCTGCCCGCTAGTTGCGGCACAACAACCAAAGATAGGCGAACCTCGGCAGGCCCCGCGAATCAACAGGCGAACAGAGCGAGCGACTTAATTCATGAACGGCTTGATCGCGAATCCGCTGCTGGCAACGATCGACTGGTACGCGGTCTCGTTCTATCTCTTTGCCGGCTTGGCTTGTTTCTTCGGTGTCGCCGTTGTTTTCACCAGCAACGTTGTGCGAATGGCCTTCTACTTGATGGTCTCGCTCGGTGCCACTGCTGGGTTGTTCATCCTGGCCGGCGCCCAGTTCGTTGGCGCCATGCAGTTGATGATCTACGTCGGCGGCACGCTCGTCCTCTTGATCTTCGGCGTCATGCTCACGGCCCAAAGCCGCTTTATCGACATGAAAACCTCGTCGGGCGAAATGGTCCTCGGCGGGATTATCGGCCTCACGTTATTGGTGCTCTTGATTCGCAGCGCGTTTGCTGTGCCCGACTGGCATCAGTCGTCGCGTGAAGCTCGCGACGCAGTGGTTCAAGAGAAGATCGAGTCGACGCCCCGCCTGGGGATGGCCTTGGTTGGCGTCCGAGTCGATAAGCTTGATCCCGTTGAAGGTGTTCCTTCCGGATCGTCTTTGCGTGGCGGACAGGCGGGCTACTTGCTCCCATTCGTCATTGTTTCGATGCATTTGTTGGTGGTTTTGATCGGTGCCGGTTACATGGCCCGTACCAAGCGGCGAGTGAAGACGCGCAGCAGCGTCCCCGCTGCCTAGTTTGGTGCCGTGTTTGGCCCGTTATTTATTGAGTAGCGTATGGACCCTTTCAGCCAACCCGTGTCGGTCTCTCACTACCTGGTAGTGGGTGCCGTACTTTTTGTCAGCGGTGTGCTGTGCATGGCCACCAAGCGGAACGCGCTTGGCGTGCTGATGGGCATCGAACTGGTGCTGAACGGTGCGAACCTGAACCTGATCGCCTTTGGTAGCCCGCTCCTGCGTAACACGACGCTGGGAATCGATGGCGAACTGATGGCGCTGTTTGTGATTGTGTTGGCGGCTGCCGAAGCCGCGGTCGCGCTCGCGATTGCCTTGAATTTTTACAACAATCACACCACGATCGATATCGACCAAGCCGACGAGTTGAAAGGCTAATGGACGCTTACATTCCCAAGCTTTTGCTCGCAGCGGTGCTGCTTCCCTTCTTTTCGTTTTGGGTAATCCTGTTCGCGGGACCCCAACTCAAAAAGAACGGCGCCTACATCGCCACAGGTGCCATTTTCTTTGCGGGCGTGTTTTCGTACGTCTCCTTGTTCATGTGGCTGAGCACCCACTGGCCCGCCGCCGCAGGTCATCATGGCGATAAACACGCCCAGGTGGCGCCGAGCGAGGCCGTCCATCTCGTCGCTTATAACGCAGCCGTCGATCACGCAGCCGAGGCGCACGGCCACTCCGATTCCCATGGCGATGAACACGGCCACGTTGCTGTCCCACCCAGTCTTTCGGGTGTGTTCTACAACTTCGCCACGTTCGGCACGCTTCGGCTCGACTTCAGCTACTACATCGATGCTCTCACCGTCGGCATGTTCTGCATGGTGACGCTGATCGCGACGCTCATCCATTTCTACGCGATGGGCTACATGCACGATGAAGAACACGACATCGTCGACAAAGAAGTGACGCTCTCCAACGGCCGCCACCTCAAGCGACCGGGCCGCTTCTATCGGTTCTTTCAGTACCTGTCGCTGTTCTGCTTCAGCATGTTGGGCTTGGTGCTGGCTGGAAACATCGCGCTCGTCTTCGTCTTCTGGGAATTGGTGGGCATTTGCTCCTACTTCCTGATCGGCTTTTACGTTGAACGTAACAGTGCCTCCACTGCCGCGAACAAGGCCTTCATCGTCAACCGCGTTGGCGACTTCGGCATGATCATCGGCCTGATGGCCATCTGGTCGACCATCGGAACGTTCTCCTTCGGCGATATCGATGGCCAAGGCCCTGGCTTGTTCAGCAAGGTCCGCTCCGCCGAAAACCACTACGCCTTGGTCGTTCCCGACGAAATGGTGCTGGCCGATGCGCCCGACCAGGTCGCCGAAATTGTCAAAGCCAAAGGCCCCAACGCCTCGAAAGAAGAAGTTGCCGCGGCCCTGCACGAGAAAGCGACCGAATTGCGAAACGCTGCCGACAGCGGTGGCTATCGCTATGGTTACTGGCTCCTCGTCGTCGCAGGCGTCGGGATCTTCTGCGGTTGCATCGGCAAAAGCGCCCAGTTCCCGCTCCACACGTGGTTGCCCGACGCGATGGAAGGCCCCACGCCGGTTTCGGCGCTGGTCCACTCGGCGACGATGGTCGCGGCTGGCGTCTACCTGACTGGCCGGTTTTACCCCGTCTTCGCACCAGAAACCTTGTTCGTCATCGCCATCATCGGCTGTATCACGCTATTCATGGCGGCCACCATTGCCATCACCGCCAACGACATTAAGAAGGTCCTCGCTTACTCCACAATCAGCCAACTCGGCTACATGATGCTCGCCTTGGGAGTCGGCGGCTGGCTCGGCGGATTGATGCACTTGATCACGCACGCCTTCTTCAAGAGCTTGCTCTTCATGTGCTCCGGTTCGGTGATCCACGCTGTCCACACCAACGACATGCGTTACATGGGCGGGCTCTACAAAAAGATGCCCGTCACCGCCATCACGATGTTGATCGGGTGCTTTGCCATCGCCGGTGTGAGCTTGCCGTTCGTAGTCGGCTTTAGCGGCTACTACTCGAAGGATGCCATCCTTGAGCAAGCCTATTCGCTCTGGATCACGAACAACTCGCCGTACGCGGCAATCTTCTTCTGTGCCGCCGCCGCGGGTGCCTCGGTCACGGCGTTCTACATGTTCCGCATGTGGTACATGACGTTCGTCGGAACGCCTCGCGACCAAGAGCGTTACGATCACGCTCACGAATCGCCTCCCGTGATGACCATCCCGCTGGTGATCCTCGCGGTTTTCGCCGTCGGCGTCGCCTGGGAATTCAACATGATCGGCTACGCGTTGATCGCCGGCGCATTCTTCGTCGCCAAGGGGTTCGAAAAGGGCTGGTTTACCGGCCTGTCGGGCAGCGGCCACGATCACGCCCATGATGCTCATGGCCACGACTCGCACGGGCACGATGCTCATGGTCATGAATCACATGGCCACGACGCGCATTCACATGACGCTCACGGCCACGACGAGCACGCGCATGCCCACGATGCTCACGGACATGATGATCATGCTCACGACGATCACGGTCATGGACACAGCGAACACGCTCACCATCCTGCTTTCGATACCGGCATCACGCTGCCGTGGATCGCAACGATGCTCGCCTGCACGCTGATTGGCGGGTATCTCGTCAGCACAGTCTGGCCAGCAAGTTTCAAGATCAACGGCCTTTCGCTGGCGAACTTGCTCGAGCAAGCTCGCCCTGCCGGAACGCTGGCCGACCAGCAAGCCCCGTGGCTGGGTTGGACGTGGCCCGACGAACACAAGTCGCACGTCGACTCGATCAAGATCCCCGTCACGCTGTTGGCCACCGGCACCTGGATCGCCGGCATCGGCTTGGCGACCGCGATGTACTGGATGCGTTGGCTCAACGCCGACGAAGTTCGCCGCCAATTCAATCCGATTTACAACTTCCTGCTCAACAAGTGGTGGTTCGACGAACTGTATGCGATGGTCTTCGTCTATCCCACGCAGTGGCTTGGTCGCCTGGTTTCATCGAACGACAAAAACGTGTTCGACTGGTTCCTCGACAACACGGCCAAAACGTTCGTTTGGATTGCCCGGCTTTGGGAAGGCTTCGCCGACCAGACCGTGGTCGATGGCTCAGTGAACGCGTTCGCCAGCGCCACCTACGACGTTGGTAAATCGCTGAAAAACGTCCAGACCGGACGTATTCGCCAATATGTGATGTTCATCGTTTTGGGTGCGATCGCCTTGTTCGTGGTGATCAGTTTCTTCTGGGTGCCGGCTCTCGCAAAATAGCGGGCCTGCCACGAAGCGACGTTACCCAACTGCAAATAAACAAAACACAATCGTTCAAGATAATTCGGTGCCCTGAACAAAGGGCTTAGGATGCCGCGACATGCCTGACTCGTCGACATATCTCATACTCCTGAGCACGATCGTCTTTCTGCCGGCGTTTGCCGCGATCTTCGTCGCGTTCATTCCGTCGAATCGTCCCGAAGCGGCGAAGGTGGTCACGCTGTTTGCGACCATCCTCGTCTTCGGCATCGCCGCCGTGGCGTTTTTGACGCCAAATACGTCGACCGAGTTCAAAACGTCGGTCGCCACGATGCAAAGCGTCTTCAACGTGCCGTGGATTCCCTCGTTCGACATTGAGTACTACATGGGAACCGACGGCATCAGTTTCCCGCTGGTGTTGCTCACCGCTTTCGTCGTTGTTTGCTCGATGGGCGCCAGCTGGACCATCACCAAGCACGTCAAAGCCTACTGCATTTTGTTCTTGCTTCTCGAAACGGGCATGATCGGCTGCTTCCTGGCACTCGACTTGTTCCTGTTCTACGTCTTCTGGGAAGTGATGCTGCTGCCGATGTACTTCCTCATCGGCGTGTGGGGCGGTCCTCGCCGTGAGTACGCGGCCATCAAGTTCTTCCTCTACACCTTGTTCGGCTCGGTGTTGATGTTGATCGCGATCCTGATGCTTTACTTTGCATCCGACCTGCGAACCCTCTCCGAAGTCGATTTCGCTGGCAAGCTCGGCAGCACCAAGTGGGAAGACCTGCACGTTGGCAAGGCGTCGATGGCCCGCATCGGCCGCTACCGCGCAGCCTCCGGCGTCGAGTTCCTGCGACTCGATCAAGATCAGCGCAGCCCACTCGATGTCAAATTCGTCAAAGGCGAAGGCGCCGAGACGACCGTCGATTACAAGCCCGCCGAACACGATGTTTCGATCTCGGTCGGTAGCGATGCCACCTGGGCGAAAGTCGCCGACGCAATCGCTAAGAGCCCCGAAGCGGCCAAGGTCCTTACGGCCCGCGTTGCTTCTGGTGCCGAAGCGACCGAACCTGTCGACGTCTCGAGCGCTGGTTTCACCATGCCCGCTTACGCCGGTCCTTCGACCGCGGGCGGTGCCAAGGTCCACACTTTCAACATCCTGGCCCTGGCCGCGATGGGCCAAAAGACGGCCCTGTTCAGCGGCCCGATGGTCTTCGGTTTCTCGATGCAATGGTGGGCGTTCCTGTTGTTGTTCATTGGCTTCATCATCAAGGTGCCGTCGGTTCCCGTGCACACCTGGTTGCCTGATGCCCACGTCGAAGCTCCCACGCCCATCTCGATGATTCTGGCCGGCGTCCTCCTCAAGTTGGGCGGCTACGGCATCATCCGGATTTGCTATCCGATCTGCCCTGAAGGTGGATTTGAACTTCGATATCTGGTCTGCGGCCTCGGTGTCGTCAGCATGGTCTACGGCGGCTTGGCCGCACTCGCCCAAAAAGACTTCAAGCGAATGGTCGCTTACAGCTCGGTCAGCCACATGGGCTACGTGCTGCTGGGCCTCGGCGTTTGGTCGGCAACCGCCGCCAACAACTACGACTGGCAATACTGGGACATGGGCGTCAAAGGTGCCATGTACCAGATGATCGGTCACGGGATCAGCTCGCCCGGCATGTTCCTTATGGTCGGCATCATTTACGAACGGGTCCACCACCGTAACCTCGATGAGTTCGGCGGACTGTTCGGCAAGATGCCGGTTTACACGGCCTTGGCGATGGGTATCTTCTTCGCCGGCTTGGGATTGCCTGGCCTTTGCGGATTCGTCGGCGAAGTGCTGGTCGTACTTTCCAGCTGGAAGTTCAGCATGGTGCTGGCCATCATTTCGGCTGCCGTAGTGATCATCACGGCTGCGTACATCCTGTGGGCGATTCAACGCGTCTACCTGGGTGCCGAATACAAAGGCCCGCATGGCGAACACATTCACCCCAGCGATGCTCGCGAGAACCTCATCGGCGGCGTGTTGTTGGCCTTCTGCGTCTTGTTCGGGATTTTCCCGCACTTGGTGCTGCAATACATGGACGCCACCATCGATCGCCAGGTGCAACAGTTGACCGAATGGACTCGCCAAAACGAATCGGTTAACCCCACGTCAGCAACCGCGTTGACGGAGGGTGCCCCCGTCGAAAGCGACAGCACCCCAGGGGCCTAGTGCCTAAAAGAATCGGGATCGTAGCTGCACTCGCCAAGAGTGCGGCTGCCCTGCAAGCAATTGAATACCAGCGCAACGCAATTGAGAACTTTGTCGTGAATCTCCACGAACTCGTTAGCAAACTAATCGTCGACACCAAAGGGTCCGCCCTCGGGACCGAGGTGACGCTCGACTCCAGCCTGCGGGCGTTCTCGCCGGAGTTGATCCTGTGCGTCACGGCGCTCGTGATGTTGCTGGTCCGCGTATTCCGCGGTGGAGACAAGATCCCAACGTTCTTGCTTGCTCTGGTTGGCTCGATCGGCGCGCTCGCCGCCGCGATTACGCTGGCGAGTTCGCAAACGATCGAGCGGATGGAAATCTTCACCGGCATGCTGGTGCTGGATCAGTTCACCAACTACGTCCGCATCCTGCTGCTGTTGTTCCTCGCACTTTTCATCGTCTTTACCAAGTTGTCGGGTATTCCCGAAAATGAAGAAGCCCCCGATATCTACACGCTGGTGTTTGGTGCGACGCTCGGCATGTGCATGATGGCCTCGGCCAACCATCTGATGATGGTCTTTATGGCAGTCGAAATGGCGAGCGTTCCCTCCTACGCGTTGGCTGGCCAACTTAAAGGTCGCCGCCAAGCCAGCGAAGCCGCCCTCAAATACTCGGTCTATGGTGCCGGTGCCGCAGGCGTGATGCTCTACGGCATCAGCTTGATCGCCGGTTTGCTCAACACCGCTCACCTTCCCACCATGGCGATGGAAATCGCCCGCCGCTGGTCCGACTTCCAAGACGGCGACTTGTGGGTCCTCGCGTTCGCCGGCCTGATGATCGGTGTCGGGCTCGCATTTAAACTCTCGGCCGTCCCTTTCCACTTCTGGGCGCCCGACGTCTTCGAAGGTGCCACCGCCGAAATCAACGCCTTCCTCAGCGTCGCGTCCAAAGCAGCTGCTTTGGCTCTGCTCGTTCGCGTTGTGATCGGCCTGGGCATGCCAGCTCCAGAAGCCTGGGAGCCAGGCAAGCGAACCGAGATCGCCGTCAAGGCGAAGGCCGCGAAGATCGAAGCCGACTTAGGCACAGCAAAAGCCATCGGTTCGAACACCCCTGGCCTGATGAACATCGCCGATGAACCAGCAACCGAAGCCGCATCATCGAGCGACGTTCCTGCCCCGGCCGCAGTCGATGCCGCTCCAGCAACACGAGCATCCATCACTGCCGGTCTGGCTGGCGTGCGAAGTTTTTCCGCTCAGTTGGTCGCGCTGATCGCGGCTATCACGTGCACGTTCGGCAACCTCGCCGCCTACGGGCAATCGAACATCAAACGCCTTTTGGCTTATTCGACCATTGCCCACGCCGGTTACATGATGATGGCCGTCGCCGCAGCCGCCGCTGTCGCAGGCATCAGCCCCGATGCGGCCGCCGGAGCGATCGCCGCGCTGTGCGTCTACCTGTTCACCTACGTGTTCATGAACCTCGGTGTCTTTGTGATCGTCGCGTTCCTGCGAAACGCGCTTCGGTCGGAAGAAATCGACGACTACCGCGGCCTCATCAAGCGTTGCCCTTTGACGGTGGTCTGCTTTGCCGTGATGCTTTTCGGCCTGGTCGGCCTGCCTCCACTGTCAGGCTTCATCGGTAAATTTCACGTCTTTGGATCGCTGGTCGATGCCTACGCGCATTGCTCCAAGGCCGGCGTTTCGTCGGGCTACCTCCTGGCACTGCTGGTCGTTGGCGGCCTGAACACGGCCCTCAGCTTGTTCTACTACGTGCGAGTGATCAAAGTCATGACGATCGACGATGAGCCTCGCGATCGCCGGCCGTTTGTCATGCCCGAAGTCTCCCTGGCCGGCCTTTACACCATGGCGATCACTTTTCCGACAGTTGCCTTGATTCTCTGTTGGGAATTGATTCTCCAGCCGTGCCAAAGTGCTGCCCATCAGCTCTTCTTCAACCGATAACGAGTCGATCGTAGGCAAGTCGATCGCAAGCCAGTACTCGCCCAATAAACTATGCAACCGACCGACACCAACGACCTGCTGAATCGCCTGCTGGTGCTCAACCACCGGTCGCTCGCCCAATACTTGCGATACGCCAACCCCTGGCGCCGCTATAACGACGACCGCGTCGAAAAAGTTGTGCTCCAAATCGCCGACAACCAAATGCGAATGGTCGATCGCCTCGGCAAGGCGATCCTGGAAAATCGCGGAACCGTCCACTACGGCGAGTTCCCCATGACCTTCACTGGCTGGCACGATCTCTCGTACGACTTTCTCTTGAACATGCTCGTCGAGCGCCAAGTCAAAGAAGTCGTCGCGATCGAACGTATCGTCGACAAACTCCGCCTCAGCCCCATGGCGCAAGCTCTCGCTCAAGAAGCCCTCGGCGAAGCCAAGGCCCACCTCGACATGCTCCACGAAGCCCAATCGGCTGCTCCCACTGCGTAGAGGTTGGCCACAGAGACCTCGGAGAGATAGGAAGGTGGCACCGACAATTCTGTCTGTGCGCGGTGCGGCTATCAACCAGAAGCTCGCCGCCCCAAATCCTTCCGACTTCTTAAATCAAAAATCATCAATCATCAATCGATTAATCAATCCCATCTCTTCTCCGTGCCTCTGTGTTTCAAAACCAAAAGGCACAATGGTTCGTGAGGCCCAATCATGAACCTCTTCGACACCCACGCCCATCTCCAAGTCGAAGACTTCGCTAGCGATCTGGACCAGGTCATCGCGCGAGCGCACGGCGCCGGCGTCGCCCGCATGATCGCCATCGGCATCACGGCGCAAGACAGCGCCGAGTGCGTCGACATCGCCAAACGCTTCCCCTCCGTCCGCGCAGCCGTCGGCGTGCAGCCTAATCACACGAGCGAATCAACCGCAGCCGACTGGGACGAAGTCGTCCGCCTGTCCGCATTGCCCGAAGTGGTCGCTCTTGGCGAAACGGGCCTCGACCGCTACTGGGACCGCTCGCCGTTTGATGTCCAGCAAGACTGGTTCGACCGCCACCTGCGGCACTCCCAGGCAACCGGCTTGCCCGTCGTCATCCACATGCGCGACTGTGGCCCCGACATCGTCGCCATGGTCCGCGAAGCGGTGAAACGCGGCCCCGTCCGCGGCGTGATGCATTCGTTCACCGGTGACGAACCAACCATGCGCGAGTGCCTCGACCTCGGCCTGCACATCAGTTTCGCCGGCATGGTCACCTACAAAAAGTCGGACGAACTACGACGATTGGCGGCCCTCGTTCCAGCCGACCGATTGCTCGTAGAAACCGATTGCCCCTACCTCTCGCCCCACCCCATGCGTTCGCAGCGGCGAAACGAACCGGCCCTCGTAGTCCACACCGCCACATGTCTCGCCGAAGTGCGAGGCGTAACGCTGGAAAAGCTCGCCGAGTCAACCTTCGCCGCCTCGGAATCACTATTCCGCCGACCTTTCCCGTAGCCGCGTTCGCCAGAACGCGGAAAGTGCGGTGTCTGTTAGCTACACCGAAGCCCACTTATGCCAGACCGCATCCGTAACACCGCGGGAACGGCTAAAGGCGTCCCAGATGACCGGCCCATGGGCAATGCCGGGATAAGCGATTCCATCGAAGTGCTGATAGTGAAAGACGATTCCAGACACGGCGGCGAGTGAATGTTCAAGATCACTACTCATTCTCATCTCATCTGTTCCCGCACCTCGCAGCATCGAAAGCAGAATCGCGTCTACATAGGTCAGAACGAAATCCCACACGTCGCCTTGAACGGATATCGCGAGATAGGCCGATTGGGCGTCCCTGGGATGCTCATCCAGCTTGCAAGTCCTAAGGGCGATGTAATTCTCGTCGACCTCTCTCACGTCCCATCCGCGTTTTAGCGCCGCAGCTCGTTGAACTCTGGATTGGTAAGAGTGACTGTCAAATCCTCCTGAAAAACCAGGTCCACGAGACCAAATATCCAATCGATGACTTGGAACCCCGGTGATCCGCTGACAACACTCCTCGATGTTCTTCCACATGCTCTCAAATTCAGTTTGGCTCTCACTCAAAAACACGAAGCGATCCAGCTTGGTAAACGTGGTCTCTTCACACACGACCTGACCGTCGCCACGTACCTCGTGAAATAACTCCGGCGTCGGTTGGTGCGGTCTTTGAGCGGCAAGGCAAATCATCGACTTAGGTCCCCCCGCCAACATATTACCCCGCCAAGGTCTTGATTTTCCCCGTAGCCGCCTTCGCCAGAACGCGGAAGGGGCGGCCTCCATCTGCGCGCCATCCGCACTCTTGGCGAGTGCGGCTACCGCCGTTTACCCCTGCTGTCATCTTGGCAGCGGCTTTTTGGGGCGGTTCGTCGCACCCCTGGCGATTGCGGCCATTTTGCCGTAAGTTCTTCTGCGACAGCAAGATACGGCCGGACTGGACGCTTGGCACGGCGATTGCAACCTACCGGCAACACGCCACTTCCTGCCATGTTGGCACGGCCATTTCGTAGCCCGTCGGCTTTGATAGGCTGAACGTCGCACGCAGGGACCGGCAACCTTCATTCACGTACCCTCCCCACTCAAAACACCCCACAAACTTCGCTTTCCGCCCGCCGCAACCTTTGACTGTTTGCCCTGGCATGAGTTGCCTGTAGCGGCCGATCCGGGCGGCGAAGTTCGATTTATAAACCCTCGAGGAGATGCAATCGTGGCAAAGCAAATGGTTTTCGACGACGAGGCACGGCAGCCGCTGTTGGCGGGTGTTTCGAAGCTCGCCCGCGCCGTCCGCAGCACGCTCGGCCCCCGTGGCCGCAACGCCGTGCTCGACAAGGGCTGGGGCTCGCCGAAAGTGACCAAGGACGGTGTGACCGTCGCGGAAGACATTGAACTGGACGACCCCTTCGAGAACCTGGGTGCCCAGCTCGTTAAGGAAGCCGCCAGCAAGACCAACGAAGTCGCAGGTGACGGCACCACCACCGCCACCGTGCTGGCCGAGGCCATCTTCCGCGAAGGCCTCAAGATGATCGCCGCGGGCGCCGACCCAATGGCTCTCTCGCGCGGCATCGCCAAGGCCGTCGAAGCCGTGACCGATGCGGTCAACGACTCGGCCACCAAGATCGGCGAAAAGAACAAGAAGGAAATCGAGCAAATCGCCACGATCGCCGCCAACAATGATCCTGATATTGGCAAGGTTCTCGCCGATGCCTTCATGAAGGTCGGCAAGGACGGCGTCATCACGATCGAAGAAGGCCGCAGCAACCAAACGACAATCGAAGTCGTCGAAGGGATGCAATTCGACCGCGGTTATCTCTCGCCCCACTTCGTGACCGACGCCGACAACGCGATGGTCGTCCTCGAAGACTGCTACATCCTCCTCTTCGAAGAAAAGATCTCCGGCAACAAGAAACTGATTCCGCTCCTCGAAGCCATCAGCCAAAAGAAGAAGCCGCTCTTGATCATCGCCGAAGATGTCGAAGGCGAGGCCCTGGCGACGCTCGTCGTCAATAAGATGCGCGGCATCCTGCAAGTTTGTGCCGTCAAGGCTCCTGGTTACGGCGACCGCCGCAAGGCCATGCTCGGCGACATCGCCGTGCTGACCGCCGGCAAGGCCATCTTCAAGGACCTCGGCATCGAACTGGAAAGCGTGAAGCTGACCGACCTCGGCCGCGCCAAGAAGATCGTGATCTCGTCGGAAGAAACCACCGTCACCGGTGGTGCCGGCAAGCGTGACGAGATCGACGGCCGCGTCCAACAGATCCGCAGCGAAATCGACGTCACCGACAGCGAATACGATCGCGAAAAGCTCCAAGAGCGTCTCGCCAAGCTCGCTGGTGGTGTTGCCCAGATCAACTGCGGTGCCGCAACCGAAACGGAAATGAAGGAGAAGAAGTATCTTCTCGAAGACGCTCGCCAAGCGACGCGTGCTGCTCTCGAAAGCGGCATCGTTCCAGGTGGCGGCGTGGCCCTCATCCGCTCGGAAAAGGCGATCGAGAAGCTTGGTCTGACCGGTGACGAGAAGATGGGCGCTGATATCGTCCGCAACTGCTTGGACCAACCGCTGCGAGCTATCGCCCGCAACGCTGGTTTGGACGGTGCCGTGGTCGTCAATCGCGTTCGCCAGCGTGCCAAGACTGAAGGCTACGACGCGGACAAGAACCAATACGGCGACATGATCAAGTTGGGCATCATCGACCCAGCCAAGGTTGTGACAACGGCTCTGCAAAACGCGGCCAGCGTTGCTTCGTTGCTCCTCACCACCGAATCGCTCATCACCGAGATTCCCAAGGAAGCCGAAGAAGGCGGCGGTGGCCACGATCACCACGACCACGGCATGGGTGGCATGGGTGGAATGGGCGGCATGGGAGGAATGGGTGGCATGGGCGGCATGCCCGGCATGATGTAATCAAACGTGAACATCTCTTGAGGAGATGTGCGCGAGTCAAAAAAGCAACCAGTTCAATTCAACTCATAAAAACATACGCGTAAGGAAGTTTGAAACATGGCGAAGTTCAAGGCCCGTCCGCTGGATGATCGTGTAGTAGTCGTTCCTCTCGAAGCCGAAGAGAAGACGGCTGGTGGCATCGTGTTGCCCGACTCGGCGAAAGAAAAGCCGCAACGCGGCAAGGTGATCGCGGTTGGCCCGGGCAAGCTCCTCGAGAGCGGCAAGCGCGGCGAACTGTCGGTGGCCGTCGGTGATGAAGTGATCTACGGCAAGTACTCCGGGACCGACATCGAGATCCACGGCGAAGACGTCAAGATCCTCCGCGAAACGGACGTCCTGGCGAAGATCGTCGGCTAGTAGCCCCACAAGTGTCGGGTGGCACTGGCGTCCCAAAGACGCCAGTGTGCCTGCCAACTAACAAACACCACAACGCACACCTTATATCCAGGAATCGCCAACGATGGCAAAGCAATTGATGTTCGAAGACCACGCCCGGGCGAAGATGCTGCAAGGCGTCGAAAAGCTTGCCAGCGCGGTCGCCGTGACGATGGGCCCCACCGGCCGTAACGTGATCATCGACAAGTCCTTCGGCGGACCGACCGTCACCAAAGACGGCGTCACCGTCGCCAAGGAAGTCGAACTCGAAGACAAGTTCGAAAACATGGGCGCCAAGCTCGTCGTCGAAGTCGCGCAAAAGACTTCGGACCTCGCAGGCGACGGCACCACCACCGCCACCGTGCTTGCCCGCGCGATCTTCAAGGAAGGTCTCCGCAACATCGTCGCCGGCAGCAACCCCACGGCCATCCGCCGCGGGATTGAAAAGGCCGTCAAAGCCGCCGAGAAGAAGCTGCTCGACATGGCCAAGCCGGTCACCAGCAAGGACGAAGTCTCCAGCGTTGGCGCCATCTCGGCTAACAACGACAAGGTCATCGGCGACATGCTGGCCGACGCCCTCCACAAGGTCGGCAAGGACGGCGTGATCACCGTCGAAGAAGGTAAGTCGACCGACACCCGCGTCGAATACGTCGAAGGGATGCAATTCGACAAGGGCTACGTCTCGCCTTACTTCGTCACCGATATGGCGAAGATGGAAGCCGTTCTCGAAAACGCCCTGATCCTTCTGTACGAAAAGAAGATCAGCAACATTCGCGATCTCGTGCCTGTCCTCGAAAAGGCCAGCGCCTCGGGCCGTCCGCTGCTCATTATCGCCGAAGACGTCGACGCCGAAGCTCTTACGCTCCTCGTCGTCAACAAGCTCCGCGGCGTTCTCAACGTTTGCGCGGTGAAGGCTCCTGGCTTCGGCGATCGCCGCAAGGCCATGATGGGCGATATCGCCATTCTCACCGGCGGTACGCTGATCAGCGACGATCTCGGTATCCAGCTCGAGAACCTCACGCTCGATCACCTGGGACGAGCCAAGCGGATCGTCGTCGACAAGAACAACACCACCATTCGCGATGGTGCCGGCTCGCGAGCCGACATCGATAAGCGCGTCCAGCAGATCAAGAATCAAATCGGTCAAACCGAAAGCGAATACGATCGCGAGAAGTTCCAAGAACGCCTCTCGAAGATCACCAGCGGCGTGGCCGTGATCTCGGTCGGTGCTGAAACCGAAGCCGACATGAAGCAAAAGAAGGCCCGCGTTGAAGACGCCCTGCACGCCACCCGTGCGGCCGTCGAAGAAGGCATCCTCCCTGGTGGCGGCGTCGCTTTGTTGCGATGTGCCGACGCCGTGAAGAAGGCCCGCAGCAGCGCCGAAGGGGACGAAGCGATCGGTGTCGATATCGTTCTGGGCGCCTTGGCCGCTCCGCTGACGCAAATCGTGGCCAACGGCGGCAAGGACGGTTCGGTCGTTGCCGACGAACTAACCGAAAAGCCCCTCACACACGGATACGACGCCAACACCGGCAAGTACGTCGACATGCTCAAAGCGGGCATCATCGACCCGGTGAAGGTGGTTCGCACGGCCCTTAGCAACGCCGCCAGCATTGCCGGATTGTTGCTCACAACCGAGGCGCTCGTCACGAACATCGATAAAGAGAATAAAGATAAGCGTGCCGAAGGCGCCGTTCGATAACATCGAAAGCGCGGGCAGATCAGGCCGTTGAAAACGCGGGCCGCTTCCAACGGAAGCGGCCCCTTTTTATGAACTAATGAAAGTGGTGATGGTGGCACTGGCGTACCACAGACGCCAGTGGGAGTTGAGTTCGGCAGGTAGAGGGGAGGCAAGCAAAATGGCTTTATCAACAAAAGCAAAGAAACTTGTCGCCGAGCTCACCAAGGGAAACCCCAAGCTGGGCGACCTCAAAAAGCATGGCGCCGAGATCAAGAAAGACCACGATCTGGCAGTGGAGTTGTGGTCAACGGGCGAGTACTACCCTCGTCTTCTTGCGACCCTCATCTTCGACAAAAAGCTCCTCACGGAAGATGTCATCGATCAGCTGGCTTCGGACATGCTTCGGCATGACGTTGAAGAACGCACCCAATTGGCTGATTGGCTGTTGGCAAACCAGCTATCCAAAGACAAGAAGATTGTCTCGCTGATCGCAACATGGGAGAAGAATCCTTCGCGGATTCTGCGTCGCTTGTTCTGGTATCACCAAGCGCGTTTGCGCTGGGTCGGCCAAACTCCTCCCGGGAATAGTGCAGACCTGCTCGATTCCCTGGAAAGGGATATGGCTGATGCTGAACCCGAAGTTCAATGGGCAATGAACTTCTGCGCGTGTCAAATTGGTGTTCACGAGTCCAGATTCCGATCCAGGTGTACCAAACTTGGGAAAGCATTGGGACTCTACAAGGACGAACATGTGGCCAAAAACTGCACGCCATCGTACCTGCCAGAATTCATCCGAATCGAAGTAGCCAAGCGTGAATCACACTAAGTAGACCAAAGGAACTGTGGGCCAGCTAATACAGCAATGCCGGCCCGCATGACGGCTTTTCAAGATTTGTAGCTCACCAAGTGAGCTTTGACGTTCAAAGCGACGGAAGCGGGGTTATGGCGACTATGGCGTCCAAACGTGATTTCTACGAGGTCCTCGGCGTGGCAAAAGAGGCCGCGAAGAAGGACATCGACAACGCCTATCGCAAGCTCGCGGTGAAGTACCACCCCGACCGCAATCCCAACGACAAAGAAGCCACCGAGCGCTTCAAAGAAGCCGCCGAGGCTTACGAGATTCTGTCCGATCCACAGCGTCGTCAACGCTACGATCAGTACGGCCATGCGGGCGTCGCCGGGCAAGGACACGAATTCAACAGCGCCGAGGACATCTTCGACGTTTTCGGCCAGATGTTCGGCGGTGGGATGTTCGACGACATCTTCGGCGGCCAGCGAGGCCGCGGCGGTCGCCGCGTTCGTCGTGGTGCCGACCTCCGCTGCGACGTCACGCTCGAACTGGAAGAAGCGGCTCGTGGAGCGAAAAAGTCGGTTGAATTCGACCGTCACGCTGTTTGCGAGCCTTGCCAAGGTTCGGGTGCTGAACCAGGTTCCAGCCGCGAAAAATGCCGCCGTTGCGGCGGGCACGGGCAAGTCGTTCAGTCGGCCGGCATCCTCCGCGTTCAAACCACGTGCCCCAGTTGCGGCGGCGCCGGGAGCGTCGTCACACAGCCATGTCACGAGTGCTCAGGCCAAGGCGTTGTCATCGAGCGCCGCAAGCTCGACGTCAGCATCCCGCCCGGCGTCGACGACGGCATGCGCGTGCGACTCAACGGGGAAGGGGAGCCCAGCCCGGACGGTGGCCCGCGCGGCGATTTGTACTGCTTCGTCAGCGTCCGCAAGCACAAGCTCTTCCAGCGCGACGGCGGCAACCTGATCCTGCAAATGCCCATCTCGTACAGCCAGGCGGCCCTCGGGTGCGAACTCGAAATCCCCACGCTCACCGGCCGTACCAAGATCACGCTGCAACAAGGAACGCAGTCAGGCGACGTCATCCGCGTTCGCGGCCAAGGCATGCCCGATGTCCACGGCGGCCGCATGGGCGATCTGCTCGTCCAAACGCACATCGAGGTTCCCAAGAAGCTCACGCCGAAGCACGAGGAATTGCTCCGCCAACTGGCCGAACACGATCACGTCCACGTCACGCCGCACCGTAAGTCGTTCCTCGAAACCGTCACCAGCTTCTTCACCGGCAGTGTGGCGAGCGAAGAAGCAAGCAGTACGACCAGCGAACCAAGTGACCAGGCCGTCGATCAAGAATCTTCCGCCAGCAACGAACCAACCGAAAAACGCAAACGGAAGAAGTCCTAAAATCATGTAGCCGCGGTCGCCAGACCGTGGGGCCCGCCAAAAGACAACGCACACACAGACTATGAATACCCCCGAAGAAGCAGCCGATTCCGCCTTCAGCGAAGGTGACGACGCCTTCACGCCGGCCGACAACAACGCCGATGCGAAGATCGCCTCGCTCGAAGCGATGCTGGTCGAAGCCAACAGCCGCGTCCTCAAAGTGCAAGCGGAAATGGAAAACTTCCGCAAGCGCGTCCGCCGCGAGCAGGAAGAAGAATCGCGCTACGCCGCGCTTCCGCTGGCCCGCGATCTCCTGTCTGTGGTCGACAACCTCGAACGCGCCATCCAATCGGCTGAAAAAACCGGCGATCAAAAGGGCTTGCTCGATGGCGTCAAAATGGTGGCCATCCAGTTCACCGCCATCCTTGAACAACACGGCTGCAAGCGTATTGCCGCGCTGGGCGCCGAGTTCGATCCCAACCTCCACCAGGCGATCGCCCAAGAGAACAGCGAAGAGTACGCCAGCGGCACCGTCTCCAAGGTCGCCCAAAGCGGTTACACGCTGAACGACCGGGTGATCCGCCCGGCGCAGGTTTTTGTATCACTGGGCAAAGCGTAGTTTTCGCCACAGAGGTCACACACAAGTTCACCGAGAACTATTCGAGAGAAGAATAAACGTGCCAACGTACGATTACGAATGCGACGCCTGTGGGCATAAAGAAGAAGTTTTTCAGAACTTCAGCGACCCGCTGATCGAAAAATGCCCCAAGTGCAAAAAGAAAAAGTTCCGCCGCCTGTTCGGCGCCGGCGCGGCGCTAGTGTTCAAGGGATCGGGCTTCTACACCACCGACTATCGCAGCGATTCCTACCAAAAGGCCGCTTCGGCCGATAAGCCGAGCGAGTCGTCGAGTTCCTCTTCCGATAGCTCAAGCTCGACCAAGTCCGAATCCACACCGGCCAAGACCGAAGCGAAGTCGAGTGAATCAAAATCAAGCGATTCCAAGCCGAGCAGTTCCAATGGTTCGTCGAGTTCCAAAGGCGGCAAGAAAAAGGGATAATCAACGGCGCAATCCACGCGGAGCCGCCGCCTTATGAAGTGCCCCATCTGCAAATCCGTCTTCGATAAGGAAGCCTCTCGTTCGCTTCCCTTTTGTTCGCCGCGATGCCAGCAACTCGACTTGGGCCGCTGGCTCGGCGAAAGCTACTCGGTTACTGTCGAAAAAGACCGCGAACTCGATGAGTTCTCCGACGACGAAGAACCCAAGGGGCGTCGCCGAGAGGATTGAGGGCTTTTTCTACTCTCTACTTTCCCAACTCTCCTCTCTCGCGGCCTACTCCCGGATCGCACCCGCGATCACCTCATTCAAATCACTTAGCCCGCGCGTGTCGGCCGCCAAGCGCGGATGCACAAACACCCGCACGCGCTTCACATAGTCATCGAACTGCTTCTTCGCCAGCGCTTCCACAACCGGCGACACATCCACGAACTGCTTAAAGCGGTTCTGCTTCGGGAAATAAACCTCGATATCGAACTCGACTTCCCGCGAGACCGGCGGAGCATCGAAGATCACCTCATGCGGCGCCACTCGCCGGGCCAGCTTCTTGCTCAACGCCGTCGCCAGTGAATCCGAAGCCGCCGCCAACCACGTGTACGGGCGCCGGGCCACCTGATGAAACAGTTCCGGCTCCTGAAAGATACTGAACTCAGCCACTCGCTTGTAAAGCGATCGCACGGGGCCAAACAAACCTGCCAAGAGTTCTCCCGCCGGCGAAATCGTCGCCGACTGCCGCATCGCGTCAACAAAGCGAAACTCGCCCAAGCGAAACAGTTGATCGAGATCGAGCGACTGATGCTGCAAGTAGAACGCCCGCTGGAGCATCGCCGTCGCCGCGCGAACCGCGTGATGCCAGTAAACCTCGCTGAACATCACATACCGGGCAAAGACCATCGATTCCGCCGCCGTCCGCCCTTTTTCGGTGATCGCCAAGGCATCAGCTTGCTTGTTCAAACACAAGCTGCCGATCAATCGCGGCTGGTCGAAGCTCCGCCCGTACGGCACGCCGGCGTGCAAACTGTCGCGGACCAGGTAGTCCATCTTGTCGATATCGATCGGCCCCGAAAGCATGCTCTTGAGAATCGCTCCCGCGGCATCGCGCGGCTTCTCCGAAAGCAGCGAAACAATCTCGCGCGGCTGCACCTGCCAGGCGGAGCGGATCGTATCGGCAATCTCCCCTTCGATCAAAAAACTATTCGCGAAGAGCTCGTGGCTCGGCACGCCCGGCAAATGAATATCTTCAATCGGGTGGCAAAAAGGCCAGTGCCCCAGATCGTGCAGCAGCGCCGCAAGCAAGAACAACTCCGCCTGCCGCAGCGAAACAACGGCCGCAAAACGCTCATCGGCCGACAGCTGCTTGAGATAGAGCAGTGCCAACCGATAAACGCCCAGCGAGTGTTCGAACCGCGTGTGGTTCGCCGCCGGGTAAACCATTCCCACCAAACCCAGTTGGCTGATCGTCGCCAGCCGCCTGAACTCAGGCGAGTCGATAATCTGCTTCACCCGATCGGTGAGCGGTACGTCGAGTTGATCCGGAATGCGAATCAATTGCCGGCGCGTATCAAGCGCGCGAAGCTCGGGTAGATCGGCGAGAGAATTGGGCATGCGAACGCGCCTAAACAGTTATGCCCGTGGCGTATCGAACTCAAGGTCAACGTCGATCACTCGCACCGCCGCCGGCTTTGGGACGCCCCGCTTCGGCCTGCCTTTGGGCAACTGCGCAATCATGCCGATCCCGCCTGCGAGACCTAACAGGACGACGGTGATCGCCAAATAGAATCCGTAATGGATTGCCGACGTCCCGAACTCCAAGTCGAGACTCGCGTACGCGGCCAGCGCTCCGGCTGCCCACATCGCGGGAATCACCATGATCAGCCAAAACAACTCCAGCGGCTGGTCCAGCCCTGCCCACTTAGGCACGTAGGCAAACGCTCCCCACAGCAGCGCGTAAACAAGTCCGCACGCCAGCGTTCGGATGATCAAGGCCACTCCGCGATGGGGTTCGCCTTCTTGATCGCGCAAGAAGGTGTAGGCGGCGAAAGCCAGCGGCGGCCCCAAGGCAATGGCGCCCAACCAGAGCAACCCTTGGGGAACCCCCTCCTTCGCATTCACGCGAACAAGCAACGCAATTACCAGCGTCGTTACCACCGCCGCGACGATCCCAAAGATCGCGATCGGCTCGAGTTTGGTCTCCTTGCGTTTGATCGGCTCAAAGATCGGGCGGCCTTCGGCCGTCTTGGGACCCGTGTCGGGCGCGTGAACCGTCACCTGTTCCTTAAGCGTTGGAACAGTAATCACAGTCTTGCATTGGGGGCACGGACCCTTTTTCCCCGCAAATTGGTCGCTGACGGTGAAGGCTTTTCTGCAGCCCGGGCACACGACATGGATGGCCATTCACAAACTCCGGATGCCGACAAACGCCGTCAATTAATGCCAATATCCCGCCCGAAAGCCGCTTCGCAGTGGACAGGGAGCGTAGATTCTACTGAACGCCAAGCCAGTTGTGAGTCGGACTCTCTCTATCCTAGCAAAGTCGGCTGAAAGTTCCCGTTTGCCGGTCGATTGCTCTAGCCACCGAAGCGGACTAGATTCAAGAGATACGGCAGAAGGACCGGCGTTTCCGCATGCGCAGGGCATGCCGGATTGCGTCCAGGCACATTTCGCATTTGGCTCAGTTCATGGTCGTTCGCTTCAAATGCCCCAACGGTCACATTTTGAGCGCCCCCGAGGCGCTCGTCGGCAAGCCGGGAAAGTGCCCTCAGTGCCAGTCCGCATTCGTCGTTCCCGTCCCCGCCCCTACTGAAGGGCAGGAGTCCAACGGTCGGCCGGGTTCAGGCGTGACTGCAGGGTCGAGCGATCTCGGTCTCGCGCAGGGCTCCGGGCCTATCAAAGAAGGAAGCGGCACCAGTGCCAAGAACGCCGGCGAGGTCTTCGTCTTCTTGTGCCCCAACGGACATCGTCTGAACGGGCCGCCGTCGCTTAAAGGCAAACCGGGCAAGTGCCCCCATTGCCAGGCAACGTTCTTGATCCCCACCGACGACGAAACGATCTCGGAAGAGGCCGAGTACCACGGCGAGCCCGAACCACCCTTTCCCCAAGACGTCCATCCGCTCGGACACATCGTCGCCCGCCTGTGGTACCACAAGGGCGATCACGGCGAGATCGAACTCTTCTTGCCCGAGGGAGAAATCCTTTCGCCCGAACACTACTCGGCCATGTTGTCGCAGCGCGATTACGGCGTGTTCGCCAACCGCGAAGGGGAAGGATACCAATTCACCGTCATTCCCTGGACCGCAGTCCGTCGCGTCTCGGTCCACCGCGTGGAAGAACTCCCGCCGGATCTGTTTGAATAAAGTAGCCCGGACATTCCTGTCCGGGCGCGGTGCGGCCACCAATCAAGAACGCGTGGCTTCCAAGCGACCATTACTTGATTGATTATTGCCGATTTGCGATATGGCCAATCAACTCATTCGTGTCGCAGTCGCGCAAGCCGGCTCCGTGCTATTCGACAACGCCGCGACCCTCGCGCGGCTCGCCGACTACACCCGGCAAGCGGCCGATGCTGGTTCGCAACTCATCCTCTTCCCCGAAGCCTTCATCGGCGGCTATCCCAAAGGCTTCGACTTCGGCGTCAAACTCGGGCAACGCAGCGATGCTGGTCGCGACCTCTTCGCGCGCTACTTCGAGTCCGCAATCGAAGTCGATGGCCCCGAAGTCGACCAGGTCAAATCGATTGCCTCACAACACCGCATTCACCTGGCAACCGGTGCCATCGAGCGCGAAGGCAACACTCTCTACTGCGCCATGTTCCTCTTCGGCCCTGAAGGCACGCTGTTAGGCCATCGCCGCAAACTGCAGCCGACGGCCCTCGAACGAGTCGTCTGGGGAATGGGCACGGCGAGGGATATCGTCTCGTGGCCCACCGAACTCGGCCGCATCGGCGGCGCGATCTGCTGGGAAAACTACATGCCCCTCTTCCGCGCAGCCTTGTACGGGCAAGGCGTTCAAATCTACTGCGCGCCAACGGTCGACGATCGCGACTCATGGCTCCCCACCCTCCGCCACATCGCCGTCGAAGGTCGCTGCTTCATTCTCTCAGCCTGCCAGGTTTTCACAAAAGACGATCTGCCCAGCGATCTCCAATCCCAAGTCACCACTCAGCAAGGCACAGCCCTGATCCGCGGCGGTAGCACCATCATCGATCCCTTCGGCCGCGTCCTGGCAGGTCCTGCATTCGATGAACCAACTCTCCTCACAGCCGACCTCGACCTCACGGCAATCGTCCGCGGCAAGTTCGACCTCGACGTCGCCGGCCACTACGCCCGCAACGACTTGCTCCAACTCAAAATCACACCACCCGCCGACAACTGACAGTAGCCACCAATAGCGCCTCGAATTTTTGCCACAGAGGACACCGAGGCCTCAGAGAAAAAAAGGGCCGAAGGCCCGACAGATCTTTGCCGGGGCCATCTTCCCAACTTCGTAAATCAGAAATCATCAATCAGCAATCGATTAATCAACTCCTTCCCTTTCTCCGGTCTCTCCGGGTCTCCGCGGTGAATTCCTCTCCGCCGTCTTTTGCAGGTAAAATGACGGGCGACCCGTTTTGCTTCCCTCACGAGTACCCGCCATGCGTAGCTGCGCCACGATCGCCATCACTCTGATCCTTTCGCTCGCCACCGTATTACTTGCAGGCGAGTTCAACAAAACTCTCAGTGTCGGCGACGTCGCCCCCGATTTCAAAGACTTGATGGGAACCGACGACAAGCCTCATTCGCTGGTCGACTTCGACGACAACAAAGTCTTGCTCGTCGTCTTCACTTGCAACTCGTGCGAGTACGCCGCGGACCTCGACAAACGCCTGGTCCAATTCGTCGACGACTATGTGACCGACCGCGACAAAGTCGCCGTGATCGCGATCAACTCCAACAAGATCGAATCGGACCAGCCGCCTGCCATGAAGAAGCGCGCCGAGTCGGCCGGCTTCAAGTTCCCCTACGTCTGGGACGAAACGCAAGCGACCGCCAAGGCCTACGGCGCGACTTACACGCCCGAGTGTTTCGTGCTGGGGCCGCCGGTCGAAGGAAAGCGGAAGGTGGTCTACCAGGGATTGTTCGACAACAGCCCTGATGGCAAAGACGTAAAGCAGAAGCACGTCGAGGAAGCCGTCCTAGCGGCGCTCGAAGGCAAGACGCCCGCAACGACGGAAACGCAAGCCATCGGCTGCGCGGTCCGCTATGAAAAATCGAAACGGAAGAAGAAGTAGTCCATCTTTGCGAGTTAATTTGCATGTTCGACTACGCCGGATGGCTCGAGCGCGCGGTGGCCTTTGTTCGGAGTCTCGATCACCTTCCAGGCGAGTTGGGCATCACGGTCGAAATCAAACCTCCGCTCTCGATTGCCGAAGCGGACACCTTCCGCAGATCGCTGCCGTTCGAGTGGCCTCGGCAACTCTACGAGTTTTTCACCGCCGTGTCGGGAAGTGCACGCTGTGCATACCATTGGGAGCCCGATGAGCCGCATTGGCCGCTGCTCCGCACAGTCTTCCCTGAGGAAATGGACGTGAGGGGCGGTCCATTGTTCGTTCCTGCTCGAGCATTTCGGAAAAACGGGTGGGCAAGAACCTTCACGACGCCACAACCGGATTTTCAGATGTCCGACGGCCAACCTTGGAAGCCGTGCTTTCCGTTCCTGAACACGAGCTACGGGGATCATTTGGCGCTCCTTGCACAACATGACGAGCGTCGATCGCCAGTTTTGTACCTGCGGCGCGATGGGCAAGACCGTTGCTCGACCGCATTCGAGCTCGCGCCGAGCTTAGAGCAGTTCCTCCTCGAGTGGGAGAAAGTGGGTTATGTCGGGCCCGATATCGACTTTCTAGGAGTCTTCTTTGGCGACGATGGGAAGCCTCCAATCCAGGCCGACTCTCCTAAGGCCTCGTTGTGGCGAGACATTATGTCGGGGCGCCGAACTGCGTGAGAAGCGCCTCTCCTTCTCCGTGCACTCCGTATCTCCGTGGTGAATTCCCTCTCTCCCTCGCAGGCTACTCCCCAAACCCCGCCTTCGTCTCCACCAAAATCTCCCCAATCGCCGCCCGGTTCTCCGCCGACAGATGGGCGAACCTCTTATCCGCCTTCTCGCCAGAAAGTACTTCCCTGATCCGCCGATACACATACTGCTTCGATTCGTCCGGCAGCGCGTCGAAGGCTTCGGTGTAGATCAGCGGGCTCAGCGGATATTTGAGTAGGCGCGTCCGCAAGTCGAGATCGCGGAGCGATCGTCCCTTCGAATCGCGCGGCCCCACAGAAGCGTAGTCGGTCGCGAACGAACTCGTCCCCGCGATCGGCGCCGCCAGCTTCGCTTCGTCGACAAAGAACAAATACTCCACCAGCGATTCGCTCGCCGATTGGATGCAGCGGTTGGTACTCTCCCAGCGATGGTCAGGCGGCTCTTTCAATTCGCGGTTGAGTTCCTTTTCGCGATGCAGCGCCATCCGCGTTTCGAACGACGCCCGCGTGATCCGGTTGTGCCCCTCGGCCTGATGTTCCAGAACCATTAATGCGACCAGGTCGCTGTGCGGTGCCACGTACCGGTCCACTTTAAAACGTTCGCTCAAGTCGATCACGTTTTGCCCGGCGGCGTTGTCGAGCGCTTCGCGGCGGGTTTCACGATCTCGCACAATCATGTTGCCGAGGTGGGTTTGCTGGCCGTGCGTCCCCGTTACGTACCAACCGCCCCAGCGATCGGCAAAGCTGGTTGTGTGGTCGACGCGGTGGCTCCCTAGCGCCAGGACCGGCTCGCCGGAGTTCGATGGGTAAATGCTCCGTAGAACATGCCCCGGGATTCCACCAGTGCGGCTCCCGCCGTGGCAGAGCAAACAGTTATCGGTCTGCCGCGAGATCACCGCCTTGTCGGCATTGTGTTGATCGAGCGTGTAGAACACCGCGCCCAGTTGCGGATCAACTGCGGAAATCTCCAACACCTCGCCGTTCTGGCAGTAACCGACATAAACATCGTGCGAGAAGTACAGCGCCCGCGGCGATTTAGGGCTGATCCGCGACCGCTGCAAACTCGTCTTCGAGAAGACCAGCGTTTGCGACGAAGGCTTGACCGCCAGTGCATCCAGCAACGCCGGCAAATAACCAAACTTCGGATCGTGCGCGAGGCTCTTCTCATCGGACGATAACGCATCAGCCAGCCGCTCAACCGCGTTGGCGGGCTTGGCCTCGCTATACGAGATCGGCGCTCGCTCCCACTCGTCCTCCGCACGAAGCGAAAAGGTTGCTAACAGCATCGCAGCGACGCACAACGGCAAGGATGGGCGAAACATCGCAGCCTCGCAGGCGGAAAGAAGCAAACCGGTGGGAGCGGAGCAATTCAGGCGGGAACCAATCGAGCCGAGATCGTGTCCTGCCAATGATCCTCGGCTAAATTGGATGTGTTTATCCAGTTTAGTTTTTGTGACGCCCCCAGGTCAATACCCCGGCGTCAGAAAAAACGATTCCGCTAAGATGGGTTGTCATCCCATCGCGAGCCTTTTCTCTCCTCCTCTTCCCCAAAAACAACCACTATGTCGTCCAGCACGACTTCCACCGAGCCTAAGCGCCAGTTCGCCAGCGATAACTACGCCGGATTTTGCCCCGAAGCCTGGGCGGCCCTCGCAAAAGCCAACCAAGATCACGCCCCCGCCTACGGCGATGATCCTTGGACGCTCAAGGCCAGCGAGATGCTCCGCGAGCTGTTCGAGATCGACTGCGACGTCTACTTTTGCTTCAACGGCACCGCCGCCAATGCCCTGGCCGTTTCGCACATGTGCCAGTCCTATCACAGCGTGCTCTGCCACACGCTGGCCCACTTGGAAACGGATGAGTGCGGCGCCCCGGAGTTCTTCTCCAACGGCACCAAGCTGCTGCTGGTCGATGGCCCCGACGGCAAGCTGACGCCCGACGCCGTCGCCCAAATGGCGACCAAGCGGGGCGATATCCACTTCCCCAAGCCGCGCGTCTTGTCGATCACCCAAGCGACCGAGATGGGCACGGTCTACTCCATCAGCGAACTCGACGCCCTTCGCGAGACCGCCCGCCGGCATCACTTGCGGATTCACATGGACGGCGCCCGCTTCGCTAACGCGATGGCGCACTTGAAAGCCGCCCCGAAAGACATCACCTGGAAGGTCGGCGTCGACGTCTTGTGCTTCGGCGGCACCAAAATGGGGCTCCCCATCGGCGAGGCCGTTGTATTCTTCGACAAGAACCTCTCGCGCGAGTTCGACTACCGCTGCAAGCAAGGCGGGCAACTCGCCTCCAAGATGCGTTTCATTTCGGCCCCCTGGGTCGGCATGCTCGAAGCGGGTGCCTGGCTCGATCGCGCTGCCTCTGCCAACAAGCATGCGCAAGAGCTAGCCGCGCTGCTGCGCGACATCCCCGGCGTGCAATTCCTCGCACAACCCCAAGCCAACAGCGTCTTCGTCGAGATGCCCGTCGATTGGCAAAAGGCCCTCCGCCGCAAAGGCTGGCGGTTCTACAACTTCATCGGCAGCGGCGGCGCGCGGTTCATGTGCAGCTGGGATACTCGAGAAGAGGACATCCAGGCGCTCGCTCGAGACATTCGCGAGATTGCGAAGTAGCCGCGTTCGCCAGAACGTGGGGCCCCGCTAACCACCGTCGATTCACCGCGGTCTGGCGACCGCAGCTCCGCCAAAAATCGTGGTCAGCATGTACGCGCTGTTTGTGGTCTTCATCGGAGCGATCGCGGCCTATTCGCTCTGGTCACTCCACCCCATCGTCCGCGACACCACCTTGCGCTGGGCATGGTGGTGGGCAGTCGGCGCAGCGGTCCTCGCTATCGCCACCGAACTGCTGGTCTGCTTCGCTGGAATTGATCAACGCAGCGGCTGGCGCGAGCCGCTCCGTTTTCTCGCGACGACCGCCACCCTTGCGCCCGGCATTGCCGTGCTCGGCTGCAAACGCCCCCAAGACGTCGGCTGGAACTTTGTCGTCTTAACATTGTGGGGCGTCGTTTCGTTGCCTGCCGTTTATGCCTACCTGGTCCCATCGGTCGGCCGCATCGACATCTTCCCCGCGCTGCTAGCCTTGATTGCGGGCGTCTGGGCACTCCAGTGGGCAAACTACCTTCCCACCAGCATGAGCTGGGGCGCGGCTCTCATCAGCATCGGGCAATTGATCTGGATGCTCCCCTACCTTCCTGGGGGTAAGTGGCTGCAAGATCGCGTTGTTGAAGGTGGGCTAGGTTTGGCGAATGCTCCGGTTCCCGTTGCTCGCGTGGGGGGAGCTTTGCTGCTCGCCGCCGGTCTGCTGACCGTCTCTTTATTTGCTCGAAAGAAGCGCCCGCCAAGTGTCCATCCCTACAACGCCCTGTGGCTCGACTTTCGCGATTTGTTTGGCAGTTTGTGGGCCCTGCGGGTACAGCAACGGCTGGCCGAATCCGCATCGAGATTCGACTGGAAACGAACCATCCACTGGACCGGTTTTACGGTGGATCGGGCGGCGCTAAATGACCCTTGCACCGAGCCCCCCGATGCCGATAAACAACTAAATCACCCGGAACTGGAACGAACCTTCAAAAGCCTGCTGCGTCGTTTCGTTACCCACGAGTGGATTAACCGACGCCTTTCCCGTCCGTAAGGTATGCTTGATTGGAACCGGCACGCGTCCATTGGCATCGAATGGACAAAACCTTCCCCTCTCTCCGGACTAGCGGGCAAACGGACGAGGATTAGCGCACTGGTGGTCGCTAGACCCAACGAGTCGCCAGACGACTCCACAATCGGGTTCACTGACCAAACGACGCGCTTCGATACGATTCATGGAAACTGCCTCTACTTTTAACGCTGAACTGTGCGACCAAGACCAGTTGCGCCGTCGCTTCGATGGCTTGCACCGCTTGTTCGATGTGACGCGAGTTCTTGCCGCTGAGATCGACGCCAACAAGGTCCTCTCGACCATCGTCCAAGAAATCAGCAAGGCGATGGAATGCGAACGCGCCGGGATCTACCTCTTCGATCCCAAACAGAACGAACTCTACCCAGCCGTCGCGGCCGGCATCGCCCCCGGCGAAATCGTTGACGAAGACGACGATGGGCCTGCGCTCGATGCGGTGACCGCCGATGCGGGTCCGCTGCGCAACGTCGTCGCGCTCGTTTCTCAAATCGATCATTCTCAAATCGATCAAGCGCCTCAATCGCTCACCGAGTACGACGAAGAGAGCGTCCTCGACGACCCCATCGATAGTGAAGGGGGAACCTCGATCCTCTCCTCCAAATCGCAACTCGGCGACCTGTACGAGCGGATTCCTCTTGGCAAAGGGGTCTCCGGCCTCGTTGCGCAAACGCGAAAACTCTGCAACGTTCCCGATCCCTCGCGCGATCCCAAGTGGAGCCGCTACATCACGCGGACGGCCGACGTCGAGATCCGCAACCTGCTCGCCACACCGATGCTCTCGGCCACCGATGGCGGGCTGCTCGGCGTGCTCGAACTGGTCAACAAGCGGACCGGCGAATTCGACGCTGCCGACGAGGAACTGATCGCCGCGTTCAGCGACCACGCGGCCGTGGCGCTCGACCGAGCGCACATGGTCGAGCGGCTCAAGGTCCAGCGGGAAATTGAAACGGCATTAGGTGTCGCCCGGCGCATTCAGCGGACGTTCATCCCCAGCACGATGCCGCCGATGCCAGGCTACGAGGCGGCCACCTGGTCGTTCCCTCATCAGGCAGTCGGCGGCGACTACTGCGACGTCATCCCCATCGGCAACAATCGGGTGGCTCTTTGTATCGCCGACGTCAGCGGCCACGGCATCGGCCCTAGCCTCACGATGGCCTCGGTCCGAGCCGCCTTGCGAGCCCTCACGCTCGAGCACTCCTCGGCGCAGATCCTCCTCGAACGGATGAATCAGTCGCTCTTTGCCGACTTACGCTCAGGCGGCTTCGTCACGATCGCCCTCGCGATCCTCGACTTCGACGCGCATCGCATGGAGTTCGCCAACGCCGGCCACTGCCCGGCCTTGCTCTATCAAGCCGAGCACGACCGGTTTGTGAATATGGAAGCCACCGGCGTCCCGCTCGGTGTGCTCGACGACACCCGCTACCCACTCGGCCCACCGCTGGCGATGAAGCCCGGCGACTGGCTGATCCTAGGGACCGACGGCCTCATTGAAGCCATGGACATCCACGGCGAAATGTTCGGCATCGACCGCCTCAAACGAGCGGTCCGCGAAAACGTGAACGCGACACCTCGGCAAATGACCGAAACCATCGGCCGCATGGTCAACAGCCACTTCCCCGGCGACAGCCCCGAAGATGACCTCACGCTACTGGTCGTGAAGCGAACATCCCCGTAGCCGCGTTCGCCAGAACGCGGAAAGAACGCCGTTTGCAAGAATAACGGCCCTCTCAGGGATCACCGTCTCTAAGACCCAGCACCGCCATACCGCCATGGTCTTCAAGTAGTCTAAGCTACTCTCCTACTAGCGGAAGGGACTGACCGCCGTAAGAGAGTTCGTGACTGATACCCGTTAGGCTTGGACCATCAATGGCCATAGGCGATCCGACAATCGATCAACTGAAAGGTCGCTTTGCGCGTCTGGTACCTTTGGCGATCCCGTTTGTCGAAGTTGTCTATCGATCTGCTACGCCAAAGCATGCCAACGAAACAGACCTGTTGACAGGAGAAGGAAGCAGGCGGAACGGCGGTCGCTGGAATCCTAAGGGCCTCGCGGTGGTTTATGCGTCTCTAGCACCAGGCACAGCCATGGAAGAGACTCTGGCCCACAACCACTACTAGGGTGTTCCGCTACAGCAGGCAATGCCTCGAACGTTCGTCGCGATTGCCGCCAAGCTTCAGGCTGTTTTGGATTTGCGAGATGGTGCAATTCGACAGCGCCTTCGAATTTCGCTGGATCGCATGTTGACGGTGGACTGGCGGAAAGAAGTCCACGAAGGTCGGCAGCCAGTTACTCAAACCCTAGGTCTCGCCGCATTCGAAGTGGGAGTGGAGGGGTTAATCGTGCCGTCCTCCGCCGATCCAAAAGGCCACAATCTGCTGGTATTTCCGGCAGCTATGAATGTGAGTAGTGAACTTAGGGTCCTGAATGCCGGAAGCTTGCCTCGATAGTTGCATGCAAATTTGCATGCAAATATGCTTGATTGCGGAAGGGGTGGTGCCGATAATGATGGAAGAGGCTAGTCGTCGTTGCGAATGCATGCGAAAGGAAGTGGGGTGAATCATGCCGATTGTCGATCGCAAGAAAACAACCACAAGAAGGACCGTCACCGCCAAACGCAAGCCGAAAGCCAAGGCCGCAGAACCATCCGTCAAGCGAAGTAACGTGTCGGATTTGCGGAATCTGCTGCAACTGAACCAAACTGTATTTGCTCGACTTCTCCCAGTGTCCGTAAGATCTCTGGCGACTTTGGAAAGTGGGAAGCCTCCCACGGAAGTTGTCGCACGGAGGTTGGTCGAAATCCGACGATTGATCAACGGGCTTTCGGAGGTCATTAATAAGGATGCGATCGGCAAGTGGATACAGACACCAAACGATGCCTTCGAAGGACTCAAACCGATCGAGGTCATCGATAGGGGAGAAAGTGACCGTATTTGGTCGATGATTTATTTTCTACGATCGGGAGTGCCTTCGTAGTTGCTCTTATCCCCACCCGCACAAACCATGCACAACGCGACCGTTCAATTCGCCAAGCTCCACAATGTGTTCGGCAAGCCGGCCACGCATGGCGGGTTCACGTTTATCCCCGCTGTGGTTGAGTTGGAAGGGAGCAGCTTCTCGATCGGTTTCGCCCTCCGCGATGTCGCTGGCGACTCGCCCCCGGCCGTCCTGATGCTTCCAATCGAGCAGCAGTACGACGCGGCCTGGGTTCGGGCCCGCTTGCCTTGCGTCTTTGAGTTCGCTCCTCAACCGGCCGAAGCCGAGAAGTCTTTGCTCGATATCGCCTTCGTTGCCGTCCCCATTGGAAGTGCGGTTGGCTTCCCTTTCATCTGCACCGACTATTACGGGCGCAGCGGGCTAATGTTCAGCCCCCACGGTCCGCCGGCGGATATGCAGACCGAGATCGCCGTCGCCTTCTGGTCGCTTCTCCTCGCGGCCCCCTACGATCTCGCCAACTTTCATACGACCATCTTCCATCCGGGAGCCAACATCTGGATGCATTTCGGTTGCGAGAACGGCGAGCCGTTCTACCGAGAGTCCCAAGACGAGAACAAGTAGCCGCGTTCGCCAGAACGCGGAAGGTCGACGCTGCATAACAGGAGATGCTCGAATCGCCCAGTATCCACACCCAACCTCCCGCACTCTTGGCGAGTGCGGCTACTTCGCACGTAGCCGCGTTCACCAGAACGCGGAAGGTGCGCCCGTTGCAAAGATGACAACACCCTGCGAGGACAGAGGGAAATAAACGACTGGGAATTGGCGAGTGGGAGCGGGGGGGTAAAAGCAACTTGCTCCCCATCTCCTTCGACTCCCCTTCGTCCATTCTTCTCCGCGTCCTCCGTGTCTCTCTGGCAAACTCCCCCACCGACTACTTGGCCGACGTCGAACGAATAACCACCGACCCGCGGCCATCGCGCGCGAACGGCACTTTGTTGTGAGCGATGGCCTCGTCGATCAGCCGCACAACCTCCGGGCGAGCGAGCGTCGACGCGCTTTCCAGAAGGATCCACCGCGACTGAGCGGACCCTTTCAGCAATTTCGTCGGGTCCGGCAATGCCTTGCCCTGATTGAAGTACAGCTTGACGCCGTCTTCGCTGCCGCGGATTGCGAGAACACCCTCGTACCCATGCTCGCTTGGCGAATAGCTGATCACGAAGCAGTCGCGATACTCGTACACAATCTCATGGGCGGTCGGCAGGTACTTGAGTAGCGTCTTCCGAGTTGCGGCGACGAGCCCTAGATGTTCGGCCGCGAACTTGTCGATCAGCGTACGCACCTCGGCCTCCGCCGAACGTCGCGCCGTTGCAGACTGAGTGCTGCTGGCGCCTTCGACTTCAGCCCGGGCAGGACGGCGGGCAGGAGCTTTTTTCTTCGTGCTCATAACGACAGTCTCACTTCTTCCGCTTGTACGTGATCTTCACCAACGGATGTTCCTTCCCCTCCTTGTCCACCATGTACAGGCTGTAGTTCATGGTATCGGCGTTCTTGATCTCAGTGATCGCCTTGTACTTGGCCGTCGTGCCTGGTTGCCAGGGGCCTTCTCCTGTCATGGTCATGACTTTATTGTCCTTGTCCAAGTCGCCTTCCATGACCCTTGGTGCGGTGGCGAACGAGTCCACTCCAACGCTCCGGTACTTCTTGGTCCCCGCGTCGTAAGTATCCAGGAACTTGCCCTGGAACTTCGCGCCACCAAATTCCCCTTCAAAGTCGCCAACCAGCCATAGCCCACCCAGCTCCATCTTGTAAGTCATCGTCCCCGTGCCACTCTCCGTCTCGGCATCCCAGGTTCCCACCAGCCGCTTCAAATAGTCGTGTTCTTTGCCCGGCTGCGGCGGTTCCTGAGCCCGCGCTGGTACTGCCAGGCTGAAAAGTGCAACGCTTGCCAACAGTGCCCGAAGGAATCGTGCCATGATAATTCTCCCGCTTGAGTCGATGCCGACCCGCCAGCTGTGCCTCCAGCCGAGATCCCGGAGCGGCGATTCGTTCTATGGTCGAACTGGCGGCAACGGAATCGAGACGCGTAAAGAAACTTCTCAAACAATTAGTAAAGGGGCCAATTTCTCGATTCGCGTCGCCAGGGGTCGCCTCTAAGGCTTCCACTGGCATTTGCGAGTTAGTCCGGTTCAACGTACCGTGCATGGCTGTTTGCCAATTTGGGTGGGCATTGCGTGAACTACTGGCAAACAGCTGTGTCTCTTAGGTGGGAGATTGCCGATGAGCAAGGAACTCTTATTGCGATTGATGATTTGGAGCGCAGTCCTTCGCGACGTTTACCGCTACCTGGCCATTGCTGGGCACTTTTCTATGCAGCCGAAGGAATATGTGAATATTGAGATTGATGGGAAATCCTTTTCATCTCCGCTTGCGGCCGAGGTTGCGTACGGCATGCGCATTTCAGCCGTAGTTTTGTTTCAGCAGATTTACAGTTCAGGGAACAGCGGTGCTGTTGCTGCCAACAACCAGCGAGAGTTGAAACTGCTTCGAAAGCAGATGGAAGAATACGCGATAACGACGCTCGGCATTCAGGAATCGGAATTCAATCGTGTAATGAGTGACATAAAAGCTCAAAGGGACCAGCGAATTGCCCACTTTGACGGCAACGCTGCGAAGTTCGAAAAGATTACCGACATGGTATCCACTATGCGAGGACATGGATTCTGCCTTGAACCACAAGATCTCGAACTTTTCGCCAAGATCGTGTCCACCATGTTTGATTTTCTTCAAAAGGAGTTCGTAGCCGCGGAGTCACGCTAGTACACCGTTTCGCAACGTCCAAGCAAAGATGGCCTCCTGGCGATTTTGGCAAGTTGCTTATGCCAAGCCACTCGCTATCCGACAACTACCGCAGGCCTCCTGGTTGCCCCTACGTGGCATCCTTCACCGGCGCTGCGGACTCTTGCCCAAGCAGCAACCTGAATATCTCCGGTTGCCGCAAAGCCAGCCCCAGCCACATCAAGACTCCGATAATGATCGGAAAGAACCACACGTCGCCGACTCGCAAATGAGTCCACAAGGCCCCGCCGAGATATCCGGTCGTCAGAATCGCACCGAGAAACGCCGTCCGCGGGATCAGATAGAGAACCGCGACCGCTATCTCAAGGACGCCCAAGGTCGTCAACAGATTCAACGGAATCTGCAACTTCGTCATCATGTTGGCCATGTCGGGTATCTTGCCAACGTCCAAAAACTTGGGGACGCCGCTGACTACGATCAGGAACAGGCCGACCAGTATGGTCAGCACCCAGCCGGTGATGCGTTGTGCTTTGGTTGACATGCTTGTGCTCCGATCTGATGTGCAGATGTTGTTGAAGGAATCAGATTCGTGTTTGATGAACGGGCGAGATTAAGACATCCACTCACCCGGGCTGCTTGGTCCGGTCTCGAAGCGATCCCACGTGCTTGTAAGTGTTGATGAGCATGCCCGACGGTGTCGCTTTCGTGCTGACCAGGGCGAGTTCGCGCGGGTCCGCACTGTCCGAGAAGAACAGTTTGCCTCGGCCCAGCAACAGCGGATAGACCATCAACACCACCTCGTCGACCAGTCCCTGCTCGAGCAGCCCCGATGTCAGCGTCGAACTTCCCCAAACGATCAGGTCTGGGCCATCCGTCGACTTAACGCGGCGAACGCCGGCCATGACGTCCGTGCCCAGAGCCTCTGCCGGACCCCATCCGAGGCTCTCCGGCCTGTGCGTCGCGACGTACTTCGTCGCCGCGTTGATTCGTTCCGCAAACGGACCGGTCGTGACCTTCGGCCAGTAGCTGGCCCACAGATCGTACGTACGCCGGCCAAGCAGCAGATCGTAGCGCGGGCCCTGTGCTTCGGCGACCGCCTCTGCCCCGGCAGGGGTTCGATACGGCGCCATCCATCCGCCATGCGTGTATTCGCTCTCTTCGTTCCTCCCCCCAGGCGCAATCACGCCGTCCAGTGAGATGTGCTCGAAGATTCTGATCTTTCTCATGGTGCGTTTCCCGTTTCACGTTGGCGATGCGCCGTTGCTCGGCCTTCACGATGCAGTCGAACAGCCGGCCGGGAATTCGACAGTCGATCCAGAAAAATGAAACGACCGATGAATTGTCCCCGTTTTTTTGAGAAAATCTCTGCCAGAGGCGTCGATTTCGCCCCGGCCCATTCGACTCTGGAGTGATGGCTTCGCAATCTAATTGCTGAACTAATCCCCGTCGGAATCGCAACTTACGCACAAATGAGGGAAAAACATGAGAGTCATGGTGTTCGGTAAGGCCACCAAGGATACGGAAGCAGGCGTGATGCCCACGCAGGAACAGTGGGCGGCGATGGACCAATTCAACGAAGAACTGGTCAAGGCAGGAATCGCGCTCGCCGGCGAAGGATTGCTTCCTAGCTCCAAAGCCGTTCGCATTCGCATCTCGGGAAAGGACCGCATCGTCACGAACGGCCCCTTTGCCGAAACCAAGGAGATTATCGCCGGCTACTCAATTTGGCAGGTGAAATCGATGGAAGAAGCCATCGCCTGGGCCAAGCGCTGCCCGCTCACCGAAGACGGCGAAATCGAGCTCCGCCCCATTTTCTCCCCCGAGTATTTCGAGGCCCTCCAGCAAGAATTGCAGCAGCAAAAAGAAAGCCAGCGCACCTAGGTCGCACTCAGAAACAGCAATACTCATTACCGGAGCACATCATGCGACCCCTTCGATACTCGATCAACATCACCTTGGACGGCTGTTGCGATCATCGCGCCGGAATCGCGGACGAAGCCTTGCATCGTCACCACGCCAAGAATCTCGCGTCGGCCGATGCTCTCATCTTCGGCCGGACCACCTACGAAATGATGGAGGCCGCGTGGAAGTACAAGGGAGGTAAAAGGCCTGATTGGATCGCCGATTGGATGGAGCCCTTTGCCCGAACGATCGACGCGGCCAAGAAGTACGTCGTGTCGAGCACTCTAGATCGAGTCGACTGGAACGCCGAGCTCGTGCGCGGGGATCTGGAGACGGCCATCAGGCAACTCAAGCAAGAGTCGGGCCACGGACTGTTTGTCGGAGGCGTGAAGCTTCCCCTGGCGCTCGCGGAGCTTGGATTGATCGACGAGTATGAGTTTGTCGTCCATCCCAGGCTCGCGGGCCACGGGCCGACGTTGTTCGCGGGGCTGTCGAAGTATATCGACTTGAAGCTCGTGAGCCGGCAAGAGCTCGACTCCGGGGCAGTGGCGATGCGGTACGAGCCGAGAACGTAGCTTGCCAGAAAGTAGCCGCGTTCGCCAGAACGCGGAAAGAACGCCATCCACTCACACCTCCGCCCCGCTTTTGGTGCGCGCCGCTACGATAAAAGAGGCTCCTTTCGAGTCCGCCAGTATCCAGGCAGGGAGAGATTTCATGTGGGAATTCATGCAGACAATGCGGATCTACCAGGCTCAATCCGATGCCCAGGACGCCAAGTCCGCTGCATTCGACGCTCAGACGGAAACTCGATACCTCAAAGATCGCATTCAAACGCTCGAGGAATCGGTCGAACGTCTGTCACTCGCAACCATGGCGCTGGCCGAGATTTTGCGCGACCGATTTAGCGTCACGGAAAAAGAAATCGACCTGAAGATCCAGGATATCGATCTGCGAGACGGCAAGCTTGATGGACGCTTCCGTCAACCAACGAATCAGTGCACGAAGTGCCGATACCTCAACGCCGCGAATCGCCGCAGGTGTCTCTACTGTGGAGACCCTTTGCCTGCCCGCTCAACACTGTTCGCACCGCCCCCGATCGGACAGGACGAGTTGCCCGACTCGGATCCACCGCCAAAAAAGCCTTAGCGGTGTCCTGTCACTGGCGGCACTTCTCAAAGAATCTCCATCGGCGGCGTGGTGGCTCGGCCCACGGCGATGCGGAAGCCGCCCGCGCGGGCGGCTGCCGCGGCCAAATCGTCGCGTTTCGTCGGCTTGAGTTTTTCTACAAGGCGGTTGTCACGTCGGCATCTTAAACTGCGGCACCTTCAGCAGTTCCCCGTCCTTTTTCGCGGATTCACTAGCCACAATACCGGCGACGGTCATGTTTAAAGATTCCGCGATGTTCACCATGGGAGTACGGTTCTCGAGGATGGCGGTGACGAATTCATTCATGAGTGGCCCGTGAGAGCCGGCGTGGCCGCCGGGATCAACCGTGGGAGGCAGAGGCGGATAATCCAGGCTTGGTAAAGGCTTACCCTGTCCCTTGCCGTTGACCTTGTCATCGAATGTTCCCCAGTTGAGGCCGATTCCGGCGTCATCCCCGGCGAAGGAACCCAGGTCGCCTCGGAAGCGGCCTCTGACGCCCTCGTGGCCAACCGTGTCAAAACTGCAGGCCATTCGACTCGCGCCGCCGTCACTCGTGCGGAACAATGCCGTTTCCGTGGCGAAGGTGTTATTGAACCTGTTAGCCCCGGGCTGCAGATAAGGCCAAGTGCCGGTCCTGCCTTGGGCCGACACGTGAGTGAAACTCCCACCCGTCACGCCAACGTAATAGGCAGTCGAGTGCGTCGCATACCACAAGGGAGGCGGACCGTCTCGCCATCCCAAATAGGATGGGTACGCGGACTGACCATCGTGATAATGAAAATACTCCCCTTCCGAGTAGACGTGTTTTCCGAAACAGCCCGCTTTGTAAAGTTGGCGCATGGGCCAAAGCGCCGGCTCGAAGTAAGACGTCTCGAACATCATGTATTGCGGGCCGCGGGCATTCTTCACGGCTTCGAAGAGCTGATCGGCTTCCTCGAGAGAACCCCACACCGCAGGCACGCACACCGCAACATGCTTGCCGTGTTTAAGCACTTCCATGCAATGTTGAGCGTGGTGAGGAGGATCGGTGGCGCAAAACACGGCCTCGATCGTGTCGTCCTTAACGAGTTCTTCGAGTGAGTCGTAGGTCTTCTTACAGCGAGCGGCCTTCGCCAGACCGTCCCGCCGATCAGGGAATAGATCGCTTACCGCCACCACTTCGACGTTGGGGTGATCCTGGAATCCAAAAGCTGCCCCGAACTGGCAGAAGCCGTAGCCCACAAGACCCACTCGTATCTTTCGATCCGATACAGGTTTCCAGCCCTTTGACGATGCCGGACTGGCAACAATGTAGTCGACGAAGCCTTGAACGGGGTTGCCGTATTTGTCGACGATCTTTGGCCTTTCATCGCCGTAGGCGGTACCGTGCGCCGCACAAGCTGCCGCGCTCAGGCCGGCCGCTTGTAAGAATGTCCGCCGCGTCGTCTGGTCGAATTTCGACGATCCAGAGGACGAACCAGAATTCGTCATGTCACTGCGATTTTTCATCTCGGCGAGTCTCCTTAGCACTTTTTGAAAACAGGGCTTGGGAATTTGGCCGCTTAGCCAGCGGATGGTTAGTGAGAATATGGTTTACCAAGGCCCGCTCTGCGGCAGGTCGGTTGCGCCGAAGCATCGCTTCGATTATTTCGCGATGCTGTTGCGCGGCTTGAATGACCGCGTCGCGATCCAAGCTCTCATAGTCGAAGAGGACGTCGTAATAGGCGCCGTGACGATCAAAGAAATCGGTGATGAACGGGTTCTTCGACTTCTCGACCAGGTAGGCGTGCAACGAGTTATCGACAATGGGATGATCGTTCGGGCCCTTCGGCAAAAGATTACGGTCATGGATCGCCTGCAGGTCTTCGTCCACTAACCGGGGCCACGCCAGATCAAGAGCCATTACTTCCAGCGGGACGCGAACGGCGATGTAAGCGTCCAGATCTTCCTGCCGGAACGGCTTCAATTGCCAGCCACGACGCGGCAGGTGCCGCAAGACTCCGCGACCCGCTAGCCTTATAAAAATTTCGCGAACCGTGGAGCGGCCGATCCCATACTTTTCCGCGGTTGTCTCTTCACGAAGCAAAACGGGGACGCCATCGAGGCTGAGCCGCACCAGATCGTTGGCAATCACTGCGCCCCAGTCAACGGGCTCCTGCGGCGGCGACACCGCGCGGGCCCTCGGTTTGCGGCGAATCACTAACCGTCCATTATCTGCCTTCTCGAGATACTTCTCTTCAATCAACTCGCGCACCGCGGCTCGAACCGGTCTCGTGCTCACCTGATATCGTTTGGAAAGAGCATCCAACGTCAGCCGGTCAGAACTAATCTCTCCCGAACGGATGTTCGCAAGGAGATCCTGCTTAATAAACGCGGAGATTGACATACGGCGACAGCGCTGTGGGGTGTTGCTCTCTTGACAGTACCTACCGCCCGTTTCGCGTTGTTTGGCAGGTCTTCATCTTCTCCCAGATCGTATGTGACACTGTCGTCAATGTCAAGTTCGTTGTCGACAGTGTCAAAATCGTGCTGCCATGGCCACGTTTTGCCGTCGGCGCTAGGGACCAAACTGCGCGCGCGGTCCGGAGTCGGCCGTCAATTCCCTACCGGTCGCTGTTTCCCAAATGCGAATGATCGTGTGTTCGACGCCAATGATTCGCTTCTGATCTGGACTGAACAAAACGGACTGAAGGGTTCCCCAGAAGCCCTCGCGGACGAGCTTCGCATTCCAGATCTCCTTCTTCGACTCTAAGTCCCAAAGCCGCAGAAAGCCATCGCGATGCGTCGTCGCCAGGACCTTGCCATCGGGCGACACCACCATCTGATGTCGTCCCTCTGGGACGGGACGTTCCTCGACCTTGAATTGTTCCTCGAGCGTCTGCGCATCCCACACGCGGTATCGGTCGTAGCCGCCGCAAGTGGCGAGCCTTTTTCCATCGGGCGAAAAACGGACGCCAACCCGGTAACCTTGGAATTTGTCGGTTGTGGCCGTGGGCGCGCCGGTTGCAGCATCCAAAATCATAAGGCCACGTTCACCGAAAGTTGCGAGGGCGCTTCCATCGGGAGCGAGTGCATACGGGCCGCTGTTCGCGGGTGTCTTGAAGTTCCGCAATCGCTTTTGGTTGTTCAGGTCCCATACGTTCACGTTCTCCTCGTCCAGAGCCAGTAGCAGATTACCGCCTGGTGACAACACGGCATAATATGAGTCCTCGTTGTGCTCGGGGAGAAACGCTTGCCATGGCTGGCGCGTTTCGCTCCCTTTCTCCAGAGACCAATATCGCACCATTCCCTTTTCGTTGACGGAAACAAGCGTCTTTCCCTGCTCGATAAAAGACAGCAGGATGACGTCACCTTCCGCGAACTGCCCGGTCCTCTTGCCGTTCGCCAAGTCAGTCAATGTGATGGTTTGCCATCCCGCGACGGCTACCACCTTCCCATCAGGCGATAGGGCGGCCGCCGAGCACGACCCCGCCGTGCGATAGTCGTGCGTGCCAAACCGCCCGGCAACTCCAGGCGGTTCTTGCGCGACGACCGATTGGACGAGCGTGCCGATCGCGGCCAACACGCCCAAAACAGACACGCGGGTGCTGCGAATAGTTATCTCTCCAACTGGAGACCGGCCCCTTCCGTAAGCCGATCGAAGAATGCGGCCTGTGTCGTGACGTAGACGACCTCGGCCACCTTTTTGTCATCGAAAAGCTTCCGCATTCGCTCAAAATCGCCGTCGTCAATCAGCGCCGGATCGAGGGTGATCTTGCGCGCGAACAGGGCTACCTCGCGATCCTCCGCCGACGTAAGTTTTTCCGGATCATCTAACGCGAAAATCGACTCGTCGCTCCAGCCCAATTCACGCAATCGATTCATGGCGTGTCCGAGCGCATACCAAGCTCGGTCGTTACGAGCGCCGACGTAGGCAATCATGGCCTTATAGCGAGGGTCGAGCGTCCCTTTGTCGAACACGGCGCCGTAAGAAGCGATGCGTTCCACATTGCTGGAAGAGCCGCTGCCGGCGGGACCGGCCACCAATAAACGCATCCATTGAGGTGGCGCATCGCCTGCCTGCGCACTCAGTGCAGCTTGCGTCTCGGCGACAGTGGCCAATTTCAAACGCGGCTCCCTCTTCTTTGCTGCATCAAGTTGAGCGGCTACCGACTCGCGGGATTCCAGCGCCGGTCGAGGACGAGCCTTTGGCGCCGCAAAATCCTTGGCATTGGAGTGCTCATCGACGGGGCCAATTTTCGTAACAGCCGCGGCATACTCTGAGCCCGTCGGCCGCACAAACTGAAACGTCACGTCTTGCTTGATCCGCAGCGGCCCCGTCCAACGATTCGTGGCGTTGAAGCCGGCCACGGCACTCACGATCTGATTGATCTGCGATTCGTCATAGTGTTTACCGAGGGCGGCAATATCCGCATCGGCGATTTTCCAGGGTTCAAACGAGAGCTTCGTCGCGAAAGCAAACGCGGCTTGCTGCGCCGCATCGAACCGCCCCCAATCAAAATCCAAAGCCGCGAGATCCTCGTCGCTCAAACCTCGCGACGCCAATCCCGATTCCTGGTGGCCTAAACAGTAGGTGCAATTGTTGCCCCGAGAGACGATCCAAAACAGCTTCGTGCGAAAGGAGGGATCGAAACTCGAATTCTGGTCACGATTGTTGTTGCTGGAACGGGCACGATCGATGTCGTTCTTGAAACCGTATTCGGGCAAGTAATAAGCGCGCATCCGCCCGTTGTTCGCCAAGCCTAACCGGCGAGGTTTTTCCCCCTTCGCGGCCGCTTCGGCCTTCTGTTCCTCGATGAGGTTTTTTTCCTCCGCAGTCAGTTGCGGAAGTGGCAAGCGCGGGACCGACTCCTTAGACGCGTCGAGCTGATGCTTCATCGCGTCGCGGGTGAGAGGAACTCGTTCGGCTGTCGATGAGACAGCGTCTTCCCCCCTTGCCCCCCAGGTACAACCAAGACAAACGCCCACGAGCACGAGAAGCCGTAGTGATCGATTCACTGAAAATCCCCTTTTTCCTCGATAAGAACCACCGATTCGAAGAGTGCCCTCAATGTAATCTCCCCATTTCCGTTGGCAAGCTTTTCGACCAATGTTCGCACCGTGTTGTCTTCCATTTGATATGAGCAGGCTTTGATCGTTGTCCGTTACTCCGTAATAAAATCCGCCCCTGCTTGCGACGTATAAAACTCTCGGCCGCCATGCTTGCCATCAGGAATGATCTCAAGCTCGATTCGCCCGCCAAGCTCACGATACCGCCGCGCCAACTCCGCGGAGTTTGCTTCCAACGGAACAATGTCATCGGCCGTGCCGTGGATGTGATAAAGGGGAATCTTGGCTTTCGCCAGCGGCGCCAAATTGTCGATTGGATTGAATTCACTGGTCCGCGTCAGCAGCGTGGGGCCATCCAAGTCATACGCCAGTCCAGCAGGCGCAATTCGACCAGGGCCGGCAACGCGTTCCAGACCAGGCCAACTTCGAAAGTCGGTCGCCGGAAAGATGCCGAGAATGCGTTCCACCTTCTCCGGATGCCGGAAGGCGAACCCCAGTGTGATCAGCCCGCCATTACTGTGGCCAAGCATGCACGCCCGCTGGTTCAGCTTGTACTTCTCGACCACGAGCTTGTGAAAGCGATCGTACAGCTCTGCCCCTTTTGGCGAACCAAGACTTGCGCCAACGTCCACGCCTGCCACGTGAAACCCGCGCTTCAGCGCCTGCTCCACCGTGAATTGATGGATGACTCCGTTCCCCTCCCACCGCACCGCCAGGAACAAGTTCGAGACCCACAACCATTTCCGCTCAGGATGAACCGCTCCCTTGGGTCGAATCACAAAGCCGACCGTCCCGAGCCCTTTGAGCGGTGTGAGCTCACCATTCTCATATTCCACATCGAACGAATACGAATGCTGTGGCAGGCCAGCAATCGTAAAAATCCCCGCGGGCTCTCCGGCCTTGACTTCGCGAAGGTCGGGCACTTCCTTGAGTTCATCTTCACCCAGGGTCACCGAGGGAAGGAGCACAAGAATGCCGAGCAAGATCAGGCTGATACTCGTTGCCTGTCGAATTCGCGATCTCGTGATATCCATGATTTGCAACCCTTCTTCGTTGAACAAGCTTGGAGGTTTGCTCAACCGCGACAGCGGTTCCACAACCATAGCCGGGCGTCACGCAGCGCACGCCCGGTTCGCTCACGCATGATAAACCAACCCCGGCTGGGGTTGCGCCATGAGTTGCGAAGTGACTGGATTTGAACTCAACCAGCACTTGATCCAGAATATCGCCACATAGGTCGAAATCTGGACCGGGAGCCTCGCGATGCTTGAACGACTCGATCACGTACCGTGGGCTGAGCTACAGCATGCGTATGGTTCGGCCGCGGATGTGCCGGATCTGCTGCGCAAATTGCTCGACCCCGATGCGCGCTTTGGAAGCATTCGAGAGGGCTATCGACATCAATCCCGGCATCGTGCTGCGTGTCGATCCGACGTGGAAGCTGTCCGAACTTCTCACCGACGAGCAAGACAGCGATCCCTGAATTAGGGGTGGGCTTTTCACCTGCGAAGCGACGGATTCTCCCATGGCCAAGTTGGAACTCGACGGCGACAAGGTGTACGCCTCCTGGTTGACTCAACGGTCGTATCGGGCGGCGTATTGTGATTTCCTGCTGCCCGTGACCCGCGCGACTAAGAAGGAAGCTCTTCGCAAGTTCGCTCGCGCTGGAGCACTTGGCAAATATCGCGGGCTGCAAGTTTCCGGCATTGCGGACCTGAGTTTCCTCGCCGAGTTCCCGGACCTCCTCTATCTGGAGATCATCGATCAGCCGAAGGTCAAGCTAGACCCGCTCGCTTGGCTAGCCAACCTTCGCGGCCTGCGAGTCGAAACGCCGGGAAGCGGGATCGATTTCGCCTGGTTCCCGCTGCTCGAAGTGTTCGTCGGCGATTGGCACGCCGATAACGTCCATCTGCAACGCTGCCGCGAATTGCGACAGCTGCGGGCGTGGGGCTTTAAGCCAGACTGCAAGGATCTAACGGAACTCGCCTCCATCGTGCGTTTGGAATGGTTAGCGCTCATCAAGACCAATCTCGCGTCGCTCGCGGGCATTGAATCACTAGAAGACTTGCGAACGCTTGAGGTCGCCTACGCGCCGGACCTCAAGTCGCTATCAGCTTTGGGCAACGGTGACCTGCAGCTACGCGAATTGGAGATCTCCCATGCCAAAAAGATTGCATCGTACGAACCGATCCAAAAATGTCGTTGGCTGCGAAGTCTGAAACTATCGTTGTGCGCGCCGCTGCCGGACCTGAACTGGCTCGCGCCGCTACAGCGCCTAGAGTTTCTGTCGTTCGTGGAGACCAACGTCGAAAGCGGCGATTTGAAACCGCTACTCAAGCTGCCGGAGCTGCGCTATGCCGGGTCGATGGACAAAAAACATTATCGGCCGCGGATCGGCGAGCTCAACAAGCAACTCGATCGGCGGCATGCGAGCAGTTGAGTCATCCCGAACAGATCGATGGACAGGCGAACTACGCATGACTAAGCCGACGAGGCACCTCATGGCACGAGGGTCATTGTTGTAAGAATGGCCTGATGATGCACGCATTCGGCCAAGCGATCAACTGCCATAATTGACCCACCCATGCCTTAGTCCCTAGAATCGCAGCCAACGATGGAAGGCGGTTCGAGTCCGCCCGTTCCTTATCCTTATTCTTGATTTCTGGAGCCAAAGCATGAAAACGATTCTCTCCATAGTGTGCCTCGTCGTGGTCTGCGGCCTTGGGCTCAGCGGCGCTGCCGATGACAAAAAAGCCGACGACAAGAAGGCCGTCGACCCCATTGGCACCTGGAAGTGCGAGTACGAGATTGGCGGGGGCAAGCGGACATCCGAACTCACGATCAAAAAAGAAGACGACAAACTCGTCGCCACGATGAGCTGGCCAGACCAGAAGGACGAGAAGCTCAAGGATGTGAAACTGAAGGACGATACGCTCACGTTCTCCGCCGTGCGGAAGTTCATGGACAATACGATCCCCATCGACTACACCCTGAAGATCGACGGCGACAAGATCAAGGGAAAAGGCGCGGCAGAGTTCGGCGGCCAGAAGCAGGAGTTCGACATCGAGGCGAAGCGCGAGAAGAAATAGCCGCGAGCTAGAAAGTGGACAGTAGAGAAGTGGAGCAGTAGAGGTTTTATTCCTGGAGCCTGGAGCCTGGAGCCTGGAGCCTGGAGCCTGGAGCCTGGAGCCTGGAGCGACTCTACGAAACAAACTCCGCCGCGTCAGACATCTTCACCGGCCGAAAGCGATAGACAAAGTTCGGCTCGGAGCAAATGTAGAGCACACCTTCGTGGTCGCGGACAATCCCCTCGGCTTGCTTCACATTTTCGTGCAAGCCGTGGTGTCCCTTCTTCAATACGACTTCGGCGACAATCGCTCCGTCGGAATCAAAAGCCGCCGCGGTTTGCGACTCGTGGCTCACCAACCACAGCCAGCCGGTCGACGCTTCGAAAAAAGCGTCCGATAGGTCATCAAATCCAGAGATGTCGAGCGCCCATTCCCGCGTGACCGCATTCGCTTGGTCCATCACCGGCTGAACACAGAACACGGTCGGCGGCTTGCCTTCGCGGACCGTAAACAGCGTATCCGTTTTGGCATCGTAGCTGACCCCTTCCAGCCCTTTGTTCTTTTTCGCTTTGACGTCGATAACCATGCATCGCCCGTCGCGCTTCACCTTCTTGGCACCGGCCGGCACCTCGACCAGCGTGATGAGCATCTTCTTTTCTTCAACAATCAGGAAACGATCGCCACCCACGTGGCATAACCCTTCGGCATCGTCGAAGTCGACCAGTTTCACCTCCCGAACAAACTCACCGCCCGTGGTGAATTCGACGAGCCGCACATCGTCATCGGTGATGGTCCACAAGTGCCCCGTATCGGCATGCAAGGTAAGCCCCGAAGCATCCCGGTCAACACTCGGGATCTCGAACATGCCATCAAACTCAAATTCAAGGCGATCGGAGCGGCGCATAGAAACAAGTTTATCCGAGTTCCCAGGTAAGCACGATTCTCCTGATGGGTGGCACTGGCGTCCAAAAGACGCCAGTGGAAGTATAAGATCACCCGGAGCCTGTCGCCTGAAGCCTGGAGCCTCGAACGTGCCACTAACCGGACCACCACTCGAACAGCCCGTCGAACTCGCACGCATTCTCGACCTTGGCCTGCGCACCAAGCCCAACGACATCGCCCTCGTCTCGCTAGAGCGAACCTGGTCGTGGGTGCAACTGGACCAGGCGTCGACCTCGCTCGCCAGACAATACCTGTCGCTGGGACTCGTGCCAGGCGATCGCGTTGCCTCGCTGATGCCCAACCGCGGCGTGCTACTGGTGCACTACCTCGCTTGCTTCAAAGCCGGTCTGATTGCCACGCCGCTCAACTATCGCTACCAGGCACCCGAGATCGATCACGCTCTGGAAGTAAGCGGCGCCTCCATACTGGTCGCGCACGCGGAACGGGACGACATCGTCGCCGCCAGCAAACAAGTAGCTCAACTCCGCTTGGGCCGCATCACGTATGGCGCCGCAAACAGCGCCCATCGCAAATTAGAAGACCTTATCGCGGCCGATGATCCGCAACTCGAATTACCACCGCCGCACCCCGACCAGCCCGCGTTCATCTTTTTTACCTCGGGCAGCACAGGCAAGCCGAAAGGCGTGACGCACTCGCACCGCACGTTTGGCTGGATGGTTGCCAGCACCGCGGCGGGGCTCGGCCTGACGCCTGACGATGTCTTCCTGCCCGCCACATCGGCGTCGCACGTGGCGGCGGCTTCGTTCGCGCTCGCGGGACTGGCGGCGGGGGCTCGCGTGGCGATCGCCCGCACGTTCGACGGCGACGAAATCCTGCCGCTGCTCCGCAGCACGCGGCCAACCGTCTTGTGCATGCACCCGGCTCCGTTGTTTGCTTTGGTCCGCGATCACGGAGCAGAAAAGGCCGACTTCGCATCGCTCCGGCGATGCATCTCAGGCGGCGACAAAATCGCCGCGGAACTCGAGCGAGAGTTCATCGAACTCTCAGGCATGGCCATCGAAGAAGTGTACGGCATGACCGAGATCGGCACGGCTGCCTTTAACCCAACAGGATCAGGAAATCGAATCGGCTCGATCGGCCAACTCGCCCCGGGCTACCAAGCCTCCCTCCGCGACGATGCAGGCGCCGAAGTCGCACCTGAGATCGCCGGCCGAATGTGGATCAAATCCCCCTGCACCATGATCGGCTACTGGGATCGTCCCGACGCGCCCGCCGAAACCATCATCGACGGCTGGCTCGACACAGGCGATCTCATCGCCGCCGACGAGCAGAACTACCTCTGGTTCCGCGGCCGCAAGAAGCAGATCATCATCCACGACGGCTCCAACATCTGCCCGCAAGAAGTGGAGGAATCGCTCCTGGAACACCCCGCCGTCGAGAGCGCAGGCGTCGTCGGCATCCACAACCTGATCCACGGCGAAAACGTCCGGGCCTACATCGTCTTGAGACCAGACTTCCTCAAGTCAACGATCACGCCACCCACCATCAGCGAACTCATCGAGTTCTCCCGCGCCCGCGTCGGCTATAAAGCCCCCGACGAGATCATCGTCCTGGACCAGATGCCGATCAACGCTGTCGGAAAAGTCGACCGGGTGGCGCTGCGGCAGTTGGCTGATGAGGGGGTTAATCGGCATCTGGCGTGATGCAGCAGAAATCGACAACCCGCACGCGACTAGAGGTTTCTCGTGAACCTTTCGCCTTCCTACTCGTCACCTAAATAATCCGTCTGACATAGCTGACTTCGAGCTGCGGTTCTTTGAGAGGCAAAACGGTAAGGAGAATCGCCGCAAAGCCTCTTCCACGGCCAGTCGCCCGAGCGATCGCAACCAACCAATACCTCGTCACGGTCAATAGCCAACCGCGCTCGCTAGAAGTAATCCACCTTCCACCTTCCACCTTCACGCATGTTCCTAGAAATCTCGGACGCGTATGGAGGTTAGTTGAAAGTTTGTTGGTAGCGTTTGAGAAAGCGTCGCGCCGCTGCTCCAATGATTGAATAGTCCAGGGGCTTGTTAGGAAAAGTATGACAGACACAAACGCTGGAATCACGCCAACTTCTCTCTGGGTTGTCACGGCTACTATTGATTTCCCCGTTGACTTGCGCCCTCCAAAGCCTCTGAACAGTCTGGATATCAGCCTAGGAGGCGAAGATCCAGATGGTTACGTGCAAATGCGCCCGGCCGATCCTGACCGACTTTCTAAGTCTCCGTGGTGGTCCCCAAATGCCCGCAACAATTACGAGTGTCGAGCCCTCGTGCGTGCACCTGACTTGCCTTTTGCGCTAATACGAGGTTTAGAGTTGTACGAACATCTTGCGGACCGGCTTGCTCTTCTAGGAGGGTATCCCGTCGAAGTCCTTAGCGTCAGCCACGTCTACAGTGAGGACGCGTTGAAGAGATGTATCGCTGGCGATGCAGAGGAGTACGAAGCAGCGATTGGTGGAGCACTCACCTCCTTTCGTATTCAGCCCCTTAAGAACGCGTCTCTGCAACAACTCATGAGACCGCCTCAAGAGGTGTTGGAAGCCTTGCGCTGGTTTCGCCACGCGATGCTCGCGACGAGGATTCTGGATCGGTATTTGTTTTACTACATTGCGATTGAGAGTGTCGCGAGACATGTACCCGGAGTCGAACGCGGTCCAAAGAGATCCTCTGACGGCAAACCAGTAGAGGGCCTTGAGTCAAAGGAATCCGCAGCGTTCAGGTTTCTTTTGCAACGGCGCAGTCTGCCCCTTGAAGGCCGAAAGGTACTGGCCAATACTCGTGCGCAAATTGCTCACGGGAATACGGATATTCAAACGATTGAATTGGCAGAGGCTAATATGCGCGTCGTCCAGACGCTGGCGCTCGACGGAATCGCATTGGTATGTGGTATCGATCCGGCCATGATCGCGGTGATGGAACCAAGTCCCGCGCGACACCTGATACCATTGCTAGTCGTTCAGTTTTCCAGCGACAATAACCCGGCCACCGAGTGGGGCGGGCTGCTTAGCGAGTCGCATCGCAGGTTCGTTGAGGAGGCAAAACGCCAAGCAGAATTGGGAGGAGGTGAGAGTTCACCTGACTTATCGTAGATCCGAATTGGTGGGCCTTAAGTTCGCCAGAGCACAGCGAGGATTGGGGGTACGAGGTCCCCTCAAACCTAACCGTCCCTCGCCCATCTGCTATGATCCCAATTTCCTATCTCCGCTCCGTGCCCTCCGTGGTGAATTCCCCTCCTCCTCTCCGGACTCGCCCTCATGCCTTCCGACTTTCGTGCCCGGCTTAGACGTCGTGATCGGCCAGTCCCAAGAAGTATCAGTAGACGCGACGGAGTCTGTCCCTGTGTATGAGGTTGACTCACTAGACACCGTCGTAGAACTACAAAACGCGCCGAAGCCCGACATCGGCGCGCCACTTCCGATGCTCCTGTGCGACGAGCATCACCTCATTCTCGGTTATCTCGTTTCCGAAGCCGATCCCGCTTGGGATGGCACCTACGTCAAGATGGTTACTCCCGAATCCGAGGGCATGGCCGTGGCATGCATTCGCTTCAAACTGCCATCGGCGCATCTGTTCGGTCCGCCCAACGACGAGGCATTTGCTGGCCATCCACTAGCACCCCGCGGGCTTCATCCCTATGCCGCTTTCGAAGTCCACAATTCCTCCTGGATTCGTAAGCTCGAACGTATGAACTCAGTTCATCCCCGCCACAACCGCGATCACTTCTTTGAAGGTCTCCGGCATTTTGTATTTGCCTTCCACGATTCAACATTCGAATGCGTCGCCGATGGCTTCGAGTTTCAAATTCTCCGTGGTTCGATGAGATCAGCGGTGAATCACATGCTAAGCATTCTCTCCAAGTAGCCGGGCTAGTCTGCTAAGATCTCAAATCGCCCCTCTCCGTGCCCTCCGTCTCTCCGTGGTGAATTCCCCTCCTCCTCTCTCCGGACTCGCCCTCATGCCTTCCGACTTCCGCTCCCGGCTTAAACGTGGTGATCGGCTCCTCGGCACGATGGTCACGCTCGCTTGTCCGGCGACGGCAGAGTTGCTGGCCGACGTCGGCTTCGACTGGCTCTTCGTCGATGGCGAACACGGGGCCCTCGATACCGGCGACATCCTCGGCATTCTCATGGCGGCCGACCAGCGGACTCCGTGCATGGTTCGCGTCCCCGCCGCCGATGAAGTCGCCATCAAGAAGGTCCTCGACCTCGGGGCAGGCGGAATCATCGTCCCGCAGGTCAATACGCCGCAGCAATCCAAGGACGTCGTCCGCTTCGCCCGCTACGCTCCGGCAGGCGGTCGCGGAGTCGGCCTCGCCCGAGCACACGGCTACGGCCTTCGCTTCCAGGAGTATATGGACACCGCCAACGAACAGGTCGCCGTCATCGTCCAGGCCGAACACGCCCTCGCGGCCGAGAACATCGAAGCGATCGTGCAGGTCCCCGGCGTCGATGCGATTCTCCTCGGCCCCTACGACCTGAGCGCCAGCCTCGGCCACACCGGCAAGCTCGATCACCCGTCGGTCGTCCAAGCGATCGACCACATCACCCGCACCTGCCAGGCAGCCAAAATGCCGCTAGGCTACTTCGGCGTGACAGCCAATTCGGTCAAGCCGATGATGGAACGTGGCTACTCACTGATCGTCGCTGGCGTCGACACGCTCCTGCTGGGCGTCGCGGCCAAGAAGCTCCTTAGCGATCTCAAGAGTTGAAGAGCATCTAGCTGCGTTCGCCAGAACGCGGAAGTAGTTCACTTCGACTCACTAACGATTGGGGCGGCGTTCTGCTCGCGCTCGCGTTTCGTTCGGCTTTCCCACTTGAGCTTTTCCACGACCAGCGCATCGCACAACACGACGACGGCAGCTAAGACGGCAAGCACCACCCAAAACAACTGTGTCCCTCCCAAAGGAAAAGCAAAGGCATTCTGCCGCTGGCGCCCTGTATCGCCGGGAGATTCGTAGGGGTTCTGGTCATCCATGCCCCGATTCTACCGTGCCGGGTTTCGGCTCGGAATGTTGACGCGGCGTGGATAAAAAGGTCGAATCACTCGGTCGCAACCTCCCCACTTTCCGCACTCTTCGCGAGTGCGGCTACGAGGCCGCTATGTCCAAAACCCTCTTCACCCGCGTCCGCATCCTCGACTGCTCTGGCGACGACCCTTTCGACGGTGAACTCCTCGTCGAAGGCAACCGCATCGCGGCCATCGGCCGAGGTGAAAAGTCGCTCGCCCGTGATGGCGTCGATCTGATCGACGGCGGAGGAACGGCGACGCTCATGCCCGGGCTGATCGAGTCGCACGCTCATCTCAGCATCAACAACGCGGCGACGCTGACGGAGATCGGCGCGATTCCGCCCGAGGAAACGACGCTCATCGCCATGCACAACGCGCGGCTCTACCTCGATTGCGGCATCACCAGCTGCATCAGCGCGGCGGCCGCCAAGCCGCGGACCGATATCGTGATTCGCAACGAGATCAACGCGGGCAAAATCCCCGGGCCACGGCTCCTGGCCGCCACGCCGTGGCTCACGGTTACCTCGGGTCTCGGCGACATGCGGACCCTCCACATGCCCGACGTCTCGTCGATGGCCATCGTGATCGACGGCCCGGAGAACTACCGCCGCGTCGCCCGCGAGCTGATTCGCGAAGGGGTCGACATCGTCAAGCTTGTCATCAGTGGCGACACCTTCGTCCCGCACGCGCCGTCGCATTCGACCGTCATGAGCGAAGCGGAAGTCGCCGCCGCGGCCGACGTCGTCCACGCGCACGGTAAGCGAATGAGCGCTCACGCCCGCAGCGCCGGTGCGGTGAAGCTGTGCGTGAAGTACGGCGTGAAGATGGTCTACCACGCCAACTTCGCCGACGAAGAGGCGCTCGACCTGCTCGAGTCGGCCAAGGACTGGATCTTCGTCAGCCCCAACATCGGCTTCACCGCGACGGCGTCCGAAGGAGGCCACGGCGCGTTCACCGAAGAGCAAATCCAAAAGTACGGCTTCCGCGAAGAACTCGCCGGAGCCGCGGCCGGTCTGCAAGAACTCAAAAAGCGCGGCGTCCGCATTCTCGGCGGCGGCGACTACGGCTTCTCGCTCACGCCGCACGGCGATAATGCTCTCGACCTTGACCACCTGATCCGCTTCTGCGGCTTCACCCCCATGGAAGCCCTCCAAAGCATGACCAAACACGGCGGCGCAGGGATGGATATGGGCGATGAGTTGGGCCAACTCCGCCCCGGCTACCTCGCGGATATCTTGCTGGTCCAAGGCGACCCACTGGCGAACCCCAAGCTGCTCGTCGAGCGAAGGAATATCCTAGCCGTGATGAAAGACGGCGAGTTCCACAAACGCCCTATGTAGCCGCACTCGCCAAGAGTGCGGAGGCCCCGCAAGAAACCAACGTTGCGAAGGCCCCGCGTTCTGGCGAACACGGCTACAACTTCTACCGCTTCTCGACCAAACAAGACCAAGCCAGAAACTGTGCCGGCACACCTGGCGCTTCATCGAACCGGAACTCGCGCAAGTCGAGAATCTTAAACGCCAGCCCGAGTTCGCTGCGCATCTCTTCTTCCGTCACCACAGGCGGCCCAGGCGTGTGCGGCTCCTTCGCATTGCCGGCCAGAATCAAGCCCCGCGCACCCGGCGCCAGCAACCTCGCCACCGCCGGCGCGTAGTCTCGCGGTGCACTGCGGCGAACGGCGTGATAACAACCGCGATCAAAAAAGAATCCAAACGGCTCGCCCAGGTCGGGCAACTGGAGCACATCCGCAACTTCGAAATGCACCTCTACACCAGCAGCCCGAGCGCGCTTTTCTGCCTGCTCGATCGCGAGCGAAGCGACGTCGACGCCCGTCACGTCGAAACCCTGCTGCGCCAGCCAGACACAATTGGTCCCCGTGCCACAGCCGATCTCAATCGCGCGGCACGGCCGAATCGTGTTAGCGCTTAAGACTCGCTGCAACTCAAAGGAAGGATGCCCCGTGTCCCAAGGCATGTGGCCATTGCGATAGTGATCGTTCCAACTCGGCTGTTCGGGCATGATTCTTCCTTGAAGTAGCCGCGTTCACCAGAACGCGGAGAAGCGATGGGGGGGGGCAACGCGTCCGCATCACGAACGCGCATGCTTCAAAATGAAATCGACCACCGGCTTGGGATCATCGAGTCCGTGCGGGTGATGCCCGACGCCCGGTTTGTGAATGACCTCAACCTCACCTTTGAGTTCTTTGTAACGCTTCTCGATCGCGTCCGAGTTCTTCTCCGCCAGCACGATGTCATCGGCATCGCCGACGACGTGGATGATCGCCACCTTCGCCTTGGCCAGCGTCTCGAGCGTATCGATCGGGTTGCCCCGATACGCGAGCGCCTCGGCATCGTCTTTGAAGCCGTAGGCCTTCTTCAAAACAGCCCATTCGGCCGGGTTCCCTTTGCCATAACCGTTGCCGCCGAGACCGACGCGGATGTCGCACATCGGCGCGTCGCCGTAGACGACGGCCACACAATCTGGATGCTCCGAGGCCATCCGATACGCATACATGCCGCCGCGGCTCAGCCCGATCAGCGCGGCCCGTTTCGCCAATCCATGTTCGACCAGAACGTCGTGAAACGCCTTGAAATGCTTCACCGCCTCCGGGCAACCGTAGGTGTTGCCGACAACGATATGCGCGTGGTGAAAGCCAGCTTCCAACAATGCCGGCGCCGCGCACCGCTCGGTGAACGCATCAGGAAATTCCATGCACCACGACCAGGGATTCCCGGCCAAGGCAGTCTTCGGCTCAACAACCCACGCATCGCACCCATCGACCTTAAACTTATGCCGCTTGAACCCATGCCACTCATCCATCGTCTCGCCAGGAAACGAAAGCTCCGCGAAAGCGCGACCGCAAAACAGTGAGAGGAACAGGAAGAAGAAGATGCTCGGTTTCATGTTGCTTTTTGTGCTTAAGAGTTTGGCGGCGAGTGGGAGCTTCCCGTAGCTGCACTCGCCAAGAGTGCGGGAAGTGCAAGTTGGGGTGGTGTGATTCGACCATTCTAGTCTAAGCGGCGTCAACTCTCCGCGTTCTGACGAACGCAGCTACGGCTTCGCATCCAAAAAAGCTGTTGATCATGGGCACAATAATTTCCCGCCGCTCCGTCAGCGTGACGTGCGTCGTATCAGGCAAGATAGCCAATCGCGACGCCGACCGCGGCCGCAGGTCGCCATGGATCTCGCCCCCTTTGAGGCGGTACATTTCCGCGATGTGGTCGAGCCGTGCGCCGTCGGCATCGCCGTGGATAAAGAACATTGGCGCTAGGGTCGCCTTGAGCTTGTCCGCGCCGAAGTCGTGCCGCCCCCAAATCGACCGACAGGACGCGCTTGACGAACCACCGGCAGGCAATTTCCCTCATTGTGCCGTCAATAAAATCGCCCAGAAAATATTTTGAGTCACCTGTCGATTGCCAGGCATCCCATTCGACTGACTCCAGGGGCCATCGAACGCCCGTGGCGCCAGTTCTGCTGGCGTAAAATCGCTTATCCCAAAGGAGAAACACCATGTCCAAGCCTGCCAAAAACACAATTTGCCTCTGGTACGACCACGGCGCCGAAGAAGCCGCCCCGTTTTATGCAAAGACCTTCCCCAATTCATCGGTTGGCGCGATCCATCGCGCACCAGCCGACAACCCTTCCGGCAAGAAAGGGGATGTGCTCACAGTCGAGTTCACCGTGATGGGCATTCCCTGCATTGGGCTCAACGGCGGATCTCACTTCAAGCAAAGCGAAGCCTTCTCGTTTCAGATCGCAACCGAGGACCAGGCCGAAACCGATCGCTACTGGAACGCCATCGTCGCCAATGGCGGCCAGGAGAGCATGTGCGGCTGGTGCAAAGACAAATGGGGCCTCTCCTGGCAGATCACGCCCCTGGTTCTGACGAATGCCTTCACCGGCTCCGACCCCGCCGTCGCCCAGCGCGCCTTCGAAGCCATGATGACCATGAAAAAAATCGACATCGCCAAAATCGAAGCAGCCATCCGCGGCTAGTACCAAAAATCTTGTAGCCGCGCTCGCCAGAGCGTGCGGCCCGCCAAGCAGGATCGATTCATGCAAAAGGCCCTTCAACACATTCGTTGAAGGGCTTTCTCATTTGAGATCCGCGATCAGCTTCCGCAGCGTACCCGGCGCATACCAGCCAAAGAGTTCAGGAGCTTGAGCATCCGCCTTCCTTTGCTTTTCCGAGCAACTCGTTACACTATTCGCTTCCACAGAGTCGGAGGTCTCTACCGAAGCCGGCCGTTATGGATTCGACTGAGCCAACCCGCCATTCATTCTTCGCGCGTTTCCAAACGATAGTTTGGGGACGCATGACGCTCGGCGGCATCGTGCTCGCCGCGCTCCTCGGCCTCGCGCTCGGCCAAAGCCTCTTCACATTTCACTATGCGGAAGGCCTCTCGTACTTCAGCGCCAACCCCAAGGCGTGCGTCAACTGCCACATCATGCAGTCGCAATACGACGGGTGGCAAAAGGCCAGCCATCACAATTTCGCCAAGTGCGTCGATTGCCATCTGCCGCACGATCTTCTCGGCAAGTACTACACCAAGGCCGAAAACGGTTTCTGGCACTCCAAAGGTTTTACCTTGCAAGATTTCCCGGAGCCGATCCGCATGCGCGAGGTCAGCCGCCACGTCGTGCAGGAAAACTGTTTGCATTGCCACGCCGATTTCGTGCACGAAATCCTGACGATTCGAGCAGACCAGGAAGAACTCGATTGCATCCATTGCCACCGCACCGTCGGGCATGGCGACTCAGTAGGCGTCGGTAAATTTGAACCCGTCGCGGCGCAGCTCTTAAAAACAGAGGAACTTCTAAGAAAGGTCGAAGCCGATGGCTCGCGAAACTAGGCCGTACGTGGGCTACGCGATCGTGATGTTGATTGCCGCGGTCGTCGCCGTGCTGGCCACCAGCTTGTTGATGAACATCTTCGAACGCAAGCAGGAGGCGCGCACGCCGTTCGTCCGCCTCGTCGAAGTCGGCGAAGACGACACCGATCCCGCCAAGTGGGGCATCAATTGGCCGCGCGAGTACGATTCCTATCGCCTGACCTCGCTGAACACGCGGACCCGCTTCGGCGGCCATGGTGGCAGCGAAGCAATGCCCGAAGAGAAGATTGAGCGCGACCCCTGGCTCAAGCGCATGTTCGCGGGCTACGCCTTTTCGATCGACTACCGCGACCGCCGCGGCCACGCCTACATGCTCGACGATCAGGAGTTGACCAAGCGCCTCACCAAGCCGCAAACGGGCTCGTGCCTCCACTGCCACGCCTCGATCATGCCCGTCTATCGCAAGCTAGGAGACGGCGATGCGCAAGCGGGCTTTCAAAAAACATACGAGATGTCGTATCAGGAGTTGGATAAAGTCGTCCACGACATGGGACACGCCCATCCCGTCTCATGCGTCGATTGCCACGATCCGGCAACCATGGCCCTCCGCGTCACCCGCCCCGGCTTCATCAATGCCATTCACGCCTTGGCAACCAGCGACGCGCCCCTGCCGCATCTCCCATCGGTCGAGCGCTGGCGAAAAACGGATCGCGCGCAGCCCTACGATCCCAACAGCATGGCCTCCCGCACCGAGATGCGCTCCTTCGTCTGCGGCCAATGCCACGTCGAGTACTACTGTTCCAGCAAAATGCCCCTCGAATTCCCCTGGAGCAAAGGCCTCCGCGTCGAGCAAATCGAACAACACTGGAACGAACGCAAATTCCCCGATGGCGAGCGCTTCTACGACTACAAACACGCCGAAACCGGTGCAGAAGTCCTGAAAGCCCAACACCCCGAGTTCGAACTCTGGAGCCAGGGCATCCACGCACGCTCGGGCGTTTCCTGCGCCGATTGCCACATGCCCTACCAGCGCGACGGCGCCACGAAAGTCTCCGACCACTGGGTCCGCAGCCCGCTCCTCAATATCAACCGCGCCTGCCAAACCTGCCACCACTTCTCCGAAGAAGAAATCAAGTCCCGCGTCGACGCCATCCAAGACCGCAACTTCCAACTCCTCCAGCGCGCGGCCAAAGCCCTCACCGACCAGTTCGACGCCATCGCCGACGCCAAAAAGCGCGGCGCCACCGAAGAACAGCTGAAGCCCGCCCTCGAACTGCAACGCCAAGCCCAGTGGCGCCTCGACTTCATCGCGGCCGAAAACTCGATGGGCTTCCACGCCCCACAAGAATCCGCCAAAGTCCTCGCCGAAGCGTGCGATCTTGCGAGGCAAGGAGAAATCGCTGCGCTGAAGGTTACCTCCCCGCCTTCTCCAACTCCTTAAGCACGGTATCGATATCCCCCTCGTAGCCGTTTGGCGTCGAGAATGTCGGTTTCAAGACGAACGTGATGACGCCTTCCTTATTGATCACAAACCAGTGCGGGTAATTCTCCACCCAGCTTCCCCATCGCAAGGCTCGGCGAGAAACGCCGTACAGCGCTGCCGCGCGGCCGGCGGGGTCGGACAGGGGCGTGGCATAGACCAGGCTAAGCTCCTTGGCGAACGGCCCGTTTCCTCCGCCGAGCAGCCAGTTCTCTTCTTTGAACCTGCGCGTTCGATATGTATCCAAAGCCATCACGACATAGGTTTCCGCGCCAATCTTTTCGACCGCATCCCTTTTCAGACGCAACTGCGCCTGCTCGTGCATGCAGCCCCCTCAGCCATCGAAGGCGGCGAAATAGATGGCGATCGGATTCTTGCCGATCGCTGATGAGAGCTGGAACGTTTTGCCGTCCAGCATCGTGGCCGTGAAGTCTGGGGCCGGCTTTCCGACCATGGCCGAGCCGATCGCCTCGCGATCGATCCCCTTCGCATAGGCTTCCCGAATTTGCGCCGCGTAGTCGGTCTTATTTTTGATCTGTCCGATCACAAGCTTGGCGACGAACGGCACGCCCGGTTCGCCATCCTTAAATGCCTCTTCGATCACCTCGGGCTTCATCTTGAGCAGGGCGAGGGCTTCGATGGCCCGGATGCGAACTACATACTCGTTGTCGTTTCTGGCCAAATCCGCGAGGGCCTCTGCCGAATCCGTATCCTTTCGAACACCCAGCGCGTAAGCGGCAACGGCCCGCACAAACGGGTCGCCGTCCTTGAGGGCCGCTCTCAATGATGTCAAGTCAGCCGAGTTGATGACATCAAACTGCGCTACGACGCGGTCTTTCCATCCTGTTTCGAAGTTTTTTTCGTTGCCCGGAAATTCCAGCTGGCGGTACTTGTCGATTGGGGAAGGTGGCTCTGCCCCCCAGCCGGCAGCGGCCGGAAAAAGCAAACAAGCGAAAATGAGAACAGTGCGCATAACGATTCCTCCAGAGGTAACGGGCCACTCCTTTATTTAACGCCACAGCGTTACACGGGGAAAATCGCTTGGCCTGGATACGCCAACGTTCTTGCCTCGAAACGGCTTCCCGCTTAGGAAGCTATCCGATCGGCCACGCGTCCACGTTTGCGCACTTTTCCCATCCGCACGAGACGAGTGGCCCATCGCGCCGTGCTTAAGTCACCTCTGCGCGCGGAACGCTTCCGCGACTTCGGACCCAGTGCACCTCCGAAGCCGAGCCAGCAATCCAAAGCAGAACCGTTCCTTGACAATTTGGTTGAACGATCCTTATTCACCCGGTCTCGCGCGCGCCTCGCGAGACCGGGCGTGGCCAGCGTCCGTACTGAGAGCTTTCTCACCGCGGAGACCCTGAGAGACCGGAGAAGAACGATAACGAAAGAGTTCCTCACCAATTAATGACGAATAGTTGATAGCGCGCCCCATAGCACTTCATTTCTCATCCTCTCGGTGTCCTCCGTGCCTCCGTGTTTCAAAAAGTAGAAAACAACGAGGCGCGAACGACACCGAGAGGAAACAATCCCGAGACGCAAAGGCATTTCACTTCGCAAATCAAAAATCACCAATCATCAATCTCAAAATCCTCTCCCCCGAATCTCCCCCTCTCCCATTCGCCCCTTCTCCCCTCCGTTCCCTCTGTAGTGAAATTCCCCCGAATCGCCCGCAAATCTGCCACCCAAAGCCTCGCAATGGGCCCATTTTGGGGCTGCCCCGAACCGCCCACCCCCCTATACTTCGACCTTGTTTATCCGGTAGTTTTGACATCAACTACCTGGATTTCCCAGCTTTCCGGCTTGGGATTTCGCGTTCTTTGGTTATGCCTCCCTACGGACGGGGTCGTTTTGCAGTGCGGACAATGATCCGACGCGAAATGCCGTCCCACCAGCAAGATCATGTCGCAATACAATCTGACGCATCTCAAGCAGCTTGAGGCCGAAAGCATCCACATCATCCGCGAGGTTGCCGCCGAGTTCGAAAACCCGGTGATGCTCTACTCGATCGGCAAAGATTCTTCGGTGATGGTGCACCTGGCGATGAAGGCCTTCGCCCCCGCCAAGCCTCCCTTCCCCCTGATGCACGTCGACACCACCTGGAAGTTCCAGGCGATGTACAAGTTCCGCGAGGAGTGGCCCAAGCAACTCGGGATGAAACTGATCGTCCACGTCAACGAAGAAGGGATCGCCCAAGGGGTCAATCCTTTCGACAGCGGCAGCGCCGTCCACACCGACGTGATGAAAACGCAAGGCCTGAAGCAGGCCCTGTCGAAGTACAAGTTCGACGCCGCCTTCGGCGGTGCCCGCCGCGACGAAGAAAAGTCCCGCGCCAAGGAACGCATCGTCTCGTTCCGCGACGAGTTCCATCGCTGGGACCCCAAGAACCAACGCCCCGAGCTGTGGAATCTGTACAACTCGAAAGTCAAAAAGGGAGAGAGCATCCGCGTCTTCCCACTTTCGAACTGGACCGAACTCGACGTGTGGCAATACGTCTATCTGGAAAACATCCCGATCGTCCCCCTCTACTTCGCCGCCGAACGTCCGGTCGTTTATCGAGACGGCACCATGATCATGGTCGACGACAACCGGATGCGCTTGAAGCCAGGCGAGAAACCCGAGTTGCGCCGCGTCCGCTTCCGCACGCTCGGCTGCTATCCGCTGTCCGGCGCCGTCGACAGTAACGCCACGACTTTGCCCGAGATCATCCAGGAAATGCTCCTCACCAAGTTCAGCGAACGCCAAGGCCGCATGATCGACCACGACCAGGCCGGCTCGATGGAGAAGAAGAAGAAGGAAGGCTACTTCTAATCGTAGCCGCACTCGCCAAGAGTGCGGACGCCCGGCAGAGAATGGGAGAAGGGGTGAGTGGGAGAATGGGAGTGATGAGACAGTAGATGGTGGAAAGTAGTTGGTAAAAGGAGGCCGCCTTCGCGAAGGTGAGAGCTCCGGCCCATCTACTCACCACTTTCTATTTTCTACTTTCTAGCTTCGCTCCCCTTCTCCTTCGACTCCCCCTCCCCCCTTCATTGCCATTAAGAAAACATCGCAACCCGCAGACGGGCCAGATAATCCGTCCCACCGAATACCATGAGCCATCAAAGCAAACTCATCGCCTCCGATATTCTCGGTTACCTCGACCAACACCAGCGTAAAGAGATGCTCCGGCTCCTCACGTGCGGTAGCGTCGACGACGGCAAGAGCACCCTCATCGGGCGGCTCCTCTACGAATCCAAAATGATCTACGAGGACCAGATCGCCGCCATCAAGCGCGATACCGCCAAGCACGGCACCACCGGCGAAGAACTCGACCTGGCCCTCTTCCTCGACGGCCTCGAAGACGAGCAGCAACAAGGGATCACGATCGACGTCGCGTACCGCTACTTCAGTACCGACAAGCGAAAGTTCATCATCGCCGACTGCCCCGGCCACGAGCAGTACACGCGGAACATGGCGACCGGTGCTTCGACCGCCGACTTGGCCATCATTCTGATCGACGCCCGCAAAGGCGTGCTGGTGCAAACCAAACGGCACTCGTTCATCGTCTCGCTGCTCGGCATCAAGCACGTGCTGGTCGCGGTCAACAAGATGGACCTGGTCGATTTCAGCGAAGACGTCTTCGAGAAGATCAAGCGCGACTATCGCGATTTCTCCGTGCGGCTCGATTTGCCCGACGTCCACTTCCTGCCGATCTCGGCGCTCAAAGGCGACAACGTCGTCGAGCGCAGCAACAGCACGCCCTGGTACGACGGCTCGACCTTAATGGGCTTACTAGAAAACGTCGAAATTGGCAGCGACCGCAACTTCGAAGATTTTCGTTTCCCCGTTCAGTACGTGAACCGTCCCAACCTCGATTTCCGCGGCTTCGCCGGCACGGTCGCCTCGGGCATCATCCGCAAGGGCGACGAGGTCATGGCCCTCCCCTCCCGCAAAACGAGCCGCGTGAAATCGATCGTCACGTACGATGGCAATCTGGATGAAGCCTTTGCCTCGCAGGCGGTCACGCTCACGCTCGAAGACGAAATCGACGTCGCCCGCGGCGACATGCTGGTCCGCCCCGGCAACGTGCCGCGCGTCGACCACAAGATCGAAGCAACGATCGTCTGGATGCACGAAGATAAACTCGTCCCCGGAAAACAGTATTGGTTCAAACAAGGAACCAAGGTCGCGCCTGGAACCGTCAGCGCCGTCCGCTATCAAATCGACGTCAACACGCTCCACCGCAAGGACGCCGAAGACCTGCCGCTCAACGCCATCGGTCGCTGCCAGTTGATGCTGACACAGCCGATCCCGTTCGACGCCTACAAACGCAATCGCGCGACAGGCGGCTTCATTGTCATCGACCGAATGACGAATCTCACCGTCGGCGCCGGGATGATTCTCGACCGCTCCTCCGGTGACTCGCCCGAGCACTGGGACGACCAGTCGCAAACGAAAGAGTCGCAAGCCCACAGCGCAGTGACGATCGGTGAACGGGAAAAACGCCTGGGCCAAAAACCCGCGACCGTTCTGCTAACCGGCCTCACCGGCTCAGGCAAAACGACCATCGGCTTCGCCGTCGAGCGCCGCCTCTTCGAACTCGGCAAATCGGCCGTCATGCTCGACGGCCAGCAGATGCGCCGCGCAATCAACAAAGACCTTGGCTTCACCTCGGCCGAGCGTAGCGAAAATCTCCGCCGCAGCGCGGAAGTCGCGAGATTGTTCAACGACACCGGCATGATCGTCGTGGCCGGTTTCCTGGCTCCCGACGAGGCGGTTCGTAACAAGGCCGGCGAGTTGGTCGGCCGCGACCGCTGGATCGTAGTCCACCTCGATTGCCCCGTCGAAGTCTGTCGCACCCGCGACACCGATGGCCACTACAAACTGGCCGACAGCGGCGAGATCGCCAACTTCCCCGGCGTGAGCGCACCGTTCGACCCCCCAGTCAGCCCTGACCTCGTCCTCAAGACCGCGACCGTAGGCATCCAAGACTGCGTGAACCAGATCGTCGACCTGCTAGTAAAACGCGGCATTGTAGGCTAACTGGGTTCGCCATAACGCAGAGCAAGCGGCTTCCCCTGTAGCTGCGTTCGCCAGAACGCGGGAAGTGCGGCGTCCACTCGCGGCGCCACCGCACTCTACGCGAGCTCTACGCGAGTGCGGCTACGACGCAGCAGCGAGAAACAAACGCTAGAATACCAGGGTCCGTCCCTTTGACTTCATGGGGTAGGCCATGGCTTCATCGCCCGACGCGCCAGCGATTCCCAAACGCCGTTGGTACGCACTCACGCCGGGCAAGTTCCTGTGGGCAATGCTCTTGATGCAGGGCGTTCTCTTCCTCTCGTCTCGCTACTACTGGTTCTGGTTCAACGAGCGCAAGGGGTACACAGTCCTTATCGCATCGGCCGCGACTGCGATTGGGCTGCTCTTTCTTGGGATCGCCGTGTTGATGAGCCGATTCACACCGTGGAAGGCTCAGTTTGGAGTCGCGGCCGTGCTGTGGATCGTGGTGCTCGTTGCCGTTCCTTGCGGTTGGCTGACGCGCGAGTTCGAAGCGGACCGCCGTCAACGCACCGTGGTCGCCGGACTTGCAAATCGTCGCGCCTACATCTCGTACCAAGAGGGCGTATCGCTCGATGAGGCAATCCAGCGACGATTCAATACCCAATCGCGGCGGGCCATTACGACGGACAGAAAACGCACGCTCATGCAGTATCTCGAATCCACTTTGGGGAGAGACTTCTTCCGCGATGTCTTTTCGATATCGGTCATGGAGGCCGACGGTGAAACGCTCGAGATCCTAAGTGAACTGGTTCAACTGCAAGAACTTGATGTGCAGGTCGCCGCTGTCACGAACGACGACATGAAACATCTACGTCGACTGACACTCCTGAAAAGCTTGAATCTCAGGGGCTCGTCAAGCGGTTCTCTGATCGGCGATGAAGGAGTCAAGCATCTCAGAGGACTGACGCGACTGGAAGAACTGCATTTGGTCGATGTCGATGTGACGGACGCCGGACTCGTACACCTCAAGGGCCTGAAGCGTTTGAAAAGTCTACGCATCGACTGCCACCGCATTACCGATGAGGGACTGCTGCATATTGCAGAGCTAAAAGGGTTGACCAGCCTCCGGCTTCTCGGCGGAACGATCACCGACGAAGGAGTGCAAAAGTTGCGGGAATCGCTGCCGAAATGCAAGATCGTAGCGACGCCATATCGATGAGTGGAATCGTCATCCCGTGGTTGCCGCGTTCGCCAGAACGCGGGAAGTGCGAACGAATTTAAGGGAGCAAGGCCCCGCACTCTTGGCGAGTGCAGCTACAGCACAACGCAAACGCTAGAATGGCCTGCTCCGTCCCTTTGAACTTCATGGGGTAGGCCATGAAATCAACGCCCAACGCCTCATCGCTTCCCAAACGCCGCTGGTACGCACCAACACCGGCCAGGTTCCTATCGCTCGTGCTCCTGATGCAGGGCGTTCTCTTTCTCTCCTCCCGCTTCCATTGGTTCTGGTTCAACGATCACAAAGGCTACACGGCCCTCATCACCGTCGCGGCGACTATTGTCGTCTTGCTTCTCATCCTGGTGTGCCTGTTGGTCGGATGGCTGTTCAAAGCAAAGTGGCAATTTGGCGTGTCGACGCTTTTGTCATCGGTCCTCGTGACCGCGATTCCCTTGGGGTGGCTCGGAAGGGAAATCGATTTGGCCCACCAACAACGCGCCGTTGTCGCCACCCTTCGAAAACGAGGAGACTACGTGTCGTATGAAGAAGGGGTGACTGCGCTGGCGTATGCGGGCTTCAGATTGGTGCCTATGACCAAGGCGGTTGTCCAGCCTGCTCTGCATGAGTTTCTCGAACGAATCTTAGGCGAAGATTTCTTTAACGACGCGCGCTTCGTCTCGGCGAACGGCGCTGACGATGAGACGCTCGAAAATATCCAAAGCCTGCAGCAGCTTCGCGCGATTCAAATCTTGAATGCCACCGTCACGGATGAGGGAATGAAAAATCTGCGCGGTTTGTCGCAACTTAAGTCGTTGCAATTTCACTGTGCCACGTACTCAAAACCGATCGGCGATAAAGCGATGGAGCATGTAAGTGGCCTCAGGCAGTTGGAAGAGCTGCACTTAGGCCGTGCGGACGTTACCGACGCCGGCCTTGCTCAACTTCGAGGACTTAAGCGACTGACGGGGCTGATCATCGAAGGGCGTGGCATCACAAATCAGGGATTGGCCCATCTGGCAGAACTTAGGGAATTGAAAAGTTTAAGCGTGACTGGCCCAGGGATAACGGACGAGGGGCTTTCTCACCTTGCGAAGTTAGTCGAGTTAACAAGCCTCACCATTCACGGCGACGGGATTGCTGGCGCTGGTCTGGAAAGCATCAAGAATCTGCCACGCTTGAAAAGTTTGCACTTAGCCGACACGAGCATCACCGATGCCGCCGTCGAGACACTCAATGGGTTTCAGAAGTTGACCCTGTTGAATCTCTACGAAACAAAGGTCAGCGTGCAGGGCGTCAAGCAACTTAGAGAAGCGTTGCCCAGGTGCAGCGTCTTTGCCAAATGGTAGAGATGGCATCGTTGCAAATCGCCACACCTACGCTGCACGCTTGGGCGGATCACCCGGCATCCGCTCAGCATGCCGTTCGGCCCGCGGGCGAATCACTTGTGACGCTAAGCCGAGCATCTCTAGCAGCCGGATCTCGTAGTAGACGATGTCGAGTTCCCACCAGCGGTGCTGGTTGCTGGCGCTGGCTTCGTCGTGGTGGTGGTTGTTGTGCCACCCTTCGCCGACCGTCAGCAATGCGACAAACCAGTTGTTCCGGCTGTTGTCTTTGGTCTCGTAGTTGCGATAGCCGAACAAATGCGTGAGCGAGTTCACCGACCACGTGATGTGCCACACGGCGACGGTGCGAAGGATCACGCCCCACACCAGCACGCTCGCGGCCAGTTGCACACCGGCGGCGTGGCTTCCCCAAACGGTGATGCCCAAGACGTACCCAAACGTCGTAAACAGCGCGGCGTGCGCAATGTAAATGGCGAACGCGATCCAGCGATGACGCTCCATCGCGAGATAGAAAGGGTCCTGCAAAATATCGCGAGCGTACTTGTGATACGCCGTGATGTCGTGCGTTCCCACGTTGTGGATCGTCAACCAGCCCAAGTGTCCCCACAGCCAGTGAACCAGCGGGCTATGCGGATCTTCTTGCTCGTCCGAGTGCAGGTGATGGATGCGATGCCACGCCACCCATTTGGCCGGTGTGTCTTCCAAGTTGCAAAGGGCATTCACCACCAAGAATCGCTCAAACCATTTGGGCGAACGAAAGCTGCGATGCGTGAGCAACCGGTGATAACAAAGCGTAATGCCGTGGCCGACAAAGTGGACGCCCAGCAACCCGATGATCAAACCCGTCCACGAAAAAAGGGCGGGAACCAAAGCCAGCAAGGCCAAAGCATGAATCAA